>NZ_JBQFSH010000001.1:0-1500426 GCF_056537865.1 Ruegeria sp. BJ5
TCGTAAAGGTGAATGGCAAGCGACATTATCTGTGGCGTGCAGTAGATCACGAAGGTGAAGTGCTGGAAGCAGTTGTCACCAAGCGCCGAAACAAGGCTGCAGCCCTAAAATTCCTCAGGAAATTGATGAAACGGCACGGTTGCGCCAAGGAGGTCGTCACAGATCGCTTCGCTTCCTACAAGGCTGCGCTCAGAGAAATAGGCGCGTTCGAAAAACAACAGACGGGCAGGTGGCTCAACAACCGCGCCGAGAATTCACACCTGCCGTTTCGACGACGCGAACGCGCGATGCAGCGTTTCAGGCGCATGCGAAGTCTACAGAAATTCGCCTCCGTCCATTCCTCCGTCTACAATCACTTCAACCAGGAAAGATCGCTAGCCAGTCGAGACACCTTCAAGCAGACCCGCGCCGCCGCTCTTAGCGAGTGGCGTCAGCTTTGTTCCGGATAGGTTCGCGGTTTCCGCGGCAAACTGAGACTGGTTCGAATTCGTCTGACAGCACCTTCCGGATAGGTTCGCGGTTTTCGCGGTAAACTGAGACTGGTTCGAATTCGTCTGACAGCACCGCCACTCACTCCTACCTTTCGGCACTGATTTTTTCGCCACGAAATCCTGTCGATATT
Source organism: Ruegeria sp. BJ5 (assembly GCF_056537865.1). NCBI lineage: Bacteria > Pseudomonadati > Pseudomonadota > Alphaproteobacteria > Rhodobacterales > Roseobacteraceae > Ruegeria > Ruegeria sp. BJ5. The sequence goes on from NZ_JBQFSH010000001.1 coordinate 623, forward strand.
TCTGTGTGGTGGGCCGCCCTGCCTCGATCAGAGAAGATTCCAAAAAGTACAACTAGGGCACGGTTCTGACGCCAGTCTCGGTTCCGTATTTTCGCGGGGTTGCTTTGCGCGGGTTTTCCCTGATTGCTGGGAGTTTACAGTGAATTTCGGCATCTTTGGCGGAAATTCCTGATTGCGCCTTTGTGGTAACGTTATGATATCAATAATTTACGCCCCAAAACTCCCTAAACTGTGGAACCGGGAAACTTTTTCACGGTAACAGGGAAGCTCTGCGCCGGAGCTGGGTCGACAACCGGATGATCGAACGGCTGTGGCGGTCGCTGAAATACGAATGCGTTTTCCTGAACGCGTTTGAGACCGGCTCAGAGGCACGGGAGGGAAACGGGCGCTGGATCGACTATTGCAACGCTGATCGGCCCCACTCGACCCACGGCATCTTGACCCCGAACGAGGCTTATGTGACCAAACCTGAATCCAAGAAAACGGCAGCCTGAAACGAAACCAAGATACACCTTAATCTAGGCTGCAAACTGGTCAAAAGGTAGGACCACCTCTGCTTGATTATTGCGGTTTGTGTTCGTCTCTTCTGAGTAATAGACACTTGATGCGGTGTTTTTTGGGAGAGTGGCTGTCCTTCTAAAATCCCGGGTCGCTTATGTTTAGCAAATCAGCACCGAGTTGAACGATTGACATGCATTCGCAGTTGGTATGCTATCCGCAACCATAACGTTAACAGAAATTTGCGACACAGTATCGTGAATTCAATGCGGTTAAACGACTGCAACATGGGAGAAAATAATGAAAAATCCAATACTCGTACTGACGCTGTTGATGACGACGACGTCTTTGGCCAGTGCCGAAACTCTGCGTTGGGCGCGCTCGGGGGATGCGCTGACGCTTGACCCGCATTCGCAGAACGAAGGGCCAACGCATACCGTGCGCCACCAGATGTATGAACCTCTGATCATTCGCGATACGAGCGGTGCATTTGAGCCTGCGCTTGCGACTGATTGGGCCCCCAGCGAGAGCGATCCGAATGTCTGGGTGTTCAACCTGCGTCAGGGCGTGAAATTCCATGACGGCGCCGATTTCACCGCAGAAGACGTGGTGTTCAGCATCAACCGTGCGAAGCAGCCTAACTCGGACATGAAAGAACTGATCAATTCGATTGTCGAGGTACGCGCTGTCGACGACCACACGATCGAGATCGAGACGGACGGTCCGAACCCCATTCTGCCTGCGAACCTCACCGACCTGTTCATCATGGACAAAGGCTGGACCGAGGCGAATAACGCGGTCAACGTTCAGGATTTTGAAGGCGGTGAGATCACCTTTGCGACCGTCAATGTGAATGGAACCGGCCCCTACAAACTGGTCAGCCGCGAACCGGACGTCAAAACGGTGATGGAGCGGAACGAGGATTATTGGGGGCGCGATCAGTTCCCGATGGCGATCAGCGAAATCATCTATACACCGATCCAGAATGATGCGACCCGCGTTGCGGCGATGTTGTCTGGCGAGGTGAACTTCCTTCAGGATATGCCGGTGCAGGACCTGGACCGGGTGAATGCTGTGGACGGTTTGGTCGTAAAACAAGCGCCGCAAAACCGGGTGATTTTCTTTGGCATGAACCAAGGCGCGGACGACATCGAGGCGGATAACGTCGATGGCAAGAACCCCCTTGCCGACGTCCGCGTTCGTCGGGCCATGTCCAAAGCGATCAATCGAGATGCCATCCAACAGGTGGTCATGCGCGGTCAGTCGCAACCTGCCGGGATGATCGCCCCGCCGTTCGTGAACGGCTGGACTGCCGAGATGGACAGTGAAAGCGGAACGGACGTTGAAGGCGCAAAGGCGCTTTTGGCCGAAGCGGGTTATCCGGACGGTTTCTCGATCCGGCTGGATTGTCCCAACGACCGTTACATCAATGACGAAGGGATCTGTCAGGCCGCTGTAGGGATGCTGGGTCAGATTGGCATCACTGTGAATCTGGATGCCAAACCGAAAGCACAGCATTTCCCGCTGATCACGGACGGAAAGACCGATTTCTACATGCTGGGCTGGGGCGTTCCGACGTATGACTCGGAATACATCTTCAACTTCCTAGTCCATGGCCGTGAAAGCGACATTGGGACGTGGAACGGCACCGGGTATGACAATGATGAGTTGGATGCCAAGATCAAGTCGCTGGCCTCGAACACGGATCTCGTCGCGCGAGATCAAGCGATCGCCGAGATCTGGCGCGTGGTGCAGGATGAACAGCTGTATATTCCGATCCACCATCAAGTGTTGAACTGGGGTATGGCTGAAAACCTGGACATCAACGTTGATCCTGAAGATCAGCCTATGGTCAAACATTTTGGCCTGAACTAAGAAACGTGGCCGGGCCTCGGGATGCGGGGCCCGCCACCAAAGAGTGGGAGCTATCATGAAACGTCTGACCACTGCCGCGCTATTCTGCGCGCTTGCCTTGCCCGTCGCAGGCGAAGAGTTCACGTTTGCCGTTACAACGGACCCGCAAACAATGGATCCTCATGCTGTCAACTCTGCCCCGGTTCTAGGTTTCTTGAACAATGTCTACGAAGGGCTTGTGCGCCGGGGCAAGGACATGACCATTGAACCGGCGCTGGCCACGAGTTGGGAGACCATCGGGGACGGAGCTGGATGGCGGTTCAAACTGCGCGAGGGCGTAACGTTTCATGATGGTTCTGAATTCAATGCGGATGACGTGATCTTCTCGTACCAGCGGGCGTCTGACGAAAATTCGGACACACGCAGCTGGTTCGCGCCCGTCAGCGAGATAGTGAAGGTTGACGACTACACCGTCGATGTCATGACCACCGCGCCGAACCCGATTTTCCCGGACAGCATTGCCAACTGGATGATCATGGATAGCGGTTGGGCCGAGGCAAACGACGCAGCACTGCCTGACAAAGAAACGGGCAACTATGCGACCCTGAACGCCAATGGCACCGGTGCTTTCCGAGTTACCGCGCGAGAGCCGGGCCTGCGCACTGTTCTGGAACCGTTTGACGGCTGGTGGGACACAGCAGAACACAACCTGACCCGCGCTGAACTGGTGCCAATCCAAAACCCGGCGACCGCTCTGGCGGCTTTGTTGTCTGGAGATGTGGACTTCATCAACCCGGTCCCAATTCAGGATGTGGCTCGGTTGCAAGGCAATCCGGATGTGAAGGTCATTCAGGGCGTCGAAGCGCGCGTGATCATGTTGGGCTTTGATCAGCAGGAAGGCGCGAGCGAAGCCGGGCAGGTTGGCTCGGACCTGTTCCGAGATGTGCGCGTCCGCGAGGCGGTGGCAAAGGCAGTAAACGTTCCCGCTATCCTGCAAACCATCATGCGTGGCAATGCTGAGGTGGCGAGCCAGTTGGTCAGTCCTGCGATGCGCGGCTATTCGGCTGCGAACGCGGATCCCTATGTCTACGATCCCGAGGGTGCCAAAGCTTTGCTGGCTGAGGCTGGCGCTGAGGGGGCCGAGATCAGCTTTAAGTGCCCCAACAATCGCTACCTGAACGACGAAGCCGTTTGCCAGGCGATCACCGCCATGCTGTCTCAGGCCGGGCTGAACGTGACGCTCGATGCGATGCCGGTTCAGAACTACTGGCCCGAACTGCGGGCAGACAATTTTGACATGTATCTGTTGGGTTGGTCACCCGGCACGTTCGATGCCGAGCATCCCGTGCGTTTCCTCGCTTCGACCCCAAATGAGGAAAAGAAGTTGGGTTCGTGGAATTTTGGCGGCTATTCGAACGCTCGCGTGGATGAATTGCTGCCGCTGATCCAGTCCGAGATTGACGAACCCACACGTCAGGCAATGCTGGACGAGGTGGCAGGTATCCTGCACGACGAGGTGGCCTATGTACCGCTATACGTTCAACCGTTGGTCTGGGGCGCGCGCAGCAATATCGAGCTGACACAACGGCCCGACAACTTCTTCCTTCTGCGCTGGGTAACGGTCAACTAAATGCTGTCATACATTATCAGGCGTGTGGCTCAGTCGGCGCTGGTTCTGTTCGTAGTGGGCCTGGTCGCCTTTTCCATGTTCCGCTTTGTCGGCGATCCGATCGACAATATGCTGGGACAAGAGCGGACCATGGAAGATGTGGAACGTCTGCGGGCGCAGTTGGGGCTCGATCAGCCGTTTCCGGTGCAATATGTGAAGTTTCTGCAGGAAGCGGTACAGGGCAATTTCGGCGTCAGCTTCCGTCAAGGGCGTCCGGTCGCGGAAATCCTGGCCGAACGCGCTCCGGCAACGTTGGAACTGGCGCTGGTCTCAGCCGTGTTTGCCATAGTCTTGGGCATCGCGCTGGGTGTGTTCACCGCAATCCGGCGAGACGGGTTTGCAGCGAATTTCATCATGTCAGCCTCTCTGATCGGGGTGTCCCTGCCGACGTTCCTGATCGGGATCCTGTTGATTTACATCTTCTCGGTCGAACTTGGCTGGCTGCCCAGCTTTGGACGCGGAGAAGTCGTAGACCTGGGTTGGTGGAGCACCGGCTTGCTGACAAGCAGTGGCCTCAAGGCGCTGATCCTGCCCGCGATTACATTGGGTTTATACCAGATGACCCTCATCATGCGGCTGGTGCGCTCCGAGATGCTGGAAGTACTCCGGCAAGACTATATCCGCTTTGCCCGCGCCCGTGGGCTGAGTGACCGGACCATCAATTTCCGCCATGCGCTGAAGAATACTATGGTCCCGGTCATTACCATTATCGGCCTGCAACTGGGCGCCATCATCGCCTTTGCCATCATCACCGAGACAGTGTTTCAGTGGCCGGGCCTGGGCCTTCTGTTCATCAATGCAATCCAATTCGTGGATATCCCTGTCATGGCAGCATACTTGATGATGATCTCGGTCATCTTTGTCACCATCAACCTTGCGGTCGATATCCTTTACGCCTTTATCGACCCGCGCCTGAGGGTCAGCGCATGAGCCGTGTGAAACGCATTCTGGATAGCGACCAGTTCTACGCCTTCCGCCGCTCGCCTGTCGCCATGGTGTCGGCGACGGTGGCATTGATCCTGATCCTAGCCACGATCCTCGCACCACTGATTGCGCCGACAAACCCGTTTGACCCGGCCAGCCTGAACCTTATGAATGGCTTCACCCCGCCGATGGAACCCAATGCCTTTACAGGCGAAACCTTCGTAATGGGCACAGACGATCAGGGGCGCGATGTGTTCTCGACCATCCTCTACGGAATGCGGATCTCGCTATTCGTTGGGGTGGCGGCCGTTCTGTTCGCGATGGTTCTTGGGATCATACTGGGCCTGCTATCGGGGTATTTCGGCGGGTGGACCGAAACCATCATCATGCGCACGGCGGATGTGCAGCTGACTTTCCCATCGATCCTTCTGGCCATGCTGATCTTTGGGATCGCCAAAGGCATTACCCCGGTGGAGTATCGCGACCAGATGGCGATTTGGGTGTTGATTCTGGCCATTGGACTGTCCGATTGGGTGCAGTTTGCTCGGGTAGTTCGGGGCGCAACGCTGGTTGAGAAGAACAAGGATTACGTCGCCGCCGCTCGCATCATCGGGCAAAGCCCGCTGACCATCATGCTGCGCCATATCCTGCCCAATGTGCTGTCACCGGTGCTGGTGATCGCGACTATCTCATTGGCGCTGGCTATCATTGCCGAGGCGACGCTTAGTTTCCTTGGCGTTGGCGCGCCACCGACACAGCCCTCGCTGGGGACGCTGATCCGCATCGGGCAGGGCTTCCTGTTCTCGGGTGAGTGGTGGATTCTGTTCTTCCCGGCATGCACCCTGCTGGCATTGGCGCTGAGTGTAAACCTGCTGGGCGACTGGCTGCGTGACGTTCTGAACCCGAGGCTGAAATGACCGATCCAGTTCTTTCGATCCGCAACCTGACAGTGGAAATCCCCACTCGCCACGGCATCTTTAAGCCGGTCGAGCATGTGACCTACGATCTGCATCCTGGCGAAATCCGAGGCGTCGTCGGCGAAAGCGGTGCTGGCAAGTCCATGACCGGCAATGCCGTGATCGGCCTGCTGGATCCCCCGGCCCACGTCTCCGAAGGTGAGGTCTGGCTGAACGGTCGCCGGATTGACGAACTGGACGCCGAGGACAAACGCCGAATCCGAGGCAAAGAGATCGGCATGATCTTTCAGGACCCGTTAACCTCGCTGAACCCGTTGTTCACCGTGGGTGAGCAATTGGTCGAGACGATCCAGCTGCACCTCGGCCTTTCGGCTTCCGAGGCCAAAAAGCGCGCCATTGCGCTGCTGGATCGAGTGTCCATCCCAGACCCGGCGGACCGTTTCAACCAGTATCCACACCAGTTTTCCGGCGGGATGCGTCAGCGGGTGGTAATCGCGCTTGCACTCTGTACCGAGCCCAGCGTTCTGATCGCGGACGAACCCACAACGGCCTTGGATGTGTCTGTCCAAGCGCAGGTGCTGGATCTGATCAAGGAACTGGCGAAAGAGCGTCAGGTGGGCGTGATCCTCGTCACCCACGATATGGGCGTTATCGCCGACACCACCGACTCGGTGACCGTGATGTATTCCGGTCATGTGGTTGAAAGCGGTACGACTGATCAGATCCTCGGCGCACCGAAACATGAGTATACCAAATCTCTGATTGCCGCCGTGCCGCGGCCGCATACCAAAGTCGAGCGTTTCCCAGTGGTCAATTATGGCGAGCGGGAAAGAACCTTCAAGATCGAAGATCTGGCGGCCCATTGGGACAAGACCGATCTGTCGAAATCCGGCAAACTGCTGGAAATCGAAAACATAACTAAGACGTTCCTGCAAAAAGGCGGGCTGCTGCCATCGCAACGCAAGTACTTCACTGCCGTCGATCAAGTGAGTTTCGACATTCGCGACGGAGAGGTTTTCGGCCTTGTCGGCGAAAGTGGCTCTGGCAAGTCCACAGTCGCCCGGATGATTGGAACACTCTATCCCGTGGACGGTGGGCGGGTGATCTTTGATGGCGAAGACGTCACAGTGATGGAGGCAGAGGCCCTGCAAGCCTACCGCCGCCAGATCCAGATGATCTTTCAAGACCCGTTCTCCAGCCTTAACCCCCGCATGAGGGTCGGGGACCTCGTGGCTGAGCCCATTCATCATCACAAAATCCTGCCCAAGCCCGCTATTGAACCGCGCGTGCGCGAATTGCTTGACTGGGTTGGCCTGGCCAAGGACGCGTGGCGTAAGTATCCACACGAGTTTTCTGGTGGGCAGCGTCAGCGCATTTGTATTGCTCGCGCCCTCGCAACTCAGCCCCGTTTTCTGATCTGCGATGAGCCGACCAGCGCCCTGGACGTATCCATTCAGGCGCAAATCCTGAACATTCTCAAAGACCTGCAAGAACATCTGGGCCTGACTATGCTCTTTATCAGCCATGATCTCCCGGTCGTACGTCAGATGTGTGACCGGGTGGGCGTGATGCGACATGGGAAGCTGCTTGAGGTTCAGGAGACGGACTCGTTGTTCGAAGCACCAGAGCATCCGTATACACGGGAACTCTTGGACTTGATGCCACGGCTGAAGCAATTGGCATAACCCTAACGGTTTGGTTTTGCATCGGTTATTCCAGAAGTAGTTGTTTGAGAGGTGCTCGCGCAAGCAATCAACGGTAGTTTGAACTCAAACACCGACTTGAGTTGGCCCCATCGCAAAGCGTCTGGTACTCGTTATCGACCCAACTTCGGACCCGGACGAAGCTGAATGAAATGCAATCTCGGTCAATGAGGTCTGCGTCGCAAAAAGCGTGATGGTGGCCGCCGAGTGACCCAAAACAAACCCCATTCTCAGGCCTAAGTGACTCATCTGTGTCGAAGTCGCAGCCGACGGCAGTAATGCGGTTTGCGACTTCAGAATTCAGGATATCCCTTGAAAGACAGCTTTCCGCGCCTCACCAAACATCTCGACACGGCAGTACGCGAGACTTGTAGGGGACTAGGTGTCGGTCATTGGTTTCAAACCGAGCGGCTACGGCACACACCCCCTATGCCGGACCAAAGCATCGGAGAACTGACCTCAGAAACAAGTCTGCGGCTGGATTCCAACCAATACACTGTCCACTAGCGCGCATAAGCGCTGAGTTCCGGACCTTGCAGAGCGGAAAATATCCGCTCTGCAGTTCCTGAATAGAATCTGCAGGTGGCTAGAAAGGGTTTGCCTGCTTGCCGCCGAACGCAAACGGCACTCCGTCCGGATCACACAGGATGGGGATTTGAGCTTGAACGGATTCGCTTAAGTTCAAGGAGGCCGGATGCGCCCCCTTGGTTTCAGCGGCACGGAAGGCGTCAGGGACTGAAGCAACTTTTAGGCTCGGGACCCAAGATGCGTTTGAGGCGGTTGCCCAAGTCGCGGCATGCTGGATTGCAACAAGACGGCCCCGAGGCCCGAGGAGAGTGGCGCAATCCTGGTCCCGATCGGGAGACACCTGCCATCCGAAGAGTTCGATGTAGAACGCCTGCGGAAAGCCATCATCGTTGCTGATATACACTTCAGGGCCAAACTGCCGTCTCGGCACGGGGAAACTGTGCCGAGACAGCGAAATCCCCACCAAAGCGCCGAGCGGATCGCGAACGAGTGCGTTGCGCCCGATGCCCGGCACCTCGAATGGCTCCCGAACAATTTTGCCTCCGAGCGTGTCGACGCGCTTGGCCGCCAGGTCCACGTCGGGGACCTCGATGTAGGCGACCCAGCCCTTCGCTTGCTCGGGCGGCGTCTCGATCAAACCCGCGCCCGCTTCGTCACCGGAAAGGGCGAGGACGAAATCCTGCTCGCCGCCACCCCATGCAAAATCCGATGCCCGCTCGACTTCATAAGACCAGCCGGCGACGTGCTGGTAGAATGCCATTGAACGCGCCCTGTCCGGTGTGAAAAGGTCATGCCATACGATTTGACCGGCCTTCGACTGTGTCATCGCCTTACTTCCTGACATCTTTGAGTTTTTTGACTCCGCGGACCATCTTCCCGAACGCCTTGTCGCGCGACCTGCGTTCCGCAAGACTCGCCGAGTTAAACGCATCTTCGGCCATGAGCTTGCGCCATCTGCGAAGCCGATCGCTATCAAGAACACCCTCATCGATAGCCTTCAGAACAGCGCATTCCGGCTCAGAATCGTGCTGACAGTTCTTGAATCGACACTGCGCGGCCAACTCCTGAATGTCGGCGAAAAGATCATTGATACCTTCCGCTGCATCGGTGAGCTGCAGTTCCCGCATGCCCGGACTGTCCAAGACCAGACAGCCATTGGGCATAGCATGAAGCTCGCGCCGCGTTGTCGTATGCCGCCCCTTTGCGTCGTCCTCACGAATGGTTTGGGTTTCAATGGACTGACTCTCGAGCAGCGCATTGGCCAACGTTGATTTACCAACACCAGATGAGCCGAGAAACGCCACCGTCTTGCCGGGTTTGCACCAGGGAAGCAGTTTTGTCCGGGGCGCGTCGCCGCGGGCGTCAAAGGCGACCACGTCGATCATGTCCGATACCGCGCGAGCAGCGTCGATATAGTTCTGCGGGTCTGTCACGAGGTCGGTCTTTGTGACGACGATGACGGGTGTCATCCGTGCCTCCAAAGCCAGAGCTGCATAGCGTTCCAGCCGGGCCACCTTGAAGTCCTGATTGCAAGACGTGACGATAAAGGCCGTATCAATGTTCGCCGCGATCAGTTGTTCCTGCCGGTCGGTTCCGGGCGCACGCCGCTTTATGAGGCTTGTGCGCTCAAGAACCCGACTGGAGCGCGGACGTGTGGAGTCCAGCATCAGCCAGTCTCCGACAGTTGCGTCGGCTCCCGGCGGAAGTACCGTATCTATGCCGTCACCGACGACATGCAGCCCATTGCGATGCACTTCGACAACGCGAACGGGAGGTGTCGCCGACAAGTCCTCTACGCTGATCTGTTGGGCGAAATACGTTTGCCATCCCAATGCCTGAAGGGGGCTGAGATTGGCGTGCGATCCGGCGTCGCGTGCGCGAAGCGGAAGGAAATCGGAGTAATCCCTGGTCATAGGGTGTTCACTTTCATGTCTCCGGCCCAAGTCAGATTTGGGCGCTGATGGTAGGAAAGAGTGCGCACATCGAAGAACTCCGTCCGCAACAAAGCGACGGCGGTGCTTCAGATCTTGAATATGCTCCGGGAGGCGCGCTGCCTCCCTTCCTTACCGGGACATAAAATCTCCATTTCAGATGAAGTGCACATAGGATGACTGCGGGCACAACACAACAGTTGACAAGTGATTTGGCGCACTTCTTCAGTTCTCTGTAGCGACCATTCAACACGAAGAAGACTGTGTGAGCTTTACCCCGTATCAGCCACTTACGCCAAAAACAGCTGTTGACCGCACCGAGCCAAAATTCCCCCAATGTCCGCCTTGGGCCGTTATCAGACATACCAACAAGCTGAATATTAGGCAGCTTCGTCTGCAAGGCGTTTGCTGAACTGAACTCACCGAGAGACGGCTCGGAGCCATAATCTGACACTCGCCATCGAGTATGCTAAGCTGGATCGTGTGAGGCACACATACATTCAGAAACCGCATCTTTTGGAGGACGGATGTATGATCATGCGCATTTTTCAGGTGACAACGCGGCCGGGAAAAGAAGAGGAGTTTGGCCGCTTTTTTCGCGACACTGCGATCCCGTTGATGAAAAGCACCCCTGGAATCGTGCACCTTTTTCCGGGTGCGCCGAGAGAGGATGCGCCACGAGAGTTCAGTTTCGTTATGGTTTGGGAGAGCCTGGAGGCACTGAAGTCGTTTGTGGGTGAGGACTATCAAAGTCCGCACATCGATCCAATAGAAGCAGACCTCGTCGAGTCTCGATCCATCAAGCACTATGACTTGGTCGACGGCTAATCGCGAACGGGAGGATCAGGATGTCGAAGGGTAGGGGGGAATCGCTGCCAGAACGCGTCCTTGATCCGAACGAACAGAAGGCTGAGGACTTGGCGGCCTTGGAACTCCGGTTGCGGGAGGCGCTGGATCGGCAAAGGGCGACTGCCAAAATCCTGGAGGTCGTCAACAGCTCTATCAAAGACCCTCAGCCTGTCTTCAACTCGATTGTTGAAGCGGGTCAAACGCTTTTCCCAAAGTCGACAATCAGCATTGGATTACAGGACGGCGACAAACTGATATTGGGAGCAATTTCTGGTCCCGAACCGGCTGGCGTCGAGGCTTGGCGGCGACGATTTCCGGCGCCACTTCATCCAGAGACAATCCATGGACATGTCATTTTGAACGGCGAGGCGATTGATTTGCCGGACGTCGCCGCATCGAAAGACAGGTTTCGCATTGGGGCTGGAAACTTCCTCGCCTCAGGGTTTCAGGCAGTCACCATGGTGCCGATTTCACAAGGAGGACAAACCGTTGGAGCTCTCGCCGTGTTGAGGCATTCAACCGGAAAACTTCAAAAAGAGCAGTTCGATATTCTCACAACATTTGCGGCACAAGCGAACATCGCCTTGGACAACTTACACTTGCTGAGCCAGATGCGTGAAGCGAATGAAACTTTGACAAACCTGTCCAAACAGCTTGCCAAATACATGCCACCCCAACTCTACGAGTCAATCATTGCCGGTGACCAACAAGCGGCCATCGAAAGCCGCCGCCGAAAGCTCACGATCTTCTTCTCTGACATCGTCGACTTCTCCGAAATCACAGATCAACTCGAAGCCGAGGAGCTGACCACTTTGTTGAATGAGTATCTTTCAGCAATGTCCAAAATCGCCCTGAAGCACGGCGCATACTTCGACAAGTTTATTGGTGACGCCATGATGCTGTACTTTGGCGAACCCGAAAGCCTCGGGGTAGAAGAAGATGCCGCTGCATGTGTGCGAATGGCAATAGATATGCAACGCAACCTAAGTCACTTGCAAACGGAATGGCAGCGCAAAGGATTGATCGATAGACCATTTCGCGCTCGCATGGGCATAAACACTGGCTACTGCACGATTGGAAACTTCGGCTCGGAAGACCGGATGGACTACACGGCTATTGGACGCGAAGTGAACCTTGCTGCGAGACTTGAGGCCGAGTGTGATCCCGGAGGTCTCTTACTCGCTGCCGAAACCTATTCTTTGGTAAAAGACTGGCTTGAGGTTGAGGAACGAGAGCCTGTTCGAGTGAAGGGGTTTCAAAATCCCATTCGGACGTATGCTGCGACCGCGATTTATGAAAGTGCCGACCGCGATAGCCGCATTATTCACGAGGAAGATGAAGGCTTTTCTCTTACAGTTGATCGGGCTCGCATTAGCAAGGGGGCAATCCTCCGACTAAAGTCCCTTGTTTCAGGTTTGGGCGACTAGCCAAATTTTCGGTCACGGAAGCTCAGTCCAAAACTTGTAACCTCACCTCTTAAAAATGGCTGCACGACAATCGAAAGGCCAGTTTCCCGCCGCGTTGCGACGCCAGGACTTGCTTCATTGAGAATTCGCGTGTGCAAAGGACCACTTGCACGCGTGCAAGTGGGAACCAAAGGCCATGCCAACCATGCTTCACAAGATGGTGAGTATCAGGCTTGGCAGTCCAGAGAGATGAGTTGCACTAAACGCACCGTGTACTGTGCTAAAAAAGGATGGACTCGTATCACGTACAGAATCGGGGCATTCGTCATGCGCTTTTCTCTTGCCATCGCAACACTCGTTGTCTTGGCCACTCAGTCTTTTGCGCAAGACTCCGTTCTCATCGGGGACGCCCCGCTTCCTGCCGAAATTGCAATTGATGTAACGCTAGATTCTCCTTTTCTTGGAATTTGGACGGGGAGATGGGACTCTTGGAGAAGTCATATCCTCGTCGTCGAAAGCCGAGATGAGGATGGGTTGTTCAATGTTGTTTACTCGGTCGGACGTGGCCAGCATGGCCGCGGAAACTGGTTTCGAAGCAAGGCGCGTTTAGATGGGAACACTTTGGTGTTCACCGACAATGACTTCGCGGCGCGCTATTCAATTTCGGGTACCGGGCGACTGCGGGGCATCTATCCATCCGAGGATCGCGTTGCAATTCTCGAGCGACAAACCCTCTCAGAGGTCCTCGCGACGGCGAACCGCCAGTGGTTTGAGGTTGGAACGCGAGACTTCCTTGCGACGGAACTCCGAGAGGACGGCGCAACAGTCGAGCTTGCTGTGGCTATCTATAGACCTCCCGGTGATGGGCCTTTCCCGTTGGCTCTTGTTCATCACGGCTCAACCGGCTCTGGAACCGATCCGCAGGCCTTTGATCGATTCTTTTCCAACGACTGGCTTGCGGACGTTCTGAACTCACACGGTTGGATCGCCGCGTTCCCGCAGCGCCGCGGTCGGGGCGGGTCCGACGGATTGTATGACGAAGGCTTTGCTGAAGATCGGACCGAGGGCTATTCGACGGAGGCCCGGCTATCTTTGGCAGGGGCGGAACGTGCGCTGATGGATGCAAAAGCAGCGCTGCATGCGTTGCAGGAACGACCGGATGTGAGTGATGGATCGGTTCTACTGATTGGTTTCTCGCGCGGGGGCATTGTTGCCCTTATGCAGGCCGGCGACGATCCGGGAAACACCGCTGGTGTGATCAACTTCGTTGGGGGATGGATGGCAGAGGGCTCCGGTGATCCCCAAATCAATCCGACGCTCTTTCGACGTATTGGAACATTCGATGGGCCGGTGCTTTCCATCTATGGGGAAGATGACATGTTCTACAGCATCGAGCATTCCCTATCCAACCTCACCGCAATGGAAGCGATGGGTGCCAATAGTGAGACTCATATCGTGGCCGTTCCTGGCTACAACAAAGGTCATTGGGTATTGTGGTGGCCGATGCTCTGGGAAGAGATCGTCAGCGACTACATCCGGCGTCTTCAGGATCAACGTTGAAACAATGAATTGGATTGCGACCCTGTCAGTTCCGTGTTTTTTTCCAGATGCTTATGCGAATTTCCGTTTCTGTCTGGAAGCAAGCTTTACCGATATGATTGGGATTGCAGCTTCTGTCCGCGGAGAAGTCATACACTGAGTCTTGCCGGAAGACCGCTACGAGCCCAAAGCGGGCGTTCTTGCTACGTAGGATTACCTTCAGTTTAACGCCCAAATAGCTCGATACCTTACGTCACCCTCTTCATTAGGTTTACCAGATGGTTTTACAGGTGAGCCTGAGTTAGCCTTCAATAACTTCTTCGCCATCTTGAGGGTTCAGTTATGATCTCCAAACGCGTATTTTTGTCCAGCCTTGCATCGACCGCTGCGCTGGCGCTGGTGCCGGCGCGAGCCCGAGCTCAAGCTCCAGATGCAACGCTCTTCACGAACGTGCGTGTTTATGACGGGATGTCCGATGAGTTGACCGAACTCACGAGCGTTCTTGTCGAAGGGGAAATGATCAAGGATGTCTCGCCCGCTATTGATGCCGCGCCAGAGGTGCCGCGCATCGATGGAGATGGACGGACCTTGATGCCGGGGCTCCTCGACATGCATGTGCACCTGCAGTGGAACCAGGACCCTGCTGGCTTCCTGACGGCACGTCCAGATTACATTGCTGCATTGGCATTGAGCGAAAGTGAAGCCACCCTGATGCGTGGCTTTACCAGTGTCCGCGATACCGGTGGCGGCATTCTCGGTATGGCGCGCGCCATAGATGAAGGGCTTCACCCCGGCCCACGTATTCAGGCCTCGAACGCTGCGATTTCAATGACCGCCGGTCATGGCGACCTTCGGCCGCGATCCGTGCGTCCGAGAGCCTTCGGCGGGCCGCCGTTCACAGAAGCGGAGCGACTTGGGATCACACTTTTCGCAGACGGGGTTCCTGAAGTTCTGGCGGCTGCACGCGAGCAGTTCCGGCAGGGCGCGCACTTCATCAAAGTCTTTTCAGGCGGCGCCGTGACTGGCCTCTACGACCCATTGGATATCAACGAGTATTCGCCGGCAGAACTCGAAGCAGCAGTAGAGGAGGCCAAACGTTGGAACACTTACGCGACCTCGCACGCATACATGGACACATCGGTTCGGGCCGCCATTGAGGCAGGTTACCAATGTATTGAACATTGCAACCTCATGACGCCTGAGTCGATGGAGTTGGCCGTGGAAAAAGGGGTCTGGCTTTCAACCCAGGTTGGCTTTTTTGCAGCAGAAATTCCGGCAGGGTTCACACCCGCCCAGGCAGAGCGCCAAAAGATGGCGTTTGATGGTCTCGACGCCATGCTTCGATTAGCGCGAGAGTCCGGAGCTAAAATTGCACTCGGAACAGACTTCGTCGGATCGAGGCAAACGAAAGCAACGCAGTTGGAGGAATTGCAGCTCAGGACGCCATGGTTCAGCAACGCCGAGATTTTGCGGCAGGCAACTGGTCTAAATGGTCAGCTTTGGGACTTGACCGGCCCGCGTAATCCCTACCAGGCTGGTCCAGTCGGTGTCATCCAACCCGGAGCCTACGCCGATATTCTGCTCGTGGACGGAGACCCGATTGCCGACCTTACGGTCATGGGCTCTGCGGACAATTTCGATGTGATTATGAAGAACGGCAAAGCGCACAAGAACAATCTGGCCTGAGCCATTTGCCAAGGGTCAAGATAGACACTGGTGTTGCATGCGAATGACCGAAGAGTCCGCACAGCGGTTGCTCATGGCGAATGCAACAAATGACCGCTCTGAGCCCAAACTACCGAATGCTGCGCGATCGACCGACGGCGGCTGTGCGCAGAAAGCTGACTTTACAAAGTCTCGCGCTCGGCCCATCGAGGATGAATATCAACTGGCAGATTTCTGCCGGGAAACAGGCCGGGCTCTTTTCATAAGCCACAAGATCACCATAAAACTAGTCAACTCCACAAACCGTCAATGTAATTTCTTGAAAAACAGCGACAGCAAAACGAATACGAAACGGCCGCGCTTGCCCGGTGCTGCTCGCGCTGCGTTTGCGATGGGGCTTTTTGCTCTTGTTTCGGCCTGCGCTCAGGGCTCAAACGACGCGGATCTCGATCCAGAACGTCAGGCTATGGCATTGCGCCAGGTCTCTCAAAAACAAGCTCGAGGGCAAAGGGTGTGGTGCGTACCCTACGCACGTAACCTCAGCGGTATCGAAATTCGCGGAAACGCCAAGGACTGGTGGGGGAAGGCGCGCAATACTTTTGAGCGAGGCAATGAACCGGTTGTTGGTGCGGTCATGTCATTTCGAGCAACCCGAGGGATGCCGCTTGGTCACGTGGCTGTCG
Organism: Ruegeria sp. BJ5; assembly: GCF_056537865.1. Lineage (NCBI taxonomy): Bacteria > Pseudomonadati > Pseudomonadota > Alphaproteobacteria > Rhodobacterales > Roseobacteraceae > Ruegeria > Ruegeria sp. BJ5. The sequence goes on from NZ_JBQFSH010000001.1 coordinate 16,789, forward strand.
TATCCGATGTCGTCACTGACAGAGAAGTCATCGTGAACCACGCCAACTGGCACCGCAACAAGGTATCATTGAAAATGGGCGTCAAGGATGTATCCAAAAACAATGATTGGACATTGGTCCGCGTTGAAAGCCATCCGGGCCGGTATGGCAGCTTCTACCCGGTGAACGGGTTCATTTATCCCAAAGTTGGCGAATAATTTTATTCAATTGTGAACCGCATACTGTGCGTATCCGACGGATGGGTCACAAGCGGCTCAGCAGTGCACGCGGGCCAGTGACGGAAAAGGTCCGCAAATCGGATAATCTTCGCGGTAGAGCGAATGACCGCATCGAGCCCTCCGTAGAAGTGAATAATTTACGCTGCGAGCGCGCGTAGCAAGATTACCCGCCGCACCGCCGAAAATCACCCGCTGCATAACAGAGGAAAATGCGGACGTTCAGGCAGAACGCAGCGAGATTGCGATCCGGAATGACCGGGTCCCGGACCAAAACAACCGTTCGCGACATACTATGCAGCCAGTAAGTCGGATGCAAAATTGCAAAAACTCGCGGACGTTCACTCCTCCCTCTAAAATCACTTCAACCAGGAGCGATCTCTTACCAATCGAGACACCTTGAAGCTGACATGCAACGCTACCACTCGGCGAGTGGCGCGAGCTTGGTGCAGCAAAAAGGCAGCTATTTGGGGCTGGCCGAGAATGCTTTGGGTTTGTTTGATGACACTCTCTCGAAGCTTTTTGAACACCGAAGCGACGACAGGTTTTTGCCGTCGCTTCGCCATTCCGCGAACTCAGTTCAGGACTTTAGGTAGGTGTTAAACCAATCAATGGTGCGGTCCCAGGCCAAGTTTGCCATTTCCTCGTCATAACGAGGCGTGCTGTCGTTATGAAAGCCGTGGTTGGCATTTTCGTAGATGTAGGCCTCGTAAACCTTATTATTGGATTGCAGCGCAGCTTCGAATTCCGGCCAACCTGCGTTGATGCGTTCATCAAGCTCGCCCATCTGAATCAGCAACGGTGCCTGAATTTTAGCCACATCCTCAGCGGCCGGCTGCCGGCCATAGAATGGCACGCCGGCGGCCAATTCGGGGTAGGCCACGGCAATTGCGCTGACCACACCACCGCCATAGCAGAAACCTACAGCGCCAACTTTCCCAGTACAGTCTTCCCGGTTCAACAGGTATTCGAAGCCATTGAAGAAATCATTCATCAGCTCAACCCGGTCGACGGTCTTCTGCAACTCGCGCCCATCTGCGTCGTTGCCGGGGTATCCGCCAACCGACGTTAGGCCGTCAGGAGCCAGTGCCATAAAGCCTGCTTTCGCCAAGCGTCGCGCCACATCTTCGATGTAGGGATTCAGACCGCGGTTTTCGTGTATCACGAGCACCCCGGGCAGGGGTTCTTCCACACCAGCGGGACGAACAAGGTAGCCTCGGACATCACCCGTTCCGTTCGGAGAGGGGTAGGTTATGTAGTCTGCGTGGATATCGGGATCGTTGAACGACACCTGCTGTGCCAGCGCATAGTTCGGGCTGAGCATGTTCAATAACGCGGCAGCCGTTAAGCCGCCAACCGCGAATTTTCCGGCGCGGTCCAGAAATTGGCGTTTGGTGATCTTTCCGTGCGCATAATAGTCGTACAGATCCAGCAGTTCCTGATCGAAGTCTTTTGCTGTCATGCGAGTCATGGTCAATCTCCTGATGAGGTGGTGGTTCAATCCATGGGATACTATCAGTTCAAAGGGTTATGGTTTGTTCGAAGTTCTAGGCAGGTCGGCTAAGATATTGCCGATGCGGATTCCTTTTTTGTGTGCTGATCGCGCAGAACGTTCTTTTGGACTTTGCCCATTGTGTTTCGTGGCAACTCTTGGACGAGTTCGTAGCGACGCGGATGTTTGAAGCGCGACAGCCTTTCCCTGACGGTTGATGCAATCTGATCCGTGTCGAGCTCTAAGCCTGGCTCAGCAACCAGAGCGGCGATGATCTTTTCCCCGAAGTCGTTGTCAGGGACGCCAAAAACTGCCGACTCCAGTACGCCATCGATGTCGTTTAAAACGTCTTCGATTTCCTTAGGGTAGACGTTGTAACCGCCTGTGATGATGAGGTCTTTTGAACGACCTACAATCGACAGATAGCCATCCTCGCTGTATTTACCCAGATCCCCGGTGATAAAGAACCCATTCTCGCGAAGTTCTGCAGCGGTTTTTTCAGGCATCTGCCAATAGCCTTGGAAAACATTAGGGCCGCGTATTTCGATCATTCCTACCGCCCCTCTGGGCAGTTGCTCACCGGATTCAGGATCAGTGACGATCACCTCGATGCCGGGCAATGCCATTCCAACAGTTCCTGCGCGACGTTCGCCGATATAAGGGTTCGAGGTGTTCATGTTTGTCTCGGTCATACCGTAGCGCTCTAGGATGCGGTGGCCTGTGCGCGCTTCGAACGCCTGATGGGTTTCGGTCAGCAATGGGGCAGAGCCCGACACGAACAACCGCATGTTCCCCGCTATCTCTTTGGTGAAACCGTCATCCGCCAGCAATCGAGTGTAGAAAGTGGGGACACCCATTAGAAGGGTTGAATGCGGTAATTCCTCCAAGATCATTCCAATGTCGAATTTTTCCATCAGCCGAACCTCGGACCCGGCGACTAATGACGTGTTCATCGCCACGAAAAGCCCGTGCGTGTGAAAGATCGGCAGCGCGTGAACCAAGCGATCGTTGTTTGTGATACCCCACAAATCCGCGAGAGCTTGCGCATTGGACAAAAGGTTCTGGTGGCTCAACATTGCGCCCTTAGAGCGACCCGTGGTTCCCGACGTATAAAGCAAAGCCGCAAGGTCGTCCGGGGCGCGATCAACGGTTTCAAACTCGCGGGGCTGCGCGTCAGCCTGGCGGCTTAAGCTTGATATTTCACCACCAAGGGTAAGCAGCCTTGCGCCATACCGATCCGCCAGTGTTTTGATCTCGGCTGCGTCGTTGTCGTCGCAGACGATCACCGCAGGCTGGGCGTCAGATGCGAAGTAGTCCAATTCTGCCATTGTGTAAGCAGTGTTTAGCGGCAAATAGACAGCACCTGCCTGAACTGAAGCAGCATAGAGTGCAATCGTATCGGCCAACTTTGGGGCCTGCACAACGATGCGGTCGCCAGGAGAAACTCCGTTGTTCTGCAAAACATGCGCGATCTGTGCCGCGCGTTTCAGAAACGAGTCATATGACACTACCTCTCCGTCATCGAGTAGCAGGAACGGAACCTCGTTTCCCGCGTGGTGGGCAAACAAGCTGTCGTAGAGAGTGTTAGTCACGCTGGATTTTCCTCTGGTCTGGCCGCAAGTACTGCGGTTGAAGCCGCGCGCACGGAACGCGAGGTTTCGATTGTGGCGTGCGCCACAAATTCTTCGTGGTTACGTTCAGTCTTTTTCAAGTCGTAAAGGTAATTGACCATTGCGCCGCCGGATTGGGATCGTCCGTTCTGCGACGGATCGGCCCCGGCATGCAGTTCGTGAAGCTCGGCGCCATTGCCCAGGTGAAAGCGGGCCACAGGATCCAGCGGCATCCCATCTTCGCGCTTGGCGAGTAACAGGTATCGGGCGGCCATCGCCCGCACGTCCTGCGGAGGGGCTGTTCCCGCAAGTACGGCTTCGGCAGCATGGCCATGCTCGAGATGCCCTGTTTCGCCAGCTAACCATCGGTTCATACCAGGTATCGGAGACAAGGTCACAAATGTGTCGAGGCCCGGAAGCTCTCGCGAGAGTTCGGTCACAACCTGTTTGATCAGCAGGTTTCCAAAGCTGATACCCGTTAAACCCCTCTGGCAGTTTGAAATTGAGTAGAATGCGGCGATTGTTGCCTGTTCTGGTTCGATCGGTTCTCGAACTTCGGACAAAAGCACATCAATCGCGTTCGGAATCTCAGTCGTCAAAGCCACTTCGACAAAAATCAGCGGCTCATCCGGCATTGAGGGATGAAAAAACGCAAAACAGCGTCGGTCGGGCGGGAATAGCCGGCGCCGCAGGTCGTCCAGATCATGAATCTGATGGACGGCCTCATACGCGACGATCTTGTCCAGAACGCGGGCTGGTGTATCCCAACTGATTTGTTTGAGGACTAGAAAACCCCGGTTGAACCAGCTTCGCAGTAAATGCACAAAATCTACATCTGTGCGCTTGAGTTCGGGGTTGGATTTGAGAAAACGCAACAGGTCAACGCGCATTGCCACAAGCTCTTGCGTCGCGCCGGAAGGTTGATTCAGACGGCGCAGCAATTCTTGCCGTTTGGGTTCGGCCGCCTCGCTAAGCTTTTTATACAGATCTACACTTCTATACTCGGCATAATGACGCGCCGTCTCACACAGTTGATCCGCGTCTAACTCAAGCTGGTCATTCAAATAGGCGAAGAAGTCCAGTTTTTCCGGGTCGTCCAAGGTCTGGTATCGATCCAGTATCGTTGATGCGAGCGCGAAACCTGATACTTCACCTTCCGCAGATAAAAGTGCTTCACATAGCTCCGATACGGATCGCTTGTCATCTATGCCCCGCTTTTTGCCGGGGCGGTCGAACAGCTGATCAAGCAGATCGCCCAGAAACCAGTTCCGCTGCATTTCACGACTCCATCTGACTGCTCAGATAGTCACCTGTTCGACGGTAATGATCGATCAAATGCCGGGTTGCGCTTTCTGCATCTCGATCCAGTGCTGCGTCCAAAATTTCCTGATGCTCTGCGTTGATATCGCGCTTTTTGTAACTCGACCCGCCAGCCGCCAGATAACGATAGCGGATGTTCAGATCGTAAAGCTGCGAGCAATACCGCAAGAGTAATGGAAGCCTCGCATTGTCCAACAAGGCCATGTGAAACGCCTTGTGTGCGTCTTCAAAGTCGTGTGCCCCTTTTTGGCTCGCCTTCTTCATATGGTGGTGCCGCAAAACAAGCCTGTCTTCCCAGGCTGAGTTTGCATTGGCGATGGACGTACGCAACGCGGTTTCTTCAAGATTGCATCGCAACATAAGGATTTCCTCGAAGTTGCATTTGCTAACTGGTGCCGCCCTGAAGCCGCGCTGGTCAATTCGTTCCACCAACATATCCGATGTCAAAAGGCTTAGTGCTTCGCGAACCGGGCTTGCGCCGGTGTCCAGCATCCCGCGGAGCTGTTCGATCTTGAGCTTTTGACCGGGCGGCAGCTCGCCAGTCAGGATCATTTCGCGCAGTTTTCGATACGCACCATGAGTGGCGGATGTCTCTTTGCCCTCGGTATCAAGCATGGCATCCATGTCTGGCATTCCCTTCTTCGTGGCGCAGTCTATTGGGAGCTCTTAGCTGAGCGTGCTCGTTCCAGTCGATAGTCCGATTGAGATGTTCAGCGAGCCCTCGTTTATCAGCCATCGCCGAAGTACAAAGCTGCGTGCCCCGCTTTTGTGCATCGGGTCATTTTCTGCAAGCTTTCGGGCGGCTTCGAGACTGTCGGCCCTATAGATGATGAGGCCAATGCCCTGCATATGCTCGCCGGTTTCATCCGACATGGGACCTGCAAAAGCCAGCTGCCCCGAATGTTCAAGCTTCGCCTGATACGCCAGGTGATCCGGCAGTGAAGCCTTTACGTCTTCGGGCGCTTTAGCTGGCGAGCTCAATGCGACGTAAAGCTCCAAAGCAAGCGCACCGCGGCTTTTTGCTTCTGATTTGTAGTCTGCCCAAGCAACCATTCGCGGCCCCCAAAAATATCGATATTATTTGACATATGGCAAAATAGTCGGCAAAAATCAAGCAAGCTAACATGGAAGGTGACAATGAAATACCTGGTGGGAGAGACTTCGGAAGGCACAGCGGTTTTTGCCGTGAACGGTGAAAACGCAGTGAATCTAACGGCTTTGGACCCTGCCGTCGGTTCCGACTTGATGGGTTTGATCAGCAAGCCTGGCCTGGCCGACTCGCTGGCTGAAGAAATCACCTCGGCAGATAGTGTGCCGTTATCCTCAGTCACACCGGCGTTGCCCGTGGCGTCACCCGGCACGATCATTTGTATGGGTTTGAACTATACGGATCACATCAAAGAGGGCGGCTACGACATCCCCGAATATCCAACGCTGTTCATGCGCGGTAAGAATTCGATCATGGCGGCAGGCCAGCCTATGGTGCGGCCTGCGTGTTCGGAAAAACTCGACTACGAAGCCGAACTAATGCTGATCGTTGGAAAACGCGGCCGCCATATCTCGGAGCAGGACGCGCTGGATTATGTCTTTGGCTACACTGTATTCAACGATGGTTCGCTGCGGGACTATCAGCGCAAAACCGTTCAGTGGACGCCCGGCAAAAACTTTGATGACACGGGCGCGATCGGTCCTTTCACCGTGACGCCGGATGAGTTGCCGGAAGGGGCATCAGGTCTGAAGATCGAAAGCCGTGTGGGCGATGAAATCCTACAAAGCTCGAATACGGCCAACATGATCTGGGGGGTCCGGCAGGTAATTGCGACGATTTCGGAATATACCACTTTGGAGCCGGGGGATCTGATTGCGCTGGGCACGCCGCCTGGTGTGGGACACGCCAAAAAGCCCAATCCCCGTTGGTTGAAGCCCGGCGAAACCGTAGAGGTCGAGATTGAAGGCATTGGAATTTGCGCCAGCCCAGTCATTGACGAAAAAGACGCCAAGTCCAAGGTGGCCGCAGCATGACCGCACCAACCGGGGCAGAGCTGGAAGCACTTCGCGCCAAGGCGCAGCAAGATCATCGTGATCTGCGCGAGCGCATTCCGCGTTTGTCCGACGATGCAATTGCCTTGATCCTTCGCGAGTCCAGGTCTCACTATGCTTGGACCGACCAGCCAGTTTCTGACGATCTGCTCGAAGAGATTTATGACATCACGATCAACGGCGCGACCAGCATGAATACGCTGCCCGCCCGCTTCGTTTTCGTGAAAAGTGCCGAAGGAAAAGAGCGGCTTGCCAAGTCGTTGAAGCCAAAGAACGTTCCAAAAATGATGGATTCGCCGGTCACGGCGATCATTGCCTATGACATGGACTTCTGGAAGGAATTGCCTTTTCTTTTCCCGCACGAAGACCGACGGCCATTGTTTGAGAACAATCCCGAATATGTAGCCGATACAGCGTTTCGCAATGGAACGCTTCAGGGCGCTTACTTCATGATCGCCGCCCGAGCGGTAGGGTTGGATGTCGGTGCGATGTCAGGCTTTTCGAACAAGATCGTCGACGAGGAGTTCTTTGCAGGAACAACGCTCAAGTCGAACTTTTTGTGCAATCTGGGCTACGCAGATGAAACGGGACTGTTTCACAAGCTGCCTCGCTTCCCATTCGAAAAGGTTTGCTCTTATGCATGAGGAGGTGACCCAGTGGCCATGAAATTGAAACCTGTCGTCACGTACCGCACGACAGCTCAATGCCCGACGCGCGCGCGTACCGAAATTTCCATTCGTGATTTGGATGTTGTCGTCGACGAACCGGTCGAACGGGGCGGAACAAATCTTGGCCCGTCTCCGACCGAAACCGCGATGGCAGCGCTGATCGCCTGCACCAACGTCATTGGGCACAAGAATGCGCACCGTTTGGGAATTGATCTTGGCACAGTGACGATAGACGCGAAATGCAGGTTGGATCGGCGCGGCGTCCTAATGGAAGAAGAGATCGATGTTCCGTTTCCGGAAATCGTACTCACCGTAAATTGTGAAACACCCGCCAGTCAGGAGGAGCTGACACGCGTGGGTGAGGAAACGGCCAAATACTGTGCCATCGCAAAGCTGTTCGAAGCGGCAGGCACTGACCTGACCGTCAACTGGGTCAAAACAAGCAGCTAAAAGTCAATAGACCCGACTTTCTGGGAGGAGAGAAATGAAAAACTGGACCAAACGCAGCCTTGTTGCGGCTGCTGTGGCAAGCGTCATGGCGATGCCTGCCAAGGCGGAAGAGACCATTTCAGCCGTTGTGATTGATGGGTACCCAGATCGGGCCCTATGGGTGAAGGAATTCACCAATTTCTTCATTCCAGAAGTTGACAAGCGGCTGGCTGAGTCCGGTAACTACAGGATGAATTGGCAAGAGAACTATGGCGGTTCGATCGTCAAGCCGAAGGGTGTTTTGGAAGGTGTCCAGCTTGGCCTTGGAGATATTGGGATCGTCACAACGATCTTCCATTCTTCAAAGCTTCCCAGTCAGGGTATCTCGGGTTCGACGCCCTTCGTTGCATCCGACGCCCGTGCTGTGGCCAAAGCCGTGGATGAAATCGCGCGTGAGTTCCCGGCGATGCAAAATGAGTTTGCCGCGCAGAACCAAGTTTACCTGGCAACTGGTGTCGTGCTCGATACCTATCAGGTTTTCTGTACAGAGCCGGTTTCGGCTGTTTCAGATCTGGAAGGCCGAAAAGTGGCCGGAGCTGGACTGAACCTCAGATATCTTGAAGGCATCAAAGACGCGGCCGGGGTGCGTGGTGGCCTGACCGATTTCTACAATATGCTTCAAACTGGCCTGGTCGATTGTGCGATGCTTTGGCCCGAGGCTGCCAAAACATTCAAGATCGCCGAAGTAGCTCCTTACATGCTCAAAGCTGACTTGGGTGCGGTGAATTCCAAGACGATAACTGTGAATTCTGACTATTGGGCAAAGTTGCCGGACGAAGTCAAAGACGTTCTTAAGGCCGTCGCCATCGACTACCGTGATCATGTGGCCGGTATCGCCATGGACCGCGCCGCGGCCTCTAGGGATGCCTATACCGAAGCCGGCGGAACGATTGTCGAAGTTTCGGACGAAGAACGAGCGGCTTGGGCCAACGCTATGCCAAATGTTGCACAGGAATGGGCAGCCACCCTGAATGAAAACGGAGAACAAGGCGACGCGATTTTGGCCGCTTACCTCGGCAAGCTGCAGGACGCCGGTTTCACCGGAGTTCGTGACTGGACGGCCAAATAACCGGTTGGCGATCCACGAAAGGGGCCTCTCATGCTGAAGACCGCAGTTGCTGGCTTGTCGCGGGTCGCCAATTCGCTTGCAATCGCCGCCAACGTATTGGGTACGCTTGTCGTCCTTGCGTTGGTGGTCATTCTGAATGTTGACGTCATTGCGCGGGGTCTGTTTTCGGCCCCGCTGCGCGGAACCTATGAGATGGTGCAATTCTCGGTCGTGATGATCGTGTTCCTGCAGCTGGCCGATGTGGTCAGAGTGGATCGATTGACGCGCTCGGACGGGTTTTTGAACCTGCTACACCATCGTCGCCCCGGTCTGACAGCCAATCTCAGGCGCATCATCAACGCGATTTCCGCAATCTTCATGGCCCTGATCGCTTATGTAACCTTCCCGGAATTTCTTCTTATGTGGGAGACACAGGACTACTTCGGAGTACCGGGTCTTTTCACATTGCCTTGGTGGCCGGTCAAACTGGTCATCGCGTGCGGTACTGCGCTTGCCTGCGTGATCTTCCTGCTCAAGGTCGTCACGGCGCAGGACCGCCCGCAACTTGTCCGCACCCCAGAGCATGACGAGGCCGCAAAATGACTCCGATCGAGATTGGCCTGATCTCGGTCATCGCCATCGTCTTTCTGATTTACGCGGGCGTTTACATTCCTATCGCTCTGGGCGTGGTCTCGTTCGTGTCGATCTGGCTGATGCGGGACAACTTCACGCTTGCGCTCAACCTGTTGAAAGTGGCGGTTGGCGATAGTGCGATGGAGTATAGTTTTGCGACCATCCCGCTGTTTACTTTTATGGGGCTGATTGTTTCGAAGGCGGGTTTGGGTCGCGACATTTACGAAGTCATGACCATGCGGTTTCGTAAGGTCAAAGGCGGTATCGGTATGGCAACTGTCGGAGCCAACGCCGTCTTTGCCGCGGTTACCGGTTCGTCAATTGCATCTGCATCCGTTTTTACCAAAGTCTCGGTCCCGCAAATGATGGCGCAGGCTTATAACCCGCGCTTTGCGGTTGGGGTAGTAGCAGGGTCTTCGGTCCTGGGGATGATCATCCCGCCGTCGGCAATGCTGATCATCTATTCCTTCGTCGCCGAACAATCCGTTGGGGACATGTTCCTGGCGGGGGTCATTCCTGGGATTATGCTGGCAATCGCTTATGTCGGCGCAATTTGGGTCATGGGGCGCTTCACCCCAGCTTTCGTCGGTGGTCGTGTTGTTGAAGACACTGAGTGGATGTCTGGGCGCGAGATCGCCTCCAAGACACTGCCGACACTGTTCATTATTACCATCGTTCTTGGTGGTATCTATACGGGTTGGTTGACAGCAGTAGAAGCAGGGGCCGCCGGGGCTTTTGTCGCGCTAATCATAGCGGTTGCCCGCAAGTCGATGTCACCACGCGCATTCTGGGACGCATTGCTGGAAACCGGTCACATCACGGCGGCGATCCTGTTCCTGATCACGGCCGCTTCAATCTACAGCCGCATGCTGGGACTGGCGGGGTTGCCCAATCAGTTGCAGGACTTGCTGGCAGGGAATTCCGCATCTTTCTGGTCGATCATGCTGCTCTATGTTCTGTTGATGCTGTTTCTGGGAACATTGCTCGACACAGCGTCGATCATTCTGATCGTTGTTCCGTTGTTCCTGCCCATGGCTGAAGCGCTGGATATGTCGCTGATCTGGTTCGGCATTATCACCGTGGTTGGAGCCGAAATCGGGCTTTTGACACCACCTTTGGGTATATCCTGCTTCGTTATCAAATCCACGATCAACGATGACCGCATATCACTCAAAGACGTGTTCATGGGCGCACTTCCCTTTGCGTTCGTGATGCTGATCGTTCTGTTCATTCTGATCGAGTTCCCGATCCTCAGCCTTGCCCTGATTTAAGGAGGCCAAGATGCGCTCTGTCACCAAAGACAATATCACTGACGTCTTCATGGGGTACCTGTCCAAAGACACCGATCCACGGATGCGCGAAATCATGGGCTCTCTGGTCAAACACCTGCACGATTTCGCACGGGAAACCAACCTGACGCATGACGAGTGGCGGGCCGGGATTGCGTTTCTGGAAGGCTGCGCCGCGGTGGAAACCGAGGATAGGCATGAATTCGTGCTAGCCTCGGACGTGTTGGGCCTGTCGTCATTGGTTGACATGCTGCATTCCAGCCCTGACGCGACCAGCTCGTCTGTGTTGGGTCCATTTCACGTCTCGGGCGCACCCCCGCTGCCGATCGGTGGCGATATGAAACGTAACTATGGAGGGCCGGTTCTGCTGGCCGAAGGCGTGATCCGGGATACAAGGGGCAATCCGATTGCGGGTGCCGAGCTCGACATCTGGCAAACAGCGCCAAACGGGCTCTACGCCAGTCAGGATGAGGAACAGGATATCTACTCTTTTCATGGCTTGATGACGGTCGGCTCAGATGGCCGTTACGCTTTCACCACAGTCAAACCAGTCGAATACACGGTGCCATCTGATGGGCCAGTCGGAGACATTCTGCGAGCCTGTGGTCGCCATCCCTGGCGACCGTCGCACCTGCATTACATCGTCAAAGCTCCCGGTTATCTTACTTTGGTGACCGAGATATTTCCCGACGATGATCCCTATCTGGATGAAGACACGGTGTTTGGCGTGCGCGACGATCTAGTGATGACCTATGTTGAACGCCCAGCTTCTGAATTTCCTGATGGCATGGAACTTTCTGGTAAGATCACTGAACCTTTCTTGCATGTGAATTTCGACGTGACGCTTGCCAAGGACTGATTGACAGATAGGAGGCTTGAGGTGCTGAAACGTATCTTCATTTTGGGCACTGCGCTGTTTTGCAGTGCCGCCATCGCACAAGAGCGCCCCATCTTCGACGCGCATATTCATTACAGCCACGACGCCGTCGAACTGGTGCCACCAGAACAGGTGGCTAAAATCCTTCGGGATGCGGGCGTGCGGAAAGCGCTAGTTTCCAGCTCAGACGACAATGGCACTCAGCTGTTGTTGGCCGCGGCACCGGACATCGTCGTTCCAGCGTTGCGCCCGTACCGTCGTCGCGGCGAAATCAACACCTGGATGCACGATGAAACTGTAATTGACTATCTGGAAGGAAACCTGGCCAAAAACGACTACGAAGCTATCGGCGAGTTTCACGCTTACGGCGACGATATCAAAACGCCGGTCATCCAGCGTATGATTGCACTGGCCAAAGAGCGGAACCTCATTTTACACCACCACGGTGATCGAGAGGCAGTTGACCTAATCTTCGAAACTTGGCCAGAGGCGCGGGTTTTGTGGGCGCATTCTGGCTTTGATGACCCGGCCAGTGTGTCTGACGCGTTGAATACCTATCCCAGGCTTTGGGCGGACTTGGCTTTTCGGTCGGATATGGTTTCACGCGGCCGTTTGGACCCGGATTGGAAGGCCGCGTTCGAGGCGCATCCCGAACGGTTCATGGTTGGGACGGACACATTTGCGCCGGAACGTTGGTACTATGTTGGCCCGCACGCAGATTTTTCGCGTGAATGGCTGGATCTGCTGCCGGATCGGATCGCAGACAACATCGCCTATGCCAACGCTGAACGTTTGCTGGAATCAGAATGATCCGTTGGGTTGTCTGGCTTCTTGCTTCACCTGGCGCAGCAATTGCTTGTGACGCTGTGGGGCAACGCATGGGGTCGGAAGCCCCAGATGCGCCTGAGGTTTACTTGGATGTCATCGAAATTCCGTTGGCCAAACCGTTTTCCGTTCTGATTTCAGTCTGCGGTGAAGCAACAGCACATGAGATGCATGTTGATGCAATCATGCCCGCTCATCAGCACGGGTTGAACTACGCTCCCGAAGTTTCGCCATTGGGCGACGGAAAGTTCCGGGTCGATGATTTGCTGTTTCACATGCCGGGACTTTGGGAACTGCAGGCTGACGTTGATATTGGAGGGCGATCGTTGTCCTACACGTCAGAGATTACGCTCAAATGAAGTTCTGGGCTTTAACCGCGCTAATGACGCTTCCGGTTACTGTACACTCAGAAATTCTATTGTCCGAAGAGGAAATACAGCAAACGCTTTCCTTCGGGCCGTGGCCGCCAACATACCAGCCAGACCCCAGTAATCGCGTTTCAGGTGACATAAGAGCTATTTCGCTCGGCGCGGCTTTGTTCAACGATCCGGTGCTGTCGGTAGACGGCGCTTTTTCTTGCGCGAGTTGTCACGACCCCGAACAGGCATTTGCAACATCCGAGGCGCGGGCGCTCGGCCGTGTCAGGTTGGATCGGAACACCCCATCCCTGAGAAACCTTGCGGGTCTGCGCTGGTACGGTTGGAGCGGCAAGAGCGATAGTCTCTGGGCAGCAAGTCTGCATCCGATCATCGAAGAACAAGAGATGGCTCATAGCAGCGAAAGTCTAAAGGCGGCAATTTCCGAGAGTTCTTATGCTGCTGATTTTGAGTCCATTTTTGGCAATATCCGAAATCAAGACCCGGAGTTGGTGCTGGTCAACACTGCCAAGTCTCTATCAGCCTATTTGGAGACGCTTAGAACCGAGCGGACACAATTTGACAGTTTCCGCGATGCGCTGGAACGCGGAGATCTGTTGGCGGCTGCGAACTATCCCGAAGCTGCTCAGAGAGGTCTAAAGCTCTTTCTGGGGCGCGGGAAATGTGCCCTTTGCCACAATGGCCCGGCATTTTCCAACAATGAATTTCACGACGCCGGGGTGCCTTACTTCCTAAGCGAAACCGAAGTCGATGAAGGACGGTTCGGCGGGTTGAACTTCCTGTTTTCAAGCGTCTACACACTGGACGGGGAATGGAACGACGATCCCGCCAAGCAAGGTGCATGGGCGGTTCGCAGTGTGCGTAGGCGTCATTCTGATTTTGGGACCTTTCGTACGCCAAGCCTGCGAGGTGTGGCTGAAACTCCGCCCTACATGCACGACGGCAGTCTGATCGACTTGGATGCGGTGGTCCGGCACTACAGCGAGCTTGATACCGAAAGGCTGCATGCCGACGGTGAGGCCATACTTTCGGAACTGAGCTTGTCCGAGCAGGAGATCGCTGATCTCGTTACGTTTTTGGAGACTTTGTCCGACGTTACATGGCGTTGAAATACTCTATTTCAGCCTAAGTGCCGCCCGAGTTATGCGGCACGCCGCATTTGGTTGACCCCATCTCCACGTCAGAGAGTGTGGCCATCAAACCAAGGTCGTTGCTGTCGTCCGAATGATCTATGCCGAATACCTTGTCGGCTACCGTGGTTGGGCCGTTCCCGAGTAAAATTTCGTATTGCTCCAGCGCCTACCCACAAAAACTCTCGTCACGGGTCGCTTCGCATCCTGCAAGGCTGCACTAAGGGAATTGGGTTGGGCGCTATCAACAAACGGCAAATGGGCAGGTGACTCAACAACCACCTCGAGAATTCCCACCTGCCGTTTCGACGACTCGACCTCGCGTTACAGCGTTTCAAACACATGCGATATCTATAATAATTAGCCGCCTTCAAATCCTCTGAATTTGACCACCTCAACTAGGAAAGATCGCTAACCAGCCCGGGCACCTTCAGGCTGATCCGTGCCGCCGGTCTCAGCGAGTGGTGTCAACTCTGTTCCGGATAGGTTTGTGGTTTCCGCAGTAAACTGAGACTAATTCGAATTCGTCTGACAGCGCCGCTACTCTGCACTTAACTTTTCCGTCACAGGCTTCTGTCGGCATTACCGTGGGTTGTGCCGCATTCCTCAATCGGAGACGGCCCGATTTGCAGATTGAGAGCGCATTCTTGATGCAAGTCTCTGTTCCTTTTTTCGGACCAGGCCAGAGATTATTCGCTTGGAGGAAAAGACTGCATTCGGTTTCCGCTGCCGCTGCGGAATCTGGAGGATCTTGAGCACGAGCGCTGCATCGACGTGACCAATACATCGGTACGGTCCTTGCGGCGGTTTGCGCACAGTTTGCGGCTGAGATGCGCAGGTAACACTTCCAGCTTATGCGCGGATATTCCAATTGGCGATGGCGCTTGGATGAGATGTTTGTGGGGATCAACGGCGACCGGCACTGCCTTTGCGGAGACTGGTTCTCATCCGTCCGACACCACGTTCCGGAAGACTGTTGGTTGTCCGCCCTAGGCCAAATCCAAAGTCACTCCGCAGCGATCGCTTTTTCTTGCTGAGTCTTTTCGCCTTCAACCAACAAAGTGCGGGTCGGAAACGGAATATTGATATCGGCTTCGTCCAGTGCCTCTTTGACTTTGCGCTTCATGTCTGCCTGGTACTGGAAGTAGTCCGAAGACTTGCACCAAACGCGGACAAGAAAATCGACGCTGCTGCTGCCAAGATTGTTCACTTGGATGAACGGTTCTGGGTCTGCCAGCGAACGAGCGTCCGACATGATCGTGTCGCGAATTACATGCTCGGCCTCCGCCAGGTTTACGCCGTATCCAACGCCAAACGTCCACTCGGCCCGACGGGTCTCATAGACGGAATAGTTCTTGATGGTGTTTCCCCACACCTCGGCGTTGGGAACGATAACCTTGACGTTCCCCATATCCGCAATTTCGGTGTAGTTCAGGGTGATATCTTTTACGGTTCCGAGCACGCCGTTCACGTCGACGAAATCGCCGATCTTGAGTGGCCGGAACAGGATGATCATCACGCCGGCTGCAACGTTGGACAATGTGCCTTGCAGCGCAAGTCCAATGGCCAAACCCGCGGCACCGATCAGCGCGATGATCGACGTGGTCTGCACCCCGAACGTGTTCAGAATGAACAGCCCCGTAAACGCCAGAATCGTATAGCGCGCCAGATTGCCGAGAAAGTTGAACAGCGTATCATCCAGGCGTTCCGATTTTTCACCGACGCCCCGGATCTTCCGGCTGACATATCTTGAAATCACAAGCCCAAGAACCAGAAGGATCAGAGCCGCGATCGTGTTCGCGACGAGGCCAAGAAGGGCCTCGAGCGTCAGCAGGTCGCTTAGCGATTTCCCGTCATACAGCTCGGTATTCAGAACTTGCGACAGTTCGGCCCAAACGGTGTTCGTCACGGTCTCTGCGGTCTGTGCAATCTCGTTTTCCATGGTGTTCCTCGTGTTTCATCGCCTGAGTTTTCGTGTCTTGCAGCGCGGTCCTGCCGCGTCAGACCTCGATCACTGCGCTAGAGGCAAAGAACATGGCCTGGCTGACGGCCGATTTGACCTGTTCTTCGGTGTAGGGTTTGGAAATCAAAAAGGCCGGTTCGGGGCCTTTGCCCGTCAGAAGGCGCTCGGGGAAGGCGGTGATGAAAATGACGGGGCAATCGCCGTGCTGGGCAATGATGCGGTTCACCGCATCGATCCCGCTGGATTTGTCCGCCAGTTGGATGTCTGACAGGATCAAGTCGAACGGCTCGCGCTCGGCCAGGTCGATGGCGGCGGTCTCGGTGCGAGCGACCCCGGTGACCCGGTGGCCCAGGTCGGTCACCATCGTCTCAAGATCCATCGCGATGATTGCTTCGTCTTCGATGATCAAAATGCGCCCAGAGGTGTGGCGGGCCATTTCCTCGTAGGCGATATCGATCAGCTTCTGAGCCTCGGCGGGTTCTATCTGCATGATCGCGGCGATATCGCTGACCGAGAACTCTTCGACCGTGCGCAGCAGCAAGGCCTCGCGCGTGTTCGGCGTCAGGCGTGCCAACTGGGCGTGAGCGCGCGATTGAATGTCAGAACTGCCGCCATCGGCGTCAACGGGCATTCCCGACGTTGACCAGATACCGTGAAAAACACGAAACAACGCGACCCGCGGCGTGAGATCGGCATCGAACTGCGCGGGATCTGCAAGGATCGCTTCAAGCGATGCTGCGGCGTAGGCGTCGCCACTGTCCTGTGAGCCGGTGAGGGCACGGGCATAACGGCGCAGAAACGGCAGCAGCGGGCCAATTTGATCTGCGACGGAAACTCCGGTCAGCTCAGTCATCTATGTTTTCCTCATTTTTTTCTCTAAACTCGGGAACCAAACGCATACTGGGGCGTTATGGTTCCAGCAAAAGTAAAAATTTTTGATGATGCCATGACAAAACCACAGCCCAGCCGAGAACATCGGCAAGAAATAGAACAAAGGATCGACGAGAACCTCAAGCGGGCTTTCGATGAGGTTGCCAGCGAACCGGTTCCGGATCGGTTCGTCGATCTTCTTGAAAAACTGCGCAATCAGACCAGTGTTCCCAAGAGCGGTGACACGGGAGGCTCGGATGGTTGATCCCCGAGAAGAGCTGGTCGAACATATTGGCGCGATGCGTGCCTTTGCGACCAGCCTGTGCCGAAACGGGGCCACGGCCGATGACATCGTGCAGGACGCATTGATCAAGGCATGGAGTAATATCGACTCGTTCCAGGAAGGCACCAACATGCGGGCCTGGCTGTTCACCATAGTCCGGAACACCTATTTTTCCCTGCACCGCAAACGCAAGCGCGAGGTCGAGGATGTCGATGGTGCCATGGCCGAGAGCCTGTCGCAGAAGCCCGACCATGACGGACGTTTGGCCTTGAAGGATTTTGCGGTTGCTTTTGATCAGTTGACGGATGAGCAGCGCGAAGCTTTGGTGTTGGTCGGTGCACAAGGGTTTTCCTATGAGGAAGCGGCCGAGATGTGTGGCGTCGCCCTTGGAACGATCAAAAGCCGGGTGAACCGGGCCCGCGCGCAATTGGCCGAACTGATGGATTTGGAAGATGACGAACCCATCGAATTGACCGATGCGGTAACGGCGGCAATCGTTCAGACGCAACCGGCGGCCTGACGATCGATGGATGCGAAGCCGCGCAGCCTGACCGTCTATCTTGCCGCGCTGGTCACTCTGGCGCTTCTGCCGTTGGGTCTGATTGCCGTCCTCCAGACCCGTGCGGTCATCGCAGAAGCCGACGACAACTCGCGCTCCTCGGTTTTGGCCCGAACAATCGAGGCGGCCAGCCGGGAACAAGAGCTGTTGCAAAAGGCCGTGGGCGCCGGCGCCGGTTTGGCGGCGGCGCTGGCGGAGGTGCGAGAAGATGGGGTCGGCTGTTCCGCCCTTATGCATCGGTTCCTGAAAAGTGCGCCGGAATTTGTATTTGCCGGGTTCATCCGACCCGACGGTATCATGGCGTGTTCGACAGCGGACGAAGTCATGGACCTGTCCGACGCTCCGGGATTCTCCAAAATTATCGAAAACCCGCAGCTGACTTTTTCCGTCAACCGATCCGGCGCTGTTTCAGGGCAATCCGTGATTATCGTCACCCGACCGGTCATGGATCGGGCACAGCTGCTGGGGTTCGTATCCATATCCATCCCCCATGCCCTCGCCAGCATTCCTTTGGATGTCGAGGACCAAAAAAGCGACGTCGTCATTGCCCTGTTCGATGCGAGCGGTGAGGTGCTCTTGTCGAATGTCGGTCTCGACGAAGTGAGCGGCTATTTGCCTCCCGCGCCGGACAAGCGTTTGGTGCTTTCCAACTCGGGAAAGACGTTCTCTGACCGTACACCGCTCGGAGAGGAGCGTATCTTCGCGGTTGCGACGATCATTCCGGGTGAAGTCGCCGTGATTGGTAGTTGGCCACGAGACGTGGCCTTGGCTTCGGTCGGCGCCGGCAGTACCGCCCTGACCATTGCCTTCCCGATCCTTATGTGGGTAACGGGGCTGGGGGTGGCGCTGTGGGGCCTGCATCGATTGGTGATCCGGCACCTCGACAGCTTGCGTTCGGCCGTGCGTCGTTTTGCGTTGGGTGAGCGCGATCCGATTGAAAGCCTGGAAGGCGCGCCGCAGGAGTTTCAGCAAATCCAGACAGCATTCAACCGCATGGTCTTGTTGATCCGCGAGGCTGAGGCGCAGCACGAACGCGATCTTGTGGAAAAAACGCTGTTGTTGCGCGAGGTGCATCATCGCGTCAAAAACAACCTGCAACTGATCGCTTCGATCATGAACATGCATTTGCGCAAGGCCGAAACCCCCGAGGCCCGGCGCTTGCTGGAACAGTTGCAGCGCCGGGTTCGCGGCCTGGCCATGGTGCACCAAACCTTGAACCAGAACTCGCAGATGACGACGATCAACACCGAGGCGCTCATCGGGCATTTGGTGGCCGAACTGGCGCATCGACCGCCAATTCTGGGTCAGGTGGTCGAGGTCGACTGTCGGATCGCTCCGGTCGAACTGGGGCAGGACCAGGCCGTCACGCTGTCGATGCTGGTGGCCGAGGCACTGACGAACGCGGTTAAATACGTAGGCGTTCCGCAGGACGGACCGCCGACAATTTCGGTGGAATTGACCCGACCCGAGGAGAACACCCTGCATCTGAAAATCTCCAACACGCGCGGGCAGACGGACGACGGTGCGGATCTGTTCCACAGTGGCGGGATCGGTCAGCGGCTGATGCAGGCCTTCCTCCGCCAATTGGACGGTTCCGAAACCATAACCGAGACGTCCTCGCATTATGTGTATGAGGTGACGTTCGATATCGCCGAAGTAGAAGGGGATAGCGAACAAAAGACCATTGCGGATGAGAGAGGCGGTGATGCCCGTGCCGCAGCAGAATGACTTTGAGGTCCTGATCACGGCCGAGCAAGCCTGGCCCGCTTTGGAAAAAGCGGTTCTGGAGGCCCGGCACCAAATCAAGGCAAGTTTTCGGGTATTCGATTTCATGACGCGGCTGCGCAGCGATGAGGCGCGCCAGATCGGCGATACCTGGTTTGACCTGATCGAGCATGTCATCCGCAAGGGTGTCTCGTTTCATTTGGTCATCAGCGATTTCGACCCGATCTTTGCGACCGAGTTGCACGAGCTGAGCTGGTGCACCAAACGGCAGGCAGTTGCGCTTGCGGAAATCCTGGGTCCCGAACTGGCTTCGAGCTTGAGCGTTCGCGTGTCCATGCATCCCGCGCAGGCCGGCGCATTGCCTTGGGCCACGCTGTTACCCGCGGTTTTGCGAAAAAAGGCGCAGCGGATGCAGGAACTGTCCCGCGAACGACGCGAACGGCAGGCGGTACGGCTGGGGTCGGACATGTTGCCCCGGCTTCACACCGTGTCGCACCATCAGAAAGTCGCCGTAATCGACAATGAGGTCTGCTACCTCGGCGGATTGGACTTGAACGAAAGGCGCTTTGACACACCGGATCACGACCGTCTGGCCAGAAACACATGGTCAGACGTTCAATTGCTGGTCCGCGGACCCGAGGCCGCCGAGGCCGCGCGCCATATCGACCGGTTCGAACATGAAATCGCAACCGGACAACCGGACCCCCAGACGACCCATCTGCGCCGCACCCTGTCCAGCCCACGCCGGTTTGCGTTCTGGCGGCTGTCGCCAAAGACCATCGCGCATGAGATCGAGGACGAGCACATCGCCGCCTTTCAGGCCGCGCGGCAACTTCTGCACATCGAGACCCAGTATTTCAGGTCAACCCGGCTGGCCGAGGCCTTGGCTGAGGCGGGCCATTCCAAGCAGGATCTGAAACTGGTGCTTGTTGTGCCAGCCTTGCCCGAGGAAGTGGCCTTTGGCGGGCATGACGGATTGGATGCGCAATTCGGGTTGGACCTGCAAGCCAAATGCCTGGAGATCATCCAGCAGGGGTTCCAAGACCGGGTTTCGGTGTCGACCCCGGTCCAACCGATTTCAGCCAGTGGGGCCGATGCCAGCGCCGAGGTTCTGAGCGGGTCTCCGATCATTCACGTTCACAACAAAGTTCTGGTGGTGGATGACCATCATGCTTTGGTCGGGTCCGCCAACCTGAACGGACGGTCTTTGCGGTGGGACACAGAAGTCGCCCTTCGGGTAACCGACCGGCAGCGGGTTGCGGTTCTGCGGCAGGCCCTGGTGGACCATTGGTGGTTCTCGGATGATCTGAGCAAACCGATCGAGCCCGATGCCATGTTCGCGTGGTGGAAGCGAGAGGTTCGCGCCAACGGCCTGCGTCGCCCCGAAGCGCGCAGTGGTTTCTTGGTCCCGCATGACGCCGATGTCGCGCGTGATATGCGGCAACCGTTGCCGGGGGTTACTGAAAACATCGTCTAGGTGTTTTCGATCGAACTCATGACCTTGGGGTTCATCAACACGCCGAACCACAACAGGATCGGCAGCGCGACGATGGCCCCGACCGGCCCCCACAGCCAAAGTCCGAAGATGATGGCGATGAACACGACCAGCGGGTTCACCTGTAGACGTTGGCCGACGAAGGCGGGTGTCACGAATTGCGCCTCGGACAAATTGATTGCGAGGAAAACCAGCGGGGGCAACAGGGCCGCTGCCCCGCCGAACTGAGTCAAACCGGCAATCAGAAGGCCGGTCATGATCATCAGAGGCCCCAGATACAGCACAAAGTTCAGAAGGCCGGCGGCCACCCCCCAGATCACGGCATCATTGATGCCTATCAGTCCCAAGGCCACGGCCGTTACCGTCCCGAGGCCGATATTGACCAACGTCACGGCAGCGAAATAGCGATAGACCGCGCGGTCGGCCAGATACAGCCGCTCCGTCAACGGGCCGGCTGCGGCATATAGCTCGGGTCGGGTCAAAACGAAGAAGAACAGCGTGCCGATGAAAATCAGGATCTTTGATCCGAAATTGGGCGCCAGCCACAAGGCATCCATCACTGACGGAAGGGCGGACTCCGTTTCCGCTGCCCCATCGGCGCCGACGGTTTCCTCGATCTCGCGTCCAAGCGTTTCGATACCCCGAATGAATTCGGACATCGCAGCGACCCAAGAGCGCAACTCGCGTTTGATGGCAGGCAACTGTTCGACCAGCGCGGACAGCAATGGTTCGAGCAGCAGGAAAGCCGCGACGATGACGGTGCTGGTCACGAACAGCAGTGACGAAGCGGATATCACACGTGGGCAACCGACCTTCTCAAGCTTGTCGGCAAGCGGGGCGACCACGACCCCCAAAACCAACGCAAAGGTGATCGGAGCGACGATGGACCGGGCCAGGTACAAAGCGGTGATGATGGCGATCCCGGTCAGGATCGCCAACATTGCACGCAAGGCCGATGGAGAGCTGAAGGCAGTTGGCATGGGCGCGCTTCACTGACTGCGCAAAGCGTCAGAGGCCCGATCAGCCGCCTCATCCAGCCGTGCGTTGGCCGCGGCATGCAGCTTGTCCAGTTCTTCGTTCAAAACCCTTTGGGCGTGTCGCATCAGCTGATCGCGCCGATGGCCCAGCAACTCGTCCTCTTTGCGGGTGTTGGGCAGCAGAGCGCCAGCCAGAATACCTACGCCCAGCGCCAATGCTCCGGCCGCCAGCGGCTGATCATGAACGAAGGTTTGCGAGGCCTTTGCCGCCTTCTGCGCACGCTTCTCGACCGCTTGCTGCGCACCGATTGCGGCCTTGCGCGCCTCGATCACACGGGCACGGGCCTGGGGTGAGAGCTTGTCCAGACCACGATCCAAGGCTGCAGACAGCACGCTGGCAGATTGGCTGTGTTCAGTCATACCGGTCATCTCCTGTTTCATGCGGCTGTCAGCGTCGGCAACACGCCGGTCAAACCCGTCGAACGCCTGCTGCGGAGGTACGGCCTGGGGCGGGGATTGGGTGCTTATTGCGCCAGACCCGGGACCCGCAACAAAAAGGGCTGCTCCTGCACCGAACAGAGCAAAGGCGGCCGGGTTTTTTCGAGCCGCGGACCAGAGTTGCGCACCGATCTGCCCGCCATAGGCTTCGAGTGTCGATTTCGCCTCGTCGGCCAGGCGCTGCGGCGCCAGCGTATCCGACAGAGCATTCAGCGAGCGCGCAAGGGCGCTGCGTTCATATGCAATCTGCGTTTCAAGGGGTGTCAGGTCAGACATGGGTGGACTCCTTCATCGCTTCGATGTCGCGCTGCAGG
This sequence comes from Ruegeria sp. BJ5, assembly GCF_056537865.1. NCBI lineage: Bacteria > Pseudomonadati > Pseudomonadota > Alphaproteobacteria > Rhodobacterales > Roseobacteraceae > Ruegeria > Ruegeria sp. BJ5. Next base: position 39,486 of record NZ_JBQFSH010000001.1, read on the forward strand.
TTTTTCATGGCTTGCTCGGGAACCAAGGCGGTGGCGGACATGCGGGACCGGCCAAAAAGCGCGAGGCACGCAGCAACTAGTGCCAAGCCCGCGCCAACGAGCAACGAGGCCATACCCACCGACAATCCATTGGCGGCGATATACGCGACCAGGGCTGTTGCCATGAGGTTCAGCGCGATCATCAACAGGATCAGAGCAATGCCAATGCAGGCCAGCCCTACGCCCGCTCGCGTCAGGTTTCGGGAGAACTCCTCCTTGGCAAGCTTCGCCTCAGCCTGAAGCAAACTCGACAGATGTTTGAGCGCGTGTGCCAAAAGCCCCGGTGCAGATCGCAGATCGTTGGGGTTATGCATCGCGGCCACCATTCATTCGCGCCAACGCGCTGGTGTGGCCCGAGGTATCGACCGAGGTCCCATGCAACGGCGACGGATCAATATCCCACGGATCTGCACCAAAAGATGCGGATTGGGCCGCGCCCGTATTGCGCGCACTCAGGAAACGGGCTGCGGCAAACCCTGCCAGGGCAGCCGATCCGACGAACAACAGCGGGTTTTCGCGAGCGAAATCAGATACCTTTCGGCTCATACTGGCCAAGTCGGCAGAGCGCACCTGCCCAGCCACAGCCTCCATGTTGTCGGCAATCCTCGACAGGACCTGATGCTGCACAGATTGGTCGGGAAATGCATCGGCGGCTGCGTCAGCTGCATGAGCGGCGCTCTTAGCCTCCTGCGCTGCGCTGTCTTTCAAGGATTCGGCCCGGGCCGATGCCTCGGCGGTCACGGTGTCTTTGACCTTGCCGGCCAAGTCCTGGGCATGGGCTTTTGCGTTCTCCGTGGTCTCGGTTCGACGTGGCATGGTTCGATCTCCTGTGTTGAGGTCTCGGTCCACCAACGCATGGAAGGCGAGATTGTTCCCAAGACCAGTTCGAACGCCACTGAGGACAAAGTTCGGTAACTGCCCGACCCCCTTTTTTTCCGGGGCCAACGCAGAAATATCGCCGGCGCCCGGAACCAGCTCGCGTTTGGCGCGTTTCACTGACAGCGACGAAGCAATCGAAAGGAAATTACGATGAACTGGGACCAAATTCTTGGACGCTGGACCGAATTCAAAGGCAAGCTGATCGAGCGTTTCGGCGATTTGACTGATGATGAGATCGAACAAGCCCGGGGCGATCGCGAGCAACTGGAAGGCATCATCCAGAAGAAATACGGAGATTCGAAAGAAGACGTGCGGGAAATCGTGGATCGCCTGATGAAGGACATGTAGCCCAAAGGTGGATACGCACATCGCGTGGGGCGGCATCAAGTCAATGGCGCCCCACCGGCTCCCAAGATCGACCCCAATACGAAATCACCACCGCCATGAAGCTGTCTGACCTCATCAACACGCCCGTTGTCCCAGCCGGAACCGACCAAGAAATTGGTCGCGTTTCCGATATCGCCATCCGCGCTGGGCAGACCGAGTTGGAGTACGTCTTGGTCAATCTGAGCCTCACCGGAGGGAATGACCCGGTGGCGTTCACGGCCGATACGCTCGAACTTGGCGCAAGCGAGGTAACGTGCGCGATTTCCCAACAGCAAGTGGATCATCTGCGCCAGCGCAAAGACGACGAAGATCCCCTGGCAGTGGACATCGAAGGCCTGCCGCCCCTGGTCGTAGGGCCGTTCGGCAACGCGATTGCGCCGGTTGTGATGGGGGCGGTCCTGAATGACGCCCTCCGCCAATGCCCCCAACCCACGCCACCCGGTAGCAACTTCCGATGGTTTACGAAGTTGCAGGGCAACCCTGCGTTTGACTCGACTGGTGAGTTGGGCAGATTTTTGGATATTGAGCTCGACCCAGACACCAAGGCTCTGCGGTTTCTCCTGATCGACGGGCGACCAGCTATCCTGAGTTTTCCGTTCGCTGAACTACGCAATATTCCCGACGACGAACACTACATGGTTCTATCCAGGTCTTCCGACCCGCTGCACCCGGTCTGAGTATCTGGACACAACTTGTCGAACCGCGCAGATGCGCGGTTTTTTCTTTTTAAAACAAATATTTTTGCATTTTTCTGGGAACAAGTCGCGGCGTCATTCGTTTGTTCAACAAGACCGCGGGAAATGCGGTCAGAACAGACCAAAGGAGTGAGCTATGAAACGTTTTCTGACCACAACTTCGATCGTTCTGGTGATGTCGGCATCGGCCTATGCAGAAAGCTCGAATGTCGAAGAAGTCGGCAAGAATCTGGAAGAGGCAGCCGAGGCAGCCGGTGATGCACTGTCCAATACCGCGCAGGACATCAAGAACGCTGCGCAGAACACGGCGGAAGACGTCGACCAGGCCGCCGAAGCAACCGGTGAGTACATCAGCGAAAAAGCTGGGCAGATGGCCGATGCAGTTGATCCCACCACCATCGAGATCGAGGGTTATGTCCCCGTTGCCCAAGGCACCATCCCGGCCGAAGATCTGACCGGCATGCGCGTCTATGACGTCTCGCAAGAGTGGATCGGTGAGATCGAAGAGGTTGTCGTCGACATGGACGGATCGGTCGATGGGGCCGTGATCGGCGTCGGCGGGTTCCTCGGCTTGGGGGAAAAGGATGTTCTGATCGATTTCTCGCGCGTGTCGCTGATGCGTGAAGTCGATGGTGACACCACCTATGCCTTCGTTCACGCGGACAAGGAGATGCTGAAGGACATGCCGGCCTACGAAGGGTCGTAAACCGGCTGCTCAGTCGCAAAGTATGTGGTCAAGCCGCCGGCCGATTCTTCGGTCGGCGGTTCTTTTATTCCTGTCCATCCGCCACGTTTAGATCAGCGGGCGCGGAACGGCTTCGGTGATTTCGACCAAGCCAAGCTCGGCTAGACCCTCAAGATCGTTAATCTGCAGCACATTGTTGGCCCACTCGGCCAGGCCGAGATCCTTCAGCCGGCGCAGGGTCTTGTTCGTGTGAACCAGCGACAAGCCCAACGCATCCGCAAGATCCTGCTGCCGGTAGGGCAGCGGACACCGCAAGCCTTTGGCCAATCCGACGGCCTGGGACCGTGTGTAGAAGCGGTGCAGGCTCCACGCGATCTTCTCGATCGCGCCGCGCTGGCCAACGGTTGTCAGGGCGTCGCCCAGGAAATGCTCTTCGACGGCTGCCAGGAATGTCAGGTCAAAGGCCCGATCAGGCTGGTTCTGATATAACTCGAACAGCCGCGAGCGATTGAACAAGCACAGCCGCATCGCGGTTGTCGCCTCGACGGAGTGCCGCATCTCGCCCATGACGCCAGCCTGCAGCCCGACGAGATCGCCGGGAAGCACAAAACCGATGACCTGCCTGCGACCGTTTTCGAGCGTTTTGTAACGAACGCCCATCCCGCTCAGAACCGTGAACAGATGCGCGGATTTCGTGCCCTCGATGAACAGTTGCGTTCCGGGTTCGGCCTGCATCTCGCCGGTTTTGAAACTCTGCATGAACCGCAGGTCGTCTTCCGCGAACGGCAGGAAGACGTCCATCTGCCTCAGCGGACAGTCCGCACATGCGATCAGAGAAATTTTCCGTTGCTGTGTCATAGTTTATTGCGGTGCTGCGGGATTGCCCTACGGTGGCATCGAACAGATTTCAGGATGGTATTGATGAAAGTCTCTTCCCGCAGCGTAGCAGATGTTTTGATTGTTACGGAAAACTTTATCGAAGCAGCGGACATCAGTGATGCCGTCCCCGGAGTTTCGCCCGATCGCATTGTCCATATACGCGAGCTGCACGCGGGTGGGCACTTCTGGCAGGATCCCCAATTCGCCCCGGTCTTAGGCGTTCTGAGCTATCGCAGAAGTGAGACGTCATTCAACGCCGTCGCGCGGCTGTTGGTTGAACGCGGCAGTGCACTGTTGCTGTTGGACCCGTCCCCCGAGGTGCAAGCTCAATTTGAATGCGCGGCTCTGACACGGCCTTTCACGGCCGCGGATATTGCCCGCACGATTGCATCCATTGATTTCAGTGGGAACGGCTTGAAGATCGGTTCTGATCCTGGGTGAAACGGCGCAGGGCGCATTGTGCCCCCAATATCCTTGAACGAAAAAAGCGCGGCCGATGCCGCGCTTTGTTTTGTACTGACAATTTCCGAACTGATCAGATCGCGCTGCGCGCGGCCTTCGGGCCAAAGATCAGCCAGCAGATGAATCCGATGACCGGAAGCAACAGAACGAAAAGGACCCACAGGATTTTTGCACCGGTCGTCGCAGACGAACCGATGATCGAGATAATGGCCCAGATCGACAAAACCAGGACGATCAGACCGCCAATGCCATATACTTCCACCATACCGAAGTTCCTTTCGAATTACGTGTCGTTGTTCCTACGAGGATACAACGCGATAGGTGGCTGAAAGTTCCCGACAAAGATCTGGGTGTGGTACCTGTTCTCGTAGAAGTCTTGAGGATTTCTTCGCCTGACGGAACCAAAACGACCGGCAGAACGTTGGGATTGAAGGTCGATACATGAGGTCAAAATGTCCGATACACACGAAGCGCCGCGAAAAGATCTTGTCGAGAAAGAAAGCGAGCGCGAAGCGGTCGAAGAAGCGTCGGGGCTGTCTCCGCGCCTGATATTCGAGACCATCCGCCAAAACGGCGAGGAGGAACTGGATCGGCCGACCAAAGCGTTGTTCTGGTCCGGGATTGCCGCAGGAGTGCTGATCAGCTTTTCGGTGCTGGGCGAAGCGATCTTGCGGGCACATCTGCCCGACACCAGCGGTCGGTTCCTGATCGAGAACCTGGGCTATTCTCTCGGCTTTGTTCTGGTCATTTTGGGGCGGATGCAGTTGTTCACCGAGAACACCATAACGACCGTCGTTCCAGCCATGATTAATCCGTCTGTTGCCTGCTTCACCAAAACCGCGAGGTTGTGGGCAATCGTTCTGGGTGCCAATGTGCTTGGGGCGTTTGCGATATCTGCCTTCCTGATCCATACGCCTGTGTTGTCGCCCCAGCTCGTCTCAGTCATCAACGACCTGAGCCATCACGCCACCGGCATGGGCGCCCGGGTTGGCTTTCTGCGCGGAATACCGGCAGGGATCCTGATTGCGGCGATCGTTTGGATGCTGCCATCGGCACAAAACAACGAGGTGCTGGTCATTGTAATCTTCACCTGGATGATTGCGGCCGGTGACTTTACCCACGTCGTTGCCGGATCGGTGGAAATGGCGGTTCTGATGCTTCAGGGGCAGTTGCCAGTAGGCGCAGCCGTTTTCAGCTTTTTCCTACCCGTTCTCGCCGGCAACATCATCGGAGGAACCGCTGTCTTCACGATGCTGGCCTACGCCCAGATCAAACCCGAAATAGAAGAAGACCCAAAGCGCGGCTGAGGCGCTTTGGGTCGTTGGGATGGCGGGCTGGTTGGCGTGGCATTGACGAATAGCGCTGTCAGCGATTCCTGATGAAAAACCAGATCAGTAGACCGGCCAAACCCAAGCCGAGCATGGCCGGCAATACGTATTCGATGCCCATATCGGTCGCGGTGTACCGCGTGTTCTAACCGCGGTCCGCCTTGCGCAACGCGAGGCCCAGCAGGACACCCACGCCCAACGCTCCGACCATTGCCAAGCCCGGGTTCTCGCGCACGAATGCGGCACTTTTCTCGGATGTCTGTGTCAGCTGCTTTTGCGCCTCGTCGCGCGCCGTCTTCAACGTGTCACGCGTTGCGGTTACGCCATCTTCCAACGCTGATTTTGCCTCCTTGGCCGCTTCGTCGATCCGCGCCGCCATCCCGACATGGGGAGTGTCCTGAGGGGCCTTCTTCGCCGTTTTCTGTGTCATGTCAGATCTCCTTTCATCGACCCAACGCGGGCGGTCGCCAAAGGTTCCACCAAAATGATCCGGAACGAATCTGGGGTTCCAAGCGTTGACCCGTCAGTAGTCACAAAAATGAAAGGAAATCCCATGTTGTCTTGGGCGCTGATCTTTTTCGCACTTGCTATCGTTGCTGGCATCTTCGGGTTTGGCGGCATCGCATCGGCCTCGGCCGGTATCGCACAGGTCCTTTTCGTGATCTTTCTGGTCCTGTTCATCGGTTCGCTGATCTTGCGGCTGATCCGTGGGTAAACTCCGGCGCATCCGCACTCCCTGAAACAGTACCCCGAGGTTCAAAGCCCCATGAAAGATGCCGTCCATACCCAAACCGCCGCCGAATTGCTGATTGCCTGCCTCGAGGCCAACGGCGTGACCTGTGCATTCGGTGTTCCGGGTGAGGAAACAACCGATCTGATCGCCGCAATCGACCAGTCGAGCATCGACTTCGTCCTGTGCCGGCACGAGCAGTCGGCGGCGTTCATGGCATCGGTTCACGGTCGATTGACGGGGAACCCGGCGGTTTGCCTTTCGACGCTTGGACCTGGAGCGACCAACCTTGTCACCGGTGTGGCTGACGCTACGCTTGACCATGTGCCGCTGATCGCCCTCACGGGACAGGGGGCGCGGTCCAGGCTGGGCCGCGAAAGCCATCAGATCATCGATCTTGAAGCACTCTTCGCGCCAGTCACCAAGTTGAGCCGAACGCTGATGGTTGCGGATGAAATCCCCCAAGTCGTGGCCGAGGCCGTGCGATTGAGCAAGCTCGACAAACCCGGAGCCGTCCATCTTTCCCTGCCCGAAGATCTGGCCGAGGTCCCGATTCTGGCCGAACCTTTCGTGGCGCCGCCGCCAGCCGAGGTGCGACCGGCGGCCGATGCGGTCATCCGTTCCGCGCGCCTGCTGGCCGAGGCGAAAAAGCCCTTGATCCTTGCGGGACACGGGGTGATCCGATCCGGCACCGCAAGCGACGTTCGGGCACTTGCAGAAAGCCTTTCTGCCCCGGTCGTCACGACATTCATGGCCAAAGGCGTTTTGCCTCCGGGGCACCCGCTCTCGCTGCATTCGATCGGTCAGCCGGGCAAGGAGTTGGCGTCTGAAGCCTTCGACCTGTGCGACCTGATCATTGCCATCGGGTTTGACCCGGTTGAATATCCACCCTCGAACATTTCGATAGGCGGTAAGAAGCCGGTTCTCGAGATCTCGGACGTGGCCTCGACTGTTGATGTGGACTGGCCGGTAAAGGCCGCTCTGACAGGCGACCTTCCGCACTGCATCGACGTTCTGGCGAAGGCCACGGCCGAACGTCCCACGCAAAGCTGGTTCAAAGATCTCCAGCGGAGGATTGACGCCTCGCTGGAAGGTGGACCAACACCTCCCGATGCCGCTTGTGTCGCGCCGTCGGACATTTGTCAGGCGATTTCCGAAACGCTTTGCGAAAGCGACGTTCTGTTGTCTGGCGTTGGCCTGCACAAACTTTGGGTCGCCAGCAAGGTTCAAGCGCGCCGGGCGGGGCAAATCATCATTCCGAACGGCCTGGCCGGTATGGGCCTTGCGCTGCCCGGAGCGATCGAGGCGGCCCGTCTGTTGGACGAGGGTCGGGTGATCGCCGTTTGCGGTGATGGGGATTTCCTGATGAACGTCCAGGAGATGGAGACGGCGGCCCGGTTGTGCGTGCCCGTAACCGTTCTGGTCTGGGAAGACAACGGCTATGGTCTGATCGACGAAAAACAACCTGGTGCGCGCGAGTTTTCCTTCGGCAACCCCGATTGGGAGTCGCTGGCCCGATCCTTTGGCTGGGTCTACCACGATATCGAAAGTCACAGCAAACTTGCTCCTGCGCTGCAGGCGGCGGCTGACGTCGCCGTTCCAACCCTGCTGCGGGTGTCGGTTGACTATTCGGCTGATGGCGGGATGCCGACTGTCACCTGATTTTTCCGCCGAAAGTGGAACCATATCCGGCTTTGGGCGTTTCTTCCCCAGTAGAAAAAAGGAGTTGTCATGACCGACGCATTGAACGTTGTCCCGAACGAAAACCCCGTTTCGACTGGCGTGCGCGACACCGCGCCCTTGGCCAAGGGTCTGGCTGATGTTCTGGCCGACACCTACCGGCTGACTTTCAAGACACATGCGTATCACTGGAACGTGGAAGGCCCGCTGTTCTATTCGATCCACAAGCTGACGGAAGAACAGTACGAAAACATGTTCGCCGCCGCTGATGAGATCGCGGAACGCATTCGCGCGCTGGGCCATCTGGCGCCCTCGCGGATGTCCGACATCCTGGATTTCTCGGCCATCAACGATCGCGAAGGGGACCTGTCCGCCGCCGAAATGATCGAAGATCTGGCTGCTGATCACGAGCGGGTGGCGCACCGCCTGCACGCCCTGACCGAGCTTGCAGGAAGCCGCAAAGACGTCGTGACCGAAGATCTGGCGACCGAATGTTCGGCATTTCATGAGCAGGCAGCGTGGATGCTGCGGGCGATCTCGAAATCAAGCTGACGGGGTGACCGGGCGCGTGTGTCGTTTTGCGACCCAAGTGTGCGCGTTTATGGTCTTGTGCAGGCTTGCCGAAAAACCGGCAAGCCTGCACATTCTGATCTGGTGACCAGTCCAAAGGGCGGCAATGTCTGAAAAAAACACAATAAGCCAAAACTTGGCCGAAGAGCGGACCGACTGGGCTGAAGACCGCACCATTTTGGCAAATGAGCGTACATTTGCGGGATGGATGAGAACCGGAATGGCATGCGTGGCCATCGCCCTTGGCCTCAAGGCCGTATTTTCCGCCGTCGAGCCCGAGTGGCTGGCGAAAGCCGCAGCCACTCTTTTTGTGTTGATCTCGCTGCTGATCTATTGGGGAGCGTGGATGAACGCCCGCCGCGTGTATTCCCGATTGGAAGCGCACAGCGCCCAACCGGCATCTCGCTTCCACTTGCAACTGGTTGTCGGAAGCCTGTCCCTAGGTTCAGTCGCGTGTTGCCTTGTGTTGTGGTTGGTTTAGACGCCCTTGTGCCGTCGTTGTTTGACTTCGTTTACGGTGCGGCCAAAGAAAGCCAACCCTAATTTCCCGCTTGCCTGATCCCCAGTTGCTCTGCCTGCACTGGTCCAGGAAAAATCCAGCTTTCGGCGGTCCAATGCCGGGGAGCAGTGCACTAATTTTTGTTTGTTTTTTGCAGCATCGAAATTTTGGGCTCGAAGTGGCCCTTCGCGGAATTGCTTTGTGACCTCTCATTGGAGCTATCGGCCGTTTGCCCAATAGCTCGGGCTATTTAGAACGCGTCGATAGAACGAACCCTGACTTCGCGCCCGTATATCTTGTCTTCTGTGCACATTCCAAATTCAGAGCTTCTGAGGTTGCGGTTTGCCTTGCGATTTTGGACAGGGTGCTTCGTCAGGCGATCAAATTTTTTAGTATGACAGGCTGACTGGCTTTGAGCCGCAATTCCTCTGGAACGACACGACTCCAAGAAACCTCCCCACCTTTCTCGGAACATACTTGCAATCGTGCCTCTTGGCGTAGTCACCTATGAGCGACGAGCGGAGGAAGTCGATGAAGCCTTGGACAATCATGTTTTGTGCGTTCTGCACATTCGCTCTTGTCGCTTGTACCCCGAAAGTTCGTACATATGAGAAGGTTAATTCGGTTTCATTTTCGGCTAGGACAAACAACGCACTTGGGCAGGCGGCGACCCGGCTTGGGGACCCAAAAGACGGCCGGTCCGGTGTCAAATTGATCAGCGACGGTGAACAAGCCTTGGTGTCACGGCTTCTACTCGCTGCAGCAGCTGAACAATCGATCGACGCTCAATACTACCTTTTGCATAACGACCCGACAGGTCATCTCTTTGCGGCCAGTCTTTTGCAGGCGGCGGACCGAGGCGTACGTGTTCGCTTGCTTTTGGATGACATGGACACATCCGGATATGACGCGATGACAGCCGCATTGGACTACCACGAGAATATTGAAATCCGTCTGTTCAATCCTTTCTGGCGCAATCAAAGCCTGATTATCGCCGGGCTCACGGATTTCAAGCGGATCAATCGCAGAATGCACAATAAGTCGATGACCGCAGACAATGTGTTCACAATTGTCGGTGGCCGGAACATAGGCGCCGAGTACTTCCTGGCACGGGAGGAAATGAACTATGCGGATCTGGATGTTCTGGCAGCCGGTCCCGTCGTAAATGAAGTTTCCAAAAGTTTTGACGAATATTGGAACAGTGAGTTCGCGGTTCCGGCCCGCGTGGTCGTCGGGCAACCTGAAGAATTTTCGCTTGGCCAAGCGCGAAGCAGACTGAATGAGCTCGTGGAGGCGGCAAAGCGGACCCAGTACGGCGAAGCTCTCAGAAAATCTGCAAGGGAGAGCTTTGCAGACGGCACGCTTTCCTTGGATTGGGTGCCTGCAAAACTCTACGCCGACCCGCCTTCCAAAGCCGCAGGGCTTGATAACTCAGATCCAATTCTCGCGTCGCAACTGCTGCCTTACTTCGAAGGTGCTGACAGGGAGGTCAATATCGTTTCGGCCTACTTCGTGCCACGCAACAACGGCGTGAAGTGGATGACCGAACTGGAAAACCGAGGTGTCGAAGTCAAAGTCGTAACCAACTCGCTTGCTTCAAACGACGTAGCGCCAGTCTATGCGCACTACGCCAAGAAACGCCGGGCGTTGCTGCGCGGTGGGGTCGAGCTTTATGAATTGCGGCCTGACGCTTATCAGGTCCAACGTCGTGGAATAAACTGGGCTCAATCTCGGTCAGGTCTTCATTCCAAAGCGTTCGCTGTCGATGACCGATATCTGTTTGTCGGTTCGTTCAATTGGGACCCTCGTTCAGTCAACATCAACACGGAAATGGGCATTCTCATCGACTCTCCGGCGCTGACCGCACAAACCATGGGTGCTTTGGACGATGCGCTTCCAGCATATACATATCATGTGACGCTGGAGAGTGCTGGCCAACTTAAATGGAGAACCCGGGGCGAGAACGGAGAAGTTCTCGAATATGACTCAGAACCAACCGGTTCGGCATGGGATCATATCGTAGCTGGATTTTTCAGTATTTTGCCAATCGGCTCTCAGCTTTAGTGGCTTCGGAGAGGGCCTGTGAGAGCGGAGACGCGCAACCTCGCCCCCTATCCGGGAAATCGGTCGAGTGCTTGGAGTGAGCCACGTTCTCGAAGGTTCGGTCAGGCGCCCAGGTCAGCGCGTCCGGTTTACGGGCAAGTTTATCGATGCAGAAGGCGGCAGTCATCTCCAGGCAAATCGCTTCAATGGCCCTCGGCGGTCCAGACGATTGAGCCTAATGGCGGCAACTCTAGGGCAATCTAATCGATCAAGAAATTGGGTCACGCGTGTCTGACTTGCTCGTGCTTCGAGAAGGTCCGTTCTTCTGCTGTGCTGTCGACGTTCTATCAATTGCATCGCGCTTGTGGCAGTCTTCGTCGCATTTGAAGAAAAGTGGATAAGTAGGAGGGGCAGATGGAAATTCGAACCACATCGGGGCGCGGCCGTCTATACGACAGCGTCTTGGACACGGTCGGCAACACGCCGTGCATTCGCATCAACAAAATCGCGCCGGCCAACGTGACGGTCTACGTCAAGTTTGAAGCCTTCAACCCCGCGGGCTCGGTCAAGGACCGCCTTGCGCTGAACATCATCGAAGCTGGTGAAAGGGAAGGTCGGCTTAAACCCGGGCAAACGGTCGTCGAGGCTACCTCGGGAAATACCGGGATTGGTCTTGCGATGGTATGTGCCGCAAAGGGTTATCCGCTTGTGGTCACTATGGCTGACAGCTTCTCGGTGGAACGCCGCCGGTTGATGCGGTTTCTTGGGGCCAAGGTTGTGCTCACGCCTCGTGCGCTCAAGGGTTTTGGGATGTACTCCAAGGCCAAGGAGTTGGCCGAGGCAAATGGCTGGTTTCTCGCCAGCCAATTCGAGACAAGCGCCAATGCCGACATCCACGAGGCCACGACAGCGAGGGAAATACTAAGCGATTTCGAAGGAGAGCGGCTGGATTACTGGATCACCGGTTATGGAACAGGCGGTACCGTTTCGGGCGTGTCGCGCGTGCTCAAGCGCGATCGCCCCGACACCAAGATTATCCTTACCGAACCTGCAAACGCTGCGATTGTCGGGTCTGGCTACGTGAACACCCGCAACGAGGCCCATCAGCCCACTGAGAGCCATCCGGCCTTCGAGCCGCATCCCATTCAGGGCTGGACGCCCGACTTCATCCCGTATGTGCTTCAGGAAGCTCTGGACAATGCATATTATGATAAACTGCTCCCTGTCGCCGGAGCGGATGGTATTGCCTGGTCCAGGCGTCTGGCCGCAGAGGAGGGGATCTTCACCGGAATCTCAGGGGGATCCACATTTGCCATCGCAATGGAAGTGGCCAAAAGCGCCCCGGACGGATCGGTGATGCTGGTGATGCTGCCCGACACAGGCGAGCGGTATCTTTCGACACCGCTGTTTGACGGGATTGCCGAAGATATGACGGATGAGGAACGAGCGATTTCCATGTCGACACCAACGGCGCAAATGCCGTCTGAGTGAGCCAGGTCTCGTCGCTCATCGATCCGGGTATTAGAACGTTCGATCTGTAGCGTTGATGCCGTCGGAAATTCTGCGGACAACGTGGTTATAGCAATGCGTGGCTGGACGATCAAACGCTCCGGTTGGGTCGCGCTGCAGAAGTTGAACCGACTTCAACGGATGGCTGCCGAGTGTCCTGTATCATCGCCTGTGCGGGTGCATACTGACCTATTGCGTTGATCGAGAAAGCCTGTCGGTGACCAAAGACTGTCTACTCAGTGGGAAGCGCAGAAGTTGCAACGCCAACTGAGCAGTGTTCGGGCGCCCTTCCGCAGGGCGGATTGGGTGATCCAGCACCTCCGCAGCCTCAGGCTGGGGGTGTATCATCTTCTGGGGCATTCGATGGGCGGCATGATCGCTCAGGAAATCGCCCGGCGGGATTTTGAAAGGGTGGACCGGTTGGTGCTGTACGCAACCGGCGCGATTGGCGTTTTGCCCGGGCGGTTCGAGACCATTGAGGAAAGTAAGAAGCGTGCGGCAGAGGACGGCCCCGCCGCAACCGCCCATCGGATCGCTGCAACTTGGTTTCTGGATCGTGAAGCCGCACAAGGGTTTGAGCACTGCGCCGCCGTCGCCGCGCAAAGCAAACTGGCTGCAACAAACGCTGGCCTGGACGCGATGTACTCTTGGTCCGGAGAGCAGAACCTCAGCCAAATCCGGCAGGAAACACTTGTGCTTTGGGGCGATCGGGATCGGACTTATCCGTGGAGTCAGACTCAGTTGCTTTGGCAAGAAATCTCCAAGACCTCGCTTGCGGTCGTGCCGGGTTGCGCCCATGCGGTTCATCCCGAGAAAACTGAACTATTCCAGCTTCTGGTCTCCGACTTTCTTGAGTGATGGGCACTGCAGGCGGCAGGGCGCTCTGCAGGAAACAGCCGAGTTCGAGCTGTTGAAGTTTCATTGGCGTTTATTCAAGAGCCAAGCGGGTTTATCTTCGTGCCGGTCTAAGCGCACGTGTTTCCCGCGCAGGGCCGGAAAGACCTATGTGAATCGCTCGTGGCTTGATTTGACGTCGGCAAAGGGCCCACACTCAAGTCTCACGAAACGCTTTCGCAAAGTAGTCGCTGAACGGTTTGATCAGGTAGGCAATCGGTGTTCTGTCCTGCGTCCGTATGAAGGTTTCGACCGGCATTCCAGGAACCAGAGGTGTTTCCGCGGGCAGTTTTTTCTGCTCGCCGGCATTCAGTGCGATCTCGGCCGTGTAGTAGGTCTGGTTTGTCGAAGCTTCCTCGAACGCATCCGCAGAAACCAGGGTGACCCGTCCTGTCAATTCGGGCGTCTTGCGCTGATCCATGGCCGAAAAGCGCAAAACGACTTCTTGTCCGACGAACATCTGGTCAACGTGAATGGGGTCGACGCGGGCACTTATGATCAGCGGACGATCCTGCGGAACGAGGTGCAATACCGGTTCAGCCGGTTTCACAACCGCGCCAAGGCTGAAGATGTTCAATCCATGTACGACCCCAGAGACCGGCGCCGTGATTTCAAGGTTGGCGATACGCTCTGCGATATTCGTCGTTTCCTCGCGTAATTCCAGTTCCCGATACCGCAGGTCCCTGAGGCGGGTAATGGCATCTTCGCGGCGTTTGCTTTGCAACTTGAGGATTTGAATCTCGATTTCGGTCTTTCGCCCCTCGGATTCCGCGATACGGGCAGTCAGATCACCCATCGTGCCGCTCAAGCGTGCTTCTTCCCGTTGCAATGACAGAACGCGGGATGCGGGGGCCAATCCGCGTTCAAACAAGGATTCCTGATCCGTCAGTTCCTTTCGTATCAGGTCCAGCTGGGTGGCAAGCGCCAGTTTTTGAGCATCAATCCCGACAATCTGACTGTCGATCTGACCAACTCTTTTGAGTTGCTGATCAATCTCCTGCGCGATGGATTCCTTGCGCGCCACAAACAATCGTTCCTGCCCATAGACCAAGTCCGCGATGTCGATGTCCAAAGATGCGGCTTGCTGAAGTATGGGATCAAATCGGATTTCTTCGGTTCCGTCTCTTTCCGCCTCAAGACGACCACGGCGGGCCATGAGTTCGTAAAGCTCTTTTTCGGCGATCGCCAATTTGGTAGCAAGGTCATTGGATGCCAGCTTGATCAGGACGTCACCGGCCTCGACCAAGGACCCTTCGTCGACAAGTATCTCGGCCACCACGCCGCCATCCGGGTGTTCCACAACCTGTTGATTTTGATCGACTTCAATTCGACCGCTGGCAACGATTGCCCCGGCAATATTGGTCGTGAAGGACCAATACCCAAAGCCCCCAAGCAACAGCATCAGACCCACGAGACCCACGAGCACTGGTCCGCGCGCTGACCAGGAAGGGGACGAGTTTACGTCGGACCGTTCCGGTTTCATTTCAGGCCTCCCTGTCTGGCGGTTTTTGCGATTTGTTCGTGGTTGATAACGAGTTTCCGAAGCACGTCTTTCTTGGCGCCGAAGTCCCGGACGGTGCCGTTTTCCAGCATTATCAGCTTGTCGCATTCCTGGATTGCGGCCGGTCGATGAGCCACGATCAACACGGATTTTCCGTTTGCCTTGAACTCTTCAATTGCGCGATTGACCGCGGCACTGCCTTCCACGTCGAGGTTTGAATTTGGTTCGTCCAGCACGAGCAGCACGGGGTCTCCGTACATGGCGCGGGCAAGGCCGATACGTTGCATCTGACCACCGGACAGTTGCCCTCCGTTCGCCGATACGTAGGTGTCGTAGCCATCAGCGAGCCGCAGTATCATCTCATGCGCATCTGCTTTCTTTGCGGCTGCCACGACGGCGGCATCGTCCGGCTCGGGCGCCATTCGGGCAATGTTTTCGGCAATGGTGCCGTCGAACAGCTGAAACCGCTGCGGAAGATAGCCGATAAGGCTGCCAAGTTCGGTCGAGCCGTATTGATCCAGCGCGGCGCCATCCAGTCGGATTGTGCCGCTGTGCGGACGCCATACGCCAGTCAAGGATCTGGCGAGTGTGGACTTCCCCGCGCCGGATGATCCAATCAAGCCAACTGCTTCGCCTGGGTTCACGCTGAACGAAACGGATTTCAGAGCGGCTTGCCGTGAGTTCGGCGGAAAGACGGTCAGGTTTTGAACAACCAACTTGGCTTTGGGTTTCGGCAGTCGCGTATTCACACGTTCGGGCGGTACGGTGCCGAGCAGTTCGGCCAGATTGTCCCAGCCTCTTTTTGCGGTCTGAACCAACTGCCATTGCGCCACAAGCTGCTCCATCGGTGCCAGCGCCCGGCCCAGCAGGATTGAGCTGGCAATCATTGCGCCTGCAGTCAGTTCCCCCTGAAGCACAAGAAATGCACCTACACCAAGGATGGCCGACTGCAAAAACAACCGGAAAGTCTTTGTTACGTTGGCAAAGCTGCCACTTACATCTGCCGAGCGGATCTGCTCCTTCAGCGCCCGGTCGCGCAAGGTCTTCCACCGCGTATAGGTCGCATCGCGCATACCCATCGCCTCAACTATTTCGGCTTCGTTCCGCAACTGGTTGGACATCGCTTCGGACGAGGCGACAGCACGGCTGGCGTTCGACATGGGGCGTGCCGAAAAGACTCGGTTCAAGCCGGTCAGTGCCAAGATGACCAAGCCACCCAGCGCAGCGACAGCACCAAGCCAAGGGTGGAATATCCAGATGCCCAAAAGGAAAACGGGCGTCCAAAACACGTCAAAAAAGGCCATTGGAACCGGAGAAGACAAAAGCCGCTGAACAGCCTCAAGATCGCGCAGGCCGGTTTCCGTTTGATCGTCCGGAGCGACCGAGGCTTTGCGCTGCACCGCCTCGAATACCCGACGGTCAAGCCGCGCCTGGAATCGGGCCGCGACGCGTCCGAAAATCCTCCCCCGAGCATATTCAAGCAGGCCCAGAATGCCGTACAAGAACGCAACAAGCACCGAGAGAGCGACCAGCGTTTCCACCGATCGGCTGCCCAAAACCCGGTCGTATACCTGCAGCATATACAATGGCCCGGTCAGCATCAGAAGGTTGGTGAAGCAACTGAGAACACCGACAAAAACGTACAGCCGCCAGCTTTCTCGACGCACTTCGCGAAGTTCCTGACGCCCCGTCTCGACTACGAATTTGGGTTTTCCCATTGGCCGTCACCTTTGATCTCAACTGATGACCGATACGCTGATCTGACCCGGTTGGATTTCTTTTTTGGTTTCGGCCTCAGTGGGCGCGGGAACGATCCACACGGTACCGCCGGGGACATATCGTGGTTCAGAAATATTTGATCCGAACGGCCTGTGCGCTCCGTACCAGCGGTAAGCCAATCGTTGGCTTGCAAATCTCAGGTGGAGGAAAATATGACGACAATTGCAGGAATTGCCGCAGGAAATCCAAGCTTTAGCATTCTTGTCGCAGCAATAGGTTTTATCGATGACCAGAAGGGGACTGACTACCTTGGTGTCCTCAGTGGAACTGCCGGTGACCCTTCTGCGACCTACACGGTTTTTGCCCCGACAAACGCGGCATTCGGGCAGCTTGCAGCTGATCTGGGTTTTGCGGGCGACGTTACTGACACCGCAGCCGTAACCGCATTTCTGACCTCTCTGAACGAAGATCCGGTGGAAACCGCAACGCTGCTTGAGACGATCGTCACCTATCATGTTGCAGCAGGCACCCAAGGGTCGTCCGAGATTGCGTCGGCGGGTTCGGTGACCTCACTTCAGGGCGGAGTGATCGACGCGTCCGAACTGCCGACACTTGGCGATCTGGAGCCGGACCTCATCAATCCGTCGCTGGTGCAGACAGACATCTTGGCGGACAATGGCGTGGTCCACGTGATTGATCGCGTTCTGCTGCCGATCGATCTGCCAGGCAATGACGCCCCGACGATTACGGAAACCGTTCTTGCGGTAAGCGGCGCATCCGGTTTTGACGAAAACGGGGGTGATTTCGACATTCTTCGAGAAGCTCTTATCGCGGCTGATCTGGCGGGCGCCCTGAATGACCCGAATGCCGACCTTACCGCCTTCGCGCCGACCGATGACGCGTTTATCGCGCTCTCGAACTCGCTGGGATACGAAGGCAGTGATGAGGGCGGGGCATTTGCATACCTTGTTGACGCACTGCGTTTGCTCAACGGCGGAAACGATCCCATCGAGCTGTTGACGACGGTGCTGACCTACCATGTCTCGGGTGAAAGCCTGCAGGCCAGCCAGGTTCTGGCGTCTGAGGAAATCGAAACGCTCCAGGGTGGAACGATTGGTGTGGATGCCGAGACCCTTACCCTGGTCGATGCCGATCCGGACGTTCAGGATCCAAGCCTCATCGCGACCGACATTCAGGCGTCGAACGGTGTGATCCATGTATTGAACGGCGTTCTGCTGCCCGCCGATCTGCTGCAATCTGACGGTTCAGGGGCAGTCGATTTCGTCATCGGAGACGACGGTCGCGAAGTTATCCGAACAGGTCGGGACAATGACCTGATCGATGCCAAAGGCGGCAACGATATCGTTTTCGCAGGAAGTGGTGACGATCTGGTTCTCGCCGGTGACGGTCGGGACAAAGTTTTCGGCGGTAAGGGTGACGACACCCTGAACGGCGAGGGTGGAAACGACATCATCTTCGGCGGCCGTGGAAATGACGAAATTTCTGGCGGTGGCGGAAACGACAAACTCATCGGCGGCTCGGGCTCCGACAGCTTCGTCTTCGAACAAGGCGGCGGTCATGACACTGTGTTCGGCTTTCGCGCAGGTCGCGACAAGATCGACCTCAGCGCATATGGCTTCACAGATTACGAGGAAGTCGAGGATGCGATCAGCGGCCGTTTCTTCAAGACCAAGATCGATTTGGGAGACACGGAAATCTCGTTGTTCGGCGTCCGCGCCAGCAGCCTAGACGAAGGTGATTTCATTCTCTGATAGGCAAGCCCGCCTGGACCGACCAAAACTGTTTGGGCGGGCTTTTCTTGTTGAAACGGCTTCACAATATTTTTCGGGAACAGTGTTTTGGCGTGTGTGTGGCGACAGCCCGGGCAAACGACGTTACTCGCCTTAAGTTATTATTTTTAAATACTTTAACTATTTGGGTCCGCGTGCATCCTGCAAGGCACAGACACCCAATCAAGGTCGAAAACTTGTGATTACGGCGGTGCCGGGCGAGGTCGGGCCACGCATCGCGCGAAGCTCACCGCTGGCATCCTCAAGGCGGACCTCTCGGGCCACCATCGGCTGTATGTCAACGTTACCCCGCTCGATCAGTCCAAGCAGACGCGGGTACTTCCAGGACGGCATGCCCCGGGTGCCAAAAACCGAGAGCTGTTTGGAATATATCGCGCGCATGTTCATGCGCATCCAACCTTCACCCGACGGCATCCCAATCTGTACATGACGGCCCAAGATCGCGAGGCACTCCAGCGAAGCGTTCGTCGTTGTTTCGATGCCCAGAGCTTCGATGGAAACCTGCGCTCCTCCACCGGTGATATCCAGGATCGCGGTCGCCGCATCCTCTTTGGATGCATTGACCGTCGCGTCCGCGCCGTGGAGTTTTGCGTGCTCGAGTTTCTCATCGACCACATCCACCACGACAACCCGGCATCCCAACATTTTCGCAAGCAAGAGAACGGAAAGACCAATTCCACCGGTTCCATGGACGGCAACCCATTCGCCCGCAGCAACATCTGCTCGGTCCGTCAAAGCATGCCATGCGGTGGTGACGCGGCAGCCCAGGCCGGCGGCGAGGGCAGGGGAGAGTGTGTCTGGCAGGTGAACCAAGTTATGGTCGAAGGGCACCGCAACATATTCCGCATAGGCGCCCGGTGCGCCAAATCCGGGAACGATCTGGTTGGCGCAGGTATTCGACACTCCGGTTTGACAGGCATGGCAACTGCCGCAGCCCAGGATGAATGGGGCGATGAGGCGATCACCCACTTTGTGTTTCGCATTGGACCCGGCCTCGACCACGGTGCCACAGTATTCGTGCCCTAGGATGGAGCCGTTTTGAACTTTCGGGTGGGCACCGGACCAGCCGTGGTAGTCCGAGCGGCACACGCCGCAGGCGGCGACCTCCAAGACCACTCCGTTGTCGGGGCAGGTTGGGTCCGGGACCGTTTCAATCGAAAGGTCCTCGTTGAACTCTCTGACGACTGCAGCTCGCACTTCGCGCTCCCAAAATGGTTTCTTCGACCCAGAAATCCCGTCCCGTCAGAACTAGACGGGTCGGTCGCCTTTCACGGTTACACGCCGCCCCTTTCGTTCCGCGGGCCAATAGTCCCAGATGGCGCGATGCATACAGCAACGATTGTCCCAAAACGCCATATCGTTGAGCGACCACCGGAACCTGATTTGATAGTTGATCTGTTCGGCATGCTCGAAAAGCATGTTGAGGATCGCCTCACTTTCCTTGTCCGACAAGCCGATAATCTTCGTTGTGAACGTTCGGTTGACGAACAGCGATTTTCGTCCTGTCTCGGGGTGAGTTCTGATGATCGGATGAATTGCTTCGGGGCAATCAATATCGGCGTCCTTTTGGCCCCGGTCGCTGTACCGGCCCTTGTATATGTGCTCGGACCTGTGGAGGGCGGACAGGCCGTCGAGCATGCTTTTGATCGGTTCGGACAGATCGTCGTAAGCCGCATACATATCGCTGAACATGGTGTCCCCGCCGCAAGGCGGGGCAATGTGGATTTGAAGCATTGTACCCAATGGGGGCGTTTCATCACATGACACGTCCGAGTGCCAGAACTCACCGTTGGCCACCTTTGAATTCTTGGTGGCATGGATCTCGAATATCTCCGGATACCCTTCCATCGTTGGGGCTGCGGGGTGTGCGTGGAGCGGCCCGAAGCGTTTCCCAAACTCGATGTGCTGCGCAGGCGGTATCTCTTTCTGCTCTTTGAAGAACAGAACCTGATAGGTGTGAAAGGCATCGCGGATTTCGGCGAACTGTTCGTCGGGCACAGGCTGGCTCAAATCGACCCCATAGATCTCGGCCCCGAGGTTCGGGGCGAAAGGCTTGGCAACGATGGACGTGTAGGTGTTGGACTTTGGGGCAACCATGGGGACCTCGGGGCGCTGTTTCATTGAGCATGTTTCGCGCAGGGTACAGATCAAAAAATGTGAACAAAAACGAAAATGATTTGATCCATCGGTGAAAATCTCTCACCTATTGTGGACCCGGACAAAGGTGGCGAGGTCTTTGAGATGAGCATTCGAGCGTTGCGAACTCTGATCGCAATACATCGGCATGGAAGCTTTCGAGCCGCATCGGAGGCCGAGCATCTGACGCCGTCGGCGGTAAGCCATCAGATGCGGAACCTTGAAGTCATGTGGGGGCTCGACTTGTTTGACCGGTCGGCGAAGACACCCAAACTGACCAGTGCGGGGCTCATGCTTGTTGAAGAAGCGGCGGCGGTCGTCGCCGCCTATGACGGCCTGACCGACAAGGTGAGATCAGACAAGGAACTTGCCGGCGAGATAATCTTGGGTGCAGTTCCAACGACTTTGACGGGTTTGGTGCCTGCTGCGTTATCAAGGCTGAAGTCAGAACATCCTGACGTGCGTGTCAGACTTGTTCCGGGCTTGACCAATCAACTGCTGTTGCAGCTGGACCGCAAGCAGGTTCACGCAGCAATCATCTCACGCCCGGATATCCTGCCGAAGTCGCTGGAGTTCTCGGAAATCGTGACCGAGAAACTGGTCCTGCTCGTCTCGGAAAATACTCCGGACCTTTCTCCCGAAGAACTGCTCGGCGCGTTGCCGTTTATTCGGTTCACTCGCGACGCGGTTGTGGGGAGGCAGATCGAGACCTGGTTGCAAAGGATGGGCATAGAAGTCAAAGACGCCATGGAGCTTGAAGGCCTCGAGGCAATATCAAGCATGGTCGCCGCTGAACTCGGAGTCTCGATCATACCTGACAATCGTCTGGCGTCTTATGACCATTTGCGGCTCAGAAAAATTCCTCTGGAGCAGTTCGGACCCCGACGCATCGTCGGTCTTGCGAGTGTGGCAATGTCACCCCGTGCCAGAATGGTAGACGCAGTCCGGGGCGCGCTGCTGGATGCGGTGGGCACCTAGTCGGTTCTCAGGCGGAGCCGTAGCCCCTGATTGCTTTCGAGGATTGCTTTGGTGGCTGCACGTCATTGAAGCCAGAAGCCGGTAGAGTGGCGGCGATGATTTTTGCTGCACCCAAAACAAGTTTCGTCATCGACGGCCGGGCTGCTGTTCGCTCGAAAACTGTGCATTTCTTGGTAGGCCGCCAACTGGAAAAGCCCGTACAACTTGCAAAGTTTGAATTGATCGTCACACTTCTCGTATGAGCGAGTATTTTGATGAGATGTTCAACGGCGACGGATCTCTCAGAGGTCCTTACGAAGAGATTGGACGTTGGTTCAATGCGGAAGATGTCTCACGGCTGAGGGCCAAACAGCGCGAAGCCGAGGAAGTATTCAGGCTGACGGGGATCACTTTCAACGTCTACGGCAAGACCGAGGCCGAAGAACGCTTGATCCCATTTGATATCGTTCCGCGCGTGATTTCAGGGCGCGAATGGCAACGTCTGGAGCGCGGTATCGAACAACGGGTTCGGGCGATCAATGCGTTTCTTCACGACATCTATCACCGTCAGGAAATCGTGCGTGCCGGTCGCGTGCCGGCAGAGATGATTGCCAGCAACGAAGCCTTCCTGCCGCAGATGCTGGGTGTCTCACCGCCGGGGCAGGTCTACACCCATGTGGTTGGCGTTGATCTGGTGCGTACCGGGCCGGATGAGTTCTTCGTGTTGGAAGACAACGCCCGCACGCCGTCCGGGGTCAGCTACATGCTCGAAAACCGGGAAACGATGCTGAAGATGTTCCCCGAGCTTTTCAGCGCCACGAATGTGCGCAATGTATCCGATTACCCCCGCAATCTGAGACGCTCGCTTGCGGCCAGTGCGCCGGCCTGCGCGGACGGCGAGCCGACCGTCGCGGTATTGACTCCGGGGATCTACAATTCAGCCTATTTTGAACATGCGTTTCTGGCCGATCAGATGGCCGTGGAACTGGTCGAGGGCCACGACCTGCGGGTTGTCGATGGGCGCGTCTGCATGCGCACCACGCGTGGTTACAAACCAATCGACGTTCTTTACCGCCGGGTTGACGACGATTTCCTGGACCCGCTGAATTTCAACCCGGACAGCGCGCTGGGCGTTCCTGGCATTCTGGACGTCTATCGGGCCGGGGGCATCACGATCGCCAACGCGCCGGGCACGGGCATTGCCGATGACAAGGCGATCTATTCCTACATGCCTGAAATCGTTGAGTTCTACACGGGCGAGAAACCCCTGCTCAAAAACGTTCCGACGTGGCGCTGCAGCGACCCCGAGTCGCTTTCCTACGTATTGGACAACCTGTCCGATCTTGTCGTCAAAGAGGTGCACGGGTCGGGCGGCTATGGGATGCTGATCGGTCCGACCGCCAGCAAGAAAGAGATTGCGGCCTTCCGTGACAAGCTCAAGTCGCGGCCGTCGAACTATATCGCGCAGCCCACATTGTCTCTCTCGACAGTACCGATCTTCGCCCGTTCGGGACTTGCCCCCCGGCATGTCGATCTGCGGCCGTTTGTTCTGGTGTCCCCGGATGGGATCGAGATCACCCCCGGCGGCCTGACGCGCGTTGCGCTGAAAAAAGGGTCCCTGGTCGTGAATTCAAGCCAAGGCGGCGGGACCAAAGACACCTGGGTTCTGGAGGACTGACCATGCTGGGAAAAACTGCTGGCGGGTTGTTCTGGATGTCCCGGTATCTTGAGAGGGCGGAAAACACGGCCAGATTGCTTGAAACAGGTCAGAGGATGGCGCTGACCCGGACCAAGAATTCCGATGCGGAATGGGGCTCGGTTCTGAAAACAGCCGGCGTTTTCGGTGGATACAGCGCCAAATATGATGAGATTTCAAAAGACAATGCCGTGGATTGGATGTTGCGTGATGCCGACAATCCATCCTCGATCAAGTCGGTCATCAAGCAAGCGCGAGATAACGCGCGCCTTGTTCGAACTGCATTGACCCATGATGTCTGGAGCGCAGTGAACGCCACGTG
Organism: Ruegeria sp. BJ5; assembly: GCF_056537865.1. Taxonomy (NCBI): domain Bacteria; kingdom Pseudomonadati; phylum Pseudomonadota; class Alphaproteobacteria; order Rhodobacterales; family Roseobacteraceae; genus Ruegeria; species Ruegeria sp. BJ5. Next base: position 62,907 of record NZ_JBQFSH010000001.1, read on the forward strand.
GATGCAGATTGATCAAGCCATGAAGCGCCGCGTGAACGAGAGAGACCTGCCGGGGACGCTGGAGCTTATTCGTCAACAGGCGGCTCTGGTTCGTGGTGCGACGCTAGGGACCATGCTGCGCAACGATATTTTCGACTTCACCCGGATCGGCACGTTTGTCGAGCGGGCCGACAATACCGGGCGCATCCTGGACGTTAAGTACTATGTTCTTCTACCCACGGCCTTTTCGGTCGGTTCGTCACTGGACAACATCCAATGGGAGAGCATCCTGCGGTCCGTGGGTGCGGGTGGTGGCTATCGCATGACCCACGGCCAGAATACCCGGCCGTCGGAAATCGCTCAGTTTCTGATCCTCGATCAGCGGATGCCACGCAGCCTGCATTTCTGCTGCAGGAAAATCCAAGAGAACCTTTCTTATCTCAGCAAAGACTATGGCTTTGCGGGGCCGTCGGTTACGGCGGCCAATGCGCTGTCCGAGAAGTACCTCGACCGGCAGATTTCCGATATCTTTGACCTTGGGCTACACGAGTACATTCAGGATTTTTTGAAGGATCTCGGAGACTTGAGCCGCCAGATTGAAGTTGACTACCGGTTCTATGAGTGACCAATGAAACTGCATATTCGCCACGAGACACGATACGATTTCGACGCGCCGGTTCCCTTTGGCCTGCAGCAGCTGAGAAAAACTCCCAAATCCTTCCGCAATCAGAATATCCTCTCTTGGAGCACCGAAGTGACCGGGGGGCGCAAGGAGCTGAGCTTTGAGGACTACCATCGCAACACGGTGGAACTGATCAGTTTCGAAGCGAATACCCAAAGCATCTCATTAATCTCCGAAGGTGTTGTCGAGGTTGAAGACACGCATGGTGTGTTGGGACGTCACGAGGGCTCGACGCCGTTGTGGCTTTTTCAGCGGAGCACGCCTTTGACAACGCCGGGCAAGGGTGTTGCAGACGTGATTGCCGCTTTGCCGGATGGTGAGCCGCTTGAGCGGATGCATGCCCTGTCCGAAAGCGTTCGGGCTCAGGTCTCCTACGAAGTGGGAGGCTCGCACCCGGACTGGAGGGCAGAAGACGCTCTCAAGGCCGGGCGCGGCGTGTGCCAGGACCATGCGCATGTGTTCATCACCTGTGCGCGGAAGATCGGTGTGCCGGCCCGCTACGTCTCGGGTTACCTGATGATGAACGAAACCGAATTGCAGGATGCCACTCACGCGTGGGCCGAGGTTCATTTGGACGGGCTTGGCTGGGTTGGATTCGACGTGTCCAACGGGATTTCACCCGATGACAGATACGTGCGTGTCGCAACCGGTCTGGACTATGCCCAGGCGGCCCCGGTAATAGGAAACAGAATTGGGGCAGCGGGCGAGCAGTTGACGGTTCAATTGCAGGTCGCACAGCAGTAACGGAGAACCTGATGACCTATGCTGTGGGCATGCGGCTGAACCGCGGACTGGTTTTCATGTCGGACACGCGCACGAATGCAGGTGTCGACAACGTGTCCACCTTCAACAAGATGTTCAATTGGACCGTCGAAGGCGACCGTTCGATCACCTTGTTGACGGCTGGCAATTTGGCGACCACCCAAGCCACCATAAGCCTGCTGGAAGAACGTACAAAAGCACCGGAAGACCGGTCGCCGTCGATCCTTGAAGCGCCGACGATGTTTCAGGTCGCCCAATTGGTTGCGGCGACGCTGAACGACGTCATCGAGGGGCATTCCCGAGCGGGCCAACAGGCAGACAGCGCCTTTCACGCGACCCTGATCCTGGGGGGGCAGATCAAAGGCGGCCCGTCGCGCCTGTTTCTGATCTATCCCGAGGGCAATTTCATCGAGGCCGGTGAGGATACCCCGTTCTTTCAGATCGGTGAGACGAAGTACGGCCGCCCCATACTGGTACGTGCGTTTGATCCGGACATGAGCTTTTCCGAAACGGTAAAGCTGTTGCTGGTCAGTTTCGATTCAACGATCAAGGCCAATTTGTCCGTCGGTGCACCGCTTGATCTGCTGCTTTATGAGGAAGACAGCCTTACGGCCGGCACGCGTTCAAGGTTCGAGCCTGACGATCAGTACTTTCGGACCATATCCGAAGGGTGGGGCGATGCGCTGAAGGTCGCCCTGTCAAAGCTTCCGGCATACGAAGCCTGAGGAGCGAAGTCTTGTGCTCCCGCAGGGCGCAGGTTTCAGGCTGCCAGACCCTCAGCAGCCATTTGACTCAGGGTCACTCAGATAGGCGATCATCTGGTCCAGGTCGCGGCGAATCCCGTGCAGGTCTTTGATCTTTTGATCCACATCGGCCAACTTGCTTTTTAGGTTCGCGATCACCTCGGGCCGCGGGATAGTGTTTTCCGGGTCTTCCGGAAGGAAGCGCTTGATTTCCGACAGAGAAAAGCCAAGCGACTTGCTCATTGCGATGGTTTTGATACGAGAAATCATTGCGTCGGGATAGTCGCGATAACCGTTCTCCAGACGCTCGGGCGGTGGGATCAGGCCGTGTTTTTCGTAGAACCGAATGCTTGACGCTGACACGCCCGTGGCTTCTGCCAATTTTCCGATCTTCATGCCCTTGACCTTCAACCATTGTCGAAGGTTTATATCACCTGGGATCGAGAAGAAAAGGATCCCAAGATGACTGTTTCACCGCTGTTCGAACCGCTCACATTGCCAAATGGCGCGGTTCTCAGAAACCGTCTGGCAAAAGCTGCAATGGAAGAAAGTCTGGCGGCTTTCGGGCAGGTGCCAGACGAGAAAATTCACCGGCTTTACCGCCGCTGGGCCGCGGGCGGCGCGGGCCTGTTGATCACTGGAAATGTAATGGTCTCGGCTGATGCGCTGTCCGGCCCCGCCAGCGTGGTTCTGGAAGACGGAACTGATCTTGCGCCTTTCCGGGAATGGGCCGAGGCAGGGCAGATGCGCGGCGGAGCAATCTGGATGCAGATCAATCATCCCGGTCGTCAGGTCCTGGCGAGCCTCGGAGAGGAAACGGTGTCGGCCTCCGACGTTCCGGTCGAGATCCCCGGCATGTCCAAAAACTTCAACCCGCCGCGGGCCCTGACCGAGGCCGAAATTCAAGACCTGGTTGCCCGTTTTGCTCGAACAGCCGCGTTACCCGAAGAAGCAGGATTTGACGGCGTTCAGATACATGCCGCCCACGGCTATCTTATCAGCCAGTTTCTATCGCCCTTGACCAATCGCCGTACCGACCATTGGGGCGGCACTTTGGAGAATAGGGCGCGTTTTCTGTTTGAGGTCGTTCGCGCGATCCGTGCCAGCGTGTCCAAGAGTTTCACCGTTTCGGTGAAGCTGAACTCGGCTGATTTTCAGAAAGGTGGGTTTGGGCAGGATGATGCCAAATGGGTGGTCAACCAACTTGGCGATATGGCTATTGATCTGGTCGAATTGTCCGGCGGTTCCTATGAGAGTCCGGCCATGCAGGGCAGGCAGGAGGATGGCTCCAGCACGGCCCGGCGCGAAGCCTATTTTGTAGACTTCGCGCGGGAGATCGCTGCTGACGCGAAAATGCCGATCATGGTGACCGGCGGCATTCGCTCTCGGGCTGTTGCCGAGGATGCATTGGCCAACAACCGGGGCGGGATTGGCGTCTCGGTTCTGGGAGTGGCTCGCGCGATGGCGTTTGAACCTGATCTTGTCGAAAACTGGCGGAATGGCAAATCAGAGTCGGTCAATATCCCGGAAGTGTCTTGGAAAAACAAAAGGCTGGCGGGGTTCGCCTCGATGGTGCTGGCGTATTTCCAGCTTGAACGACTGGCAAATGGCAAGCCACCGAAAGTACCTCACTCGGCATTTCTCGCGCTGATGCGAAATCAGATGCGGGCGAAGCGATGGACGAAACGTTACCGTTCCTGGCGCGATGTCCGAGCATAATGTGGTCAGGGACGCCTAAAGCAGGGATCCAACGGCGTTTGTACTGGTATCACCGTGTGGCGGCGCCTTTGACGCTTGGCTTCCGGCACCGACCGCAGGTGTTTCTGCCGTTGCCGCCAGAGTTGGAAATGGGCGCAACCTTACACAGGTTGCGCCCGAATTTTTGCCTGCTCGCCGCTTCTAACCAAGCAACCCTGGCAGGGTCAGCGAGATCGCGGGCACAAAGGTGATCAGCATCAGAGCGACCAGAATTGCCAGGTAAAAGGGCCATATCGTCCGAACCGCCTTTTCCATCGGCAGTTTGCCAACGGCGCAGCCGACAAACAGGCAGGAGCCAACCGGAGGGGTGCACAGTCCCAGGCCCAGATTCACCAGCAAGATCATTCCGAACTGCAGGGGATCAATGCCAAGGCTGTTGGCAACCGGCAGGAAGATCGGCGTGCAGATCAGGATCAGGGCCGCCATGTCCATGATCATGCCCAGAAGCAACAAGACCGCATTGATCATCAGCAGGATAAGGATCGGGTTTTCCGTCAGGCCTGTCAGAAGATCCACCGTTTTGTCCGGCACTCTGTAGAAGGTCAGCATATAGGCAAAGGCACCCGCGCAGGCGATCAGGATCATGACCATGGCCGTCGTGCGTACGGCCGACGCAACCGCGATGCAGAACTTGTCCCAAGTGATACTCCGGTAGACCACGAGCGTGACGACAAAGGCATAGATTGCGCCGAACGCCCCGGATTCAGTGACCGTGAAGATGCCTGACAGGACACCTCCGACGATGATCACGGCAGTCAGCAGCCCGGGGATCGCGCTGAGAAAGCTGATGACCAGAGCCTTCCAGCCCGGAAAGGTTTCGGCCTGATACCCTCGGCGCACCGCAACAAGATACGCGGCGACGGCTAGGCAGAGGCACATCAACACGCCCGGAACTACGCCCGCAAGGAAAAGCTTCGAGATCGAAATGCCGCCCCCCGCTGCAATGGCGAAGATGATCATGTTGTGGCTGGGAGGGATGATGATCCCTGCGATCGACGACGTGACCGTCACATTGACCGCATAGTCCGCGTCGTAGCCTTTTTCTTTCATCACGGGAACCAGGATGGAACCCAGTGCAGAGATATCAGCAATGGCCGATCCGGAAATCCCACCAAACAACATCGACGAAAACACATTCACGATGCCCAAGCCCCCACGAACGGCGCCGACCGCGGCTGACGCGAACCGCACCAGACGCATGGCGATCCCGCCGTGGAACATCAGTTCACCGGCGAAGATGAAAAACGGGATTGCCATCAACGAGAAAACGTTGATGCCCGAGATGATCCGCTGGAACCCGATCATCAGCGGCAAACCTTCGAACCAGAAGGCCGAGATGGCGGCAATGCCCAAGGCGAAGGCCACGGGTGTTCCGATCAGTACACACAGGGCGAAGACGCCAAGCAAAAGAAGAATTCCCATGATCCGCCTCTATTCGATGCTGTCTTTTCGCTCGTCAAAACCGACGCAGAGGCGGATCAGGTGACCAACGGAAAACACAAGGATAAGGCCCCCGCCAATGGTCAGGGGCAATGACCGCAAGCCTTCGGGAACCTGGATCAAGGGAATGAGCGACCCCCATTTGAACATCGTAAGCCGCGCCCCGAACACCAGCATCAGAGCACCGAATCCGGCCATGATCACATCCGTGCAAACGACCAGAGCCGTCCTGACTCGCCGCGGAACGGCCGAGCGCACGAGGGACACGGACAAATGCGTGTTGTCGTGCACACCAACCGCCGCGCCGATGAACGCGATCGTCATGACCAGCAACAGGGCGACCTGCTCGACCCACGTTGGCGTTGCGTTCAGGACGTAGCGGCCGAAGACGAGCCAGCCGAATATGATGGTGACCACGACCAGCGCGACACCGGTCACGATCCGGCATGCATCGGCGATGCGGTCGAGGATCCTGACCATAGTGCGCACTGAGGACGGGGGCGTAGATGTATTGCTCATAAGCCTGAAACTCTTGATCAGATGTCCGGCCCCGCATTGGCAGGGCCGGACGGTATCAGATCCGATACGGTCCGATCACTCGGTCGCCTGGATGGTTTCAACCAACGGGCGGAGGTCAGGGTTGGTTGCGAAATAGGCCTCGTAGACCGGGGCCATCGCGGCCTGGAACGGCGCTTTGTCGGCCACTTCGTTCACTACCACACCCGCAGCCTCGACCGCCGCGCGGCTGGCCGCTTCACGCTCAGCCCACAATTGCCGCTGCAACTCGGCGGACTCTTGCGCCGCCTCTCTGACTGCGGCCTGCAGTTCAGGCGACAAGGCGTTGAATTTGTCGGTGTTGACGCACACGCATTCAGGGATGATCAGGTGCTGGGACAGCGAGTAATAGCCGGCAACCTCGAAATGGCCGGTCGACTCGTAGGACGGCCAGTTGTTCTCGGCGCCATCGACGACCCCGGTCTTCAGGGCCTGATAGACCTCGGCGAAAGCCATGGGCGACGGGTTGCCGCCAAGTTCGGCAATCATGCCGGTGAACAGATCGTTGTTCATGACCCGCACTTTCATGCCCTGGACATCGGCCGGGGTATTGATCGGCTTGGTCCCGTTGTAGAAGGATCGGGCGCCGGCGTCATACCAGGCAAGCGGGGTCAAACCCTTGGCTGCCATACCGGCCGCGATCGCGGCACCGCCCTCGCTGTCCAGAACGCGGAACATGTGAGGGACGTCCTTGAAGATGAAGGGCAATGAAACGACATTTGCCTCGGCCACAATCGGTCCGATCGGACCCAGGTTGAAATTTCCGACCTCCAGAGCGCCAGCGCGGACCTGTTCGACCGCATCGGGCTGGCTGCCCAATGTGCCGCCGTGGAACATTTGCAGGTTGATTTCACCGCCGGTCTTTTCGGTGACCAGTTCGGCGAATTTGTCCATCGCGACAGTATTCGGGTAGCCGTCCGCGTGGATGTTCCACCCGCGCCAATCCTCGGCCAAAGATGCGCTGCCGGTCATGACGATCATGGCTGCGGCGCCAATCAGTGTTTTTGTAAGTTTGGTGTTCATGCTTTCCTCCCTAGAAGCAGACAGATGTTTTTGGTGATCGGTCGAAGCCGGCTATGAAAAGAGCAGGCCTCCGTTGATGTCGATGTTCGCGCCCGAAATGAATGCGGCGGCGTCCGAGGCCAGAAACGCGACGAGGTTTGCCACATCCTCTGACGTTCCTTCGCGTTTCAGCGGTGTGGCGCTGGCCACGTTGGTTCGGACTTCGGTTTTGGTGAAGACATTGTGGAAATCTGTGTCGATCATGCCCGGGCAAACCGAATTGACCCGGATGTCGGGGCCCAGTTCCTTGGCCAGCCCACGTGTCATCGTCATGACCGCCCCCTTCGAGGCCGCATAGGCAACCGCGCCGGGACCACCCCCGTCACGACCCGCCTGACTGGCAAACCCGACGATCGCACCACCTTTTTTCATGTGCGGCAACACCGACTGAACGGCACGGGCAAAAGAAGTGGTGTTCAGGTCCATAACGTAACGCCAATGGTCCATGTCCATCTCGGACAGGGTCTTTCGGGCCACCAACCCTCCGGTCACGTGGACAAGAATGTCGATCCGGGGCCCGAAGGCGGCAATCGTTTCTGAGACCAGCCTGTCCACATCTGCGCCAGAGGTCATGTCGCCCTGTACGGCAATCGCCTGACCGCCGGCAGCCGTAATCTCCTGGACCGCAGACTCTGCACCCGTGGATGAGCTGTGATAGTTGATTGCGACCGATGCTCCGGCCTCGGCCAGTTTCAGAACGCAGGCACGGCCGATGTCCCGTCCGCCGCCGGTCACGATCGCAACCTTCCCTGCAAGGTCCCGGTTCCGGCCAATCTGTTCAGCGTTCAATTCGGTCATTCTCTTGTCCCTTTGGATCCCCGGTCAGCCTGTTGGCGCGCCCGTTCCAATTTTTGAGTTCGAACGGGCGTGAAGCAGTGTTGCATATTTTAGTCGACTAGGATACTAGTATTGTCAACAACTTTGTTTGAGGATCGCAAAGGGCATCGCACGGCGCGTGCCAAATCAATTGGCTGGAGTTACATTGAGGAGTATCGAGGGAGGGGTCTCGAGCCACGGAAAACCACCCGAGTTGGTCACGCGCAGAAAAAGGCAGGAAATGCAAAGTATTACGGACAAGATCGAGCGGCGCACAACCACCGACATCGTTTATGAGAGCCTGTACGAGGCGATCGTTTCGCTTGAAATCCTGCCGGGGACGAAACTGTCCGAAGCAGACATCGCAAAGAAGTTTGAGGTGTCCAGGCAGCCGGTCCGCGATGCTTTCAACAGGCTCGAGGCGCAGGATTTGCTGCTGATCCGTCCTCAGAAAGCCACCCGGGTCCGTAGCTTTTCAATGGAACGGATCGGTCATGCACGCTTTGTTCGCCTGGCCGTCGAGTTGGAGGTGGTGCGCGCTGCGTGCCAGGTTTGGAAGCCCGAATACTCGAAGCTGCTGGAAGACAATCTCAAGCGGCAGAAAGACGTGGTTTCAAGGAACGATGCCGAAGAGTTTCATCAACTCGATTACGACTTTCACCGGTTGATTTGCGAGTTGAGCGGCAACCCGCTGGCCTTCGACACGATTCAGGAATGCAAAAGAAAGATCGACCGCCTGTGCGTTCTGAGCCTTGGACGCGAGAGCGAGGCCGAGACTCTGGTTCGGGATCATGTGGCACTGGCCAAGGCGCTTGCAGACCGCGACGAGGCGAAGGCGAGCGAAACCATTCGCCGTCATCTGGGCCGTATCGACAAGACCATCGAAGAGGTTCATGCGAAACATGCCGAGTATTTCGAGTGAAATGAACGCCGCCGCCTGACCGAGGACACTGCATCATGACAAAAAGCTATCCGATTGTGTCGCCCGCGCCCGGCGTCTCGCGCCAGGTTTTGGCAGCTCACGAAGACCTCATGATGGTGTCCTTTCGGTTTGAAGAAGGTGCCGAAGGCGCGCTGCACGACCACCCGCATGTGCAGTCGACATTTGTGCGGTCCGGGCGGTTCAATTTCGTCATCGGAGATCAGGAGCGAGAGCTGGGGCCTGGCGACAGCCTGATCATTCCGTCCGGCGTAAGCCATGGTTGTGTTTGCCTGGCGGCCGGAGAGTTGATCGATTGTTTCACGCCCAGGCGGGACGACTTTCTGTAAGGCGCTTTCCGCGAGCGCCCTTGCCTCGGGCTGCGATTATCTTGACGCCTTGAGGCCACGTAATCTGTTTTTTGGCGAGACGGGCCGGGCAGGGGGCATATAATTGCGCCGGAAATCGGATCAACCGACAGTGGCTCCGCAGCTTGGGCTAGGAATTGCGGCCCTCGCGTGCTGATCCAATGCCAAGGATCAGGTCAGCGCATCGTTCGCCCAGCATCATGGCGGGTGCGTTTGTGTTGCCTGCGTTGATGTCCGGCACGGCGGACATGTCGCACACCCGCAAGCCCTCGATTCCGCGCACGCGCATTCTGGGGTCCAGCACGGCCATTTCATCACCGTCCCGGCCCATTCTGGCAGTTCCCACCGGGTGATAGTTGGTTTTCACGAACCGTTTGCAATGTGCTCGCAGCGTCTGGTCGTCGTCCGCGGACGGAATGACGATTTCGCGGATCCTTTGCGCAAGCGGGCCCGAGGTGAATGCTCGACGAAAGAACCGCTGCCCCCGGATCATCTCCTGCATATCGTCTTCATGTTTTAGGAGGTTCGGCGAAACCACTGGCATGGCGTCGGGTTCTGCCGAGCGAAGCCGAACCTCTCCGCGTGATTTCGGTTTGACCACGACGGTCGTGACGGTCAGGCCAAAGTCATCCTGCACCTCGTCAAGCGCGTCGCGATCCAGGTAGACGATGGGAACGCAAAAGGCCTGGATGGTCGGTTCTCCATCTGGGTTCGACGGATTGACGAACGCGCCGGCTTCTACCCCGGCCGAAGTCACCGGGCCGCTGCCGAACAGCTTGAACTGGATGCCGTTGCGCAGCATCCGCCAGCCCTCACCTTGCTTGAAATATCCGTAAGGGCCGTTGGCAAAGGCGGTGATCGGAACCTCGGGGTGGTCGACCAGGTTTTGGCCAACCCCGGGCAATGGGCAGACCACGGGAATATCGTGTTCGGCAAGATGCGCATCCGGTCCGATTCCCGACAGCATTAGAATTTTCGGTGTGACCAGGGCGCCAGCCGCAAGCACAACCTCACCATCACACCGGACGGTGTGGGACCCGCGTTTGTCGCGATACTGCACGCCGACGGCCCGGTCGTTTTCGATGATGATTTTGCTGACTTTTGCGCCAAGCCGGATGGTCAAGTTCCGGTTCGTCTCGAGTGGGGCGAGGAAGGCGTAAGCTGACGAGCTGCGCTTTCCGGCGCGATTGGTGAATTGATAGAACCCGACACCGCGCTGCGTTGCGCCGTTGAAGTCCGTGTTGAATGGTTCGCCAAGGGCCTGCACCGACTGAACGAACCAACGGGACATGTCATCGATATGCCCCGGATCCGAGACCTGCACCGGACCGTCGCTGCCATGCAGGTCGTTGTGAAGCCTGTTGTTGCCTTCCATCCTGCGGAAATAAGGCAGCACATCGTCCCACCCCCAGCCGACCCCGTCGTTGGTCTGTCGCAGCAGGTCGTCCCACGAATCATAGTCAGAAGGCCGGCCACGCATATAGACCTGCGCATTTACGGACGACCCGCCGCCCAGCACGTTGGCCTGCGGAATGTCATGCACCCGACCGTCCAGATGGTCCTGCGGTTCGGTCTGGTGGTAGGTCATGAACTTGGACCCGTTGATCATCTTGAAGATACCCGGCGGCATGTCCAGCAGCGGATGGCGATGGGAATGCCCCGCCTCCAGCACCAGAACCCTGCACTTGCCTTTGTTGACCAGCCGCGCTGCTGCCGCGGCGCCGGCCGAGCCGCCGCCGATGACGATGTGATCGAAGGTTTCCGTCATGATTTCGCCTTCAGGTCCGGCGTTTGGGCTCGCTGATCGAGTCACGCTCGACCAGTTCACATTCAAGCTTCACGAGTGGATGCCGCTGACCGTCCGTCGGTCCATGGAACAGCTGTTCGACGACCCAGCGTCCCATCGCCCGGGTAGGAAGGATCATCGACGTCAGGGGCGGCGACAGGTGTCGCGCGGTTTCGTCATCGTCAAATCCAATGACCGAAATGTCCTCGGGGATGGACAGGCCAAGTTCCTTGAGCGCCTCATAGCACCCGATCGCCATGCGGTCATTCTGGCAGAAAATGGCGGTTGGCGGTGAGGGCAGGTCCATCAATTCCCGCGTGGCGGCGTAGCCTGCGCTGGGCAGCCAGTTGCCTTCGATGACCAAATCCTCGTCAAATGGGATGTCGGCGGAAGCCAGAGCGTTTCTGTACCCGGTCGTACGCCCGGCGGCGCATTCCATAAACGGCTCGCCGGTGATGGTGGCAATTCGTTTGTGCCCGGCCTTGATCAGGGCGTTGGTCGCCGTATGTCCCGCAGCGACTTCGCCGGGGATCACCGCAGGAAAAGAGAGGTCGTCGCAGAAGCAGTTCAACAGCAGAACCGGGGTGGCCGTCTGCCTGAGGATTTCCGGCACGACCACCCGCCGCGTGAAAACGGTCGCGTAGATGACGCCTGCAACCTGTTGGTCGAGGAAATACCTCAGCGTTCTGGGCTCGACCTCGGGGTCGTTTTGGGTTTCGGCCAGCAACACAAGATTTCCGGTGTCCCGAACGGCCTGTTTCACGCCGTTGAACGCGTTCACCATTTCGGGGCTCGACGCCAGATCATCCACGACGAAAGCGATGGTTCCGTCCAGCGCGGCGGGCCGGCGCGCGCTGTCCTGGGGTGTCCTGAGTTGAGAGGGCATGGCGTATCCAAGCGTGTTGGCGGCATCCAGGACCCGTTGCTTGGTATCCTCGGAGATCTTGACGGAATCATTCTTGTTGAGAACCAGCGATACTGTCGTCTGCGAACACCCGGCGACCCGCGCAATGTCGTGCATCGTTACGCGCTGCCGGCCCGCGACTCGTCCTACGCCCCTGTGCTGCCCGGCTTTGTTCGCTTGATCGTTCATCGCTCAACCTTTTTGTTCGCATCCTTTTTATCGACTATGCGGAGGGCGTGCAACTAATATTAGTGGATGATAATTAATATTAGTGTTGACGAAATAATATTATTAGTGTTTTGATCGGCGGTGCGGTCGCCATTGTGGTCTGGCCGAGCAAGCGCGGGAGGCGAAATTGCGGTCTGTAGTGGGGGAGTTGGGTCAAGTCGTTCGTCATTCGATGTTCATCGATGGCCGCTTTGCCGACTTTGACGCGGACACGGTAGATGTCGAAAACCCTGCAAATGAAGAGATCGTAGCGCAGGTTCCAGATGGTGGTGCCATGCATGCCGATGCGGCGGTCGAGGCGGCCCGCCGGGCTTTTTGCGCGTGGTCTGCGCGCCCGGCGATCGAGCGGGCGCAAATGGTCCGAGGGCTCGCCGAGGCCATCCGGGCCGACGCCGCGCGTCTGGCTGCTTTGATCACAGCCGAGCAGGGCAAGCCGATCTCGCAAGCTCGAGGTGAAGTGGATGCCGCCGTCACCTTTCTTTGCCATGCAGCAGAAGAGGCCCGACGGATTTCGGGTGACATAGTGGCCTCGGACAACAGGTCCGAAGAAATCCAGATTCGGCGCCATCCCTATGGTGTTGTCGTTGCGCTGACGGCCTGGAACTATCCCTTGGCATTGGCCGCCAGAAAAATCGGGCCAGCGCTGGTCGCGGGCAACACCGTTGTTTTGTTGGGGCATGAAATCACGCCGCTGTCCGGTCTCGCGGTCGCCGAGCTTGCGGACAAGGTCGGCTTTCCGCCCGGCGTTCTGAATGTTCTGACGGGGAAAGGGCCGGTGGTCGGGCAGCGGTTGGTTGAACACCCCGATACGTCGCTGATCACGATGACCGGCAGCACGCGCGCCGGGAAAGAGATTTTTCGCACAGCGGCCGACCGGATCAAGGTTGTCCGACTCGAGCTTGGGGGCAAGGCTCCGTTCATCGTGATGGAGGATGCGGATGTTGACGCCGCCGTTTCGGCCGCCATTGCCGCCCGGTTTGCCAATTGCGGTCAGATTTGCACCTGCAACGAGCGTATGTATCTGCATCGCGATATAGCGGACCAGTTCTTGGAAAAATTCGTGTCAGCAGCCCGCGCATTGTCGATCGGGGATCCGATGGAGGACTGCGACCTGGGGCCCAAAGTCAGCAAGGTCGAAGTGACCAAGGTCGCCGAAATCATCCAACGCAGCATCGTAGAGGGTGCTACGGTGCATCTCGAAGGTGGGCCTTTGACGGACGGCGCGCACGGCAAAGGGCACTGGATGTCCCCGACCGTTCTCGAGGTCTCCGACAACGGCAATGCCGCGATGCAGGAGGAGGTCTTTGGTCCCGTGGCGACAGCCATGCGAGTCGATGATTTTGATCAGGCGATAGCCTTTGCGAATGACACGTCTTTCGGGCTGTCCGCCTATCTCTTTACGGCATCGCACCGTCGATTGATGGAGGCCCCGAGCCGTTTGAAGTTCGGCGAACTGTACCTGAACCGTTCGAATGGCGAGGCCGTGCAGGGGTTTCACACTGGTTGGGGGCTGTCCGGGGTTGGGGGCGAAGACGGCGCCTATGGCTTCGATGGCTATCTGAGGAAACAGACGACTTACATGAATTGGGCATGACCTGAAAACTCGCGGTCAAAACGGAGGCGACCGCACCAATGGAGGAGGAATAACCATGAAACGCAGAACCCTTTTGATCTCGACGGTTGTCGCAGGTGCGCTGTTGGGCACCACGGCGATGGCGCAGGATCTGCCGCCGCTTGAGCAGAAAGATCGCTACAAGGTCGGCTTTGCACAGATGGAGTCGAACAATCCCTGGCGTATTGCCGAGACGAAATCGTTCCATGACACGGCCGAGGCCTGCGGCTGGGATCTTATCGCGACGGATGCGGCGGGATCTGCGGCCAAGCAGGTTGCGGATGTGGACAGCATGATCGCCCAAGGCATCGACGTCCTGTTCCTGCCACCGCGGGAAGAAAAGCCGCTGATCCCGGCCGTTATGAAGGCCCGTGCCGCCGGCATTCCGACCTTTCTGGTGGACCGCTCGGTTGATCCAGCCGTCGCCAAGCCGGGCGAACATTTCGTGGCCTTCCTGGGATCGGACTTCATTGATCAGGGCAACCGGGCCGCGCAATGGCTGATGGAGAATTTCGAGGGCGACAAAGGCATCATCGTCCAGTTGGAAGGCACGACAGGGTCCTCGCCTGCAAATGACCGCAAAAAGGGCTTCGACGACGCGATCGCAGCGGATGACCGCTTTGAGATCGTGGCCTCTCAGACCGGGGACTTTGCACGCGACCTGGGTCGTCAGGTGATGGAAACCCTGCTGCAGGCGCATCCTGACGTGAACGTGGTCTACGCCCACAATGACGAGATGGCGATTGGCGCGATCCAGGCTCTGGAGCTGGCCGGCCGCAAACCCGGCGAGGACGTGACTATCGTTTCGATCGACGGGACACGCGATGCGCTTCAAGCCATCATCGACGGCAAGATGGGCGTCACCGTCGAAAGCTCGCCTTTCTTCGGCCCACTGGCCTGTGAAGTCATGAAGAAATACGCGGCTGGCGAGGCGATCCCGGAATGGGTGAAAGTCGAAGATCGCATCTTTACCAAGGACAACGCGGCCGATCACATCGACGAAGCCTATTGATTCTCCCTGGTGGGTGGTGCTGGCCTGTGGTCGGCGCCGCCTGCAAGCAATCGGAGGAAGACATCTCATGAATGCGCTCGTCTCGATGTCGGGAATTGAAAAGTCCTTTGCCGGCGTACCGGCACTCAGCCAGGCCAGCCTGGAGATCGCACCGGGCGAGGTTCATGCGCTGATCGGTCAGAACGGTGCCGGCAAATCGACGATGATCAAGGTCCTGACCGGAGTTTACGACCGGGATGCCGGCGACGTGCATCTGGCGGGTGTGCCGAGCCGCATCTCCACTCCGCGCGAAGCGCAGGAATCCGGAATTGCCACGATCTATCAAGAGCTCAACCTGGTGCCGCTGCGGTCAGTGACCGAGAACATCATCATGGGGTACGAGCCCAAACGTCTTGGCTTTCTGGTCGACTGGCGCGAAGGCAACAGGCGCGCACGCGAGGTTCTTGCGCGCTTTGGCATAGATATCGACGTGACCGAGCCGCTGGGAAATTTCTCGACGGCGATCCAGCAGTTGGTTGCGATTGCGCGGGCTGTGTCATTGGACGCAAAGCTGGTCATCATGGACGAACCCACCTCGTCATTGGATGCCAGCGAGGTCAAGGTTCTGTTCGGTGTGGTGCGCGAGTTAAAGAAACAGGGCGTTTCCGTCCTGTATGTCTCGCATTTTCTCGATGAGCTGTTCCAGATCTGCGACCGGGTCACAACGATGCGAGACGGCCGCACAGTCAGCACGCGCAACGTGCAGGACACGACCAAACTGGAAATGATCGCGGACATGCTGGGCCGCAACAAGGACGAGATCGCGGCAGACGGGCTCACGGACTTCGCCGGCGCCAAGGCCAAGAAAGGCGATATCGTTTTGCGGGCTGTCTCTGTCTCGACAGGCCCGCGACTGACGCATTTCGACCTCACGCTCCACCGCGGGGAGATCGTTGGGCTGGGCGGGCTTCTGGGCTCTGGCCGGACAGAGGCTGCGCGCGCGTTGTTCGGTGTGGACGGGGCCCGCAGCGGCGCAATCGAGCTGCACGGTGCGGTCGGGCAACCGTCCGGACCGGGTGACGCGATCGCAAACGGGGTCGGCTTTCTGACCGAAGATCGCAAGGCCGAAGGGATCATTCCTGACATGTCCGTGCGCGAGAACATGACGCTGGCCCTGCTGCCGAAACTGGCCAGCCGTGGTCAGATCGACTTTGCCCGCGAGCGCGAGATCGTTCAGGCCTTCATCGACGACCTGGGCATCAAGGCGGCGCATATGGACCAACCCATTCGCGAGTTGTCCGGCGGCAACCAGCAGAAGGTGCTTCTTGCCCGTTGGCTGGCGACACAGCCCGACATCCTGATACTCGACGAGCCGACCCGAGGCGTGGATGTCGGCGCCAAGCGAGAGATCCAATCTTTCATTCGGTCTTATGTCGAAAAGGGGTTCGGCGTTGTCCTCATCAGTTCGGAATTCGAAGAACTGGTGGAAGGCGCTGACCGCATCGTGGTCATGCACGAGGGGCGCTCGGTCAAGGAACTGACCAACCCCGGGATTACCGAGAATATACTGGTGCGCGCGCTTGCGCATCATGAAGAAGGAACTGGTTCATGGACCGCGCAATGAAATTGCCGCAACGGGTCGCATCGATGCCCTTCCGCTTTCATGGCGGCATCGCCGCGTTGGTCGCCCTGCTGGTGTTCAACGCGTTTTTCACCCCCAATTTCCTGCAGCTGCAGACCCTGTTCGTGAATATCAGCCAGGTTGCCACGATCGCCATCGTGGCCATGGGTATGACGCTGGTCATCGCCACGGGTGGAATTGATCTGTCGGTTGGCGCTGTCATGGCTCTGGCGGGGGCGTTGGCCCCGCTGATCTTTCTGTCGGATCTGGGCGCCGCCAATCCGGTGCTTGGCGTCATTTTGGCCATTGTCCTGCCACTGTTCGTCGCGGGATTATGCGGGGTATTCAACGGCGTGATGGTTGCCGTGTTGAACGTGCAGCCCATTATTGCGACGCTCATTCTATTTATCTCGGGTCGCGGTATTGCCCAGGTTTTGACGAATGGCAACCTGCAGACATTTTCAAACCCTTCATTCAGTTATCTTGGAACCGGCAAGGTGCTTGGCTTGCCGTTCCAGGGTTGGCTGGCGCTGGCCATTGCCTGTGTGCTGTTCTGGGTTATCACCAGAACCACTTGGGGCCGCTACCTGCTGGCGATCGGCGGCAATGAACGCGCGGCCTATCTGGCGGGTGGTCCCGTTCGGCGGGTCAAGATCGGGGCCTATGTCATCTGCGCGGTGCTTGCGGGCTTGGCAGGTCTGATCGTGGTTGCGATCAACTCGGCCTCGGACGCCGCGCGCAACGGCAATCTGATGGAGCTTGACGCCATCGCGGCCGCTGTCGTTGGCGGGGCTCTTTTACAAGGCGGACGGGCGCCGATCTTTGGTGCCATACTGGGAGCCGTGATCATCCAGCTGGTCAAATATACATTGCTGGCCAACGGGGTAGAGGACGAAGTTGCACTGATCGCCAAAGCGGTCATTATTATCCTGGCCGTCTGGGTCCAGCAGTTCCGGAGGGCTTGATCGATGTTGGATGAAACGGCTTTTGACCTGCGAAAGTACCTGCGGCGCAATTCGGCCTCGGTGACGGTGTGGATCGCACTGCTGGCTTTGATCCTGTTTGGGTTGATGCGCTATGACAACTTTGGCAGCGCCTACAATTTCTCGTCTTTCCTGAATTACAACGCGATGTTCATCGCGATCGCGCTGGGCATGTGTTTCGTGATCATGACCGGCGGGATTGATCTGTCGGTTGGATCCGTTGCGGCCTTTACGTCGGTTGTTGCGGCCTATCTCAGCCCATACGGGATTCAGGTTGCGCTGCCGGGGGCCGTGCTTGCCGGGGTGGGCTTCGGAGCGATCAACGCCTTTTGCATCATCATCCTTCGGATTCCGCCCTTCATCGCCACACTGGCGACCATGCTTGCCGCAAAAGGCGGCGCATTGGTGATTTCGGGCGCCCAGACAATTTCGGTTGATTGGGGGTCGAACTTTACCAAGCTTGGCATGGGGCAGGCGTTTGGTCTGTTTCCATGGGCAATCGTCATAGTGGCCGGACTGACGCTGGTCCTGTGGCTGGTGCTGGAAAGAACAACCATCGGGCGGACCGTCTTGGCGATCGGTGGCAGCGAGGATGCCTCGAACCTCATGGGTCTGAAGGTGAATCGCGCCAAGGCTTTCGTCTACCTGCTTTCGGGCGGCTGCGCAGGGCTGGCTGGCGTCTTTCTGGCCTCGGGCTTTGGAGCCGGACAACCCCTTGAGGGCATCGGATGGGAATTGTCGGCCATCGCATCCGTCGTTGTGGGCGGCACTCTGTTGACGGGTGGAATGGGGTCGATCCCCGCGACGGTGGCCGGCGCGCTGCTGCTGGGGCTGGTCTTCAACGTTCTGAACTTTGAAAACGGTCAGGGGACCATCAGTTTCAGCGCCTATTGGCAGATGGTCATACGTGGAGGCTTTCTTTTTGTGGTCATCCTTTTACAGTCTCGGGTTATTGCCAGGCAGCAGAAGGTCTTGGGTTCGTGAATCGCATAGAAAGTGTTTCAGCGCGGCTGTTCAACGTCCCGCTCGCCGAAGTCCTGGTCGATGCCAAACATGGGGATCACACGTTCTTTCAATTGATCACTGTCACCATCCAAACGTCGGATGGGGTTGAGGGGGTTGGGTATACCTATACGGGCGGCAAGGGCGGTCATGCCATCTTGGCGATGATCCAGCATGATCTAGCGCCTTTCCTGGTTGGACAAGACGCCGAACAGATCGAAAGCCTGTACGATGCCATGCAGTGGCATGTCCACTACGTCGCACGGGGCGGGATCGCATCGTTCGCCATCTCGGCCGTGGATATTGCCCTTTGGGACATTCGCGGCCGAACGCAGAATGCACCACTATGGCAAATGGCTGGTGGAGCGTCCAAACGGTGCAAGGCCTACGCCGGCGGGATCGACCTGAATTTCTCGTTGGAGAAATTGTTGCGCCAGACCGAAGGCTACCTTGCGCGTGGGTTCAACGCGGTCAAGATCAAGGTCGGTCAACCGGATCTGGCCGATGATCTGGCGCGGGCCCGGGCGGTGCGCGAAATGTTGGGGCCGGACCGGTTCTTCATGGTCGACGCGAATTACTCCATGAGCGTCGAGCAGGCCATCGTGGCAGCCCGAGGGTTCGCCGACTGCGATATCCTGTGGTTCGAGGAACCGACAATTCCAGACGACTACAAAGGCTATGGCCGAATTGCCGAAGCCACGGGCGTTCCCCTTGCCATGGGTGAAAACCTGCACACGATTCACGAATTCGAGTACGCCTTCGATGATGCGAAGCTGAGTTTCATCCAGCCCGATGCCTCAAACTGTGGCGGGATTACCGGCTGGTTGCGCGTGGCCGCGCTGAGCGCCCAGCGCGGCATTCCGGTTTGTAGCCATGGCATGCAGGAGCTGCACGTCAGCCTTGTTTCTGCGCAACCCAATGCGGGTTGGCTGGAAGTACACTCATTCCCGATAGACCAGTACACGACCCGTCCGCTGGTCGTGGAAGACTGCCTGGCAGTGGCCCCGGATACGCCGGGGACCGGAGTGGAATTCGACTGGGACAAACTGAATGCGGAACACAGGGAGATGCATACATGACGACCCAGACGATCTCTGCGGCGTATTACAGGGGCAACAAGAGCTTTGCCGTGGAACAGGCTCAGGCGACGGCACCGGGCCCCGGCGAGGCCGCCATTCGCGTTGCCTATTGCGGGATTTGCGGGACGGATATGCACGTCTACCACGGCAACATGGATGCCCGTGTCGGCATGAACCGGGTAATTGGGCATGAGATGTCCGGTGTCGTAGAAGCGGTGGGCGAGGGTGTCGATACGATAAAACCCGGCCAAAAGGTCGTCGTCCGACCGCTTGATCACTGCGGCGAGTGCCCGGCCTGCAAACGGGGGCATCAGCATATCTGTCAGAACCTCAAGTTTCTCGGCCTCGATACCGATGGTGCCATGCAAGAGATCTGGACCGTTCCGGCCCATACGTTGCACGTTCTGCCGGATGACCTGCGCATGGATCACGCGGCGCTGATCGAGCCGGTCGCCGTTGCCTGCCACGATGTGCGCTTGTCTGGCCTGCAACCTGGCGAGGACGTCGTCGTCATCGGCGGCGGCCCGATCGGCATCCTGGTTGCCATGGTTGCGCGGGACGCGGGCGGAAACGTCGTGATTTCCGAAGTGAACCCAAACCGCTTGGCCATTGCCGAAAAGCTTGGTTTCGACACGATCAACCCAACCGAGACCGATCTGGTGTCCACAATCAACGCGCGCACGGGCGACAAAGGGGGGGATGTAGTTTTCGAGGTATCGGGAACGCAGCCCGGTGTTGATGCGATGACTGCCGTTGCCGCGACGCGGGCCCGGATCGTGATGGTCGCGATCCATGCTCAAAAACCCCAGATCGACCTGTTCCAATTCTTCTGGCGAGAGCTGCA
This sequence comes from Ruegeria sp. BJ5, assembly GCF_056537865.1. NCBI lineage: Bacteria > Pseudomonadati > Pseudomonadota > Alphaproteobacteria > Rhodobacterales > Roseobacteraceae > Ruegeria > Ruegeria sp. BJ5. The sequence continues at coordinate 83,041 of NZ_JBQFSH010000001.1, forward strand.
ACTGATCGGTGCTCGGGTTTATGAGCCGGAGGATTACGAAAAGGCGATCGCAGTTGTCGCCTCGGGCGGAGTGGACGCGGATGTCGTGATCACTGATGTCAGCCCTCTGGCAGACATTCAGGCCGCGTTCGAAGCACTGGATCGCAGCCCAACCGCAATGAAAAGCCTGATCGAAGTAGGACCGCGTTCATGAGTGTTTTGCAAAGTTTCGACCTGACGGGAAAAACGGCACTTGTGACCGGGTGCAAACGCGGCATCGGGCGCGGCATGGCCGAGGCATTGGCATCGGCCGGAGCTGATATCATCGGAGTGTCGGCCTCGCTTGAACTGTCCGGGTCAGAGGTCGAAAAAGCCGTCACGGCGATGGTGCGCAGTTTCCGGGCTTACCAATGCGACTTCTCGGACCGCTCCGCGTTGCATGGGTTCATTGATCAGTTGAGAGCCGACGGACAAACTCCTGATATCCTTGTCAACAATGCCGGTACGATCAAACGCAAACCTGCTGCCGAACATCCGGATGACTGGTGGGACGAAGTGATTGAGGTCAACCTGTCCTCGCAGTTTGTTCTGTCCCGCGAGATCGGCAAGGACATGCTGGCGCGCGGCTCGGGGAAGATCATCTTCACCGCATCGCTGCTGACGTTTCAGGGCGGCATCACCGTTCCCGGATATGCGGCCTCGAAAGGTGGTATCGGACAGCTGACGAAGGCCCTGGCCAATGAGTGGGCCGGGCAGGGTGTGAACGTGAATGCAATCGCCCCCGGCTACATCGCGACCGACAACACCCAAGCCCTGCAGGACGATCCGGTTCGGTCGAAGTCGATCCTGGAACGAACACCCCAGGGCCGTTGGGGTACGCCAGGTGATTTTGCTGGACCTGTAGTCTTTCTGGCTTCTGCAGCGTCGGACTTCGTCAACGGTGAAATCCTTGTAGTCGACGGGGGCTGGATGGGGCGTTAGCACTGCCAACGCTCCATGTCATCCAAGGCATCACGTCCCGATGTAGTGCACCTTCAATCGGCGTGCATTGGGTGCTTCCCGATGTTCGAACAGGTACAGGCTTTGTACGCGACCCAGCGGAAGCTGCCCCTGTTCGACCGGGATCGATACCTGAGTTTGCGTCAACAGCGCCCGCAGATGCGATGGAGCGTTGTCGTCCTCGGTCGGGCGGTGGTGATACTTGCCTGGTGACTTGGGTACGAGTTTCTCGAAGAACGTCTCGATATCCTTGAGCACTTCGGGATCGGCATTGGCCTGCACCAACAGCGCGGCACCGGTGTGGGCGCACCAAAGGGTCAGCAAGCCCGAGACAAATTCGTGTTCGAACACCGCACGCTGAACGATCCCGCTGATGTCGATGAGGGATTTGCCCGGCGTTTCAATGGACAGGTCAAAAAACTGTTGTTTCATCCAGCAGGCCCTTTCCTTGATTTCACGCGAACGCGCCCAGCTTTCTACATCTCACTTGGCATTCAGCAATGGGGGTCAAACTTTTGATTTTGAACGCATATTGACTGCATTTTCATGCAAACAGGCTTTTAAACTGGTCCACACACAGACGAAAACCATCTTCGAAGTTCCCGTTGCCGGGTTGATAAACGCTTTCGAAAGAAATGACGCCATCATAGCCGTCGGATCTGAGCGCGTCCGCGATGGGTTGGAACAAAGGCGCAAGCTGACCTTCCCCCATGCGGCGCACTTCCAGCGTTGCCCTCGGCGTGTCGACCTTTACGTCCTTGATGTGAATGTGCCCCAGATAGCCGCCGCGCAGTTCTTCGTAACCGTCCGGGTATGCCAGTTCATGGCACCAGCAGTTGTTTCCGGGGTCCCAAAGTACCTTCAACGCATCCTTTGCATCCAACTCGTCAATCAGCTTGCGGGCGGTATAGTTGGAATTGACCAGCGTGCCGTTTCCGGTTTCCACGACAAGCGTCACGCCCTCAGCCCTGGCCAGTTCAACCGCCGGCGCGATCAGCGGCGGCATCGAGTCCCATACCCCATGCGCCACGTTCCACTTCTCGGCGCCGTTTTTTCCCCAGAGTATCTGCTCTTTTCGTTGGGTCATGATCCGAACCAGCGGAGACCCCACGACATGCGCCATGTCGATCACGCGTTTCAAGGCGTCCATATGCCGAGTGTGCAGGTCGTCGCCGGGCCTGTTGGCAGCTGTCATCCCCGCAAAGATATGGCGCGACAGACACGACACAGGCTTGCCCCGGTCGCGCAAAAGCGCGTCGATCTCGGCAATTTCCTGCGGGGAATGGTCTCCGACCTCTGAATCGCCAACGAATTGAAGCTCTGCATAGTCCAGACCGAATTCGTCCATTACGTCCACGGCATGCCGCAGATCGCGGGAAATGCCGTCGCAAATTACACCTAATTTCATGTCCGGTCCCCTCAGCGATGCAATTCTGCGCCAACGATCTCTTCGATGACGCGAGTACACACCCAGTTGTCGCCATTCGGGTACTTGGTTTTTCCGGCGTGAAAGATCTGCATAGCGGATGATGCTGTGTGCATGGGAACGCCCAACGCACCGGCCAGTGCCAGAGAGATCGTCAGGTCCTTGTGCATCGTTGCGATATGGCTGCCAGTAGCCTCGAACTTGCGATCAATGATGTTTTCAAGGGCGGTATTCACAACACCACATCCCGCGCTAGACGATGAGAACACGTCAAGCAATGCTTGACCGCTGACACCGGCTTTGGCCGCCAGGGCCGCAGCCTCGAATGTGGCGGAAAAGATCGATCCGATCAGGGATTGCAGGCAGGCTTTCACGGTTTGCCCGTCACCGGCGTTTTCTCCGACCCGGTGAATGGTTGCCGACACTGCCTGCATGACTTCGGCGTTTTGGTTCAGCACATCCGCAGCACCGGCAGCCATCATTGTCAAAGTGCCGTTCTGCGCGCCGGGAAACCCACCCGAGACCGGGGTGTCGATCAGGTGGATGCCCGAACCCTCCATGTCTTGTCCGATAGCGCTCGCTTCAGCCGGAGTAATGGTCGCCGACAGGATGACCGTTCCGCCTTTGGCCATGTTCGCAACCAGTCCGTCTTCACCCAGAATGACATCGCGGGCCTGATCTCCGTTCATCACCATGACAAACACGCTGGCGGCGTGACGGCCGACCTGTCCCACGCTGTCCTTGACCAGGCCGCCCATGTCGGAAAATGCGGTCATGCGTGTCTCGCTCAGGTCGAAACCGGATGTTTCAAAGCCATTCTTGATCAGGTTCTTGGCAAGGCCGCTGCCCATGTCGCCAAGACCGATTACACCTGCTGTTTTCATTTGGACTCCTCCCGTTCTTCCGTCTTTGCCGTCTGGCAGACGTTTCGAAAAATGATGCCTCAAGGCATCGGTTTTCGCGGGAGTTTCACGCGTCTTGAACAGACGTCGGGCGAGTCCGGAAGACACCCCGCTGCCCGTTTACGTACCGTAAGTAAACGAAGATTGCGGCACACAGGCAAGCAAAGAAGTGTTACTGGCGGAAAGAAACTGCCTGATCTGACGTGTCAGGAAAACGCCGCCATGATGCCGCGCAGTTCCGCCAACCCGCGCATGCGTCCGATCAGCGGATAGCCGGGAGTGCTGTGTCCGCCCAGATCGCTCAGCAGCTCTTGTCCGTGATCGGGTCGCATCGGAATTTGCCAGTCTCTACGTCCTTGAGATTTGCGGCGGCGTTGTTCGTTCATCAGCTCGCGAATGGTGCCGACCATGTCGGTGTCGCCCTCCAGATGCGGAGCCTCATAGAAATCCGGCTTCTGTCTGTCCGACCCCGCGATGCGTCGGGTATTTCGCAAGTGAACAAAGTGAATCCGGTCGCCATGCCGGCGCACGAACTCCGGCCCATCGAATTCGGAGGAAACACCCAGCGATCCGGTACACAAGGTTGCACCGTTCGCGGGCATATCAACCGCATCCAGTACGGTGCCGTAGTCCTCGGAACTGGACATGATCCGCGGCAGACCGAGCAACGAGAAGGGCGGATCATCGGGATGACAGCACAAGCGCACCCCCAATTCTTGGGCTATCGGGGCGACCTCAGACAGGAAGTCGATGAGGTTTGCGCGCAGCCGGTCACGGTCTATCTCAGCATATGTCTGCAGCAAGCCGCGCACGTCCTCTACGCTCCACTGATCGTTGGCGCCGGGCAGCCCCGCGGTGACATTGTGCTGCAACTGGGCCTTGGAGACATCCGACATGCGCATGAAGCGATCCTTGGCCGCTTGGCGGACGTCGCCGGAATAGTCTTCGGACGCGCCCGGACGTTCGAGAATATGTATGTCGAAAACTGCAAAATCGGTCAGATCGAACAGCATGGCCGTTCCGCCATGCGGCTGTGGGGCACGAAGGGCGGTGCGCGTCCAATCCAGGATCGGCATGAAGTTGTAGCAAACAACTTTGACGCCACGGACGGAGAGGGCCCTGAGGCTGGACTTGTACGCCTGCAGATGCTCGGCCATGTCTGCCGACTGCGTCTTGATCGCCTCGGAGACTGGCAGGCTTTCGACAACGTCCCAACTGTACCCGGCCGCGGCCATAACGGCCTGCCGGTCGGCGATGCTCTGTTCATCCCAAGGCTGTCCCGGCGGGATGTGATGCAGCGCGGTGACGATGCCCTGAACCCCGACTTGATGGAGATCGGCCAGGGCGATCGGATCCTCGGGTCCGAACCAACGCCAGCATTGTTTCATGGCAGCCATCCTTCATACAGCGGGTGATCGGGCATGATGGGAAGGGCAACGCGCTGCCCGGTGCGCGCCGCGTGATAAATCGCCGTCACAAGGCCGATGGACGCAGCGCCATCTTTCAGCGTAACGGCCGAATTTGCCTCGGACCGCAGCGCTTTGCCGACTTCGGCAAAAAACCCTTCGAACCCCGTTGGCTCGGCAGCGGCAGCGGCGAGAGCCGCGTCGATAGCGGCTTGATCCGCCGGGTCCCGCGCGACGAATGACCAGGGCGTTTGACCCGGGGCATAGGGTTCGGTGCCAGAGGTGGCGGTCAATTTTTCAAAGACGAACCGCAGGCGGGTTTCATCCGTGGCAGCGCCCAAGGTGATGTTGCTTGTGCACAAGGCTCCGGAAGCCATGCCAAAGCAGATTGCGGCACAGTCTTCGGTCTCGATCGGGTTGACCCGCGTTGTGGTCATTGCAGACACCCAGGCGATATCGCCCGCGATATGTGTCAGCAGATCATGGTTGTGGATGGCATGGCCCAGCACTGCGCCGCCGCGTTCGCCGGCCCAAGTTCCCCGCCACGGCACCGCGTAATAGTCCGCCCCTCGGGACCAATGGGTTTCAAGCGCTGCAGTTTGGACCGCTCCGGTCAGGCCTGCGCGTTGCAGGTGGCGCAGTTGGGCCAGTGACGGCCCCCACCGGTATTGAAAAACCGGAAACACCTCCTTGCCCGCGTCGCGTGCGGCTGCCGTGATCCGATCCACATCCCGCATCGAAGTCGCAAGAGGCTTTTCGCAGACAACGTGTTTTCCTGCGGCCAGTGCCGCAAGCGTGGTCGGTACATGCAGATGGGGCGGCAGGCAGATGTCGATGACTTCAATCGTCGGATCATCCAGAGCGTCCTGAATGTTCGCCAGAGCTCGAAAACCCGAGTTCTGCCGTATCTGTTCGATCCGGTCCGTATTCTGGTCGACCACGGCGGCTACGCGAAAGATGCCGTGAAGTCGTTCCAAAGCGTCCACATGTTGCGCACCGATACCTGCGCCGAGGATCGCAACGTTGATCATCCGCGTTCCGCCATTTCCTGCGCGCGCAGTGCCAGTTCCATGACCGTAAAGCAGTGGGCCTGCGTCATTGCGGTTTCAGTCCGGTTGCGAATGTCATCAGCCAGGCGCGCAAAGTAGGGAAGGCCGGCGTCGGATGCGTCGATTTTTTGGCAGGTTTCACCATTGACGAGGATCAGATGATCTGTCCCCGGGGCTCCCCCCACGTCGACGTATTTCCGCAATTCGATGTATCCTTCGGTGCCCAGGATCGTCAGACGACCATCCCCCCAGTTTGGCAAGGCATCCGGCGTAAACCAGTCAACCCGGATGTACCCGGTTCCATTCTCGCTGCGCAGATTGATCTCGCCGAAATCCTGCAATCCGGGATCCTTCGGGTTTGCGTAGTTCGCCACATAGGCGTTCGTGATTTCTGCGCTTTTTGAACCTGTGTAATGCAGGAACTGATCGATCTGATGTGAGGCGATGTCGCTCAGAATGCCGCCATAGCGGTCACGCTGAAAAAACCACTCCGGCCGGGTTGCCTGGTTCAATCGGTGCGGGCCAAGTCCGACCGTCTGGACCACGCGCCCGATGGCACCGGCCTCGACCAGCTCGGTGGCCCGGGTGCTGACGGGCGTTTCGAACCGCTCCGAGAAGTTCACCGACCAGATCTGACCGGTGTCTGCGACCGCTCTTTTGATCTGGTCGAGTTGTTCGAACGTCGTGCAGCCCGGCTTGTCGCTCATGACATCCATGCCATTCTGCATCGCGCGGATCGTCAACGCGGCCCTATCTGCCGGTATCGCTGAAATCAGTGCCAGATCCGCGCCGCAGGTCAGGGCGTCTTCCAGTCGGGCCAGCCGCGGAATATCGGGAAACCTTTTTACGTATCCCGCCAGCGTCTCCGGATCGCCCTGTGTCCAATAGCCAATGCAGTCTACGCCGATTTTGCGCATGTTTTCCGTCATGCCGTAGATATGGCGGTGGTCGAGGCCAAGGGCGACGCAGGTCAGGCTCATGAGATGACTCGTGTTTTCTGGCCGGTTCGATTGGCGATCTGCATCGCGTCGATGACGGCGTGGGTCAAAAGGGCACTGCGTCCGGTGGCCATAGGTTGCGTTCCACTGGAAACGGCCCTGGCGAAGTCCTCGATGACCGCCTGGTGCCACGCATGCGTGAACGCCATGGGATCGGCCCCTCCGCCTGTGGCGGCGGTTTCGCCGACCGTGGATTCCCGGCCGTCGAAAGTGGTCACGGTCAGGACACCTGACTCCAGATGCGCTTTGGCGCGCGTGCCCTGGATCGTGATGGACTCAGCGGCCCCGGGATATTCGGCGGTAGTTGCCATCAACGTTCCCACCGCGCCGTTGTCCATTTCAAAGATTGCACCTGCCCAATCCTCGGCCTCGAGATCGTGTAGTGGAGTTTTTCTCATCACGGCCTGAATGTCCGAGATCGGCCCCAGTAGCCACATCGCAAGGTCAAGCGTGTGGATCGCCTGCGAGATCATGACGCCGCCTCCGTCACGTGCATAAGTGCCGCGACCCGGTTCGTCATAGTAGCTCTGATCGCGCCACCAGGGGACACGGACTTCCACCGTGGCGATCGCGCCCAGTTCCCCCTGTTCGATGGCCGATTTCAGCGCATGCGAGGCGGCGCGGGCGCGGTGCTGAAAAACGATGCCCAGCGGCACGCCCGACACCTCGCACTGCTCGACAATGGCTTTCGCGGCGCCCAGTGTTCTTTCGATAGGCTTTTCCATCAGGATCGGTTTCGACGCGGTCGAAAGAATCCGTACCAACGCTGTGCGCTGATCGGGTGGGGTTGCGATGATCGCAAAGTCAACCTGTGGGTCGTTTGCGATTTCCTCGACCGAGACGAATGCGCGGGTCTCGTTTCGCCGCGCGAACGCAGCGGCCTTCTCGGGATTGCGCCCGAGGACTCCGGCAAGACTGAGGCCTTGATCCGATGCCCGAATGGCGGCGACATGCGTGCGGGAAACCATCCCCAAACCAATCAGCGCAATATTCATTTAATCCCCCGGATCACCCGGTCAGTCTGCGGGTTCGAACGGGAAAGATGCAACCATTAAAAACTGTGTTAACAATTGACGGTAGCAGTATCGGAGGCAGAATTGACTGGCAATTTGAATGGGATGGCAGAAGACCTGTACCTGGGCATCAAGGACCTGCCGATCGTATCTCCGCATGGTCACTGCGATCCGGGGTGGTTTGCAACCGACGCGCCGTTTCCCAACCCGGCAGAGCTGTTGGTGGTTCCCGACCATTACGTGTTCCGTATGCTCTATTCGCAGGGCGTTCCCTTGTCGGAACTCGGCGTTGGGGAAGAGGGGCGAAAGAAGGATCCTCGCGCCGTTTTCCGCACCTTTGCCGAGCACTGGCATCTGTTTCTTGGAACGCCTTCCCGGATCTGGATGAACTACGTACTGCATGAAACGCTGGGCGTGTCCGAGGAGTTGTCTTCTCGCACCGCAGATCTGATCTACGACAAGATCGCGGAAAAGTTGGCGCAACCCGATTTTCGCCCGAGGGCATTGTTCGACAGGTTCGGGATCGAGGTTCTGGCCACTACGGATTCGGCTCTCGACACTCTCACACAGCATCAGGAGATCCGTGCAAGCGGTTGGGGCGGGCGGGTTGTTCCGACTTTCCGCCCAGACGGGGTCTTGGATGGGGTGGACCCGGAGTTCGTACAGAACCTGGACAAGTTGGCCGAGCTGACAGGCTGCGATCTGGACAGCTATGATGGCTATCTCAACGCACTGCGGATGCGGCGAGCTTATTTCATCCAACTGGGCTGTACCGCCACCGACCACGGTATCGAACGTGTACAGACCGAGTGGCTTGAGGACCCGGATGCGCTGTACCAGCGGCTGAGACGGCGGGAGGGGACCGAACAGGACGCCCGCCGTTTCTACGGGCATATGCTGATCGAAATGGCGCAGATGTCTGTCGATGATGGTCTGACCATGCAGATACATGCGGGCAGCAAACGCAACACGAACAACGCGGTAATGCGGGACTTCGGACGGGACAAGGGGGCCGACATTCCAATCGCGATGGATTGGGTCACGGGCCTTGAGGCGCTGTTGAACCGGGTCGGAAACTCGGCGGAACTGCGCATCATTTTGTTCACACTGGACGAAGGCACCTACGCCCGTGAACTGGCACCAATGGCGGGACATTGGCCGTGCCTTCGGATCGGGCCGCCTTGGTGGTTCCACGACAGCCCGGCCGGGATTGCGCGGTATTTTGATCAGGTCGTTGAAACGGCCGGGTATTACAATCTGGCCGGGTTCAATGACGACACACGGGCTTTTCTGTCCATTCCTGCACGACACGACCTCTGGCGGCGGGGCGTGGCGATTCATTTGGCCGAGCAGGTTGCGCGCGGTTACTTCGGTCGGGACAGTGCCGAGCATCTTGCTCGGTTGCTGGCGGTCGATCTGGCGAAACAGGTTTATGGATTGCAAAGCTAGATGGGTACAATTCTTCACTTCGGCCTCGGCAACTTTGCCCGGGCGCATTTGCTGGACTACACCGATCAAGCGGGTGGATGGGACGTTGTCGGCGTCAGCCTGCGTTCATCCTCGGTTCGGGATGGATTGGCCCGGCAGGGTTTCGAGTACGATCTGTGCGTGCAGGGGCAGGGCGTCCGGCGCATTAAAGCTCTTCGCGACGTTCTGGTCGCGCCCGAGGGTCGTGCAGCGATTTTCGATGCGATGACGGATGCCGAGATCATCTCGGCGACCGTGACCGAGAAAGGTTATCATCTTGATGCCGCGGGCAAGCTGAACCTCCAGGACCCGGCGATTGCCGCCGATCTGGCAGGGCAGGGGCCCGCGACTCTGATCGGTTTTTTGGCTTTTGGCCTTGCGGAACGGCGCAAACCTGTGACGGTGCTAAGCTGCGACAATCGTATGGAAAATGGCAAAACGCTCGAGACGGCCGTTTCCGATTTCGCGAAAGCAGCCGGTCTGGACGTCAATTGGGACACCGTTCGCTTTCCCAACGCGATGGTCGACCGGATCACCCCGGCCACAACGGACGCTGTACGCGCAATCTGCGGCGATCCCATGGCCGTTCCGACCGAGGCGTTCTCTGAGTGGGTGATCGAAGACAATTTTGCCGGACCGCATCCGGATTGGCCGGGCGTGCAATTGGTCGATGACGTGGCCCCGCACGAGATTCGAAAGCTGCGCATGTTGAACGGGGCCCATTCCCTGTTGGCTTATGCCGGGTTGGAGCGGGGCCTGACCTACGTCCACGAAGCGGTCCGAGACCCGGTTCTGCGCCCGCTGGTTTCCGAGTTGATGAAGGATGCGGGCGCAACGCTGCCCGCTGCGGTGCAAGCACAGGTTCCGGACTATGCCGAGGCTCTGTTGCGCCGCTTTGAAAACCCCGAGTTGGCGCACCGTCTGGACCAAATCGCGATGGATGGAAGCCAGAAGCTGCCTTATCGATTTGTTTCCACACTTCGTGAGACCGGCTCTCAGGCGGTGATCGCGGGGATGCGGGCCTGGGTCTCCTATTGCCTGTCCGAGACCGCCAAGGGTCGGGTGCTGAACGATCCTTGCGCGTCGGAAATCGCTTTGGCTGCCAAGCAGCCAGATCCGCTAGTGCCGCTTTTGCGTCTTGTTGGAGCCGAGGATCTCGCGCCGCTTATCCGGGAATGATCGCGCCGCGGAACTGAACAACGGTGGATGCCAGATTGTGTCCAGCCATCAAGGCCTCGGCCTGTGATTTCCCAGTCAGCAACGCCGCAAGGTACCCACCGTTGAAACTGTCGCCCGCCGCGGTCGTATCCAGCACGTTTTTGGCAGGCTCATAGGTTTGGTCAATGCTCTGACCAATGGACAAGGGGCCATTCTCTCCGCGCTTCAACGCGCCGATTCCGTGATGACCCGCAAAGCGTGCCGCCACCTGGTCGGCGCTTTCCCCGAACAGTGCCATCTCGTCGTCGATGGATGGCAGGGCAATGTCCGCACGCCGCCAAAGCCGTTGGTTGATCTGCCGGGCGTGTTCAACGCTATCCCAAAGACGCGGACGAAAGTTGCTGTCATAGACCAACCGGACTGAAGCGCCTTCGAGCCAGTCCAGAAGCGCAAGCCTTACCGAATGCGGAAGAATGGCCACGGAAATCCCCGACAAGTACAGCACGTCATAGCCGTTCAACGAGCTGAAATCGTGATTGGCAAAAAGCTGACGGGCGGCCGCTTCGCTGCGCCAATAGGTAAAGCTGCGTTCACCGTCCGCAGAGGTCGTGATCGCGTACAGGCCCGGAGAGGCGTTCGGAATGATGCGGATGCCGGATGTCCCGATGCCATGGCTGGCGATGAAGTCCGCGATGCGCCCCGAGAACGGGTCGTCGCCCAAACATGTCACATACTCCACCTGCAGATCAGGCGCTGCGCGGTGCATGTAGATGGCCGTGTTCAGCGTATCCCCCGCGACGCCCACCTTCGCACCGGTTTCCAGCATGGACAGTTCGATCATTGCTTCGCCGATGCAGGCAATTCGCGTCATTTCTTTTCTCTTTTCCAGATGATGAGACCGGCAGCCATGATCAGCGCAGCCCCTGCCAACGTGAATGCGTCCGGTACCGTGTCAAAGAACAGATAACCCCAGATCGCAACATAGATCAGGAACGAATAGGTGAATGGCATCAACTGGTTCGCTGTTCCGAACCGATGCGCGTTCGTCAGCAGTTGATGCCCGCACCATCCAAAGACGCCAAGACTGATCAGGACGATCAGGCTCCAGGTGTTTTCCGGTTGGATCCAAAACCAGATGGCGAAGGGCAGCAGGACCACTGTACCGGTAAGTCCGAGGTAGAATTGCATGGTGTCCACGGCAACAACCCCCGACAGCCTGCGCGTCATGATCGAGTACAAGGCCAAAGCGGTGGCATTGTAGACGATCAGCAGCATGGTCAGATGAAAGGCCGAGCCAAACGGCCGCACGACAACCAACACCCCTAGGAAGCCCAGGATGATAGCCGCCCAACGCCATGGTCCCACTCTCTCCTTCAACACGAAAACGGACAGGAAGCACACGATGACCGGGCTTGAGAACATGATTGCCGACACGACGGTCAGAGGCAAAAACCGCAGGGCATAGAAGTTGAAAACGGTCGCCGAGATCAGCAGTAATGCCCGGCTAATGACCTGCCATGGATGGTCGGTCTTGAACCGGCCAGCCTCGATCCCGCCCTTGGCGATCACGCCCACTGAGATCACGAAGTGCCCTGCATAGCGCATGAACGCCAACTGAAATGCCGGCACGCCGGCCAACGCCAACCATTTGGCCCCAAGGTCCACCAGCGAAAAGAACAGCCACGCCGTCAGCATCAGCACGATGCCAAGGCGCGGCAGGTCCGCAGTTGGGTTGGCGGTGACGGCCATCGATCAGGTGTTGAAACGCTTGGTGTAGTAGTCAACCATCTGGCTGACCATGTCATCCGCCTGACCGTGGTCGCGCGCGTCGTTCAGCGCGGAAAGCGCGCCCTGCGACATCACGCTGGTAACACCGGCCTCGCGCGCCATTCGATCATAATACCCAAGGTCTTTTGCCGCGTTCTTGATGGCAAAGGCCAGCTGGTTTGGATCATTCTCGACACCGTAGGCTTTGACGAAATCCATCATGCCGGAATGCAGCGGCCCTGCGGCCATAACGTCATACAGCTGCTTGCGGTCAACGCCGGTGATGTCAGCCATTGCAAAGGCTTCAGCCATCGCGTTCGCGACCGTCATGCCGAAGAAGTTGTTGATCAGCTTGATCGTATGTCCCGATCCGACAGGGCCCAGGTAAAAGACGTTTTCACCCAGATCCTTCAGTGTCGGCTCGACCTTGTCAAAGGCAGCCTTGTCACCGGACGTCATGATGTTGAGCTTGCCTTCCAGTGCATGCGACGGCGTCCGACCAAGTGGCGCGTCGAGATAGCTTCCGCCGGCTGCGGCAACCTCCTCGGCCAGGGCGCGTGTACTGCCCGGAAGCGAGGTGCCAAAGTCGATGACGATCGCCCCGGGCTTCAGTCCCGCGATCACTCCATCAGCACCGCGCATACGGCCCTCGACCTGTTCGGACGTTCCCATGCACAGCATCACGATGTCGCTGGCCTGAGCCAGTTCCCGGGCGTTTTGCGACTCGCGGGCGCCCCGGTCAATCGCGGCGTCCAGATGTGTGCGGTCGCGGTTTCCCAACACCGTGACCGAGTATCCTTGGTCCAACAGCCGGCTCACCATGGCTCCGCCCATAAGTCCCAGGCCGATAAACCCGATTGATGGTTTGCTCATTGGTTTCCCTTTCTGTGAATATGTCTGGTTTTCATTCTTGTGTCTGTCGCGGGCGGATTTGCAGTCTGATTGCTCATATTGCCCGGGGAATAGTCATTGGTCTTTTGAATGGTCCGATATTTTGACCTGCCGCGTCTCCGTCAGGCCGGCGCCCGCGCTCGGGCCGTTCGCGCCTTCAGCTCCTGTTCGATGCGTGATGTGACTTCGAGCGTTCGGGCTGCATCCTCGACGTCGATCAAAGGTGGGGCGCCATTGATCACGTCAAGGAAGTGATCCAGTTGCGCCTCCAGCGGTGTGCGTTTCTGGTCCGGTCTTGGAAGTTGGTCTTTTTGCGCCGCAGTGCCCCAATCCTGTCCGCGCCACAGGGTCATGGATGGAAAACTGACGGCGCCCCTGGTTCCCGTGATCCACATCATGTCCTGATGGGTCGTGCCGATGTTCGGGTTTTCTCCGGTTCCGGCTTCAAACCCCCAAGGGCTGGGCGCGGTGTCGGCAAAGCTGATGGTACCCGTCGCGCCGTTTTCGAATGCGATCGCGACAGCGCCGCTTTCGATCCGATCCGATCCGCGGATCGGCGCGCCGGGCAGGGCGACGACATCCGAGATTTCTCCGATCACAAAGCGCAGGACATCGATGTCGTGCACCAGATTGATCATCACCGGGCTGCCGTCGGAAGTCCGCCAGTTTTGTTCAAAATAGCTGTCAGGTTTACGCATGGCCCACAGCAACGAGACGTTGATGACTTGTCCGATCGTACCTTGCGCGATCACCTCCTTCAGGTGCTGCAAATTTGTGTGGTACCGCCTATGATGGCCAACCAGGCTGCGGACATTGGCCTCGCTAACGGCCGTCTTAAGGCGCAGGGCATCATCGACCGACGCGGCAACCGGCTTTTCGATCAGCATGTGCCAACCACGGGACGCGGCCAGAATGCCATGTTCGGCATGCAGGCGGGTCGGCGTCGCGATGATGACGCCATCCACTGTGTCCTGCACCTCGTCCATACTGGCAAAACGCGGCGCGTCGATCTGGATCGAGCCATCCGGATCGGCCAACCCGACCAACGTGCAGCCGGGATGCTCAATGACGGCGCGGACGTGGCGGATACCGATCAATCCGCCGCCGGCTACGAGGATCTGTTTCACATCACCGCTCCGATTTGCCAGGGAACGAATTCGTAATCACCCAAGCCCTGCGCCTCGGACTTGGTTCGCGCGCCGGAGGCGACTTGGAGCAGCCGTCGGTATATCTCCTGTCCTTTTTCTTCGACGCTGACGCCTTTGGTCAGAATGTCGCCCGCGTCCACGTCCATGTCTTCGGGCATACGCGCAGCCAATTCGGAATTGGTGGCGATTTTCAGTGTTGGTGCCGGTTTGGACCCAAAGGCCGACCCGCGCCCCGTGGTAAAACACACAAGGTTGCACCCGGCCGCGATCTGGCCGGTCACCGAGGCCGGGTCGTATCCGGGGCTGTCCATGAAGGTGAAGCCTTTGGCGGTGATGGGTTCGGCGTATTTGAATACACCGGTCAAAGGGGTGGTTCCGCCCTTCGCCGCAGCCCCCAGCGATTTCTCGAGGATGGTCGTCAGACCCCCTTGCTTGTTGCCGGGGCTTGGGTTGTTGTCCATCGAACCGTGATTGCGGGCGGTGTAGTCCTGCCACCAATCGATCAGTCCGATCAGTTTTTCCCCAGTTGCGCGGTCAAGGGCGCGGCGGGTCAAAAGATGTTCGGCTCCGTAGATTTCGGGCGTCTCCGCGAGGACACCCGTGCCATCTTGAGCGACCAACAGGTCGCAGGCATGTCCGAGCGCCGGGTTCGCCGTCACACCGGACCAAGCGTCCGATCCACCACATTGCAGCGCAACCATCAGTTCAGACGCCGGGGCTTCTCTGCGCTTTGCCTCATTGGCAATGGGCAGCATCTGGTTGATCTTGCTGATGCCCATTTCCACGGTCCGACGCAACCCGGCAACGTTTTGGATGTTCATCGTCTGGAAGGTTGGACTCTGCTTCAACCCATATGCGTCCAGCAGCCAGTCGATCTGGTTCATTTCGCAGCCCAGACCGACCATCAGAACGGCAGCGTGGTTGGGATGTTTTGCAAACCCCCACATGACCCGTTGAAGAGCTTCGAAACCGTCGCCGGAATCTGCCATTCCGCAGCCCGTTCCGTGGACAAAGGCCACCACGCCGTCGACATTCGGATACGCGGCAAGCTTGTCCGGCGTGAAGTGGTTAGCGATCATGCGGGCCGCGGTAGCAGAACAGTTCACGGTGGTCAGAACCGCAATGTAATTGCGCGTGCCGACCCGACCGCTGTCCCGATGGTAGCCCATGAACGTATCGACCGAGGTGGCGGGTCTCATAGGCCTGTGATCCGTCGCAAACTCATAGTCCACGCTGGTGTTTCGGAACTCGACATTATGGGTGTGTAGATGATCGCCGGGGTGGATCGGTTGGGTGGCGTAACCAATGATCTGGGCGTATTTTCTGACCGGATCGCCGGGTGCAAGGGTCGCCGTGGCGACCTTGTGGCCCGATGGGATGCGCGCATTGGTCGTGACGCCTTCGACCACACTGCCGGCCTCCAGCAGCCGAGTTGCAACCACCACGCTATCCGTTCGATCTAAACGTACAAAAGTCATAATCAGCTTTCCTGGCGGCTGCAGCTAGGCGCAGAACGGCGAGTCCGATGTCCACCGGTGAATATCTATATGCGGCTGTCCAGACAGCTTTGCTCGCGCCGCCTCCCAATTGGATTTGCAGACACGCCAATCCCGCAGCTCGGTTTCGGGGCGCGATCTGGATCTTGCGATGAAGCTGGGGAAATGGTCTCGACCGGTGGGTTGGCCTGCCGCACTGAAGCGGATGTCGAACGACCAGCGGAACCGGTCCGTTTCGTTGACCAGCGACGCATGTGGCGTCAGCGGGTGAAACAGGATGACCCCGCCCGCCTTGACGGGCAAGGGCACGGCTCGGTCTTCGTCAATAAACCCGTCGGCAATGCCTGTCTGCGTGCGCGCGCAATGCGGCAGGATGGATTGGTCCTGTGCCTTTGGCAGCACTTGCAGGCAGCCGTTCTCGATCGTTGCATCGTTGACGGCAATCCAGACAGTGACCATGTCGGTTTGGTCCGCATCCTCCAACGCAACTGCCCGGTCCTGATGCCAGTCTGTTGCGGTGATATGCGCGCGCACCTCATCCTTGGACAGCTTGAGGGCGGGGGGCTTCAGCCGAACGTGCTGGATCGGATTGCTGACCAACTCTGGCCCGATCAACTGCTCGACGATGTCAAGCATGGGCTGGGCCGTCAGCAAGTCGAACACTGCGGGTCCAATATGGAACGGTGTGTCAGCCATGATCCGGTCGCCGGGCAATGAGATGTCCAGCGGCTGGAAATAGTCGCAACCGGCCTGATAGGCGGACAGCAGTTTGTCCCAGAAAGTCATTCGTGAAGGTTCGTCCTTGACCAGCCCTTTTTCGTACCAACCCTCATAGAGCCGGTTCAGGACATCCGAGTATTCGGCTTGCACCCGATCAAGGACGTCACCGGGAATTACATCCTCGACCACGAGGTATCCGTCCGTCTGGAACTTGCCAATCTGATCTTGTGTCAGCATGGGTGAAACCTCACAACAACAGCGCGATGATGCCCGGCCAGATCAGAAGAACGGAAAGCGCCAGCAGCTGGATCCCGATGAATGGCAGGAAGCCGCGGAAGATATCCGTCAGGCTGATATGCGGCGGGGCGACCGATTTCAGGTAGAACGCCGCCGGGCCGAACGGGGGCGACAGGAAGCTGACCTGCATGTTCATACAGAACACGACGCCAAACCAGATCGCGACATGGCTGGGCTGCAATTGGCCGATGAGTCCGATTTCCTCGATGGGAAGGCGCAGAACGATCGGCAGAAAGACCGGGATGATCAAAAGCACGATGCCGACCCAATCCATAAACGCGCCCATGAACAGCAGGATCAGCATCATAACCAGAATGACCAGCATCGTCGGCAGGTCCTGCCCGACGATCAGGTCGGCCACGTATTGAGGCCCGCCGGCAATGGTGTAGGCACCCGCCAGCGCGGCGGCGCCGATGGTGACCCAGATGATGGTGCCTGTGGATTTAAGCGTCCGCATCAGGCTGTCCCAAACCAGCTCGAAGGATCCTTCGCCGCGTAGGATGGCGATGATCAGAACGGCGAAGGCGCCCATGCCTGCAGCCTCGGTGATGCCGGTGATCCCGCCATAGATCGAGCCAAGAACCACGCCGATGACGACCAGCGGCGCGACGAGGCCTTTGCCCATTTCCCAGCCGATTTTTGCGCGCTGTCTCCCAAAGACAAAGAAGATCAGCAGAAGGGCGACGATGGTGGTGCCAGCAAACCAGGGCAGGTAGTCAGCGGTACCCAGCCGTGCGGGCTCGCCCTGGCTGGCAGCGTTCGAGCCGGAAAGCTCGAAAAACGCGGCGCGGATAAACAGAACGGTGGAAAATCCGGCGACGACGATGCTCATGAAGGCGGCAAACAGTTTGCGCTTTTCGGTTGGCTCGGGGTCGTTCGGGTCCGGTTCCGGCAGCGGAGCGTGGTGGGGATTCAGCCGCGTGCGGATGATAATGTATAGGATGATCATCGAGGCCAGCATGAAACCCGGGATGAAGGACGCGGTGAACAGCGACTTGATCGAGGTTTCGGTGATCAGCCCATAGATGATCAGAACGATCGAGGGCGGGATCATGGTCCCCAGCGACCCCGAGGCGCAGATCACGCCGATCGCGAGATTCTGATCGTAGCCGAGGCGCAGCATCTGGGGCAGGGCGATCAGGCCCAGCAAGACAACCTCACCACCGATGATGCCGGACATGGCTGCCATGATCACCGCCATGATCGAGGTCACGATCGCGATGCCGCCGCGCGTTCTGGACAGCCAGACATTCAGCGACGAATACATGTCGCGCGCGATCCCGGACCGCTCCAGCAGCGATGCCATGAAGATGAACAATGGCACGGATATGAGCACGTAGTCCGTTAAGAGCCCATATATCTTCTGCGCCAGAATGTAGAGTGGCCCAGTCCCCGGGCGTCCGGTCAGAATGCCATCGCCGAATGAAAACGGGTTCAAAAGAAGTGTCGGCTCGAACTTCAGAACAAGAACCAGAACCGCAAGCGAGGCCGAGGCCAGACCCAGGGGCATCCCGATCGCCAGAAGCACGATCAGGGCGACCATCAGGATGAGTGAGATCGTTCCAATATCCATCAGTCTTGTCCCACCGCTCGTTTGATCATTTCAATTTCGTCTTCGTCCGGTTCATCCGTGTGGATTTCCGGTTCTTTGTTCCAATCCGCGATCAGGTTCAGAACGGCCTGCATGGCGACCAGAGTGATCACGATCAGGACCATGGGTTGCAACGTCGCCGGGATCGGCGGGTTGAAGGCCGAGCCGTAAAGCTCCCATTTATAGAGTTTGTTGACGAAGACCTGCTGATAGCTGCCGTAGACCAGAAAGAACGCGAACATCACGATCAGGATGGTCGAGATCGTGTCGAACACGCGCTGCAACCAGCGAGGAACCGCATCATACAGCAGAAAGATCCGGATATGGCTGCGTTGCTGCATGGCATAGTAGCCGGACATCAGGAACACGAAGCTGGCGAACCACAGGGTCATCTCGTTGGCCCACTCAGTCGGCTTCTCGAGGATATAGCGCATGAAGACTTCGTACAGCATCACCACCGTCATGATGGCGATCATCATCATCGTGACCCGACCGATGAACAGGGCGAAGCGGTCCATCGCAGTCGTGCCCTCGTATTCCATCGCGGCCGGCTGGACGGTCTTGGTTCCGATCACCGCAAGGATCGGCAGCAGTATCAGCGCGCCGATATCGACAATGTCGACAAATCCGCCGAAAACCCCGGCCATTTCGGGCGTCACGTCGCTGCGCAGATAGATTTCCGTTACCTGGCTTTTCAGAGATTCGGACGTGTACGGCAGCCAGTCCAACAGGAAGGCCGGCAAATGCCAGACGAGCCAACTGGCCGTTGCGACGAAGGCGAGCGGGATGAGCCACTCCAGTATTCCGCCTGAGTTTTTTTGCATCACGTAGCCCTCGTCCTTATCCGTCGATCCGGTGGTGATCGATAAATTCCAGGTCCGGCTCGACGCCCAATCCGGGGCCGGTCGGGATCGTCACGCGGCCGTTGTTGGCCTTGACTTGTTTCTGAATCTCCAGCGGAACGGTCAGCAGATCGTCGCGGAATTTGTTGTCCGTGGTGTCGAATTCCAACATCGGTTCCCACGGGTGCAGCCCGCCCGGCATTGCCGGCATTGACGCCAGCAGATGCAGGTTGGTGGCCACAGCAACCGCACTTCCCCAGACGTGATTGACGACCGGGGTGAAATGCGCGTGGCACAGCGCAAGTACCCGCAGATACTCCGAGATTCCGCCCAACGCGCATACTTCGGGCTGAGCGATATCGACACTGCGGTTTTCGAGAAGCGCGCGCCACGCCCAGCGATTGAAGACAGCCTCGCCGCCGGAGATATTGATCTTCAGCCCCGCGCGCAGTTCGCGATAGCCGTCAAGATCCTCAGGGGCCACCGGTTCTTCAAACCAATAGGCGCCAAGCTCTTCCAAGGCACGGCCCACATAAAACGCGTCCGAGGTCGTGTAGGCATGATTCGCGTCGACCATGAAGGGGAAGTCTTCGCCAACCCCGCGACGCACCGCCTCGCAGAGCTGTACGTCCGGTTTGGGTCCGAACCCGGTTTTCATCTTGGTGGCGACAAACCCTATGTCCTTGATCGTTACGGCTTCGTCCTCGAACCGGGCGGCAAGGTCGGCAATCGGCTCATCCCGCAGCATCATTCCGTAGCCGTAGCAGGGAACGCTTGTCCGATGTGCGCCGCCAATGAGTTTGTGCAGCGGCAAACCGGCCACCTTGCCGACGATGTCCCACAGGGCGATGTCCACGCCGGACAGCGCCTGTATCGGCATTCCGCCTTGCCCATGATCTCGCAGAAGGTTGTACACCTTGTGCCAGATCACGTCCTTGTCCAAAGGGTCCAGCCCCAGAACCATCGGCTGAATGACCTGTTCAACGATGGATTTGTTGGCTCTTGCTACGTTGCCGGGGCCAAAACACTCTCCCCAGCCGGTCACGCCCTCGTCGGTTTGAACCTCGACCAGATGGGTTGTGCGCTTGTCATAATACTGCTGCGAATACCCCAGGACTTCGGGCATCTCGTACTGCAGTACATGGCTGGTGATCTTGGTGATTTTCATGAAATGCAGGGTCCCGGGCACATTCGGAGAGGCCGTCAGCACGGCCTTTCCGATTGTCGTTGAGTGGCCGAAGCCCGATTATTGCATTGCGCCCAGATCGCGCAGGAAGTTGATGTGGCTTTCCAACAGCGCCTTGGCCTCTGGGGTCGTGGCGAACTCGGTCCACCCGACCTGAACGGCTGCGCGGTAGGCGGCCAGATCTTCCGGCGACCATTCATACAGCTGAACGCCTTTGGCCTTCAGGTCCTTGGCGGTCTGAGCGTTCTGCACTTCGTTGATCGTCGCATTGTGCAGCGCCAGGCTGTCCATCGCGACTTCCATGATCTTTTTGTGATGTGCAGGCATCGCGTCCCAAACGTCCTTGCGGCAGGCCAGGTGGTCTGCGGGCATCGAGTGGAAGCCAGGATAGTTCGTGTGACCGGCGATTTCGTACAGACCCAGACCCACGTTGTTGGTCAGGTTCGCAGCATCCGCGCCGTCGATGATGCCGGTTTCCAGAGCGGTGAAGATTTCGTTAAAGTCCATAACGATCGGCGATGCGCCCAGTTCGGCAAAGACCTTGGTGGCCAGGCCCGGGGGCGAACGGAATTTCCAGTCTTTGAAGTCATCGACCTTGGCGATCGGCTTGGTCGAGGCCAGAGATTCCGGTCCTGGGATCCACCAGCCGATGAATTCCATGTCGTAGCCGTTGTACAGGTCATTGACCGCATCTCTGCCGCCACCGTGCAGCAGCCATGCCATTTGCTGATAGGGGTTCTGGTAACCGCCCAGCAGATCGCCCGCGAACTGGAAGGCCGGGTTCTTACCGGTCTGATAGCCGCCGCCGGTCATGTCGCAGTCGAGGATGCCCGTTGCCGCGGCATCGAAGGTTTCGACCGATTTGACCACCGAGGACGAGTAGAACATCTCGACTTCGATCTCGCCGTTCGACATTTCCTGGATGTCTTCGACGTATTTTGCCGCCATCTGCCCGGACAGCGTCTCGGGCGAGAAATGGGTTTGAATTCTCAGTTTGGTCGTTTCGGCCACCGCGAAACCGGCCGCCATCGTCGTTGCTACGGCGGCAACAGCCGCTGTCTTGACTATTTTCATATTGTCCTCCCAGACGTTGAGCAGTGCGCCGGGTAGGAGATCTTGCCGCCTCCCTTGTCGACACGCTGCTAGACGTTAAGCGGTCGAATCGACTGCAACAAGAAAAATATGAAATTTCCAAAAATTTCGAGATTCTTGCAATAAGTCGAAAATATGACTAGGACACTAAGGGGCCAGACCTGAAAGGTTCAAACCGGAATGAATGAAGAAGTAGATATTTATCAGCACCTTAAAATGCGTCTAATCTCGAACGGATTCGATCATGGTGCCAAGGTTCGGGCCGAAGAGTTGCGCAAGGACTATGGGTGCTCGGCCAGCACGGTTCGCGAAGTTCTTTTTCGTTTGTCATCTGTGGGGTTGGTGGACTTTCAGGAGCAGAAGGGCTTTCGCGTCCCGAAGCGTTCGCCGCAAAAACTGATCGAGCTGACCCACATCCGCGTTTTGCTGGAGGGAGAAGGCACCGCAATGTCGATCCGCAACGGCGGGGTGGATTGGGAAGCCAGGTTGACCGCGGCGCATCACAAGCTGAGCCATATCGAAAAGCGCATTCATGCCACCGACGACCCCAGCGAGCTGATCGAGATCTGGTTTGCGTCGGAAAAGGAATTCCATCAAACGCTGATCTCGGCCTGTGGGTCGGACACGTTGAAGCAGATGCACGGCCGAATTTACGCGCAGTTCCGGCAGCAATTGATGGTGGCAGACCGGCGGTTCGAGTTCATCTCCGAGAACATCCGGCATCACGCCGACATCCTCGAGGCCGCATTGTCCGGCGATGAGCAACAGACCAAGCAGAAGATTCATGACCACCTCAAGCGCCATCTGACAGGCAAGACGATGGGCGACTAAGCGCGGAAGTCATCCTCAAGATAAACGCGGATGATGTCTTCAAAGCTCGACTCTGCGCGGAAGCCCAGCTCAAACGCGCGGTCGGTTTGAAAATCGCGTGGCCAGCCTTTGACAATGCGCTCTATGTCCGGGTCGGGAACATGCTTGATCAGGTTGACCGCGTCTTGACCGGCGATGGTCCGCAAAGCTTCGATCTGTTCGGCGACCGTACAACTGATGCCTGGCATGTTCAGGGCGCGCCGGTCGTTCAGCAGTTTCGTATCAAGATCGGCCGCGTGGGTCAGAAATCGTGCCGCTGCCCGAGGGCTGGCGTGCCAGTGGCGAACGGTGTCGTCAACCGGCAGAACCGCCTCGAGCCCGTTCAGGGGCTCTCGAATGATACCCGAAAAGAAGGAGGAAGCGGCGGCATTTGCCTTGCCGGGCCGCACGCACAGCGTCGGCAGCCGCAGGGAGATGCCGTCGATGTATCCTTTTCGACTGAAGTCGGAAATCATCAACTCGGACGCAGCCTTCTGCGCCCCGTAGCTGGTCAGAGGGGCGCAGAGGAATTCATCGTCGATCCGTTCGGGGAAAGGAGCGCCAAAGACGGCTATGGACGAAGCGAAGACCAGCCGCGGGCGGTAGGCGCCGCTGGTGGCGTTATGCTCGTCCCTCAATGCGTTCAGCAGCGCCCAGGTCGTCATCAGGTTGACGTCCCAACCGAGGTCAAAGTCAGCTTCTGCCTGACCTGAGACAATCGCGGCCAGATGAAAGATCACGTCAGGGCGCTGAGCGGCCAGAAGCTTGGCCGAGTTCGGGGCCGCGATGTCGCCAACGGTAATTTCGCCGGGTGCACCCTCGACCGGAAATGAAAGGTCGAACAATGATACACGGGCGTCCGGGCTAAAGGTCTGCTCGGCCGAAATGTGATGCGCCAGCTTCTGACCCAGCATTCCACCGCCGCCGATGATGAGGATATGCGTCACTACATGCCATTCCGTTTTCTGAGCTCGAGGTAGAGCGCAGAGTGATCCAGCTCGGCCCCATCCATTTCGTTTATCAGGTATTCGAACCGGTCGCGTACGGCTTGCGTATTGGGCAGTTCCAGGCCGAGACCGCGTGCCTCATCCAAGGTGTTGTCCAGATCCTTCAGCTGAAACTTCGAGAGCCCGCCGGGAACGAAATCCCGGTTGGACATGCGTTCTCCGTGCTGTTGCAGGATCACGCTGTCGGCAAACCCACCGCGCAGCGCGGCGCGCAAAGCAGCCGGGTCTGCGCCACCTTGTTCGGCCAGCAGGGTTGCCTCGGCAACGGCGGAAATCGTGACGGCAACGATCGTCTGATTGGCCAGTTTGCACAATTGACCGGCGCCGCTGGGGCCGACATGCACAGGCCGCCCCATGGCGGAGAGGATTGGCAGTACCTCCAGCATGACCTTCTCGTCGCCGCCCACCATGATCGCCAGCGAGCCCGCCTCGGCCCCCTTGGTGCCACCGGAGACCGGGGCATCCAGATGCCGCAGGCCGAGGGTTTCGAGTTGGGCCGACTGCGCGCGGGCATGTTCAGGCTTGGCGCTGGACATGTCGATCCAGACGGCACCAGGTTTCAGCTGGTCGTAAAAGGAAGGGTCTTCCAGCAGCGCGCCGGTTGCGTATCCGTCGGCCAGCATGGTCACGATCACATCGGCTTGGGCAACCGCGTGGGCCGGGGTGTCCGCAACCGTGGCACCTTGGTCCGCCAATGGTCGTGCCTTTTCGGCGCTGCGGTTCCAAACGGTCAGGGGAAAGCCTGCCGCAAGCAGGTTTCGTGCCATCGGCGCCCCCATTAGGCCGGTGCCCAAAAGGGTCACTTTGCGCTGTTCGCTCATACTTGCTTATCCTCCTTCGGGCCGCACCACGCATGGTTATAGCCAAACCAAAATCTCTGTCATACGCTAACGGCATCAAGTTCCTGCGCCAAAGCCTGTTGCGTTTCCACGCAGAATTTTTTGGTGCTGCCCGGTCGCACTCGGGCCCGGGGTCGTTGTGTTTGGTCGCAAGTAGTGAAAGGTAAATTTTACATATGTCAGAAAGACTTGTGGGGAAGCGCGTCCTTGTGACGGCCGCCGGACAGGGTATCGGGCGTGCCAGCGCAATCGCAATGGCGCGCGAAGGGGCGCAGGTGTTTGCGACGGATATCAACCTCGAAAACCTTTCTTCGATTCGGTCCGAGAATCTCGAAAATATCGAAATTTTCGAGATGAACGTCACCGATGACACCAGCGTCGCTCAGGGGGTTGAGCGGGCAAATCCGGACGTGTTGTTCAACTGTGCGGGCTTCGTGCATCACGGGACCATCCTGGACGCCACCGATGAAGAGTGGGATTTTGCGATGGACCTCAACGTGCGGTCCATGATGCGCACAACGAAGGCTGTGCTGCCGGGGATGGTCGAACGGGGCGGCGGCTCGATCATCAACATGTCTTCCGCTCTGGGGTCGATCATCGGCGCGCCCAACCGCTTTGTCTATGGTGTGACTAAAGCAGCGGTCGTCGGGCTGACGAAATCGGTTGCTGTTGATTTCATCACAAAGGGCATTCGTTGCAACTGCATTTGCCCCGGAACGGTCGACAGCCCCAGTTGGCGCGATCGGGTCGAGGCCTTGGCCCAAGAGCTGGGCAGCAGGGAAGAGGCCATGGCGCAGTTCGTGGCTCGCCAACCCATGGGCCGCGTCGCCAAGGCGGAAGAAATAGCGGCACTGGTCGTCTACCTGGCAAGCGATGAGAGTGCTTTCACCACAGGACATACACACATAATCGATGGGGGGTGGTCAGGCCAATGACGAAGATAACAAAGGACGATCTGCGGTCGCGGAAATGGTTCATGAACTCGGAGAACCTCGAGATGACCGCGCTGTATCTGGAACGGTATCTCAACTACGGCCTGACGCGCGCCGAGCTTCAGTCCGGCAAGCCAATCATCGGCATTGCGCAAACGGGTAGCGATCTCAGCCCGTGCAACCGCCACCACCTGGAATTGTCCAAACGTGTGCGTGACGGGATCATCGCGGCCGGTGGCACGTGCATCGAAATTCCGGTGCACCCGATTCAGGAAACGGGTAAGCGGCCGACTGCCTCGCTGGATCGCAATCTGGCCTATCTTTCGCTGGTCGAGAGCTTGTTTGGTTACCCGATCGACGGCGTGGTGCTGAACATCGGTTGCGACAAGACCACGCCGGCGCTGTTGATGGCGGCCGCCACCGTCAATATCCCGGCAATCGCTCTGTCCGTCGGCCCGATGTTGAACGGCTGGTGGAAGGGCGAGCGCGCAGGGTCGGGAACCGTGATCTGGAAGGCTCGGGAAGACCTTGCTGCCGGTGAAATCGACACTGATGAGTTCATGGAGATTGCAGCGGCTTCCGCGCCTTCGGTTGGCTATTGCAACACGATGGGAACGGCGACCACGATGAATTCGCTGGCCGAAGCCTTGGGAATGCAACTGCCCGGGGCCGCCGCGATACCGGCCCCGTACCGGGAGCGCGGGCAGATCAGCTATGAAACCGGAAAGCGCATCGTCGAGATGGTGTGGGAGGATCTGCGCCCAAGCGATGTCATGACGCGGGCGGCATTCGAAAATGCGATCGTCATCAACTCGGCGATCGGTGGATCGACGAACGCGCCGATCCATTTGAACGCGATCGCCCGGCACCTTGGCGTTCCTCTCAACAACGATGACTGGCAAAGCCTGGGTCACGACGTGCCGCTGCTGGTCAACATGCAGCCGGCCGGGAAATACCTAGGAGAGGACTACCAGCGCGCCGGCGGTGTCCCTGCCGTGGTCGGTGAGTTGATTGATGCCGGATTGCTGCCCAACCCCGATGCACTGACGGTCAACGGCCAGTCGATGGGCGAGAACTGCGGGACACGCCGGTCGCTGAACGACGACGTGATCAAGCCGGTTAGGAATCCGGTCAAGCATCAGGCCGGGTTCATCAATCTTTCGGGCAACCTGTTCGAAAGCGCGATCATGAAGACATCGGTGATCTCGTCCGCTTTCCGCGATGCCTACCTGTCGAACCCGGATGACCCCAATGCATTCGAGGGCCGAGCGGTCGTGTTTGACGGGCCTGAAGACTTTCATCACCGCATCGATGATCCGGCAGAAAACATCGACGCAGACTGTATCCTGATCATGCGCGGCGCAGGGCCCAAAGGTTACCCGGGCGCGGCCGAGGTAGTGAACATGCGGCCGCCCTCATACCTGTTGAAACAGGGGATCGAAGCGCTGCCCTGCATCGGTGATGGGCGCCAGTCCGGCACTTCCGGAAGCCCGTCGATCCTGAACGCCTCGCCCGAGGCGGCCGAAGGCGGCGGGCTGGCGCTGGTGCGAAACGGCGACCGGTTGCGCATCGATCTGGGCAAAGGGACGGCGGATATGCTTGTTCCGCTGGAGGAGCTGCATGAACGTGCCCGCGAACTGGAAGCCGCAGGTGGCTACTCGGTCCCACCCGACCAGTCACCCTGGCAGGAGATCTTCCGCGAGAAGGTCGATCGTCTGGATCGCGGCATGACGCTGAAGGGCGCCGACAAATTCAGGGACATCGCGCGGCAATTCCTGCCGCGGGACAATCACTAAAAGGAACCGAAATGAAACTTGTTCGCTACGGAGCCGCAGGGTCGGAAAAGCCTGCGTTGGTCGACTCAGCGGGTCAATTGCGGGATTTGTCCGCCCATGTCACCGATATCACCGGTGAAACGCTGGGCGACGCCGTGCTGGACAGGCTGCGCGCAATTGATCCCGAAAGCCTGCCGATTGTTGAAGGGGATCCGCGGATCGGAGCTTGCGTCGGCAAGATCGGCAAATTTCTGTGCATCGGACTGAACTACTCGGACCATGCTGCCGAAACGGGCGCGGATATTCCCAAGCATCCGATCCTGTTCTTCAAGGCAAATTCCGCCATCGTGGGGCCTTATGATGACGTTGTGATGCCGCGCGGGTCCACCCATACCGATTGGGAATGCGAGTTGGGTGTGGTGATCGGCAAAACGGCGAAATACGTCTCCAAGGCTGATGCTTTGGACTATGTCGCCGGTTATTGCATCGTCAATGATGTGTCCGAGCGGCATTTCCAGACGCAACTGACCGGACAATGGACCAAGGGCAAGTCCTGCGACACGTTCGGTCCGACCGGTCCGTGGTTGGTCACCCGCGACGAGGTTCCCGATCCTCAGGCGCTGGGCATGTCCCTGGATGTGAACGGTCAGCGGATGCAGACTGGAAACACGGCGACGATGATCTTTACCGTTGCCGAGATCATCGAGCATCTGAGCCAGTTGTTCACCCTTCATCCCGGTGACGTGATTTCGACGGGCACACCGCCCGGGGTCGGCATGGGTATCAAGCCCGATCCGGTCTATTTGAAGAAGGGCGACGTGATGGAACTGAGGATCGACGGGCTGGGCACGCAGCGGCAGAAGGTCAGTCAGGATGACTGAGCTGTTGCAGATCGGCGGGATTACCGACCGGATGAAAGATCGGCTGTCCACTGCATTTGATATTCGCCAGTTGGACGATTTTGATGCCGCGCGCATCACACATGTGGTCACGAACGGACATGACGGCGTGCCGCCCGACCTGATGGCCCAACTGACAAATCTGAAGATGATCAGCGTCTATGGGGTGGGATATGATGCAGTCGATGCAACGGCTGCTGCAGCCCGTGGAGTTGTCGTAACGCACACCCCGAATGTGCTGAACAACGAGGTCGCAACCACCGCCGTTCTGCTTATGCTGGCCTGCTACCGAGAACTTGTGCGCGACCATGAATACGTCCGATCGGGACGATGGGAAACAGAAGGCAATGCCCCTTTGACCCGATCAGCCGACAATCAAAAGGTTGGAATTCTGGGCCTTGGCCGTATCGGCCAGGCGATTGCTGACAAACTGACGCCGTGGTCGCCCGAAATCTCCTATCACACCCGCAGTCCCAAGGATGTGCCATACCGGTATTTCGACAATCTGGTCGACATGGCCAAACACGTGGATATGCTGATTTGCATAACACCGGGCGGGCCGTCGACCAACAAGCTGGTCAATGCCGAAGTGATGCGGGCGTTGGGGGCCGGGGGCACGCTGATCAATGTCAGCCGAGGATCCGTTGTTGACGAGGCGGCTCTGATTGAGGCGCTGCAAAGCGGTGAGCTTGGCTGGGCAGGGCTGGATGTTTTCGAGGACGAGCCCCGCGTTTCACAGGCGTTGCGCGAGTTGCCAAACGTGGTTCTGTTGCCGCATGCGGGCAGTGCTACTGTCGAAACGCGTGCCGCCATGGGTGATCTGACGGTGGACAATCTGTTGCAGCATCTCAAGGACGGATCGGTTCTGACCGCCGTGCCGGAATGCAAAGATCTGTGAATTGACCGCTTAGGCGCTCAGAACCCGTTGACCCGCTCGATCAGCCAATAGAGCGATATGCACCCGATGGCATAGCCTGTCACCGGGGTGGCCAAGTGGGTCACCCAATCGGCGTTCCGTGGCGCGATAAGGCGCCACATCGCAATCAGAAGTGCGAGCACTGCGATAAAGGCAAGCTGACCAGCCTCGACGCCGATGTTGAAAGCCAGCAGTGCTGCGGGGATCTCTTGCGAGGGCAGGCCGATTTCAGCCAGAGCACCGGCAAAGCCGAGCCCGTGCAGAAGGCCGAAACTGAAGCAAACGATCCACGGGTATTGCTCGGATAACCGCAGTTCGCCCTCTTTGTGCCTCAGGATTTCCAAAGCAAGGAATACGATGGACAATGCAATGACGGCTTCGACGGGGCCGGCGGGCACGTTGAGAAACCCAAGCGTCGCCATTGCCAGCGTCAGCGAATGCGCGACTGTGAAGGCGGTGATCGCACCGACCAACCGCCATGGGTTCCGCACCAGAACAAAAAGCGCAAAGACGAACAACAGGTGGTCCCAGCCTCCCAGAATGTGTTCGAAACCAAGCAGGAAGTAGCTGCCAAAAACCGACCAGATCGTAGGCTCCGCAGGGACCGTCAATTCGGCCTCATCAGGCGTAAATCTGAGCGTCACGGGTTCAGCATTCAGCGGTCGAACGCGCAGCAAGACATCGTTCTGCTGGCGCTCCAGCCCGTCTATGGCCACAACATGGCCCGCGATTTCGGCATCACATTCTGCAATCCAAGAAGACACCCAGGCCTGGTTTTCCGCTGTTGGCGCCGGGCCATGTGCCGGCGCGCAATGGTCGGGCAGAACCGCATCGATCTCCATGGGTTGTCCGTTCACATCGGGAACACGCCAAAGGATTCTCCAGGTGCCCGGCGCCAGTTCGTTCAGGTCCAGATAGCCGGGGTCAAGCGCGTGTGCTCGGCTGGATTGTGGAACCATGCCCAGCCAGAAAGCCAGCAGAACAAAGAAGACCGTCTTCACGAGCCGCCCTCAGCGGATTCGGGTGTCTCGACCCGGTACCGGGCGGCCAGGCTTTCGTATTGAGCTTGCGCCAGATCCTGAGCCGTCGCCCTACGCCAATCGTTCAGAACGGAATCGTAGATCTCCGCGAGCGGTGGGAGGTAGCCGGGCTTTGCCTCGGTCACGCGGACAAGATGCTGTCCGTATCCCGAGTTGATCGGGCCGATCCAGATCATCGGCTCGCTCCCGTCAAGCTGAGACGCGATCCCGCGCCCAAAGGTTGTGTCGATTGCGCCCGCGGCTGTCAGTGGCATCGACCGCGCCAGCAAGGACGAAACACCAAGGCTGGACCAATCCGCGCCACCGTTCAAAGCTTGC
This sequence comes from Ruegeria sp. BJ5, assembly GCF_056537865.1. Classification (NCBI taxonomy): domain Bacteria; kingdom Pseudomonadati; phylum Pseudomonadota; class Alphaproteobacteria; order Rhodobacterales; family Roseobacteraceae; genus Ruegeria; species Ruegeria sp. BJ5. Next base: position 113,043 of record NZ_JBQFSH010000001.1, read on the forward strand.
AGAGTGTCATCGACAACGTCCGGGTCTGGGGCATCACCCAGATAGATCTGATCAAACGCGATCATAGGGGGGGTCGTGAAGCGGTCTGCGTTCTGGGCCAGATGCTCTTGCAGAACAGCGTCTTCGGGGGCGACCGAGGACGCAATTGCGGTGGTCAGAAACTCCATTTTTTGGGCAAGGCGGGCCCGGATCACCTGATCACCACGGTCCAAACCCAGCTTTCGGGCCTCGCGCACAAGAATTTCTTCGCGGGTCCAGGAATCGATCAGGGCCTGCAACTCGGCGTCGGTGGGTTGACGTTTCCAGCTGGCCTCGAACCGTGTTTTCAAAAGCGCGATGTCGTCGCCGTCAATTGTGATCGTTTCGGCCTCTTCCGGGGGCTCGGCCTCGTCGGATACAAGATAGAACCAGCTGAAAATGGCCAGCCCGATCAGAATGAAGTGGAACAGCGGTTCTTTGTAAAAGCGCATGAAAGATCTGACCTGCTGGCAATTCGATACCCGATCGTTGATCCCAACGGCCCGTCATGTCAAATCGCCGATTTCAACTTGGGGTGAAGATGTTGCTGCAACGACCCCGGCCCAAGGGCGCGATCCCGCGCCCCCGGTTTCGGTCTTGGTTCATTCGCTGGCAGGCGTGTACCAGATTGGTGACGAATACGCCCGTTCCTGATGGATCAACTGGGCCTCGGCGGGCAGATCGATTCCAAAACGAAGCTTGTCGTACAGCACCCAGCGCGGGGTCGGGATCTCCAGAACCCGCACATAGTAGAATGCCCGTGCGTCGAGATCGAAGTCGGGATCCGTCCAAACGGTCACCAATTCCGACGCGCCGATCGAGTTGCTCCAGCTGGCGGTGTCCAGATCGACGGTATTGCCGACTTCGGGAAGGTTGCCATTGGCATCCAGCGCGCGATCGTCGGACCAGGCTACGTTATAGACCTTTTCCTGAAGCGCGCCGTCGGCATCCAGCCAGCCCTTGACGACCTGAACTCGATCGAGGTTTGCACCGACGGGGTCGCGCAGCGCGCCGATCAGGAAAGTCGGTGCGCCTTCACCCTCGGGCGGACGCAGGTCACCGCCCATCGGCACGCCTTTGGTGTATCCCACATCAGCCACAAGACGCGTCAGCAGGTCGGTCTCATCGAAATCCCATCCGCCGAAGAAACGAAGCCCGATGCGAGGCCCGGTCGTGGCGTAAGTCTCGCGTCGCTTGAACGCGTCGAAAATGGCCGAGCGCGTATTCTCGGACGCCCAGACTGCGGTATAGCCCGATGCGACCAGCGTATGCCCCTCAAAGGCGCCCAGATCGCTTTCGACAAAGGGGTGCAAAACGCGTGTGGCCGACGGCTCGGCACTTACGGATTTGCCGAAATAGTTGTCTTCCTCGGCCGTGGCCAGCGACGTATGGCTGTCCGTCGCGCCGCCCATCCCGAACTTGTAGGGGTTCACGCCGAATTTTTCTTCAAGCATCAGCCCGCGCTTCAGCGCCTCGCGCGCATATTCGCCGGCCAGCATGTCATCAGTTTTCAGCTCGGAGATATCGAGGTTCCCGACATCCCAGTTTTCATAGTCGGCAAATGGGTCGTCAGGGCTGAGATAGGGATGGGCTTCGCCGTCACCCTTGATCTGGGTGACCTCGTAATGCGGTTCCCACTTGGCGCGGTTCTGTACGTATTCCTCATCCACCTTACCGCCGTGATAGGTGTCTTCGGTCGGGAACATCCAGCCGTTCGACAGATTGCCATTATGCGCGAAGGCAACGGCACGGCCTCCGGTCTTGGCCTGGTACTCCTCGAGCCACGCATAGAGTGCCTTCGGATCCGTGTTCCCATAGGGCGGCTGCGTGACCGGCGGAACCATCTGCAGCGCACGGATCGGGCCATCGCGCAGCATGACGTTTCGATGCAGGTTGAATCCCTTGGGCACCGAGGTCCACTCGAAACCGATGAACGCTGTGAAATTGCCCGGGTCGTTGTGCCGTTCTGCGGCCATCACGATATGTTCCCAGGTAAACGCAAAGGCGTCCGCTCCGGGGCTGTATGATTCAAGCAGGTCTTCCGGCAGGGTCATCTGCGAGAAATTGGAAATGATGTCGAACGCCGCTTTGGCAGCTTCGTCCCCGCCCGCAGAGTATCCTTCGTACCATTCCAGACCCTTGGGATGTGCCAAGACCCCTGGATTTCCGGCCTGCAGGTCCGGGGCAAACCCCATCAGGTCCGTGTGATCCGTAAGAACCATCCAATCCAGTGGGCGCGCAAGCCGAACCGGCTGTCCGGTCGACGAGATGACCTGTTGGCCTTTCGCAAATCGCCAGGCGTCATCCGGCAGCAGCGTGTTCCCAAACGTTCCGGCATCCAGTGACAACCCAGTGTGCAGGTGCGTGTCCCCCCAAAAAGGGCGCTCCGGGAATGTTCGGTTGGCATAGGGCGAGAACGGACGCTCGGCAAAGGTTCCCTCTGCGGCTTCCTTGGTCGGCACAGCGTCGGCGAGAACGCCTGCCGGGCCGAGTGTCAGTAGCATTGAGCAGACGTAGAGTCGCAGCATGAGAACCTCCCAATTCAACAGCTTCGAATTCAAAGAAACGGCTTTATGTCATAACATTCTGATATGACGATAACATGCGAGTGGGGCCGACTGTCAATTCTGCCGGGTTCGGGAAGCCAGAAAGCCTTGTACTCACAGAAGGGCGGGAGCCTTCGCCGCCGGTCCTTAGAAGTACGATCCGAAGAGTGCTGTGACTAAGGTGCGTCCGAGATTATGCGCGGTTTGGCCAGGCGGCTTTCCAGAAGATCGCCCGTCTCCTCGGCGATCGGGTAGGCGACAAAGGCCAGCGCCGCGTTGATTTGCTTCAATAGGCGCAACGTCTCCTGGTGGATATTGGTTGTCTCGATGCTGGCCGGACCCCGACTTTGCAGGCGCTTCAGGTGTCGCTCCTGCAGGTATTGTTCCTCGATCCGGATGCGATCCTTTTCGGCCACCAATTGGCGGGCCGCCTCAGCGTCGCCGGTGGTCAGGATGCTCAGAGCCAACTGGCCGTTCGTTGTGATCTGATCGTGGAATTGTTCAATGTCGGTCAGACCTTCCTTGGAAAAGGTGATGCCCTCGTCAGCCATTTTCTTCGCCAGCGCCACAAGGTTGACTGCGATCCGGTCGGCGGCCTCTTCAAGGTTGTTGGCCATCGACACCAGCTCGAGTGTCTTTTTCTTCTGCTGAGGTGTCAGATCGCCTTCCCGCAGGCGCGAGACGTAGATTTTGATGTCAAAATGCATGCGGTCGACATCGTTCTCCCGCAGTTCGATGGTGCGGGCAAGTTCGGGGTCCCAGTTCCGGAACAGGTGAATGGTCGGCACCAGCATCGCCTGAACCGTTTCCGCCATGCGCAGCAGTTCGCGCTGTGCGCAGGCCAGCGCCAGAGGCACGTGGTCCAAAGCACTGGGGTCCAATGCAGTCACGTTGTCGGCGGTGATGCTGGAATGGCGGGGAACGAACGCGTCGGCCAATCGGATCAACAGGTTGGTGAACGGCAGCGCAACGACCAGAAGCGCGACATTCATCGCAATGTGCAGCATCACTACCTGTTGACCGGGCGCCGTGCCGAACGCGGATATGTTCAGCACGCCGGTCAGCAGCAGGGCCAGCGCCACCAAAGTGACACAGGTCCGAGCCACCAGGTTGGCCAGGACGACCAACTTGGCCGGGCGCTCCTGCGACCAGAGCAGGGCGAATGAGATCACGGCTCCACCGAGATTGGCACCGATGACCAGTGCGGCGGCCACCGTGCCGCCGACCAGCGCTGACGCCGCGAATGTTGCAAAGGTCAGCACTGCGGCAAGGCTGGAATGCATGAGCCACGCCAGAATTGCGCCGACCACATAGGCGCTGATCAAGTCGCTTTGAAAATACGCTGCAATGCTTTGAACGATTGGGCTGGCCCCGATTGGCACTGTGGCTTCGCGGATCATTCCAAGTGACAACAGTACCAGGGCAAAACCAATGGTGATGCGCCCGATTTGTTTCGTCCGCCGTCGTCCGGCTTTCAAAAACACCACGACCCCGACCAGCAATGCGAATGGCATCACCGCCTGGACGGGCAAGGTCAGTACCTTTGCCATCAGGGCGGATCCCACCTCTGCCCCCAGCAGCAGCGCAAGGGCTGAGGGTGGGGCCAGCATGCCCGATACCGCGAATCCGGCTCCGATCAATGCAACCGCAGTCGAGCTTTGCATCAGCATCGCTGCCATACCGCCGCCCAATGCAGCGGACACTCGATTTTCAGACAGAATTTTCAGGCCGCGTTTCAACTCGGGCAGGAACGCTCGTTCCACTCCGGTCCGGATCAACCGGACAGACCACAAAAGCAGGGCGACCCCGGCCGCCAGATGGGTGGCCAGCACGATCATGCGTTCGATTTCTTGTTTGCGCTGCGCCGTTGCATGGCCAACATTCCGCCTTCCACAATGGGGTGAGTCCGACGATTTTCATCACCAGTTTGAGGGCAATGCAACAAAATATTTGCAAAAATGAGGTAAACGCCACAAAAGTTGATTATCGCCTAGCCGGGTCAATAAGATGTCAAAGGCCAAAACACGTCAGAAACACAGCAAGAAAGGGCGGGATCGGCTGAAAAAGTCCGATCGTCGCCAACGTATCCTGCTTGAGCTCAAGCTGCGCCCACACGTGCGCATCAGTGATCTGGCCCGCAGTTTCGACGTATCCACCGAGACCGTCCGCAGGGATTTTGACGCGCTGGCCGAAGACGGCCTGATTGCGCGTGCGCACGGTGGAGCGTCGGCGCCGGTGCAAGGGCATTATCTCAGTCTGGACGAGCGCAATGCGGCCAGGGTTGCCGAACGCGAGCGGATCGGAAACGCCGCCGCTGGCCTTGTGCGTGAAGGTGAGACGGTCATGATCGACTCGGGCTCGACAACCGCTCAACTGGCGCGCTCATTGGCATTTCGCGACATACGTTGCACTGTCATCACGAATTCGATTCCGGTGGCCGTGACACTGGGCGGCAGCGCGGCCGAGGTTATTGTTTGCCCCGGTGCTTATCTTGCCGCCGAGGCTGCCGTCGTTGGTTACGAAACGCTGGAGTTTCTGGGCCGGTTCAATGTCGATCGATGCATGATCGGCGCTTCGGGGTTGTCCGAGGATGGACCCAGCGAACCGATCGGTGATATCGCCGCCGTCAAACGTGCGATGCTGGGCCGTTCTGCGGAACACCATCTTCTGCTTGATGCCCAGAAGTTCAATCACAAGCAGTTGCACAAAGTGTGCGAACTGTCGGATTTGGACACGTTGATCGTCGACACGGTCCCGCCAAGCCAGTTGGCCGTGGCGCTGGGCGTGTCAGATGTCGAACTGTTGATCGCCGATCCAGCGCCCGAGCAGGCTCTGGCCTGAACCGTTGGGTTACAGCCCAAGCCAAGACCCGCAGCGCAGAGGGCTAGGGGGCGAAATTGTGGTCTGAAACCCTGGCGCTGTCTTAATCCCTGAAAAGCGCAGTCCGGCCGGGATCATCCCGACCGGATTGCGTGGCTATCAGGCGTTTTGCAGTAGCCGTTCGCTGATCTCCCACAGCTTTTCAGCCGATGCGTCATCGCAGGCATGTGCGTTGATCCCGAAATATCGGGCCGTCGGGCTGTTGGGGTCGGTTGGGGCTGCAATGTCAGCGTCCTCGCAATAAACCCCGGGTTTGCCAACCAGCTTTGGCGACGTCGCCGCCCAAACCGTTGTTGACGCGCCCTGTTCGGGCGTCTTGAAACCCTCCTTGGCCAATTCGGACGGCTCGCCATCCTCGTTCAGCCAACCCAGTGCGATCATCTCTTCCTTCGGCAGGTGCCGTTGCAGAGGGGTGAAGATCCCACCGGGATGTACCGAAAACGCCAACCCTCCGGTCTCTGCCAAACGGCGGGACAGGGCGTTGGCAAACAACGCATTTGCGGTCTTTGCTTGCCCATAGGCCTGCCATTTGTCGTAGTCCGTCTTTTCGAACTGGATATCATCCCAATGCACGTCACAAATCTTGTGCGCGGTTGAGGAGAGAGCCACGACCCGCGCGCCCGGTGTTTGCTCCAAAAGCGGCAGCAGTAACTTGGTCAGGGCAAAGTGGCCCATGTGGCAGATACCGAATTGGGATTCCCAACCGGGTCCAACACGGGCCTCGGGGCACGCCATGATCCCGGCGTTGTTGATCAGCAGATCCAGGTTTTGCAGGTCGCTGGATACCGTTTCGGCAAACCGTCGGACTGATCCCAGATCCGCCAGGTCCATCGGTGCGGTTCTGACATTGCCATCCACGCTCGCCAGGCTCTCTTGCGCTTTGGCTTCCGAGCGTACGGGAACGATCACCGCGGCCCCCTTGTCGGCAAGGGCGCGGACGGTTTCGAGGCCAATACCGCTGTAGCCACCGGTTACGATTGCGGTCTTTCCGGTCAGGTCGATATCGGCCAGCACTTCGGCCGCCGTGCTTTTTGCGTGAAATCCTGAATTTGTAGGAACTTGGTCGGGAACTGCCATCAGGTATCCTTGCGATTTCGGGGGCAACATCGCCCGGTTGCATCATGGATGAACCTAACCTGTCCGCCTCGGGTGGGACACAGGGCTTCCTCCTCAACTCTTGCTCGATTCTCCGAAATCCAAGAGCAAAGCGTGCAGCTCAGGTCACGTGATCCCGGGTCAGTTCTCGGGGCGGAAAGCCAAATTTCTTGGCGAACTCACGGCTGAATTGGGCCGGGCTTTCATACCCAACTGCATGTGCAACACTCGATACAGGCGTTCCCGTCTGCTAAAGCAGTTGGAAGGCCTCGGTCAGGCGTAGGTCTTTCTGGAACTGCAGCGGACTGTTGGCCGTCACCCGTTTGAAGGCGTCATAGAATACCGACGCGCTCATGCCCGAGATCGCGGCAAGGTCCGAGGCTTTGATCGTCGAGCGGTACTCTTTGCGGATATGCGCGATTGCCTTGGCGACCTGGTTGGCCTTGCTGTCCGCGCGGATGATACGGCGCAGCGCGCGCCCTTTGTCGCTGCGCAGAACCCGGAAATAAACCTCGCGGACGGCGGCGGCCCCCAGCGTTTGCTCTGCGATCGGATCTCGGCGCAGACGGAATAGACGTGCAAATGAATCAATGACTTCCACATCGGCCTGACCGCTTTCCAGGGCCGGACCAGCATCGTCCAGCGAGGTGCCGCCCATGTCGGTGTAGACGCCCCGCAATACGCGCATGTCGATGCCGAGATACAGGGCGATGTAGGGGTTTTCGGGCGAGGCATCCACAAGGCCCGAGACCATTGGCAGGGCGCTTCCCACGACAATGACGTCCCCTGCGTCATAGCGGACATGCTCGGTTCCGTACTGCACCGACTTGCTGCCCTGAAGCACAAGCCCGATCATGGGCTCAACGACCGAGCATGACGGGCGTTTGGAATGGCGCGTCTGCGCCAATACCATGTTCCGCACACCACAGGGCCAGAAGCCGTCATCCAGCTGGGCCTCGGTAATCAGTGCCTTGGCGTCGTCAAGGAGTCTCTGCAGTTCCAATGGGATCTCTCCGGCCAGTCCGCCAAGACTACAACCTGCATTTATCCGCACAAGAGTTTCGGGTTGTTATTCGGAGGATCAGGCAAGTCCGCCGGAGAAACGGCTAGCTGAATTTCCAGAGGCGTGCAGTTGACCGTCGCTGCCGAGATTGGGGGGGCATCTGATCTGACCGATCTAAGCACCAACGTAACCGTGTTCGCAGCCTGATTGGTTCTGAGAGAGCCCGGGCGAATTGTCGGAAGGGGCAGGCCAGCTGCTATTCTGCCGCCGAAACCTCCCACGGCGGACGATAGATGCAATCAGCCAGTGTTGCCTGGTTCAAGTCGTCAAAAAACGCCTGCTCGGCTTGCTTCAGCCGGTCTTTCAAAAGGCAGCTTGGAGTCAGAGTGCACGCACTGCCATCGGCCGAGAAACACTCAACGATTGGTTGCCCGGTCTCCAGAGCGCTCACTACGTCGCCCAAGCGGATGTCCGACGCCGGGCGAGACAGGACGGCCCCGCCGCCACCGCCCCGCCGCGTTTTGAGGTATCCGGCATTGGCCAGTGCTGAAATGACCTTGGCGAGATGGGCGCGTGACACCTTGAATTCATCCGCAAGTTCGCCAGTTGAAAACGGGCGGTCCGGGCTGCCAGCCAGCCGCATCAGAATGCGGAGACCATAGTCAGTGAATGAGGTGAGGCGCATGGTCGCGTTTTCCAATCGGTATTTTCTATGCGTATTAGCAAAACAGAATGCGCAAATCAAACTCCGATTCGAGATGCTCGGGTCGTGAACCTGAAAGCACGGACCATGACGAACTTCGATATGCACGAAGCTGATCTTGAGACAGGCGCCCTGATTGATCACATCCTCACACGGTATCACGAAACACACCGGACCGAGCTTCAGCAGCTTCAACATCTTGCTGAACGCGTGGCCTCGGTTCACCGAGACGATCCCCAAGCCCCCCGAGGGTTGGTTCGTGCGCTGACCGAACTGGCGGCCGAAATGGAAACGCACATGGTAAAAGAGGAGATCGTCCTGTTTCCCGCCATGCGTATGGGCGGCATGGAAGGAATCGAAAACCCGATCCGAGTTATGCGCGCCGATCACGATGGTCACGCCGAGAGTATCGCTCTGATCCGGCATATCACCCATGACCTGACACCGCCCGCACATGCCTGCGGGTCTTGGCGACGGCTTTATGACGGGCTGCGGAACCTTCTGGCGGATCTTGACCGGCACATGTTGCTTGAAAACCAGATCCTGTTTCCACGGTTCGAACGGTAGAGGGGTTCAATCATGCTGCTTGCAGGTGTCGACGCAAGTGGGGCAGGCGGAACGGATCATTTGCTGGCGGCAGTTGCCGCGCGATTGCAGGAAGAAGGTTTGAGCTTGCTCGGAGCGCTGCGTGTGAACATTCCGGACACTGGCACCCAGTTTTGTGAGACAACGCTTGGACTGCTGCCGCATGGTCCCGACATCCGGATCACGCAGGTTCTGGGTTCGGGCTCAGGCGCGTGTCGCATGGACGCCGGTGCGATCGAAGACGTGGTCGGCATCGCGACCGCTCGGTTGCGAGATGACAGTTGCGACATCGTTCTGCTGAACAAATTCGGACTCAGCGAGGCCGAGGGCCGCGGATTTCGCACCCTCATAGCCGAGGCCTTGGCGCGGGATATTCCGGTCCTGATCGGCGTGAGCAACACCCATCGCGCCGCCTTCGATCAGTTTGCCGGAGGAACCGCCAAACTCCTGCCGCCCCTTGAGGACGTTGTGGTCGAATGGTGCCGATGGTCCATCGCGCAAGGCCGAAACACGGCGGCACCGGGTTGAACCCGCACAAATACAACAGCCAAACGGATGAGGCAGTACATGCAGCATATGGTGAGCCCAACACAGACATCGAACAGGCCAAGACCGCCGGGACAGGCAATCGTTTCGCGTTTGGCCAGTTTGGCGGTTCAGCCCATTCTCGCGCGGGTGGTCCGTAGGGTCGCGCAGGAACACCCTGCGCTGTTTGCCCGACTTGGCCCGTATCAAAGCGCCGATTTCCTGATCGACCCGATCGAGCTGCCGTTCGCGCTGCATCTGCGTCCGGATCCTCAGAACCTGAGCTTTCGCGCCGTGCCGCGGTCGATGCTGCCTGACGCCACAGCCATTATTCGAGGGCGGTTCCTGCTGCTGTTGGAGCTGGTTGATGCGGAACAGGACGGCGACGCGGCCTTTTTCTCGCGCGATCTGGAGATCACAGGAGATACCGAGGCCGTCGTCCGTTTGCGCAATGCATTGGACGACATGGATGGATCCATCGCTCAGGAGGCTGCGGACATGTTCGGCCCGCCTGGCCGCGCGATCCTGTCCCGGTTGCGCCGAAATTACCAAGAAGTAGAAGGAGCGACTGCTTCATGAGCCTCGCCGAATTGATATGCCCCGCCGGAACTCCCGCTGCCCTGCGCACAGCGGTCGATGCCGGGGCCGACGCCGTCTATTGCGGCTTTCAGGACGCCACCAACGCCCGAAATTTTCCGGGGCTGAATTTCACGCCGCAGGAATTGGAGGAGGCGGTCGCTTATGCCCATGCCAAGGGTGCCAAGGTCCTTCTGGCACTCAACACTTATCCCCCGGCGGGCAAGGTCGACCTTTGGCGGCACGCTGCCGACACCGGTGCGCGGATCGGCGTTGATGCCTTCATCGTGGCTGATATGGGCGTGGCCGACTACATCGCCCGAACCCATCCACAGATGCGCTTGCACCTGTCGGTACAGGCTGCAGCGTCGTCACCCGAGGCGATCCGCTACTATTGCGAGAATTTCGGTGTCAAACGCGTGGTCCTGCCCCGTATTTTGACCATCCCCGAAATCCAGCAGATCCGAAAAGAAATCCCCTGTGAGATCGAAACCTTCATCTTCGGAAATCACGGTCTGATGGTCGAAGGGCGCTGCAGCCTGACGAACTATTTGACCGGGCAGTCCACGAACCTCGATGGCGTCTGTTCGCCGGCGTCCGACGTGGAGTACGTGCGCGATGCCGATGGTTCGATGTCATCGAGGTTGGCTGGCTTTACCATCGACCGGTTCGGGCCAGATGAGAAGGCCGGTTATCCGACGATTTGCAAAGGCCGCTATCAGGTCGCACATCGTCCGGACGGGTACTATGCGTTCGAGGAACCGATCAGCCTGAACCTGGCCCGCCTTCTGCCTGAGTTGATCGATGCCGGGGTGCATGCGTTCAAGATCGAAGGGCGGCAAAGGTCCAAGAGTTATGTCCGGTCCGTGGTGTCTGCATTTCGAAACGCTGTCGACGATATCCGGGCGGGTCGCGAAGCGGATATCGGGAACCTCGTCGCACTGACCGAGGGTCAGAAACAGACGCAAGGCGCTTTTGCCACGAAGAAATGGCGGTGAAACGATGACGAAACTTACATTGGGCCCGATCGCCTATCACTGGTCGGCCGACCAACGCTGGGATTTCTATGCGCGTGTCGCCGACGAAGCTCCGGTGGATGAGGTCTATCTGGGCGAGGTCATCTGTTCAAAACGCGCCCCGTTCCAAGAGGCTGACCTGCCGTCCATCATCGAAAGGCTCGAACGGGCTGGCAAAAAGGTGGTTTTGTCCTCCTTGGCCGAAGTGATGCTGAAGCGAGAGCGCAAGGCCACCGAAGATCTGTCTGAGATGGAGTCGCACGAGATCGAAATCAACAACGCTGCGGGACTGTATGCACGCGGTACGCGACCGCATCGCATCGGCCCATTCATGAATGCCTATAACGAGGCCACAATCCGCTGGATGGCGTCAAAGGGGGCGACGCATGTCTGCCTGCCCACCGAGTTGCCAGCGCCCTCGATCGCCGTCGCGGCGCGAATGGCGTGCGACATGGGCCTTGGGGTTGAAGTGCAGGTCTTTGGGCGGGCGTCGCTGGCCGTTTCGGCGCGGTGCTATCATGCGCGCTCGCACGGGCGAACCAAGGACAATTGCCAATTCGTCTGCGAAGAAGACCCCGACGGGATGCCACTGCGTACGAGGGATGAGCAGCCGATCCTGCGCATCAACGGGATCCAGACCCAATCCGAAGGGTATCTGATCCTGCTGCAGGAGCTGCCGCAACTGGTTGCCGATGGTGTGAGCCATTTGCGGTTGATGCCGCAGGCCGTCGACATGGTCACCGTCGCCGAGGTTTACCGGGCGGTGCTGGATCAAAGCATGTCGACCGAGGCGGCCGAGGCCCGGTTGCGGCAGGTTTGTGCGGATACGCCGTTCAGCAACGGGTTCTACCACGGTCAGGCCGGCTACCGCAGGATAGCCCAGGCGTCCCTTGCATGATCGGAAAGCATGCTGTCCTCGCCTCATCGGATCATGTTTCCTGCGGCGGGGGCGGCTGCCCTTTTGGGGGTTAGCGGCCTGTTTCTGGGGCAGGATTTCATCACCCATTGGTCGCCGTTGCCGGGGCTGTACGCCTGGCATGCGCATGAGATGCTGTTCGGCTTCGTCGGCGCGGCATTTGCGGGCTATTCGCTGACAGCGATGCGCAGCTGGTCGGGGGGCGGTTCTGTCTCGCCGCCCGGCAGTTTGTTGCTGTTCGCGCTTTGGGCGATGTCCCGATTGGCCGCGATCGGTGCGCTTGGGGGCGAACCCATGTTCATCGTCCCAATGGGCACGGCGTTCTTGCTCATTCTCGCCGGTCGTCTCGCTTGGGCTGCACTGCGCGCGCAGGCGGTTGCCGGAGGGCTGCAGGCGCTTTTTGCCCTTTTCCTGGCCATCTGCCAGCTTGCCTTTCTAACTGGGTCTGCGCCGTCCTTCTTCACAGTTTTGCTTGTGGCACTTTTGGTGTCGGTTGTCGGCGGGCGCATGATCGCTGCATTTACATGGAATTGGACGCACCAAAGCCCAACCGCCGCGCATCGGTTTCGGTGCGCGAGGGCATTGGGGGACGCTTCGGCGGCAGCTCTGGCTTTGACTGCAGCGCTTCTTGGGCTTGTTTCCGTCGCTGATGGTCCGCTTATCGGCGTCCTTCTTGTGATCTGCGCGGGGTGCGAGGGCGGGCGTCTGTGGCTCTGGCATTCAGCGGCAGTTCTTCAGGATGGATTGCTGGCGATGCTTCATATGGCCTTTGCGTGGGTGCCCGCTGGTCTGTCCCTGTTGGCGGCTTCGCTGTACTTCCCCGATTTGCTGGCGGCGCATGATGCGTTGCACGTTCTGACGGTCGGAGCGGTCAGCTGCGCGATCTATGCCGTAGCTGCCCGTGCGGTCGCGCGACGTCGCGACCGACTGCGCCCAAGCGCGATCGATGGTATCGGATTTGCCTTTTTGTGCCTTGCCGCTGTTTTGCGGACAGCCTCTGCAGACGTGCCCGCGGCCCTGGCTTGGGGAGCATGTTGGGCCGTGTTCCTCTGCCGGCACGTCCAAGCGTTGGGCCGCCCGCTCGAGCGACCCGTTTTCAGCGGTCGGGCCAGCAACAGGATGGATCCGAGCGTCGCCGATCAGTTGCCCTGATTGCGTGCTTCGAGCCGTTCAAGGTTCACGACGGTCGACAGCATCAGCCGGTCATGGCTCCAATCCTGAGTCTGGCGGATCGTGGCGGCACCCAAGGCCAGCAGAACAGCGAACAGCAGGGCCGAACCCATGAAGATTGCCGGCAACGGTGCCGAGAACGAGGGCGCATCGGCCAGCGCGATCACACGCTGTTTCAGGACCCGTTTGGCCTTGCCACCCGAGACCAGCGCCACGTTCAAAACCAGTGGCCGGCCTTGTGCGACGGTGCGGGCGCAATAGTCCAGCAGGCAGTCGGTATAGTCGCGCGCGTCGATCCCACGCCGGGTGACGACGGACTGGTCGCAGGCCAGTTCGCGCAATCGGCTGAACTGGTATTTCAAAACCCAGTAGGCAGGGTTCCAGAACAGCAGCGGTCGCACGGCCTCAAACGCAATCTCCCATTCGACATCCCGGGCGCGAACGTGCTGCAATTCATGCGCCAGGGCAAATCGAAGTTCACGGGGGGTGTCCAACAGATGGCTGGGCAGAACAACGTGGCGACGACGCGCCCCGCGCACGGCAAATGGAACCGTGATCCGATCGGACAAGCGAATGTCCACGTTGGCCGAACGCCGCCACAGGAAGCTTGAAACCAGCGTGTCGCGGATTGCCAGCGCATCCCGGACGGTGCGGACCAGCATCCGGAGGGCGGCCAAGGCCAGCAGCACGAGCACGGCCGTCACAAGGGCGCTTTGTCCGGACAGAACCGTGTCGACCCAACGTTCGCGCGTGTTTAGCAGAGCTTCGAATTGTGTAGCCGGCATCGCGATTTCACCGCGCAAATAGGCCGCTACTGCAATATCTCCGATGGAAACGGCCTGACCCGGCCAGAAAAAACCGGCGGCTGCCGTGACCCCAAGGGCCAGAACAGGGCTGAGCATGACGCAGACGCAAAGAACCTTCAGCACGCGCAGCTGTGTCATGTAGTCGTGCCGCAGGCGCGTTCGGGCTACGGCCATGCGGGCGCCCAACCAGATGAGTGCCGAAAGAACCAGCACCACGTTCAGGTCGAGAAATACATCGAGAACCGGTTTAACCGCTGTCATTTTGCAGTCTCCTCTCTACCAGTGCTCGAATTTCCTCCAGATCAGCTTCGGTCAGGCCGGCGTCATCGACAAGACGTGCCACCAGCGAGGCCGGGGTGTCATCGAACAACGTGCGGGACAGGTTCTGCAGCGACCGCGCCTGATAGGTGTCCTTTTCAAGCAGCGGGCGGTAGATCAGGGTTTTGCCGTCCTTGCGGCTTTGGACAAATCCCTTTTCATCCAGGATACGCAGGATCGTCGCGCCCGAGGTGTAGGCCAGGTTCCGCTCGGGCGGCAGCCGGTCCAGCACGTCGCGTACCGAGCCTTCGCCAAGTGCCCAGAGCTCGTTCATGAACTCCAGTTCAACCTCGGTCAGCAGATTTCCTGTCTTTCTCTTTCGCATCGGTCTCGGTGTCACCATTTTGCCTGTTATGCTTGCCAGACAAGCATCCTTTCGCGGTTACGCAAAGCCTAAACTTTCCAGAAAACGAAAATGCCCCAGCCGATCGACAGGAAAAGCGGGGTCCAGACCGGTTGGCCGACCAGCCCCAGCCAGGCCAGAAAGATGTAGGCTGAGCCCAGCAGGGTGATGAACAGCCGGTCGCCCAACGTGGTGGTCAGGCCCAGAACGCCCCGGCGTTCGATCCCGTCACGGAACTTGACCACCTCGAGCACGCCGATCAGGGCGATGGCCGAGAAGATGCCCACGAAAACCGCCAGCGTTGCCGGGGTCCAGGCCATCCAGAAGTCGGGCCACAGCGGGTCGGTCCAGGAAAAGCCCTTGGGTTCTTCCTGACCGACATTGCCCCAGCCGGCCTTGGCTTGCGCCAGCGCCGATGACGGGGCGAGCAGGGAGAGGGAGAGAAGGAGTTTGCGCATGTCGAACCTCATACACGTCCCATCGCGAAGCCGCGCGCGATGTAGTTGCGGACAAACCAGATGACGATGGCGCCGGGGATGATGGTCAGGGTGCCGGCGGCGGCCAGCAGGCCCAGCTCGTAGCCGGCGCTGGACGCGGTGCGGGTCATCACGGCGGCGATGGGTTTGGCCTCGACCGCTGTCAGGGTCTTGGCCAGCAGCATTTCCACCCACGAGAACATGAAGCAGAAGAACGCCGCCACGCCCACGCCCGCCTTGATGTTGGGCAGGAAGATCGTGACAAAGAACCGGGGGAAGGAATAGCCGTCGACATAGGCGGTTTCATCCAGCTCTTTCGGGATGCCGCGCATGAAACCTTCGAGGATCCACACTGCCAGCGGCACGTTGAACAGCGTGTGCGCCAGTGCCACAGCCAAGTAGGTGTCGAACAGATGGATCGACGAATACAGCTGGAAGAAGGGCAGGGCGAACACGGCCGCCGGGGCCATGCGGTTGGTCAGCAGCCAGAAGAACAGCTGTTTGTCGCCCAGGAACCGATAGCGCGAGAACGCGTAGGCCGCAGGCAAGGCCACGCAGACCGAAAGCACCGTGTTGATCGTCACGTAGGTGATCGAGTTGATATAGCCCCAATACCACGTCGGATCGGTGAAGATGGTGATGTAATTCTCCAGCGTAAAGGTCTGGGGAAACAGGGAAAAGCCTGAAAGGATCTCGTTCGTGGTCTTGAAGGACATCGCCACCAGCCAATAGATCGGCAGCATCAGGAACGCGATATACAGGATCGGGATGAGAGACCGCTTCTTCATTGCGCGTCATCCTTTGTCATGAGGGTGTAGAAGACCCAACTGACCAGCAGCGTGATGGCGAAATAGATCAGGCTCATCGCGGCCGCGGGGCCAAGGTCGAACTGTCCCAGCGCGATCTTCACCAGGTCGATCGACAGCAGGGTGGTCGAGTTGCCGGGGCCGCCCCCGGTCAGAACGAAGGGTTCGGTGTAGATGTTGAAACTGTCCATGAACCGCAGCAGTACCGCGATGGTCAGAACCGTCTTCATTTTGGGCAGCTGGATATAGCGGAACACCGACCAGGGGCTTGCGCCATCGATCTTGGCCGCCTGGTAGTAGGCGTCGGGGATCGACACCAGACCGGCATAACACAGCAACACCACCAACGAGGTCCAGTGCCAGACATCCATCACCACGATGGTGATCCAGGCCGACAGCGGCTGTTGGGTCATGTCATAGTTAATGCCCAGCACGTCGTTCAGGAAATACCCCAGCAGGCCGATCTTGGGCAGGGTGAAGATGTTCCACATCGAGCCGACCACGTTCCACGGGATCAGCATCGGCAGGGCCATCAGGACCAGGCAGACCGGCACCCAGAAGCCCTTGCGCGGCATCGACAGGGCCACGATGATGCCCAGCGGCACCTCGATCATCAGGATCAGCGCGGTGAACAGGAACTGCCGCCCCAGCGCCGCCTGGAACCGGTCAGACCGCAGGATCTGTTCGAACCAGCCCAGCCCTTCCCAGAAGAACTGGTTGTTGCCAAAGGTTTCCTGCACCGAGTAGTTGACCACCGTCATCATCGGCACCAGCGCGTTGAACGCCACCAGCGCCAGCACCGGCAGGACAAAGAACCACGCTTTCTGGTTTTCCGTTCTCATCGGGCGCGCTCCTCGGTTGCGATCCAGCCGTCGCGATACACGCGCGTCTGTTCAGGTTTGAATTTCAGAAAGACTTGCGATCCGGGCTCGGGGGGCGCGTGTTCGGTCACCGCCTTCAACGCGGTGTTGCCGACCATGGCACTGACCACAAAATGCCGGCCGATATCGGCCACCTTGGTGACATGGGCCGGAATGCCCTCGGGGCCGAAACCCACATATTCGGGCCGGATGCCCAGATCTGTGCGGCCGCCACTGCCGCTGACCGGACCTTCCAGCGCCACCTCGTGCCCTTCGAACAGGGCACGATCGCCGCGGGCTTCGCAGGGCAGAACGTTCATGCCGGGCGAGCCGATGAAATGGCCCACGAACGTGTGCTGCGGGCGTTCGAACAGCTCGACCGGGGTGCCGATCTGGACCACTTCGCCTTCCTGCATCACCACGACCTCGTCGGCGAAGGTCAGCGCTTCGGTCTGGTCGTGGGTGACATAGATCATCGTCGCCTTGACGCGCTGGTGCAGCTCTTTCAGCTTGGACCGCAGCTTCCATTTCAGATGCGGGTCGATCACGGTCAATGGCTCGTCGAACATCACCGCGTTCACGTCGTCGCGGACCAGACCGCGCCCCATCGAGATCTTCTGCTTGTTGTCCGGGCTGAGGCCGCTCGCGCGGGTGTTCAGCATGTCGGTGACATCCAGCATCTCGGCGATCTCGTCGACGCGGCGCTTGATCGTCGCGGGATCGACGCCGCGGTTCTTGAGCGGAAAGGCCAGGTTTTCGCCCACGGTCATCGTGTCGTAGATCACCGGGAACTGGAACACCTGCGCGATGTTGCGCTGATCCGGGGGCAGGGCGGTCACGTCGCGGTCGTCGAACAGGATCTGCCCCTCGGATGGGGTCAGCAGCCCCGAGATGATGTTCAGCAGCGTGGACTTGCCGCAACCCGACGGCCCAAGCAGAGCATAGGCCCCGCCATCACGCCAGGTTACGTCGATTTCCTTCAGCGCATAGTCCTGTGGGCCTTGCGGCGATGGCATGTAGCTGTGTTTGAGGTTTGCAAGCTTGATCTGTGCCATGTCAGGCCACCCTTTTGCCGTCTTGGCCGAAATACCGACAATGGGCCGGGTTCATGTAGAATGTGTGGTCCTCGCCCACCTGATAGGGGTGGACCCCTGCGGCCAGAGACACCCAGGCGTCCTCGCCATGTTGGAAATGCGCGCTGGAGTCGGACCCGGAGAGCTCGGTCACGATCACGCGGCCGGTCAGCTCGACATCATCGGCCGAGGCGCGCACGGGGGTGACGCGGTGCGGGCGCACGGCGACCTTGTATTCCCCGTCGGACAGGCTGATGCCCTGGCTCAGCCGCCATGTTCCGCCGCCGGCCAACTGAACCTGGCCGCCGGTGATCGTGACGCGGGCCACGTTGATGGGCGGGTCGGAAAACACCCGCGCGGCGGCGAGGTTTTCGGGATTGCGATAGATGTCCGCCGTCGGGCCGAACTGGGTCACGCGGCCGTCTTCCATCAAGGCGGTGTAGCCGCCCAGCAGCAGCGCCTCTTCGGGTTCGGACGTGGCATAGACCACCACGGCGCCGCGCCCGGCGAACAGCTCGGGCAGTTGCTCGCGCAGTTCCTCGCGCAGCTTGTAGTCCAGGTTGGCCAGCGGCTCGTCCAGGAACACGGCGCGGCTGTCCTTGGCGATGGCGCGGGCCAGTGCGGTGCGTTGCTGTTGGCCGCCTGACAGTTCATGCGGACGACGGTGCAGCATCGGGCGCAGTTGCAGCAGGTCGGCGGCCTCTTCCACGCGGCCTTCGATCTCGGATTGCGCCATTCCGGCAACGCGCAGGGGCGATGCAATGTTGTCGAATACAGTCATATGCGGGTAGTTCACGAAAAACTGGTGCACGAGGCTGATCTTGCGTCTTTGTGTGCTCAGCCGGGTCACATCCTGCCCATCCATCAGGACCTTGCCCGAGGCAATCGGATCCAGGCCGGCCATCATCTTGATCAGAGAGGTCTTGCCCGACCCGGTCGCGCCCAGCAGCACGTTGAAATGGCCGGTCTGCAGCGTCAGGGACGTGGGTTTGATATGGGTAACGGTGCCGACCCGCTTGGTTGCGTTTTGTAGTTCGATCATGTCCGTGGGTTCCGATCCCGCAGCGCGTGGCAACGCTGTTTGGTCTTGGTTGGTAAGGGGCGCCGGTACCGGCGCCCCCCGGGGAGTAGTGGCTTACTGGGACTGCCAGCGTGCCACCAGTTCGTCGTAGTTGACGGTCTGGCCTTGCGGCTTCTCGTTCTCCAGCTTGGCTTTCGGCGCGCCCGGCTTCTCCAGCCAGAAGGCCGGATCCTGCGGTTCGTTCAGGCGCGGACCACAGCCGCCATAGACGCCGGCGCTTTCATCCGCGGCCTGCATGCGGGCCATGGTGATGTCCATCTCTTCAGCCAGACGGTCCATCGCCTCTTGCGGGGTGAAGGCGCCCGAGTTCACGTCACCGATCTGCTGCCACCAGATTTGGGCCAGCTTCGGATAGTCGGGAACGTTGATGCCGGTCGGCGACCATGCCACGCGGTCGGGCGAGCGGTAGAACTCGACCAGGCCACCCAGCTTGGGTGCGCGTTCGCTGAAGGACTCGTGGTTGACCGAGCTGTCGCGGATGAAGGTCAGACCCACGTGGGACTTCTTCACGTCGACAGTCTTGGACGTCACGAACTGAGCATACAGCCACGCGGCCTGCGCCCGATCCGACGGGGTGGACTTCAGGAAAGTCCACGATCCCACATCCTGATAGCCAACCTTCTGGCCTTCTTCCCAATAGGGGCCATGCGGGCTGGGCGCCATCCGCCACAGTGGGTTGCCCTCATCATCGACAGTGTTGTTGCCTTCGGACTTGGGCTTGACCATGTCGGCGGTAAAGGCTGTGTACCAGAAGATCTGCTGGGCCACGTTGCCTTGCGACAGGGCGGGCAGCGACTGGTAGAAGTCATAGGACGCCGCACCCGGAGGCGCATAGGCCCGCAGCCACTCGTCCCATTTGCGGATCGCGTAAACGGCCGCCGGGCCGTTTGCGGCACCACCCCGCGACACCGAGGCGCCGACCGGGTTACAGGTGCCCGCTTCCATGCGGATGCCCCATTCGTCGACCGGCACACCGTTCGGCTCGCCCTTGTCGCCGGCACCGGCCATCGACAGCCAGGCGTCGGTCATCCGCCAGCCAAGATCAGGCGCGCGCTTGCCGTAGTCCATGTGGCCATAGATCGCGACACCGTCGACTTCCTTCACGTCATTGGTGAAGAACTCGGCGATATCCTCGTAGGCAGACCAGTTGACCGGAACGCCCAGATCATAGCCGTATTTTTCCTTGAATGCGGCCTTGTTGGCTTCGTCATCGAACCAGTCCTTGCGGAACCAGTACAGGTTGGCGAATTGCTGGTCGGGCAGCTGGTACAGCTTGCCGTCGGGACCGGTGGTGAACTGGATGCCCATGAAGTCATCCAGGTCCAGCGTCGGCGAGGTTGTCGCCGCCCAATCACCCGCCATCATGTCCGACAGGGGATAGGCCAACTGCAGGCGCGAGTGCGTACCGATCAAGTCACTGTCGTTGACATAGCCGTCATACAGGTTCCGTCCGGTCTGCATTTGCGTCTGAACGGCCTGAACGACCTCACCTTCACCCAGGATCTGGTGGTTGACCTTGATGCCGGTGATTTCCTCGAACGCCTTCGTCAGAACTTCGGATTCATACGAGTGGGTCGGGATACCTTCGGACAGAACGTTGATCTCCATCCCGGCATACGGTTCGGCAGCCTTGATGAACCACTGCATTTCCGCCATCTGCTCGTCTTTCGACAAGGTGGATGGCTGGAATTCATCGTCGACCCAGCGCTGTGCTGCGGCTTCGTCGGCCCAAACAGGACCGTGCCCCGCAATGACGGCAGCCGCCGCCACTGCGGACAAAAGATGTTTCCGCATCTTTCTCCTCCCAAAATTTATGGTTCTCCGGCGCGAACCGGATGACGAACAGCATCAGCGATTTTTCGCGAGTCTGTCAAACTAAAAAATTAGTAAATGGCGAAATTGGCCTGTTCGATCCAACGATTTCATCGACTATAGCCTTGAAAATATATGGTTTTTAACCCAATCGACGTGGCGTCATCTGCTGGGCGAAAAGAGCATGCCAATGACCCTTCACTATGGGTTTTTCAGCGACACCGCTCCGTCGATTTGCAAATTTCGATGCAGAAAGTCGCCGCAGTGGTAGCGCGGGATTAGCGTTTCTCGGGGGTGAAAATGGCAGCCCGTAGGGGAATCGAACCCCTCTTTCCAGGTTGAAAACCTGGCGTCCTAACCGATAGACGAACGGGCCACGTCAGCATTGCCCAAGCACAAGTGGCAGCCCGTAGGGGAATCGAACCCCTCTTTCCAGGTTGAAAACCTGGCGTCCTAACCGATAGACGAACGGGCCACGCTGGCTTGTGGGGGGCCTTTTACGGATTACGCCCCCCACCCGCAAGACGAAAAACGCACGGCCAGGAAACTTTTTTGCGGGTCAAAAAAGGCAGTGGCGTCAGCGGTCAATTTGCTTCGGCCGCGTCTTCCAGGCGCAACTGCACGCTTTGCCTGCCACCCCATGTATTGACCTCGAGCCGACCGGCAAAATGGAACCGCGCACCACCGTGATTTGACAGCCTTTCGCCCATCGGTCCGTCAAAGGCACCAAATGCAATCGCGTCCAGCCCACCGCCCATTCCGTCCGAGAGCGACAGCTTCAAATGGGTTTCTCCGACCCGCTTGGCAAAGCGGACCTGCAGGTCGGGCATTGCAAATCGAGGGGCAGGGGCCCCGGCGCCAAATGGGCCGGCCTGCTCGATCTTTTCGATCAGATCAACCGAGGCCGCCCCGGGCATCAACGCGCCATCCAGCTTGAGGTCGGCCGGACCGGCTTGGCCCGCACCCTGTTTCGCCAGCAACTCCGAGAGCCGCTCCATCGCCGGTTCCAACTGGTCGCGCATCACGGTCAGACCTGCGGCCATCTTGTGACCGCCGCCCTTGACCAACAAACCCTCGGCGGCCAGCCGGTGGATTGATGCGCCAAGATCGACACCCGAGACCGAACGGCCTGAGCCTTTGCCCTCGTCACCGTCGAAACCAATCACGACGGCGGGACGGTTCGACGCCTCTTTCAGGCGGGCCGCCACGATCCCAACGACGCCGGGATGCCAGCCGTCACCTGCGGCCCACACCAGCGGCGCATCTAGTCCACGTTCTTCGGCCTGCGCCAGCGCCGCTGCGCGGACCGCATTTTCGATGTCGCGCCGTTCGGTATTCAGGTCATCAAGGCGCCGGGACAACGCCTCGGCCTCGGTCCCCGAGTCGGTGCTGAGCAGCCGCGCGCCCAGGTCTGCCTGCCCAACCCGGCCGCCGGCATTGATGCGCGGCCCAAGCAGAAAACCCAGATGGTAGCTGTTGGGCGCCGAATCCATGCGCGCCACTTCGGACAGCGCAACCAGGCCGGGGCGTTGCCGCTGCCCCATCACTTTCAAACCCTGCTGAACCAACGCCCTGTTGACCCCGATCAGGGGTGCCACATCTGCCACGGTCGCCAGCGCGACCAAATCCAGCATCGCCATCAGATCCGGGCCTTGGGCGTTGGCCTCGCGCAGTTGGCGCCCGGCCTCAACCAACATCAGAAAGACAACGGTTGCAGCGCACAGATGGGCCAGATCACCGCTCTCATCCTGGCGGTTGGGGTTCACCACGGCCACGCAATCCGGCAGCGTTTCGGCGCCCAGGTGGTGATCGAGAACGATCACATCGGCCCCCTTGGCTGCGGCAATTGCTTCGTGGCTTAGCGTGCCGCAGTCAACGCAGATGATCAGATCATGCGTTTCAGCAAGCTGGCTCATGGCGGGGGCGTTGGGGCCATAGCCCTCGTCGATACGATCGGGCACATATAAGGTCGCCTGACGCCCCATCTGCCTGAGCCAAACCAGCAACAGGGCTGCCGAGCTGCCGCCGTCGACATCATAGTCGGCGAAAACGGCGATGCGCTGGTTGTCCCGCACCGCTTTCAGGATCCGCGTTGCGGCGATCTCCATGTCGCGCAGGCTGCGAGGATCGGGAAGAAGGTCGCGCAGTTTTGGAGACAGAAAGCTCTCGGCCTCCATCGGCGGGACACCTCGCCGTGCCAGCACCTGGCACAGGGGGCGGGGCAGGTCGGTCTGCTGGGCCAGCATCTCGGCGGCCCGGTCCAATTCAGGCGATGGACCAATCCACCGGCGGCCCGTCAAAGACTGTTCAACACCCAGAAAGCTCAATCCACTTCTCCTGAAAAGGGCCGAATCCTGTCGGACCCGGCCCTTGAACGGTTGTGTCTGCGGGCCCCCTCAGCCTTCGACATGCGGCCAAATGGGGGTGCGGTAGGACATGCGCCGCACCGATCCGGTTTTCGAGCGCATCAGCAGGGTCGTCGTCTCGACCCAACCCGGTTCCCGCTTGATCCGCGGCAGCAGCGACCCGCCGGTGACACCGGTCGCCGCAAAGATCACATCTGCGGTGACCATCTCGTCGCGGGCATAGACACGATCCAGATCGGCAATACCGGCTTTGGCCGCCCGACCGCGTTCGTCATCATTGCGGAACATCAGACGGCCAAAGATCTGGCCACCCATGCATTTCAGCGCGGCGGCCGCCAGAACGCCTTCGGGCGCGCCACCCTGGCCCATATACATGTCGATGCCGGTCGTCTCGGACTCGGCACAGTGCATGACGCCAGCAACGTCCCCGTCGGTGATCAGGCGGATCGCAGCGCCGGTTTCGCGCACCTCGGCGATCATCGCCTCATGACGCGGACGTTCCAGTATGCAAACTGTAATGTCCTCGGGAGTGCAGCCTTTGGCTTTGGCCAGCGCCTCAACCCTTTCCCGCGGGGACATGTCCAGTGTCACCACGTTCTCGGGGAAGCCGGGGCCGATCGCCAGCTTGTCCATGTAGACGTCCGGTGCGTGCAGCATCGAACCGCGCGGACCCATCGCGATGACGGTCAACGCGTTGGGCATATCCTTTGCGGTCAGCGTCGTACCCTCGAGCGGGTCCAGAGCGATGTCCACACCGGGGCCGTTGCCGGTGCCGACCTCTTCGCCGATATACAGCATCGGCGCTTCGTCGCGTTCGCCTTCACCGATGACCACCACGCCAGCGATATCCAGCAGGTTCAGCTGTTCACGCATCGCATTGACCGCGGCCTGGTCGGCGGCTTTCTCGTCTCCGCGTCCGACCAGCGAGGCCGAGGCCAGAGCGGCCTGCTCAGCCACGCGCGCAAGTCCAAGGGACAGAAGGCGGTCGTTGAAATCGATTTTGGCAGCGCTCATGCGATGTAATCCTTTGGTAAAGCGAAGACGTCCTGACTGGCATAGCCTGCTCGTGGCGCAGGCCGCAAGGGTTCAAACCTGCTCGATACGCAGAGCTACGGGCTCGCCCGCAACCACATCCGTGGTGCGCAAGTCCTCCAACGCAACGTCCAGCGTGGCGCGTGTGGTCTTGTGCGTAACGATCAGTACCGGGGCCGTATCCTCGGCGTGTGCGTATTGGCGCATCCGGTCGATCGACACGCCGGCATTGCCCAGAATGGCGGCCACCTTGGCCAGCGCACCTGGTTTGTCCAGCAATGCAAGGCGCAGATAGTATGGGGCGGGCAGGCCGGTGATTGCGGGCTTGGAGTCGACCAGCGACGTGGCGGGTTGACCAAAGGTGGAAATCCGCAGGCCCCGCGTCAGGTCACATACATCCCCCATCACCGCACTGGCCGTCGGGCCTTCGCCCGCGCCCGGTCCCCGCAAAACGATCTGTTCGACGGCGTCGCCCTCGATGACCACCATGTTGGTGCCGCCTTCCAGCTGCCCCAAAGGCGAGTCACTGGGTACCAGGCAGGGCTGCATCCGCTGTTCAAGCCCGCGCGGCGTGCGCTGCGCAACGCCCAGCAGTTTGATGCGGTAGCCCATATCGTCGGCCTGATGGATGTCATCCAGGCTGATATGCTGAATACCCTCGATCTCGATCCCGTCGAAATTCGGCTTTGTTCCAAATGCGATCGAGGCCAACAGCGCCAACTTGTGCGCCGCGTCGATGCCGCCTACGTCCAAGTTCGGATCCGCTTCGAGATAGCCCAACTGAGCGCACTCCTCGAACAAGGCATTGTAGCCCAATCCCTGCGATTGCATTCGGGTCAGGATATAGTTGCAGGTGCCATTCATCACGCCCATGACGCGTTTGATGTCATTTCCGGCCAACCCTTCGGTCAGGGATTTTATGACCGGAATTCCACCGGCCACGGCAGCCTCGAACCGGATCACGCGGCCTGCGGCCTCGGCCTGTTCCGCCAATGCCTGGCCGTGAATGGCCAGCAGCGCCTTGTTTGCGGTGACCACATCCTTGCCGCTGGCCAATGCTGCCTCGACCGAGGCCTTTGCCGGGCCGTTTTCACCGCCCATCAGCTCGACGAACACATCGATATCGTCTCGTTTGGCCAAGGCCACCGGATCGGTTTCCCACGCGAAGCCGGACAGGTTCACCCCGCGATCTTTGGCGGCGTCGCGCGCCGAAACGGCAACGATCTCGATCGGTCGACCAGTGCGCGCTTGGAGCAATTCGGCATGACGGCGCACGATCTTGACGACGCCAACACCCACGGTTCCCAAGCCAGCAATTCCAAGCCGCAGCGCCTGTGTCATTCCGTGGGTTCCTTTCCGCTCGTAGTCAGCCTGTTGGACGCAAGTCCTTTGTCGGCTGCCATAGCTGGTTCAACGCGGCGGTGCAATCCGTCAGGGACAGAGTTGTTGCGCAGTGGGCGAGCGTGCGGGGCTTACTGGGTCTCGGCGTTCTGGAGTGCCTGTGCCTTTTGCGACAGCCGCTCGGCCCGTTGTTCCAATTCTTCTTCCACGGCGGCTGCCTCGTTCACCGGGTCGACGGGCGGCACGATGACCTGGGTCAACGGGATCAGCTTGGGGTAGGGCGCGGCCTTTACCGAGGCCGCTTCGCTTCCCTCCAACTCGGGAATATCTGCGCACGCGGCCAAGAGAAGCAGCGGCAGGATGACGGAAACAGCTTTCATTTCGCGACCCGAACAGTGAGGAACCTGAACGTGATGCACTTTTTGCATGAACGGTTCAAGCGGGGTTCTATATGAACGTACGTTCATATACGATGGATCCATGGCACGTACTCAAGGCTCTCATTCCGATATCACCGGGCCCCGCATTCGCGAGGCCGCCCTGGGATTGTTTGCACGGCATGGCTATGCCGCTGTTTCCATGCGTCAAATCGCGGGGGAGGTCGGAGTGCAGGCCGGCGCGCTCTACAATTACACTCCGGACAAGCAAAGCCTTCTGTTCCGCCTGATGCAGGACCACATGCAAGAGCTGCTGGCGGCCTATGAAGCGTTGGAACCACAGGCGGATGCATTGGGCGCCCTGCGGCAATTCGTGGGTTTCCACATCCGGTTTCACATGCAGCGACCGGACGAAGTGTTCATCGCGTACATGGAGCTGCGAAACCTGACGCCTGAAAACTTCGCCGAAATCGAAAAGCTACGCCGGCGGTATGAAGATGCGTTGCAGAGCATCCTTCTCGCCGGCCAGAAGGACGGTCTGTTCTCGGTTCAGGATGCCAAAATCGCGACTCTGGCGGTGATTGCCATGCTGAATGGTGTCATGACGTGGTACCGGGCCGGTGGACGGCTTTCGCTGGACGAGGTCGAGCAGATTTATTGGGATATGGTACGCAAGGCGGTCGCGGCCTGACTGGCCGCGCCACGTTGCTGCCTGTCTGGAGTCAGTGCGCCGGCTTGATGAAAGTACCGTTGCGCAACTCCCGAAACGCCTGCTCGAGTTCGGCGCGCGTGTTCATCACGATCGGGCCATGCCACGCTACCGGTTCATTGATCGGCGCACCCGAGATCAACAGGAATCGTACACCTTCAGGCCCGGCCTGAACGGTTATTTCGTCTCCGGTGCCAAACCGCACCAGCGTCCGGTTGCCCGACATGTCGCGAATGTTCAGCTCTTGCCCGGCGACTTCCTTCTCAAGCAGAACGCCGGTCGGCTGCGAGGCGTCGGCGAAAGCGGCCTGCCCATCGAAAACATAGGCGAAAGCACGGCGATAAGTGTCTATCTTGAATGTCTTTTTCACCCCTGCAGGAATCGATACGTCCAAGTATTGCGGGTCCGCGGCGATACCGTCCACCGGCCCGGTCTTACCCCAGAACTTGCCGACGATGACCCGCACCGTGGTGCCATCATCATCGATCACTTCAGGAATGTCCTTGCCCTGAACGTCCTGGTACCGAGGAGCCGTCATCTTTTGAGCCGAGGGCAAGTTGCCCCACAGCTGAAACCCATGCATCTGCCCGGATGCATTTCCCTTGGGCATTTCCTGATGCAGAATTCCGGACCCCGCCGTCATCCACTGGACGTCTCCGGCACCCAGTTGGCCGCTGTTGCCCAGCGAGTCGCTGTGATCGACGGTTCCCGACAGCACGTATGTGATGGTTTCAATGCCGCGGTGGGGATGCCAGGGAAAGCCGGCCTGGTAGTCCTGCGGGTGCTCGTTGCGGAAGTCATCAAACAAAAGGAAAGGATCCAGTTCGGACGGATCCTGAAATCCAAAAGCGCGGTGAAGCTTTACACCAGCGCCTTCCATCGTCGGAACGGCCTTGCGGGTTTCGAGTGTTGGTCTGAGCGACATTTGGATCTCCTGTCTCTGGACCCGTTATCTAATTTTCGCTGAAGTACGGTCAATTCGCGAGAAAGCACTGCCTCTGTGCAAAATTGCGCCGGGTGAGTCTTGGCCTGTTGCTTGACGCTGAAAGCGGGTATGGGGGGCAGGCAAAGGCGGAGTTGGAAATGCAAGAAGACGTACTGGCAACGATTCAGGCTTCATCGGCACGGCGGTGGATGGGCGTGGGAATGCTCGTCACCGTGGGCGCGTTCGTGACTTATGTCGCCCTGGCCGCACCGCCCGCGCCGGAATGGCAGCTGTTCCTGTTCGTGGTCGGAGGTGGCGCGCTTTGGCTTGCGCATCGCGTCTGGCATGCGACCGCGGACCGGATCGAGCTGACGCGCACGGAATTGCGGACAGGCAGCGGCAAGCTGATTGCCGAGGTTGGTGAAATCGAAGGGGTGGATCGGGGTGTGTTCGCCTTCAAACCGTCAAACGGCTTTCTGCTGACGACCCGTAGCAAACGGGGCAGGGCTTGGGCCCCGGGCCTTTGGTGGCGCGTCGGGCGACGTATTGGCGTCGGCGGCATGACGTCCGCCGCTGAGACCAAGTTCCTGTCAGAAATGCTTTCCGCGATGCTGGCCGAGGCCGAATAGCTCTCAGCACCCGCCCGGTGCGTCGATCTTGTCGTAGACGCGCGGGTGGGTGAATACGAAATTGTCCATGGCAAATTCGTTTTCGCCGTATCCGATGCGGAAGGGACGGCGATAGAAGTCCTTCACTTCGACCAGGATCATCTTGCCGTTGTCCGGCATGATGGGCAGCTTGTCCCGGATTTCGCTGATGGTGCCATCGGTCCACGCCTCAAAGCTTTCGCCGCGAATACAGGACCACTGCACATAGTGCCGGTCATCCGGCAGGTCGAAGCGAAGGAACGAGATGCGCATCGATACGTCGGAGCGGTCCGACATCATCTGCTGCAGCAGGTCATACAGCGTATCCATATAGGTCGCGTTGATGTCATTGCGTTCGCGGGAAATGACGTCGGCGATCGCATAAGACGCCTTGAGATTCCGCGAGCTCTGCTTGTACCCGTCGAAGAACGTATAGGACGCACACATGCCCCAGAAGAGCAAGGGATAGATCATCACGGCCTCGACACTGATCACGCCGGATTCCTTGCGCGAAAACCGTTTCAGATACCGGACAGCCAGCGGGAAGATTGAGCGATCAGGTCGGTTCATAGACAAACACCGTTGTTGCGTGCAGTTCGTACATACCGTTGGGCTTTTTTCGCGCGATGGCGCCCAGAATGGTACCCCACCACAGCGGCTTTACCTCGACGCAGGCGCGGACGATCATCAGTTCGTCCGACGTGCCGGGCTCGAAGATCTGGCTGTTGCGGATCGTTGCCGGGGTATCGATGCAGTAGGGGTTGGGATCCAGCGTGGTCCCAATAAACGGATCGACGCGGGTCATTTCCAGGATCAGGTTTTCCTTGCACTCAGGAATGTAGCCTGCCTTGTCGCAGACGATGTCCTTCAACAGAGTGTGGGTCCAGCCATCCTGAACGTTGGTGGTATACTTGTCGAGGTTGTTCAGGCGAACGTCGCGGATCGTTTCGTCCAGACCACGCTCGAGATTGGCGTGGTTGAAGGCCCCGATTCCGACTTCGACGGCCGAATAGGTCGTCATGATGAAGATGGGGAACCAGAAGACGAACTCGATCGTCGCCATCCCATCTTCTTTCCGCCGGAACGTGCGGAATTGATGAAGCAAACGCTTGATCATTGGGTCAGCCTCAGATTGCGGATGGTCGATCCGATCGATGCAAATACGTCGACGATTTCGTCACCGGTCGCCTCGTAGTAGGCGCCATCATCGCTTTTGCAGTCTTTCAGAAGGGCCTTGCCCTGATCGGGAGCTTCGAAAGCGATAGTGAAGACTACGATGCCATTGGCGCGAGCGGCGGCACACATTGCGCGCGCGCGCGGGTCCTTGGTGCCCGACCCGATCGAAGTGACCGCGTTGTTGTACCAGGTGTTGCCTTTCGTGCTCCCCAGCGCTTCGCGGAACAGGTCGCGGATCGCGCGACGGGTCGTGCGTTCCCAGACCTGAACCCAGGTCAGGTTGACCGATGTCGCGGGGTCGCCATTGTTGTCCAGAACAGTGCGAGTCTCGCTTCTGCTGTAGTCAAAGTTGTAGCAGACGCCGCCGGACCGGTAGGTGCACCGATAGACAGTATACTCGTCGTTGCCATAGGGATCGTCCTGCCAGATCTCGCGACCCCAGTACCAACCTTTGCTGCTGTCCCATTCGGTATAGTCGACATCGTGCCAGAAGTACTTCTCGGTCTCGTAGTCATAGGTCGAATAGGTGGACTTTTTGGCATTCCACCACAGAATGGACGTACCCTCACGGTAGGGGTCGTTTACCATGTATTGTGTGGTGTTCGCGCCGTCCGTCATCAGCACCAGAACCTTCATCGAGTCGTTGCTGGAGTAGCTGTTGGGACGGGTGGCGAACTCTGCAGGCACTTCGTCACCCGCCAGGCGTGCGATCACCGGCTGAATGCTTTCGTCAAGCAGGGCAAGACCCCATTTCAGACCGACGTCGATCGACGTGTTTCCGCCGGCCGTAAAACTTTCGATGTGATCTTTGAGAACCTGCGGGTCCTTCTGCAGGACCGAGACCTCACGGTTGGCGAGTTCGTCACAGACTTCGCTGTAGACGTAGCCGTTGCTGGGGCGCCGGTCATAGGTGCTCCACGGCGTGAAGTGCAGTGTGCGTTGGCGGATCGTATCGGGGTCCAGCGCGGTGGTGTTGAACTCGCTGCTGGTGAAGTTGATGCAGTTTGCCCGGTTATTGGTGCCGGTCGTGCTGAATTCGTCCATCAGATAGTCGGGCAGCGACACCTGAGTTGCGTATGGGATGATCGAGATCGACAGCTTCCCGTCCTCGGTCTTGTCCGCCATCTCTTGCACGAAGTTTTTGGCCGCCACTTTCAGGTTGGCCAGGCGATTGTAGCTGTTCATCGAGCCAGAGACGTCGAGGACCAAAGAAATCTCAACATCATCAATGGCTTCTTCGGCAACGCTGGTTGCCGCGCTCACGATCGAGTCAACATCCCACCACTGCATGAAGTGCATGCCGACATCCATCTGGGCGCTCGCTTGGACCTTGCGGTAGCCTTCGATCGTAACGGCGGTCGCGCCGCAGACATTGGGTTCCACGATCGGGTCACCAACCAGGTACTGGTCCAAGCCTTCCTTCGCGAGGTAGTCGACGACTACGTCCTTGGGGCAAAGGTCCTGGTCCAGGTCGGCCGCCGCCAATACGGCGCGGTCCAGAGCATATTGCAGGCGCGCACGTTCGCGATCGTACCGCATAACGTCCACGGCGAAGCCCGCCGCGGTGAAGATGATCATCAGAAGGAAGAGGGCGAAGATGGTCATCGTCCCGCTTTCCGAGGTCGCGAAAGACTCGACGGCGCCCCGGCAGCGGTCTGCGTGGCGCGGTTTCCCCGACCGTGTCGATGTCCATTCAAAATTGCGCATAACGAAATCCTTTTGCCGGCCAAAAGCAGCGAAGCCAGTTCTTCGGAACTTTAATAATTTAGATGTGGATCGTGGCGAGAATTGGGCGTGATCGTCACTATGGTGCTCTTTTTGAATGAAAATCGGCGGCAGTCTGGCTGGGAGGGGCATCTTTGTTTCGTTGCTCGGGACAATTTCTGGAAATCGTAAATGTCCGCGACTCGGCTCGGTTGGTCGAAACACGCTGTTCATAAATTGATGAAAAAAAGTGCAAATCTCGATTGCAGCCGCTTGCCAAGGGTGCGACAAAACGTCATGACGCTCGACGTCAACCGGCATGGAGGATTTTATGACGGCCATCAAGGAACCCAGCTTTCGGGAGAGTGTAGATCTGATGTTCAACAGGGCGGCTGCCCTGATGGATCTTCCACCCGGACTTGAGGAAAAGATCCGGGTCTGCAATGCGACCTACACCGTTCGGTTTGGCGTGCGTCTGCGGGGGCAGATCCATACTTTCACCGGCTATCGCTCGGTTCATTCCGAGCATATGGAGCCGGTAAAGGGCGGTATCCGCTATGCGATGGCCGTGAACCAGGACGAGGTCGAGGCGCTTGCTGCGCTGATGACCTACAAGTGTGCTCTGGTCGAGGCGCCTTTCGGCGGGTCCAAGGGTGGCCTACGCATCGACCCGCGCAAATACGAAGAGCATGAGCTGGAGCAGATCACCCGCCGTTTCGCCTATGAGTTGGCCAAGCGCGACCTGATCAACCCGTCGCAGAACGTCCCGGCCCCCGACATGGGCACCGGCGAGCGTGAAATGGCTTGGATGGCTGACCAGTATGCGCGGATGAACACCACAGACATCAACGCGCGGGCCTGTGTGACCGGCAAGCCGTTGAATGCCGGCGGTATCTCGGGCCGGGTCGAGGCGACGGGGCGTGGCATCCAATACGCGCTGCGAGAATTCTTCCGGCATCCGGACGACGTCAAAAAGGCTGGCATGTCAGGCTCGCTGGACGGCAAGCGGGTCATCGTTCAAGGCCTCGGCAACGTGGGTTATCACGCGGCCAAGTTCCTGAGTGAGGAAGACGGCTCTCTGGTTGTGGGCATCATCGAACGTGACGGTGCGATCTATAACCCCGAGGGGATCGACGTCGAAGCGGTTCACCAGTGGATCGTCAAACATGGCGGTGTGAACGGCTACCCGGATGCAACGCACACCGCCGAGGGCACTGCTGTGCTGGAAGAGGAATGTGACATTCTGATCCCGGCCGCGCTGGAGGGCGTGATCAACCTGTCCAATGCCGAGCGCATCAAGGCGCCGTTGATCATCGAGGCCGCGAACGGTCCGGTGACCGCCGGGGCCGACGAAGTGCTGCGCAAGAAAGGCACCGTGATCATTCCAGACATGTATGCGAACGCTGGCGGTGTGACGGTATCGTATTTCGAGTGGGTCAAGAACCTCAGCCACATCCGTTTTGGCCGGA
This sequence comes from Ruegeria sp. BJ5, assembly GCF_056537865.1. Classification (NCBI taxonomy): domain Bacteria; kingdom Pseudomonadati; phylum Pseudomonadota; class Alphaproteobacteria; order Rhodobacterales; family Roseobacteraceae; genus Ruegeria; species Ruegeria sp. BJ5. The sequence continues at coordinate 145,397 of NZ_JBQFSH010000001.1, forward strand.
TGCAGCGCCGTCAGGAAGAGGCGCGGCACGAGTTGATCGTGAAAGAGCTGGAGCGGTTGGACCGCTATCTTGGCGATGCATGGTCGATGTCTCCGGACTTCAAGGCCAAATACCTCAAAGGCGCGGATGAGCTTGAGTTGGTGCGCTCGGGCCTGGATGACACGATGCGCATCGCCTACCAGGCCATGAGCGAGGTCTGGCACGATCGCGACGACGTCGATGACCTCCGCACCGCGGCTTACATCGTGTCCATCGACCGAGTGGCCAAGAGCTATCGGGCCAAGGGCCTCTGACGTCTCGGAAACCAGGCAATCGGGCTTTGACAAAAAGTCCGGTTGCCGCACATCCTGCGCTGGAGTTCAGGCAGTGAAACCAGCGAGGATCTCATGCAAATTACCCGTTCATTAGCATGGGTCGCGGCGATTGGGTCCGCGACCTTGGCCCTTGCGACTGCCGCCATCGCCCAGCCCCGACAGGGCTGGACGCCGACTGTGGAAGGGTTGGCTGTCTATCAGAGCAGCGCCGATCTTGAGGACGGTGGTGATTTCAGCGCATCGCGCGCGTTTCTGCGGGCGGGCGGCATTTACAGCTATGGTGACGGGTCCTTTGTGGGGTTGCTGGCGAGTTTCGGTCAGTTTTCCTACGATTTCGGGCTGCCCGGAAACCAGCCTTGGGACGACATCCGCGACATTCGCCTGAGCGTTCCATTGCGCTTCGCTCTGGACAACGGGGCTGCGGTGATCGTCTCGCCCCAATTGAGATGGGACTATGAGACCGGCGCCAGTGCCTCGGACGGCTTCACCTATGGTGCCTTCGCCGGTATTTCATGGGCGGTGAACCCCAATCTGCGCATCGGCCCGGCATTTGGCGTGTTCTCCGAGGTTGGAACCAATGATCTCGAAGTCTTTCCCGCGCTTCTGGTCGACTGGACCTTTGCCGAGCGCTGGCGTCTGAGCACCGGGCGCGCGTTGGGGGCCACTCAAGGCCCCGGGGTCACGCTGGAATACAAGGCTTCGGAAAGTGTCAGCGTGGGGCTTGCCGTTCGGTCCGAGAGGGTCCGCTTTCAGTTGAACGATAACGGGTTGGCACCGGGCGGCGTAGGCGAGGACAGCAGCATCCCGGTTGTTCTGTCGGTTGAATACGCGCCAAACCCCGGACTTTCGCTGTCGGCATTTGCGGGCGCCGAGTTTGACGGCGAGTTGCGCCTGGACAACGCAGCAGGGCAAGAGGTCAGCCGGCAGGGCTATGATACCGCTCCGATCGTGGGCGTTGCCTTCCGTCTGCGGTTCTGAAGGCGAATTCGTTTGCGACCGGTTTGGTCGCGCGTTGACAAGTTCTTGTCGAAAACGGATGCGGAGCCCCGAGCCCGGATTGCTACTCCTGTTGGAAGTTGGTTTGATGCCAGCAAACCCGCAGGGAGATCTGAATGCGCTTTTCCGGCTTTCGCGTCCTGAAGGAAGGACTGACGGGCAACAAGGGTTGGACGGCGCATTGGCGTGATCCCGAGCCCAAAGCCGAGTACGACATCGTCATCATCGGCGGTGGGGGGCATGGTCTCAGCACCGCGTACTATCTGGCGAAAGAACACGGCCTGACAAATGTCGCCGTGCTGGAAAAGGGTTATATCGGCGGCGGCAATGTGGGACGCAACACGACGATCGTGCGCGCCAACTATTTTCTGCAAGGAAATTCCGAGTTCTATTCACATTCCCTCAAGCTGTGGGAGGGGTTGGAAGAGGACCTGAACTACAACGTGATGCATTCGCAGCGGGGCATCATCAACCTGTTCCATTCGGACGGGCAGCGGGACGCGGCCGCGCGCCGGGGCAACATGATGATCAGCCAGGGCGACGATGCCATCCTGCTGGACCGCGATGCACTGCGCGAGATGCTGCCCTATCTGAACTATGACGATCTGCGCTTTCCCATCTATGGCGGTCTGTACCATCCGCGTGGCGGCACGGCCCGGCATGATGCCGTGGCCTGGGGCTATGCCCGCGGGGCGGACCAGCGCGGGGTGGATCTGATCCAGAATTGCGAGGTCACCGGCATCGACATCGAAAACGGCGCCGTGCGCGGGGTGCAGACGACGCGCGGGGCGATCCGGGCCAGGAAGGTAGGGATCGTGGTTGCGGGTCGTTCGGGGCTAGTTGCCGGCATGGGCGGGATGCGCTTGCCGATCGAAAGCCACGTGCTGCAGGCCTTCGTGACCGAAGGGCTGAAGCCTTGCATCGACCACGTCGTGACCTTCGGCATGGGGCATTTCTACATCAGCCAATCCGACAAGGGCGGGCTGGTGTTCGGCGGCGACCTGGATTTCTATGCCTCCTACGCTGCGCGGGGCAATCTGCCGACGGTCGAAAGCGTGATGGAGGCCGGAGTGGCCCTGATGCCGATGATCGGCAAGGCCCGGGTGCTGCGGTCCTGGGGCGGGATCATGGACATGTCGCCGGACGGGTCGCCGATCATCGACCGCACCCATATCGACGGGCTGTATCTGAACTGCGGCTGGAACTACGGCGGGTTCAAGGCGGTTCCGGGCTCGGGCAACGTGTTCGCCCACCTGATGGCCACCGACCGGTACCACGAGAACGCGACGGGGTTCCGGCTGGATCGCTTCCGCACCGGGCGCGGGATCATCGATGAAGAGGGCAAGGGCTCTCAGCACAATCTGCATTAGGGGCGGCCGGGATGTTTCTTTCGAAAATTTGTGAAAGCCAGGAGGCGCGGCCATGAGGATCACCTGCCCGTATTGCGGTGAGCGCGACCGCCGCGAGTTCTACTATCGCGGGGCCGCCGTCGATCTGGACCGGCCCGCCCCGGATGCCGGGCCTGACGTTTGGGACGATTTCGTCTATCTGCGCGACAACCCGGCCGGCGAGACGCGGGACCTGTGGTATCACGAGGGCGGCTGCGGCGCATGGATCGTCGTGACACGCAACACGCTGACCCACGAAATAGCGGCGACCGAGCCTGCCTCCGGGGGCAAACGATGAGGGTCGCGGGCAGGGGGCTGATCGACCGCGGCTCACCGGTCGAGTTTTCCTTCGACGGAATCCGGTATTCGGGTTTTCAGGGTGACACGCTGGCCTCGGCGCTGCTGGCCAATGGCGTGCGCCTGATGGGGCGGTCGTTCAAATATCATCGCCCGCGCGGCGTCCTGACCGCCGGCAGCGAAGAGTCGAACGCTTTGGTCACCATCGGCCGAGGCGCCGTGCAGGACCCCAATGTGCGGGCCACGGTGCAAGAGATCTATCCGGGCCTCGAGGCGCGCAGCCAGAACCGCTGGCCCAGTCTGAGCTTCGACGTGATGGCGGTGAACGATCTGGCCGCGCCCTTCCTGGGGGCGGGTTTCTACTACAAGACTTTCATGTGGCCCCGCAGCTTCTGGGAGAAGCTGTACGAACCGATGATCCGCCGCGCCGCGGGGTTGGGCGCGCTGTCCGGGCAGGCCAACGCCGACAGGTATGAAAGCGCCTATGCCTTCTGCGACCTGCTGGTGATCGGGGCTGGTCCGGCGGGTTTGATGGCCGCCTTGACGGCCGGCCGAGCCGGGGCGGATGTCATTCTGGCCGACGAAAGCAACCAGATGGGCGGGCGGCTGCTGGCCGAGACGCTCGAGGTGGATGGCAAGCCGGGTCACGTTTGGGTAGACGAGGTTCTGGCTGAACTGCGGGCGATGGAGAATGTGCGGCTGATGACCCGCACGACGATTGCCGGGGCCTACGATCAGGGCACCTTTGCCGCGCTCGAACGGGTCTTGCACCATACGGGCGACCGCCCCGCCGGTGCGCCGCTGGAAACATATTGGAGGATCGCCGCCCGGCGCTCGGTTCTGGCGGCCGGGGCGCTGGAGCGCCCGGTGGCGTTTCGCGACAATGACCGGCCCGGCATCATGACCGCCGGGGCCGTGCGGGCCTATCTGAACCGCTGGGGCGTCGCGGCCGGCCGGAGTGTCACAGTCTTCGGCAACACCGATGACATTCACCGGACGGCCCGCGACCTGCTCGCCGCAGGTGTCCACGTGGCCGCCGTGATCGACAGCCGCCATGACGGGCCGGTGTCGACGGACTATCCGGTGCTGCGCGGGGCGCAGGTCTGTGGCAGCTCGGGGCGCAAGGGGCTGGAGTCGATCACCGTGCGCCGCGCCAGCGGAGAAGAGCGCATTCAGACCGATTGCCTGGCGATGACTGGCGGCTGGAACCCCTCGGTCCACCTGACCTGCCACATGAACGGTCGACCGACTTGGCGGCGTGACATTGCCGCCTTCGTGCCCACGCCGGGCGCCGTGCCCGGGATGCGCACGGCCGGGGCCTGCAACGGCGCGTTCTCCACCTGCGCCTGTCTGCGCGAGGGCATTTCGGCTGCGACCGAGGCGCTGGGTGATCTGGGCCTCAAGGCGCCCGAGCCAGAGCCACCGCAGACCGAGGATCAGCCCTATGAAATCGCGCAGCTGTGGGCGGTGCCGGGCAAGGGGCGTGCGTGGCTGGATTTCCAGAACGACGTGACCGTCAAGGATGTCAAACAGGCCGCGACCGAGAACTTCCGCTCGGTCGAGCACATGAAGCGCTATACCACGCAGGGCATGGCCACCGATCAGGGCAAGAACTCGAATGTCGCGGCGCTGGCCATTCTTGCGGATGCCACCGGGCGGGCGATCCCCGAGACCGGAACCACCACCTTCCGCCCGCCTTACGCGCCGATTGCCATTGCCGCGCTGGGCGCGGGGGCCGAGGGGGCGGGGTTCAAGCCGCAGCGCTTCACCACCTCGCACAAGGCGTCGGTGGCGCGCGGGGCGCCGATGGTCGAGGCCGGGCTGTGGTATCGGCCCAGCTATTTCCCGCAGCCGGGCGAAACCACGTGGCGCCAGTCCTGCGACCGCGAGGTGCAGATGGTGCGCACGGCGGTCGGCGTGTGCGAGGTGTCGACCCTAGGCAAGATCGACATTCAGGGGCGCGACGCCGCGCAGTTTCTGGATTTCGTTTATTCCAACACGTTTTCGACGCTGAAGGTCGGGCGCGTGCGCTATGGGCTGATGCTGCGCGAGGACGGGTTCGTCATGGATGACGGCACCACCGCGCGGTTGGGTGACAGTCATTTCCTGATGACCACCACGACCGCCGCCGCCGGTGACGTGATGAAGCATCTGGAATTCGTGCGTCAGGGTCTGAGGCCCGATTGGGACGTGACGCTGGTTTCAGTGACGGAACAATGGGCGCAATTCGCCGTGGCCGGCCCCAAATCGCGCGAGGTGCTGAACGGCGTGCTCGACACCCCGCTGGATGATGCTGCGTGGCCGTTCATGGCCTGCGGGCCGGTTTCGGTTCTGGGAGTGCCGGGGCGTCTGTTCCGGATCTCGTTCTCGGGTGAACACGCCTATGAAATCGCCGTGCCTGCGCGGTATGGGGCCAGTTTGTTCGACATTCTGACCCAACGAGCCGAGGCGCTGGGCGGCGGCCTGTATGGGATGGAGGCGCTGAACGTCCTCCGGATCGAGAAGGGGTTCATCACCCATGCCGAAATCCACGGGCGGACCACGGCCTATGACATCGGGATGGGGCGGATGGTGTCGCAGAAAAAGGACTGCATCGGCAAAACTATGTCCGAACGCCCAGGGCTTGAGGCGCCGGGGCGCGAGCGGTTGGTCGGGCTCAAACCCATCGGGGAAAGCCGCCAGTTGCTGGCAGGTGCGCATCTGTACAACGAAGAGGACGCGCCGGTACGCACCAACGATCAGGGCTATGTGACCTCGGTCTGCTATTCGCCAACGCTGGGCAGCATGCTGGGGCTGGCGTTTCTGGCCGATGGCCCCGACCGTCATGGCGAGATCGTCAAGATGGTCGATCACCTGCGCGGCGTGACCACGCTGTGTGAGGTGACGGACCCGGTGTTCTTTGATTCAGAGGGAGAGCGTTTGCGTGGATAAGCTGATTGCTCAGACCCCGTGTGACGGGCTGCTGCCGCTGATCATCGGAACGGTCTCGGTCACCGAGGTCGACCCGGGCGCGATACATGCGGTTTCGGCCTTTCAAGGGCAGACCAAAGCACTGTCCGAGGCGATGAAGGCGGCGCATGGCATGGCGCTGCCGGCCCCAAACCGCGCCACCGGGAAGTCGGGCGCGCGGGCCATCTGGTTCGGCCCGGGTCAGGTCATGCTGATCGGCCCCGCACCAGATCCTTCGCTGTCCGCCTATGCCGCGGTCGTCGACCAGTCTGATGCCTGGGCCGTGGTGCGGCTTGAGGGCGACGGGGCCGAGGATGTTCTGGCCCGTCTGGTTCCCGTTGATCTGCGCCCGCAGAACTTCAAGCGCGGACATACGGCGCGCACGCTCCTGTTCCACATGACCGCGTCGATCACTCGGGTTAGCGAGAAAGCCTTTCAGATCATGGTGTTCCGGTCGATGGCCACATCGTTGGTTCATGATCTGCAGAGGGCAATGGAAGGTGTGGCAGCACGCGGTTAGACTGTTGCAAAGAACTGATTCCAAGGGGACCTTATGCTGCGCATCGCACTTGCCGCCACTCTGCTTGCCACACCGCTGGCTGCCGCTGAAACCAAGGAACAAAGCTGCCGCTATCAAGCAGACGTTGTGGCGGCGGTTCAAAAAGCCCGTCTTGATCGCGTGAAAGAACGGGACGTTCCTGAAGCGGTGGCCGAGGCCGGCCCGACCTGGCCCGAGAACTACAACGCCGCAATCCCGTTGATCACCCCGTGGGTCTATGAGCAGAAGATGCGCGATATCCGCAAAAAAGACCTCGGTGCCGCCTGGATGGAGCTGTGCCTGCAGCAGTAATCCACAGGGCCGCGAATTGGCTGTGGACAAAGGCCTGCCGTGCCCTTGGCGGGCGGCCTGGTTTCTGCCATGTATGAAGCATGTCATTGCCCCCTGGATTTCTGGATGAGCTGCGCACCCGTCTGAGCCTGTCTCAGGTCGTCGGGCGCAAGGTCATGTGGGACAACCGCAAGTCCAATCCGGGCAAGGGCGACATGTGGGCGCCATGCCCGTTCCATCACGAAAAGACGGCCTCGTTCCATGTGGATGACCAAAAGGGGTTCTATTACTGCTTCGGGTGCCATGCCAAGGGCGACGCGATCAGCTTCGTGAAGGAAACCGAGAACGTCTCGTTCATGGAAGCTGTCGAAATTCTGGCGCGCGAGGCCGGATTGCCGATGCCCGCGCGCGATCCCAAGGCGCAGGAAAAGCAGGACCATCGGGCGCAATTGGCCGATGTCATGGAGCAGGCGGTGCAGTTCTTCCGCCTGCAACTCAAGACCGGGGCAGGGGCCGAGGCGCGCGCCTATCTGGACCGCCGCGGTCTGGACGCTCAGGCGTTGGAACGCTGGGAAATCGGGTTTGCACCCGACGGCTGGCAGGCGTTGTGGGACCATCTGCGCGGCAAGAACGTGACCGAGGACCTGATCCTGGGCGCCGGTCTGGCCAAGCCGTCGAACAAGGGCAAAAAGCCCTATGACACCTTCCGCAACCGCATCATGTTCCCGATCCGCGATCCGCGCGGCCGGTGCATCGCGTTCGGCGGGCGGGCGATGGACCCCAACGACAACGCCAAATATCTGAACTCGCCCGAGACCGCGCTGTTCGACAAGGGGCGAAGCCTGTACAACCACGGACCGGCCCGTCAGGCGGCGGGCAAGGGGCAACCGCTGATCGTGGCCGAGGGCTATATGGATGTGATCGCCCTGTCCGAGGCAGGCTTCGGCGCCGCCGTCGCGCCGCTGGGCACCGCGATCACCGAACACCAGTTGCACATGCTGTGGCGCATCGCCGATGAGCCGATCATCGCGCTGGATGGCGACACTGCCGGCCTGCGCGCGGCGATGCGGGCCATCGACCTGGCGCTGCCCCTGCTGGTGGCCGGCAAGTCTCTGCGGTTCGCCCTGATGCCCGAGAGCAAGGATCCCGACGATCTGCTGCGCGCCGAAGGCCCGGAGGCGGTTCAGGCGGTGCTGGACGCGGCCATTCCGATGGTGCGGCTTTTGTGGCGGCGCGAGACCGAGGGCAAAGTGTTCGACAGCCCCGAGCGCAAGGCGGCCCTGGACAAGGCGCTGCGCGAAAAGATCCAGTTGATCCGCGATCCTTCGATCCGGTCGCACTACGGACAGGAAATCAAGGATCTTCGCTGGCAACTTTTCCGCCCGCAGCGGCAAGGGGCAGGGGCTCGAAACTGGCAGCCGAAAGGCAAATGGCAACCGCCAAAACCGTCGGCAACTCCGGATGCGCGGGCCTCGTTCCTTGCGTCCTCGGAGAATGCGGATATCCAGCTGCGTGAAGCGGCAATCCTTGCGATTGCAATCCTGAACCCCGAGGTCGTCATTCAATTCGAGCACCAACTGGAAGAGATGGAATGCCTGAACACCGATCACGCGGCCCTGCGCGATGCAATCCTGCGGCACGCGATCGACGATCCCGACAACCTGAAAGAGCATATTGTTCAGTCTTTGGGGCCGGCCCCTCTTGAAAACCTGCTAGCCCTTCGCCATGTCGCTGTAATCCCCTGTGTGCACAAACCGGGCGACGTCGAAAAGGCACAGATGACTCTGGCCGAGGAACTCGCAAAAATCAAAGCGCTCCGGGGGCTGGATGCCGAGATTGCCGAAGCCGAAGAGGAGTTGTCCGATCTGGCGGATGAAGCGTTAACGTTCCGGTTGGCCCAGGCCGCCGAAGAACGCAACCGCGCAAGCCGCAGCCAGAACGAGGACAGGGCCGTTTTCGACATTGCTGACAACGGGGCGCGAATCAATCGTGACGAGAAAGACGCGTTTCAGGCGATCATGTCCGGCATCAAGTTCGAGCGGAAACGCCGCTGAAGTGGTGTTTTCATAAAGCACTGGAAAAGAAAAACGGGTAAACGGGTGGCCGAATCACTTCTACGCGCTAATGATTCGGTTCCATCGAATCACCCATCCCTGCAGGAGCACTGAATGGCCGCCAAGGATACCAACGAGGAACGGAAGTCCGACGACCAGGAACAGGAAATCTCGCTGGACATGAGCCAGGCCCAGGTCAAGAAGATGATCGCCGAGGCTCGCGAGAAAGGCTACATCACTTACGATCAGCTCAACCAGGTCCTGCCGCCGGATCAGGTCAGTTCGGAACAGATCGAGGACGTCATGTCGATGCTGTCCGAGATGGGCATCAACATCATCGAAGACGAAGAGGCCGAAGAGGAAGAGCAGAAGGGCTCGACCGATCTGGTCACCACCGACAGCAACCGTGAGGTTGCGCTGGCCGGTGCACAAACCGAAAAGCTGGACCGGACCGATGACCCGGTGCGCATGTATCTGCGCGAGATGGGGTCGGTCGAACTGCTGAGCCGCGAGGGCGAAATCGCCATCGCGAAACGGATCGAAGCCGGTCGCAACACCATGATCCTCGGGCTCTGCGAAAGCCCGCTGACCTTCCAGGCGATCTCGATCTGGCATGACGAATTGTTGTCCGAGGATATCCTGCTGCGCGATGTCATCGATCTGGAAGCGACATTCGGCAATCAGATGGACGAGGATGGCGACGTAGAGGAGCCGGTGGTGGATACTTCGGCTGTCGCGGCCGCCAAGCCCGCCAAGGACACAGGTCCCGAACTGGATGCCGACGGCAACCCGATTGCCAACGACGATGACGATGACGAAGACGATCAGGCGAACATGTCGTTGGCTGCGATGGAAGCGGCGCTGAAAGATCAGGTTCTGACTCAGCTTGAGCGGATCTCGACGGATTTCGCAAAGCTGTCGGAAATGCAGGACAGCCGGATCTCGGCAACTCTGAACGAGGATGGGTCGTTCAGCGACAAGGATGAGCAGACCTATCAAAAGCTGCGCGCCGAGATCGTTGAACTGGTGAATGGCCTGCATCTGCACAACAACCGGATCGAAGCCCTGATCGATCAGTTGTACGGCATCAACAAAAGGGTGATGTCGCTGGACAGTGCCATGGTGAAGCTGGCCGACCAGGCCCGCATCAACCGCCGTGAGTTCATTGACGAGTATCGCGGTCGTGAACTTGATCCCAACTGGCTGTCCGACATGGCCCAAAAGCCGGGTCGCGGCTGGCAGATGTTCATCGAACGCTCGTCGGACAAGGTCGAGGAACTTCGCAACGACATGGCGCAGATCGGCCAGTATGTCGGTCTGGACATCAGCGAATTCCGCCGCATCGTGCAGCAGGTCCAGAAGGGCGAGAAAGAGGCGCGTCAGGCCAAGAAGGAAATGGTCGAGGCCAACCTGCGCCTGGTGATTTCGATCGCCAAGAAATACACGAACCGTGGCCTGCAATTCCTTGATCTTATTCAGGAAGGAAACATCGGCCTGATGAAGGCGGTGGACAAGTTCGAATACCGTCGTGGCTACAAGTTCTCGACCTATGCGACCTGGTGGATCCGTCAGGCGATCACGCGCTCGATCGCGGATCAGGCGCGCACGATCCGTATTCCGGTGCACATGATCGAGACGATCAACAAGCTGGTGCGGACCGGCCGCCAGATGCTGCACGAGATCGGCCGCGAGCCGACCCCCGAGGAACTGGCCGAAAAGCTGCAGATGCCGCTGGAAAAGGTCCGCAAGGTGATGAAGATCGCCAAGGAGCCGATTTCTCTGGAAACCCCGATCGGGGACGAGGAAGACAGCCAGCTGGGCGATTTCATCGAGGACAAGAATGCCGTGCTGCCGCTGGACAGCGCCATTCAGGAAAACCTCAAGGAAACCACCACGCGTGTACTGGCCTCGCTCACCCCGCGCGAGGAGCGGGTTCTGCGGATGCGTTTCGGCATCGGCATGAACACCGACCACACGCTGGAAGAGGTTGGTCAGCAGTTCAGCGTGACGCGCGAACGTATCCGGCAGATCGAAGCCAAGGCGCTGCGCAAGCTGAAACATCCCAGCCGAAGCCGAAAGCTGCGGTCCTTCCTGGATCAGTGATCAAAAAGGCGCCTCGACCGAGGCGCCTTTTTTCATTTGCACGGCGGTTTGGTTCACGAAGGCCAAACTTGAATTCAATTTGGCGGGAATTCGCAAGTGGTCAGGGCCTTCGCGGACCATATCGCTTGTGTCCACTCATGGGACAGGTCGGGGCGAGGCGGCAACGCTGATGACCCCCGGCCGCTTGTCAGGCAAGCTTTCTGCGCCGGGACTGATCCTTGAATGCGCTGGGAGATTGCCCGGTCCAGCGTTTGAAGGCAGTCGAAAACGCCGCCTGGTCGGCGTAGCCAAGGCTGTACGAGATCTCAGAAAGGCCCATGTCGTTCTTCAGAAACGTTCTGGCGAGGTCGCAGCGCAGGTCGTCGACAATTTCGCGAAAGCTGGTGCCTTCCTCGGTCAGGCGTCGACCGAATGTCCGCGGGCTCATGCCCAGATCCTTGGCAACCTGTTCGGCGCGGGCGATGGCCCCGGGAAGCGATTGGGTGATCCGCCCTTCGACCCGCGACCGTAGAGTCTGTTTTTCGTCACTGTTTTCATGCAGCAGACGGTCACCATATTCCATCAGGTGCTGTCGCAAGCTGGGGTCGTAGGTCGGGACGGGCACGTCGAGTGTTGATTGCGGCAAAATGATCTCCAGCTTTTCCGCGCCAAACACCACCGGGAACTTGCCGAGTTTCGAATAGTCTTCCTCTAGCGCGCCGACCTTGTGCTGAAACCGCAGTTCGATCGGTTGGATCGGGATCCCCGTGAGAGCACGCAGGCGGGCAATGCAGGCAAACATGAGGAACTCGGTTCGCCGGTGGTACCGCGAAAAGCTTGGGTCCTTCCACCTGGCCTCGATGGTTGCCGAATTGCCGGACTCGTGCAGCCTCACGGCGATGGCAGGATCAATCAGCCGGTGGAAGTGGTTGGCGTTCTCCAGAACCTGCCGCAGATCCCGGGAATACTTGCTGATATATGCCGTCAGGCTGGAGGTTGCACTGAACTGCAAACCCGTTCGCGCGCCGAACAGGATGTCGTTGAGTTCATCGCAAGCGTGGCGGGCGAACAATGCCTCGCTGTGGGCGCTGTACAGCTTTGCAGGCGGCGCGAGGTCTTGCGCACTCAGCCCGCTTTTGGCGAGGACACGAACGACCGTATCAGTATTCCCTGCCTGCGCCTGCAACGCGGACGCCAGCAACTGAATTCTGGCGATATCGACTTGCATGCCACGCTCCGGAACCCACTGAATTGGCCGGATTATGTAGCGAATTTTGTCATTTGCATAGTTTTTGTGAGGTGACAGTTCCCACACAGGTTCAGACACGGCGCAAGTATTTACGCCGGAAATGGCTTCAGATCACAAAGACGTGGCCGGGCAAAGAAAGACTCCGTGGTACGGCCGTCATAGATCAGCCGCGTGCCGGGTCAGTCCCGTGGGGATCGGGCAGAGCCGAAGGATTTGGTCACACCAACCGATCTGTGGCTCCCCGGCACACATTGAACGCATGTCCCGATTCCAAAGACGCAAGGCACCATTCGCATGCGCACCGTTCCTGAAATCATCGTGAACGGCGCTGTTCTGGGCTTGGTGGAAAACTAGGCTATGATGCGTGTCGAAATCAGGGAAGATATTTGCAATGAAACATATTCTGACATGCGCCGCGGTTGCGGCAATGGTTGCAGCCGCTCCGGTCGAGACTGATGCCGCCCCGAACGGGTACCGGACCGAGCCGATGAACAGCACCGATTTTGAGGTCATCCCTCGTGCCCGGCAGGACGTTGATGGGTATTGGTGCGCAGCGGCGGATTTTGCTCGGCGCAAACTGGGGGCCGGCTGGCAGCAGCGGATTTACGTTTTGCGCGGCTATGGGCCCAGTGTGACAACCGGGCGTCGGACCGCTGTGCAGTTTTCCATAAAACCGCCGACAGGCGGCGTGCCACAGCAACCCAGCGTAGTGGTTTCGGGATTTCAACCGGGCTACAGCATGTCGGTCCAAGGTGCGAACGCCCGATGCAACGTGCGCCCCTTCTTCAACTGACGCGAACAGGGCCACCCGGTTGATGCAGGCCGAATTCACCATCGAAACCCGAGGGCAGGGGCTGTACGAGTTCACCTCCGACATCTGTGACTGGCTGTCCGCAAGTGTGGCCGACGGATTGCTGACGCTGTTCGTCCGCCACACATCCTGTTCACTGTTGATACAGGAAAACGCGGATCCCGAAGTTCAGACGGACCTGCAGGCATTTTTCTCGCGGCTGGTTCCGCCCTCAGATCATCCATCGATGTCTTATCTGAAACATACGTATGAGGGGCCCGATGACATGCCGGCCCATATCAAGGCGGCGATGATGCCGGTCTCTCTTTCGGTCCCGGTCTTAAGTGGGCGCCCTGCCTTGGGAACATGGCAGGGTATCTACCTGTTCGAACACCGGACCGCGCCCCAGGTTCGCCGAGTTGCGGCGCATTTTGGGTGACCCTGCATATAGCGGTTGAAATTTCCGACTACCCAAACTCTAGCGGCTGCCCTATAGTTGTGGATAAGTCGGCCACAGCGCTGACAAAAAGAGGCGGAACAAGGGACGAGGAGACGGCGGATGCGCTGCCCGTTTTGCGGAAATATCGATACTCAGGTCAAGGACTCGCGTCCGGCAGAAGATCACGTAGCCATCCGCAGGCGTCGGTTCTGCCCCGCATGCGGGGGCCGTTTCACCACCTATGAGCGGGTCCAGTTGCGCGACCTTGTGGTCATCAAGACAAATGGCAAACGCGAGGATTTCGACCGGGACAAACTGGAACGGTCAATCCGTATTTCGATGCAGAAGCGCCCGATTGATCCGGACCGCATCGACCAGATGATATCCGGCATCGTGCGGCGCCTGGAAAGCATGGGTGAGACCGACATTCCCTCCAACAAGATCGGCGAGATCGTCATGGAAGCTCTGGCGCGGATCGACACCGTCGCCTATGTTCGCTTTGCGAGCGTATACAAGAATTTCCAGGCGGCCGATGATTTCGAGGAGTTCGTCCACGAACTGCGCCCGCCGCAGCCATCGACTGACGAGTGACCGAAACAGACAAGCGATACATGGCGCTGGCCCTGTCCTTGGGGCGGCGCGGACAAGGATCTTGCTGGCCCAACCCCGCGGTCGGATGTGTTCTGGTGAAAAACGGCCGGATCGTCGGGCGCGGGTGGACGCAGCCCGGCGGTCGCCCTCATGCGGAAACCGAGGCTCTGGCCGAGGCCAGCGAACAAGCGCGTGGCGCGACGGCTTATGTTTCGCTGGAGCCATGTTCGCATCACGGCAAGACGCCACCTTGTGCTCAGGCGTTGATCGACGCCGGAGTGGCCCGTGTGGTTTCGGCGATCGAGGACAGCGATCCGCGCGTCGCGGGGCAGGGTTTTGCCATGTTGCGCGATGCCGGGATTGAGGTCACGACCGGGGTTCTGAGCGATCTGGCGGCAATGGACCACGCGGGCTTTTTCATGAAGACCGAGCAAGGCCGACCGTTTGTGACGCTGAAACTTGCCAGCAGCTTTGATGGACGAATCGCAACCGAGACCGGGCAGAGCAAGTGGATCACCGGCCCCGAGGCCCGCCGGGCGGTGCATGCCATGCGGGCGCAGCACGATGCGGTGATGGTCGGCGCGGGCACCGCGCGGGCCGACGATCCTTCGCTGACGGTTCGTGATCTGGGTATCGACCGGCAGCCCGTGCGTGTCGTGGTTTCACGTCACCTTGAATTGCCTTTGCTCAGCCAATTGGCCCGAACCGCCTCTGATATTCCCGTTTGGCTGTGCCATGGCCCGTCGCCCGATCCCGAGCGTGCCGCGGCGTGGCAGGGACTGGGCGCGCGGCTGATATCCTGCGCTTTGCAGGATCACCGGATCGACGCCGCAGACATGCTGCACCAATTGGGGCAGGCCGGTCTGACCCGGGTATTCTGCGAGGGGGGCTCGGCTCTGGCTGCGTCCCTGCTGGCAAATGATCTGGTCGACGAGCTGGTCGGTTTCAGCGCGGGCTTGGCCATCGGAGCCGAGGGCTTGCCCGCCATTGGCGCCATGGGGCTTGAGGAATTGGGGGACGCGCCCCGCTTTTCGCTGGTCGAAACCCGGGACTTGGGTGGCGATGTCCTGCATGTCTGGCGCAGGCCGGTCCGCTAGCGGCGAGCCCTAGCGCCACAGGTTCGCATGTGTTGCAAAAGCCCCCTGAAGCTTAGCCAGCAGCCGAATTGCCGGCCCAGCTGGTGCAATCGGGCCATTCGTCAAACGGTCTGCGACAACCTCCGCCGGGCATGCGTCGCGCGTGACTGGATCGAAATACCGTGGATAGTCGATGAGCGTGGCGTAGGCCAGGCCCAGCACTGTCGGTCGCGCGCCTCGTCGCGCCGGGACCGATCCAAGGTCGGTCGTCAGACCCCAGCCGGCGTAGAACGGAGCCCCAAGCGTAGTGACCTTTATCCCGCGCAGCAAAGCTTCGAACCCAAGCAGTGAGGTCATTGTCCAGACCTCATGAACCTCCGGCAGAACCAGTGCCGGATCCACATCGTGGAGGACGACATCCGCCAGACCCTCGGCGTCTATTCGACCGTCCCGAAGCCCGGCCTCAACATCCGGATGCGGCTTGTAGATCAGAACTGCGGCGGGATTGGCCGCGCGAACGGTGCTCAGCAACTCGAGATTTGTGCGGACCGTGCTGGTGCCCAACCGGATCGAGGCGTCGTCCTCTACCTGGCCAGGTACAAGAATCCGGTGCCCGTCCGGCAAGGGCGGGCAACCGCCGCCCGTATTGTATTTGCTTAGCCCCGCCGCGGTGAGTTGCGTCACCAGGCGGCGTATCCGTATCTCCTGATCGGGTCGCAACTCTTCGCGAGCGGTGATCAGTTCTTCCAGACGGCTGGGTCGGGTGGGGTCGTAGTAAATTCCAAGGTCGTCGGTCACAAGTGAAAGCGGGGGCACAAGGTTGGCCCCCAACCCGCGCGAGCGCAGAAAACCGTCTTCGACGCGGACCACATCTTCGGCTTCCAGATCACGATTGGCCCAGACCATATGGGACCGATCGGTCGCCGAGGGCCGTTCCGGCACGAAACGGACTTTTTTCCACTTCCCGAAGGTTTGCTGAATATGCCTGCGTTTCCACAGGCGCATTCCAGACGCTGTCCAGCCGTGCCTGTCCTGTCGCCAGGCGCGGCTCTGGGCTTCAAGCGTATCCAGCACCGTTTCAAGCTCACACAGCTGGTCGCGATAGGGATCGTACCACGTCGGGTACAGTATCATGGCGGCAGCGAATAGTTGGGCGCGAGTCAGATTGCGCTGCCGGCGCGGCAGAGGCATCTCGTCCTGCGTCAGACCCCACCCGGCGTAGAAGGGTTGCCCAAAAACCCTAGGTTTGTGACCGGCCAGAATGGCCTCAAACCCCAGTTGCGAGGACAGGGTATAGACCCCAATCGCGCCTTCCAGCAACGACCAGGGGCTGATCTGATCCGCCAACAGGGAAACACGGTCAGTTTCGTCATCCTCCGAGAAGAAACCGCGCCGGTGACCCTGCAGTGTTTCCGGGTGGGTCTTGATGATCACACGCGCCCCGGGGTTTTCCTCTTGGGCCATGATCAGCATTTCCAGAAACCGCGCAGGGTCGCCCCGGCTTGCCGTAACCGCCGCATCGCCCTGTATCTGATCGACAACCAGTACATAGCCCGGATCCGGGGGTGCGATATCCGGGTCGCATGCCGAATACTTGCTCAGATGCGATTCCTTCAGCCGTGCGATCGCGCCGCGCGCCCGATCCAGCAGGGCGGTGTCATCCAGCGGGTGCGTGGCCAGCAGAGTTTCGAGGTCCGACGGCTGTGACGGATCGAAATGCATCGCACGTCGTTCCAGAAGCAGGCCCAGCGGCGGCTCGTGATCGCGCCCCGGCAGCAGGGATCGCAGGAATGCATCCTCGACCCGCAACAGCGGGATATTCCGGTCTTTCGCAACTCGGGTTCCGCGGTGCGCAGTCGGGCTTTCGCCCCAGATGCCCACCATGTCGCCCGAACGCGGAAGCCCAACGCGAATGTCGAATCCCGTCAGCGACAGGATGCGGCGGATCCTACGTTGGGTCAGAAACCCGCCGTTGTAGACATACAGGCGCGTTCGATCCTCGGCGTCCGCAGTGTCGGCGCCGGGTTTCATGCCTCAGTTTCCGGTCAGCGTGGCGACGTTTGCAACGGGTGTCAGACCGCCGGCAATCAGCGAAATCGACTTGGTCCACTGTGCATACGGGGCTTCGGTCACGTAAATCGTGTCGTCGTCGCGGATCACGAAATCACGTGCCACAAACAGACCGTTGGGCGCCGTGAGGTTCAGCAGGTAGATCACGCGTTGTTCGCCCTGAAGGTTCGGCTGGCCCAGCACTTTGCGTGCGATATCTTCGCGCTCGTCCCTCAGAACGAAAATACCGGTGGGATCTGAGGACAGCGACTGCAAGCCGCCGACCTGCGCCAGCGCTTCCAGCGCGGACAGATCCTGACTGTCGAAAGCGACCCGGGATTGCCCACCCGTGGCCCCCAGCGCGACATACGACCGGGTGTCCTGTTCGACCAGGATGCGATCACCACCGCGCAGTGCGATGTCGGTTTCAGGATTGCGGAACAAATCGTCATACCAAACGGTACCACGCTGATTGCCGCGGATCACCGTGACCAGCGCAATATCCGGGGCGACCGCCACGCCACCGGCCCTTGCCAGCATGGTGGAAAGCGTGCGGGTCGGGCGCTCGATCGGGTAGATGCCAGAGGCACCGATCGTACCGGTTACCGAGACCGTCGCACCGTCACCCGCCACGCGGCGGATCTGAACCTGCGGGTCAGGTGTCTGCTCGCGCAGCTTTTCCGCAATCAGCGAGCGTAGCTGCTCGGGCGTGTTGCCCGAGGCGCGCAAGCGGCCGGCATAGGGCACGAAAATAAAGCCTTCGCTGTCGACCTGAACCTCATCGAGATTGGTCGATGGGCCGGTTTCACCAGCCAGCAGACCGTCGTCGACGTTTTCCCAGATGGTCAGGCCAAGCACGTCGCCGGGACGAATGGTGTCGGATGTTACGCTTTGTGCTGACCGGAAGGCGGGCGGAAAGCCAAACTGTGGAACCGCAGAGGTGACGTGGGCCACCCGGTCATCAACTTCGACCACGTGGGCGTTGCCGCCATTGACTGTCGAGCCCGCAAGAATTTCGGTTTTGTTCGGCCCGGCCTTGGGCAGTTGGCACGCTGTCAGAAGGCCAATGGCTGCTACGAGGGACAACCCTCGTATCCATCGAGTAGGGAAACGCTGCACTGCCGAAATACCTCGAGTTTCGTATGTAGTCTTTTGGATTGCGGTCAAACTAGCGGTTTCACACTTCAAGTTCCAGCCAGCCAAGCACCGTGTCATTCAACGATTTTCAACTGTGGCGTGATGGTCGCGATTCCGGTCAGCGCGGCCTGATAAGGGTCGCGAGCCTGCAACATCATGTCAGCAACCCGCCGCAGCAACTGGCGCCGTCCGCCGCGTGAGTAATAGCCGCCCGGCACCTGGCTGGTTTCCAACAGAAATTGGCGGTATGCCCTATAGGCTTCCGTGTCCGGTTTTTGCGGGTGCCTAAAAAATTCGTCAATCGGTTGATGCGAGACCAGTTCAGGCTTGTCGTAGACCGACTTGCCGAAGACACGCAGAGGGATGCCGCGCCACAGAGCCTGCTGTCCGGCGGTGGAGTTGATGGTCAGGGCCGAGCTCGCGTGATCCAGAAGGCGCGCCAGCTTTCCCCCGGGCACGTAATGCACGCGATCCGAGATGCCCAATTCGTGCGCAAGTGCTTGGACGCGTCTTCTTAGCGGCTCGCGCTGGTTTTCCAGCGGGTGTTCCTTGATGACCAGGCGGTGGTGAGGCGGAGCGCCCTTGGCGAACCCCTCCATCACCGGGGTGATGAAATCGGCCATGCATGAAAAGTCTGAATGCGCCTGGACTGAGCTGTCGTGCCCCAGTTGCAGCAGCACCAGATGATACGGGAACCCGCCGCGCCTTACGTGCCAAGTGGCGAGAACGCGCTGCAGTCGATGGATTGGCATGAGCGCCAAACGTTTGAAATACAGTTTGAATTCCTTTGAGACAGGCACTTCTCGGTGCGGGTGGAAATTCCGGTACCCACGGTTCGCACACAGAACGAACCAGTGGTACAGTGCGCCGTAGAAAATGTGTTGCCGCATATCCCCCCAATGTGACGGGGGTGGGGGCGTTTTGGCGCCCGAGCTTTGCAACGCTTGCTGCATCTGGGCGATTTCCAGATCCATCAGGCGAGAATGTCCGTTGGACCCATTGCGCTCATAGGTGACCCACCAAGGTCGAAGGTACCCTTCCTCGAACACGTGAACACGGATGCCGTGGATTCGCGCCGTACGGATCGCGTCGGCGTGCACCGGGCGAACATCGCCATAAAGCACGATGTCGGTAACACCGCGCGACAGGATGATGTTCGTCAGGCTTTCCGGCCAGTCGTCGAGCCGGCCCCGATAGGGGATATAGCTGGCGCGATCGAACCAAAACGCCTGGTCCCCGGCATTGAACCCCACACGCCACACCCGCGCGCCAGCCGCGCGCAACATGCGACCAAGGCCGCTGAAGAACGGCCCATGCGGCCCCTGCAGAAACAGGAATACGCGACTGTCGGAGGTGTCCTTCGGTTGCCTCATGCCAGATGCTCGAATTCTGGTTGCCCGTGTTTTGTTGAACAAACTATGCCTTTTTGCAGCCAGCCGGGCAAGGCAGGGCTTGCTCCGCCCGCCACTTGGCCTTACCTCGGCGTGGATTGCATGGCACAGCTTAGGCGCAGAGGGTTAACGGAATGTTCACTGGGATCGTCACCGATATCGGCACAATCATCGAGTTGGAGCAGCAGGGCGATCTGCGGGCGCGCATCCGGACAGGCTATGATACATCCGGCATAGATATTGGTGCGTCGATCGCCAGCGACGGGGTTTGCCTGACCGTCATCGCGCTGGGTGATGACTGGTACGATGTTCAGATCAGCGCCGAGACCGTTTCCAAAACCAATCTGGACGGCTGGAATGTGGGCTCAAGGGTCAACCTTGAACGGGCCTTGAAGGTGGGTGACGAATTGGGTGGCCATATCGTTTCCGGGCACGTCGATGGCGTCGCCGAGATCGTCGCGATGGCCGAAGAAGGAGACAGCACCCGCGTAACCCTGCGCGCGCCCAAGGATTTGGCGCGCTTCATCGCGCCCAAGGGCTCGGTTGCTCTGAACGGCACTTCGCTTACGGTCAACGACGTCGACGGTTGCGATTTCGGGATCAACTTCATTCCTCATACCAAAGAGGTGACGACCTGGGGCGCGGCGAAGGTAGGAGATCGGGTCAATCTGGAAATCGACACGCTCGCCCGGTACGTGGCCCGTCTGGCCGAGGTTTCGTGATCGCCAGCGAGGAAATTGCGTCGCGTTAGGTATGGCCCACTTCGTTTGCGGACTGGCCTTTGTGCGCGCGCTGGTCTATCCCGCGATGCAACACCTGCTCTGTGAAAGGCTGCCCCATGAGCTTTGAAACACCCGGACCGGTCGAGGCCCAGCTGCGCGAAGCGATCAGCGCGATCGAAGAGATCATCGAAGAGGCGCGCCAGGGCCGGATGTACATCCTGGTCGACCACGAGGACCGCGAAAACGAAGGCGACCTGGTGATCCCGGCGGAATTCGCCGATGCCGAGGCGATCAATTTCATGGCCACCCATGGCCGCGGCCTGATCTGCCTGCCGATGACGGCCGAGCGGATCGACCGGCTGGGCCTGCCGATGATGGCCGTGAACAACTCGTCGCGGCACGAAACCGCCTTTACCGTCTCGATCGAAGCACGCGAAGGCGTTAGCACCGGCATTTCCGCCGCCGATCGGGCGCTGACCATCGCCACCGCGATCAACGAGCAGAACACCATGGCGCATCTGGCCACGCCCGGCCATGTCTTTCCGCTGCGCGCCAAGCGGGGCGGGGTGCTTGTACGCGCCGGCCACACCGAGGCCGCCGTGGACATTTCGCGCCTCGCCGGGTTGAACCCCTCGGGCGTGATCTGCGAGATCATGAAGCCCGACGGCACCATGGCCAGGCTGCCCGATCTGGTCGAATTCGCTAAGGAGCACGGTCTGAAGATCGGCACCATCAGCGACCTGATCTCGTACCGCGCGCGCCACGACAATCTGGTGGTCGAGACCGCGCGCCGGATGGTCACGTCTGAATATGGCGGTGAGTGGGAGATGCGGATCTTCACCGATCAGACCCACGGGATTGAGCATTTGGTGATGATCAAGGGCGACATCAGCACGCCCGAGCCCGTCCTGACCCGCACCCATGCGCTGCACGAGGCCTCGGACATTCTGGGTCTTGGCCCGAAATCGCCGCAGGAACTGCCGCGCGCGATGGAAAAGATAGCCGCCGAGGGGCGGGGCGTGGTCTGCCTGTTCCGCAACCCGCGCAACTCGCTGTACGCGGCCGAGGACGAAGGCCCGCGCACCATCAAGCAAACCGGTCTGGGCGCGCAGATCCTGTCCAAGATGGGCATAAAGGAACTGGTGCTGCTGACCGACTCGCCGCAGACGAAATACCTAGGTCTGGACGCCTTTGGTCTGTCCATCGTCGGGACCCGCTCGATTTTCAAGGATGACTGAGCATGGCTGAGCAAGACAAACACGGCGTTCTGCCGACCCCGAAATTCGAGGACCCGGTCAAGCTGCTGATCGTCGTGGCCCCGTTCTATCGCGCCATCGCCGACGACCTGGTTCGCGGCGCCAAGGCCGAAATCGAGGCCGCCGGCGGCAGCTGCGAGGTGGTCGAGGTGCCCGGTGCGCTCGAGATCCCGACGGCGATTGCCATGGCCGACCGCCAGTGCAACTTTGACGGCTACGTCGCACTGGGCTGCGTGATCCGGGGCGAGACCACGCATTACGAAACCGTCTGCAACGATTCCAGCCGCGCAATCCAACTGCTGGGCCTGCAGGGCCTGTGCATCGGCAACGGCATCCTGACGGTTGAAAATGACGCGCAGGCCGAAGTGCGTGCAAATCCGGAAAAAATGAACAAAGGCGGCGGCGCGGCGGCTGCGGCCTTGCATCTGATCGCACTCAGACGTAAGTGGGGCGCTTCGAAAAAGGGCGTCGGATTCAAGCCGCCGTCCGAGTCCATCCTCGTGGCGGGCGACAGCAACGGATCAACGACAGCATGACCCAGACAGACACGCCGAAACCGGCAAGCCGGAAACGCCTGATGAAATCCGCCGCGCGGCTGTATGCCGTGCAGGCGCTGTTCCAGATGGAGCAGTCGGGCCAGACGACCGAGCAGGTGGTCAACGAGTTTCTGGATCACCGGTTCGGCGCGGTCTACGAGGGCGACGAGATGCTGGAAGGCGACAGCTCGGTCTTCCGCAAGCTGGTGGATGACGCGGTGAACTATCAGGCGCCGATCGACCAGATGACCGACCGGGCGCTGGTGGCCAAGTGGCCGATCTCGCGCATCGACCCGACCTTGCGGGCGCTGTTCCGCGCGGCCGGCGCCGAGCTGAGCCAGAGCGACACGCCGCCCAAGGTGGTCATCACCGAATTCGTCGACGTGGCGCGCGCCTTCTTCCCCGAAGGCAAGGAACCGAAATTCGTCAACGCGGTTCTGGACCACATGGCCCGCGAGGCCAAGCCCGAGGCGTTCTGACGCGCCACGGGCGATTTTACCCGGCATGAAATTGCGCTAGACTCCTGTCGTGTGAAGGAGGTGCGTCATGCCGAAACTGATCCGTCTTTACATCACCCAGGTTGCACTGGGCTTTGTAGTCTCGGCTGTGTTTGTCGCCGTGCTGCTGATGTTGAACGTGGCCAACCTGCGCCACCTCATCACCGGGTCCGACATAGGCTTTATCGCTCTGATCATGATCTGGTTCATGAACGGGATCGTTTTTGCGGGCGTCCAATTCGCCTATGCGATCATGAGCATGGCCGAAAAGCCCAAAGGCCCTCGCGGAGGAACCCCGGTTGCGGTCAAGCTGGAACCTGTGCGCGTCGAAGCGCGCCGGTCGTGATGGGTGGTTGCTGACGCTTGCAATTGGTCTGCCCCTGACATTTGATGCGCAAGCGTATCGAATTGTCCATGAAAGACCGATTCCTTGACCAAGCCAAGTTATGAAGACGTCAGAAATTCGCCGGCGTTTCTGGATGATCTGTCAAGTTTGAATCAGGCGATTGCGGACGGGCTGAAACAAGCAGGCGAGCCGGTCGCGATCAATGGAAACGTGTGCTACGCACACATGCAGGAGGACTTTCACACATCCGATCTGGCGCCATCGATGGAGCCGAAACGGCGTGCTCTTCACCGGCTGGCACAGGAAAGCAATTGTTTTGCCGAGGTCGGAGTGGCGGGCGGTCACGCGGGTCTGTTGGCGCTGCACTCGAACCCCGGTTTGAAATATATCGGCATCGACCTTGGACAGCGTTTGCGCGCCTCGTGGCCGCCGGTCGACATCTATGTGCCGATTGCATTCCGATGGTTCGAAAACCGCTTCCCTGATCGCGTGAAGTTCTACCTCAGGCCGGCGACCGAAGGGCTTGAGCAGGCGGTTCAGGATCGGCCGTTCGGCCCGATCAACCTGTTGCACTTGGATGCGCAGAAGAACAGCAGGGTCGCCGAGCTGGATGCGGTCTGGTCTGGCCTGGCTGACAGATGCTACTTGATTCAGGGAGACAACCGAAACGGCCATGTGCAGGCAAGCTCGGCCCGTTTGGTCCAGCAAGGGCGCGCGCGGCCGGTCAACCTGATTGGGCAGGAAACCCTGCACAGCGCGAATTTCGGCCTTTTGGAGACCGGCCCGGGCGTTGTGCGCAACGCACTCAGCCTGGACGGGCTTGCCCATCAGCGCATTCTTGTGTGCGTGTGCCATCAGGATGATGAAACGCTGTTTGCCGGCTCACTTCTGGCGCACCTCAAGGGGCGTGCCGAAGTTGTCGTCGCAAGCTTCTTCCGGCCTGCATCCAACCGTAGAGACACCGACACGCGCGAGGCAGCGATGCAAAAGGTGTGCGAAATGATTGGTGCCACCCGGGTGCAACTGCCTTTTGCGGTCGAAAGTGATTACCCGAGGCTGCGCCGTTTTATTCGCATGCCAACCGGCGATGGCTTGCCAGAACCCGAAATCGTCCGGCCATTGCGCCGCCATCCGTTGTTTGGACTGTTATCTGGATCTGCCTATGCGTTGATGAAGCAGTTCGCGCCGACAACCGTCATCACTCACAACCGAGTTGGCGAATACGGGCATGTCGAACACGTGCTGCTGCATCATGCGGTCAAGCAGGCATCTGCACGTTACACGGACGTCCAGATGTTGACGTTTGGATTGAACCTGCCAGCGGCAGATTTGACCGTGCCAAGCCTGCCGGAGCAAAAAAATAGGATGTTTGACGGCTATATGCCGCAATGGAACGGGCGCAGGCTTTATGATTTTGCTCTGGATGACGAAACCTTCGCACGGGTCGATCCGCAAGAAATCCCCTGATCGGAAAGCGGCGGGACCACCAGGCAACCGTGCGGTTTTGATTCCCGAGGACCTGTATGTACAGGTGGGCGCCAGGTAAACGGGCCAGGACCCGAACAGAGCCAGCTCCCTCGGAATTGCTTAAGGCCACCGGAATGCTACCAGTCACGAGAAGGGCAGAACCCGCCAAGGACGTAAGTAGGGCGCAACACTGAGTTGCACAAGGGGCTTGCACAACAGTTTTTGGTCTGGGTCGTGCGGAAGTTGATTGTGGGGGCAAATCTTGGGCATGCGGGCCGGATCAAATCCGGGATGATGATCAACACCTGCCAACTTGACAATTTGTTCACTAATTGTTCACACTCTGCGTATGACAGTTGAACTTCAGCCCGGACAAAGACTGGCCAGGGGTGTCTCTCGACACCTTGTGACGCACGGCTTTGTTTCGATTGAGGAATTCGTCCCGACCCGCGGGTTGCGCGTTGACGTCATGGGGTTGGGGCCAAAGGGCGAGCTATGGGTGATCGAGTGCAAGTCCAGCCGGACGGACTACATGTCCGATTCGAAGTGGCAGGGTTATCTGGATTGGTGCGACCGCTTCTTCTGGGCGGTGGACACGGACTTTCCCACCGAGCTGCTGCCCGCTGAAACCGGACTTATCATTGCGGATGCTTATGACGCCGAGATCGTACGCATGTCCCCCGAGGCCAAGTTGGCCGGGCCAAGACGCAAAAAGATGATCCAGAAATTTGCCATGGACGCCGCGCGGCGGTTGCATGGCCTGCGTGACCCTCGGCTTTGACTTCAGCCTTTGACGGCGCGTGCGGCTTGTGCTGCGGCGCGGATCTCGTCGGCGATTTCCTCGGCTTCTTCCGGGTCGAAATCCATGGGGATTTCAAGCTCGCCCGCCTCGATGAACAGGCGCACCATTCCTTGGTCGGTCGGACCGATCTGAAGGTTCGCTTCGATGTCACGTTCGGTATTGATGCCCATTCTCGCCTCCGGGGACTGAGCGTTTCTGCTAGCCTGCAACGCAATGGGAATCAAGCGGAGTGTGTGGCCGATGTCGCAAGGGGACTATGCTGTGATCCGGCCGTTTCGCGACGATGACCGCGATTGGCTGGTCGAGCGCCACGGAACGCTTTACGCGCGGGATGAAGGGTTTGACGAGAGTTTCGCCCCGCTGGTGGCCCGTATTCTGGACGAATTTGTCGCCAGGCATGATCCCCAACGCGAGAGGGGATGGATCGTTGAAAGTGACGGAAGGCGCCTTGGTAGTATTTTCTGTGTCGCGCTGGATGAAACCACCGCCAAACTGCGCCTTTTTCTGCTGGAACCCGACGCGCGGGGCAAGGGGCTTGGGGCGCGGCTTTTGATGACATGCATGGGTTTTGCACGATCCGCAGGGTACACGTCGATGGTCTTGTGGACCCACGAAAGCCACAGGGCTGCCTGCAAGCTGTACCGGGCCCATGGATGGCGCCTGACCGACAGCAAACCGGTTCATTCCTTCGGCGTCGATCTCATCGAACAAAGCTGGTCAATTCGACTTTAAGGCTCTTGCAATCCCCGAACGCGTTCGTTAAATCGCCCCTCACGAGTGCCGCCTTAGCTCAGTTGGTTAGAGCGCTGGATTGTGGATCCAGAGGTCCCCTGTTCAAGCCAGGGAGGCGGTACCATCTCCCCTCGACAAAACTGCTCGTCCGCCGCTTTTGACTTCGCGCCGTTTTTTCGTCAGTCCGGTGAGGATTACAGATGCCGGCCGCACGATATTTTCGGTGCAACCGGCGGAATTAAATCGGTTTTTACTGTTCCCCTTTACGCCGGAAGCCGTAGGTTTGGGATTGTGCGAGAGGGCAATGGACCCCGGATGGAACCTGTCGCCTGCTTCAGTGGTGCTATGTCCACTTGCGTCTGAAGGTCGGGTGCGCGTGTAGCGGTGCACCAGTTGGAGCAGACATTCCCTTGCACGGAATTCGACCCTCGCAGCATTGGTGCGCTTTGTGTAAGAAGAAGGTCAAAGGCAGTTCGGGAACAGGCGTAAATGTCTCAGACCATTACCGTATTCACGACGATGAAGAACGAAGGCCCCTACATGTTGGAGTGGGTCGCATTTCATCGGACTTTGGGCGTCGATCACTTTGTGATCTTCACCAATGACTGTGAGGACGGTACCGACAGTATTGCACAACGCCTTGAGCAGATGGGTTTGGCATCCCACGTCCCAAATGCTGTGCCTGAGGGTGGAAATCCCCAGCACCAGATGCTCCGGCGGGCACGGCGGCATCCCAAGGTCAAAGAAGCCGACTGGCTGATGTGCCTTGATGTCGATGAGTTTTGGAACATTCGATGCTGCGACAACAGTTTCGCGGCCTTGATTGATGCCGTCGAACAGAAGGCGGGACAATCGGTGGACGCCATTTCGTTCGCATGGCGGTTGTTTGGGACGTCGGGCAATATCAGTTTTGACGACACGCCCGTGACACGGTCTTTTTGCATGGCCGATCAGGAGTTTCCCTATCATTCGGGTCGCGCATATGGTCTGAAAACGCTGTTTCGGAACAATGGCAAGTTCACGCGGTTCGGTCCGCATAGACCCAAGGGCATTGAAGAGGGCAAAGAGGCCGAGGTCGCATGGTCGGACGCCGGCGGAAATCTATTTCCGGCCCAGAATGTCGGTTGGCGCGCGTGGAGGAATTTTGACCATTCCTTCGGACGGCTCCATCATTATTCCGTTCGATCTCTGGATGGCTTTCTTATCAAGCGGGACCGGGGGCGGACCAACCACGTAAAGGTGGATCAGGGGCAATCCTACTGGTCGGACATGAATGCAAACAAGGTTCAGGACACCTCAATCCAGCCGATCGCCCAGCGTGCAGCACCGTTGCTCGACGAACTCAAATCGGACCCCGAACTGCGCGAATTGCACGAACGGGCCTGCGACTGGCACCGCGCCAAAATCGCCGAGATCAAGATGCGCCCCGATTGGGTGGAGTTCCGGTCTTGGCTGGCCGACAATCTGGTGTGACGGCCATGGCGGACGATCTAACCAAAGCGCAGCTGCAACCTGACCACCCGGATCGTAAGACCGGCTATGAACGCATTCTGACCGATCCGCCTCCGCCTTGGTTTGTCGAGATTTACCCCGGCGGGGACGGGAAGGGGTTTCTGCAAAAGCTCGACCGTCACTCGGTTCTCTTCCACCAGCGTGACTCGGCGCGGCTGGTCATTAGTTTTGACAATATTGCAAATGCCAATGACCTGTCCTTTGCCCGCGAGCCGTGGGGCTGGAAGTTTTTCCGGGACGAGGGATGGTCCCATCTGGGCGTGATCGCCCGCACAAAGGCATGGTATCGCGACCCCGAAATCATCGGTTATTTCGAGGACAAGGCGCGCGAGGGGTTTTTTGACCAGTTCGATCAGGTCGTGTTTGCCGGAGCGTCCATGGGAGGGTTCGCCGCGTTGACCTTCTCGGCGCTGGTGCCGGGTGCGATCGTCATTGCTTTCAATCCTCAGACCACATTGGACGAGCGGAGGGTCCCTTGGGAAACTCGCTATCGGTTCGGTCGTGTCCAGGACTGGGATCTGCCGCTGAGTGACGCTGTCGAAACCGTTCAGGCCGCCGCCCGGGCCTATGTGTTTTACGACCCGTTTTTTGACTTGGACAGGCAACAGGTCACACGGCTGCAGGGCGGCAATGTCGTTCTTCTCAAAACCTGGTTCGCCAACCACTTCGCCGCACCAATGCTGCGGAAACTCAATCTTTTGAAGCCGGTGATGCAGCAGGCGATGCGCGGGACCCTGGAGCCATCCGAGTACTACAAGATGATGCGTGCGCGCCGAAGATTGCCAATCTACATGCGCGGTATTGAAGCTGTGGGCGAAGAACGTCACCCAAAGCTGGTAATGGCCGCCCGCCAGCGGTTCCGGGCCATGCGCCGGGCTATGGCGGCAGGGGACGCGTCATGACGCCCAAACGGGGCGTGTTCATCGGCCAGCGCAAGGACCGCATGGGTGCCCGACTGCTGATGATGCTGACCTGCATACGCCTGGCCGAGGATTTCGACGCGGATTATCGGGTCAACTGGTTTCCACCCGGGGCAGATGCCCCCGAACTGGACAACCCGGAAGAGCTGTTCGATCCCGAATGGATCAAGTCTCACTTTCTGGATCAGAAAACCCACGATCGGCTGGCGAAGGATGCGCTGCCGGTCTGGAGCTTTTTGGGCGACGCGACGCCCGATCGGCTGATGGCGCATCTGGCCGCCGGCCGTTCGGTCTTGGTCGAAGAGGGGTTTGAGGTTCTTGCCTTTCCTTGGGAGGATATTGAGGCGATCCGCCCGCGCTACCGCGAGTTCATTCACCGTATCGGGTTCACTCTGCATATCCGGCACATCATGGGGCTTGCCGATGCCAGGCTCTCGGGGCAGGGCGTTTCTGCCTACCATATCCGGCGCGGTGACATCCTGAACGCGCTGCCCTGGAAGCACACCACTTGGCCGGCAAAGGTCGAGCCGGAAGAACTCTACGATATGCATCTTTCCAAGAGGCTGGACCGGCCCGCGATCATGTTCTCGGACCAGCCCGAACTGATTGCGCGGTTTCAAAAGCGTTATCCGAACCTGATGCAGATGTCCGACATTGCGAACCTGTCGGGAATGACCCGAGCACAGCGCGACTTTCTCGAGCTTTTTGCCATGTCCCGGGCCGAACAGGTGATCGCTCCGTTCATCTCGGCCTTTTCCATGGCGGCTGCACGGATATCGGGGCAGCAAAGACTGGTATTCCGCGATGTCCTGACCGAGGCCGAATTGGACGAGGCGAACGAAACCGTCATCCGGCGCGTGGCGCAAGGCCCCGAGACTTTTCTGAACCCATCCGAGGCCGCCCATGTCTATGCCAAGGCAGCGCAATATCTGTGCGCCCAAGATCGGTGCCAAGAGGCTTTTGATCTGGGCCAGCCGATCCTCGATGCCGGGGCGGACAACGCTTTTCTGCCCCTGCTGCAGGCGTTGAACGCGTTCTATCTGGGCAAGTGGAAGGAAAGCGAGCAACTGGCCCGGGACGGGTTGGAAAACCCGCATCTTTGGCCCGAAGATCACGCGGTTCTGACCGCATTGCGGGGGGCCATTCTTGGCGCCAGAAAGAAACGCTGGGCTGCCGGGCGTCACTTTGCAAAAGCGTTTTGGGCCAAGCCGTTGCGACCCGATGTTG
Source organism: Ruegeria sp. BJ5 (assembly GCF_056537865.1). Classification (NCBI taxonomy): domain Bacteria; kingdom Pseudomonadati; phylum Pseudomonadota; class Alphaproteobacteria; order Rhodobacterales; family Roseobacteraceae; genus Ruegeria; species Ruegeria sp. BJ5. The sequence continues at coordinate 175,045 of NZ_JBQFSH010000001.1, forward strand.
TGGTTTTGGGTTCGCGCATGCTGTACCGCGACCAACTGCCGGTTCGACTGTTTCCGCCCGTGGATTGGGCCCTGCAGCGCAGGCTGCGCCAACGTCGGTTTCCGCCGTTCAACAACCTGTACCTTGTCCAGCACAAGGTGATCGTGAGGGCGCCCTGCAATTTCGACATGATCCTGCTTGATTGGTCCGATCTTTCCCTGGACCAGCGCGCCAGGCGGCTGCAGGACAGCGGTCCGCGCCTGCAAGCTTTGTGGGCCGGGCTGACTGCGATCGACGACGTGCCGGAACAGGACCCCGCTGTGGAAAGCCTGTCATCGTTGCTGCAATGGCGCATGGGCGAGGTTGCCGTCGAGACGGCAATTGATGCCGCCCGGGACGTGGTTCTGCGGTGCCCCGACAACCCCCTGTACTACAAACGTCTTGCCGAGCTCTATGCGGATGCAGGTGACCGACGTCAGGCGCGATTGACTATGGCCGAGGCGCTGGCTTGTGACCCTGACAGCGCGTTTCTGGTTTTCGCGATGGGGCAACTCTTGGTGCGCATCGGCGCCGAAGAGCAGGCCGAGGCGCAGATCCTGCACGCGGCCGAGCTGGACAACATCACCGCCGCCATTCAAGGGGCCGCGGGTCAGATTTGCCTGAAGCGCGGCGAAAAACAGCGGGCGCAGGTGTTTCTGCAACGGGCCAAGGCGTTGTGTCCAACCTACAAACGTTTTTCCAACCAGCTCAAAAGGGCAGAGGGGTAACATGCGGGCCTTTCACGATATCCAGCACCATTCAGGGTCATCTGTGTGCAAACACGCCCAAGGTTTCGGCTTGGTCATCGCCTGCAATGGAATTATTCTGGCGGGCAAACACTGGTCTTGCGTGCCCGCGTCCGGCCTGCATGGCACCAAAAACTGAGGCAAAAATGGTCGATCAGTCCCCCCGCTTTGTCAGCGTTACCCCGATGAAGAACGAAGGCCCGTTCGTTCTGGAATGGGTCGCGCACAATCAGGCTATTGGCATCGACCAGATGGTCGTGATGACGAATGACTGCACGGACGGGTCGGATGCGCTGCTCGACCGGCTCGACCAGCGCGGGGTTCTGATCCATGTGGACAACAATTCCCGCCGCGCAACAAGCCCTCAGAAACGCGCGTACAAACGCTTTTTTCAGATGGACATCGCGGGGCCTGAAGACTGGGTGATCGTGATCGACGCCGACGAGCAGATCAATGTAAAGACGGGTGACAACACGCTGAAATCATTGGTTGATGCCGTGCCGGATGCCAAGATGATTTCAATGACCTGGCGGTTGTTCGGCAATGCCGGAGTGGTTCAATACGAAGACAGGTTCCTGTCCGACCAATTCCGCCGTGCTGCCCCCGAGCGCAAACCCAGACCGGCGCAGGCATGGGGATTGAAGACGATGTTCCAGCGGCACTTGTGGGATGTGATCGGTGTTCACCGCCCCAAACGTCCGACGGTCGACCGCATGGAAGACTGCCACTGGTACAATGGTTCGGGCCAGCCAATGCCCGAGCGGTATTTTACAAGCAGTTGGCGGTCGGCGCGGGACTCGGTCGGATATGACCTTGTGCAGCTCAACCACTACGCTCTGAAGTCCTGCGAGAGCTACTTGGTCAAGAAAGTGCGGGGACGGGCTCATCACACGGGCGACAGCCTGGGCTTGGAGTACTGGAACATCATGAACCAGAATGCGGTGGTCGAGACATCGGTCGATGCGATTGCCGCGCGCAAGCGGGACTGTTTCGACGACCTGATGTCGGACCCCGAAACGGCCCGGCTGCACCGCCAGTCCTGCGAATTGCACCGCAAACAGATATCGGAACTGCTGGGCACGTCCGAGATGCAGGAGTTGATGCATCAGATGACCGCGCAGGCCGACACCGTTACACGAGGCGCAACCTGATGCTGTGGTTGCATTTGGGGATGCCGAAGACAGGGACGACGGCATTGCAGTCCTATCTGCGCAACAATGTGTCGGCCTTGTCGGATTCCGGGCTCAGATACATGGAGGCCGGACGTCGCAGACCGGAAGGGGACGATCGCCCCAAGGTCAGCCATAATCTGTTGGCGTTCCACATGAACCAGTCCGCAGAACCAATGGACAAGTACCGTGAGGCCGTTGCGCGCGAGTACGAGGCACATGGCAGCAAAGCCTGCCTGATGTCGTCGGAAATGTTCTATTCGGCCGATCTGGAACGGCTTGCGCAGATCTTCACCGAGATACCCGCTCGCGAAATGCGTGTGGTATTCTATTGCCGCCGCTACTCAGATTTCTTTGAGGCGGATTACAAGCAGCGGGCCAAAAATGGCCGTTTGCCAGCCAACGGTTCAGCCTTGATTCGGGACCAGCTGGCGAAGATCAAGGCCGAGCCTCACTCGGTTTCTTTTTCCGGCGCGGTTTCCCGAATCCGCAACGCGTTCCCGGGTGTAACGGTTGTGCCGGCACTCTATGACCGCGAGGAAATGTTGAATGGCAATATCGTCGATGACTTCCTGAACAAACTGGGCGTGTCGCGACCCGGAGGGGAGGTTGCCAGTGAGCCTGCCAATCCAACACTGTCCCGCGCCGCCAGTGAAGCCTTTGGCGTCGTCACGCGAGCCATCGGGCGCAAGCGCAGCCGCCAACTGCGTCGTCAGGTGCCCAAAGAACCCATCATGTTCCGGCGCCACGACGTTCTGGAACCCGAGGAACGGGCATGGCTTGATACCTATTTGACCGAAGCCGACGAAGGATTTCGGGCTGAATTCTTTCCCGACCGGGACACTCTGTTCAAACCGGTCTGGCTGAGCCCGGACGAAGTCAGGTTTCGTCGTGATACGCCGGACGAGATCGTTGCGTTCAAGCAGGCTGCAGAAATCGTGTTCAGAATGGCCTTGGGTGAATAGGCTGGCGGCGCCAAAGGCTCAATCAAGCGAGATCTGCTGTCGTTGCTTCCCGGTGGTCTTGTCGAAGATCAGGATGCGGTTGTCATCGGTCACCACGGCGAACCAGTTGTTTCCGATGGTCACGGCTTGGGCCTTTGCACCGTCCGGCAGTCCGATCTGATCGGGCAGGGTGGGGGTCCGGTCGGATAGACGGATGACAATCAAAGCGAATGTCACTAGAACCCCGCCAATCATCACCGCGGTCAGCAGCATGACCATGCGGCGCAGAAGGCGCAGTTGAGGCGTTTCCTGCGGTTCTTGGGGATCTGAAGGGACAGTCATGGGCACCCGGCAAATAGACTTCGTTATCGCGGACGCTCCGCCGCCCCGCCTTGATAAGGCGCTTTCGCGGGATGTTCCAGCAGATGAAAACCTGTCGCGTACCCGGCTGGCCCGGCTGATCGAAGAGGGCGCGGTTCTGGTCGACGGCAAGGTCGTGCTCGACGCCAAAGCCAAAGTGCCGGAAGGCGCCGTTGTGTCCATAACCGTCTCCGAAGCGGACGAGAGTCACATCGGGGCCGAGGACATTCCGCTGGACATCGTGCATGAAGACGCTGACCTGATCGTGATCAACAAGCCTGCGGGCATGGTCGTCCACCCGGCACCGGGATCGCCCAACGGCACTTTGGTGAACGCCCTGCTGCACCACTGTGGCGAGGAATTGTCGGGGGTAGGCGGGGTCAAGCGGCCGGGCATCGTGCACCGGATCGACAAAGATACCAGCGGGTTGCTGGTGGTTGCCAAATCGGACGCCGCCCACCAGGGGCTGGCGGCCCAGTTCGAGGCGCACAGCGTCGAGCGCTACTATCGCGCGGTCTGCTATGGCGTTCCGGATGCCAATGACCCGCGGCTGCGCGGTGTCAAAGGCGTGAGTTTTGAGCCCGGCAACGTGATGCGCATCACAACGCAACTGGCCCGGCACAAACATGATCGGCAGAAACAGGCGGTGCTTTTTCATGGCGGGCGTCATGCCGTGACGCGTGCGCGCGTCGTTGACGTGTTCGGACAACCCGGCGCGGTATCATTGATCGAGTGCTGGCTGGAAACCGGACGCACCCACCAGATTCGGGTGCACATGGCACATGCGGGCCACGGCTTGGTGGGCGACCCGGTCTATGGCGGCAAGCGTAAACTGTCGGCCCGGTCGTTTGATGCAGACGCTGCGGAGGCGGTGCGTGCGTTTCCGCGCCAAGCCCTGCACGCGGCTGTCCTGGGCTTTGTACATCCCGTCTCCGGCGAGGAAATGCGTTTTGAAGCAGCATTGCCGCAAGATATCGAGGCACTCATCTCGGTTCTGAAACAACCTGCAAAGTCTCGTGACTAAGACTTTCTTAGCTTTCCTTTATCGTTCCTTAATCCCAGACTGTTAATACCTGCTCTTGAATGGTCCTGAACGTGGCCCCATATCCATGTTAAGGGCGTAAACATTTGTCCAAGGGACGTGATACATGGCAAATTACAAAAATCTCCCCGTGCCTACGCCAGAAGGTGGGCTGAACCGGTATCTGCAGGAAATCCGCAAATTTCCCCTGCTGGAGCCGGAAGAGGAGTACATGCTGGCCAAACGTTGGGTCGAAGAGCAGGACACCGAAGCGGCGCACAAGATGGTGACATCGCATCTGCGACTGGCCGCCAAGATCGCCATGGGCTATCGCGGCTATGGTTTGCCGCAGGCCGAGGTGATTTCCGAGGCCAATGTGGGCCTGATGCAAGCCGTCAAGCGGTTCGATCCGGAAAAAGGCTTCCGTCTGGCGACCTATGCGATGTGGTGGATCCGCGCCTCGATCCAGGAGTACATCCTGCGATCCTGGTCACTGGTGAAACTGGGCACCACCTCGGCGCAGAAAAAGCTGTTCTTCAACCTGCGCAAGGCGAAGGCCCGGATTGGCGCGTTGGAGGAGGGCGACCTGCACCCGGACAATGTCAAGCAGATCGCCAACGATCTGGGCGTGACCGAAGAAGAGGTCATCAGCATGAACCGCCGCATGTCGGGCGGGGATGCGTCGCTGAACGCCACGGTCGGTTCCGACGGCGAAGGCACCATGCAGTGGCAGGACTGGCTGGAAGACGAAGATGCAGACCAAGCCGGCGACTATGAAGCCCGCGAAGAGCTTGAGGTGCGTCGCGAGTTGCTGACCGAGGCGCTGGACGTTCTGAACGACCGCGAAAAAGACATCCTGACCCAGCGCCGGTTGATGGATCAGCCCGTGACGCTCGAGGAACTGAGTACGCAGTACAATGTCAGCCGCGAACGCATCCGTCAGATCGAGGTGCGCGCCTTTGAAAAGCTGCAGAAAAAAATGCGTGAGTTGGCGCGTGAAAAGGGCATGCTGGCCAGCGCCTGATCACGGCAATCAGATGAACAAGCGGCCCGGGGAAACCCGGGCCGTTTTTTGCGCCATGTCCTACTGCAGTTGCTGGCGGAATACCCGTACCATGTTTTCGCCCATGACCTTGCGGATCTGAGCTTCGGTCAGGCCTTTGTCCAGCAAGGCCGAGGTCAGCGCCGCCAGTTCCGACGTGTCGAATGCGGTCTCGACCGAGCCGTCATAGTCGGACCCCAGCGCGACATGGTCTTCCCCGACCGTCTCGATGGCTGCCTTGATCATTTTGGCAATTCCCGACGGGGCGATGTCGCCGCAGGTGACGTCTGCCCAGTATCCCATGCCGATGACACCGCCGGTCGCCGCGATTTCCTTCATCAGGTCATCGGGATAGTTGCGCTTGACCGGGCAGAACCCGTGCAGTCCGCCGTGGCTGACGATCAGCGGCTCGTCGGTCATGTCCAGCACGTCGCGCGCCACTTGCGGGCTGGAATGGGCCAGGTCGATCACCACCGGGCGTTTGGCCAGTTCGGCCACCACCTGCCGTCCGAATTCGGTCAGGCCCGTGTTCCCGGTGCCGTGCAGCGAGCCGCCCAGTTCGTTGTCGAAGAAATGCTGCAGCCCGAACACCCTGTGGCCTGCATCGAATATCGGGTCGAGATTGGCCAGATCGCCCTCCAGCGGATGGGCGCCTTCGATCCCCAGAATGCCGCCCACGACCTTTTCGCCGCGCGCGCGGGCCTCGAGCACTGCGTCCAGATCCGCGCGTGTCTTGATGACCTTGAGATGTCCGCTTGAGGCCGCCTCGAACCGGTGCAGTTTCTCGGCCTGATAAATCGCGCGTTCCTTAAGGCTGTCCCAAGTCCGCAGCGGCCACAGCTGACCAATGGCCAGAAGGGTGATGTTGTCGAATGCCTCAGCCGAGTTTGCCTCGTAATTCTGCCCGGCCGGTGATTTGGTCACGGCGGTGAACACCTGCAGGGCCACGTTGCCTTCGATCAGTCGGGGAATATCCACCTGGCCGCGGGTTCCACGCTCGGTCAGGTCGCGGCTCCACAACAGCGGATCGGCATGCAGGTCGCCCACGATCAGGGTTTCGTGCAGAGCAGCGGCGGTGTCGGACACCGGATATGGGTCGTGGTCGATCACGTTGTTGCGCGCGTTTTCGACATACGGCGGCACAACCACGAAAAATATCGCGGCCCCGATGACGATCACAGCCGCCGTGAGGCTTGCCAGCCATTTCAGAAATCTTCTCACGTTAGTCCCTCCCGTTTGTCATGCGCAGATTACGGGTGTCCCGCGAACAGAAAAGCCTGACTTGGCGTCGCTTGGCTGGTACAGAGGGCGCAACGGATGTTGGCGCAAACACTTTGGCGCCGAACATGGTCAAATACGGAGGACACGATGCACAAGCCGGTTCAATGGGGCATTCTGGGGGCCGCGAAATTCGCACGCCAATTCATGGGGCCGGCGATTCATTCGGCTTCGGGCGCGTGTTTGTCTGCCTTGGCGACTTCGGATCCGGCGAAAGCCGAGCCGTTTCAGGACTTCTGCCCGGACCTGAAGGTGTTTGATGACTATGACGCGTTGCTGGCTTCGCCCGAAGTTGAGGCGGTCTACATTCCGCTTCCGAACCACCTGCATGTCGAATGGAGCCTTAAGGCGCTGGAGGCTGGCAAGCACGTTCTGTGTGAAAAGCCGATGACCATGCGCGCCGAGGAGTTCGACGCCCTGATCCAGAAGCGCGACCAGACCGGGCTGGTGGCGGCCGAGGCCTATATGATCGTGCACCACCCGCAGTGGCAGCATGTGCGCAACCTGATCGCCGATGGCACCATCGGTGATCTGGTGCATGTCACGGGTGCGTTCAGCTTCGACAACCGCGCGGACACCGGCAATATCCGCAACCGCGCCGAAACCGGCGGCGGCGGGCTGCGCGACATCGGCGTCTATGTTATCGGGTCGGCCCGTTTTGCGACGGGGCAGGAACCGGACACCGTGCAATCGGCCATCCGCTGGGAGGACGGCATCGACGCGTTCACGGAAATCCGCGCGCAGTTTCCGGGCTTTACCTATTCGGCCTATGTCTCGATCCGCATGCATCCGCATCAGGAAATGGTCTTTCACGGAGAGCGCGGCCTGATCCGCCTGACCGCGCCGTTCAACGCGCGGGTGTTCGGCGAGGCTCGGGTCGAACTGCATCGCCCGGGTTTGGAAGTTCTTGTGACGCGTTTCCCGGCCGACGATCACTACAAGCTGCAGGTCGAGGCGTTTTGCCGAACCATTCGCGCTGGCGACGAATACCCGTGTACGCTCGAATTCTCGCGCGGGACGCAGGCGATGATCGACCGGGTATTCGACGGCGCAACGCCGCTCTGACTTGCGTGATCAGCCGCCCCGCGCCTAAACTGGAGAGCACCTGAACAGGAGGGGGCCATGGCCGGAGGCTGGGCGCGCGACGGCGCTGTAAGTGAACAGATCGAGGCTTCGATTTCAGACGAGCTGGCACGGATGCAGGCGATAAAGCGTCCGGTCGGCGAAAGCCTGACCCATTGTGCAGAGTGCGAAGAACCGATCCCCGAAAAGCGCCGAATGGCCATCCCCGGGGTCAAGCTGTGCCTGGATTGCCAGCAAGAGCGTGATGGTGCCTTCAAGGCCCGCGGCGGTATCAATCGGCGCGGCTCCAAGGACAGCCAGCTCAAGTGAAGGGGCCCGGCAAAGACGGCGGTTCCCTTTTTCAGGATGGCCTGTTTCTTGGGTTCTTGGCCGCATTTCTTTGGGGCACGCACAGCGTCATCGTGCGCTACTTGACCGGAGATCTGGGTGGCATGCAAATTGCCACAAGCAGGCTGTTAATAGCTGCTTTGGCCATATACGTCATGTTGCGTGCGATGAATGCGCGGGTTTCCGTTCAGTTCCGGGATTGGAACTTCCGTCTTGCGGTTTTGGCGACGGTCATAAACTACATTCTGTTCCATATTGGGCTTGAACACACCGGTGCAGGCAGCGCGATGGTGTTGGAAAATACCGCACCGTTCTTTGTTTTGGTTTTCTTGTATTTCTTCGCCGACACCCCTGTTGGAAGAACCGATGTTCTGGCGACCCTTCTGGCCATCTTCGGGGTCTTTCTTACGGTTTTCCGCGATTTCGAAGGCGGCGGGGACCCGGTTCTGGGGGATATGATGGAAATTGGGGCCGGGGTCAGCTGGGCTGTGTTCCTGATCGCCAGCAGCCGGGCCATGCGCGCGTCGAAATCGACGGCCGAGCGTCTGAATTTCCTGTTTGGTGTGTTCCTGTGCTCGGCTGTAATTCTGCTTCCGCTGTCCGTATTTTCCCTGCGGATGCCGTCCGGCAACGATTTGGTGTTTTTGGTTTTGCTGGGCGTTTTCCCGACTGCGCTGGCCTACTACCTCTGGTACGAGGCGGCCGCGCGGGTATCGACATTGACCGCGACCCTTTTGTTCGCCACCTCGGTGGTGTTCACCTTCGTCAATTCGGCAATTTTTCTGGGGGCACCGATCACCCCAATGGCTGCAATTGGGGCGGGATTGATCGTATTCGCGGTGTTCCTGACGACCAGAATAAACTAGGCGACAGCCGGAACGGGGTTACCGGCGGCGCCACCAGCGCCGCAGCAGGTTGACGTCCATGGCGGCCACCATGATGCCCAACGGGATCATCCAAAACCCCAGAACAGGAAGGAAACCGAAGACGCCGGCTACGATCAACAAAAGTCCCACGACAAACCGCAGCCCCCGCGGGACACTGCGGCGGATCTGGGCGAGGACAGGGCGCAGGCGGTCCTTGATGGCCCGCCAACGCCCCTTGTCCGTTGGGTCTTTCACCCCTCCAGGGCCTCCAACTCGTCGATCATCCCCGAGATCATCGACAGGCCCTTGTCCCAGAATTTCGGGTCGCTGGCATCCAACCCGAACGGGGCCAGCAGCTCTTTGTGGTGCTTGGAGCCGCCAGCGCGGAGCATCTCGAGGTACTTTTCCTCGAACCCGTCCGCGCCGCTTTCATAGACCGAGTACAGCGCGTTCACCAACCCGTCGCCGAATGCATAGGCGTAGACGTAGAAGGGCGAATGAACAAAGTGCGGGATATAGGCCCAGAAGGTCTCGTACCCGTCCATGAATTCAAACGCCGGGCCAAGGCTTTCGGCCTGAACGCTCATCCACAGGGCGTTGATGTCGTCCGGCGTCAGTTCCCCCTCGCGGCGGGCGGTATGCAGCTTGCATTCAAAGTCGTAGAAGGCGATCTGGCGGATCACCGTGTTGATCATGTCCTCGACCTTGCCGGCCAGCAGAACCCTGCGCTGCTCGGGCGTTTCGGCCTGATCCAGCATCTTGCGGAAGGTCAGCATCTCGCCGAAGACACTGGCGGTTTCGGCCAGGGTCAGCGGGGTCGAGGACAGCATCTCGCCTTGATCGGCGGCCAGCACCTGATGCACCCCGTGGCCCAACTCATGCGCAAGCGTCATCACGTCGCGCGGTTTGCCCAAATAGTTGAGCATCACATAGGGGTGCACATCGGTCACGGTGGGGTGCGCGAAGGCACCCGGGGCCTTGCCCGGTTTCACTGCCGCGTCGATCCAGCCTTTCGAAAAGAACGGCGCTGCGATGTCGGCCATGCGGGGATCGAATGCGGCATAAGCCTCCATCACCGTCTTCTCGGCGTCTTCCCACGACACGGTGCGGGTGTCTTCCATCGGCAGCGGCGCGTTGCGGTCCCAGACCTGCATCACATCCAGACCCAACCATTTGCGCTTGAGCTCGTAGTACCGGTGGCTGAGCTTGGGGTAGGCGGCCACGACCGCCTCGCGTAGGGCTTCGACCACCTCGGGTTCGACATCGTTCGCCAGGTGCCGCGCGGTCTGCGGGGTCGGCATCTTGCGCCAGCGATCGATGATTTCTTTTTCCTTGGCCTGCGTGTTGTGGACGCGGGCAAAGGTTTTGACGTTGTCTTGGAACACGCGGGCCAGTTCGCGGGCCGCGGCCTCGCGTTTGGACCGGTCCTGTTCGGTCAGCAGGTTCAGGGTGCCTTCGATGTTCAGCTCGTCGCCGTTTACGGTAAAGGTCAGCCCGGCGATGGTTTCGTCGAACAGCCGTTCCCACGCGTCGCCGACCACCCCCAGATCATGCAGGAATTTCTCCAGTTCGTCCGACAGTTGATAGGGCTTCATCGCGCGGATGCGGCGGAAGACGGGCTCGTACCGGGCCAGGTCCGCGTTGGCCTTGAAATGGGTGGCCAGCACGTCATCGTCGATGCGGTTGATCTCGAGCGTGAAGAACACCAGCGGCGTGGTGAACAGCGTGACCTTTTCCTGCATGTCCGACAGGAACTTGGCGCGCTCGGCATCCGTGGTCAGCTGGTAATATCGCAGTCCGGCAAAAGACATGATGCGCCCGGCGATGGCGTTGATCTTTTCGTTGCGCTGGACACAGTTCAGCAGACCCTGAGCGTCAAGATCGGCCAGCTTGCCTTCGTAATCGGCGGCAAAAGCCGCGCATTCCTGCTCCAACCACTCAAGGTCGCGGGTCAGTTCCGGCGCGTCCTGCCCCTTGTACAGATCGTCCAGGTTCCATTCCGGCAGGTTGCCAAGGTTGTCGGCGCCGCCACCGGCATTTGCGTCTCGGACGGGGAAGGGAAGCTCGTGCATGGAACACCTCTATTGTCTGCGTCGGATCACATCTAGGCGCAGGGCGCGCGGATCACAAGCAGCCGAGGTGTCAGCGCGTCATCGCAAGTTCGGGTGTCTGACCGTTGGCGGCGGCCGAGAAATGCGCGGCCATCTCCTCGAATACGGGGCCGCGGACCTCGGGCGGTTCCATCATCACCTCGTGTTCGCCGTCGGGGATCTCGACCAGTCGTCCGCTGGGCCAGTTCGCCATGCGCGCCCGGATCGCCTTGCGGTCCACGATCTGCTCGTGGCTGCCAAGATAGGTCAGACAGGGAATGTCGGGGGCGGTCTGCGCCATCAGCCAGGCGCACTCGTCCAGTGCCTCGCGTAGCCAGATGGTCGACGGCGCGCCCAGGGCCAGTTCGGGATGCGCTTTCAACTGATCCTGCATCATCCGGTACATCCCGGGATCGCGGGTCAGTGCGTTGCCCGCGAAAGGCTGGATCAGAACATAGCTTTCCAGTGACGTGGTCGGGGGCGTCTTTTCGCCCAGCCCGATCCGAGGCCCCCAATAGGCGGTCAGACGGCTGAGCGGTTTCATCAGTGGGGTGAAGAAAATGCCCCACATCGGACCCGTGAAGGCACAAGAGGCAAACAGGCCGGTTTCCAGAACCGCGCGCATCCCGATCGCGCCGCCCATCGAATGGCCGATCACGTGCCAGGGTTTCGGCAGGCCAAGCTGCTCGGCCAGTTTCAGCGTTTCGCGCACGTCCTGCTGATAGTCGGTAAACTTGTCCACATGGCCGACGCGCGGATCTTCCAGCAACCTGTCAGCCAGACCCTGTCCGCGCCAATCCACGGCAACTACGGCAAAGCCGCGTTGTACGAACTCACCCGCTGTATTGCCATATTTTTCAATATATTCCGTGCGGCCGGGAAAGATCATCACCGTCCCGGTCGCCTCACCTTCGGGGCGCCAGTGGCCCACGCGAATGCGTGTGCCGTCGCTTGTGGTCAACCAGTGCGCGGCGCCGCCGGCGGGACCGCCGGCCACATCTTCAAAGAACGGGGCCGGCGACAAATCCATCAGGCCAGCACCGAGGCAAGCTTCATGGCAACACCCATGTCGCCGTCGACGCTCAGCTTGCCGGCCATGAACGCACCCGTGGGGTTCAGCTCACCGCTGAGGATCTGCTCGAACGTTTCCGCGTCGGCGCTCAGGGTGACTTCGGCGTCCTCGTCGCTGACCCGCGCACCGTTTTCATCCAACACGATCGAGCCGAGGTCGGCGATGGCGAATTTCGCCGACGAATCGAAATCGCCACCCGACAGTTTTTCGTTCAGCGCGGCTGCCGCTTTTTCAAGAGTGTCGCTCATGGTCTTCCTCATTTGTTAGTGCGCCGTGAATGGACATCCGCGGTCGCAACGCTACACTGATCATTGTTATGAGCATTGCAATCAACAATCTCAAAGGTACCGTTGCGGCATTTGCCCTCGTAGTCATGTATTCCACCACTGGGATTGCGCAACAGGCCGATTTGCGGGACGAAGCCGAGCTGCTGCGGCAGCTTGCCGAAGCGTCGCCCGAGCAGGCAGCCGGTCTGGATCGGCAACTTCAGTCGCTGTGGTCGCAATCAGGGTCTGCCTCGGCTGATCTGCTGCTTGAGCGCGGACGCGAAGCACTGGACGAGGGCAATGTCGAAGCCGCGTTGGACCATCTGACGGCACTGACGGACCATGCGCCCGATTTCGCAGAAGGTTGGCATGTGCGCGCCTCCGTGTTTTTTGGGCTGGAGCGGTTCGGCATGGCGGCTGCCGATCTTGAGCACGCGCTTGCGTTGAACCCGAATAATTACGAAGCCATTTACGGGCTTGGCCTGATCTTTGAGGTGCTGGGTCAGCCCGAACAGGCCTATGTCGCCTATTCCCGTGCGCTGGCTATACATCCCCATCACGAAGAAGTAACCAATGCCGTGAATCGGCTGAAACCGCAGATTGCGGGCAAGGCGCTTTAAGGTCCGGGCAGGGGGCAAAGGTGAACGGGGCATCCGGAATCGTGGCCGTACTTGGCCCGACCAACACAGGCAAAACCCACTATGCCATCGAACGCATGCTGGGGCACCGGACCGGTGTCATCGGCCTTCCGCTGCGGCTGCTTGCGCGCGAGGTCTATGACAAGATCGTCGCCATCCGCGGCCCCTCGGTGGTGGCCCTGGTGACGGGCGAGGAACGCATCGTTCCGCCGCGCACGAAATACTGGGTCTGCACGGTCGAGGCGATGCCCGAGGGAATGGGCACCGATTTCGTGGCCATCGACGAAATCCAGCTGTGCGCCGACCCCGAGCGCGGTCATGTGTTTACCGACCGGCTGCTGCGGATGCGTGGGACGCACGAGACACTTTTTCTGGGTGCCGACACGATGCGCGGCCCGATCGCGGCGCTGGTGCCGCAGGCGCAGTTTGCTCGGCGCGAGCGGATGTCGCAACTGGTCTACACCGGATCCAGGAAGATCAGCCGTATGCCGCCGCGCAGCGCGATCGTCGGGTTCTCGGTCGAGAACGTCTATGCCATTGCCGAGCTTCTGCGGCGGCAAAAGGGTGGGGCGGCCGTGGTCATGGGCGCGCTCAGCCCGCGCACGCGGAATGCGCAGGTCGAGCTGTACCAGAATGGCGAGGTCGACTATCTGGTCGCCACCGATGCCATCGGTATGGGTCTGAACCTGGATGTGAACCACGTGGCGTTTTCGTCCCTGTCCAAATTCGATGGCCGGCGCATGCGGCCGCTGGCCCCGAACGAACTGGCCCAGATCGCCGGCCGCGCCGGGCGCGGCATGTCGGATGGTACCTTCGGCGTGACGGGTGAAGCACCGCCGCTGGACGAAGGCGTGGCGCAGGCCATCATGGACAGCCGGTTCACGCCGATGAAAAAGCTGAACTGGCGGAATGCCGCCTTGCGGTTCGGCTCGGTCGATGCGCTGATCGACTCGCTCGAGGCCAGCCCGGACAACGAGCATTTGGTCAAAGCCCGGCCCGCCGACGACCTGAACGCGCTGAAGTCGCTGGCCCAGGTGCCCGAGGTTGCGGCCCGTGCCAGCGATGGTCCGTCGATCCGCCTGTTGTGGGATGTCTGTCGAATCCCCGATTTTCGGGGCATCAGCCATTCGGAGCATGCCAGCCTGCTCGAATCGATCTTCGGACATCTGCACGAACGCGGCACGATCCCCGAGGATTTTCTGGCGCGCCAGATCCGCCGGATCGACAGAACCGACGGCGATATTGATGCACTGTCCAAAAGGTTGGCATATATTCGCACGTGGACATATGTTGCGCAACGAAACGGCTGGGTGCGCGACGAATCCCATTGGCGCGCGGAAACCCGCGCTGTAGAAGACAGGGTGTCAGACGCTTTGCATGAACGTCTGACGCAAAGATTTGTGGACCGGCGTACATCTGTTCTGCTGCGCCGGCTCAAACAGAAGGAGGCCCTTTTGGCCGAAGTGAATGACAAGGGTGAAGTGACCGTCGAAGGCGAATTCGTCGGTCGTTTGGAAGGGTTCCGGTTCATCCCGGACAAAAGCGCGCAGGGAACCGAGGCGAAAGCGCTCAAATCGGCCTCACTGCAAGCACTCGCGCCGCAATTCCATCTGCGTGCTGATCGCTTCTACAATGCGCCCGATACCGAAATTGATTTTACCGATCAGGGTGGCCTGATGTGGGGCGAATATGCCGTCGGCAAGCTGGTTGCCGGGGCCGAACCGCTCAAACCGATGGTCGAAGTGTTCGTGGACGAGGCCGCAGGGCCGGAAGTTGTGCAGAAGGTGCAGCGCCGCCTGCAACACTTCATCGACCGCAAGATCGCGGCGCTGTTCGAGCCCCTGCTGAACCTGTCGCGCGACGAAGAACTGACCGGGCTGGCCAAGGGATTTGCCTTCCGCATGGTCGAGGCGTTGGGCATCCTGCCGCGTGCCGGAGTCGCACAAGAGGTCAAGGATCTGGACCAGGACGCCCGTGGCGCGCTGCGCAAGCACGGCATCCGGTTCGGCCAGTTCACCATCTTCATGCCGCTGCTGCTGAAGCCTGCCCCGACGCGCCTGCGTCTGGTGTTGTGGGCCCTGGCAAATGGACTTCAGGAGTTTCCCGAAGCGCCGCCGCCGGGCTTGGTGACGGTGCCCGTCGCCAAGGGCGCGCCCGAGGGCTATGACACCATGTGCGGCTACCGCAATGCGGGCGAGCGTTCGATCCGTATCGACATGTTGGAGCGTCTGGCCGACATGCTGCGCGCCGAAGACAGCCGGGGCGGTTTCGAAGCCAAGGCGGACATGTTGTCGATCACCGGCATGACGCTGGAACAGTTCGCCGACCTGATGCAGGGGCTGGGCTACAAGGCCGAGCGTGGTGAACGGACCAAGATCAAACCGGCTCAGCCGACCGAGCAACCACCGGCGGCAACCGCCGAAGCACAGGCCGAGACCGCCGAAGCTCCGGCAGAGACCGCCGAAGCCGAGGCTACCGACAGCACCGAGGCTGAAGCCGAGGCCACGGCCGCAGACCCGGCATCGGACGAACCCGAAGTCGAGGTGTTCTACACCTTTACCTGGGGTCGTCAGGCCAACCGGGGGCCACGTGGAGACCAAAGGCAGGGTCGGGGCAAACCGGGCGGAAAGCCTCGGGATGGTCGCGGCAAGCCGCAGGGCAAGAAAGGTGGCAAGCCGCAAGGGGCCAAGACCTTCTCGTCCCGGCCGCCCAAAAAGGAAAAGGCGATTGATCCTGACAACCCGTTTGCCGCTGCGCTGATGGGTCTGAAGGACGGCAACTGATCGCTGATGGCCGACGCACCGGCCAAGCTGCGGATCGACAAGTGGCTGTGGCATGCGCGGTTTTTCAAGACCCGCAGCCTGGCCGCCAAACAGGTCAGCGGCGGGCATGTGCGCATCAACGGCGACCGGGCCCAGAAGCCGGCGCAAACCGTCGGGCCCGGTGACGTTCTGACTTTCGCTCAGGGGCGCGTTATTCGCGTTGTTCAGGTCGAAATCCTGGGCGCGCGACGCGGCCCGGCGACCGAGGCGCGGACGCTGTACACGGATTTGACTGAAGAGAAGGATAATCCGCCACAAAATCCGGGTTTCGAAGGAAAAGGTCGTCCGACCAAGAAGGATCGGCGCGCGCTTGATCTTTCTCGCACCCCCAAGGGCTGATCTTCTCTTGAAGATGGGGGCAGACTGAATTAGCTAGTCGCCCAAACCTCTGACGGGAATTGGACCATGACCTACGTTGTCACCGAGAACTGTATCGCCTGCAAATACACCGACTGCGTCGAGGTATGCCCGGTGGATTGCTTCTATGAAGGTGAAAATACCCTGGTCATCCATCCGGATGAATGCATCGATTGCGGCGTGTGCGAGCCGGAATGCCCGGCGGACGCCATTCGCCCGGATACCGAACCGGGAATGGAGCAGTGGGTCGAATTCAACCGCAAATACGCGGAACAATGGCCGGTTATCGTAACCAAGAAAGACCCGCTTCCGGGCGCCGAGGAGCGCGACGGTGAAGAGGGCAAGATGGAGAAATACTTCTCCGAGGCACCGGGCGAGGGCGGCTGAGCGATTCGGGTCGCAAAGCCCGTAAGACAGCTGTAAGTTTTTGCCTTAATGCGCTGAAAAAAGTCACAAATTCCGAGCCGAAGGCCCCGTCCGCTTTCAGGTGTCTTAATTTTGTGATATACTCATGTGGCAAATGATGATCGAGATGGGGACGACTCCGTAAGTATGCTCACTTTGGAGTTCTGAGTTTTTGACATGTAATCAGCCTGACAGGGGTCGCGGGTGACCCCGGTTAGGTTTTTTGTCGCTTTTTTCCCGCTCTGCAACCAAGGAAACACGTGCATGACAAAGTCGAAGAAGCTTGAGTTCCGTCCGAACGACTATGTTGTCTACCCTGCACATGGGGTCGGGCAAATCATATCGATTGAAGAACAGGAAGTCGCTGGATACTCGCTCGAGCTGTTCGTCATCTCATTCGAGAAAGACAAGATGACCCTGCGGGTGCCGACCAACAAGATCACTGAATCCGGTCTGCGCTCGCTCAGCTCGCCCGATGTGATCAGCCAGGCGATGAAGACTCTGAAGGGCAAAGCCAAGGTAAAACGTGCCATGTGGTCGCGCCGGGCGCAGGAATACGAACAGAAGATCAACTCGGGTGACCTGATCTCGATCGCTGAGGTGGTGCGTGACCTGCACCGCACCGACGACCAGCGTGAGCAGAGCTATTCCGAGCGTCAGCTCTATGAAGCCGCGCTTGAGCGTCTGACGCGCGAAGTTGCGGCCGTGTCCGGTTCGGACGAAATCGCAGCGGCCAAGCAAGTGGACGAAGTCCTGACCTCGCGCGCGGCCTGATCGGGCTTTGAAGCAACACCAAAGGGCCGCTCTGGTTTCAGAGCGGCCTTTTTCATGCCCGATCGCTTGGTTCGCGCCGCCTTTCCAGCTAATTTCCCAGTCATTGGAACCGTGTACGGGTCAGTCATGAAGCAGACGGTCAAGGCACTCTATATCGGCAGAGGGGCGGTTTCGGTCTGGTTCCGGTACTGTCTGATCCTGTTCGACCTTGCCTCGATCGTGTTTTTCGTGGCGACAGCGAACATTCCGCACGGCCCAGGATTGATTGCAGTCAGCTGGGCGGTGGGGCTGATCATACTCCTGGACTTCTCGGCTCGGATGTGGATTGCGAAAGACCGCAAGAAGCTGCTGTTCAAAATCTACACGCTTGCGGATCTGGTCGTGATCGCCTCGCTGATCCTTGACCCTTTCCTGACCGGCAGCCTTGCGTTCCTGCGGATTCTGCGCGCGCTGAGACTGATCCATTCCTATCACCTGTTGCATGATTTGCGTCGCGACAGTGAGTTTTTCCGAACCCACGAGGATGCGGTCATCGCGGCCGTGAACCTGTTGGTGTTCATTTTCGCAACATCCACCGCCGTACTGGTTTTCTATATCCCCGAGGACAGCCAGACCCCGTATATCGATGCGCTGTACTTCACGATGGCGACTCTGACTACGACAGGTTTCGGCGACATCACACTGAACTCTCCGGGCGGCAAGCTGTTTTCCGTGTTCATAATGGTGGTCGGTGTGGCGCTTTTCGTGCGGCTGGCTCAGGCCATTTTCATGCCACAGAAAGTACGCCACAAATGTCCCAACTGCGGCCTGTTTCGGCACGACCCGGATGCCGTACACTGCAAACATTGCGGTGAGACACTGCGGATCAAAACCGGCGGTGTCGGCTAGAGCAGGGCTGCAACGGCCAGCAGGAAAGCAACCTCGGACAGCTGTTGAGAAGCCCCCAGGATATCACCGGTCTGACCGCCAATCTTGGTTTTGGCTATGATTGCCAGAACCACGGTTGCGGCTGCCGCACAGGCGACGGGCAGAAGGGCGGTCCAGCCCAGAAGGGCCAGAGAGAAAACGAAAGCCAGCCCAAGACCGGCTGCAACCGACAAAGTCGGAGGGGCGCCGACGCTATGGCTCAGCCCGCTGCCGCGGGCGTTCGGCAGGCCCGCCATCATTGGTGGCATTAGGGCACGGGAAAACACAGCCGCCGCTAGAATTCCGGCCGGACTTCCTGCCGCCAGTAGTGTTGCGACCGCCGAGATCCTGAGCAGTTGAATGACCAACAAGGCCAACACCCCATAGGTGCCGATATGGCTGTCCTTCATGATCTCGAGTCTGCGTTCGGGTGTATATCCGCCCCACAGCCCATCCGCGGTGTCGGCCAGCCCGTCCTCGTGCATGGCTCCGGTCGCAGCGATCAGAACGGCGACAGCAAGGATAGCGCCGACTGTCCCGGAAAGGCCCACGGCCATCGCAGACCAGCCTACGACGCAGCCCAAGCCGCCAACGACCAGCCCGGCCGCAGGATAGGCCCAAGCGGCTTTGGACTGCCGCTCGAAGAGCCATTTGGGCAGCACGGGCAAAGGCAGCCGCGTCAGAAGAACCAGAACCAGCGGCACGTCCCATGGCGAAAAGGTTCGAGTGTCGTTTTTGTGCACTTGCGCGCCTTTCGAGGGGTTGTTGCTTTGCCTGCTTCGGTTAAACACGCAGGACCACTCCGATGCAACGAGGCTTTGAATGCTGCCTGAACTCAATGATCTGAATACCTTCCGCGACGCCTTGCGCAATGTCCCGGGCCCGGATGAGGCTGCAAAGCAAGGGGCTGCCGACCGCAACGGACAGCTGACCAAGCCGCCGGGTGCGTTGGGCCGGCTCGAAGATCTGGCGATCTGGTATGCCGGTTGGCGCGGGGATGCCCGACCGCAGATTGAGGCACCTCAGGTGATTGTATTTGCCGGCAATCACGGCGTGACGGCGCAGGGTGTTTCGGCCTTTCCGCCCGAAGTTACGTTTCAGATGGTCATGAACTTCGAGCACGGAGGCGCGGCCATCAACCAATTGGCCAAAGCGGCTGGGGCCAAGATGACGGTACACGCGCTGGACCTGGATCGGCCGACGGCCGACTTCACAAAGGCCCCGGCAATGTCCGAGGACGAGCTTCTGACCGCTCTGCAGACCGGCTGGAACGCCGTTGACCCCACCGCAGACCTTCTTGTCGTTGGCGAAATGGGTATT
The DNA here is from genome assembly GCF_056537865.1 of Ruegeria sp. BJ5. Lineage (NCBI taxonomy): Bacteria > Pseudomonadati > Pseudomonadota > Alphaproteobacteria > Rhodobacterales > Roseobacteraceae > Ruegeria > Ruegeria sp. BJ5. The sequence continues at coordinate 194,549 of NZ_JBQFSH010000001.1, forward strand.
GGCAACACCACCCCTGCAGCGGCCATCGCCTGCGCGTTATTCGGCGGAGAAGCCGCTGATTGGACCGGGCGTGGAACCGGTGTGGACGATGCGGGCCTTGCCAACAAGACGCGCGTCGTTGCCGAAGGTGTTGCTCTGCACGGAGCATCTGACGACGGGCTTGAGATCCTGCGGTGTTTGGGAGGGCGCGAGATCGCGGCCATGGCAGGGGCCATTGCAGCCGCCCGAATTCTGCGCATCCCGGTCATTCTGGATGGGTTCATCTGCACCTCGGCTGCGGCTTGCCTCGATCGTCTGGCGCCGGGAGCGCTGGACCATGCCGTTGCTGGCCACCAGAGTGCGGAAGGTGCGCACGCGGCAATGCTGACCAAGCTGGACAAAGCGCCCTTGCTGAGCCTCGGGCTGCGGCTGGGCGAAGGGTCGGGGGCCGCGCTGGCCATCAATATCCTGAAAAGCGCCGTCGCTTGCCATTCGGGTATGGCCACCTTTGCCGAAGCCGGTGTGTCGGACGGTTGAGCTCGGCTGACCCGGGATATCCCCGGGTCAGGCTGACTTCTTTTCGTTCTTTTCGGCCAGTTCCAGCAGGGCGGTCTCGAGGTCCTTCTCCAACTCGCGCGCGCGTTCGATGTACTTTTTGTTCTCGGCCGTCGGCATGCCGGGAACCCAGAGTTCAGCCAATTCGCGAATTGCCTGCCGATCGTGGTGATAGAAGGTCTGCTGTGCTTGCGCGGCCTCGTATTCGCTCAAACCAATGTTCTCCAGCACATAACGCCCGGCCCGCAGAGAGCTGTCGAACAGCTCACGCACGATGTCATCAGCGCCGGCCTGATACAGCTCGTACACATGGGTCCGGTCATGCGCGCGGGCGACGATGTGAAGGTCGGGGCGCTGCCGGCGGGCGTAGCCGACCAATCGGGTCACTTCCTTGCGGTTGTCCATCGCGGCCACCAAAACGGAAGCCTTTTCAAGGCCCGCAGCCCGCAGCAATTCGGGACGCGTCGGATCCCCCAAGAAGCCTTTGACGCCGAACCGACGCATCAGTTGGATCGTTTCGATATTGTGGTCCAACACCACCGTCTTGAACCCGCTGGCGCGCACGAGCCGGTTGACGATCTGTCCGAACCGCCCAATTCCCGCAATGATGACGGGACCTTTTTCGTCTATTTCCTCGGGTTCAACCTCGGGTGAGTTGTCGCGGATGTGGCGCGAAAGGTAGTCATAGATGATGAACAGAAGCGGTGTGATCAGCATGGTCAGGGCAATGATCATCAACAGCTTCTGCGACAGGGCCGGGGGAATGACATTCTGCTTGGTCGAAAAGGCCAGCAGCACGAAGCCGAACTCACCCGCCTGAGCCAAACCCAGCGTGAACAGCCAATGGTCGCGGCCGCGCAACTTGAATGCACGACCAACGGCATACAGGATCAGGCCCTTGACCAGGATCACCAGCAGGGCCAGTCCGATCAGGTCGAACGGGTCGTTGAAAAAGTACCCGACGTCGATCCCGGCCCCGACCGTGATGAAGAACAGGCCCAGCAGCAATCCCTTGAACGGCTCAAGGTCGCTTTCCATCTCGTGCCGGAACTCGGAACTGGCCAGGACGACGCCAGCGAGGAAGGCGCCCAACGCCGGGGACAGGCCCACCAGCGTCATCAGGAACGAGATCCCTACTACGATCATCAGGGCCAACGCCGTGTACATCTCGCGCAGGCGGGTGGTGTGGATGAACCGGAACAAGGGACGGGTCAGGTAGACGCCTACCACGATCACGAATGCGATCGCACCCAATGTCACCAGCGTCACCGCCCATCCGGGCAGGCCATCGACCAATGACAACGTATGGTGCGCGTCGCCGTGCCCGTCGCCGCCGCGCGTGATTGATCCGTCATCCTCGATGAAGATGCTGGCCGGCATGGCCAGCAGTGGCAGAAACGCCAGGATCGGAATCACGGCGATATCCTGAGTCAGAAGGACCGAGAACGTGGATCGCCCGCCGTTTGTGCGCATCAAGCCCTTTTCCGACAGCGTCTGCAGCACGATGGCGGTTGATGACAGGGACAGTGTCAGCCCCACGGCCAAGGCAACTGACCATGGTTGACCCGTGTAGAAGGTAACTGCTGCAATCACGACCGTAGAGAGCGAGATCTGCAGTCCACCAAGCCCCAACAACCGGTGCCGCATATCCCAAAGTGCGCGGGCTTCCAGCTCGAGCCCGATCAGGAACAGCATCATGACGACGCCAAATTCCGCGACATGCTGCAAGTCTTTGGTTTCCGCGCCCACGAGCCCAAGGATCGGACCGATGGCGATGCCGGCGGCAAGATATCCGAGGACAGACCCTAGCCCAAGTCGCGCCGACAGGGGGACGGCGATCACGGCGGCTGCCAGATAGATCGAAGCCTGGTACAGGAACTCGTTCATCTTCTTCCTTTCCTTGCCGTCAGGTCGGCAGCGGAGCGTCGCGTTTCAGCTGGTCCATCACGACCTGGCTTTGCACCCGTGCCACCGCAGGATGGGGCAGTATCACCTCGTGAAGCAAGGTGTTGAGCGCGGAAAGATCCTCGCAATAGACATGGAGCAGATAGTCTGCCTCGCCAGTCATCGTCCAGGCGCTGGTGATTTCCGGGCGGGTTTCCACCATGCGCGCAAAACTGGATGATTGTTCGGGGCCGTGGGTGCCGAGGTGAACCTGAACGAATCCCTGAACCTGCAGCCCAAGTTTGCGCGGGTCAAGCCGCGCCGCGTAGCCGGTGATATAGCCCTCGGCCTCCAGCCGCTGACGGCGGCGCCCGGCCTGACTGGGTGACAGGTTCAGCATCTCGCCCAACTGATGCGCGGTCAGGTGCGCGTCTTTTTGCAGCGCGGCCAGAAGGCGAGTATCGGTTGCGTCCAGCATGTGCGGAGATTCTCACGTTTTTCGGGTTCTGGTGCGGAAATTTCGCAGACTTGTGTAGTTTACATGAAAAGAATGCGCAAAAACAGCGCTGAAAAAGGCGTATTCTTGAATCAGCAAAGAATTTCCTGTTTCAAGAGGACAAGCCATGGGCCCTTTCCCGCACAACGCCCCGAAATCCGTGATCAGCGCCGAGAACCCCGCCGGCACCGATGGGTTTGAATTTGTCGAATTCGCGCATCCCGAACCGCAGGAACTGCGCGACCTGTTCGCCAAGATGGGTTTCGAAAAGCTCGCTCATCACAAGAGCAAACCGCTAATCGAGCTGTGGCAGCAGGGCGATGTGACCTACATCCTGAACGCGGACCCCGACAGCTTTGCCGCGAAATTCGTGGAAGAACACGGGCCCTGTGCCCCGTCGATGGGCTGGCGTGTCGTGGATGCGCAAAAGGCCTATGACCATGCGGTGTCGAAGGGGGCCGAACCCTATGATGCGGCCGACAAGACCATGAACGTGCCCGCGATCAAGGGCATCGGCGGGTCGCTGATCTATTTCATCGACCAGTATTACGAAACCTCGCCCTACAATCAGGAATTCGAGTGGCTGAAGCAGTCCAAGCCGCGCGGCGTCGGCTTCTACTACCTCGATCACCTGACACACAATGTCTTCAAGGGCAACATGGACAAGTGGTTCAAGTTCTACGGCGATCTGTTCAACTTCCGCGAAATCCGCTTCTTTGACATCCAGGGCAAATATACCGGCTTGCTCAGCCGTGCATTGACTTCGCCCTGCGGCCGTATCCGGATTCCGATCAACGAAGACCGAGGTGAGACCGGTCAAATCGTATCCTACCTGAAGAAGTACAAAGGCGAAGGCATCCAGCACATCGCCGTCGGCAGCGAGAACATCTATGACTCGACCGATGCAATCGCCGAACGCGGTCTGAAGTTCATGCCCGGTCCCAACGATGCCTATTATGATATGTCCTTCGACCGTGTGAAGGGCCATGACGAGCCGGTGGACCGCATGAAAAAGCACGGCATCCTGATCGACGGTGAAGGCGTGGTGGACGGCGGCGAGACCAAGATCCTGCTGCAGATCTTCTCGAAAACCGTGATAGGTCCGATTTTCTTCGAGTTCATCCAGCGCAAGGGTGATGACGGCTTTGGCGAGGGCAATTTCAAGGCTCTGTTCGAGTCGATCGAGCGTGAGCAAATTGAATCCGGAGAGATTTCTGCCGCCTGATGAAGACCCAGAATTTGGAGCCCGGCCTGCCGGGTTCCATTTTCCGAAACGCGGCGAATTTTATCCGCGCGGCATCTTCAACGTGACGTTGCGGCCGCCTTTCTGATAACGAAGCTCGCTGTCGCCGATCGCGACGACTTTGCCGCCGTCAATCCGATCTCCTACCTTCAGCTTCTTGTAACGACCGCTCGGTAGTCGGACCAAGGCACGCCGATTGGCGGGAGTACCGTAAACGCCGATCAGGTTCAGACGCCGCAGGTTCAATGCATTGTCAATCGTGGCCTGGCGCGCCACCGAGGCCCGGCTGGGTATCTTGGGGGCGACGGTTGTGGGTTTGAACGATCCCGCTTCATCGTCATCCGCCTTTGCTACTGCCGCTGTCGACCCCAGAGTGGCCGAGCCGGTTGTTGCTTTTCGGGCCGCCAGAGCGGCCACGGTCGACGGACGAACGCGGGGGCGAGGGACGCGCACCACGGCCAATGCGGTGGGCGTGCGGTCCACCGCCGCGCGTTCTTGGATAGACGCCGGCCTGGATTTCGGGCGAATGACCGCCAGCTCGTCCACCGTCCGGCCGCCCAACTGCCCACGCTCAAAGTTCTCTACCAGCGTTTCCGGGCGCAGGCGTGGGCGAAGGCCGGCCAGCCGTGTGTCGTCGTCTGTGGCGGTTGGGTCGGTTTCGAACCTGACCGGCACCTGGGGGGGAACCGACGACGGGCGGCCGAGGAACACAAGGATGCCGTCGGGGTTCAATGTCCCCTCAGGTGTCGGAGTGACAAGGCCGCGGTCATCCAGCTCGAAACGGCTGCCCGCGGCATTGGGCAGACCAACCGTAGCCACCGGCTCGTCGGTATCAAAGCTCTCTTCGGCAGGAAGCGCCACAGCATCCTGCGACAGCGCCGCGTGATCAACGGACGACAGGTATACGTCCTCGGGCACCTCGGGATCTGGCAGCGGCAGCGGATCGGGCGCGGTGATCGCCAGGCCAGAGGCTTCTTCGAAATCCTCGACACTTTCCGGATCGCGTTCGACGTGCTCAACGGGCGAGGGCGCAACATTCAATGCTTCCAGAATTGCCTGATCCGTCGGCGTCAATTCGGGGGGTGTGGGTGTCTCCGGCTCGACCAGGGGTGTGCTGGCTTCAAACGTCAGGTCTTCGTCGGCCAATGCCTCGGGGTCGGGCGTGCCCTCGGGCTCAGGAGCGACTTCTGCAAGTCCTTCAGCGTCGGTCTCGGTCAGCGGCGGGGCGGCGATAGAAACTGGCGCAGGTGCCGTTTCGACGATCGGCGCAGTCGCCACCGGGCTGCCGGTTTCGTCTGAACCCGACCAGATCAATGCGACAACGGCCAGCACGACAGCGCCCGCCGCAGCGGCACCAATGTAGCGAACCGGTATGCCGGAATCTGATGCCGCAGGATTCTGTGAGGCGGTTTCAGTCGCTTCAATGAGCGAAACGAATACGTCCGGCTGAGCCGGTTCAGCAATCGGATGCGCCTGAGGCGAGGGGGCCGGATCGGGGTCCGATGCCTGCGAAGCCTGAGGCACGGGTTCTGCGTCTTGGGCCGGCGGGACAACAGCTATCTCCTCGGCCTGGGGCTCGGGCGGCGGTGTGACGCATGTCGCGCGCTCGGCGAACTCGAACTCTCCGGTGCCGGTCCAGGGCGCATCGGGGCCAAGTGTTGCAGCGAACCGAACGGGCACGAAACCGTAGCGACTGGCAAAAGCTCGGGCCTCTTCTATCGTCTCTTTCGCCACGGCAGCTACCAGAAGATCCGACCCGTTCGCACGGAGGTCATACATCAACTCGGCAATCTCGCAGCCCGTGGCCTGAGCCAATTCCGCCTCGACCACCTGCGTCACGTCGGAGTCGTCTGGGCTGGTGACCGTGAGGTAGCGCACGTGGTCCGGAGGAATCACGACCGTACAGCTCAGGTCATTCGCCAGGGCGAAACCTCGACCGCGAAGCTCGTTCAGCTGTTCGGAAAAGTCCGGCGCGTCTAGTGATACGGTCCCGATGCCAAACCATTCGTTATCCGAATAGTGCAGCAGAGTGATCCCGTTATCAGAAAGAGACAGCGCAAAAGCGGGTTTCATTATTCAAGGGTGCCGTAATTGTCTGAACCAAAGCAAACGCCCTTGCGTCCGCGCACCGAGATTAAAGCAGGAACCCGCCGAGGGAAAGGAAAAGGCAAAATCTCCCCTTGTCCGGCGAAGGCTTGCCAACCCATCTTTGATCTCAGAAAACAGGAGAGATCACATTGAAGACATTTTCTTTTTTGGCGGCGGTATTGGCGGCGACAGTTGCTGTGGCCGCCCATGCGGAAGAACGTCGCATCCAGGTTTACGGAACCGGCACGGCCGAGGCCGCGCCGGATATGGCAACCATCACGGTGGGGGTGACAAATCAAGACGCGCAGGCTTCGGCAGCAATGCAGGCGACCTCGGACGCGGTTGCCACCGTCCTGAGCCGCCTGAGTGAGATGGGGATCGAATCGCGCGACCTGCAGACCCGCGATCTGTCCCTGTCCCCGGTCTGGTCCGGACGGGGCAACGCGGATGGCGAAGCACCGAGAATCACGGGCTTCGTTGCGTCGAACCGTGTGTTCGTGCGGGTCAGAAATCTGGATGATCTGGGGCAGATCATGGATGCGGTCATTCAGGATGGCGCGAATGATTTTGGTGGTTTGACCTTCACGATTCAGGATCCAAAGCCACTTGAAGCGAAGGCGCGCGCTCAAGCCGTCGCCGATGCTGGGGCCAAGGCCGAACAATTGGCTCAGGCCGCAGGTGTAACCTTGGGTTCAGTCGTGTCGATCAACGAACAGGACGGGGGCATTCGCCCAATGCCCCAGATGCGCGAGATGGCCATGGCCGAGTCGGGCGGAGTCCCGGTCGCCGGTGGCGAGGTTTCGGTTTCGGTCACCGTGTCGATGGAGTTCGACATTTCCGAGTGATGTCAGCTTTAGCTGCGGGCCATCAGCGGTTTATGTTGTTGGCCTGCGGCATCGAAATTCTCGGGTGACAGCCAGGTTTCGAACGCCTGCCGGATGCGTGGCCAGTCCGTGTCGACGATCGAAAACCACGCCGTGTCGCGGTTGCGCCCCTTGTAATGGGTGGCTTGCCGAAATTCGCCTTCGAAGACAAAACCCAGCCGTTCGGCGGCCCGGCGCGACGGGGCATTCAGCGCATCGCATTTCCATTCGTAGCGGCGATAGCCCAACTCATCGAACACGCGGCGCATCATCAGAAACATCGTTTCGGTCGCGACCGGAGTGCGCTGCATCAGCGGCGAAAAGTGGATGTGTCCCACCTCGATTGCGCCGGCATTGCGGTCGATACGCAGGTAGGACGCCATCCCGACGGGCTGTCCGTCTTGGTCCAGAACCGTGTGGAACAGCGGATCGTCCCCTGTGCAGGTTTGGGCCAGCCAGGCGGCGAAACCAGCTTGCGATTCGAACGGGCCGTAGGGCAGGTAGGTCCAGTTGCGCCCGTCGGTATCGGCGGCAAACGCCCGGAACAGGCCGGGCGCATCCGCATTCACATCCAAGGGCACCACGCGGCAAAACCGCCCCTTCATGGGCGCGCGCGGTGGGGCCGGGCGCGGGAACTCCCCCGCAATCGGCAGGCCCACCAGCTGGCCCAATGCGTTGATCCTGTGCCCCGGCATTTTGGACTAGGCGCAGGCCTTGGACAGCGCCTGATCGAGATCGGCGATCAGATCTTCGGCATCCTCGATCCCGATCGAGACCCGTACTACGTTCGGCCCGGCGCCGGCGGCCTCTTGCTGTTCGGGGGTCAGTTGCCGGTGCGTGGTCGAGGCCGAATGGATGATCAGCGACCGCGCATCGCCCAGGTTGGCGACGTGGCTGAAGATTTCCAGCGCGTTCACCAGCTTGACGCAGGCGTCATAGCCGCCCTTGACCGCAAAGGTGAACAGGGCCCCTGCGCCTTTGCGGTAATGCTTCTTGACCCGGTCGTGATAGGGCGACGAGGGCAGGCCTGCATAGGTCACATAGTCCACGCGGTCGTCTTTCTCGAGCCAGGCGGCGATCTTCTCGGCGTTTTCGACATGGCGCTGCATGCGCAGGCTCAGCGTCTCGATCCCCATCAGCGTGTAATGCGCCGCCTGCGGGTTCATCGTCATGCCCAGATCGCGCAGGCCCACGGCGATACCGTGGAAGGTGAAGGCCAGCGGGCCGAAGGTTTCGTGGAACTTGAGGCCGTGATAGGCAGGCTCCGGCGCGCTGAGCGAGGGAAACTTGTCGTTGGCGGACCAGTCGAACTTGCCCGAATCCACGATGCAGCCGCCGGTCACCGTGCCATTGCCGGTCAGGTACTTGGTGGTCGAATGCACGACCAGCGTGGCGCCACGCTCGATCGGGCGGCACAGATAGGGCGTGGCCGAGGTGTTGTCGACGATCAGCGGAATACCGGCGGCATCGGCCACATCGGCCAGTGCGCGGATATCGGTGACATAGCCGCCCGGATTGGCGATGGATTCGCAGAACACCGCGCGGGTATCGTCGTCGATGGCGGCCTTCACCGCATCCAGATCATCGGTATCGACGAACTTGGCTGTCCAGCCAAAGCGCTTGATGGTCTGGCTGAACTGCGTGACCGTCCCGCCATACAGCCGGGTCGAGGCGACCACGTTGCAGCCCGGCCCCATCAGCGGGAACAGCGCCATGATCTGCGCCGCGTGCCCCGAAGAGCAGCACACCGCGCCAACGCCACCTTCCAGCGTCGCCACCCGTTCCTGCAGAACTGCCACCGTGGGGTTGGTCAGGCGCGAATAGATATAGCCGACCTCTTGCAGGTTGAACAAAGCGGCCGCGTGATCGGCATCGCGGAACACATACGCAGTGGTCTGATAGATCGGGGTCTGGCGCGCGCCAGTCGCCGGATCGGGGCGGGCGCCTGCGTGAATTTGCAGCGTATCAAAACCATAGGTGGGGCCGTCGGACATACGTCACTCTCCTGTTGGGTATATGCGTTGCAGAATCTCTAGGCGATTGCCGGGCCCGGCACAATGTCCGCGTCAGCGCAGCCACAGCCCCTTGTTCTTGATGACCTTGCGGATGGCCTGCTCGCGCTGGGGCAGGTTGTCCCGGTCGAACATGGCGCGGATCTTGGCGCCCTTGCCCTGATACACCAGCCGTTTCAGCGGATCGTAGTTCTTGAGCACCTTCTTGACCTTATTGGGCGCGGCAACAGTTTCCAGCACCTCGACCACCCGGTCGCTTTCGCGTGCGTAAAGCAGCGGGAACAGGCGATAGTGGCAGCTGACCGAGCCATCCAGCAGGCCCGCGGGCAGAACTTCGCGCCCGCCGCCAAGCGCGTGGATGACCAGCGGCAGCGCCGCTTGGTCCAGCCACGGGTCCAGGTTCTGGCCGGTCAGGGCGGGGATCTCGTCATCCCGGATGGTGCGCGCATAGTCCAGAAACCGCGTGCCGAATTGCCGGGGGCATTTGTAGAAGAAATAGCCCGCATTGAAATACAGATACCGCCGCCAGTATTCCGCCGGTTGGGAAGGGTCGATCGAGCTTTGGAAATCCAGCCCGAACCGGTCATAGAGCGCCCGCCAGATGCCGTCGAACCCGGGCCCGTACAGGGTTGGCTTGGGCCAGGTGCCCTCGACCTTCTGCGATGCGCCGGGCCGGTCGAAATCGAACGGCACCGCGGCCAAGTCGCCGGTGATCAGCGTGTCGGTGTCGAAGAACACGAACGGCTCACCCTCGGGCAGGGCGGCCAGCGCCTCGATCTTGTTGCCGTAGGGATAGCTTTCGCCGAACAACTCGGACGAAAAGGGTAGGATCTCGGAATCGAGCTGTTTCAGCGCCTTCAGAACGTCCTCGTTGCGGATGCTCGGGTCCTGGTTCCAGCGCGGGCCGGGTTGCGGAACGCCCACGAACAGGCGGCCCGAGAATCCGGGCGCGGAATGGCGCAGCGAGGCGGCAAACAGGACGGCTTCGTATTGCAGGCGGTTGTTCTGCCCGATGATCAGGATGTTGAATTTCTGCCGGTCTGCCTGCATCTGCGCCTTCCGTTCGAGGCGCTTGCCCGCCCCTTGCCGTTGGTTTCGACCTACAGCATCGCTGAACCTGCGTCAAAACCGTTAACGCCGCGTGTTTGAAATCCGGCCCGGCACGCCCATGTTGATGGAGAAGACCAGACAGGAGCGCGACATGCGGATCAATGCGGATTTCACCCAACGGGTGGCGGTTCACTTCGACCAGACCGAGTGGGTGGCCTCGCCCGCCGCAGGGGTCGAGCGCAAGATGCTGGACCGGATCGGCGACGAGGTGGCGCGCGCCACCACCATCGTGCGCTTTGCCCCCGGCAGCGCCTTTGCCGCCCACACCCATGACGGGGGCGAGGAATACCTGGTGCTGGACGGCGTGTTTCAGGACGAGACCGGAGGTTTCCCGGTGGGGAGCTATGTCCGCAACCCGCCGACCTCGTCGCATACGCCATCGGCCAGCCAGGGCGCGACGATCCTTGTCAAACTGCACCAATTCGACCCGAACGACCGAACCACCGTGCGCCGCTCGATCAACGGTGCGGACCACGTGCCGCTGTTCAAGGACGACCATGAAACGGTCGAAGTGCGCAGTTGGCCGCCCGGCCAGGTCGTGCCGATTGACGTACCTGGAGGCGCCGAGGTCTTCGTGATCGACGGCGGCTTCACCGAACAAGGCGAGGAATTCGCGCGATGGGACTGGCTGCGGCTGCCGCCCGGAACGCGCACTGAATTGCGGGCAGGGCCAGATGGCGCCCGCGTCTGGATAAAGTCAGGCCACCTGTCCGGCATGGTCTGAGGCCGGTTTCGCCTGAAAAAAGGGCAAATGCCACCAAAAAACCGGGTCTTTCGGCCCGGTTTTCGCTTTTTTGACCATTTGGCAAATTTTACCAATTGATAAAATTTTTGTTTGTGGCAAGCTGGTCTCAATAACAAACATATCTACAGGGAGTAGAGTGATGGCACAGGGCCAGATGGCACCCGGCATCGTCGCCGGGCGGCTTTCCAGCGATGAGCTGACCTCGAATTTCACCGATCTGCATCCGCCTCTGGCGCCGCACGAGGCCGCTGTGGCCGCCGATCGGTGTTATTTCTGCTATGACGCGCCGTGCGTGACGGCCTGTCCGACCGATATCGATATTCCGCTGTTTATCCGGCAGATTCAGGCCGGGCAACCGGAATCGGCGGCGAAAACGATCCTCGATCAGAACATCCTGGGCGGTATGTGCGCCCGTGTGTGTCCGACCGAAACGCTGTGCGAGGAAGCCTGCGTGCGCGAAACGGCCGAGGGCAAGCCGGTCGAGATCGGGCGCTTGCAGCGGTATGCGACCGACACGCTGATGCAGGCCGGTGTGCATCCGTTCACGCGCGCGGCCCCCACCGGCAAGACCGTCGCCGTGATTGGGGCAGGGCCGGCAGGGCTGGCCTGTGCGCATCGGCTGGCGATGTTGGGCCATGACGTGGTTATCCATGAGGCGAAACCCAAACCCGGCGGGCTGAACGAATACGGGATCGCCGCCTACAAGGCGACCAATGACTTTGCCCAGGCCGAGGTGGACTGGCTGCTAAAGATCGGCGGCATCGCGATCGAAACCGGATCGGTCCTGGGCGACACGATCTCGTTGGACGGATTGTTGGAGGCCTACGACGCGGTCTTCCTGTCAATCGGCCTTGCAGGCGTCAACGCCTTGCGCGCGCAAGGGTCGGACAAGGACGGCGTCAGGAATGCTGTCGACTTCATCGCAGATGTTCGGCAAGCATCCGATTTGGCAAAACTGCCGGTAGGCCGAAACGTGGTGATTATCGGCGGTGGAATGACGGCCGTGGATGCCGCGGTGAAATCCAAGCTGCTGGGGGCCGAACATGTGACCATCGCCTATCGCCGCGGTCGAGACGCAATGGGCGCCAGCCGCTACGAACAGGATCTGGCGGCATCCCACGGTGTCCGAATTCTGTGCAACGTTCAGCCGGTGGCAATTCACGGAAACGGAGCGGCGGCCGAGATCGAATTGGAGTATACTGCCACCGTAGATGGCACGTTGACCGGCACGGGCGAAACCATTCGACTGCCTGCGGATCAGGTTCTGAAGGCGATCGGTCAGACCTTGGATGGTGCTCCGGAAGGGTTGGAACTCGACGGCAACAAGATCGCCGTTGACGCAACCGGGCGCACCTCGGTTCCCGGGGTCTGGGCCGGCGGAGACTGTGCCGCGGGCGGCGAGGATCTGACCGTGACCGCCGTGGCCGAGGGCCGCGATGCCGCGATGGACATTCACGCCAGCCTGAGTGCCTGAGCAGGGCGTCGGCGCGTGAATATGTGTGACAAGACGAAGATGCATCTTCGCATCAGGGAGGCCGGATAAATGGCTGATTTGAAAACGAACTTTCTGGGTATCGAAAGCCCCAACCCCTATTGGCTGGCCTCGGCGCCGCCGACCGACAAGGAATACAACGTCCGGCGTGCCTTCGAGGCCGGATGGGGTGGCGTCGTGTGGAAAACGCTGGGGTCCGAAGGGCCGCCGGTGGTCAACGTGAATGGCCCCCGGTACGGGGCGATCTACGGGGCCGACCGGCGTCTGCTGGGCCTCAACAACATCGAACTGATCACCGACCGGCCGCTCGAGGTGAACCTCGAGGAGATGGCCCGCGTCAAGGCGGATTACCCGGACCGCGCCCTGATCGCCTCGATCATGGTGCCATGCGAGGAGGAGGCCTGGAAAGCCATCCTGCCGCGCGTCGCTGAAACCGGCGCCGACGGGATCGAGCTGAACTTCGGCTGCCCGCACGGGATGAGCGAGCGCGGCATGGGCTCGGCCGTGGGGCAGGTGCCCGAATACATCGAAATGGTCACCCGCTGGTGCAAGAAATACTATGACCGCCCGGTGATCGTGAAGCTGACGCCCAACATCACCGACATTCGCAAGCCGGCGGCTGCGGCCAAGAATGGCGGGGCCGATGCGGTGTCGCTGATCAACACGATCAACTCGATCACCAGCGTCAATCTGGACACGTTCAGCCCAGAGCCCTCGATCGACGGCAAGGGCAGCCACGGCGGCTATTGCGGCCCGGCGGTCAAGCCCATCGCCCTGTCGATGGTCTCCGAGATCGCCCGCGCCGAGGCGACCCAAGGCCTGCCGATCTCGGGCATCGGCGGGGTGACCACATGGCGCGACGCGGCCGAGTTCATGGCGCTGGGCTGCGGTACGGTGCAGGTATGCACCGCGGCGATGACCTATGGGTTCAAGATCATCGACGAACTGACGGCGGGCCTGTCGCAGTGGATGGACGAGAAGGGCTACTCCGACGTCTCCGAAATCGTCGGGCGCGCCGTCCCGAACGTGACCGACTGGCAGTATCTGAACCTGAATTACGTCGCCAAGGCCAAGATCGATCAGGATCAGTGCATCAAGTGCGGCCGCTGCTATGCGGCCTGCGAGGACACCAGCCACCAAGCCATCTCCATGTCGTCCGACCGCGTGTTCGAGGTGATCGACGAAGAATGCGTGGCCTGCAACCTGTGCGTGGATGTCTGTCCGGTCGAGGGCTGTATTTCGATGGTGCCGATGGCGGCGGGTGAGGTCGATCCGCGCACCGGCAAGGTGGTGCAGCCGGACTATGCCAACTGGACGACCCACCCGAACAACCCGATGGCCAAGGCCGCCGAGTGACCGGCGTCAGATCACGCAAAAGGGGCCGCGCTGCGGCCCTTTTTTCATGGGGTCAGCAGTTTTCGGTACAGGGTGTCGATGAAGGGCGCGGCCCCTTCGAACGGGTCTTCGTCGCCAAGGATCGCGCGCACCTGAACATCGAAATCCGCATAGTGCTGGGTCAGCGCCCAGATCGAAAAGATCAGGTGATGCGGGTGCAGGCGTGCGATTTTGCCCTGGTCCATCCAGTGCGTCAGAACGGCCGCCTTCTGATCGACCAGCGCCTTCAGATCGTTCGACAGGGCGTCATGGATACGGGGCGCGCCCTGCACCAGTTCATTCGCGAACAAGCGGCTTTCGCGCGGCAACTCGCGGCTCATCTGCAGCTTGCGCTTGATGTACGAGAGGATCTCCTCCATCGGCTCGCCGTTTTCGTCAAGGTCGTGCAACGGCGCCAGCCAGGTGTCCAGCAGGCCGGACAGAAGCGCGGTATGGATCGCCTCTTTGGACGGGAAATAATATAGAAGGTTCGGCTTGCTCAGCCCGGCCTCGGCCGCGATCTGATCGACGGTCGCCCCGCGAAAGCCGTGGGCCGAAAACACGTTCAGCGCGGCCTCGAGAATCGCGGCGCGGTTCTTTTTCTGAATTCGAGTCGGGGCGCGGTCTTTGGGCATGTATGCAGGGCGTCTCTTTTTCGAACAAGCAGGTGTTGAATATGCCGATTTTTGCATCGGTGCGATGCAATTTCTTGACTGATGTCGAACCCGTGATAGCGTGAGTTTGACCAGATGGTCAAATCAAGACACCAAAAGCGAGCCAAATCGCAAGCAACAGGGAAGACGAACATGGCAGCTCCGGCGCAGAATCTCAGGATCAATGGCGACAGGTTGTGGGACAGCCTGATGGAGATGGCCAAGATTGGCCCGGGCGTTGCCGGCGGCAACAACCGCCAGACCCTGACCGACGAAGATGCCGAGGGCCGCGCGCTGTTCCAGAAATGGTGCGAAGAGGCCGGCTGCATCATGGGTCTTGACCAGATGGGCAACATGTTCGCCATGCGCCCCGGCACCGACCCCGATGCGCTGCCGGTCTATGTCGGCTCGCACCTCGATACGCAGCCGACGGGCGGCAAGTATGACGGGGTGCTGGGGGTTCTGGGCGGGCTTGAGATCATCCGCACCCTGAACGATCTGGGCATCAAGACCAAACACCCGATCGTGGCCACCAACTGGACCAACGAAGAGGGCACGCGCTTTGCCCCGGCCATGCTGGCCTCGGGCGTGTTCGCGGGGATGCACACGCAGGACTGGGCTTATGACCGCGAGGACGCCGAGGGGAAGAAGTTCGGCGACGAATTGCAGCGCATCGGCTGGCGCGGCGACGAAGAAGTCGGGGCCCGCAAGATGCATGCCTTCTTTGAACTGCATATCGAACAAGGCCCGATCCTCGAGGCCGAGGGCAAGGATATCGGCGTCGTCACCCATGGGCAGGGCCTGAGCTGGACCCAGGTGACCGTGACCGGCAAGGACGCGCATACCGGATCAACCCCGATGCCGATGCGCAAGAATGCCGGGCTGGCGATGGCGCGCATTCTTGAAAAGGTGGACGAGATCGCCTGGTCGCACGCGCCCCATGCCGTGGGGGCTGCCGGGCATATCGACGTCTATCCGAACTCGCGCAACGTGATCCCGGGCAAGGTGGTGTTCACGGTCGATTTCCGCTCGCCCGAGTTGGACGTCATCAAGGACATGGAGAACCGGCTGCGCGTCGCAGCCGAGGACATCGTGGATGAGATGGGCCTGCAGGTCGCGTTCGAGAAGGTCGGCGGGTTCGACCCGGTGAAATTCGACGAGACCTGCGTCGCCGCCGTGCGCAATGCGGCCGAGCGGCTGGGCTATTCGCATACCAACATCATTTCGGGCGCGGGGCACGATGCCTGCTGGATCAACCGCGTGGCGCCGACCGCGATGGTGATGTGCCCCTGCGTGGATGGCCTGAGCCACAACGAGGCCGAGGAAATCAGCAAGGAATGGGCAACCGCCGGGGCGGATGTCCTGTTCCACGCGGTCGTCGAAACCGCCGAGATCGTGGAGTAGCCGGGGCCGCGCGCCCCCAATCCGCTGGAAAACCAATAGAGGCGCAACAGACGCGCCCGCAGGGAGTTGAACATGAGCACAGTCATCAAGAACGGAACCGTCGTTACCGCGGATCTGACCTACAAGGCCGACGTCAAGATCGAAGGTGGCGTGATCACCGAAATCGGGCCGGATCTGAAGGGGGATGAGCAACTGGATGCGACCGGCTGTTATGTCATGCCCGGCGGGATCGACCCGCACACGCATCTGGAAATGCCATTCATGGGAACCTATTCCAG
Organism: Ruegeria sp. BJ5; assembly: GCF_056537865.1. Lineage (NCBI taxonomy): Bacteria > Pseudomonadati > Pseudomonadota > Alphaproteobacteria > Rhodobacterales > Roseobacteraceae > Ruegeria > Ruegeria sp. BJ5. The sequence goes on from NZ_JBQFSH010000001.1 coordinate 210,725, forward strand.
CGATGATTTCGAAAGCGGCACCCGCGCGGCGCTGGCCGGCGGCACGACCATGGTGGTGGACTTCGCGCTGCCGAACCCGGGCGAAAGCCTGCTGGATGCGCTCAAACGCTGGGACAACAAATCGACCCGCGCCAATTGCGACTATTCCTTCCACATGGCCGTGACGTGGTGGGGCGAACAGGTGTTCGACGATCTGAAAACCGTGATCGAACAGCGGGGCATCAACACGTTCAAGCATTTCATGGCCTACAAAGGCGCACTGATGGTCAATGACGACGAGCTGTTTGCCTCGTTCAAGCGGCTGGCCGAGCTGGGCGGGATCGCGATGGTCCATGCCGAAAACGGCGACGTGGTGGCCGAGTTGCAGGCCAAGCTGCTGGCCGAAGGCAATACCGGCCCCGAGGCCCATGCCTATTCGCGCCCGCCGCAGGTCGAGGGCGAGGCCACCAACCGCGCCATCATGATCGCCGACATGGCCGGTGTGCCGCTCTATGTGGTGCACACCTCGTGCGAAGAGGCGCATGAGGCCATCCGCCGGGCTCGGATGCAGGGCAAGCGCGTCTGGGGCGAGCCTCTGATCCAGCACCTGACGCTGGACGACAGCGAATATGCGCATCCCGATTGGGATCACGCCGCGCGCCGGGTGATGAGCCCGCCGTTCCGCAACAAGCAGCACCAGGACAGCCTGTGGGCGGGGCTGCAGTCAGGCTCGCTGAGCGTGGTGGCCACCGATCACTGCGCCTTCACGACCGAGCAGAAACGGTTCGGCGTGGGCGATTTCACCAAGATACCCAACGGCACGGGCGGCCTTGAGGATCGGATGCCGATGCTGTGGACCCATGGCGTGGCGACCGGGCGGCTGACGCCGAACGAATTCGTGGCCGTGACTTCAACAAATATCGCCAAGATATTGAATTGCTATCCGAAAAAGGGCGCCGTTCTGGTGGGCGCAGATGCCGATCTGGTGGTGTGGGACCCGGACAAGACCAAGACCATAAGTGCGGCGACGCAGCAGTCGGCGATCGACTACAACGTGTTCGAGGGGCACGCGGTCAAGGGCCTGCCGCGCTTTACCCTGACCCGTGGACAGGTGGCGGTGCATGATGGCGAGATCCGAACGCAGGAAGGCCATGGCAAATTCGTCGCGCGCGAGGCCAACACCACCGTGAACAAGGCGCTGAGCACCTGGAAAGAGCTGACCGCCCCGCGCCCGGTTGAGAGGTCGGGCATCCCGGCGACGGGGGTATGATGCACAAAGGTTACCGAACGGGCAAAAAAGCCAAAACTTCAAGGCAGTAGGATGACATCGGAAAGCAATACCCAGCCCGTGATCGAGGCAAAGAACCTCGACCTGACCTTCCAGACCAATGACGGACCCGTGCACGCCCTCAAGGACGTGAACCTGGCGGTCGACAAGGGCGAATTCGTCAGTTTCATTGGCCCTTCGGGCTGTGGCAAGACGACCTTTCTGCGCTGTGTCGCTGCGCTGGAAACGCCGACGAGCGGCACGCTGACCGTCAACGGCATGCCCCCGGACGAGGCCCGCCGGAACCGGGCCTACGGCTATGTGTTTCAGGCGGCGGGCCTGTACCCATGGAGGACCATCGCCAAGAACATCAAACTGCCGCTCGAGATCATGGGATACTCGGCGCAGGAGCAGGAAGAACGGGTGAATAACGTTCTGGAACTTGTTGATCTTGCAGGTTTTGGTGGAAAATTCCCCTGGCAGCTTTCGGGTGGGATGCAGCAACGGGCCAGCATCGCCCGGGCACTGGCCTTCGACGCCGATATTCTGTTGATGGATGAGCCTTTCGGCGCACTGGACGAGATCGTGCGCGATCACCTCAACGAACAGCTTCTGGCGCTGTGGGCGCGCACCGGCAAGACGATTGGGTTTGTCACCCACTCGATCCCCGAGGCGGTGTATCTGAGCACCAAGATCGTGGTGATGAGCCCGCGCCCCGGGCGGATTACCGATGTGATCGACAGCCCGCTGCCTAGGGAACGGCCGCTGGACATCCGCGACACGCCCGAATTCATCGACGTCGCGCATCGGGTGCGCGAAGGGCTGCGCGCCGGGCATGGGGACGATGTGTGATGGGCAGGGATGACATCAGACGCGCGACCGAGGCGGATGTGCCGGCCTGCGCGGCGGTGGTTTCGACCTGGGTCTGCCAGACCGAGTGGATGACGGATGAACTGCCCCAACAGGAGTTGGAGGCGCTGATCGCGCAGGCCTTCCCGGACCGCGAGATGTGGGTCGTGGGCGACCCCGTCGATTGCTACATGTCGGTCGATCCTGCGGCGCAGAAGGTCGGCGCGCTGTATTGCCTGCGGACCGGGCAGGGCATCGGCAAGCGCCTGCTGGACCGGGCAAAACAGGGGCGCAGCTTTCTGTGGCTGACGGCCCATCAACCGAATGCCGCCGCGCAACGGTTCTATCGCCGCGAGGGCTTTGTCGAGACCGGGACCGAGGCCGCAACGCCGCCCGAGACCGTCCCCGTCGTGCGGATGGAGTGGCACGCATGAAGCAGCTTGTTGCCGTTCTGACCGTTCTGCTGGCCATCATCGTCATCTGGTACGCGGCCTGCATTCCGATGAACATCAAGGGCGTTCTAACTGAACAGGAACGGGCCGGGGCCGAAGTGGTTCCGCCCTCGGCCAAAGACCGCCGCGACATGGGGGAAATCGGTCTGGCGCTGCGCAACAGCTTTGCCGTTCCGGCGACCTGGGCGCAGGATCGGCCGCGTCTGCCCGCACCGCATCAGGTGGGCATCGAACTGTGGGAGACCACGGTTCAGAAGAAGATCACCTCGAAACGGTCATTGGTCTATCACGGCTGGGTGACGCTCAGCGCGACGATCTTGGGCTTTGCCATCGGCACGGGGCTGGGCATCCTGCTGGCGGTGGGGATCGTGCACAGTCGGGTGATGGACCTGTCGGTCATGCCCTGGGCCATCGTCAGCCAGACCATCCCCATCATCGCATTGGCGCCGATGATCATCGTGGTGCTGTATTCGATCGGCATTCAGGGGATCATCCCCAAGGCGGTGATCTCGGCCTATCTGAGCTTTTTCCCGGTGGTCGTCGGCATGGTCAAGGGCCTGCGCAGCCCCGATGCGATGCAGTTGGACCTGCTGCGCACCTACAATGCAAGCAACGGGCAGGCGTTCTGGAAACTGCGCCTGCCGGCCTCGATGCCCTATCTGTTCGCCTCTCTCAAGATCGGGATCGCCGCGTCGCTGGTGGGGGCCATCGTCGGCGAACTGCCGACCGGCGCCGTGGCGGGGCTGGGCGCGCGTCTGCTGGCCGGCAGCTACTATGGCCAAACGGTGCAGATCTGGTCGGCGCTGTTTGCCGCGGCCATTCTGGCGGCCTGTCTTGTGGGCCTGTTGGGCCTGATCGAGCGCGCGGTGTTGAAACGCATGGGGATGACGCAATGATGATGGTCGGTCTTGCAATCCTTTTGTGGTTGGCCGGTTGGTGGCTGAACACCCGCCTGGCCAGCGGACCTTATGCCGACACGCGGACGGTGCGCATTCTTGCTCCGCTGATCTTCGGCCTGACCGTCATCGGGGTTTGGGAAATGCTGGTGCGCGGGCTCGATGTGCCTCTGGTGATCCTGCCGGCGCCTTCGGTGATCTGGGACCGGTTCTGGGACAGCTTGCCGATCCTGTGGGCCGATTTCGTGCAGACCATCATCAAGGGCGCGCTCAGCGGCTATATCATCGGATGCGGCGCCGCCTTCCTGATGGCAATCGCCGTGGACCGGTGGGATTTCCTGCGCCTGGGCCTGCTGCCGGTGGGCAATTTCGTGGCCGCGCTGCCGATCGTGGGTACCGCGCCGATCCTTGTAATGTGGTTCGGGTTCGACTGGCATTCGAAGGCTGCTGTGGTCGTGGTGATGGTCTTTTTCCCGATGCTGGTGAACACGGTGGCCGGCCTGCGCGAGGCCACCGCAATGCAGCGCGACCTGATGGAGACCTATGCCGCAACCTATTGGCAGAGCTTTCTGAAGCTGCGGCTGCCCGCGGCCATGCCGTTTATTTTCAACGGGTTGAAAATTTCCACCACGCTGGCCCTGATCGGCGCTATCGTGGCAGAGTTCTTCGGCTCGCCCACCTTGGGCATGGGGTTCCGGATCTCGACCAGTGTCGGGCAATTGTCGCTGGACATGGTCTGGGCGGAAATCGTGGTCGCGGCACTGGCCGGGACCGCCTTCTACGGTCTGGTCGCCATGATCGAGAAATTGGTGACCTTCTGGCACCCGTCACAACGCAGTTAAGCGGAACAACAATTCAACAGACCCCGATAACGGGGCAGCACTAGCAACTAGGAGAAGATGAAGATGAACAAGCTACTGACCGGGGCCATAGCCGCCCTAGGATTCGCCGCAAGTTCGGCCTTTGCCGCAGACGAGGTGACGCTGCAATTGAAATGGGTCACCCAGGCCCAGTTCGCGGGCTACTACGTCGCAAAGGACAAGGGGTTTTACGAAGAAGAGGGGCTGGATGTCACCATCCTGCCCGGCGGCCCCGACATCGCGCCCACGCAGGTGATCGCGGGCGGTGGCGCTGATGTCACCGTGGAATGGATGCCCGCCGCGCTGGCCGCACGCGAAAAGGGCCTGCCGCTGGTCAACATTGCGCAGCCCTTCAAGAGCTCGGGCATGATGCTGACCTGCTGGAAGGACGCGGGCATTTCCTCGCCCGAGGACCTCAAGAACCGCACGCTGGGCGTCTGGTTCTTCGGCAATGAATTCCCGTTCATGAGCTGGATGAGCCAGCTGGGCATCGACACCGGCGGCAAGAGCGAGAACGGCGTCGAGGTTCTGAAGCAGGGCTTCAACGTCGACCCGCTGCTGCAGCGTCAGGCCGATTGCATCAGCACCATGACCTACAATGAATACTGGCAGGTGATCGACGCCGGCGTCAGCCCCGACGAACTGGTGACCTTCAAGTATGAAGACCAGGGCGTTGCCACGCTGGAAGATGGCCTGTACGTGCTTGAAGAAAACCTCAGCGATCCGGCCTTCGTCGACAAGATGGAACGCTTTGTGCGCGCTTCGATGAAAGGCTGGAAATACGCCGAGGAGAACCCGGACGAAGCCGCCGAATTCGTGTTGGAGAACGATGCGACCGGTGCTCAGACCGAGGAACACCAGAAGCGCATGATGGGCGAAATCGCCAAGCTGACCGCCGGTTCGAATGGCGCGTTGGATCCGGCTGATTTCGAGCGCACGGTGAACACGCTGCTGGCCGGCGGCTCGGACCCGGTGATCACTAAAAAGCCCGAAGGCGCGTGGACCAGCCAGATCACGGATGCAGCCCTGAACTGATTGGCTGTACCATGGCAACAATTCAGCGCGGCCCCCTGTGGGCCGCGTTTGTTTTTGCGGATGTCGGAATTTAACTGTCTTCAGAGGCAGTTTCCTCTATTATTCCTGTAAGATTTTGCGATCCCTACGAAAATTGGTGGATTTGGGAATAAAATGCAGGATTTTGCATCACAATTCAGCCAAGCAGGCCACCTGATCCTGACCGGGGATCCGGACCTTTGGGCGATCGTGATGCTGTCGCTGCAAGTTTCGGTGCTGGCTGTGTTGATTTCAGCCGTGATCGGGATGCCGGTTGGCGCGGCCTTGGCGGTGGCCCGCTTTCCCGGACGGCGCGCGTTGATCATTCTGATGAACGCTCTGATGGGCTTTCCTCCGGTTGTCGTCGGCCTGCTCGTCTACCTGATGCTGTCCCGTTCGGGCCCGCTGGGCGTGCTGGAGCTTTTGTACACCCCAACCGCCATGATCATCGCCCAAACAGTGCTGGTGACCCCGATCGTCGCGGCGTTGACGCGGCAGGTGATCGAGATGCTGGCCGAGGAATATTCGGAACAGTTGCGTTCGTTGGGAGTGTCGCGGTTGGCCTCGGTGCCGGTGCTTTTGTGGGACGCGCGTCTGGCGTTGGTGACTGCCTTGCTGGCCGGGTTCGGACGAGCCATCGCCGAAGTCGGCGCGGTGATTATCGTCGGCGGCAACATCAACCACGTGACACGGGTCATGACGACGACGATTGCGTTGGAAACCTCGAAGGGCAACTTGGCCTTGGCGCTGGCCTTGGGGACGATCCTGATCGGAATCGCGGTGGCCGTGAATGCTGCAGTCAGCGCCCTGACGCTTCGGACCGAGCAGGAAGGGTTGCGCCATGCGTGATCTGATGCCGGACATGCCCAATTGTCTGCAGGCCGATGGGCTACGAGTGGAACGCAATGGCAAGCTGTTGCTGGATGTCCCGCAGCTGATGATGGATGGTCCGGGCCCGACTTTGATCCTTGGGCCGAACGGTGCTGGCAAAAGCCTGCTGCTGCGTTGCCTGCATGGTTTGATCAAGGCCGATGCGGGGCAGGTTCTGCAGGATGGCGGAATTCTGAATGCGGCCCACAAGGCCCGGCAGGCGATGGTGTTCCAGCAACCGGTTCTGCTGCGCCGATCGGTGTCTGCCAATCTGGACTTTGTTTTGAAACGGCTGGGGCTCGGCAGGGCTGCTCGGAAAAACCGGATCCAGGAGCTTCTGGCCGAAGGAGGGCTTGAGACCAAGGCCCGGCAGTCGGCGCGCTCGCTGTCGGGTGGCGAGGCACAGCGTCTGGCCATCCTTCGCGCGCTTGCGCTTGGCCCCGAGACCCTGTTCCTGGACGAACCCACCAGCGCCCTCGATCCCGCGGCGACCCAAATGATCGAGGCGATGATCCTGCGCGCCTCGGCCCGGGGGGTGCGGATCGTGATGGTCACCCACGACGTCGGGCAAGCCCGTCGGCTGGCGGCGGATATCGTGATGATGCAGGGCGGGCGCGTGGTCGAGCATGGCACCGCCAAACAGGTGCTGGAAGCGCCACAATGTCAGGCATCGCGCCAGTATCTGGCGGGCTGGCTGGTCACATAACAACAACCGGAGGCAATCCATGTTTCGCGCAGCAATCAAAAGCGCAATGATCCTGTTCGGGCTGTTGGCCGGTCCGGCAGCGGCCGAAGAACCATTCATTGTCGTGCAGTCCACGACATCGACGCAGAATTCCGGCCTTCTGGACTTTATCCTCCCGGGGTTCGAGGCGGAAAGCGGGATCGATGTCCGTGTTGTGGCCGTGGGGACAGGGCAGGCGATCCGAAACGCGATCAACGGCGACGGTGACGTTCTGCTGGTGCATGCCAAGCCAGCGGAAGAGCAATTCGTGGCCGACGGCTGGGGTGTCGAGCGGCGGGACGTGATGTACAACGATTTTGTCTTGGTGGGGCCGAAATCGGACCCGGCCAAGATCAAAGGCGGCGACGACGCAGTGGCCGCGTTGGCAGCGATCGCGCAGGCCAAAGCTCCGTTCGCGTCGCGCGCGGATGACAGCGGGACCCACAAGGCGGAGAAGGCTCTTTGGAGCCTGTCCGGAACGGACCCGACCTTGTCTTCGGGCGAGTGGTACCGCGAGACCGGGTCGGGCATGGGTGCGACGCTCAACCTGGCTGCGGGCATGGATGCCTATGCTCTGACCGATAGGGCCACATGGCTGTCGTTCGGCAACAAGGGAAACCTTGAGGTTCTGGTCGAAGGCGATCCTCGGTTGTTCAATCAATACGGAGTGATCCTCGTGAACCCCGAAAAGCATCCGCGGGTCCGGGCGGCCGCGGGAAGAAGGTTCATCGACTGGCTCACTGGCCCCGACGGTCAGGAAGCGATCGCGGCGTACAAATTGAACGGTGAGCAGCTCTTTTTTCCGAACGCGCAGCAATAGGGCCGGTCAGTCACTTGCGCCGTTGTGATGGATCTGTCCCAAGCCGGACAGATCGTATCCGCCCAATTCATCTGCGCGACGCCTGAATTTGTCCGTTCCCAAAAAAGTCAGCAGTTTCTGCATCGGCGGATCGAAACAGGACCGCCGCCAGATGGCGAGGTCGAGACGTTCGGAATGGGTTGGAATGAAGCCCAACCCGTAGAGGCGCGCCAAGGCTCCGATGCCGAATCCTGCCTCGGCCTTCCGGTCATGCAGAGCGATTGCCAGTTCCTCTTCGGTGCGGGCGCAAGTCGGCAGGGCGTCAAGATCGGCGCGGCTCAGACCGCAGCTTCGCAACTGGGCATCGAACAAGTGCTGACTGGCGGCACTGTCCTGGCGCAGCACGACACGGCGGCCTTTCAGATCACCAAAATCGGAAATTCCCTGAACCCCGGGGGCCAGCAACAGGCCGCGCTGGCGGCTTGCGACCTCGTACAGTACCACGGGCGCCTCTCCCAGCGCATCGCGGACGGAATTGACGTTGAACCCGCCCGGTTCATGGATGTGCAGTACCGCGGCTTGTGCGTCACGTCGCGCAAGGCGGTTCAGCCCGTCGAATGAGCCGTCGTAATAGGTGGCCAACCCCGAGCCGCTTTCGCGGAGCGCCCAATCCAAAAGGGGGTCATGGCTGCCAGCCACGATGTCGGGCAGGGGCGGTTTGACCGTGTGCGGCCCGGTACGCGACGCATTGAGCCAGGCCAGTACTTCAGCCCGGGGAAAGAGAAGTTTGCCCATCGCTTTCACGCAGGGCACTTCGCCCGAAGACGCCAGATCATAAGCCTTGCGTTCGCCAATGCGCAGCAGGTCCGCCAACTCTCGTGTGGTCAGGAATTCGGACATTCAGTCTAGTCGCACCGAGGAGCCGGTCTGTGCCTCGGCCGCTGAGTGTCCGAGTTGCTTCAAAACCATCGGTGCGGCGGCAGTAATGACGACCATTGCGGCGGCAGCTGCAAGAAAGGCTTTCATCTTATCCTCCGGCTTAGTCTGCGGGCGCTGTCGCGCTGCGCAGAAATTCAATCAGGTCGGTGCGGTCCTGCGCCTGCGCGATCCGCTGCATCGGCATCTTCGATCCCGGAATGTAGTGGTCCGGTCCCTGATCGAAAAGAGCGTTTATCGTCTGTTCGTTCCAAATGATATCAGACCCTTGCAGCGTTTCCGAGTAGACGTAGCCGGGCAGTGTCCCGGCCTGACGCCCGAATACGCCATGCAGGGTCGGTCCGGCCCGGCGCTGATCGTCCGGCGTCAGGCTGTGGCAGATCGAGCATTTCCGGGCGAACTGCCGTTCTCCGTTTTGCATTTCTTCGGGGTCCTTCAGGAAACTCGGCTCTTGGCTGGCCATCCGTTCCTGTGACCCCAGCGCGGCCACCGGCCAGCTGTACATGGCCTGATCCAGCCCGCCCGCGTGCAGGTTTTCACCATCGGGCGAAAAGGCCAGTGCCCAGACCGGGCCGCGCAGCGTTGCCCGGAAGTCCTGCGCGATCCGCCAGTCCTGCGTGTCGATGACCATGATGTAGCCCTCACCATCGCCCACCGCCAGCAGCGACCGATCCGGGCTGAGGGCGAGCGCAAGGATCGGGCGGCGGTCCAGCGTGAAATCACGCTCGGCCCCGGTGGTAAGGTCAAGAATGCGGGTCACGCCATCGACCGCGCCATAGGCGATCCAACCGTCTTGCGCGTTCAGGACCAATTCGTTGATGCCGAAACCATGCTCGACCAGCCGCGCGGTCTCGGTTCCTGTCGTGACGTCCCAGACCCGCAGGCTGCCGTCGACCCCAGCGGAATACAGCGACTGCCCGTCCGGCGCGAAGGCCACCGCGTTGACGCCGCTGCCTGTAGGGCCCAGCACCTTGGCCGCTCCGCCCTCGGTGGGCCACAGGCCGATGGTCCCATCCCAACTGGCAGTCGCCACAAGGGTCTTTGAGGCAGCAAGCCCGACGACCTTGCCCTTGTGCTGACCAACGACCTGTCCACCGGGCCAACGGCGCAGGGTAAAGTCGTCGCCGGCCGAATAGATCGCGGTGCCGTTGAAAACCACCGCGTTCACGGCAGCCTCGTGACCTTCCAGCCAGTCCGGCTGCTGCCCGGACCACAGGCCCACGGAATTGTCGAAACTGGCGGTGGCAATGCGTCCGTCCGGGGCTGCGGCGATGTCCATGATCGGTCCGCCATGGCCCTTGAGCGTGTAGAAATCCGCCGCCAGCGGCAGCGGCAGCAGGGCCAGCGCCAAAGCCAGCCCGCGCATCTATTCGGCAGGCGAGGCCGCGCCGTCGCTGGCCTCCTGCGCCTTTACCTCTTCCAGCCACAGCGAATGGTGCTCGCGCGCCCATTGCTCTTCGACCTCGCCGGTACCCATGGCGTCAAACGCGCCCTCCATGCCGACCGAGCCGAGGTAGATATGCGCCAGAATGATGGCGATGAAGGCATAGGCGACCATAACGTGCCAGATCTGGGCATATTGCATCTCTTCCTGCGGAGACATCTGCGTGGGCAGGTCCAACCCTATCAGTTGGGGCAACCCGGTCGAGTTGGCGATCGAAAACGTCTTGGCGAACATCGGAAGCTCGAACGGGAACAGCAGCGACAGACCCGACAGGCTGATCGAGACGCCAAGCAGGATGCACAGCCAGAAAATGATCTTTTGACCAGCGTTGAATTTCTTGGCCGGGGGGTGGCTGCCTTTGGTGAACAATCCGCCGCCCGCCGCCAACCATTTCAGGTCGGTCCGGTTGGGGATGTTGTGGGCGATCCAGTTCACGGTGATGATGACCAATCCCAGCATGAAGGCCCAGGCCAGATTGTTGTGCAACCACTTGCAGCCTTGCGCGATGGTGGCGAACCCTTCCTTGCCGAACAGTGGGATCAGGAAATCCCGGCCATAGAGCGTCAGCAGACCGGTCAATCCAAGTATCAGGAACGAGCCGGCAAACAGCCAGTGCCCGAACCTTTCAAATCCTGAAAACCGGGTGACCGTGCGGCCTGTTTTCTCACCATCGATGCGGATGCGGCCGCGGATCAGGAAAAACAGAAGCAGAACGACCAGCATCCCGCCCAGAATGTAGGTTCCGTATTCACGCAGCGGACCGGTGCGGAAAGTCCACCACCACATGCCGCCATCCTGGATCAACACGCCGGCAGCAGGCCCCTTGGTCGAAACGGTGACATCGGCTGAGCCATAGCGGATGGCGCGATACACATCACTGTCCGAAGCCACACCGCGTGTACCCAACTGACCCAGCAACCCTTCGGCATTGCCTTGCCCGGTATTCTGTGCGCGATAGCTGTTGTCGACCTTCTCGCCGCGTTGCCGGGCCAGAATATCCTCGAGCGTCGTGGCGCCACCGGTCTGCGCGCGCGGGGCATCGGTTGGTTCGTCTGTGCCGGTCGTGTCCTGTGCAAGCGCGCCGTGCGCGATCCCAAGTGTCAACGTCAAAGCCAGAAAAATGCGCAGCATCGGAACCTCGGTATCAATCCAAAATCGGGTGACCCACCTGCGCGGGTCACCCGTGTTGTCAGGCTGAGGTCTCAGCCGTCCTTCTGGTCGTAGGCCGTGCCCCAACCCCAGGCGCCCGAGCCGAACCCGCGCGCCACGACGCGTTCGCGGTAGATGGCCGAGACCACGTCGCCGTCACCGGCAAGCAGGGCCTTGGTCGAACACATCTCGGCGCAGATGGGCAGTTTGCCCTCGGCGATCCGGTTGCGGCCGTATTTGGCGAACTCTGCGGTCGAGTGCGTTTCCTCGGGGCCGCCGGCGCAGAAGGTACATTTGTCCATCTTGCCGCGCGATCCGAAGTTGCCGGCCTGCGGGTATTGCGGCGCGCCGAACGGGCACGCATAGAAGCAATAGCCGCAGCCGATGCACAGGTCCTTGGAGTGCAGGACGACGCCTTCTTCGTTCTGATAGAAGCAGTCGACCGGGCACACCGCCATGCAAGGCGCATCCGAACAATGCATGCAGGCAACCGAGATCGAACGTTCACCCGGTTTGCCGTCATTGATCGTCACCACCCGGCGGCGGTTGATGCCCCACGGAACCTCGTGTTCGTTCTTGCACGCAGTCACGCAGGCGTTGCACTCGATGCAGCGTTCAGCGTCGCAGAGAAACTTTGCTCTAGCCATTGTCGTCCTCCTTACGCTGCCCAGATCTTGCAGAGAGTCGCTTTGGTCTCCTGCATCTGGGTCACTGAATCATAGCCATAGGTCTGGGCGGTGTTGGTGCTTTCACCCAGCACGTACGGGTCGGCGCCTTTCGGGTATTTCTCCCTCAGGTCCGCGCCCTGGAAATGGCCGCCAAAGTGGAAGGGCATGAAGGCCACGCCGGCACCGACCCTTTCGGTCAGCATCGCCATCACCTTGACCTTGCCACCCTCGGGACCTTCGACCCAGACCTGCGATCCGTCGCGAATGCCAAGGTTGTTGGCGTCACGCGGATTGATCTCGACGAACATGTCCTGCTGCAGCTCGGCCAGCCACGGGTTCGACCGTGTCTCGTCGCCGCCACCTTCATATTCGACCAGACGACCTGACGTTAGGATTATCGGGTAATCCTTTGAAAAGTCGTTCTTCTGGATCGAAGCATACAAGGTCGGAAGGCGATAGGCCTGGCGGTCCTCGTAGGTGGGATAGTCAGCCACCAGATCGCGCCGCGGCGTGTACAGCGGCTCGCGGTGCAGCGGGATCGGATCCGGGAAGGTCCAGACCACGGTGCGGGCCTTGGCGTTGCCGAAGGGCGCACAGCCATGCTTGATGGCCACCCGCTGGATGCCGCCCGACAGGTCGGTCTTCCAGTTGGTCTTGGGCCCGGCCACTGCGTCGATGGCCGCGCGTTCCTCGGCCGTCAGGTCGCCATCCCAGCCCAAATCCATCAGCATCTGCATCGTGAACTCGGGGTATCCGTCCTGGATTTCCGAGCCGACGCTGTAGACCCCTTCGGCCAGCAGGTTCTGACCGTCACGCTCGACGCCGAAACGTGCGCGGAAGGTCAGGCCGCCCTCGGCCACCGGTTTGGACATGTCATAGAGGTTTGGCGTCCCCGGATGCCCCATCTCGGCGGTGCCCCAGCACGGCCACGGCAGACCGTAATATTCGCCGTCATTCGGACCGCCCACCGCCTGCAGCGTGGTTCTGTCGAACGTGTGCTGGTTGGCCATATGGCTTTTGATCCGCTCTGGCGACTGACCGGTATAGCCGATCGTCCACAGCCCCGCGTTGAACTCGCGCGTGATGCTTTCGACATTCGGGGTTTCGGGGTCCTCCATCTCGATATTGCGGAAGAGCCGGTCGGCCCAGCCGAACTTGTTGGCGAACTTGGCCATGATGACCTCGTCCGGCAGGCTTTCGAACAGCGGATCGACCACCTTGTCGCGCCACTGAAGCGAGCGGTTCGAGGCCGTGACCGAGCCACGGGTTTCGAACTGCGTACAGGCCGGCAGCAGATAGACGCCATCGGTCCGGTCATGCAGCACGGCGGAAACGGTGGGATACGGGTCGATCACGACCAGCATGTCCAGCTTTTCCATCGCCGTCTTCATTTCGACCATCCGGGTCTGCGAGTTGGGCGCGTGACCCCACAGTACCATGGCGCGGACGTTGTTGGGCTGATCCATGTTCTCGGGATCTTCCAGAACACCGTCGATCCAGCGCGAAACCGGGATGCCCCGTTCGTTCTGCAGCGACTTGTCCTTGCCGTCCTTGTCCTTGACCATTGCGAACTGGCCAGCCAGCCACTCCGGTTCCTCGCCCCAGACGCGGGCCCAATGACCCCATGCGCCTGCGGACAGGCCGTAATAGCCGGGCAGGGTGTGGGACAGAACGCCCAGATCGGTTGCGCCTTGCACGTTGTCATGGCCGCGGAAGATGTTCGTACCGCCGCCAGAGGTGCCCATGTTGCCCAACGCCAACTGCAGCACGCAATAGGCGCGCGTGTTGTTGTTGCCGTTGGTGTGCTGGGTGCCGCCCATGCACCAGATCACGGTGCCGGGACGGTTGTTGGCCAGCGTCCGCGCCACGCGCTTGAGCTGCGATCCCGGCACGCCGGTGACGCGCTCGGTCTCTTCGGGGGTCCAGTTGGCGACCTCTTCGCGGATCTGGTCCATGCCCCAGACACGGGTGCGGATGAACTCTTTGTCTTCCCAGCTGTTGTCGAAGATGTGCCACAGGATGCCCCAGATCAGCGCCACGTCGGTGCCGGGGCGGAAGCGGACATATTCGTCGGCATGGGCCGCGGTGCGCGTAAAGCGCGGATCGCAGACGATCAGCGGGGCGTTGTTCTGCTCTTTCGCGCGCAGGACGTGCAGCAGCGAGACCGGGTGCGCCTCGGCCGGGTTGCCGCCGATGATGAAGATCGCCTTGGAATTGTGGATGTCGTTGTAGCTGTTGGTCATGGCGCCGTAGCCCCATGTATTCGCAACACCCGCAACGGTGGTCGAGTGGCAGATCCGCGCCTGGTGATCCACGTTGTTGGTGCCCCAGTAGGCCGCGAACTTGCGGAACAAGTAGGCCTGTTCGTTGTTGTGCTTGGCCGAACCCAGCCAATAGACGCTGTCAGGCCCGCTTTCCTCGCGGATGCTCATCATGCCGTCGCCGATCTCGTTGATCGCCTCTTCCCAGCTGATGCGCTTCCACTCGCCACCCTCTTTCTTCATCGGGTATTTCAGGCGGCGCTCGCCATGGGCGTGTTCACGGACAGCGGCCCCCTTTGCACAGTGAGCGCCCAGGTTGAATGGGCTGTCCCAACCGGGTTCCTGCCCGATCCAGACGCCGTTCTGCACCTCGGCAACCACGGTACAGCCGACCGAGCAATGCGTGCAGACGGATTTGATGTTCTCGACAGCCGTGTTGGCTGCGGTCTGGGCGCTGGCGGGCGACACGGTTCCACCCGTGGCGCTGATCGCGGCCAGGCCGCCGATCGTCAGGCCCGAGCCACGCAGGAACGCGCGGCGATCGACGCTCTTTTCGCCGATTTGGGACAGGATACTTGTCCGCTGGGGGCGTCTCGCAACCCCGTTGGTCTTTTTCCTAAGCATTTCCTTCCTCCCTTGCTGGCCATGTTGACCATGGCTGGCTTGGTGTTTCGAAATCGACGTCAGGGCCAATCGCAACCGTCAGCCGAGTGTGACCACGTCCGGACCTGCGCCGGGCGTCGCCGGGGCGGCCTAGAAGCGCGCGCTGTCGAAATAGGCGCGGGTATGCGCCGTGTCCTGAATGCGGGTCTCGTCCGAGGGTTGCTCGGCCGCTTCGGCCTCCGTTCCCAGGCTGGCCGCTGCAACGGCTGCCGGGGCCGCGGTGCCCGCCAGTTTCAGGAAGTCGCGGCGGCTGGCGCCGGTCTCCTTGGTCTTGCTCATGGGATCCTCCTTTCCCATTTGCGGTTCAGCGCCCGCCGGGGCGCCAGCGAATGACGGCCGCCTAGTGCGTCGTCATGCGGAAGGCCTCGCGTTCGATCTCCATGAAGACCCGGCCGGCGGTGCCGACCGAGGCATAGAGAACCGAATGCTCGGCTGCTTCCAGGTCCGAGAAAAAGTGCTCGGCCCAGGGGCCGATATGCTTGTTCCAGAACGTCTTTTGATCTTCCAACGCGGCCGGGCCGCCGAAACGGCCGACGATCATGCCGCCCATCATCTCCATCAGCGAGGCGATGTTGTCTTCGGGTTCGAACACGTTTGCCGCCCGGGTGATGCCCCGCGCCGCCATGTCGTTGCGTAGCTGCGCCAGCGGTTTCTCGTTCAGGAACCCGGTCAGGTAGAAGCTGGCATAGGGCAGCAGTTCTCCGCGCCCCAGCCCAATGAACAGCGCGTTGAACTCGCGCTCGGCCGCTTCGGGCTTGGTCACCTTGGCCACGCGGGCCATGGCCTGAATGGCCTGACCCAGATCAGTCTCGTCCCCCGACAGCGCAGCGATCTGGCTCAACAGGGTCTGGTCGGGTGGTGTGGCCAGCAGCAGGCCCAGAAAGTTGTAGAAATCCGCGCGCAGACGGTCCTCGGCGGAAATCTCGAACGTCTGCGGGTCGCGAATGTTCATCGGGTCATCCTTCGAATTCGAATTTCATGCGCCGCGGGGCCGGGGGGCGTTCGTCCTCATCCGGTTGGATGGAGTCTGCCACTTCGACATGGGGCGCGGGCTCGGCTTCAGGCTCAGGCGTTTCGGTTGCCGGCTCGGCTTCGGCCTTGACCGGTTGTTCCTCGGCCTCCGTCTGCTCGGCCAGCGCCTCGATATGGCGCAACATGCCTTTGCCCACCTGATAAGCCGTCTGCAGGTTTTCGACCACGCAGGCGGCGTCGGTGTAGTCCTCGCCGTAATCGACCAGCCCGTCCACATTCGCCAGCACCGGGTTCAACCGCCACAAGCGCCGCAAGGCGCGACGGCGCAGACGGTCCGGCACGGTCTTGGCCATGAAGCCCGAAACATCGTCGCCCGCCTGCAGAAGGTCAGGGTCGGGCAGGTCAAGATTGGCCAAAATCTCGGCGTCGGTCTTTTCTTCCAGTTCGGCCTGCCGCGCGGCGATCTCCTGCGCGGTCAGGGCCTCTTGTTCGGAATACGCTTCGGCCTGCACGGCGGCCTTGCGGCGAGACCAGAAATCCTGACGAGCGCTCATTGCACGGCCCTCCGCGGGGCGCGGTAGACATCCGAGGCCTGCCGGATGCGCGCATCGCCCTTGCCGTTTTCCACAAGATCCACCCGTTTCTTGTCGCGGCGGCGTTTGACGAACACCTCATCGTGGTGATGGGCCAGAGTGAAATCGCGCACCCAGGCAATCAGGCCTTCGGTCATCGGGATCTTTTCCACGATCTCTTCACCGGTATCGGCATAGTCCTGCCCTTCATAAGGTGAGGCGGTGATCAGAAACGCGTTCAGCGGGCGATCACCTTCGGCATCGTCACGCAGGACAAGGTAAAGGGAGGGCTGGCTGTCCGAGAGATTGGCCATATAGGCCTCGGTCTCATCGGACCAGAGTTTCAAGGGCAGGGTGGCGGCGTGGTATTCGACCGCATCGCTCTCGCGGCGCAGTTCGACCCAATCAGCGGGCGGGGCGCCGGGCAGCACCGCTACCGCGCGCCAATTCCACCGGGCCCAGCGTGTGACCCCCGGTGTCTTGCGCACGACGACGCCAACCGGCATTTCGATCTGTTTTGCGGCCTCGGCCACTTTGATCCTCCCCGGAAAAGCTCTCCCCTGCTTTCCCTTAGGTTCACTATGGTACACAAATGGGCCACGTGCCAAGTCCGCAGCGGCCTGAAATGGTCGTGATTTGGAAAAAAGTCGTCGCAAATGGGTCGCGGCGACGATCAACTGGCTTTGGCGTGCGATGCAGAGTTTCTGACCAGAACCGGCCGCCACACGTTGCATGGGCGGCTTTTGGGTCTAAGGTTAGGGGCAAGGGAAAGATGCGGGGGGAACATGGTCACCAAATTGGTCTTGTGCGATTGCGCCGGAAGTCAGGCCTTGGACGGGCAGGGGATATCGGCTGCCTGCGGTGCTGAATGCAGCAAGGTCCACACGGCGCTGTGCACCACCGAATTGACCGCTGCGGCCAAGCTGATGCAGTCGGATGACCAGATCGTCATCGCCTGCGGGCAAGAGGCTCAAGTGTTTCAAGAACTGGCCGAGGAACTGGGCGTGGATCACCCCGGCTTTGTCGATCTGCGCGACCGGGCCGGCTGGTCCGAGCAGGGGCGGGCGGCGATGCCCAAGATGGCCGCCTTGGCCGCCGAGGCTCTGTTGCAGCAGCCGATCACGCCCAGCGTGGATGTCATCAGCGAAGGCACCGCCTGCATCATCGGGCCGGGTGAGGTTGCCTTTGACCTGGCCCAGCGACTGTCGGACACGATGGCGGTGACGGTGGTCGTCACCGATGATGCGCAGCCTGACAGCCGGGCCTATGACGTGGTGCGCGCGCGGGTCCGGTCGGTCTCGGGGGCGCTGGGCGGGTTCACCCTGCGGTTGGATGCGTTGCAGCAGATTGATCCGGCGGGGCGCGGTGCGTTTGCCTGGACCCCGCCGCGCGACGGTGCGGTGTCGGGTTGCGATGTACTGATCGACCTGGCGGGGGGGACGCCTTTCGTGACGGCCCCGGACAAGCGCGAAGGCTACCTGCGCGCCGATCCCCGCGATGCTGTGGCGGTTGCCCGGTTGGCCTTTGACGCGGCGCAGCTGGTCGGGACATTTGAAAAGCCGCTGTATGTCCGGCTCGAAGCAACCCTGTGCGCTCATTCGCGGGCCGGGCAGGTGGGCTGTTCCAACTGTCTGGACATCTGCCCCACCGGGGCCATCACCCCGGCCGGAGATCACGTGGCCATCGACCCGATGGTCTGCGCGGGCTGCGGTGAATGCGCGGCCCTGTGCCCCTCGACCGCGATCAGCTACGAGGATCCGCCGGTGGCGGCCCTGCTGGCTCGGATGCAGACCCTGGCGGCGACCTACCGTCGGGCCGGGGGGCGTGCTCCGCGCCTGTTGGTACATGATGCCCACGGGGCCGAGATGATCCGGCTGGCCGCGCGGTTCGGGCGCGGGCTGCCTACCGATGTGATCCCGCTGGAACTGGGGGTGGTGTCCGGCTTTGGACATGCCGAGATGATGGCTGCCTTGGCTCATGGCTTTGCCCGGGTCGATATCCTGCTGGCCCCGACGACCGAGCGGGATGCGTTGGGGCGCGAACTGCCGCTGGCGCTGGCCATCGCCGGAGCGGACGTCGTTGGAGTGATCGACGAATCCGATCCCGATGCGCTGGCCGATCTGCTCTATGCGCAGGACGTGCCGCAGCCTCTGGCCCAACCGGTGCTGCCGCTGGGCAACCGGCGCCAGATTACGCGGCTGGCGGCGCAGGCGCTGCGCCCCGATGCGTCTCAGCCGCTGCCTCTGCCGGAACACGCGCCCTATGGCGCGGTGGAGGTGGACACCGAGGCCTGCACCCTGTGCCTGAGTTGCGTGTCGCTGTGCCCGTCGGGCGCATTGATCGACAATCCCGATTTGCCTCAGCTGAACTTTCAGCAGGATGCCTGCCTGCAATGCGGGCTGTGCAAGACCATTTGTCCCGAAAGCGCGATCACCCTAGTGCCAGAACTGGACCTGAGCGACCGCGCGCTGTCGCCGCGTGTCCTGAAGGAAGAAGAGCCCTTTGCCTGCATCGAATGCGGTGCTCTGTTCGGGGTGAAATCGACGGTCGAACGGATCATGGAGAAGCTGGCCGGCAGCCACCCGATGTTTGCCACGTCCGAGCAGGCGAAGATGATCCAGATGTGTGACGATTGCCGTGTGCAGGCGCAGTTCCACAGCGAGGATAATCCGTTTACCTCAAAGCCCAAGCCCAAGGTCGTTACCACCGATGACTACTTCAGCAAGCGCAAAGATCACTGAAGCTTGAGCGGCGCCCCCAGATCGGCCGCGCGGATGACCGAGACATACGCCAGGATCGCCTCAAGCTCGTCTTGCGTCAGCATCAGCGGGTGAATGGGCGGGGGGCGTTCGGGGTCGAAAGGCGCAGTGATCCCTTCGATCTGGGTAAAGGACGGATGTGGGTTCAAGGCGAAGAACGCCTGGAACCGGTTCGACCAGTCCGGCATCGCGCGCAGTACGGCGAAGGACGGAGTAGAGCCCAACCCGTTCATTCGGTTCTGCGGACCAATCACGTGACAGCGCCCGCAATGGGTCAGCGACAGCTTTTCGCCCAGCAAGGCGTCGCCTTCGATTGCGTCGGACACAGGCGCAGCGACCGTTTCGAAACTGGCCGAGAACGGGCCGCCCTCGGCCGGTGCAAAGCTTTCGACGGTACGCTTGCCCACGTCGGACAACAGCCAATCCTGAAAACGGGCCTGCCGCGGTTCGTCTTGAATGCGCAAGTGATAGACGTCGTTGCCGCGCTGAAACACCGGCTGTCCCGGTGGCCCGACCGAGAGAACCATCGCGCCCGCATCATCCGCGACAACGCGGATTCCGGTCTTGAGCGAGAAGCGCGGAAGAATATGTTTCAAAAGACCCGAGCGTGCGACATCTTCCGGCGCGGCCAGACCAATCTCCTCCTGCGACCAAGAGGGGCTGGCGAAGAGCGTCAGGCTCAGGCACAAAAGAACAAAGCGCATGGCCCAGCCTAACGGTGACAGGGCGAATGCGTCAAATGAACGAACAAGACGGAGACAACGGCGATGAGCGGCGATTACAACATGTCGATGCGCAAATTCCTCAAACAGGTTGGCGTGACCAGCCAGCAGGCCATCGAAGACGCGCTGCGCAAGGCGGGCGATCCGGCAGGCAAAAGCTTTGAGGCCAAGATGGTCCTGACGATTGACAGCCTAGACGTCGAACATGTCGTGACCGGCCAGATCAAGGACGGCGACGCATGAGCATCCGCGACGCTGTTCTGGCGAACCTGAAGAAGATCACCGACCCGGTTTCGGGGCAGGACATCGTCAGCGCGGGCGTGGTCCGCGCGCTGAATGTCGAGGGCGATACCGTGCGCTTCGTTCTCGAAATCGATCCTAAGAATGCCGACAAGATGGAACCGGTGCGCGCCACCGCCGAAAAGGCGGCGCAGATGGTCGACGGGGTTTCCAAGGTCTCGGCCATGCTGACCGCGCATTCCGACAAGGCGCCGCCGGATTTGAAACCCAAGCCCAAACCCTCGCAGACCGGGCCGCAGGCGGTGCCGGGGGTTGACCGGATCATCGCCGTGGCCTCGGGCAAGGGCGGGGTCGGAAAGTCGACCGTTTCGGCCAACCTGGCCTGTGCGCTAGCGGCTGAGGGGCGGCGGGTCGGTCTGCTAGATGCAGATGTCTATGGGCCCTCGCAGCCGCGCATGCTGGGCGTGTCCGGACGGCCGGCGAGCCCCGACGGAAAGACCATCCTGCCGCTGCGCAACCACGGGGTCACCATGATGTCGATGGGGTTGATGACCAACGAAGGTCAGGCGGTGGTCTGGCGCGGTCCGATGCTGATGGGCGCGTTGCAGCAGATGATGAGCCAGGTGCAGTGGGGCGCGCTGGACGTGCTGATCGTCGACTTGCCGCCCGGCACCGGTGACGTGCAGCTGACGCTGAGCCAGAAGTTCAAGGTGGATGGCGCCATCGTCGTGTCGACCCCGCAGGACGTGGCCCTGATCGACGCGCGCAAGGGCATCGACATGTTCCGCCAGCTGAAGACGCCGATCGTCGGCATGATCGAAAACATGTCCACGCATATCTGCTCGAAATGCGGGCACGAGGAGCACGTGTTCGGTCATGGAGGGGTGGCCGCCGAAGCCGCCGAACTGGGTGTGCCGTTGCTTGGGGAAATCCCGCTGCATCTGGATATCCGCGTGGCCGCTGATGGCGGGGCACCGATCGTGGTCAGCAAACCTGACAGCCCGCAGGCCGAGGCCTTCCGCAAGATCGCCCGCGACCTGATCGCCGCGGGCAAGGCATGACACAGCCGGTCTTTCCCCCGTTGCTGTCCGGGCACCCGGTACAGGGTGGGGAAGACCCGTTCGACCACGCACAGGCCATGGCGGCGCTGGGCTGCGACGCGGGCAGCGTCGTCTACAACATTCAGGCGGATCGCCTGCGCGCGGCCATCGTCTTTGCACCCGAGGTGCCCTTGCAGGACGCAATGGCCATGCTGCCGCTGTGCGCCGTCGGGTTCCAGAACGCGCTGGGCGCGCTGGCTCCGCCCGAGGTGGCGGTGCATCTGGGCTGGGATGGTCCGATTTTCGTCAACGGGGCCCGGTGTGGCCGATTTCGTGTGACCGCGTCGACCTCGGATCCGGAAGCCGTGCCCGACTGGCTGGTCGTCGGCTGGGAACTGGCCTTGCTGCAAACCGGGGACGAGCCCGGCAAGTCGCCCGATGTGACGGCCCTGTATGACGAAGGCTGCGCGGATGTGTCCCCGGTGCAGCTGGTCGAAAGCTGGTCGCGCCACATGCTGATCTGGCTGAACCGTTGGTCCGAGGACGGCAACGCACCATTGCACGGGGAATGGATGGGCTTGCTGCAGGGCGTCGGAGAGCCGTATGGTGATCGCGGCGTGTTTCTCGGGGCCGATGAGCGGTTCGGCATGCTGTTGCGGAACGGGGCGGATACGCAGATTGTTCCCTTGACCCATCTGTTGGAGGACGCCCATTGAATCTGGCCCGCGCCATTCATTTCGACGAAAGCGACCTGAACGTCTTTCACTCGCCTGCCCGAACGGGCGAGTGGTGCATCTCGGGCGGGTTCGAGTTTTCGAACTGGGGCGAGGCCGACCTGGCCGGCAAGGCGCGCCAGGCCTTTGCCAATGGGTGGCTGGGGCTCGAGACCTTCGGGCGCGTGACCTTCGTAGCGGTGACGCAGATCGAGCCGGTCGAGATGGAGCGGCTGGCCACCAATCTGGCCGAGCATTTCGTGCGCCTTTACGGCGCGCCGTCGGTCGAGGCGGCGCTGGACGTGGCCCGGGCCGAGCTGGCTCACATGTCCGAGTTGTGTGACGATCATGCCCCCAACACCCTGCTGACCGTTGCCCGCAGCCTGACCGAGTCCGGCGTTCACGAGGCTTTTCGGGTGATCACGCCGCAAGAGGCCGAGTTGGAGGCCTTTGCCGTGCACGGGTCATTGGACGAGTGATTACAAAAGGTCGGCAAAACCGCCGAACTGTCCGCGCTTGAAGATCAAGCCCTTGCCGGTGCGGTACATGACCTGTTCGACCTCTCCCACGAGAATCAGATGATCCCCGGCCTCGTGGCGGGCAGACAATGTGCAGTCAAATCGGGCCAGGCACTGGCTCAGCTGCGGCCGACCTTTGTGATCCGGGGACCAGTCTGCATGCGAGAAATCGAGGCCATTGCGCGCAAAACGAAGGGCCAGGTCCTGCTGATCCTCGGCCACGACATGGATCGAGTAATGCTGCGCCGCTTGAAAGGCCCCGTAACGGTTCGACTCTTTTGCCAGACACCACAGGACCAATGGTGGATCCAGCGACACCGATGCAAACGAGTTGACGGTGATGGCCGACGGCCCATCCGAGGTGCTGGTCGTCACGACCGTTACACCAGTGCCAAAGCACCCCAAGGCCTCGCGGAAGGCCATGCTTTGATCGTGTCCGGGTTTGAATGTTCTTTCGGTCATCGCGCGCTCGTGTGGTGGACGGGCACGGGGTGCCATGCCGCAGCAGAATTGTCCACGAAAAGCTGTATCGCGATCAATAGGCTGAGTCAGTTCAGGTCTTCCAGCAGCCGACCGTGCTTGCGGGTTTCTACGATTACGTCGCCGAAGGTCTGCATTCCGCGCGCAGCCAACATCGGTAACATTCGCACCAACGCTTCAGCCGTCGCAACCGCATCCCCCAAGGCCGTATGACGGAGCGTCTCGGGAATTTCCACGCCCAGTCTTTCGCACAAAGCGTCCAGCGTATGGGTTTCGCTGGCTCCGAACAGAACGGCCGACAGCAGAACCGTGTCCAGGATGGGATGATCCCACGTGACTTCCATGCGCTTGGCGTGACGGCGCAGAAACGCCATGTCGAAAGGTGCATTGTGCGCCACGATCACTGCATCACGGGCGAAGTGGTGGAACATGCGCCCGGCTTGTGCGATGTCGGGTGCGTCCTGCACCATACGGTCACTGACCTTGTGAACCTTGGTCGAAGCGGGTGGGATCGGAATGCCCGGATTGACCAGCGTGTCCAGCCGCTCGCCTTCGACGATGCGCCCCTTGACGACACGGACGGCGCCGATCTGCACGATTTCGTCCTTGTGCGGCAGCAAACCGGTGGTTTCGGTGTCGAAAACCACGAAACACAGCTGCGACAGGGGGCGGTTTTCGAACGCATCGTCGCCGGGGGTGTCCAGAAGATCGAAATCATAGACCAGAGGGCGCGCGGCCTCGGGCGGAATACGGGCGACGCTGTCTTCGAAGATCAGCATATAGCCCGGCGCATCGCCCAGCGGTTTCATGCGTGCCGTGTAGGTCTGCCGACCGTCCACGCTGGCCAGGGTGCAATAGACATCCATGCCGGTTTTCGCCAGCTTCTCGTAAGCGTCCAGCAAGGGTTTGCGTTCGAGATAGTCGAACAGTGAGGCGTTCAGGCGAGGATGGGCGATCTGCGCCAGAACCTCGGCGGCCTGCGCGTCATACAGAACGATCTGGTGGTTTGGCCCCGCCAGCAGCATCGCGACCGGGATCTCGGACAGAAGCGCGGTCAGGCGTTCCTTCTCTGACGCCAGATGCGCGGTTTCGGCAGCGACAGCCTCGGCCGTGGACAGGGCGGTGGTGGCCAGTCGTTCGGCCAGGCTGGCGGCGGCGGGGGCGAGGTCACCCAGATAGCGTGCCGCTTGCAGGTCGAGATCAGTATCCACCCCCGCATGTGCACGCGCACGCAACTGCGCCGACAGGCGTTCGATCGGTTTGGCCACGTTGTCGTCGAACAGCAGCCAGACACCGACAACCAGCCCCAGCAAGCCAAACGAGATCACCAGGCCGCTGAACACGAAGGCGCTGGTTAGATCATTCGGATCCGCGCGTTGCAGGCCAAGCCAAAGGGCGATCACGGTGATGGCGATGCCACCCGCCGCAAGCAAGCAGAAGAACAGAAATATTCTCAGGCGCAGGCTCAGGCGGGTCAGCATGGTCAGGCCTCACAAGTAGCTGAGACCACCGGATCGTCCGCGCCAACCGTTACCCAATCGGCACCGACCAGACGCCCGTCATCCGAGAACTCGGCCCCATCCGCCAGACTTGCCCGGCTGTGCTCGGCGCAATTCACCGCGATCGGCATCTTGGACACTGGCGCCCAGCGGCCAAAGAAGTACAGGTCGATCAGGCGCTGATCCGGCACCTGCGCATTGGTCCGCAACGAGGCCGTATCGACGGCCGCGAAACGGTCGACATAGGGCACCGCATAGGTCCAGGGGCGATAGAGCGCGCGGCTTTCGACCTCTTGCACGACGGTCAGGCCGTCGGGCAGGGCGTCCCGGGTGCGGTCGTACCAGGAATACTCGCTGATGATCGTGACCGCGATCATGCCCAAACCGGCCGCAACCGGAGCCGACCATTTCGGCAGACGGCCACCGGTCAGCCGGTTCAGGCCCATCACGAGGCCCGCGATGGCAAAGCCCGCAAAGATCGTGCCGATCAGCTCAAGAAACATCTTCCTCCTCCGTTCTTTCCGCCGGGGTTTTTACCCCAGCATCCCCTTGCCGTGCCCGACCGCGGATTGCATCGTCTTTACCACGACAAACGCGTCCCGAAGATGACTTCGCTCAAAGTCCGACAATTCCGAGGGCGCAAGATAGTTGTCGGGCCTGTCGCCATTCCTGATCTGTTTGACCTGATGGTTCAACCGGGTTTCCGCGATCAGGTCATAGGCATCCAGCAGGTCCCGCGCGCCCGACGGGCTGAGCACCCCGGCGGCCTCGGCGGCCTTGAGGCGCGCGCGGGTGTTCACCTCGGTCAATTCACCCTGCAGGCTGTAGACGCGGCCCAGATCGACCACCGGGACCACGCCGTTGTGTTTGAGGTCCAGCGTGTTGCGATGCTCGCCCGAGCGGATCGTGGCGATCCCGCGCAGCAGGCCCAGCGGCGGCGTGTGCTTCAGAGAATTCGAGATCATGTGCGCCACGAAAATCGAGTTCGCCCGGGCCGCGCGCAGAGTTTCGGCCTGCAGGTCGGAAAACAGCTCGAACCGGCCACCGATGGGGCGCAGGTCGAACATGACCGAGGCCAGCATCTGCGCCTCGGGGTTGGGCTTGGCGATCCAGCCGTTGAAATAGTCGCGCCAGACCCGGACCGGCTGCCGCCAGCGCGGATTGGTCGCCATCATGTCGCCGGGGCAATAGAAATACCCGCAAGCATCCAGCCCGTCGGACACGAATTTGGCCAGCGCCTCGAAATAGGGCAGGTCGGCATCGGTGACGCTGTCATCCAGCATCAGGCAATTGTCCTGATCGGATACGCCTGTCTGCTCCTGCCGGCCTTGCGAGCCGCAGGCCAGCCACAGATAGGGGACGGGCGCCGGGCCGAGGTCGCGTTCAGCCAGCGCCAGCAGCCGGCGCGTCGCGGCGTCGGCGATGTCGGTGATCAGGCGGGTGACGATCTCGTGCCGGTTGCCGCCCGCCACCAGTTGCACCAGCAGGTTCGGGATCTCGGCCGTGACCGCGGCCATCTCAGTCGCCGATCCGGCCCGGGCGATGCGGCTAACCAACTCGGCCGAGCTGACGGCCTGGAACCGGGTCAGGTCGGTTTGGGTGACGATCCCGACCAGACGACCGCCCTCGGTGATCGGGATATGGCCGATACCGCGTTCCAGCATCGCGTGCAGAACGTCCGAGCCGATATCACCGGGCGACAGGGTCAGCGGGTCCGGGGTCATGATCTGCGACACCGGGGTCGTCGGGGGCAGGGCGCCCGCCACGACCTTGCCCGACAGGTCCCGAACTGTGGCAATGCCGCGCAACGCACCGCGCTCGGTGATGCAGACCGACGAAATGCCCCGGTCGCGCATCAGGCGCGCGGCTTCCTGAACGGTCGTGTCCGGGGTGCAGGTGGCCGGCTTGCGCGCCATCAGAGTTTCGACACGGGTGGTGGCCAGCGATTGCTGTTCCGGCCGCGCGGGGCGGGCCCGGTTGAAGAATTTGGCGAAGACGACGTGGCGCTTGAGCAGATCGGAAAACAGGTCGGTGGGGATGATCATCAGCACCGAGGGGGCGTCAGCCGTTGCCGTGGTCACCGCGCGCCCGTCGCGCATCAGACCACGCTCGCCGAACGAGTTGCGCAGGCCCAGATGGGATACGACCGCGCCGTTTTCGTCGGTGATCTCGACCTGGCCTTCGTAGATGATGAACAGGCCGGGCAACTGCGCGCCGCGGCGATAGATGACGGTGCCTTTGGGGATTTCGCGCGCTTCGATCCGGGCGGCGATGTCGGCCAGTTCCTCGACAGGCAGCGCGTCATAGGGGTGCACGGATTTCAGGAACCGGGTGATCTGATCAGGTGAAAGTGCCATGGGTTCGCCCGTCCGCTTGAATGAAAAGCCCCGCCCGGGGGTTAGCCGGGCGGGAAAAGTTGGTCGAGGGAAACGGCCCGTGATGGATCATCGCGGACCGCATCCGGCTCAGTGGTCCTGAGCCGCGCCCGCACCACGGGGAATGCGCACGCTTTCGACCAGATCTTTGATCTCCTGCGGGGTTTCCTTGGTCATGCCGGCCACCACATAGGCGACGCCGAAGTTGACCATGGCACCGATCGCACCGAACGAGGTCGATTTGATCGGACCCAGCAGCGGGTCCGCATCGGTGAACGAGTTGGTGCCCGGAATGAACAGCCAGCCCTTGTGCAGGAAGATGTAGACCAGGGTCACGGTCAGACCAGCCAGCATGCCTGCGACCGCGCCGGTGTTGTTGATGCGGGTCGAGAAGATCCCCATCATCAGCGCCGGGAAGATCGAGGCCGCCGCCAGACCGAAGGCCAACGCCACGGTTTGCGCCGCAAAGCCCGGAGGGTTGAGGCCCAGATAGGTGGCGACCACGATGGCTACGGCCATTGCGATCCGCGCCGCCAGAAGCTCGCCCTTTTCCGAGATGCTCGGGTTGATCGAGCCCTTGATCAGGTCGTGCGACACCGCCGACGAGATTGCCAGCAGCAGGCCCGCAGCGGTCGAAAGCGCAGCCGCAAGACCACCGGCCGCGACCAGACCAATCACCCAACCCGGCAGGTTGGCGATTTCGGGGTTGGCCAGAACCAGGATGTCGCGGTTGAACTTGGTCAACTCGTTGCCGACCCAGCCCTTTTCTTCGGCAAGCGCCTGCATGTCGGCGTTCTGATCGTTGTAGTACTGGATCTTGCCGTCGCCGTTCTTGTCTTCCCAGTCCAGAAGGCCGGTTTTCTGCCAGGTGGCCATCCAGTCATAGCGGGCATCGTTGTCGATCTGCTCGACCGAAACCGCGCCACCTTCGATACCGCCATTGGGCCACATCATGTCGGTGATGTTCAGGCGGGCCATGGCGCCGACCGCGGGGGCGGTCAGGTACAGCAGCGCGATGAACACCAGCGCCCAACCGGCCGACCAACGTGCGTCAGACACTTTGGGAACGGTGAAGAACCGCATGATGACGTGGGGCAGGCCGGCGGTGCCGATCATCAGCGACAGGGTGAACAGAACCATGTTCAGCGTGTTCGAATGATGAGCGGTGTATTCCGCAAAGCCCAGCTCGGCCACGATGGCATCCAGCTTGGTCAGCAGCGGCTCGCCGCCGGCGGTGTCGCCGAACAGGCCCAGGGCCGGGATCGGGTTGCCGGTCAGCTGCAGCGAGATGAAGATCGCCGGGATCGTGTAGGCGGTGATCAGCACACAGTACTGCGCGACCTGAGTATAGGTCACGCCCTTCATGCCGCCGAACACCGCGTAGGCGAACACGACGCCTGCGCCGATCAGCAGACCGGTGGTGTTCGACACCTCCAGAAAGCGGCCAAAGGCCACGCCGACGCCGGTCATCTGGCCGATCACATAGGTGACCGAGGCCACGATCAGACAGATCACGGCCACGACACGTGCGGTTTGGCTGTAGAAACGGTCGCCGATGAATTCCGAAACCGTGTACTTGCCGAATTTGCGCAGATAGGGCGCCAGCAGCAGCGCCAGCAGCACGTAGCCGCCGGTCCAGCCCATCAGAAACGAGCTGTTGTCATAGCCGGTAAAGGCAATCAGGCCCGCCATCGAGATGAACGAGGCCGCCGACATCCAGTCGGCCGCCGTGGCCATGCCGTTGGTGACCGGGTGAATGCCGCGCCCGGCGGCGTAGAATTCCGACGTGGACCCCGCGCGGGCCCAGATCGCGATGCCGATGTAGAGCGCGAACGACGCGCCCACGAACAGCAGGTTGATGGTAAACTGATCCATTGTTCCGTCGCTCCCTTATTCTTCTTCGACGCCGTATTCGGCATCCAGCTTGTTCATGCGCCAGGCGTAGAAGAAGATCAGCGCCAGAAAGACCAGGATCGAGCCTTGCTGCGCGAACCAGAAGCCCAGGTCGGTGCCGCCGACGGCGATGCCCGACAGCAACGGGCGCAGCAGAATGCCGAACCCGAAAGATACCAGCGCCCAGATGATGAGGCTGATGTAGATGAGACGCAGGTTTGCCTGCCAATAGCCCTTGTCGGACTCGGCAGTCTGCGCGGAGTTTGTTGAATTATCCGCCATTGCGGTTTCCTCCTTGGTTCCTCCAAGGCGGCCCGGTGCATTTGTCCTCCGGCGAAGGGCCGCCATTCGATTGCGCCGAGCGCCGCGATGGCGCCAGGCAAAGCTTCTCCGGTCCGCCAGAGCGGTTCCGTTGAAGAAACTCGTGTCGGGGTCAGTGCCCGCTTTGGGGAGTCCTCTTCCCCTTACCGCATCGCGTCGCCCACGATGCTTTCCAGGCCATGGGCGATCTGATCGATCTGCCCCATGGCATCCAGTTTTCTGAGTACGCCGCGATCCTTGTAGTAGTCGATCAGTGGAGCGGTTTGTTCGTGATAGGCCTCCAGCCGGGACGCCACAGTTTCGGCATTGTCATCGGCGCGGCGGCTGAATTCGGTGCTGCCGCACTTGTCACATACACCGTCCAACTTCGGCTGCTTGTATTGATCGTGATAGCCTTCACCGCACATTGCACAGGTGTAGCGTCCGGCGATCCGGGTGACCATCTCGGCGTCCTCGACCTCGAGGCTGATGGCCGCATTAACCTTCTGTCCGTTTTCGGCCAGCAGCCTGTCCAACGCTTCGGCCTGAACCGTGGTGCGGGGAAACCCATCCAGGATGACACCGCGCGCGCAATCGGGCTCGGCAATGCGATCGCGCAGGATCGCGATGACGATATCATCGCTGACTAGGTCGCCGGCTTCCATCACCGCTTTTGCGGCCTTTCCGGCCTCGGTCCCGGCAGCAACCGCGGCGCGCAGCAGGTCGCCGGTGCTAAGCTGCACCAGGCCAAATTTCTGTTCCAGCATTCGCGCCTGTGTGCCCTTCCCGGCGCCCGGAGGGCCGAGAAGGATCAGGACAGCGGGCTTTGTGATTGTTTCAACCTGCATCACGCCCTCACTTGTTGGCCCGGTTGGCGATCAGATCTTCGACGACGGACGGGTCGGCCAGGGTCGAGGTGTCGCCCAGCGAGCCGAAGTCGTTCTCGGCGATCTTGCGCAGAATGCGGCGCATGATTTTGCCCGAACGCGTCTTGGGCAGGCCCGGGGCCCATTGGATCACGTCGGGGCTGGCGATCGGGCCGATTTCTGTCCGAACCCATGTGCGGAGCTCTTTCAGCAATTCATCCGAGGGCTCTCGGTCATTCATCAGGGTGACGTAGCAATAGATGCCTTGGCCCTTGATTTCATGGGGATAACCAACGACGGCCGCTTCGGCGACCGCGGCGTGAGCCACCAGCGCGCTTTCGACTTCTGCGGTGCCCATGCGGTGGCCCGAAACGTTGATCACGTCATCGACGCGGCCCGTGATCCAGTAATCGCCATCTTCGTCGCGGCGGCAGCCGTCACCGGTGAAGTAATACCCCTTGTAGTCCGAGAAATAGGTCTTCTCGAACCGCTCATGGTCGCCCCAGACGGTACGCATTTGGCCCGGCCAGCTGTCCTTGATGCACAGCACGCCTTCGACTCCGTTTCCGGTGATTTCGACACCCGACTGCGGATCCAGCACGACGGGTTGAACGCCAAAGAAGGGCTTCATCGCCGAGCCGGGCTTGGTCGCATGCGCGCCGGGCAGGGGGGTCATCATGTGGCCACCGGTCTCGGTCTGCCACCAGGTGTCAACGATCGGGCATTTGCCCTTGCCGACCACGTCATTGTACCAGTTCCAGGCTTCGGGGTTGATGGGTTCGCCCACCGTGCCGAGTGTTTTCAGGGAACTCAGGTCGCATTTTTCTACGAACTCGTTGCCCTGACCCATAAGTGCGCGGATCGCGGTCGGTGCCGTGTAGAACTGGTTGACCTTGTGCTTCTCGCAAACCTGCCAGAACCGCGCGGCGTCGGGGTAGGTCGGCACGCCTTCGAACATCAGTGTGGTGCCGCCATTGGCCAACGGGCCATAGACGATATAGCTGTGGCCAGTGACCCAGCCCACATCGGCGGTGCACCAGTAGATGTCGCCGTCATGATAGTCGAAGGTGATTTCGTGGGTCATCGCGGCGTAAACCAGATACCCACCCGTGGTGTGCACCACACCTTTCGGCTGTCCGGTCGAGCCCGAGGTGTAGAGGATGAACAGCGGGTCTTCGGCGTTCATCTCGGCCGGGGCGCAATAGTCGTCGGCCTCCAGCGCCATTTCGTTGTAGTCGTAGTCGCGCCCGTCGATCCAGGTGGTCTGGCCACCGGTGCGCTTGACCACCAGACACTTTACCGTGTCCTTGCAATGCAGCAGCGCGGCGTCGGCGTTCGATTTCAGCGGAGTCTTGCGGCCGCCGCGCGGGGCTTCGTCGGCGGTGATGATGACCTTGGCGTCACAACCGTTGACCCGAGCGGCCAGTGCGTCAGGCGAGAAGCCGGCAAACACGATCGAGTGGATCGCGCCGATGCGGGCGCAGGCCAGCATGGCATAGGCGGCCTCGGGGATCATCGGCAGATAGATGACGACCCGGTCGCCTTTGCGCACGCCCATCGATTCGAGGATGTTGGCCATACGGCAGGTGCGGCGGTGCAGCTCGGCATAGGTGATGTGCTGGGCTTCGTCGTTCGGATCATCCGGTTCCCAGATGATCGCGGTCTGATCGCCGCGGGTCTTCAGGTGACGGTCCAGGCAGTTGGCCGAGACGTTCAGCGTGCCGTCAGCATACCAGTTGATCTTGACCGAGCCGAAGTCGTAGTTGACGTCCTTGACCTGGGTGTAGGGCTTGATCCAGTCGATCCGCTTGCCATGCTCACCCCAGAATTTCACGGGGTCATTGACAGATGCCTCGTACATCTGGGTGTATTTTTCGGCATCGACATGAGCGCGAGCGACGGTTTCTGCGGATGGCGGAAATACCTTGGCTTCTGCCTGGGCAGCGGTGGTCATTCTGAGGCTCCTCCCTCTGACTGGACTTCAGGTGGACCGAGTTTGCCCAATTGATTGGCATTGTCGATCCGTTTCCTCCCCGGTCGGGATAATACGCCTTCGAGAAAAGAAAGAAATAAATTGCCGTAATCCTTGGATTTGTTTGTAAACAACTTTCCGTTTCTCGGGGCTTTTTGTAAATTCGACCGAGTTGAGTTTGCGATAACATGATAAAAAACAATAATTTAAAGATCCAAGAACTGTTAACGGTCCAGGACGACGTCTTTTCTCCTGTGGGTCGAACGTGTCGGCCCGGCTTTCTGGGCCGTGCAGAAATCACCGCTTGCGCGAGTGTACCATTCGGGCAGCGGGGCTTGGCACGTGTCGATGTTGGCGCTAGCTTGACTCGCAAGCGCCCCGGGAGGGGGTGCACCAATGGGAGAGATCATTATGAACAAGATGTTGAGCGGAGCGGCCATCGCCGCCCTTGGCGTTGCTTTTGTCACCGAGGCGGCTGCGACCGAGTGGAATGCCTCGGTCTGGGGCAAGCGCCGCGCCTTCACCGAACATGTTGAGAAACTGGCCGAACTGGTCAGCGAGAAAACCGATGGCGCGTTCACCATCAACGTCAGCTATGGCGGCCTTTCCAAGCCCAAGGAAAACCTGGACGGCATCGAAATCGGCGCCTTCGAGATGGCCCAGTTCTGCGCTGGTTATCATCGCGACAAGAACCGCGCGATCACCGTTCTGGAACTGCCGTTTCTGGGCGTGAACACACTGGATGAGGAAGTGGCCGTCAGCCACGCGGTCTACGATCATCCTGCGGTCAAGGAAGAGATGGCCAAGTGGAACGCTCGGATCCTCATGACCTCTCCGATGCCGCAGTACAATCTGGTCGGGACAGGCGAGCCGCGTGACGAACTGGCAGAGTTTGAAGGTATGCGCGTTCGTGCGACCGGGGGCCTTGGTCAGGCGTTCGAGGCCGTTGGTGCCGTTCCGACATCGGTTCCGGCGACCGAAGCCTATAATGCGATGCAGTCCGGTGTCGTGGACACCGTCGCATTTGCTCAGCACGCACACCTGTCGTTCGGCACCATCAATGAGGCCGACTGGTGGACCGCGAACCTGAACCCCGGCACGGTGAACTGCCCGGTGGTCGTGAACATCGACGCCTATGAAGCATTGCCGCCGGAGCACCGTGAGGCGCTGGACAGCTCGATCGACGAGGCGATTGACCACTACCTGACCAACTACGGTGAGCTGCTGAAAAAGTGGGATGGCGTGCTCGAAGAAAAGGGCGTTCAGAAAGTCATGATCGATGACTCCGTTCTGGACGAGTTCCGTGCCAAGGCGGCCGACCCGATCCGCGACCAGTGGATTGCCGACATGTCCGCGCAAGGCCTGCCGGCGCAGGATCTGTATGATCTGGTGCAGGCAACGCTGAAGCAGCAGCGCGGCGGCAACTGATAAAAACAGCCGGGGGCTGAAATGCCCCCGGAATCATCTGGAACAGGGGACAACCGGATGGCAGGACACGCCACGGTATTGGAGGACGGCAGCCTCCTGAGCCGTCTCGACCGGCAATTGCTGCGACTTGAACGATTTCTGGCCCTTCTCAGTGGCATCGCCGTTTTCGGTTTGATGGTGTTGGCTGTTGTGTCCGTCAGCGGCCGCAACGCGATCAACGCCCCATTGCCGGGCTATGTCGACTGGATCGAGCAGGCCATGCCTCTGATCGCGTTTCTTGGCATTTCCTACGTTCAGCGGGACGGCGGGCACATCCGCATGGACATTGTGATTGCACGTCTGCACGGGCGCGCAATGTGGTTGTTCGAGCTGATTTCGGTCGTGTTGATCCTTGTCCTGATGTTGGCGTTGGTCTGGGGCAGCTGGTCCCATTTCGATCGATCGTTTGATTTCGGCGCACCGATGTGGAGCCGTGACAGCTCGATCGACATCGGTATTCCGATCTGGCCCGCCAAGCTGTTGGCGCCAGTTGCCTTCTCCGTTTTGTGTCTGCGGTTGTGTCTCCAGATCTGGGGGTATGGTCGGGCGTTCCTGTTGGGTCTGGAGTCTCCGGTTGCGGTGCCGCTGATTCAGGACGCCGCCGCGCAGGCCGCGGCCGAAGCCGAGCAGTTTGAGAGGCAGGACTGACAAATGGACACGATTGAAATCGGCCTGTGGGTCACGGGCGGCCTGCTGGTTCTTGTCGTCGCGGGCATGCGCGTTGCGTTTGCCGCAGGCCTCGCAGGGCTGGTAGGGCTGGTCTGGATATTCTGGGCCAAATTCGGATACGACCCGGATCGGTTTGGCAAGGCTTTGACCGTTGCCGTCAAGACGGCGGGGCAGGTGCCGCATTCCAAAGTGGCTTCGCACACGCTCAGCCTGATCCCAACTTTCATCCTGATCGGATACCTGGCCTATTACGCAGGTTTGACCCGGGCGTTGTTCGAAGCGGCCAAGCGCTGGGTCGCCTGGGTGCCGGGCGGTTTGGCGGTGTCCACGGTTTTCGCGACCGCCGGTTTTGCAGCCGTGTCAGGCGCGTCGGTGGCTACGTCGGCCGTCTTTGCCCGCATTGCCATCCCCGAGATGCTGGACGTCGGCTACAACAAAAGGTTTGCCGCAGGCGTCGTGGCCGCAGGCGGTACTTTGGCGTCGCTGATCCCACCTTCCGCGATCCTCGTGATCTACGCGATCATCGTCGAGCAGGACGTGGGCAAACTGCTGCTCGCCGGGTTCATCCCAGGTGCGTTTTCGGCGGTGATCTACGGACTGCTGATCATCGGTATAGCGGTTTTCTTCAAAAACGTGGGTCCGCCGGTGCGGGGCTTTACCTGGAAACAGCGCTTTGCCGCGTTGCCCGGTGCGCTGCCGATCTTCGCGGTAATCCTGATCATCATCTGTTTTGTCTACAACCCATTTGGTGACAAGGCGTGGGGAACGCCGACCGAGGGCGGCGCAATCGGTGCATTCATCGTGTTCTGCTTTGCGCTGTTCCACGGCATGCGCTGGACCGAGCTGAAGTCGGCGCTGTTGGAAACCGCCAAGCTGACGGCGATGATCTTCTCGATCATCTGGGGTGTCTTGATCTACGTGCGCTTTCTGGGTTTCGCCGACCTGCCCGGAGCGTTCTCGGATTGGATTACTTCCCTCCATATGTCACCCATGCTGATCCTGATCTGTATCCTGTTGGCCTATGCCGTGCTTGGCATGTTCATGGATGCAATCGGGATGCTGCTGCTGACTCTGCCGGTGGTCTATCCTGCCGTCATGGCCCTGAACGGGGGCGAGGCGGTAAGCGCGGCCGACAGCACATTTGGCATGTCGGGCCCCATGTGCGCGATCTGGTTTGGCATTCTGGTGGTCAAGATGGCCGAGTTCTGTCTGATCACGCCGCCAATCGGCCTGAACTGCTTCGTGGTCGCTGGCGTGCGCCCGGACCTGAGCGTTCAGGACGTGTTCAAGGGCGTGGCCCCGTTCTTTGTCGCTGATGCGGTGACGATTGCGCTGCTGGTCGCGTTTCCGGCGATCGTTCTGTATCTGCCATCGCTTGCCGGCTGAGGTTTTGGGCAATCCAGGCACGGGCTGTGATGCATGGCTCTGCCGCGCGCATAGAAAATTCGGGCGGCACGAAGTCTCGGTGCCGCAGTGGACCCAATACCTCGGTGTCGCAAAGACTGAACGGGGGCAGCGCCCCCATCCGGCCTAACGTCTAAATCGGGCGAAACGGCTCACTTTGCCCGCATGAGCATGCCAAACAGGTCGCGCGGATCGTCCGGGTCGGCCAGCATGTCCAGGGGTTCGAAGAACTCGGTTCCCTCGATCGCGCGCTTGACGTAGCGCAGGGCCGAGAAGTCCTCGATCGCGAAACCGACGCTGTCGAACAGAGTGATCTGCCGGTCGTCACGGCGACCTTCGGCCTGACCGGTGATGACCTGCCACATCTCGGTGACCGGGTGGTCAGGGTCCAGGGCCTGAATTTCACCTTCGATCCGGGTCTGCTCGGGGTATTCCACGAAGATGTCGGACCGCAGAAGTATGTCGCGATGCAATTCGGTCTTGCCGGGGCAGTCGCCTCCGATCGCGTTGATATGCACGCCCGGACCGACCATGTTGTCAGTCAGGATGGTGGCATATTTCTTGTCGGCGGTGCAGGTGGTGATGATCTGCGCGCCCTCGATCGCCTCTTCAGCCGAGCGGCACGAAACCACGTTCAACCCGGTCCCCTGCAAGTTGGCCGCGCATTTCGCGGTGGCGGCGGGATCGATGTCAAAAAGGCGAACGGTATCAATCCCGCACATGGCCTTGAAGGCCAGGCACTGGAATTCGGACTGCGCGCCATTGCCGATCATCGCCATCGTGGACGCATTCTTGGGGGCCAGGTACTTGCCGACAAGCGCCGAAGTGGCCGCGGTGCGCAGCGCCGTCAACATCGTCATCTCGGTCAACAGGGTCGGATACCCGGTGTACACGTCCGCAAGCAGGCCGAACGCGGTGACGGTCTGCAAGCCCTCGGACGTGTTCTTGGGGTGGCCGTTCACATATTTGAACCCATAGGCCTCGCCATCCGAGGTCGGCATCAGTTCGATCACGCCATGCGGGGAATGGGCCGGGATGCGCGGGGTCTTGTCAAAGCTCTCCCACCGTTTGAAATCGTCCTCGATCTGGGTGGCGATCTCGATAATCATTCTTTCGACACCGATGTGGTGGATCAGCCGCATCATGTTGTCGACGGATACGAAGGGAACAAGCGCCTTGTCGGAAGGTTGCATGGGGTCTCTCCTAGCGGCGTGACAGGTGGATGCCTGCGATCATGCAGCGCACCGACCCGCCGGCGGTTTCGATGGTGGGTACGGACAGCGGCAGGGGCGTCGCGCTGTCGTGGATGATGTCGATCTGATCCGGGCGCAGCGCGGCCAAAGCCCGGCTGGACAGCGCCAGAACCAGCCCGTCACGGCCCGTCAGTTCGATGGCGTTTCCGGCAAATTCGGCGATCTGGTCATGGGTCAGGTCGATCACCGTGCGGCCGGACTCCTCGAGCCGCGCCTTCACGGTCGCGCGCCGCTCGGGGTCGGTGATCATGTCCAGACAGATCAGGGCGTAATGCGTGCCGATCCCCATCAGCACATTGGTGTGATAGACATCGCGGCCTTGCGCGTCGCGGGCCTCGAAGGCGATGGGCTCGTAGTTGAAATGGGTGCAGAACCGTTCCAACAGCACCGGGTCGGCACGGTTGGATTTGACGGTATAGGCAATGCGCCCGACGTGATCGAGCACCATCGCACCGGTACCCTCCAGCGCGAGGTTGTCCTGCTCGAGGCCGGAATAGTCGATCACGTCCTGTACGCGATAATCGCGTTTCAGCATCTCGATCACATCCATCCGACGTTCGCGCCGGCGCGAGGGAACGAACATCGGATAGATCGCCACGTGCCCGCCCGGATGGGTCGAGAACCAGTTGTTCGGAAACACGCTGTCGGGCGTGTCGCTGTCACCGAAATCGTCGAACACATGCACGGTCACGCCGGCGTTGCGCAGTTGCTCGACCGCGCGGTCATGCTCGTCGCGGGCGGCGGCCGAGGTTGCCTCGGCCGAGCGGTTGGCCAGCGTCTGGAACGCATTGTCGTCGCGGGTCTCGGGGTTCGAGGCAAAGGCGTGTGGCCGGATCATGACCACCGCCGAAGGGGCCTGAAGGGAATGCATCAGAAGCTCCGGGTAATGCGGTCGAAGATGCGGCGGCCCAGCAGCGAGGCGGCCAGGTCGACCATCAGTTTCGCGGTTCGGCCGCGTTCATCAAGAAAGGGGTTCAGCTCGACCAGGTCCAGCGAGCAGACCAGCCCGCTTTCGTGCAGCAGTTCCATGGCCAGATGCGCCTCGCGTTCGGTGGCGCCGCCGGGAACCGTGGTGCCGACGGCCGGCGCGATGGCGGGGTCAAGGAAATCCACGTCCAGCGAGACATGCAGGATGCCGTTCGCGGCGCGGACGCGGTCCAGAAAGGCCATCAGCGGGGCCTTGATGCCGTGTTCGTCGATGCTGCGCATGTCGGCCAGCATGGCGCGGTCTTTCTCCAGCGCGGCGCGCTCGGCCGGATCGACCGAGCGCAGGCCGATCATACCGACGCGGTCCGTGGGTATCGGAGCATCCAAAGCGGGGAAAGCGTCGAACCCGGGCTGACCGGTGAAATAGGCGACCGGTGTGCCATGCAGGTTGCCGCTGCCGGTGCTGTTGGGCGTGTGGAAATCGCTGTGCGCGTCCAGCCAAAGAACGAACAGCGGGCGCCCGATCTGCTGCGCATGGGCGGCCATGCCCGAGACCGTGCCCATCGACAGGGCGTGGTCCCCGCCCATGAAGATCGGCAGACCTTGTTGGGCCGCCTGTTGCGCGACCCGTTTCAAAGCCCGCGTCCACCCTACGCATTCGGGTAGGGCAAAGAGGTGATCATGTTGCGGCATGTCGACAGTGTCCGGGCGGGTGTCGCCAAAGTCTGTGACCGTGTGCCCGAGGTCGGACAGAGCCTCGGCGATTCCGGCCACGCGGTACGCGTCGGGTCCCATCCGGCAACCCTGGCGCCGCTTGCCGACGTCCATGCCGGCACCAACGAGAATGACTGATTTGGTATCCATACGTTCATTTAGCGGTGCAAAGCGGGTTGCGTGAAGGAGGCAAAATGCTCAAAATGAAATCTGAAAATCCAAATTGGAAACACGAAATGGACGATCTGGACAGCCGCTTGCTCAGCGCCCTTCACCGAGACGCTCGCGCGTCCCTGTCAGAGCTTGCAGAGGTGCTGGGTGTAACGCGGACGACCGTGCGCAGCCGGCTGCAGCGGCTCAAGCAATCGGGTGAGATTGTGGGCTTTACCGTCCTGACCCGTCGGGACGTCGCGCAAAGCCCGGTGCGCGGGCTGATGATGCTGGAAATCGAAGGGCGCGGGACCGAGCGCATCATGGCCCGGATCGCAGCCATGCGGCAAGTGCGGGCGGTGCATTCCACCAATGGCGGATGGGACCTGATCGCCGAGATCGGGACCGAGACGCTGGCCGAACTGGACGAGGTTCTGTTCCAGATCCGCCGCATCGAAGGCGTGACCCGCTCCGAGACCAATCTGCTTCTGTCCACTCGAAAAGGCCGCTTTTGAACCGCCCGCCATTCACCGGCGCGGCATAGCTTTGAATACCAAACGATTTGTGCAAGAGTTTTCCCGCAGGCTTGATCAAGCCCATGGGCAGGGAAATCAATATGAGCACAGCAGACCCAGGCGAAAACTCGCGGGCGGAGATCCTGATTGCCCGGGTGACCGGTCTGTTGGAGCAGCCGATCGTCAGGTTGGCGATACCTGTGGTGATAACGCTGATCGCGTTGACGGTGCTGCACGACCTGTCGAGCCATGTGAAATGGTCGGACGTGCAAGCTGACATTGCCGGAACGTCCTGGCGGGTGATGTTCCTTGCCGTGTTCTGGACGGCTTTCAGTTTTCTGTCTCTGTCCTTCTATGACGTCTTCGCCGTGCAGAGCGTGGCGGGGGGAACGGTCCCCCTTCGCATTGCGGCCATGGCCGGGGCCAGCGGCTATGCGGTGTCGAATTGCCTAGGATTTTCGTACATCACGGGTACGGCGATCCGCTATCGGATCTATGCGTCGCTGGGGTTGGATCTGGGACGGGTCGCGGGCGTGATCGCCACATCATGGGTGGCCTTCTGGATGGGCCTCATCCTGATCCTCGGCGGAATGATGACGCTTCATCCGGACGGGATCGCCCAAGCGTTGCCGATCAGCGGAACGCTTGAAACGGTCATCGGGGTCGCCCTGCTGGCCGGTCTGCTGGTGCTGTTTGTATGGCTGGCCAAAGGCGGGCGTCGGCTGTCCTTTGGCGGGGTGGGATTTGACCTGCCCGGAGGCAAGTTGGCCAGCTTTTTGACACTGGCCGCAATCGGGGATCTGTTCGGCGCGTCGATGGCTCTTTATGTTCTGATGCCCGACGATCTGGGCGTCGGTTATCCCTATTTCTTCACCATCTATATCTGCGCAATCGCAGTTGGGATTCTCAGCCATGCGCCGGGCGGAATCGGTGTGTTCGAGGCCACGTTGATCGCAGGGCTGGGGGCCTCGGGCCGGTCGGACGTGATTGCCGCCTTGCTGCTCTACCGGGTTGTCTACACGTTTTTGCCATTTGCCATCGCAAGCCTGTCGATCGCTATCGCCTCCGCGCTGGCACACCGGCATCACATCAGCGGCGCGGCCACCTGGTTTTACCGGGCCGTCCGGCCAATCGTGCCGATGGTGGCTGCCGGTATTGCAGCAGTGGCCGGTGTGGTTCTTCTGGTGTCCGGCACCTTGCCTGCCAGCTCGACGAAACTGGGGATCCTGCGCGAGTTTCTGCCCTTGTCCTTCGTCGAGGCATCGCATCTGGCCGGAAGCGCCATTGGCGTTCTGCTGCTGCTTGTGGCGCGGGGGCTGTACCGCAAGCTGTACCGGGCATGGATCGTTGCCATGATCCTGATGCTGGCCGGGTTCTTCGCATCACTGGCCAAGGGGCTGGATACGCATGAGGCCGTCGGAATGCTTGCAGCCATCGGTTTGTTGGCCCTGTTTCGCGGGGCGTTCTACCGGGTCAGCGGGGCATCCATCTTCCGACTGAACATTCCCTGGCTGGTCAGCCTGCTCACGTTGCTGGCGGTGATCTTCTGGATCGGGTTGTTCGCCTATTCCCATGTCGAATACGAAAACGCGTTGTGGTGGGAGTTTGCATGGAATGGCGATGCCTCGCGGTTCCTGCGCTCCAGCATGGTGGTGGCGGTGATCGTCGGGGTGGTGGCCGTGAACTCGCTGTTCGGACGCACGATCCCCGCACGTCAACGAACCGAGATCCCCGCGGCGGTCGAACGTCTGGCGTTGGCCAGCGAAGACACCGAAGCGCAAATCAGCCTGACCGGCGACAAGCAGTTTCTGATCGCGCCAGATGAAAGCGCCTTTCTGGCCTATGCCGATTCCGGCAACGCGTTGATCAGCAAGGGCGAGCCTGTCGGCGATGAGGCCGCCGGCCAGCAACTGATTTGGCAGTTGCGCGAAATGGCCGACGCCGAAGGCAAGCTCTGCGCTTTCTACAGTGTGTCCACCAAGTATCTGCCTACGTTTCTGGACCTCGGGCTGTCGATCCTCAAGATCGGTGAAGTCGCCCGTGTTCCGCTGAAGGACTTCACGCTGGACGGCAAATCCCGCAAGCGGTTCCGTCAGGCCCGGAACCGGGCCGAGCGTGAAGGGTATGTCTTCGAGATCATTCCCAAAGAACAGCTTGCACCGGTCCTGCCCGAACTGCGCCAGATCTCGGATCACTGGCTGGAAGGCAAGGCGGGCGCGGAAAAGGGTTTTGCCCTAGGCGGGTTCGACGAGCAGTATTTGTCCTATTTCGATCATGCGGTTCTGAAGAACGGCGAGACAGGCAATATCGTGGCTTTTGCCAACCTGTTTCAGGGTGGCAACAAGTCGGAATTGTCGCTGGATCTGATGCGGTACGAGCCCGACTGCCCCAGCTTTGTCATGGACGCTCTGTTCGCCGAGATGATGAACTGGGGCGCCGGCCAAGGGTTTCATTGGTTCTCATTGGGGGCCGCGCCGTTTTCCGGGATCGAGAACCGGCAACTCGCCTCGCTGTGGAACCGGATCGGCGGCTTCGTCTACGAGCACGGCGAGCAGTTCTACCACTTCGAGGGGCTGCGCGCCTTCAAACAGAAATTCGACCCAGAGTGGAGCCCCAACTATCTGGCCAGCCCAGGCGGTCTGGCCGCGCCGCGCATCCTGTACGAGGTGAACATCCTGATCTCTGGCGGCCTGACGGGCCTGACGAAATAGCGCCTAGTTCAGACTTGCCCGTGTCGGATCCTGCTGCAGCAGGTCACCCCAATCGGTGCGATAGGACATCTCGGCCAGTACGGTTTCCGGCAGGAACTCCTGGTTCTGACGGATCTGCCAGCCCCCGCCCAGCCCCTTGTAGACCGCGACCAGGTTCGACGACACCTGCTGGCGCGCCTCGATCAGGTTGGCTTGCGAGCGCAGAAGCGCGGTCTGCGTGTTCAGGACGCGGGAATAGTCAGCGATGCCGTCGCGATACTGGCTGACGGCGATGTCGGCGGCCTTGCGCGCTGCGTCGACGCTGCGTTGGTAGAACGTCACCTGCTTGCGCGCCTGGGCATAGGCGACCATGGCGCTTTCGACTTCGGAATAGGCGGTCAGCACGGTGTTCTGATAGTTGGCGATCAGCGCCTGATAGGCGGCGTCCTGTGCGCGCACGTTGTTCTTGATCCGCCCATAGTTCAGAACGTTCCAGACCACGCCGGCGCTGGCCAGACCCGTGGTACTGTTCGAGCTGAACAGGTCGCGCCCGCCCGACGCCTGCAGGCCGATCGAGCCCGACAGGATGAACTGCGGATACAGGTCCGCCATGGCAATGCCCACCTGCGCCGATTGCGTGGCTGCGGCCAGTTCTGCGGCGCGAACGTCGGGGCGGCGGCGCAGCAGTTCGGCCGGAACGCCGACTGCGACGTTCGATCTTGCTGACGGAATCCGCCCGGACGTTCCCAGCAGACCGGTCATGCGCGACGGTGTCGTGCCCAGCAGAACCGCCAGCGCGTTCTTGGCCTGCTGCAGATCGCTTTCCAGCGTCGGCACCAGCGCCTTGGTGTTGTTCAGCAGGGCGGTGGATTCCTGCACATCCAATTCCGTCGTCACACCATTGTTGAACCGCAACTGGGTCAGATCATTGGCTTCCTGCTGCAGCTTGATGTTCTCGCGTGCGACGGCCAGCGACTCCTGCAGCGCGCGGATGTTGATGTACAGCGCGGCCACATCGCCCGTCAGCGTCACCAGCGCGTCGTCATAGTTGGCGACCTGTAGCGCCAGGTTCGATCGCGCCGCCTGCACGCCGCGCCGCTGCGCGCCCCAGACGTCCAGTTCCCACTGGGCGTCAAATCCCACCTGCGACGTCGAAAACTCGGTATCCAGCGGAATGATCCGGTTGATATCGGCAATGGGACCGAGATTGTCGCTGATTCGGCGCCGCTCCAACGCGCCGCCCACGGCCTGCGATTGCGGATAGAGCTCGCCGAAGGCGATGCCCAGTTGCGCGCGGGCCTGCAACACGCGCGCGCCTGCGACTTGAAGGGTCAGGTTCTGGGCATAGGCCTCGGCCACCAGCTTGTTCAGGGTCGGATCATTGAAGCTCTGCCACCATTTGACCACAGGGGCGCTGCGCGATGTCAGCCCGCTGGCCTGGCTGGCGCTGGGGCTGTTGGCCTCCATCCACTGTTTCACGACCGGCGAGTTGGGCCGCACGAAATCCGGCCCGACCGGGGTGCAGGCAAACAGCAATGCGGCGCTCAGCGCGGTGCCGATCAACATGCGGCGGCGGTTTCGTGGCCTGCGCGGACGGTCCGGGTTCATGTGTGTCATGCTCAGATATCCAACGGTCGGATGAAGTTGGCGAAGGAATAGAGGCGGATGTTGATGCGGCGCAAAAACTCGAAGCTTTTGCCTTGTCCCGTGTAGATGGCCACTGCCGCGTGCCCGCCAGCGGGGAAGGTATGCCCTTCGGGTACGTCGACCGAAATCT
The DNA here is from genome assembly GCF_056537865.1 of Ruegeria sp. BJ5. NCBI lineage: Bacteria > Pseudomonadati > Pseudomonadota > Alphaproteobacteria > Rhodobacterales > Roseobacteraceae > Ruegeria > Ruegeria sp. BJ5. The sequence goes on from NZ_JBQFSH010000001.1 coordinate 254,082, forward strand.
GCACCGCGATGCGCCCGGGAATTTTGGGCAGCTCGAACCCGGGCAGGCGGCCAGAGGGCAGGTATTGCCCTTGCCGTGTGGCCCACCAGATGGCCTCGACCTTGCCGGTCAGAATTTCACCCGGATAAAGATCCAGCGCGACTTCGACGGGCTGACCGGGTTCGACGAATTTCAGGTTCTGCTGACGGTATGTGGCCAGGATATAGGGAGAATCCTCGGTCACGAAGCTGGCGATGGCCCCAAGTCGGATATCACCCACCACAAGGCCGGGACGGGCCTGTTGCGAGACGATCATACCGTTTTCAGGAGCGTAGATCGTTGTATTGTCGAGGAAATACTGCGCTTCGGCCAGCTGCGCCTTGGCCTGAAGGATACCGGTGTTCACTCCGTCGATCTGTGACTCCTGCGCAAGTTGCGCTTTTCTAAGATTGGCCTCAGCCTGTTTGACCGCAGCCTGATCTTCGGTCACTTGTTCGTTCCAGCGGTCCAGTTCGTCCTGACGCGCGCCCCCGGCAGGCACCAGGTTTTCATAGCGCGCCTTCTGCGTCATCGCGTAGGCCAGCTGGGCATTGGCACGCTCCACCGCCTCGGTCGAGGCGATCACGTCCTGTTCAAGGATCTTGGCGTTTTGCTCGGCAGCCACCAGTTGCGCTTGCGCGTTCTCGACGGCCAGCTTGAACACCGTGTCATCGAACCGGTACAGCGGATCGCCCTTGGTGATGGGCGTGTTGGGTTCGACCAAGACCTCGGTCAGGATGGTCGGTTGGGTCAGTTTCGGGACGATCTGGATGGTGGACCGCACCACGTGGCTGTCGATCGAGAAGGGTTGGAAGAACCGCAGCGCGACCAGAAAGATCAGCAGCAGATGGGCGCCAACCCAGAACGACACGATCCCCCAGACAATGTTGAACTTGAGCCATTGTGCTTTGAAGAAAATGAACCAGACAAAAATGATGTAGAAAAGCGTGATGCCGAGGGCGACGAACATAGTGGTGGATTTCCTTCGGCGTCAGGTTTTCTGTGGGTCGTCGGCAGCAGGGGCCCGGTATTCGTCCTTGACCTGTCCGCCAAGGCGCTCGATTTCCTTGCGGATCGCTTCGCGCTCGCCCTCGGGCAGGCGGCGGATGTCCACGGTCATGCCATCATGATAGGCCCAGATGAAGGCGTGCACCCAGGGGATGATCGCCAGAAACCCCATCCATCCCATCAGTTTGACGGCTTCGGCATGGGGGTGGTTCCGTTTGATTGCGATGCGGCCGGGCAGGCCCATGATGAACAGAAACAAGGCCATGACCGCCGCCAGCAGCAGGATCAGCGCGACGAATGTCAGGTAGTCATAATAGCCCAGCGGCTGCCCCAGTAGTCCCATCGTCGCGCCTCCTGTCTGGACGGTTGCCCCATCCTCAGTTGTTGGTGTCCAGTTCGTCAATCAATTTGTAGCTGGTCGGCGGGTCGGCGCAGATGCCCGGACCGCATTCCAACAGCGTCGAACCAGCGTTCAGCACCGCAAGACCCAGCATGATGAAGAACGCGACCTTTGCCAATGTGCTGCCGCCAAAGCGTGGTTCCGCGCGCGTGTCCGAGACATACTGTTTCTCGAACATCAGCATGATCGCTGTGCCCAACAGGATCAGGAAAAAGCAGATGGCCGCCCAGGTATAGTAGTGCAGGCCCAACACCGGAGAGCCATAGTGCCCGGTTCCCGGCACGATGTGCAGAAGGATCTGCCGCACCGACACGCTGCCGCCGTAGAGGGCTGCAATCAGCATGATCGCATAGTGTTGGGGCCGCGGGCCATAAAGCAGGTTCAGGCCCAGACCGACACCAACCGCAACGAAGCCAACTCGCTGCAACAGGCAGAGCGGGCAGGGTAGTTCGTACAACCGGAGCTGGTAGACATAGGCCAGCAGCAGAACAAGGCTGACGGCCAGCATTCCAAGGGCATTCAGAGTACGGGACAGTTCAGGTGTCATGATCGTCCCTTTCTACAACTGTATTGTCAGCTGGCTGGTGGCGTGAAACTTGAGCCAATAGACGCTCAACGCCAGCGTGAGAAAGAAAACCACGTTCCCGGCCTTTGTCCGTCCAAAGTAATTCAGCGCCATAACGGCTGTAAGTAACGCAAATAAAAGCGCGATCATGGCTCGGTCCTCCCCTCCCGTGCAACGATTGCAGTAGTGGTGATACTGTCAGGCCCGCTGCCATCTGGCAAGTTTCGGTATCGGCCGTTCGCCTTATGTGCGAGCGAACCCTAGCCGCACACCACCAATTGGGTCTGCCATTCTTGGCAGCGCGCCGCCAGTTCGGATGTGACGGGAGCGTCTGTGTAGAAGGTGTCGATTTCGGACAATGACGTGATGCGGGCCGGAGCCGAGCGCTGGAATTTCGAGTGGTCTGCAACAAGGCTGGTATGCCGCGCCTGCGCGATGATCGTCTGGCTGACATTCACTTCCTGAAAATCGAAATCCAGCAGATCGCCTTCGTCATCCAACGCAGAACACCCTATGACCGCGTAGTCAAACTTGAACTGGCGAATGGTCGAGACGGTCAGATTTCCGATCAGGCCCCCATCGGAGCGGCGCAGCACACCACCAGCGACCACGATCTCGCATTCGGGGTTTTCGACCAGAATGTTGGCCACGTTCATGTTGTTGGTCACGACCATCAGGTTCTTGTGGGTCAGAAGTTGCCGCGCCACGGCCTCAGTCGAGGTGCCGATGTTCATGAACACTGATGCTCCGTCCGTTATGTCGGCGGCACACCGTTTGGCAATGCGGGTCTTGGCTTCGTCGTTCAATCCGCGGCGGTCTTCGTAACCGATATTCGAAACGCCCGACCTCAGAACCGCGCCGCCGTGAACGCGGTCCAGCATTCCGGCATCGGACAGTTCCGACAGGTCCCGACGAATGGTCTGGACAGTGACATTGAACCGCTCGGCCAGATCCTCGACCGCGACGCGCCCGTTTTGCTTGGCAAGGCTCAGGATGTCGGATTGGCGAAAGGACAGGGACATATTCGGCTCCGCGGGTGTGATTCTGTTCGTTTTTGTTCTTTTTTAGCATCGGGCGCAAGCCTGATGTTTTCTTGCTTTGGCATCCAAGAAATTAGAGGTGAACGACGATCAAGTTGTGCGAGATGCGACAAAGCGAAGAAAAACGAAAAACAAAATTGACTAAACGAGTGCCTGTCGCGTTAATGCGCGCGACCCTTTTGCAATTGGAATCATCAGACATGGAACAGTCGGACACCCAAATCACCGATCTTTTCATCATCGGTGGCGGCATCAATGGCTGCGGCATCGCGCGCGACGCCGCAGGGCGCGGGTTGAGCGTCACGCTCACCGAGATGAACGATCTGGCCTCGGCCACCTCGTCAGCTTCGACCAAGCTGTTTCACGGAGGGCTGCGCTATCTGGAGTATTTCGAGTTCCGCCTGGTCCGCGAGGCCCTGATCGAACGTGAAACGCTTTTGCGTGCCATGCCGCATATCAGTTGGCCGATGCGGTTCGTTCTGCCTTATCACCCGGACATGCGGTTTGACTCTGAAACGCCCACTTCGCGCCTGTTGGGGACGGTCATGCCGTGGATGAAGGGGCGCAGGCCTGCCTGGCTGATCCGTTTGGGGCTGTTCATGTATGACAACCTGGGCGGCCGCAAGATCCTGCCGGGAACAAGTTCATTGAACCTGCGCACGGCGCCCGAGGGTGCGCCACTGCAGGACAAGTTCGAAACCGCGTATGAGTATTCCGATTGCTGGGTCGAGGATTCAAGGCTGGTGATCTTGAACGCACGCGATGCAGAGGCACGCGGCGCGCAGATATTGGTGGGCACCAAGGTTCTGTCGGCCGAACGCAGCGAAGATGTCTGGCGGATCACCGTGCAGGATTGCGAAAGCGGTGAAACCCGTGAACTGCGCGCGCGGATGCTGATCAATGCGGGCGGGCCGTGGGTTGGAGACATCATCCGGACCAAGATCCGTTCGAACTCACGCGAGGGCGTGCGGCTGGTGCGTGGCAGCCATATCGTGACGCCGCGTCTCTACGACCATGACAAATGCTACTTCTTCCAAGGTGAGGACGGGCGCATCATCTTCGCCATTCCCTATGAGCAGGACTTCACTCTGATCGGGACCACCGATCAGGACCACCCCGATCCGTCCGAGCCGCCCGTCTGCACCGAGGCCGAGCAGGACTATCTGTGCGCCTTTGCGTCCAAATACTTCAAGAAGCCGGTCTCGCGTGATGACATTGTCTGGACCTACTCCGGCGTGCGCCCGCTGTATGATGATGGCGCGCAAAGCGCCACGGCCGCCACGCGGGACTACACATTGAAAGTGGACGCCGAGGGCGGCGTGCCGGTCCTCAACGTGTTTGGTGGCAAGATCACAACCTATCGCCGCCTTGCCGAAAGCGCGATGGAGAAGGTGGCCGAGCACTTCCCAGACCTGTCTGGCCCTTGGACTGCGGGAGTTGCTCTGCCGGGCGGGGATTTCCCGGTCGACGGGGTAGAGGCATTGGTTGCCGGGTTGAAGGACGATTACGGATTCCTCACCGACAAATGGGCGCACCGTCTGGTACATGCGTACGGCACCGAAGCACGCATCATCCTCGGGGACGCGGTCCAGGCCGATGATCTGGGGGTCGATTTTGGCGCGACCCTGACCGAGCGTGAGCTCGAATGGCTGATGGACAAGGAGTATGCCCGTACAGCGCAGGATGTGATCTGGCGTCGAAACAAACTGGGACTGCGCCTGAAGCCCGAGCAGGTCGATCAGATCGAGACCTGGATGCAGAAGCGTCGTCAGGAACAACTGAAAACCGCTTAATAACCCACCAAAGAAAAACGCCCCGCAGTTTTCGCGGGGCGTGTCTTTTTTCTGTCGGTCAGGCCGCCTTTTCCGAAGGGTCGGGATCCTTGTTCGTGCCCTTGATCCACTCTCGCATGCTCTGCATCACCGCATATAGGACCGGCACCAGGATCACCCCGAACAGGGTCGCGGCGAGCATCCCGCCAAACACAGCCACACCAATGGCCTTCTGGCTGGCGGCGCCAGCGCCGCTGGCTGCCAGCAGGGGCACAACGCCCAACAGGAAAGACAGCGCGGTCATCATGACGGCCCGGAAACGCTGATGAGCAGCCTCGGCGGCGGCGTCTTTTACAGACAGGCCTTTGGCCCGCTGCTCCATCGCGAACTCGACGATCAGGATGCCATTCTTTGACGCAAGCCCCACCAGCATGATCATCCCGATCTGCGTGTACAGGTTGATGTCACTGCCCACGATCGCCACCGCCGCAACCGCGCCGAACAGGGCCACGATCACCGACAGCAGGATTGAGACCGGCATCGTCCAGCTTTCGTATTGTCCGACCAGGAACAAATACCCGAACATGATCGCCAGCCCCAGGATCACCACGACCAGCCCGCCAGATGCCAGCTGTTGCTGGGCGGTACCGGTCCATTCAAAGGCATACCCCGGGGGTAGGGCGGTCGCCGACTCTTCAGTCATCACGGTGATCGCATCACCCGTTGACAGACCTACTGCCGGAACTGCCGTCACCGTCGCCGAACGGAACAGGTTGTGGCGCTTCAACAGAACCGGGCCAAGCACGTTTTCGACGTCGATCAGCGTTCCCAGCGGGACCATCTCACCAGTGTTCGAGCGGACATACAGGTTCGAGATGTCCTCGACGTTGTCGCGATACGACCCTTCGGCCTGTATCATCACGCGATAGACGCGGCCGAACAAGTTGAAGTCGTTCACATAGTACGAGCCAAGCTGAGCCTGCATCGTCTGGAAGATTTCGGCGACCGATACGTTCAGCGTCTTTGCCTTTTCCCGATCCAGATCCACGAACAGCTGCGGGACGTTGGCCCGGAAGGTCGTGTAGGCTTGGCCGATTTCAGGCCGCTGGTTGGCCGCGTAGACAAAGGATCCCACGGCCGAGGCCAGATCCTGCGGCGAGCCGCCACCGGTTTGCTGAACCTCCATTTCGACGCCCGCCGACATGCCAAGACCTTGGATCGGCGGCGGGTTGAACGCGACGATCGAGGCGGCGGATTCGCCGTTTGCGATGGCCAGTACTTTCTGCAGGATGGCGTCCGCCGTCAGATCCTCGTCTTGCCGTTCGTCCCAGTTGTCGAGGTTGACGAACACAGCCGCGCCGTTGGTGATGGTTCCGTTCAGCAGTGAGAAACCGTTGATCAGAACGGTATTCGCCACGCCCGGAATCTCGCGGATCTGGTCATCGACACGTTTGGATACCGCCTCGGTTCTCTCCAGTGTCGCCGCGTCGGGCAATTGGATGTCGACGAAAAGATAGCCGTTGTCCTCAAGCGGCAGAAACCCGCTGGAGGTATTCGACATGATCGTTACGCCGCCAAAGGCAAACCCCGCGATGATCCCAAGCGAGACCACGGGGATGATCAGCAGCTTGCGCACGATGGACACATAGCCTGCGCGCATCGTCCCGATGAAATTCTCGAACACCGCCAGCAGACCTTTGGGCGGACCCGAGCGCGCCTGAAGGACCAAACCGCACAGCGCCGGCGACAAGGTCAGCGCATTGATGGACGAGATGACGACGGCGGTCGAGATCGTTACCGCGAACTGTGAGTACAGCCGCCCCGAGATACCGGGCATGAAGGTCACGGGCACGAACACGGCCAGAAGAACCAGAGTTGTCGCGATGACGGGGCCAGTAATCTGACCCATGGCTTTGCGGGTCGCTTCGGCCGGCGGCAGGCCTTCCTCGGCGATGATCCGCTCCACGTTTTCGACGACCACAATAGCGTCGTCTACCACGATCCCGATGGCCAGCACGAGTGCGAAAAGCGAGATTGTGTTGAGCGACATCCCGAACAGCAGCAGGAACGCAAATGTCCCGATCAATGAGACCGGAATCGCCACCGCCGGAATGATGGTCGCCCGCCAACTGCCCAAGAAGATGAACACGACCGAAATTACCAGGATGAAGGTCAGAACCAGCGTCGATACCACGTCGTTGAGGGATTGTTCGACGAAATCGGTGGTGTTGAACGGAACGTCGTATTCGACATCCGTCGGAAAGGCGCGCGACAGGCGCTCCAGTTCTGTCTGAACCCGATCGGACACCGCCAGCGCATTGGCGCCCGGCGCTTGATAGATGCCGATGACGGTGGCAGGTACGGCTTGATATAAACCGGAGGCGGCATAGTACTGAGCCCCCAGTTCGACGCGCGCAATGTCACGGACCCGTACGATAGAGCCGGCGTCGCCGGTGCGGATCACGATATCGCCGAATTCCTTGGCAGACGTGAGGCGTCCCTTGGTCTTGATCGTGTATTGGAACGTCTGGCCTTCGGGCACCGGCGGGGCACCGATCGAGCCAGCGGAAACCTCGATGTTCTGTTCGCGAATGGCCGAGATCACGTCACCCGGCGTGATGGACAGGGCGGCCATCTTGTCGGGGTCCATCCAGATCCGCATCGCGTATTCCAGGTTGGTCAGAACGTCGGCCTTGCCCACGCCCTGCACCCGCGCCAGCGCATCCTTGAGGTTGATCGACGCGTAGTTCGACAGGAACACGCTGTCATAGGTGCCGTTGGGCGAGGTCAGCGTGACCAGCAACAGCATGTTGGTCGACGCTTTCTGCGTCACCACCCCCGACGAGGTAACTTCGGTCGGCAGCGAGGACATGGCCTGTGCCACACGGTTCTGCACGTTGACCGACGCGATGTCGGGGTCGGTGCCCACCTCGAAGGTGATGTTCAGCGAATACGAGCCGTTGTCCGAGGATGTGGACGTCATGTAGATCATGTCATCCACGCCGTTGACTTGCGCTTCGATCGGCGCGGCAACCGTGTTTTCAACGGTTTCGGCGTTGGCGCCGGTGTAGGTCGTCGTGACGCTGACCACCGGCGGCGTAATGTCTGGGAACTGGGCAACCGGCAGGACCATGTAGCCGATCGCACCCATGATTGTCAGCACAAGCGAGATCACAAGTGCCAGCTTGGGCCGGCTGATGAACAGGGCGGAGAACATCAGTTATTCTCCCGGCTGTTCAGAGGCGACAACGGCGTCAACGGCAACACCCGGGCGCACCCTTTGCAGCCCTTCCACGATGACGCTTTCGCCCTCGCGCAGACCTTCCTTGACGATCACGGCAGAACCGACCGTGTCGCCGGTCGTGATGTAGCGCTGTTCGACCATCTGCTTGTCGTTGACGACCAGCACAAACTCTCCGCGTTGATCTCGCTGCAGGGCAGCTTGAGGGATCAGCACTTCAAGCGTGGGTTCAAGCGCTTCGATGTGAACGTTCAGAAAGGCGCCATCCACGATCAGACGTTTGTCGTTTGCAAACTCGGCGCGCAGGGTGATCGCGCCGGTCAACGGGTCGATCCGGTTGTCCACGAACACGATCTTGCCGGTTTCCTCCAGCTCAGTACCATTGGGCAGCGTAAGCCGGACAACCGGGCTCTTGTTGCTTTCAGCAAGGGTGGAGGCGGTCTCACCAACGGTCTGAAGAACGGAGGTGAACTGCTTTTCATTCAACGAGAAATTAACGTAGATCGGCGCTTCGCTGATCAGGTTGACCAGCGGTTCCGTGTTGGGGCCGACCACGTCGCCGACGCTGGTGCTGATCCGACCGATCCGGCCGGAAAACGGCGCGTGGATCTGCGTGTAGTCCAGATCAAGCTGCGCCTGTTGAATGGCTGCGTTGGCCGCTTTGACTTCGGCTTCGGCGACCAACTCGTTCGCGCGGGCAATGTCGCGCTCGGATTCCGGCGTTGCGTCGCGCCTGTACAGTTCTTCCTTGCGGGCCAGGTCGACCTTGGCCAGTTCCAGATTGGCTTCGGCCCGATCAAGATCCGCTTTTCGGGCGTCCAGCGTGGCCTGGTACAGGTCGGGCTCAATGGTAAACAGCAGATCACCCTCGTTGACCAACGAGCCTTCTTCGACATTCCGGCTTTCCAGGAAGCCGCTGACTCGTGCGATGATGTCCACGTTGTCCGTGGCTTCGGCCCGCCCGATAAAAACAGCCTCCTCGGTGATTTCCTGTGTGTATGCGGCCGCAATCGAAACCTTGGGCGGCGGTGCATCCGACTGATCCTGGGCAAATGCGACCGATGTAAACGCAAGGCATGCCAGCAGTGTCGCGCAAAGGCCGAGACGCGAGAGCGTTCGATTGCTGGTCGTGTGGGTAAGCGTCTTTTCAACGGTCATTGCGAGTGCCTCATTCAAACCGGGATTTGGGTCGAGCCGGACCGTTCCTGAAGCCCGAGTCGACTAAACTCCAAGTCAGGATGGAGGCATTGTTGAAAATTCTCAAGTATTTGAGTTTTAAACGCTCGAACCCTGTCCGGGGATGTCTCGGCCGTCGAACCAATTTCGTCCGACGATTTCATCGGATCGGTCGGGTCAGTTGGCTGAAAAAAGGGGGCCGCCGGCCCCCTTGATGTACTCAGCTTCGCACCCCGGCAAAGCGTGTTTGCCAATCTTCGCGCTGTTCGTCGGTGATCTTGGCGAACAGCACATCCGGTACAGCAAACTCATGCCCGGCGGGCAGGGCGCTCAGCGCAGCCTCAACGTCCTCGGGCCAGTTGGTGTCGAGCGTGTTCATCGCGCTCAGCATTCTGGCCGAAGTTTCAGGGATGAACGGCGCGCTGAGTACCGCGTAGAGCCGGATCAGGTTCAGGCCCAGCCGCACCTGCGCGGCGGCCTTTTCGGGGTCTTCCTTGAAGGTGGACCAGGGCGCGGCAGCTTGCAGGTATTCGTTGCCCGCAACCCAGATCGCACGCAGTTCCTGCGCCGATTTGCGGACCTCCATCGCCTCCATATGCGCCTCGTAGGCGCGAATGCGCTTGGTCAGTTCCTCGATCAGCGCCTGTTCGCGTTCACCGTATGCGCCACCGGACGGAACCTCTTCGCCGAATTTCGAGCGGCAGAACTTGGTGATCCGGCTGACGAAATTGCCCAACACGTCCGCCAGGTCCTTGTTGACCGATTGCTGGAAGTTCTCCCAGGTGAATTCGCTGTCGCTGCTTTCAGGCGCGTGGCTCAGCAGCCACCAGCGCCAGTAGTCGGCGGGCAGGATGTCCAGCGCCTGGTCCATGAAGACGCCGCGGCCTTGGCTGGTCGAGAACTGTCCGCCGTCATAGTTCAGATAGTTGAACGACTTCAGGTGATCGACCAGCTTCCATGGCTCGCCCGAGCCCAGGATCGTAGCCGGGAAGGAGAGGGTGTGGAAGGGCACGTTGTCCTTGCCCATGAACTGCACATAGCGCACGTCGTCGGCGCCTTTGTCGGTGCGCCACCAGCGTTCCCATTCCGCATCCGGCTTGCCGTGCGCGTCAGCCCATTCCTTGGCGCAGGCGATGTATTCGATCGGCGCGTCGAACCAGACGTAGAAGACCTTGCCTTCCATGCCGGGCCAGTCTTCGTCGCCCTTCTTGACCGGGATGCCCCAGTCCAGATCGCGGGTGATGCCGCGGTCCTGCAGTCCGTCGCCGTCATGCAGCCATTTCTTGGCGATCGAAGTGGTCAGCACCGGCCAGTCGGTCTTGCTGTCGATCCAGGCGTCCAACTGATCCTTCATCGCCGACTGGCGCAGGTACAAGTGCTTGGTCTCGCGCACCTCAAGGTCGGTCGAGCCGGAAATCGCGCTGCGCGGGTCGATCAGATCGGTCGGGTCCAGCTGCTTGGTGCAGTTCTCGCACTGGTCGCCGCGGGCCTTTTCGTAACCGCAGTTGGGGCAGGTGCCCTCGATGTAGCGGTCGGGCAGGAACCGGCCGTCAGCGTTGGAATAGACCTGCTTTTCGGTCACTTCGCGGATCAGCCCGGCCTTGGCCAGCTTGCCGGCGAAATGCTGTGTCAGCTTGTGGTTCTGCGGGCTGGACGACCGGCCGAAGTGATCGAAGCTGAGGCCAAAGCGCTTGGCGATGTCGGCCTGTACCTCGTGCATCTCGGCGCAGTATTCGGCCACCGGTTTGCCGGCCTTGGCCGCTGCCAGTTCGGCCGGGGTGCCGTGTTCGTCGGTGGCGCACAGGAACATGACCTCGTTGCCGCGGCCGCGCTGGTAGCGCGCGAACAGATCCGCCGGCAGCTGCGAGCCGATCAGGTTGCCAAGGTGCTTGATCCCGTTGATGTAGGGAATTGCCGAGGTAATGAGAATCCGAGCCATGTTTGGTTTCCGCCTAACTGTCTGCGCGCGCTCTATCAAACCGGATCGGGAAATCCCAGCCCCAGAATGCTATCGCCCTTCGCGCGAGCGTTTCAGCAGGCGGCCGATGGTGAAGGAGGTGCGCGGTGCGTAGACATAGTTCGTGCGTTCCTCGGGTGTCGGGCGCGAGCGCATCCGGGCCAGTCCAAAGACGATCAGGACCGCGTGACCCAATGCCACGAAGGCAAACAGCGCGCCGGGGCCGAATTGCTCGATCAGCGTCGAGGAAACATAGGGCGAGGCGATAGCCCCCAGCGCATACCAGAACATCAGCGCCGCCGACAGTTCCACCCGCTGCTCGGTGGTGGCGAAGTCGTTGGCATGCGCGGATGAGATCGAGAATATCGGAAAGGTCGTTATGCCGAACAATCCGGCGGCCAGCATGACGCCCACGGTGCCCGTGCCGCTGGCGGCCATGGTGATGCTGCAACTGATAACGGCGGCAATCGACATCCAGATCAGCACCCAGCGCCGGTCGTATTTGTCGGCCAGCCACCCGACCGGATACTGCGCCAGCGCGCCGCCCAGTACAAAGGCGGCCAGAAAGAATGCGATCTGATCGACGCCCAGCCCAACCTCTTGTCCGTAGACGGGACCAACCATCCGAAACGAAGCAGAGCTGATGGCCGAGACGATCACTCCAGCCACCGCCAAGGGCGAGCAATGCCAGGCCAGCTTGGGCCGCAAACGCGGTGCGTCCGGGGTTTCGGGCTGGCTGGCGCGCGTCAGGGTCAGCGGCAGCAACGAGGCACAGCACAGGATGGCCAGCAGGTTGTAAGAGACATATGAGGCAGGTGGCAGAACGGCGATGATCAACTGCGCGCTGAGAGAGGCTCCCATATCGGCCAACCGATATGTGCCCATGGCGCGGCCGCGGGTTTCGTTGGTGACTTTGGCGTTCAGCCAGGCCTCGATAACCGTATAACAACCCGCCACGCAGGTGCCCGAGGCAATGCGCAGCGCGGCCCATGCATAGGGGTTCTCGGTCAGCGTGTGGCCAATCAGACCCATCGCGCCCAGAGCCGTGCAGACCGCAAAGGCGCGCGAGTGCCCGATGGATCCCATCAACCTTGGCGCCCACCAGCATCCCGCGAAAAAGCCCAAGAAGTGAGCCGAGCCTAAAAGGCCGATCTGTTCGGTCGAAAACCCCAGCGTCAGGCCGGATATCGCGTCCAGCGGACCCACGCCGCCCGTGGAAAGCTGCAATAGAATGACCGAAAGAAAAAGGGCGGCGAATGAGATGATGGTACGCATGGGTCCAGTAGATGTCCGAATGGCGCATGACGATGCGCGCGGCTATTCGACTTTGTGGTGTCGTTTTCCGCCAGTTTCAGGGTTTTCTGCGAATTTCGGTTCGTATGTTCAATCCCACAGTTTCGTCGACCAGGTCCGCATAGCCGGTGGCGCCGAAATCGTTCCGGTTCAACGCGCCGGTCAAATGGATGAACAGCCGGTCCAGATCGTCCTTTGCGGAACCCGGCGGGCGATAAAGCGCGGCATCGAGAGTGATCGGACGAGTCACGTCGCGCACCGTCAAATCGCCGGTGACGGTCGCTCCGTCGGAAATGCGTCCGCCGGGGCCAAGGCTGACGGCCGTCGAGACGAAGTGGATAGATGGAAACCGCGCGGCATCCAACACGGATCGGCTTAGCATCGGGCCGCGTGCAAACGGCAGTTTCGTGCGTGCCTCGGCGACGTTCAGGACGACGTCGACCATGCTGTTGCGCAGGTTTTTCGTGTCCACCAGAACATCAGCGGTCTGGATCGGCATGGTGCCGGTCTGGGCCGAGCCAGCCAGACCGAATGTGAATTCGATCAATGTCCCTTGTGTTTCAAGTATATACGGAACCGGGGCGGCCACGGCGTGCCGCACCAAGGGCAGCGATGCCAGCCCCGCCAGTACCAGAGTTCGGCGGGTCAGGCGGCTCATGCCGGAACCCGCCCCTGGCGCGGCCGCGAGCGTATCAGCAGTGTCGCAATAATGGCGATGTTCAGCCCGTTCCACAGGATCCCGTTCACGAAGGCCAGTTCATACTGCCCGGTCACGTCATAGATCCAGCCGGACATCCAGCCACCCAGCGCCATGCCCATGATCGTCATCATCATCACGAAACCGACCCGTGCCCCGGCTTCTTGCGGGGGCATGTATTCGCGGACGACCAGCGCATAGCTGGGCACGATGCCGCCCTGCGCCAGTCCGAACAACAGGCTGATGACATAGAGCGACACCATCCCGTCATAAGGCAGGAACAGGAACAGGGCGATGCATTGCAGGATCGACCCGATCAGCAACGTGTGAACGCCGCCCAACTTGTCTGCCACCAGTCCCGAGATGATCCGGCTGACGACACCGCCCATCAGCATGAGCGACAGCATCTCGGCCCCGACCGCCGGGCCATAGCCCAACCCTACGCAGTAGGAGACGATGTGGACCTGCGGCATCGACATGGCGACGCAGCAGCCAATTCCGGCGAGGCCCAGCACATATTGCAGGGTCCGCGGCGACAGGCCGACGCTGCGCGCGTTGATCTGCGCGGCGGCTGCGGCGGTGCCATGCGCCTCGGCCGGGACCTGCCGGCGCAGCAGCAGCGACAGCGGGATAACCACGATCAGGGTGATGACCGCCAATGTCAGATAGACCTGCTGCCACCCGTCGCGGGCAAGGATACCGGACAGGAGCGTGGGCCAGATCGCTCCGGACAGGTAGTTTCCGCTGGCCACCAGCGCCACGGCGATCCCGCGTCGGCGCAGGAACCAGTGCGAGATGTCGGCGATCAGCGGGCCGAACCCGACGGCGGTGCCCAAGCCCAGCAGCAGATGCGCCACCGACAGCATCGTGATCGTCGGCGCCCATGTCGCCAGCAGATAGCTGAGCGCGCTGAGGCCTGCGGCACCGATCAGCGCCTTGGTCACGCCCAGCCGGTCCACCACCTGACCCAGCCACATGTTGCCAAGCGCAAATCCGATCATGGCCAGCGTGTAGGGCATCGAGGCCTCGGCCCGGCTGGCGCCGAACTGGGTCTCGATCGCGGGCATCACCACGATCACCGCCCACATGCCCACATTGGCCACCGCCGCAATGGCCAGCGTGACCAGAAGGCGAAGCCAGGAATAGCGGCTGTCGTGGATCGGATGGGTCATTTCGGCACGCTAGGGGGCGGGATGCAGTTTGACCAGTCACAACTTGCGTGATCCGGGGCCGGTCGGTCAGGCGCAGGTTTCCTCGACGCCGATCCGTTGCAGGTGCAGCCCGGTGCGCGGCGCGGTCTGGGTGGCGTGCCAGCTGACCGGGGGCAGGGCGCGGGCGCGGCGGCGGGTCAGGGTCCAGCGGCGAGTCTGGCCCGTGTGCGCCGGGGCCATGTGCCAGCGCGTCTCGATCCCCTGCGCACCGCCGTCGCCCGGGGTCAGCAGCAGGCCCAGCGGGGCCTGACCCATCGTGCCCCCCTGTTCGGCGGCCAGATGCATCCGGCGCACCGGCGTCAGACCCGGTGCCCCCGGCAGATCGCCGACCACCAGCGGCACCGCCCCGCTGCGCAGCGCCTCTTCGATGCACCACAGCAGGTCCTCGGCCCGGGTGGGGCGGACGAACAGGAAACGGGCGGGATCGGCAAAGGGCATCATGCCGTCGGGGTTCAGCTGATCGGCCTCCCACGCGGGCGAGATCCACAGAACCGGCCCCTGCGCCTGACCGGCCAGCCACATGGCAAAGCTGCGCCGCGCGGGGCCGCAGGCCTCGTGCACGCGGGCCAGTTGCAGCGAAATCTCATCATGCAGGGTCAGCCCCGGCGCCGCGCGCGCCGGTTTGCGGCCAAGAAGATGCGTGGACATGGCCGAATGCTAGCATGTTCGCACTTTGTTCTCAATCCCGAAAGCCACCGTTCAGCGCGACAGGATCATCCGGCCATCAGAAAATTGGATGTTGGAAAAACGGTGCAAATAATCCATGCCAAGCAGGGACTGGTCCAGATCTCCTCCGTTGATCCATGCCGCAACATTTCGGTCCGTGATGGGCCCCAACGCCAGGCTGTCGAGGCGCACAGGCGCAGTCTGGACCACCCCATTTGCGGTCGAGGCACGCCCGTGAAAGGTCAGCTGACCGGTATCGAATCCGACGCGCTCCGCGTCCTGCGGGCTCAGCACGATCTGGCTGGCCCCGGTATCCACCAGGAATGTCACCGGTTTGCCATTCACCAGCATCGGCAAGTAGTAGTGCCCGTCGAACGAGCGGGGTACTTCGATCACATCTCCGGTCACGGACATCTGCGGAGATACGCCAACGGTCGAGCGGATGTCGCCCCAAAGGCCGACAACGGCAATGATCCCGATGAAGATGAAGACCCAGGCCATAGCCATCTGCAGGGTCTTCCCCAACGACTGCCGATTGTGAGTGAAGAACCACATCAGCAGTGCGGCTCCCAGCAGAACCAGATAGGCCAACCGTCCAAAATCGTTACCATCCATGCGGGCACCCGAAACCTTCTTTCATAAGGTCAATATGGGGTTTCAGGACGCGAACCCAAAGGCCTTGAGCCCGTCAAGAATGAACTGAACCGACAGCGCGGCCAGCAACATGCCCAGAAGGCGGGTCAGCACGGTCAGGCCGGTCTTGCCCAGAATGCGCGCGATCAGGCCGCTGGACAAGAAGAACAGCAATACAACCGCCATCACGGCAAGCATCACGCCGACAGCGGCAGCGATGCCCTGAATGCCGGGGTGCTCACCGGCCAGAAGGATGATCGTTGCGATCGATCCGGGCCCGGCCACCAGCGGAATGGCCAGCGGAAAGACCGAGGGGTCAGGGTGCTCTTCTTCTTCCGCTCGGTCCTCGCGCCGCTTGTTGCGCCGCTCGAACAGCATGTCGAGCGCGGTCAGAAACAGCAATGCGCCGCCAGCGACCTTGAAAGCCTCCATCGAGATGCCGACAAAGCCGAGAACCGCCTCTCCGAAAGCGGCGAAGGCGATAAGGATGCCCGAAGCGGTCAGGCACGTGCGGTAGGCGACGCGGCGACGGGTGGCCGGGTCCATTCCTTGTGTCAGCGCGACGAAGATCGGTGCGGTGCCAAAGGGATCGATCACAACGAACAGGGTTGTGAACGCGGTTATGAAGAATGCCATTTCGATCATGCGGCGGCCTCTGCGCTTTCCAGCCGCTCGGCGGCGGCGACCCACAGCGCCTCGGCGCGGGACATGGCCTCGACCACCTCGGCGAATTTTCGGTTCCAGGTTTCCAGATCAGCGATCCGGTCATCTTCGTACAAGGCCGGGTCGGACAATTTGGCCGAGAGCTTTTCGTGCATGTCCGTCAATTTCTCCAGCCGTTCCTCGCATTTCCGCAGGTCGGCCCGTAGCGCGAGAATGGTATCGCGAGAGGCGCGTTTGGGTTTGGCGGCCGGTTTTTCCCGGGCCGGTGGTTTGTCGCGCGCCAGCAGCATCTGGCGATAGGCTTCCAGGTCGCCGTCAAAGGTTTTGACCGTGCCGTCCGAGACCAACCACAGCCGATCGGCCACCAGCCCCAGCAGGTGCATGTCGTGGCTGACCAGAACCACAGCACCGGAATAGGCAGTCAGCGCCTCGACCAGGGCCTCGCGGCTTTCGATGTCCAGATGATTGGTCGGCTCGTCGAGGATCAGCATGTGCGGCGCGTCGATCGTCGCGATCAGCAGCGACAGGCGCGCTTTCTGGCCGCCCGACAGCCGGCCCACCTCGGTTTCGGCCTGATCCGCGCCCAGCCCGAACCCGGCCAGACGCGCGCGCAGTTGGGCCGGGGTCTCGGTCGGGCGCAGGCGCCGCAGGTGATCCAGCGGTGTTTCGTCCACATGCAGCTCATCCACCTGATGCTGGGCGAAATACCCGATGCGCAGCTTGCTGCTGCGAGTCATCTTGCCAGCCATCAGGGGCAACCGGTCCGACAGCAGCTTGGAAAGTGTCGATTTTCCCTGACCGTTCTTCCCCAACAGCGCGATCCGGTCGTCCTGATCAATGCGCAGGTTCAGCCGGCGCAGCACCTCGGTGTCGCCATAGCCGGTGACGCCGCCCTCAATCTGAATGATCGGCGGCGACAGTTCCTCGGGCTCGGGGAACGAGAAGGCGCGCAAGGCGGCCTCCTGCGGGGTCGAGATCAACTGGATCCGTTCGATCATCTTCAGCCGCGATTGTGCCTGAACGGCCTTGGACGCCTTGTAGCGGAACCGGTCAACGAAGCTTTGCAGATGGGCGATGCGGGCCTTGGCCTTGGCGTTTTCGGCCTCGGCCTGAGCCAGACGTTCGGCGCGGCGTTCGGCGAACTTGTCGTAGGGCACCGCGTAATAGGTCAGCTGGCGGTCTTCCAGATGCAGGATCGAGCCGACCGCCCGGTTCAGCAGGCCCCGGTCGTGGCTGATGACGATGACCGTATGCGGATATTTCGCCAGATAGCTTTCCAGCCACAGCGCGCCTTCAAGGTCCAGATAGTTGGTCGGTTCGTCCAGAAGCAGCAGGTCGGGCTGCGAGAAAAGAACCGCCGCCAGAGCGACCCGCATCCGCCAGCCGCCCGAGAAATCGGAACAGGGCCGCTGCTGATCTGCATCGTCAAAGCCCAACCCCTTGAGGATCGTGGCCGCGCGGGCCTCGGCCGACCAGGCATCGATATCGGCCAGCCGGGTCTGAATCTCGGCAATCCGGTCGGGGTCGGCGGCCTCCTGCGCTTCGGCCATCAGGGCGCTGCGCTCGGTGTCGGCGGCCAGGACCGTGTCGATCAGCGACACGTTGGACGAGGGCACCTCTTGTGACACACCGCCGATCCGCGCGCGGCGGGGCAGGGTGATGCTGCCCGATTCCAGCGCCAGCTCGCCCCGGATCAGGCGGAACAGAGTAGTCTTGCCGGTGCCGTTGCGGCCGACCAGACCCACCTTGTGGCCTTCGGGAATGGTGGCGCTGGCGCCCTCGAACAGGGGGCGGCCCTCAACCGAATAGGTGATGTTCTCGATCCGTAGCATGAGCCGAGCACTGAGGCACGGTCCACGGCTTGTCAATGGGGGCAATGGGCCAATTGGCCGTCAATCCAACACGCTGGCAGTCTTTTCAAATGGGTAGGATTTGAACCCGACCAGAGGCTGATCGCCGTCCGCGCTGAAGGCGAAAACGTGTATCTCGTCATGATGGACGGTCGCGCGGCAGAAAGTTCCCGGGCTCTGCAACGCCACGGGACACTCCACGAGATCGACATGCGGAACCGCGGTTTCGAACAGTTCATATTCCATCGGCAAGGCGGTCTGATCTGCCAGCGCGGATGAGGCAAGAAGACAGGCGGGGATAACGATTTTGTATGTCATGGTCGTGTCTTTCACAGGTTGCGGAATCTGTTCGCGGAAAAAACTTACAAAAATAGTCTGAATTTGGAATCCGAAATCTCCGTGTGCGACATTCCACCGCTTCGGAACGCGCCATCCGATGGCCGGGGCATTGGGCATGGGCTTGCAGACCCGCATGTGGTAGCCGTCTCGGGAACACAAAACGGTAGTTGGTATGCGCGCGGCACAAACTCCACCCTCTTTGGTGACCCTTGTTCTGGCGACGGGGCTGTCCGTGCTGTCGCTGAACATGTTCCTGCCCTCGCTTACGAACATGGCGGTCGATTTTCGGGCGGATTATGCGCTGGTGAACCTGTCGATCGCAGCCTATCTGGCCGTGTCCGCCGTACTGCAACTGATCCTTGGACCAATGTCCGACCGGTTCGGGCGCAGGCCGGTTCTTTTGACCTGCATGGCGGTCTTTGTGGCGGCGTCACTTGGCTGTGTTCTGGCGGAGTCGATCTGGACCTTTCTGGGGTTCCGTCTGATGCAGGCCGCCGTGGTCGGGGGCTCGGTGCTGTCTGCCGCGTCGATCCGCGACCAGTTTCCGCCCAACGAGGCCGCAAGCAAGCTGGGATATGTCGCCATGGCAATGGCTTTGGCGCCGATGCTGGGCCCGATGCTGGGTGGCACTTTGGACATGCTGTTCGGGTGGCGGGCCGGGTTCGTCTTTTACACGGTTGCAGGGGCGGCGCTGCTGACGCTGCTCTGGGCGGATATGGGCGAGACCAACCACAACCGGTCCGCCACTTTTGCCGCGCAGATGCGCGAATACCCGCACCTGTTCCGTGCCCGGCGGTTCTGGGGCTACGCGTTGTGCGCGGCATTCTCGATCGGGGGGTTCTACAGTTTCATCACCGGAGCGCCCCTGGTGGCCGCCGCCTGGTTCGATCTGAGCCCCGCCACACTGGGCCTGGGGATCGGCATCATCACCGGCGGTTTCATGGTCGGCAATTTCGTAACGGGTCGGATCGCCGCGCGTACTCGGCTGACGAAGATGATTCTGGCCGGGCGCATCATCGCCTCGGTCGGGCCGTTCTGCGGGCTGTTGCTGTTTTTAGGGGGGATGGGGTCGGTCTGGGTGTTTTTTGGATCAGCGATCTTTGTTGGTTTTGGAAACGGTTTGACGAACGCCAACGCGTCTGCGGGCGTCATGTCGGTTCGACCGCAACTGGCCGGCAGCGCGGCGGGCCTGTCGGGCGCTCTGATCGTCGCGCTCGGTGCGGTCATCACTTCGATCACCGGAGCTGCGGTCAGCCCCGAAAACGGCCCGTATCTGGTGCTGTCGATGATGGCAGGCAGCAGCTTTCTGGGCCTTTTGGCCGTTCTGTATGTCCGTTGGGTGGATGCACGGGACCCGCTTCCCGACGCAATCTGACGCCCAAAGGCGCGATCGCGCCATCATTCCACTTTTCACGGGCGAAATACCGTGTTAGGCGGCGCGCGATGAATTTCGCGCGGCCCAGCCCGCGCCGTCAGACCAAGGAGAGGCCCGATATGGCACTGGAACGCACTTTTTCGATCATCAAGCCCGATGCAACCCGCCGCAACCTGACCGGCAAGATCAACGCCAAGTTCGAGGAAGCCGGCCTGCGCATCGTCGCGCAGAAGCGCATCCACATGACCAAGGAACAAGCCGGCAAGTTCTACGAAGTTCATGCCGAGCGTCCGTTCTATGACGAACTGTGCGAGTTCATGTCGTCGGCACCGGTTGTCGTTCAGGTTCTGGAAGGCGAAAACGCCATCGCCAAGAACCGTGAAGTCATGGGTGCAACCAACCCCGCCGATGCGGCACCGGGCACCATCCGCGCCGAATTCGCCGAGTCCGTCGGTGAGAACTCGGTTCACGGCTCGGACGCGCCGGAAACCGCAGCGGTTGAGATCGCATATTTCTTCTCGGGCATCGAACTGGTCGGCTAAGCCGCACCACGATACCTGTCGAGATTGCCGCGTCCGATTTCGGGCGCGGTTTTTTGTTGGTCAGACGGATTTCAGATCGTCAGGGCCGACACGTACACCGATGGCATCCAGATCCGCGACGATCCGGGACGCCGGAGCCTGGTTCGTTGACGATTTCAAAGCATCGAACCTTGCGCGCAGGGCTTTCTTTTCTTCGCCCTTGCAATCGTTCCAGGGGCGGCCCTGCAAGCCCATGACCAACACGTAATAGCCGATGAAATGAGGCCGGGTTCCGGCCTGTATCAGCCGGGCATAAGCCGCATCGGCACCAAGTTCGCGTAGCTCTTCGGCCGAGTGGATGCCCGCACGGGCACAGGCCTGCTCGAAAGCAGGTCCAAGATTGCGGATGGAAGACACAGGTTCGGGCATGTTTCTTTCTTAGCTTTGCCAGGGCGTGCTGTCACTGCCCGCCGGAACGTTGTGCGAAGAATTCCGTTGCGCTAGGCATTGAGCGACGGGTCCATGCAGGAGGGGGAAGGAATTGACAAGCGACATCAGCAATCTGGACCTGATGAACCCGCCTGAGGGCTTCATCGACAATCCCTTCCCGTTTTATGATGCGCTGCTGTCTTCGGCGCCGGTTCTGGCGCAGCCCGATGGCTCGGTTCTATTGTCGCGGCACGCTGATCTGGACCGGATCTATCGGGACACGACCCTGTACTCGTCCGACAAAAAGGCCGTGTTCGGACCAAAGTTTGGTCCGGGATCACCATTGTTCGAGCATCACACCACCTCGCTGGTGTTCTCGGATCCGCCATTGCACACGCGGGTTCGCAAAATCATGACTTCGGCCCTGACCCCGCGCGCCATCGCCCGGATGGAGCCCGGTTTGATCCAGACCGTCGATCGTTTGCTGGATCGCCTGGAAGACAAGCGGCAAGTGGATCTGATCGAAGACTATGCCGCCACCATCCCGATCCAGATCATCGGAAACCTTCTGGACGTACCGGTGGGCGAGCGCGAACCGCTGCGCGACTGGTCCCTGGCCATTCTTGGGGCGCTCGAACCGGCACTGAGCGCCAAGCAACTCGAGGACGGCCATGCGGCCGTTCGGGACTTCAAGGAGTATCTGGCCGATCTGGTGGCACGGCGCAGGGCCGCGCCCGGCGACCCCGAAACCGACGTCCTGACGCGGTTGATCCGCGGTGAAGGGGCCGACGAAAAGTTGAGTGAAATCGAGTTGCTTCAGAATTGCATCTTCATTCTGAATGCGGGTCATGAAACCACGACGAACCTGATCGGAAACGGGTTGGCCCTGCTGCATGACCACCCGGAGCAGCGTCAGCGGCTTATGGATGATCCAAGCCTGATCAATTCGGCGGTCGAAGAGGTTTTGCGGTTCCGTTCACCCAACCAGTTCGGCAACCGGGAAACGACGGCTGACGTCGTGATTGACGGGCGTTCGATTGCCAAGGGCACCAACCTTCATCTGTGTATCGGCGCTGCAAACAGGGATCCGGCCGTGTTCCCAGACCCGGGTTTGTTCGACATTTCGCGCAAACCGAACCGTCACCTTGCCTTTGCCGGTGGGCCGCACGTTTGCGCAGGTCTTACACTTGCGCGCCTTGAAGGGCGGGTCGCCCTGTCGCGGTTCGTGACACGGTTCCCAGATTTCCAACTGTCCGATGAACGTGTCAGAGGTGGGCGTATGCGGTTCCGCGGATATGCTTCCTTGCCCGCGTCCCTTTGATCGACAAAAGGGGTGGGGCGTTAACCTAGGGTTTTTGCGCCAGCTTCAGAACTGCCTTCAGCCCGGGATCCGCATTCTGGGCACTGAAGCCCCCGCCATGCATGCGGGTGATGGCCGCCACCAAAGCCAGTCCGAGGCCTGAGTTTCGGTCCGATCGCGCGGGATCGAGCGTGACGAAGGGCAGTTGAAGCTGCGACAGCATCTCGGCCGGCACGCCCGGGCCGCGGTCGCGGACACTCAGCAGGGCAAACGGGCCGTCTTCGCGCAGTTCGATGGAAATTGCAGTTCCTTGAGGGGCATAGCGCATGGCGTTTTCCAGAAGGTTCGACAGGGCCTGCGACAGCAAAGGGCGGTGCCCCATGATCGGAGCCGCCCGACCCGTGACCTCGAGGCGCACATCCTTGTCGGCCGCGACCGGTTCGTACAACTCCACGGCATCGTTGACCAAGCGCTCAAGATCCACAGGTTCAAACTGCTCCCGCCCCAACCCCGCCTCGGCGCGTGAGATTTCGGTCAGCTGCCCGAGAACCCGCAACACGTGATCGATTTCGGCCGTTGCCCGGGCGATGTCGACCTCACGATCCAGGTCGCTTTTGCCCGGCTCGGCCAAGGCGACCACCCGCTGCTTCAACCGGGACAGAGGTGACCGCAGATCATGCGCGATCGAATTCGACGTGGTGCGCAAGTTGCTGACTAACTCTTCGATCCGGTCCAGCATGTTGTTCAATGTGCCTGCCATCTGGTCGAACTCATCGCCGGTGCCACGCTGTGGCATTCGTTGGGACAGGTCGCCGGACACGATGGTTTCTGCGGTGTCGGCGATATCCTTCAGCCGCGAAAACACCAGACGGGTCAAAAGCCAACCGGTCAGAATGCTCAGCGCAAGGGCCGCGCCCAGGGCCAGCGCCACCGAATGAAACAGCACCCGGTCGAACTGCTGACGGGCGAGGGCGTCGCGGCCAACCAACAGCCTTTCACCGCCGGGCAACAGGATTGATGCGGCGGAGATCGGGACCAGCTGATCCGTCTCGGTTCTGCGCAGTTCCAGATCCACCCACCCACTGCCAGCGGCGATGCCTTCGGGCCATCGCTTGAGGTTGCCGGCCAAGGTTTTTCCCGAGCGGTCAGCCAACAGATAAAGTGCATCACGCTCGGACGCGGTCGGAAGCCGGCGTTCGATGGCCACCATCAGGCCGACCAGCCCGAGGCGTTCGTACTCATCCGCCAGCCCGGTCAGTTCGGCGGACACGACAGATCGGGTTTCGCCTTCGATCGTGCGGTTGGCGGTGATATAGACCAGCAACAATACGGCCGCGGTCAGCAATGTGCTGAGCACCATGCTCGCCAGCACCAGCCGCGTCCGGGAATCCTTGAACGACAAGGGCGACTTAACCATCAGAAACCATGTAACCGGCCCCGCGCACGGTTTCGATCAGCGGTGGTTCACCACCTTCGTCCAATTGCCGACGCAGTTTGGAGATATGAACGTCGACGACGTTTGTGTTCGGGTCGAAATGATAGTCCCAGACACCTTCGAGAAGCATCGTCCTCGACACCACCCGGTTTTTCCGGCGAAGGAAGAATTCCAGAATCTGGAACTCTCTGGGCGTCAGGGTGATCTCGCGACCGTTGCGCGTGACCTTTCGGGTCAGCAGATCCATTTCAAGGTCGCGGCATTTGAGGGTTGGGGTTTCCTCGGATTCCTGAGGTCGGCGCAACAGGGCTTCGATCCGGGCATGAAGTTCCTGAAATGAGAAGGGTTTGACCAGATAGTCGTCGGCACCCGCATGCAGCCCTTTCACCCGCTCGTCCACGGCGCTCATGGCTGTCAGCATCAGAACCGGTGTCTTGACCCCAGCGGCGCGCATTGACTTGATCAGGGCCAGACCGTCCAGCCCGGGCAGCATCCTGTCCAGAACGACCGCGTCAAATCCGCCGTCGGTCGCGTGGTACAAACCTTCGCGGCCGTCTTCGGCGCATTCGACGACATAACCTTCTTCGCCAAATCCCTTGGCGATGAAGTCCCGCGTGTCTTCATCATCCTCAACGATCAACAGACGTCTGCTCATGGTCGGATTTCCTTTCACTCAGGATATAATCACGTATGGACAGGTAAAAAAACTGCCGGGTGCGAAATCCGCACCCGGCAATCCCGACAGCACGTGGACAAATCGTGTCCGTCAGGAGATGCGCGCACCGGATATCCCCATCATGCGGTGCGCGCGGGACGCAGGTCAGGCGATCTCGACGGCGACGAAGATCTGATTGCCGCCGCGGTTGATCAGCATCAGCGCCGGATCGGTCTTCTGATCTTCGAGCGCGGATTTGAGCGCCTCGGGTGTTTCCACATCCTGGTTGCCCAGCTTCACGATCACGTCGCCCTGCCGCAGACCGGCCTTGGCCGCCGGGCTGTCCGGCTTGAGCGAAGTGACGATCACGCCATGCACGTTCTCGGGAATTCCGATCTGCGCACGAGTCGCTTCGGACAGCGGTGCTACGGTGACACCCAGCGTCTTGCCCGCCGCCGCGTCATCGGTCGGTTCCGCGTTTGCGGCCATCTGGGCCGAATGCTGTCCGATCGTGACGCTCAGGGTCTCTTCCTTGCCATTGCGCAGAACGGTGACCTTGCTGTCGGTTCCGACGGCCGTGGTGCCAACAAGCACCGGCAGTTCACTGCTTGAGTCGACCTTCTCGCCATTGAAGGCGATGATTACGTCGCCCTGTTGCAGCACGCCCTGAGCGGGGCTGTCCGGCAGAACCTCGGACACCAGTGCGCCGACAGTGCCATCGACACCCATTGCTGCTGCCAGCTCGGGGCTGATGTTCTGGATCGAGACACCCAGCCAACCGCGGCTGACCTGGCCATCGTCACGCAGGTCCGCAGCGATGTGCTCGACGATGTTCGAAGTCACGGCAAAACCCAGTCCGACCGAACCACCACTGGGCGAATAGATGGCCGAGTTCACCCCGACGACTTCGCCGTCCATGTTGAACAGGGGGCCGCCCGAGTTGCCTTTGTTGATGGCTGCATCGGTCTGAATGAATTCAGCGTAGGGGCCTTCCGAGATATTGCGTCCCTTGGCGGACACGATGCCGGTCGTGACGGTCGAACTCAGGCCGAACGGGTTGCCGATGGCGACCACGTCTTCGCCCACGCGGATGTCGTCGCTATCCCCCAGCGGGACCGGCTGCAGCGCCTCATCCGCGTCGATCTTGAGCAGCGCGATATCGGTCAGGGGATCGGTCCCCACGACTTCAGCCTCGTACGAGCGATCATCGTTCAGGCGCACGGTGATCTTGCTGGCTTTGTCGACGACGTGGTGGTTTGTGATGATATAGCCATCTTCATCCAGTACGAACCCGGACCCGAGGCCCTGACTGGGACCACGGCGCGGGGCGTCAAAGCCTTCGGGAATCCCGAAACGTTTGAAGAACTCACCAAAAGGCTGGCCTTCGAAATCAAACTCCTGGCCGCTCGCCGGCGACGGGGCCGCGTCGATCGAGGCAATGACGGTTACCACGGACGGTGAAACGGTTTCGACCAGATCCGCCAGGGCTTCGTCGGCCTGCGACGGAATGGCGGTCGCGGCCAGCAACGCCGCGCTCAGCGCGGTGGCGCCAAACAGCCCTGAGGTGCGAGGAAGAATAAGGGGGGATTTGCGGATGCTCATGTTGACTAGGTCTCCTTGGTTCGGCGCTTGTTGATGTGCGCTTTGCAGGGAACATGAGCCACCAGTCTTTGCGTTTTCTGACTGATCAATTAATAAATCTTAATTTTGCCACATTGGGGGCGTCTGGTAGCGCTCGCAAACCCGGGAATCGGCCGTGGGAGTTGCCGGTCGAATCGGTGGATTGTTGCCGAAATGAGGGTCAAATTCGCAAAAGCATTGAATTGAATCAAATTTGTTAACAGTCCAGCGGCGGTTTTTGACCGAATTTTCAGGGACACTCACAGGTTGCGCCACCGCCTTTTCAGAAGTTGGTATTTGTCTAATAGGTATTTGCAAAAATGTCATTTTGATCGTTTGGCGCTAAATATTTCATGCCTTGGGTCGGCTATGGCAAAGCGCACGAACAACCTTGGGTAGATTTCCGCGACACGCGTTGTTGCGGAAATACCATCACGAAT
Organism: Ruegeria sp. BJ5; assembly: GCF_056537865.1. NCBI lineage: Bacteria > Pseudomonadati > Pseudomonadota > Alphaproteobacteria > Rhodobacterales > Roseobacteraceae > Ruegeria > Ruegeria sp. BJ5. Next base: position 280,386 of record NZ_JBQFSH010000001.1, read on the forward strand.
TCGGCAAAATTAACCAATTCAACCAATTTTACGTTGTTTGCAATGAACTTATCGGTGACGATAAACGTGCCCAAGTGAAAGGGGGGCCTGACGGCATCAAGGGGGTGCTTGAAGGCAGATCTCAGTCACCGGAAGCGCTGAGCGGCATGTTAACGAGGGGGTCTTGTTTCGGTTCGGCAGCACATTGGTCTGATGTCTTGACGACGTCCGGGCCGCGTTTTCGGGATTGGTGAAAGTGGTAGTCCTGTTTTGGGCAACCGGCCCGGTCGTTCTCGACCGGGCCGCGTTACTTTTGGGATTTTTGGTTTTTGCGCCATTCGGCCCACGCTTGGGGCGTATCCAGATCCAGAATAGCGTTCTGACCCGGCAAAGGCTGTAGGTGCACTTGGTCCAGATGCGCGCGTACGATGGCTTGTGCGCCGCCATCTCCGGTCAAATGCGCCAGATCAGCAAAGAGACTTCGGTCGAAGATCACAGGATGGCCTGGAACTCCGTCCGAGGACGCTCCGCGCCAGATCAGCTTGTCAGGATGTTCGGTGACCGACCGGAGGACCGCGCGCAGATCGTCTGATGTCAGCTCTGGCAGATCGGCCAGCAGGATCATCGCTGCCCGGGCTGATACCGGCACCTGTGCGACGGCTCTGCGCAAACTGGCATTCATGCCTTCATCCGCATCGGGAACAGAAACGACCTGCAAGTCCATCCCGCTCAGCGCGGTGTATCGCGGGTGAGGCGCCGGCGGCAGGGCGACGATGACCGGCCCGACAGCTCCTGCGATTTCAGCCGAGCGTCGGATCAGTGGTTGACCATCGATAATTTGCATCAACTTGTCCGCTCCGCCCATACGGCGAGAGCTACCGGCCGCCAGCAAGATGACAGGGATATCCTTCATGCCGGCCACCTTGCCGCCAACCGGAACGGCTGTCACCCCCGCATTCGAGCACCGTCGGGGTCAAATAGTGGGCTCGTCAGCACACGGGCCTTGCGCATCTGGCCCAGGATTTCAATTTCGACCGCCAAGCCGTCGGCCGCCAGGCCCGTTGGCAGGAAGCCCATGGCGACTGATTTCTGTGCGAAATGCGAATACCCGCCGGATGTGCAAAACCCAACCACTGCGCCGTCATGCCAGATGGGTTCGTAGGCGTTCACATCCGCGTCCTCGGCCTCGACCTCAAAGGCCACAAGCTTGCGGGCCGGCCCTTCAGCCCGCTCGGCTTCGGCGACAGCGCGCCCGATGAAATCGACGTTCTTTGCAAACGAGATGAAGCGGTCCAGCCCGGTTTCCGCGGCCGTGTAGTCGGGCGAGAACTCGCGCATCCACGAGCCGAAGAACTTGTCGAGCCGCAGGCTCATCATCGCGCGCATCCCGAAGGGGGTGATACCGTGCGGCTGGCCGGCCTGCCACAGGGTCCACCAGAGCTGGCGTTGTGCCATCGGATCGCAGTAGATCTCGAACCCCAGATCGCCGGTATAGCTGACCCGCTGCACGACGCAGTCGGTCATGCCGACGACCGTTCGGCGTACGTCCATGAAGCGCATGTCGCTGATATCGGCGCGGGTGCAGGCGGCCAGAACCTCGCGGGCCTTAGGGCCTGCAATCTGGAAGCCGTTGCGTTTGTCGCTGATATTCTCGACGGTTACGCCGTCTTCCTGATGCTGCCGGAACCAGCGCATGTGGAAGCTTTGTGCGCCGTAGGAGGCGGTGAGTTGGAACTCTTCCTCACCCAGGCACGACACGGTGAAATCCCCGATCAGCTTGCCCTTGGGTGACAGCATGGGCGTCAGCGACAGGCGGCCCGGAGCGGGGATGCGGCCCGCCATGATCCGATCCAGCCAGTCGCGGGCGCGGGGACCGGTGACCATGTATTTGCCGAAATTGTGCACCTCGTTGATGCCGACGCCCTCACGCACGGCCCGCACCTCGCGGCCCGTTGCCCCGAAGGCGTCCGAGCGGCGGAAGGAGGGGGTTTCATAGCCGGGCTCGCCATCCTGCGCGAAGTAATTGGCGACCTCGAGCCCGTATTGCTGGCCCCAAACCGCGCCCAGATCGCTGAAGATGTCATACATCGGCGTGGTGCGGTTGGGGCGGGCAGCGGGTAGTTCCTCGTTCGGGTAGGAGACCGAGAAACGCTTCTGATAGTTCTCGATCACCTTGGGGCGGGTATAGCCGGGGGTGATCCAGTCGCCGAACCGGGCCACGTCCATGGCAAAGACGTCGCGTTCGGGCTCGCCCTCGATCATCCATTGCGCCAGCGTCAGGCCGACGCCGCCCCCCTGGCTGAACCCGGCCATCACGCCGCAGGCCGACCAGTAGTTGCGCACGCCCGGCACCGGCCCGACCAGCGGGTTGCCGTCGGGGGCAAAGGTGAACGGGCCGTGGATCACCGATTTCACCCCGGCCTCGGCCAGAACCGGGAAACGGCGATAGGCGAACTCGATGCTGTCGGTGATCTTGTCGAAATCATTCGGCAACAGCTCGTGGCCGAACTCCCACGGCGTGCTATCCACGGCCCAGGGCTTGCAGGGCTGCTCGTAGAACCCGATGCACAATCCGCGCCCTTCCTGCCGCAGATAGCTTTCGCCGGCCGGGTCCATCACATGCGGATGCTCGCCGCCCGCGTCGATGATTGCCTCGATTTCGGGGATGGTGTCGGTGACGAGATACTGATGCTCCATCGGGTGCAGCGGGAAATAGATGCCCGCCATCGCGCCCACTTCGCGCGCCCAGAGGCCGCCGGCGTTGACGATATGCTCGGCGTGGATGGTGCCCTTGTCGGTGACCACGTCCCATGTACCGTCGGGGCGCTGGTTGGTTTCGCGTACCATGCAGTGGGTTTCGATCGTCGCTCCGCCCATCCGCGCGGCCTTGGCATAGGCGTGGGTCGTGCCCGAGGGGTCGAGGTGCCCGTCCAGCGGATCATACAGCGCGCCGATGATGCCGTCGGTGTTGGTGATCGGGGCAATCTTCTTGATCTCGTCGGGGCCGACGATCTCGGTCTCCAGCCCCATGAAGCGATGCTTGGCGCGTTCGGCCAGCAGCATGTCGAACCGGTCCTGGTTGTCGGCCAGCGTGATGCCGCCCACATGGTGCAGCCCGCAGGACATGCCGGTGATCTCTTCCAGTTCCGTGTAAAGCCGGATGGTATAGCCCTGAAGCGCGGCCATGTTGGTGTCGCCGTTCAGCGTGTGGAACCCGCCCGCCGCGTGCCAGGTCGATCCGCTGGTCAGTTCCGACCGTTCCAGCAGCATCACATCCGACCAGCCCAGCTTGGTCAGGTGATACAGCACCGAACACCCGACAACTCCACCGCCGATCACGGCAACCTGACACGTCGATTTCATCCGCACCTCCTTGCGTCTGGCCCGAAGGTGCAGGGGTGCCGCGACGGTATCTGTCACGAAAACGACCGAGTTTGTCGTTTCCGCCGGCCGTCCGTCAGAGCGGCCGCACCTTCAACCAGGTGATCCGGTTGCCCTCGCGTTCGACGACCTCGAACCGGAAGCCGTGGAACGAGAACACCTGACCAACGGTCGGGATCATCTGCGCCTCATGGATCACCAGCCCGGCAATTGTGTTGGCCTCGTCATCGGGCAGGTTCCAGTCCATCGCACGGTTCAGGTCGCGGATGGTCATCGAGCCTTCGACCAGGTACTGACCGTCTTCGGTGCGCGTAATCGTCACATCTTCGTCCACGTCGAACTCGTCCGCGATCTCGCCCACGATTTCTTCGAGGATGTCCTCGAGCGTGATCAATCCGCGCAGCGAGCCGTATTCATCAACCACCAGCGCAAAATGGCTGTGCATGCGCAGGAACTCCCGCATCTGATCATCCAGCGTGGTGGTCTCCGGTACGAAATAGGGGGCGTTGGCCACTTTGAGGATGTCGAACGACTTCAGCCGGTCGGCACTGCCCTCGCCGCCGCCGGCCTGCGCGTACATGGCGCGGAACAGATCCTTGGCGTGCACGACGCCCACGATGTTCTCGGGCTGGCCACGGAACACCGGCAGGCGCGTGTGACGGCTTTCGAGGCATTGTTTCAGGATCGATTCAGGGTCTGCGTCCGCGTCGATCATCTCGATATTCGAGCGATGCAGCATGATTTCCTCGACCGTGCGGTCGCCGAGATCAAGCGCACCCAGGATGCGGTCGCGGTCCTCTTTTTCCACGACGCCTTCGGAATGGCCCAGTTGCAGGGCGCCGGCGATCTCTTCACGCACGGCAAGGATGTTGCTGTCGGGGTCGATCTGAACCCCGAACAGGCGCAGGACCCCGCGCACCAGCAGGCGCACGGCGGCCACCACCGGCGAAAACACCGTAACGACAACACCGATCACCGGGGCGACGGCCGCGGCGGCCTTTTCGGCATTGGTAATCGCGTAGGTCTTGGGCAAAACTTCGGCAAAGACCAGAACAAGCAGGGTCATGACCAAGGTGGCCAGTGCCACGCCGCTTTCTCCGAAAAGTCGGGTGAACAAAGCCGTGGCCAGCGAGGCCGCAAGGATGTTGACGAGGTTGTTGCCAAGCAGAACCGAGCCGATCAGACGTTCGTTGTCATCAGTGATCTCCAGCGCCTTTTGCGCGCCGCGCGATCCTTTGTCGGCTTGCGCCCGCAGTTTACCCCGCGAAGACGCCGTCAGCGCTGTTTCAGACCCCGAGAAGAAGCCGGAGAGAACCAGCAGAAGCAGAATTGAGGCCGTAGTCAGCCAGAAGGCGCCATCGAGAAGAGAAGGGTCAGAGTCCATCGGTCCATTTCAGGTATTGTTGATGCAATGGTTATGGGGGCGCAGATGCGCGCGATCAAGGGTTTGGCCCTAGTCTCGACCGTCATCCTTGGCAAGCGGGTGATGCTGCAACACCAGCTCCGACAGGCGCTCGTCCAGGACATGCGTATAGATTTCGGTCGTCGCGACGTCGGCGTGACCAAGCAGGGTCTGGATCGAACGCAAATCGGCCCCATTGGCCAAAAGATGCGTCGCAAAGGCATGGCGCAGCGTGTGTGGCGTGACTTTGTCGGGAGAAACACCACCTTGCACGGCCAGTTCCTTTATCAGTGCAAAGAACCGATGCCGGGTCAGGTGCCCTGATTTTCCACGCGAAGGAAACAGGAACCGGGACCGCTGGCCTCCATTGGCGGCGGCTGCATCTTCGGCTTCGTCCCGGATGGTCAGCCATGCCGCCAAAGCATCGCGCGCAGGCGGTGACAAGGGCACCATGCGCTCCTTTCCACCTTTGCCGAGAACCAGCAGCATACGTGGGTCGCCGCGGGCGGATGATACCGGTAGGGAAACAAGCTCGGTCACACGCATCCCGGTCGCATACAGAATTTCCATCAGGCAAGTGTTGCGCACCTTGTCTGCCGTACTGCGCCCTGTTTGCCTGGCCGCCTCAAGCAGGCGGTCGACTTCGGCCACGTCCAGCGTTTTGGGCAGCCTTTTCTGGCGTCCCGGGCCTTTGATCTGGATGGCCGGATTGGTCGAGCGCCAGCCTTCTTCAAACGCGAAACGATACAATTGCTTGATGGCGGAGAGGCGGCGGGCGCGGGTCGCGCGCGAAAGGCCTTGTGCGTCACAGTCAATCAGGTAGGCCTCGATCATATCTTGGTCGGCGGCTTCGAACCCGGCATGTCGCCGGTCGAGCCACGCGGCAAAGTCCTTCAAGTCTCGCCCATAGGCCAGCAAAGTGTTGGTTGCGGCCCCAAGTTCTGCGGCCTGCGCCTCGAGAAACGCGGAAATCCACAAGTCTTGTGTCGCCGGAGCGGACACTGTCAGGCCCCCTTCAAAACAAGCAACTGCAAGGCGGCGCGGCGCGCCGTGTCTTCCAGGCCGACGTGTCGGAACACCGCGATGGCCGCAGTCAAGTCAACCAGATTGCCGCGCGCGCCATGCGCGAACATCTGCATGGCCTCAAGAATTGCCTCACCCAGACGGTTTGCTTCCAACATCGCGCGGATATCGGACGGGATCGGTGCCGACCATGCAAACCCTTCGGCGATGGCGTCAGCCATCGGTGAGAGCGAGTTCGAACGCTCGGGTTGGCCCGATGCCAAAGCAGCCAGAAAGGCATTGGCCTCGGGTCCGTCGGGGACAGATCGTGCGGCATCCTCGTACAGCTCGGACAACAGCAGGATGCGCCAGCGCAGGTTCTCGGTGGTCGGGTCGGACAGCTTGATCGACATCAGGCGCTCGGCGAACAGTTCGGCAAAGGGCACTTCGAGCCCGACCGAACCCATTTCTGCCCAGACTTTCGGCAGGGTCTTGGAAATCGCTTCGGGGCTTCCGGTCTCCAGCGCCGTTTCGAAACGCTGAACCGCCGAGACGCGATCCCAGACCGCGCCCGAAGCCGCAGGCGTGCGCTCGGTATAAAGGCCCAGCAGATGGTTCGGCGTAAGCGCGCCTATACGGGTCAGGCGCTCGGCCGCTTCGATCTGGGCCTTCCAACCGGCAACATCGCGCAGGTCGGCATTGGCAAAGGCCCGCGGCAACGAGGCGGTCGGAAGTCGCTCGCCGATCGCTTCGAACAGGCGAAACGTCAGCGGGTCAGGGTCTTCGGGCTGCGGCAGATATGCGGCGCCTTCGAACATCTCGGGGCTTAGGAAGCGATCCAGCAGATCGAGTTGCTCGGGCGGCAGTAATTCGAGCGCGTGCGCCGCTTCGAGTGTCAATGCGGCCGAAGCCCAGTCACCTCTGCGGGCCTTGCAGAAGACCTGCGCGGAGTAATCCCGCGACAAATGCGGTTGCGCGATCAGCGCAGTGCAGCTGCGGTCTTCGTCGCCGGTCAGCAGAGTTGCGTCAAACCATCGTTTGAACCGCTCAGGCGTATCGGTGGGGCCGGCAAGCTGCACCAAGGATTGCGTCGGATCGGCGGCACCCAGCTGCATCAGGCGATCCAGCCGCGCCAGAAGGAGCTCGTCTGGCTCATTGGAATTTGCCGGCGCTCGGGCCTCGGTCAGCAAAAGTGTGAACAACAGCCGCTGCATGGCTGGGTTCGATTTGACCGGCACGCGCGCGATAAGATCGGCCAGCCGGGCCGGATCGCTGGGCAGCCACAGATCAACCGGCAGCCCCGTCGCCGACCCATCCACCAATCCCAACGGTGGCGACAGCGCTTCGAGCGGGGACACCTGGATGTCGGGCTGCAGGCCGGTATCGGTAACCGGCGGCTCGAGCAATACGGTCCCCGGCAACAGGTCAGGGGCCGTCTCCAGCCAATCGATCGCGGATAGCGGTTGTTCGGTTTGCGCGGCGGCTTGGCCGGTCAGTGCAAGCGCCAGCACGACGGCCCTAGTTGACATCCAGAATTACCGGTTCGCTGATTTCGCTTTGCGGGGCCGAGAAGTCGGCGCCGAAGAACGGGCCAAGATACGCATAGGCCACCAAGCCAATGAAAAGCAGGCAAATTAGGTACAACAGGAATTTGATCAGACGGCCCATGGCTAAACGCTGCCTCAATTTTCGATTTTGGCCAAGTTATAACTGGCATTTTTCCCAAGATCACGTCATTCACAGGGAAATGAGCGAAATTAAGCATAACGTGGCGCCGGCCGGACAACGGCAGGTCTTTGACCTGCACAAAACGGTGGTTTTGGTCGGCATGATGGGCGCTGGCAAGACGGCCGTGGGGCGCGCTCTGGCCGCGCGCCTTGGCGTTCCTTTCCTCGACAGTGACAGCGAGATCGAATCGGCCGCCAACATGACCATCCCCGAGATATTTGAACGGGACGGCGAGCCGTTCTTCCGCGCCAAGGAAAGCCAGGTCATCGGCCGTCTGCTGGACGAGAAAAAGGGTATCCTGTCGACCGGCGGTGGCGCTTTTCTGAGCGAAGAAAACCGGACGATGATTTCGGACCGTGGGGTTTCCGTATGGCTGTGCGCCGATCTGGAAGTGTTGTGGAACCGGGTGCGCCACAAAGACACGCGACCCTTACTGCGCACGTCTGATCCGTATGCAACGCTGCGTGACCTGTACGAGGCCCGCGTGCCGTTGTACGCACAGGCTGATCTGGTGGTGAATTCGGACGGCGACACCGCCATCGAGGATATGGTTGACCGGGTTCTGGAAAAGCTGATGACGCGCCCGGATGTATTGGAAGTCAAATAGATGCATCAGACAGTTAACGTTGATCTGGCCGAGCGGTCCTATGACGTGGAAATCGGACCGGACCTGTTGGCTCAGGCCGGTGCGCGGATCAAACCCATGCTGCACCGTCCGCGTGTCGCGGTTCTGACCGATGAAACCGTGGCCGGTTTGCATCTGGATGCTTTGCGCAGCGGTTTGGCGTCCGCCGGGGTGGAAATGACCGCATTGGCTCTGCCCGCAGGTGAGGCGACCAAAAGCTGGCCGCATTTCGAGCGCGCCGTCGAATGGATGCTGGCCGAAAAGATCGAACGGCGCGATATCGTCGTAGCCTTCGGCGGTGGAGTGATCGGAGATCTGGGGGGCTTTGCCGCCGCGGTGCTGCGTCGCGGTGTGCGCTTTGTGCAAATCCCAACCTCGCTATTGGCGCAGGTCGACAGTTCCGTGGGGGGCAAAACCGGTATCAATGCTCCGCAAGGTAAAAACCTGATCGGTGCGTTTCATCAACCTTCGTTGGTTCTGGCTGATACCTCAGTGCTTGGCACGCTGACGGCGCGTGATTTTCTGGCGGGATATGGTGAAGTCGTAAAATATGGCCTTTTGGGGGATGCCGATTTCTTCGAATGGTTGGAGCGCAACGGCCCCGCGCTGTCGGCCGGGGACATGGTGACCCGGGTTCAGGCAGTCACCCGTTCGGTTCAGATGAAGGCCGATATCGTGGCCCGTGACGAGACCGAACAAGGCGACCGGGCGCTGTTGAACCTCGGGCATACGTTCTGCCACGCGCTTGAGGCGGCGACGGGCTATTCCGACCGGCTGCTGCATGGCGAGGGTGTTGCCATTGGCTGTGCCTTGGCGTTCGAGCTGTCGGCTCGCTTGGGCTTGTGTTCTCAGGAAGACCCGAGCCGCGTCCGCGCGCACCTGAAGGCGATGGGCATGAAGACCGATCTGTCTGACATTCCCGGAGATCTGCCGGGCGCCGAAGATCTGGTCGACCTTATGGCTCAGGACAAGAAGGTCGTTGACGGCCAGCTGCGCTTTATCCTGGCGCGCGGGATCGGGCAGGCCTTCGTCACGTCGGACGTGCCACGCGATGCCGTTCTGTCCGTGCTGCAGGATGCCTTGGCAACGTGCTGATAAGCGGAGTCAGCGGCCCCGTATCACCATCAATTCGCCAATGTTTTCGCGGGTGATGTATCCGACCATCTGACCGGTCTTGGTGCAGACCGCCACGGCCGGTGCGCCACCATGAAGACCATCCAGAACGGCCTCGAGCCCACTGGTCAAGGCCACCCGGGGGATTTGCTCTTCCATGACCGAGGTCGCGGGTTCCGACCGGGGGTGATCGCCGGCTAGCGCGGCAAACAGCCGATTGCGGGTCACAAAGCCCAACAGCTGCCCGTCTGCGCCCAAAACCGGAAACTCGTGCTGCGTTGTCTGGATCACGGCCTGGGCCGCCGTTGCCAAGGTGTCTTGGGGGGTCAGTGCGTGGAATTCGGTAATCATCGCGTCCCGGGCCAGCACGCGGCGCGCCACCGAGCGCATTGCTACATCCTGACTTTCTGCATTGGCCGCGATGAAGACGAAAACTGCGATCAGAACCAGGATCGGGTTACCGGTGCTAAGCCCCAGAAAACCGAAACCGACGGCCACGGCCTGGCCCGCAAAGGCAGCGGCCCGTGTGGCCCTGACCCTGTCCATCTTCAGGCAGAGCAGGGCGCGGAACACGCGGCCGCCGTCCATCGGAAACGCTGGGATCAGGTTGAACACCGCGAGGAACAGATTGACGTAGGCCAGCCGGCTCAGCAGGTCGACGCGGGTCGAGTCGATTTGCGCCAGCGTTTCAACCTGCATTCCCGCGCCCAGAAGGACCAGAATGCCCCAGAGGACGACGTTGACCGCTGGACCAGCTAATGCGACGGCAACTTCTTGCATCGGCTTTTCCGGCATCCTCTCCAGGCGGGCCAAGCCGCCGATGGGCAGCAGAGTGATGTCAGGAGTGCGAATGCCATACCTGCGGGCCATCAGCGCATGACCGAACTCATGGGCAACCACGCAGGCAAACAACGCCAGAACAAAAACGATGTTGTCGATGGCTGCTGGCCACCCACCGTCAGAGTAGGCGGCAAAGCCGACCCAGGCCAGCAGCAGAAAGAAGGTGACATGGACCCTCAGTTCCGATCCGAGCAATCGGCCGACGGCGAAGGACCATGTCATGACGTGCCTCGCTGTAGCTTAGAACGGGATTTCGTCGTCGTCGATGCCGCCTGATGCCGGTGCCGGTGCGCTGGACTGCGCGGCGTAGGGCTCGGAGTATCCGCCGCTGTCCTGTCCGCCTCCGTAACCGCTGCTTTGGCCGCCACCGTATCCGCCGCCCTCGTTGCGACTGTCCAACAGGGTCAGTTCACCGCGGTAAGGGCGCAGAACGACTTCGGTGGAATAGCGATCCTGTCCGGACTGATCCTGCCACTTGCGCGTTTCCAGTTGGCCTTCGATGTAGACCTTTGACCCTTTGCGCAAATACTGCTCGGCGATGCGGACGAGCGGTTCGGAAAAAATAGCGACTGTGTGCCACTCGGTCCGTTCGCGGCGTTCACCGGTATTGCGGTCTTTCCAGTTCTCCGAGGTCGCGATCCGTAGGTTGCAGACCTTGCCACCGTTCTGAAACGACCGCACTTCGGGATCGCGCCCGAGATTGCCGACCAGAATGACTTTGTTGACTGAACCTGCCATGGATTTCCCCGTTTTTTGACTAGCTTGATGGCGCCCGAATCTGACGCTGAGTTCACCTGAAACCCTATACGTCCTGCGCCCGGGTTGGAACACGGTTGATGCCCGGAATGCCACCCGGAAAATCAGTGTTTCCTTAACCAAGCTTTCATTTCTGCCTGAAATACCTATAATCCGAATGATTGCTGAACGAGCGGGATTGCTTGAATGCGTTGTCTGTTAAGTGGTTTTTCAATTGCATGCCTCGTTCTGGCGTCGACGCCGCTGAGCGCGGATGTCCTGTCGACCAAGAATCGCAAAGATATCTTTTTGAAGCAGGCCAAGATTCTGGACACGCGGGCCGCCAGCCAGTATCGCGACTCTGAACGGCTGAAACCGAAGACACCGGACGGCAGTTTCAAAAAGCGCTATTCCGGCAAGTACCGTGGTGAGTACCTTGCCATGGCGCGCCAAGCAGCGCGCAAGCACAATGTCCCGGAAGAACTGTTCCTGCGTCTGGTGCAACAGGAAAGCGGTTGGAACCCTCACGCCAAGTCGCATAAGGGCGCTTTGGGCCTCGCGCAGCTGATGCCGCAAACCGCCAGACTGCTGAACGTGAACCCGCATGACCCGAAGCAAAACCTTGAAGGCGGTGCGCGGTATCTTTCGTGGCAATACCGTAAATTCAAGTCCTGGCGCCTGGCGCTGGCAGCCTACAACGCGGGTCCGCAAGCGGTGGAAAAACATGGCGGCGTGCCGCCCTATGCCGAGACACAGAATTACGTCAAAGTCATCTGGGGCGGCTGATACCAAAGCCGCACAAAAAACCGGCCCAGGGCCGGTTTTTCTTTGGGCGCTTACTCGGCTGCTATTTTGATGACAGGCTCCATCTTGGCCAGTGTCTCCGTGGACAGATGACACTTGACCTGGTGTCCGTCAGCCAGCGTCTGGACCGGCGGAACCTCTTTTTCGCACAATCCGCCCGCAACTTCGGACTTCCAACGACACCGGGTTTGGAACGGACATCCGGGCGGCGGGTTCATCGCCGAAGGAATGTCGCCTTCAAGGACAATGTGTTTCTTTTCGACCGAGGTATCGGCGATTGGAACCGCGCTCAGCAGTGCCTCGGTATAGGGGTGATAGGGCGGCGAGAAGACTTGATCGGTCGTGCCCAACTCGACCACGTGGCCCAGATACATAACCATGACGCGGTCGCTGAGGTAGCGTACGATCGACAGGTCGTGGCTGATGAAAAGCAGTGTCGTCTTGTGTTCGCGCTGGATCTCCATCAACAGATCGGTCACGGCTGCCTGCACCGACACATCCAATGCCGAGACCGGCTCGTCCGCGACGACGATCCGGGCGTCCCCGGCAAAGGCACGGGCTATCCCGACGCGCTGTTTCTGGCCGCCTGACAGTTGGCGCGGCATACGGTCGGCAAACGCGCGCGGCAGCTTCACCAGGTCCAGCAACTCGAGCATCCGTTGCTTGCGTTCGGCCTCCGAGTTTCCGACGCCGAAGATCTCCAGCGCGCGGATGATCTGACGTCCGACCGTCATCGACGGGTTCAGCGTATCGAACGGGTTCTGGAACACCATCTGGACTTCGCCGACGGTCTTGGCATCCCGTTCTTCGATCGGCAAATGCTCGATATTGCGGTTGTCCAGCAGGATCTGCCCGTCGGTCGCCGTCTCCAATCCCATGAGGACCTTGGCAAACGTGGATTTGCCGCAGCCGGACTCGCCAACGATGGCCAGCGTTTCCGATTCATGTGCGTCGAAGCTGAGGGTTTCGTTGGCCTTGACCACTTTCTTCTCGCCCCCACCGAACAGGGCGTTTGCGGCCACCTCGTAATATTTCTTGAGGTTGTCCATCTTCAGAACGGTCTTGCCGATCGGCGCTTTTTCTTTTTGCTCCGCAACCGTGATGGGCGCGTTCCAGTCGATTTCCTGGAACTTCAAGCAGCGCGTATGGTGGCGGTCATTACCGTGGACCGGGAACATCTGAATGTCCTGCGCATCACAGCGCCCTTCCTCGAAATAGTCGCATCGCGGGCCGAAATTGCAGCCCGGTGGGCGTTCGTGCGGCAACGGGAAGTTGCCGGGGATTGCCACCAGCGGGCGCGAATTCTTGTCCGCGCCGGGCAGAGGGATCGAGCGGAACAGCGCCTGGGTATAGGGGTGCTGCATCTCGTCAAAGACATCGTGGATCGAGCCACGTTCGACCGCCTCGCCGGAATACATGACGCACAACCGGTCACAGGTCTCTAGAACCAGACCGAGGTTGTGCGAAATGAACAGCATCGATGTGCCGTATTTCTTGCCCAGATCCTTGACCAATTCCACCACGGCGGCCTCGACGGTCACGTCCAGCGCGGTTGTCGGTTCGTCCAGGATCAGAAGCGACGGCTTGGACATCAGCGCCATCGCGATCACGATGCGCTGCTGCTGGCCACCGGAGAGCTGATGCGGAAAGCTGTTCAGCATCCGCTCGGGATCCGGCAGGCGCACATCCGTCACCACTTCCAGGGCACGGGCATAGGCCTCTTCTCTGCTGACCCCTTCGTGGATCATCGGCACTTCCATCAGCTGTTTGCCGATCTTCATCGCAGGGTTCAACGAAGCCATCGGCTCTTGATAGATCATCGCGATCTCATTGCCGCGAATGTCCCGAAGTTCTTCCTTGCTCATCTCGCTAAGGTCGCGGCCCTTGAATTTGATCGAACCGCCGACGATCCGACCATTCTTGCCAAGGTCCTGCATGACACCCAAGGCGACCGTCGACTTGCCGCAGCCGGATTCACCGACCAGCCCGACAGCCTCGCCGGGCTGCACACTGACCGAAAAATCCATCACGGCCGGTATTTCCCGCAAGCGCGTAAAGAACGAAATCGAGAGCTTGTCGATTTCGAGGATCGGCCCGTCATAATCCGCCAGTTTGTTCATCTTGCTTGCTCCTCGCCAGCATTCAGGGGATCCCCTTCATCTGGCTAAAAATTTCCTGGTGGGGGCCGGGGGCTGTCCCCCGGCCGCTTTCACATCAGTCCTTCAGGCTTTCTTCTCGCAGGCCATCCGCCAGCAGGTTCAATCCCAGAACCAGTGACAACAGCGCCAGTGCCGGCGGCAGTGCAGGGTGCAGGTAGATCGACAGCAGCTTGCGCCCTTCGTTGATCGTGGATCCCCAATCCGGGCTTTCCGGCGGCAGGCCCAGTCCAAAGAACCCCAAGGTCCCCAAGAGGATGGTTGTGTAGCCGATGCGCAGGCAGAAATCGACGATCAGCGGCCCGCGCGCATTGGGCAGGATTTCCCAAAGCATGATATACCACGGGCCTTCGCCGCGCGTCTGCGCCGCGGCTACGTAGTCGCGTGTCTTGATGTCCATGGCCAGGCCGCGCACGATGCGGAACACCGTGGGCGAGTTGACGAAGACAACCGATACGAACACGACCAGGATTCCGCCCGGAATGTCGAATAGATCCAGATAGGTCGGCAGACCCCAGATGCTGTAATCGTCCGTGCGGATGACGTATCCCCCGGTCGAGATCAGCGACAGGTACAGCCAGATCGCGATACCCAAGACGCCGGTCAGCAGCGGCGTGCGGAATTTCGGCCGAGTGTAGTAGCGCGAATTCAAAAGGACGCCGATGAAAAGGATCGGGAACACGAACAGGACTGCGGCCATATAGTTCGGCACGCCGGTCGCGACGATTTCCGGTGTGACCAGCAGGTAGAACAGCAGGATTACCGGGAACGCCAGGATCAGATTGGCGAGGAACGACAGAAACGTGTCCAGCCGTCCGCCATAGTATCCGGCGGGCAAGCCCAGCGTGATCCCGACCATGAAGGCAAACATTGTGGCCAGCGGAGCAATCTGCACGACGATCCACGCACCCTTGACCATGCGACTGAATACGTCGCGGGCAAGGTTGTCGCCGCCCAGCAGATACCAGGCGAACTCACCGTCCTCGGCATTGGGCAGGGGGGTGCCGGGCACCTTGTTCTTCATGCCGGAAACCTGGACCAATGGATCGTGTGTCACGATCAGGTCCAAAGCCCCGAAGATGCCGGTGAAAACCCAGAACATGACCAGTCCAAAACCGATCATGCCGATCGGGCTGTCGAACAGCTTGCCGTACAGGCCAAGGCGCCGTTTGAAGGCAACCGACATCGCGAACAGAATGATCAGCGAAAGCCAGACCGGCAGAAATTGCTGCGAGATCGCGCCGATAATCCCGGCCCCTGTGCCCAGGAATATTCCCAGCAGCAGGTAAGCGACCACCGTCGCGATGCTGGCTAGGAAAGAATACCACAGCGCGGATTGCGTCAGGTTTCTGAGGCCGCCGCCCGAACTGACGGTGCCATCCGCATTCACGCTGACCTGCGTCTCGGGCAGCAGAATGCTTGCCAGGATCCAGGCAACGACGGATACGACCAGCGCAGCCAGGGCGATCATCATGATCGGGTTCAGAAAGGCGATAGAGCCAGTCCAGCTCAGAGGTTCCATGGTCTATCCTCACTTATGAAATGCGGATGCGCGGGTTGAGGTAGACATAGCCGATATCCGAGATCAGCTGCGTCACGAGCACCACAAAGACCGACACGACCGAGATCGCCAGCAGAAGCTGGATGTCGTTGTTCCCCGCGGCCTGCACCAGTGCCCAACCGAAACCCTTGTAGTTGAACAGGGTCTCGACGATCACGACGCCGTTCAGCAACCAGGGAAACTGCAGCATGATAACGGTGAAGGGCGCGATCAGCGCGTTGCGCAGGGCGTGCTTCAGAACGATATTCCCGAAGGACACACCCTTCAGGCGCGCAGTCCGGATGTATTGCGCGGTCATCACTTCGGTCATCGAGGCTCGGGTCATCCGTGCAATGTAGCCCATGCCGTAAAGGGCAATGGTCAGGACCGGCAGGAAGAAATTCTCGAAGGTCGGGTTCTCCATGGCCTGTGTGGCGGTGCCCTTGAACCATTTCAGACCCACGGTTGACGAGGTGAAGATGGCGATGAAGATCACGCCCGACACGTATTCCGGCGTGGCTGTCGTGATGATCGAAAACGTGGACAGGGACCGGTCCAGGGCAGACCCCTCGCGCATGCCGGCTAGCACACCAACCAATAGGGCGGTCGGGATCATTAGCACCAGCACCCAGAACATCAGGTAGCCGGTGTTGCCCAGACGCTTGCTGACGATCGTTCCGACTTCGTCCTTGAAGACGGTTGAATAGCCCCAGTCGCCCTGAAGAACGCCGCAGTAGCGCGGTGTCGTTTCCGAAGTAGAGCCGGGACGGGTGCAACTTCCCACGAACTGACCATCCGGTAGCGTGTTGGTGAAACCGGGCACCACCCCAAGCCATTGGCCGTACTTGACCAGCGTGGGCTGCATGTATCCGCGGTTCTCAAGCCAGGTGACGACCTGTTCATCGGACATACGCTGGTTGCCCTGCGTCTTGGCCAGTTTTTCCAGGTTTGGATAGAGGTTGGTCAGGAAGAAGACAACGAAGGTCAGGCAGAGTGCCGTCAACAGCATCACGCCCAATCGTCGAAGGATGAAGAGTCCCATGTTGGCCCCTGTTGTTCGGGTTCTCCGCAGATCAGTGGACCATTTTCTGGCCTCGGACGTCCGACCCCGCGTCGGTGTGTCTGCGGCTGGAAAGGGGCGCCCGCATTCGGGCGCCCCTTGAAAGGTTCAGGTCGGGATCAGGCCGCCCAACCCCATTTGTAGTGATGGTGTTCGAACGACACATGCATGTCGGTTCCGACCAGACCGTCCTTCATGTGACGGTACAGCGACCGCCAATAGGGCTGGATGGTGACGCCTTCTTCCTGGATCATTGCTTCGCCCTTGGCCACGATTTCGCGGCGCTTGTCGGCATCGGCAATGGCCAGAGCTTCGGTCAGAAGGGCGTCAAACTCGGCATTGGACCAGCCGAATTCGTTCCAGGCCTCGCCGGTGCGGTAGGCCAGTGCCCAGATCTGAACGCCCAGCGGACGATGGTTCCAGTTGGTCGAGCTGTAGGGGTATTTCGCCCAGTCGTTCCAGAACGTGTTGCCTGGCAGAACCGTCCGCTTGACCTTGATGCCCGCGTCGCGCAGCTGGGCTGCCACGGCATCGGTGGTGTTGCGGCGCCAGTCATCGTCGATCGAGATCAGCTCGTGCTCGAAATCGGCCATACCGGCCTCTTCCATCAGCTTGCGAGCGCCTTCCGGGTCAACTTTCTGCGGCGGCAGTTCGTAGTAATCCGGGTGGATCGGACCAACGTGGTGGTTTTCCGCAGGAGAGCCGCGACCACCGTAGCCAAGTTCGAGGCAGACCGAGTTGTCCACGGCCATCTGCAGCGCCTGACGCACACGTTTGTCGGCATAGACCTTCTTGCCGTCCACTTCCGCAAGCTGGTTCGGGCGGACCACGATCGTGTTCATCGTGACAACCTCGGACTTCACGTAGCCCAGGCTGTCCATCACGTCGATGAATTCACCAACCGATTCATACAGCATGTCGACTTCGTCCGATTCCAGAGCCGCCAGCCATGCCGACGGATCGGTGCCGTAGTCGATGTACTCAATGCGGTCCAGCGCCGGACGACCGAATACGGCTTCGCCCCACCAGGTGTGGTTTTCGTTGCGCACAAGCGCGGCTTTCACACCCACTTCCAGCTCTTCGATCAGGTAGGGGCCCGTGCCGACATTGTTTGTCAGGTCCGTTTCGCTGAACGAGCTGTGGATGATCGCGGCCGGATAGTCTGCCATGCCCGGGATCAACGAGATGTCCGAGTTCGGCAGGTTCAGCTTGACGGTGTGCGAGTCCACAACCTCGATCGCGCCTTCGATTGCCTGGCCGGTGTCTGCGTCGACCAGCGTAGCGAAACGGCCCGCCATCGAGTTCGTTTCCGAGCTCTTGTCGCACCAGCGCGCGATGTTGCGTGCCACGTCTTCGGCAGTGAAATCGTCGCCGTTGTTCCACTTGACGCCCTGACGGACCTTCAGCGTGTAGACGGTCGCATCGTCGTTGACTTCCCAGCCCTCCAGCAGCATGCCGCGGAATGTGCCGTCCGAGTTGTACTCGACCAGGTATTCCAGCGTGCCACGGGTGACGTTGGCGATCTGCGACCAGTCATAGGTGCGCGGATCCTTCAGCGCGCGAACTTCCTGCTGAACGCGCAGGGTGCCACCTTCTTTCTTGGCGTCTTCGCCCGCCGCCTTGGCGGGTGCGGTCAGGCCGACCATGCCGTAGGCGGCCGCTGCAGTGACACCAAGGCTGGTCGTGCGCGTCAGAAACTCGCGGCGGCTCAGCTTGCCGTCCCGATATTCCTGGGCGTGCATTTCGGCAGCCCAGTGCATCGGTGCTCCGGTCAAAGTCTTGGTTTTCATGGATGTCTCCCTGTGAGATTATTATGGGTATTTGTTGGTCCCCGTCGAAGCCAGACAGCGCCGAGCAAGGTCATTTTGGATGTGGTTATTTGAATTCTGTGCATCCCCATGGGTTCATTCGGCACCAGATTCCAATTTAGGTCAATGTTCGAAATCGTCATCAAGTGCACAAAAACGACATTTGCAGAGAAACCTGAGCCGTGGCCGCCGGGGCTGCTATCGGCAAGTCTGATTCTGGAACTTGTGATTCCCTTTTCCGAAGGGTTTCGGCCGAAAACCCCTTATGTGGCTGAAAATAAATGACTTCGGACGAGGTTTTGGTGAGATGTCAGTGATTCACTCAGCCTTGGCTCGGATCGACGTTATGCCATTGCTTCATCCGGGCACGGCACCACGTGCGCTGGCGTTTGGCGTATTGGCGTGTCGCAATCGTTGCTCTTTCGCGGGCATCGGCCAAGGTCATTCGCCCCTCGATGTGGGCCATCAATTCAGGTACCCCGATGGCCTTGCACGAAGGCAGGTTCGGGTCGTACCTGTCGCGCATCGCCGCAACTTCGTCCAGGGCACCCGCCCGCAACATCTGGTCAAAGCGCGAATTGATGCGCGTGATCAGCCAGTCTCGCTCAGGAGTCACGACGATCGGAAACGCTTGATCCAATGGCAGCAGCGGTGGCGGCGTGTCGTCCTGCCAATCCGCTAGGGTCCGGCCCGTGGCTTGCTCGACCTCCCAGGCCCGTTGCACACGGGCGCGGTTGCGCGTGTCGATCCGGTCCCGTGTCCTTGGATCAATCCCGGCCAGAAGCTCGGGCAGGGGAATTGTGTCCGCAGTTTTGCGCAACTCGGGCGGCGTTGCCGGGATGTCTGCCATACCTTCCGTCAAGGTCGAAAAGTAGAGACCTGTTCCGCCCACGATGATCGGACGCTGCGGCCCTGACAAAAAAGTCCGCACCTCGCGCAGCCAGTGGCCGGCCGAATAGTCTTGATCAAAAGCGACATGGCCATAGAGAGCGTGTGGAGCCCGAGCTTCTTCGTCGATCGAGGGTCGCGCGGAAATGATGCGCCAGCAGTCGTAAATCTGGCTGGCATCCGCATTGACGATGATCCCGCCCGAGTGTTCGGCGATCTCCAGTGCAAGAGCCGATTTGCCCGATGCGGTTGGCCCCATGATAAGGACCGGCAGATCGGCGGGTATGGGCGGCAGACTGTTCAGCAAATTGCGCGCTGTGTTTTCAGCCATGAGTGTTTGCCCTGTTCCTTGACCATCCGCATTGAACCCGCGGTGGTTTTGCTTCATTTTGCGCCGGAAAACAAACTCGTGCCAGCCCGGAGCGCAACATGACCCTTTCTGCCACCAACACAACCGATGAAACCCCCAAGACGACATACAAACGCGTCATGTTGAAAATCTCGGGCGAGGCGCTGATGGGGGATCAGGGATTCGGGCTGCATCCGCCGACTGTCCAGCGCATCGCGCAAGAGGTGAAGTCGGTTCATGATCTGGGCGTCGAGATCTGCATGGTCATCGGCGGCGGCAACATCTTTCGTGGCCTGTCGGGCTCGGCCCAGGGGATGGAACGGACCACGGCCGACTACATGGGCATGTTGGCGACCGTGATGAACGCGCTGGCCGTGCAATCCGCGCTTGAGGGCCTGGGTGTCTTCACCCGGGTGATCTCGGCCATCCGCATGGACGAGGTGTGCGAGCCCTATATTCGCCGCCGCGCTGTGCGCCACTTGGAAAAGAAACGGGTGTGCATCTTTGCGGCTGGAACCGGCAACCCGTACTTCACCACAGATACCGCCGCGACGCTGCGCGCCAACGAAATGGCCTGCGAGGCGATTTTCATGGGCAAGAACGGTGTCGACGGCGTCTACGACAAGGACCCCAAGGCACATTCGGACGCTGTCCGCTATGACTCGGTGACCTATGACGACGTTCTCGCCAAGCGTTTGAAGGTCATGGATGCTTCGGCCATCGCTCTGGCGCGCGACAACAATCTGCCGCTGATCGTATTCGGGTTGGACGAGCCCGGCGGGTTCCGCGGAATTCTGGCAGGCGAGGGGACCTATACCAAGGTTCAAGGCTAGCCAAAGGTCCGACCGAACAGCCCACATTAGTTTGCCTGGCGCCCGACTCGGTTCGGACGTTAGGTAACCCAACGCCTTCCGGTCCGCTGAAAATGCTCGGTGTGACCGGTATGCGTGTCGCTTTTGCCCGCCGGAAAGTCTCTGGCGGCTGACCGAAAAAGCGATCTTTCCCTGATCAAAAGCGCATTAAAGTGAGAGGAGAGAGAATGTCCGACAATTCAGATGCCGACTACGAGGTCGGCCAGGACAATATCCAGGTCATGGGGCTGGATATTCACAATCCGGTTTTTGCCGTGTCTGGCCTGACCATCATCGCCTTCGTCTTCTTTTCGTTGGTTTTCCGCGAGCAGGCTGCCGATTTCTTCGGCTGGTTGCGCCCCGCGCTGACCAACCGGTTCGACTGGGTATTCATGCTTTCGGCCAACATCTTCGTCGTGTTTTCGTTGCTGCTGATCGTGACGCCGCTGGGCAAGATCAGGTTGGGCGGCGACGATGCGAAACCGGACTACAGCTATGCGGGTTGGTTCTCGATGCTGTTCGCCGCTGGCATGGGGATCGGGCTTGTTTTCTGGGGTGTGGCCGAGCCGATCTCGCACTATGGCGCATCACTTGGTGGTGTCGCCGTGGGCGAGGACGGCCTGCGCACCGACTGGGCACCGTTGGGCGCCGGGCTGGAGGATCCCGACGCATCGCGGAAGCTGGCGATGGCAGCCACGATCTTTCATTGGGGCATGCACCCTTGGGCGATCTATGCGGTTGTTGCGCTGGCCTTGGCATTCTTCAGCTTCAATCGCGGGCTGCCCTTGACGATGCGTTCGGTCTTTTACCCGCTGTTCGGCGAGGCCACTTGGGGCCCGCTGGGGCATGTCATCGATGTGCTTGCGGTCTTTGCGACCATCTTCGGCCTGGCGACCTCGCTCGGCTTGGGGGCGACACAGGCGCTGGCCGGTTTGAATTATCTGTTTGATGTTCCGGTGACGGACGGGATGAAAGTGCTGTTGATCGGCTTGATCACGGTCTTCGCCCTGATTTCTGTGATCGCCGGACTGGACAAAGGGGTCAAACGCCTGTCCGAGGCCAACATGGTGCTGGCGGCGCTGCTTTTGTTGCTGGTCTTGATCGTGGGGCCGACCATGGCGATCCTGACCGGCTTCTTCGACAGCATGATCGAATATGTCGTCGCGCTGCCGGGCCTGTCCAATTGGATCGGTCGCGAAGACACGAACTTCATGCAGGGCTGGACCACCTTCTACTGGGCGTGGTGGATTTCTTGGTCACCGTTCGTCGGCATGTTCATCGCACGTATATCGCGCGGGCGCACGATCCGCGAGTTCGTGACCTGTGTCATCCTGATCCCGACGCTGGTCGGCGCCCTTTGGATGAGCGTTTTCGGCGGAGCTGCTCTGGATCAGGTCATGTCCGGCAATGGGCAGGCTTTGACCGATGCGGCGCTGGAACTGAAGATGTTCAAGATGTTCGAGGCCTTCCCGATGGCAGGTCTGCTGTCGTTCGTCGGTATCGTTCTGGTGGTTGTGTTCTTCGTCACAAGCTCGGACTCGGGTTCGCTGGTGATCGACACCATCACGGCTGGCGGCAAGACCGATGCTCCGACGGCTCAGCGCGTATTTTGGTGCGTGCTGGAAGGGGCCATCGCGGTCGTACTGCTGCTGGGCGGTGGGCTCGGCGCATTGCAGGCCGCGGCCATTGCCACCGGCTTTCCCTTTGCGATCGTGTTGGTTTTGATGTGCGTGTCCATCTTCATCGGTCTGATGAACGAACGTCGACGCAACTGAGCGTACCGCCACTGACAGAGGGCCCCGGTGACGTCACCGGGGCCTTTCTTTTCATTTCTGACTGCCTTCGAAAAAGCCGACCGAATTGCCGTCGGGATCGACCGCATAGAAGAACCGACCGGCCGGGATCTGGATCGGATCCGAGACAACCTGACCCCCGGCAACCTTGACTCTGGCCATGATCTCTTCAGCCGTGCCCTCTGCCGCCAGATGAAGGGTCGGACCGGTACCATCTGTTGCTGGCTTACCCGGATACAGATGCAAGGCAACGCCCGTTGCCGGGTCAGCGGGGCGGAACATGGCCATGGGGTTCGGGCCGGATGTGTCGACCGCAAGTTCTGCCCCCGTGGCGTGGGCATAGAATTCTACCGCCTTGTCCAAGTCGGAAACGGGCAGTTCGCCCCACACCAGAAAATCCTTTGGAAGATAACTCATCTTTGACCTCTCTTGTCTTGAGTGCCGCGAGTTTGGCATGCGCTGATGACAGAAGCTGGCATCAGACGCCCGGCTTGACCGCGCGGGGTTGGCCGGGCTAACTGACGGCGTTTGGTCCCGTCATCCCCGTGCGGGCTGCCGAACTGCCACGGCGATACCCGCGGCTGGCTGGAAGACCTGCCATGTATCGGAATTGTCCGGTGTCATGCGCGGGCGGAACTTCGGAACATTGGGCATGACAATAGAAGGATTGTGCGATGGGCACTCTGGATATCGATTTCGTTCGGGCGCAGTTTCCGGCTTTTTCCGAACCCAGCCTGAAAGGGCAGGCATTCTTTGAGAACGCGGGCGGCTCCTATACCTGCAAACCCGTTCTGGATCGGCTGACCCGCTTCTATACCCAGCGCAAGGTTCAGCCATATGCGCCCTACGAGGCCAGCCGTCTGGCGGGCGAAGAGATGGACGAGGCACGTGCCCGGATGGCGGCTCTGCTGGGCGTGGACACCGACGAACTGAGCTTTGGCCCTTCGACCACGCAGAACACCTACGTACTGGCGCAGGCATTTCGGCAGTGGATGAAGCCGGGTGAAGCGATCGTAGTGACCAACCAGGACCATGAAGCCAACTCGGGCCCCTGGCGGCGCCTTGCCGAGGACGGCATCGAGGTTCGCGAATGGGAAATCGACCCGGAAACCGGTTCGCTGAATCCGTCCGATCTGGAAAACCTGCTGGACGACAAGGTGCGGCTGGTCTGCTTTCCCCACTGTTCGAACGTTATCGCCGAGATCAACCCGGTCACCGAAATCACTGCGATCGCGCATGCGGCCGGGGCATTTGTCTGCGTGGATGGTGTTTCCTACGCACCGCACGGCTTCCCGAACGTGGGGGACCTTGGGCCGGATATCTACCTGTTCTCTGCCTACAAGACCTACGGACCGCATCAGGGCTGCATGGTGCTCCGGCGCACGCTGGGCGAGCTGCTGCCCAATCAGGGGCATTTCTTCAACGGAGACGTGCTGTACAAGCGGTTCACACCGGCCGGCCCGGACCACGCTCAGATTGCCGCCAGCGCCGGCATGGCCGACTATGTCGAACAACTCTGCGACCACCACGGCGGCCCATCTTCGGGGGCTTCCGCGCGTGGTGCTTTTGTCCACGACCTGATGCGTGGGCACGAAGTTGAGCTTCTGCAGCCGGTTCTGGACGCGCTCAAGGATCGCAACGCGGTGCGCCTGATCGGCCCGTCCGATGCCGAACGCCGGGCTCCGACCGTGGCCTTGGCCGTCAACCGCAACGCGGAAAGCGTGGCGGCTGATCTGTCCAAACACGGCATCATGGCCGGCGGTGGTGATTTCTATGCGGTTCGCCCGCTGACCGCCATGGGTGTCGATCTGGAGCAAGGTGTTCTACGGGTAAGTTTCACCCACTACACCTCGCGAAACGAGATCGACCAATTGCTCGAAGCATTTGACCGGGTTTTGTGATCCGGTAACAGTTCCGCCCCGTAGACATATGAAAACGGGGCGGAAATGGACAAAGAGCAGTCACCAATCATTTTGTGGTTCCGGCGTGATCTGCGCCTGAGTGACCATCCGGCTTTGGCTGCGGCCGCGCAGACAGGGCGACCTGTGATTCCTGTTTTCCTGCGCGATCAGCTGGTCGATGACTTGGGCGCGGCTCCGAAATGGCGGCTGGGCCTCGGCCTTGCCGCATTGTCTGACGGCCTCGAGCGCAAGGGCAGCAAGCTGATCCTGCGAAGCGGCCCGTCGCTGGCCGCGCTTGAAGACCTGATACGGGAAACGGGGGCAACTGATGTTTATTGGTCGCGGGCCTATGATCCCGAATCCATCGGGCGTGACACTCAGATAAAGGCTGCGTTGTCCGCGCAGGACGTATCCGCCAAGTCTTTTGCCGGGCATCTTTTGTTCGAGCCATGGACGGTCGCCACACAGGCGGGTCAGCCCTTTCGTGTTTTTACGCCCATGTGGCGGGCTGTGCGCGGGAGAGAGGTCGACGCTCCCAAGCCTGCACCGTCGCGGATCGCGGCACCCCGATCATGGCCGCAGTCGGACGTGCTTGAGGCCTGGAACCTTGGCGCGGATATGCGTCGTGGCACGGTGGTCGTTCGGGCTCATGTCGAACCGGGCGAGGCCGCCGCATTTGCGCAGCTGGACGAATTCACCGAACGGCTCGACGCGTATCCAGCAAAACGCGACGATCTGGGCGATGACGGCACATCGGGACTGTCCGAGTACCTTTCGTTGGGCGAGATCAGCCCGGCAACCATCTGGCACCGGGTCCAGAGCGCAGGGTTTTCCGGTTCATCCGGGGCCGAGGGCTTCTTGCGCCAACTCGTCTGGCGCGAGTTCGCATATCACCTGATGTACCACACACCGCATCTACTGAGCGCGAACTGGAAGCCGGAATGGGATGCGTTTCCGTGGAACACCGACTCCGAGACCCCCGAGGTTCGAGCCTGGACAATGGCGCGAACAGGGATACCGGTGATAGATGCGGGCCTACGGCAGATGTATGTCACCGGGCGGATGCACAACCGCGTCCGAATGATCGTCGCCAGCTACCTGACCAAGCACCTGATGACGCACTGGAAGATCGGCATGGATTGGTTTGCGGACTGTCTGGTCGATTGGGATCCGGCAGCGAATGCCATGGGGTGGCAGTGGGTTGCGGGGTCGGGGCCGGATGCCTCGCCGTTCTTTCGTATCTTCAACCCGCAGACCCAAGCCGAGAAGTTTGACCCCACGGGCGCCTATGTCCGCCGGTGGCTGGCCGAAGGACAAAAGAACCCACCCGAGACGGCGCTTGCCTATTTCGATGCGGTGCCGGTGTCATGGGGACTGTCTCCGACGGATGCCTATCCTGATCCGGTCGTTGATCTGAAGGTTGGGCGACAGCGGGCGCTTGCCGCCTACGAAGGCCGAAAACACCAGTAAGGAATTGAAAACTTGCCAGAAACGGAATCCCGTCCTAGCCTGCTCCGACCACCGCACAGGGGAGAGCGGATGATCCTGACGACGACAGAGGGGCAGAAAAGCCTGCCCAGATATTTTTCGCAGGTCTTCAAGATGCTGCAGCGAATGGAGTCCGGACGGCTGGACATCGCGCTGCCGGACGGGCGCATTTTTCGCAACGAAGGCGCCAAGCCCGGACCTGTCGCCCGCGTTGATATTCACGACCCGGATGTATTCGCGCGGCTGATCCGTGAAGGCGAGCTCGGCTTTTCCGACGCCTACCTTGAGGGTGGGTGGAGCACACCTGACCTGCGCGCCTTCATGGATCTTGTCCATCTGGGCACCGAGACGGTCTATGATGATTTCACTGGCAAGTTTTTGGTTCAGGCCTATGAGCGCCTGCGGTTCTGGCTGCACCGGAACAACCGAAAGCAGGCCAAAAAGAACATTTCGTACCACTATGATCTGGGCAATGATTTCTACAGCCTTTGGCTGGACGAGACGATGACCTACTCCAGCGCGCTGTTCGAAACCGGTCAGGAAAGTTTGGAAAAGGCTCAGACGGCCAAATATGCCAGCCTGGTCGACGAGATGGGAGCAAAGCCGGGCGACCACATCCTTGAAATTGGCTGCGGTTGGGGTGGCTTTGCCGAATACGCCGCCAAGGAAAGAGACCTCAGGGTCACAGGCCTGACCATCAGTCAGGAACAGTTGAAGTATGCGACGCAACGTATAGAAAAAGCTGGACTTTCGGACAGAGTAACCTTCAAGCTGCAGGACTATCGCGACGAGCGTGGGCAGTATGACGGCATTGCGTCGATCGAGATGTTCGAAGCTGTTGGGCAAAAGTACTGGCCGGTTTATTTTCAAACGGTCCGCGACCGGTTGAAGCCCGGCGCACGGGCCACGCTTCAGATCATCACTGTGGCCGACCGCCGCTGGGACGTTTACAAGAACGGTGTTGATTTTATTCAGAAATACATCTTTCCGGGCGGCATGTTGCCAGCCCCGACGGTGCTGAGGCAGGAAATCCAGCAGGCCGGTCTGGATGTGGTCAAGTCGAAGGAGTTCGGCCCAAGCTATGACCTGACCTTGCGGCGCTGGTACGACACGTTCAACCATAAATGGGACCAAGTGGCTGCAATGGGCTTTGATGAGCGTTTCCGCCGCATGTGGAATTATTATTTGACCGCCTGCGGCGCAGCCTTTGACACGGGCAATTGCGATGTGACACAGATCACCGTAGCAAAACCCAACTAACACACGGAAATACCGGAATGCCGACAGCCTCACGTCTTGTTGCCGCGCTCAGTCTCATGGTGGTGGCTTTCCTTGTGTCCGGCATGATCATCGACAACGGCGAAGAGGGAAAGGACTACGGCTACTTCACCTATGTGAACCTGGTCCTTGGTTTTTTGTGTGGTTGGGTCATCATGGGCAAACGGGCGGGCCGAGGCTGGACTGCAGCCGTGAACAATGGCCTGACCGGAGTGGTTTCTCTGGTGTTTTGGGGCCTGTTCGTCCAGGGCACGTACGAGATGTTCCGGCTTGCGATGCGTCACCGCTATGACGGGCCATTCGAGGCATTGCTGGCCATCTTCCAGATCGGAGTGGATTTCGGCAAGCAACTGATCTCGCCCGAGATCATCGCGACCTTGGCGATTGGTGCGCTGCTGTCCGGCCTGTTTACCGAAGGCGCCTCGCGGCGCTGGAACTGACGCCCTAGTCACGAGCCTACGATGACCAATCTGTTTTTCTACGGCACATTGCGGTATTTGCCGCTGCTTGAACTTGTTTTGGGTCGCTCGGGACAGGATCTTGCGGCCGAGCCGGCGATGCTGCCGGACCACGCGGTTCACGCGGTGCGGGACCAGGCCTTTCCGATGATCCTTGAGGCGCCCGGCGCAGCGGCACAGGGTATCTTGGTGCAGAACCTATCTACGCAAGACATCGAACGGTTGGCCTTCTACGAAGGTGGGTTCGACTATGACCTGCACGTCAAAGAGGTCGTCCTTGAGGGCGGATCGCCCGTTTCCGCCCAAGTCTTCTTTCCCGCCCCCGGGTTATGGACGCCGGCCGATCCCTGGTCGTTGGAACAGTGGGTGTCCGAGTGGGGTGCGATGACCCTTTTGGCTGCGGATGAGGTCATGGGGTATTTCGGCAAGGTCGATGCCTCTCGGATCGCGCGCAGCTTTCCCGCCATTCGTACCCGGGCCTGGGCCAAGCTTGCGGCGCAGCAACGAAAAACCGGGGATGGACGCAGCGCCGGCGATGATGTGATCGTGCACCGCCACACGCGCGCATACATCGACTATTTCGGGATGGAAGAAATCGAACTGCAGCACCGCCGATACGATGGATCGATGGGGCCGGTTCTCAATCGGAATGGTTTGATGCAGGGTGCTGCGGTCGTAGTGCTGCCGTATGATCCCCTGCGCGATACGGTCCTTTTGGTTGAGCAGTTCCGAACCCCGGTATTCCTGATCGACGACCCCGAGCCGTGGATGTGGGAGCCGGTCGCCGGCATGATCGATCCCGGAGAAACCCCTGAACAGGCGGCCCACCGGGAAGCCATGGAGGAGGCGCAGGTGTCGTTCTCGCGGCTCGAATATGCAGGCGGCGCCTATTCTTCGAGCGGATCGTCCACCGAATTCATCCAACTGTATGTTGGGATTGGAGACTTGACCGCCTCGATCAACAATGGTGGCTTAGCAACCGAGGGGGAGGACATTCGCAGCAGGATTCTGCCGTATGCCGAATTCATGGATATGGTTGACCGGCATGTCTTCAAGGACCTTCCACTTTTGTCCCTAGCGCATTGGTTGGCACGCAACCGCGATCGGTTGCGGGGATGACTATCCCGCCTTGTGGTCGGCGCAGGGCACCTGTACATCTGCGAAAACGCCAATTTACAAGAGGGTGCCATGCGCATTGCACGAGACCTTGCTGACGCCGTAGGAAAAACTCCGTTGATCCGGCTGCGCCGTGTCAGCGAAGAAACCGGGTGCGAAATCCTTGGGAAGGCCGAGTTCATGAACCCCGGTCAGTCGGTCAAGGATCGCGCGGCGCTGTTCATCATTCGCGACGCCATTGCGCGCGGCGATCTCAAGCCCGGCGGGACGATTGTCGAGGGGACCGCGGGCAACACGGGTATTGGTCTGGCGCTGGTCGGCGCGTCGATGGGGTTCAAAACCGTGATCGTCATCCCGGAAACCCAATCGGAAGAGAAGAAGGACATGCTGCGCCTCGCCGGGGCTCAACTGGTTCAGGTTCCCGCCGCACCTTACCGGAATCCCAACAATTTTGTGCATTACTCGCGGCGGCTGGCCGAGCAGTTGGCCAAGACCGAACCCAATGGCGCGATTTGGGCAAACCAGTTCGACAACGTCGCGAACCGTCAGGCGCATGTCGAGACCACTGGGCCGGAAATCTGGGAGCAGACCGACGGCAAGGTCGACGGATTCATCTGCGCGGTCGGATCGGGCGGAACGCTGGCCGGAGTGGCCGAGGCTTTGCAGCCCAAGGGCGTCAAGATCGGTATCGCCGATCCGATGGGTGCCGGTCTCTATTCCTATTACACGACGGGTGAAATCGCGATGGAGGGTGGCTCAATCGCCGAGGGGATCGGCCAGGTCCGCATCACCAAAAACCTTGAAGGGTTCAAGCCCGACCACGCCTACCAGATTACGGACAACGAAGCGTTGCCCTATATCTTCGACCTTCTGCGCGAAGAGGGGTTGGTCATGGGTGGGTCCACCGCAATCAACATTGCCGGCGCTGTGAGACTGGCCAAGGAAATGGGTCCGGGTCACACCATCGTCACCGTGTTGTGCGACTATGGCACGCGCTACCAGTCGAAACTGTTCAACCCCGACTTCCTGCGTGAAAAGGAATTGCCGGTTCCAGAGTGGATGACCGAGGCCCCGCGCAGTATTCCGGGTGTTTTTGAGGACGTATGATGCTGCGGCAGTTTCTGGTTTTACTGGCATTTGCGTTTGTGGTCGCCATTGGGGTCGCAGGCGGAGCCTCGGCGCAGCTGACCGACCGTCAGAGCGAGTACTACCAGGGATGGCTCAGCACCGCCGAGCGTGCTGAGAAGGTGATCGAAGCCAATCGGGCATCCAATGCTTCGATGGAGAAATTGCGTTCTGAAATAAGTGGTTATCGGGACGACTTCAATCGCGCGCGAAGTGCGAATACAGACCGCATTCAAACGCTGGAAAGCCAGCTCAAGGCATTGGGGCCCAAACCCGATGACGGATCTTCGGAATCCGAAGATATCGCCAGCTTGCGAGAGAACCTCGAGCAGCAACTCAACAGCCTGAAGGTACCGCGGATCATCTCGGAAGAGGCCTACAGCCGCGCCAACGGCCTGATCAGCGAAATTGATAAGATCATCCGTGAACGGCAGCGGAAAGAGTTTCTTGAGCGCGGGCCATCGCCGCTCAACCCGGCGCATTGGGCACCTGCCTGGGTGGACGTGACCGAAGCGGGCCGTGCGTTGATCAACGAGACGAAGGCCAACATGCGTTCGGCCCTTGTCCGCGAAAAGCTGAAAGAGAGCGGACTTGCCATCGGTATTCTGCTCGCGGTGGCCGCGATCCTGCTGCTGTTCGGGCGATCATGGTCAGAGAAAGCTGGGGACTATCTGCGGCGGTTCGGAGGCTCCGGGCGTGGCGTATGGACATTCGTCGTGTCGCTGTTCCGGATCATCCTGCCATGGTTCGGGGTTGCCATCATCGTTCAGGCGGTGGTCATGACCGGAATTCCGGGGTTGCGCGGCACATTGCTGATCCAGGAAATTCCGTATTGGGCCGCGATCATCCTGTTTTACGACTGGATTGGCCGTCAGGTCTATTTGATGGGCGAAGAACGGGGTTTCAAAGTCCTGTCGGCAAATACGATCAAGGAACTGCGGGTTTATCTGGATCTGCTCGCGCTGATGCTGATTCTGCATGAACTTGGCCAATTGTTCGAACGGATCGAAAACACCTCTGAGGCTACTCGCGCCGTCGTCAGCTTCCCGGTGATACTCGTGACAGCCCTGTTGCTGCTGCGGATCCGCCAAATCCGCCGCCCCGAAGGATCTGAGGACGAGCCTGAGCAGGGCCAGTCAGCACGGGCTGCCGGGTTCAGTCAGCTGGTCGAACTGCTCCGCCGTGCGCTGTTTTTCCTGGGCATCGCAAGCGTTGTTCTGGCTGCCATCGGCTATACAAATGCCGCCGAGGCGATCGTGTTCCCATCGGTCAAAACGCTGGTCCTGATAACGGCCATCGTCATCTTCCAGCGGTTCATCAGCTCGATCTATGGCTGGCTGACGGGGCAGGGCGACGCGGCCAGCGACTCGTTGTTCTCGGTGCTCGTCGGGTTCGCTCTGGCCATTCTGTCGTTGCCGATTCTAGCGCTGTATTGGGGCGCGCGCGACTCGGATCTGCGCGAGGCGTGGTCCCGCCTTCTGATGGGTTTTGACATCGGCGGCGTGACGATCTCGCCCAGCAACTTCCTGACTTTCGTGGCCGTATTTGCGATCGGTTACATGCTGACCAGACTGCTGCAGAGCGGTTTGCGCAACTCGTTACTTCCCAAAACCAGCATCGATCCGGGTGGGCAGAACGCGATCGTCGCTGGCACGGGCTATGTGGGAATTTTCCTTGCAGCACTGGCCGCGATCATTGTCGCGGGCTTTGATCTGTCGTCACTTGCGATCGTCGCGGGTGCGTTGTCTGTGGGCATCGGTTTCGGATTGCAGACAATCGTGTCGAATTTTGTTTCGGGCATCATCCTGTTGGTCGAACGGCCGATTGCCAAAGGGGACTGGATCGATGTCAACGGGATGATGGGTTATGTGCGCGACATCTCGGTACGCTCGACGCGGGTGGAAACCTTTGACCGGACCGATGTGATCGTTCCGAACTCGGACCTGATCAGCGGTGTGGTGACCAACTATACCCGCGGCAATACCATCGGACGGGTCATCGTTCCGGTTGGCGTCGCCTATGGGACCGACACCCGAAAGGTCGAGAAGATCCTGGGCGAAATCGCGAATGCGCATCCGATGGTGTTGGCCAACCCGGCACCCAACGTCGTGTTCCAGGGGTTTGGCGCGGACTCGCTGGATTTCGAAATCAGAGCGATCCTGCGTGACGTGAATTGGGTCCTGTCCGTAAAGTCGGACATGAATCACGAAATCAACCGGCGCTTCACCGAAGAAGGGATCGAGATTCCATTCGCACAGCGCGATCTCTGGCTGCGGAACCCCGAGGTTTTGGTGCAACCGGCCAACAAGGCAGCGAAGCCCCAACAGCCGGATCAACAGGAACCTGTGAAGACCGACGACTCAAGCGCGGCGCCGATGGACCTGACCGAGGCCGACATGGACGGAGACAACGGCGAAGAGCTGTAGTCATAGGACTACAGCACCATCTCCCCGGCTGGCCGAGACCGAAGCGACCCCGCTCAATCGTTTGGGGTGGGGGCGCTTCAGGCAACTTGCGTATCCCTTGGATTTCCGCGCAATCGGCCCTTGCAAATCCCTGTTCGTTGGTCCAAATATCGCCGGCACGGAGAGGTGGCCGAGTGGTCGAAGGCGCACGCCTGGAAAGTGTGTAGGCGGGAAACCGTCTCCAGGGTTCGAATCCCTGTCTCTCCGCCATTCACCTTGAATACCCACAGTTTTTGCGCACCGCGCGGGATCGGCAGTGCTTTGGCCCGGACACCTTGGGCGAACATGTGTTGTGCGCTGGGATCCATACTGCCGGGCGGTGAGGCGGTGTACCGGGATTGTTACGTATCGGGGAACTGCACGGCCAGTTCTGTGCTTTTAGGGACGGCTTGGCAGGTCAGAACTTCACCGCGTGCGATGTCGTTCTGATCGAGGGCCATGTGCGCCCGCATTTGAACCTGACCCTCTGTCCGATTTGCGCGGCATGCGCCGCAGACGCCTGACTGGCAGCTGAAGGGCGGCGCCAGTCCCGCTGCAATGGCGGCCTCCAGGATCGTTTGCCCGGCCTCAATAGGCACATCGCGAGTTTCCCCATCAAGCGTTACTCTTGCTGTGGCCGCCATGCCGGATTGGTTCGTGTCCTGAGCTGGGTTGGCGCCGAAGCTTTCCATGTGGATGCGTGCATCGGGCACATCCAGCACGTTCAGCGCTGCCCGGACGTCTGCGTTCATGCTGCCAGGGCCGCAGATCCAATACTGGACGTCCTGCGCGATGGGGGGCGTCTCGTCGATTGCCGCCTTGATCGCATCCGCGTCAACACGGCCGGTTCGCCACGGGCTGAACCAGCTCAACATCGATCGGGCAGACAAGACATGGCGCAGGGTGAACCGGTATGGGTTGGCCTCGACGAGGGTATCCAGCGTTTCCCGAAACAGAATCTCATTCTCGGACCGGTTGCCGTAGATCAGATGGGCGACGGAATGTGGCTCGTGATCAAGCACGGCTCGGATCATCGCATAAAGCGGAGTCAGCCCGCTGCCCGCGCCAAAAAAGTAGTGGGTGCGTCGTGCAGTTGCGTTGGGTTCCAGCGTGAAGCGGCCAAAGGGTGGCATCGCCTCGACCGTATCTCCGGCGCGCAGGGCGTCGCCGATATGGTTTGACACCAACCCTCCTGAAAGGCGTTTCACGGTGATCCTCAGCGCTTCGTTTGGCGGGTTGGAGATGGTGTAGCAGCGTCGCTGCTCTTTCCCGCTCAGGCCGAAGCGCAGTGTCAGATGTTGGCCGGGGGACCAGCGAAACAGCTCGGTCAGGGCTGGTGGTACGTCCAGCACGACGGTGGTTGCTTCGCCACCGATTTCAGGCCGGATTTCAGCCACGGACAAGGGAAAGAATTTACGGGTCACGAGTGGTCCTTTCCTGAGCAAAAGACGGCCATCTTCAGTCAGCGATAATCCTTGGTGGTGTCCAGCGCGCGGATCACCCATTTTCCGCCTTTTCGTTTCAGCGAAAAGCGGTCGGTTTGCCTCATCGCACCTGCGTGACCCTGCCAGTCGTAGTTGACTGTGGTGACCGCTGTTGCTGTGGCGCTGCCCGGCTCTTCTGTAGTCACGATCCGCGGGGGTGAGCGGTCTGTTTCCACATATCCCTGCAGCGCTAGGACAGTTTCAAAGCCGGGGTCGCCCTTTCGCTGGGCCCAATCGGCCACCGAATAGCTAAAGTGATTATCCGGCTGGCCCTGACCATATTTTACGGTGATCGTGTGGATCGCTTCGGGATCCCAGTCGCTCCACGCGATCTGAGAGTTGGGGACAGATAGCTGACGTTCGGCAACCGCCTTCGGGTCGCTGCCGGGCGCGGCGAGAGCCAGTCCGCCTGCCAGGGCGATCCCAACCAAGCTGGCAAGAATGCGAAGTCTCACAGGATGACCTTTGGGTTCTGGGCAGTTGGGCGCGGGATGATTGGTGCCGGCCCAGGGATGGCGTTTGGGGAGAGTGTTTTGGGCCTGGTCATGTCTCGGCCTCAGCTTTCGTCATGAAGTCCATAACAACTTGCTGATGCTGCAAAACCGGGCCTTCTCCGACAGAGGCGGGGCCGACTTCAAACAACGGGCTTGCCAAGGATTTCTGTTGCTGTTCGCAGGCATAGACATCTTCGGTCGTGAAATCGCCCGAGGCCATCGGATCATCTTTGCCCAACGCGTGGTCGCCTTTGTATTTCGTGCCACCGAAGTCACGCCAGAACGCGTAAGATGACCATTGCTGCCGCGGGTACTCCCACGCCGACGCGCTGGCGCATCGGGTGCGGTTTTCCACTCGCGTTCGGTCGGGCGCGAGTGGCGTGATGATGAAGATGTTCCAGCTGTCTTCACTGCCAGCCAAGCCAATGCCCGGAAACAGCATCGGCACCCAGGCGCCAACGTGCGGTTTCGGGATTACTCGCGGAGTGGGCAGGTTTTTCTCGAGCGCGCGGGCATAGTCTGACGCGGGCGGCTCCCAAAAATGATAGTGTGGACCTTTCCAGCCGTATTCTGCGCGACCGTGGTCATACATGTGAAGCGTGTTCGAATGCAGGTGGCTCAGGTGGAAGACGTCGATGTAGTTCTCAACCACGATCTTCCAGTTGGCGCGGATCTCAT
The DNA here is from genome assembly GCF_056537865.1 of Ruegeria sp. BJ5. Lineage (NCBI taxonomy): Bacteria > Pseudomonadati > Pseudomonadota > Alphaproteobacteria > Rhodobacterales > Roseobacteraceae > Ruegeria > Ruegeria sp. BJ5. The sequence continues at coordinate 314,906 of NZ_JBQFSH010000001.1, forward strand.
AGCTTTGGCGGGCTTCGCCGTATTCGACCAATTCTTCGGGCTTGTGCGGGCCCAGCAACGGATCCACGGGCCCGAACCACTCCGCAAGGCTCGGCGCCTGCGGGTTAGGGTGTACGAAGATCATCCCGCGCCAGAGATCGACGCTTGCGGGTTTCAACCCGAGGCAAGATTTGTCGATGCCGCCAGGATATTCGCGGTCTTCATCCGGGACCGAGATCAGGTTGCCTTCCAGATCGTAGGTCCAATCGTGATAGGGGCAGGTCAGTGCCTTCTGTGTTTTGCCCACTGCACGGATCAATTGGGTTCCGCGGTGACGGCAGATGTTGTGGAACGCCCGCAGCCGACGGTCGCGCCCCATTACGACGAAGATGTTGTTCAAACCCGCCTGTACCGAGATGTAATGTCCGGGCTCGGGTACATCCTCGGCAAACCCGGCATATCTCCAGGTGCGAGAGAAGATCAGTTCTTGCTCGCGGCCGTACCAGTCCTGCGCTGTATAGGCAGAGGCGGAAAGCCGGTGATACATTCGTGTCATGAAAACCTCTCAGACCAGTCAGGCCGGATAGTCGGCCGGTGCGATGTCGGCGGTAACCATCAGGCCGCCGAAGACCATCCAAAGAACAGTAACGGTCCAGAACAGGAGTGGATCGGTTTCGCGGTTGACGGTATTGATCAGGAAAGCTTGGCCGCTGCGGATCGACGGTATGGCCCACCAGAGGAATACCAGCCCCCAGGGCCATTGGAGCCCCAGCCATGTGGCCACCAAAAAAACGGGTAGGGCTGCGTAGTTGATCAGTCTGGGGAGATTGATCATGCGTCACTCTCCAAGCTTGCAAGCAACGCCAGCGCCGCCGCTTTCAGATCGTCGCGCCACTGAGCTGGCGGTGAAATCGGGACAAGCGCGTCGATGTTCTGAGCGCAAGCGGTTACTCCATGGGCGACGGCCCGAATGCGTTCGGGAGGTGCCGATGGATAGGCGCGGGCCAGATTGCCTTCGATGACGGCCAGAAAGTCGGCGTAGCTTTGGGTCAGTTTGGGGCCCAGGTCAGGAATGCGTTCTGCGGCCGTTGCCAAAGCCTGCCAAGCCAGCATCAGCCGGGGATCATGGCCGTGCCCGTCGTCAAACAGGGCATCAATCAACTCAGATGGCTCACCCTGCGACCCGAAGTGAACCGAGACCGCCTCTGTAACTTCGGCAAAAGCGTTGATCACGTGGTCTGCCAATGCCGCCGTCATGTCATCCCGGTTTCCCAAGTAGTGGCGCAACAAGGGCCGTTTGACACCAGCCTCTGCCGCGATGCGTTCTTGTGTTGCGCCTTCCAATCCGAAACGGGCCACACAGGTCAGATAGGCATCGAGTATTTCAGCGGATCGTTGGTCTTTGAGCGTGGGTCGGGGCATTGGGGCTCCTTTATTGTCAAATTTGACAAATAACTACAGCGTGAGAGTTGTCAATAATGAAAATTAACAAAGCAGGGTTGAAGACAGGCCAAAATTAGCCTGTCCCTGCTCAGGATTTGGCATGATGGGATGGTCGTCCGTGTCGGGTCTCGTCAGATCATACGACCGTTTCGCGCAACTGCGTCCGCGACGACGTTCTCCCACGCGGAGTAGACCCTCTCTGGAGAAAGAAGCGCCCTTAACTCATCGGATTCGTTTGCCATTCCCGCGCGGGCCGTCGGGTCATTGATCAGACGAATGGCGGCTTCTGCCAGTCCAGTTACGTCGCCGGTCGGTACCAGATAGCCATTTCGCCCGTGGCGGATGAATTCGGACGGACCATAGTCACAATCGAATGAGACGACCGGGATCCCGCTGACGACAGCTTCGGCGACAACATTGTGAAACCCTTCATACAGCGAAGACCCAACCACGATATCGGCGTCGTTTGCCCATTCTCCGACCCGGGCCGTATTGCCGGGCAAATGAACGCAACCCTCAAGACCGAGAGACTTGCGCAACCGCTCGAGTGGGGGACGCTCGGGGCCTTCACCATAGATCGTCAGGGTGGTCCATGGGCACTCGGCATGGATCTTGGCCATGGTCTCCAGAAGAAGGTGAAAACCTTTCTGCGGCACCAGGCGACCAACCGAGACCAGGTGACGCGCTTTTTCGGAGTTCGACACCTGCGCCCGTGTGAAGGGCTCGATCGGGTTCGGTATGACCCGACCGCGACGGCGGAGCGGGCCAGGCAGATCCTCCAGACCTTTTTGTGTCAATGCAACGACAGCCTTCGACCTTCGGCCCAGAACGGATTGCAATCGCGCCCATCCGGGGTGTGCGTCCTGTAGACGTGGGTTGTTCCGTTCCGAAATGATGACCGGCAGCTTGGAGTCCAATGTGGCGATCAGGGTAACTACATTCACTTTGGTCAGAAACGAAATCACGACATCGGGGCGTAGGTCGCGAATGACCGAACGTACGTGCGTGATCCTGTTCAACTGTCCGCGCCTGCCTGATAGCGCACTGGTCCGCACTTTTTCATTCATCGAGAAATAGGGACCGTTTTCCGGCATGCTGAACGCCGTTGCGTGAACCTCGCAACCGCGTTCCACGAAATGGTTCGACAACATGGCGATGACTTTTTCCGCACCACCCGGACCGAACCCTGCCTGCACAAAAAGCAGCTTTAAACCATTCAACGACACAGTCCCCCGCCGAAAATGGTAATTTACGCAGGGTAATTGAGCAAGCTTGAGATGATCTTTGCCAGAAATGTGCGTAAAAGCTGGCGGCAATTGCCGAAATCCGGCCGATTGGATCGCAAAGCGTGTTGTCAGAGCAGCAGGTGTTCGAACCGGTTACTTGCTGTGGCCTGTCATGTCGTACAGGGCTGAAATCTGTTCGGCGCTCAGCTGGCGAGGGTTCAGGCCTCGGGTCAGCAGGGCGAGTTTTGCGGTTTCCTCCAGTTCTTCCATTGCGAAACTGGCCGCCCAGATGTCTTTGCCGGCAACCACAGGGCCATGATTGGCCAGCAGCACCGCGCTGCGCTGTCCGGCCAGTCCCCGGACCGCATTTCCCATTTCAGGGTCGCCGGGCAGGAAGAATGACAGTAATTTCACCCGACCGACCCGCATGATTGAATACGGGGTCAAAGGCGGCAGAACGTCTTCGGGGTCAACTTCGGGAAGCATGGACCAGGCCACCGAATGCGTCGAGTGGAGGTGGACCACAGCCCCGGTCTGCTGCCTTGTGTCGTAGAAGGCCGAGTGCAGAGGGACTTCCTTGGTCGGCAAGTCGCCATCAATGTGCTGAAACCGGGCATCCAGATGGCTGATCCGTGCCGGGTCGAGAAACCCCATCGAACTGCCGGTCGGCGTTACCAGGATCGTTCCGTCGGACAGCCGGGCCGAGATGTTGCCCGACGCGCCGCAGGTCAGTCCCCGGTCGAACATCGACTTTGCAAGCAGACAGATTTCTTCCCGCAGCTTCGCCGCCTCGCTCATTGTTGTTGCTCCATTCTGTTCAAGGCGTCCGCAAAGAAATCGGGGCCGCCGAAATTGCCCGATTTCAGCGCCAGTGCAACGGACGGGGTGCCGGCCAGGAGTACCATGGGAACGCCGGCTGCCAAGCGGGGGCCGATCTGCAACTGCTGTGCGCGCAGGCCCTGGACAACCGCGCCCGAAGTCTCACCCCCTGCAATGACCATCCGTCGGAAGCCCGCGGTCCGCAGGCTGCGGGAGAGATCAGAGAACAGGTTTTCGATCGCGGCAGATGCCTTTTCCTTGCCGAAGGAGCCCTGTGCTTGCCTCACGACTTGTGGATCGGCCGAAGAGTAGATCAGCGGCGGTTGTTTCTGCTCGAGCGCCCAGTTGACCAATTCTTCCACCGAGATCGAGCCGCTGACCGCGTCCCGCGCGGTGACCTCGCGGTGTGGGGCGATGTCCCGGTAGCGCGCGACTTGCTCTCGGGTGGCGCGACTGCAGGATCCTGACAGCACAATGCCGGGTCCGGACACGCCGTCCCACTGTGGGTGTCGCGGTTTGAAGCCAAAATTTTCTGGCAACCCAAGCGCGATCCCGGACCCGCCGCAAAGGAGCAAGGTATCGCGGGCAGCCTTGCCGATTTCCAGCAGGTCTGCGTCGCGGATTGCGTCGACGATCGTATGACCTTTGGGAGGCAGGGCAGACCGAATGGCCGCAGCCCCCTGCATGACCACCAAGGCGGCCACATGATGGATCGGACGGGCGGACTGAGCGGCCAGCAGACGCCGGAGATCAGGGTCGGTCATCGGAGTCAGTGGATGGTTCTGCATGCCGCTTTCACTCAACAGCTTGTCCTGCACGAACAGGTGCCCTTGGTAAACGCTGCGCCCATTTTCGGGAAAAGCCGGACAGACGATCGTGGTCTGAGCGTTCAGCCTTTCCGCAAGCGCATCCAGAACCGGACCGATATTGCCATTTGCGGTGCTGTCGAAGGTCGAACAGACCTTGAAGACGATTTGCTGCGCACCCTGGGACAGCAGCCAGTCACAGGCTGCCAGACTGTCGCGCACCGCCTCGTCAACCGGGGCCGTGCGCGACTTGAGCGCAACCACGGCCGCATCCAGATCTTGGTCCGTGTGGGCCTTTGGGATGCCAACAAACTGGCTGACGCGCATGCCGCCCTCGGCGAGGGTCAGACCAATGTCGGATGCACCGGTGAAATCATCGGCAATGACTCCGATCTTCATAGTTTGATCTCTCTGATTGGCCCCGTGTCTAGACGGTTGATGTGGTCGGCTGGTCCCGGGGGAAAAACGGACCGGACCAGTGGATCGTGGCCTGGGATGATCAGGCCAGGGGCGGACGCGAGGCTTTGCAGCTTGTCAAAGCCCTCCAGCATGTCCTGCAGGTCGACCACAATGGGAAATGGTTTTCGGGCCATGAAGTTCTCGTAGTAATGCGATGCGTCCGAGGCCAAAACCATCCAGCCGCTGGCAGTCCGGACACGTACGCATTGCAGCCCGCGGGAGTGGCCGCCGATGCAATGGACCGTGACTCCGTCAGCCAACTCGGCATCGCCGTCATGGAAAACCACTTTGCCGGAATAAAGCCGCTTGATCGCCTCGCAGATATGACCGGCCGAAAATGGCGCGCGCAGAGTGTCGTGGCACATGCAGGGACCCGTGGCAAAGGCCATCTCGGCCGCCTGCATATGCAACGTGGCGTTTGGAAACAGGTGCAGACCCCCTGCGTGGTCATAGTGCAGGTGCGTGACGATCACTTGCTGAATGGCCTCTGGCGCGATCCCGAATGGCCGCAAGGCATCACGTGGATCCATGGCAATAGGCCGTCCGCGGCTCAGCCCTTCGTCGGTGTCATATCCGGTATCCACCAGAATGACCTGCGTGCCGCGCTTGAGCAGCCACAAGTAGTAGTCCATGGCATGAGGGGCAGCGTGATCGTCATCCAGTATGAAACTGTCGGCGCGGGTGCGGGCATTTCTGTCCGCATATTTGATGGCATAGACTTCCCAGTCGTTCATCGCATGACCTCGGAGAACGTGTTGACCTGCTTTCGGACCACCATATCCGAAACTGCCAGATTGAATGTCTTGAAATGCGGACTGTCCAAGTGGATCCTGAACGCTTCGGCGTTCGAGTAGATCTCATACAAAAAAACGATGGCCGGATCGTCCCCTGCGCAGACGTCGAATTGGAGGCACCCGGGCTCGTAGCTCAACGACATGCGCGCGTTGTCCAGCATCAGAGGCAGGAAACGATCGCGTGTCCCGGGCTTCAACTCGAAGGTTACGGTGACGGCATACATCAGGCGGGCGCTCCTTTCAGACGGGCGAACAGGCGTTTGACCGGAGGCAATTGGCTGAGGATCAGCGCCACGTTCAACACCAGCAGAATTGCTGCTCCGGGTCGAGAAACAAATACCGACAGATCGCCATCCGACAGGAACAGTGACCGGCGGAATGTCTCGTCGAACAACCCACCAAGGATGACGCCAATGACCAGCGGCGCAATCGGATACTTCATCAGGTTCATGAAATACGCCACGAAGCCGACCCCCAGCATAAGGTAAAGGTCATTGACCCCGCCCCCCACACTGAATGACCCAATCGTGGTCAGAACCATCACGACGGGCAAGAAAACGGTTTGCGGGATTTTGAGAATCTTGATGAAGACCCGCGCGGTGAAAAGGCCCATCAGGAACATCGTCAACGATGCCAGCACCAAGATGGCCACGACCCGCAAGATGATTTCGGGGTCGATCGTAGGGCCGGGGATGACGTTGTTGATTTTGAAGGCCCCCAGCAGCGCGGCCGCGGGTGGCGAGCCGGGGATGCCCAGCACCAAAAGGGGGATCAGTGCGCCGCCGATACAGGCGTTGTTGGCGGTCTCTGAACACAAAAGCCCGTCCAGTGAACCTTTGCCGAAGTTTTTCCCATCCTTCGAAACGGTTTTGCCGACACCGTAGCTGACCCATCCGGCAACATCCTCGCCGACGCCCGGCAGGGCACCAACGCCGGTGCCGATCACGCCGGACCTGCCGATGGTGGGCAGGTGACGGCGGACCGTCGAGAGATTTGGCAGGATCGAGCCTTTCAGAGCCATAACCTTGCCGGCTTCGACATGTCGCAGGCCTTCGATGATCTGAGGGATCGCGAAGGCCCCCATGAGAACGGGCACCACCTGGAACCCGCTCAGCATGTAGGACCAGCCAAAGGTGTAGCGGGGCTCGGAAAGCAAGGGGTCAAGTCCGACCATGGCCATGGCAAGCCCGATCAGACCAGAAATCCACCCTTTGAGCACGAGGTCCTCGCTCATGAGGGTGCCAGACAGAAGGATGCCGAACAGGGCTAGTAACGCCTTTTCGGGGCTGGCGATGTTCTTTGAAACAAGCAGCAGCGCCCAGACGAAGATCAGGAGCGTGAGTGTGCCGATGATGGTCCCGATGAAACTGGCCGTCGTCGTCAATCCAAGGGCCTCACCGCCGCGTCCGGCCTTGGCAAGTGGGTGACCGTCCATTGCGGTGGCGGCGCTGGCGGCGGTGCCGGGGATGTTCAGCAGGATCGAGGGGTAGGACCCGCCGTAAATCGCCCCGACATAAGCGCCCAGCAGCGCGATCAAAGAGTAATCCAGCGGGATCTTGTTGCCGAAGAAACCGGTCAGAATGGTCACGGCAAGGGTTGCGGTCAGGCCGGGCAATGCACCGAATGTAATACCCAGAAAGACCGAGAAAACCAGATAGAGGTAGGTCAGCGGATCGGCGACCAGCGCAGCGAAGGCATGGCCGAATCCCGCCAGCTGAGACAAGACGAACTCCATGGTCTTAGCCTTTCCAGATCGGGCGGAGCGTCACGTAGTAGTGGTACTCGATTTGTTGAAACAGCAGGCCACCGCGCGCCGGAACGTTCTGGCGAAATCCGAAGGCCATGGCGCAAACCAGGGTAAACGGCGCGAGGATGGCTATGTAGGGAACAACCCGCAAAAGCCGCTCGGACCGGGCCTTGACCAAAACCGGGATCGTCAAGGCGACCCAAATGCCCAACGTGACCCAGTCGTCCGCATGTGCGTTCCAGTCGGCTTGAGCAGGGTAGAGCAACCAGGACGTGAACCCAGCCAGGCAAACGGAGCCGCAGGCGATCATCGCGCGCCGCGGGTGCCCACCGTAATACCCAAATATGAGAGCGGTGATCAGAAGGCCGGAACACAGGATGAAATCGACGCGCGGCACCAGCCCGCCCACATAAGCCAGAAGGATCAGGCCAATGGTGGAAAAGCGAAATGCTTCGTCAGGGTTCCAGCCGATGCCAGCCGCACCAAGGGCGTGCCGCGCCCCGCCAGACCGGACCGAGATCACGAACAGCGCGATCGAGAGGCACAACAGGCCCACAAAGATGAACAACGGAACAATGGCTGCTGAGTCGTACCATTGGGTACCGCTGACCCCCGCCTTGTTTTTTCCCCACAGGGGGATGTCCATGGTCTTCCACAGGAAGAACACCGATGTTGCCCCCAAAACCAGCGACGCCCAGAAATCCCGTGCGCGCAGGACCAGAATGTCCTCAGCCTTTTCCAACTTTGCCCTCCCGTGCAAAAAAAAAGGGGCGCGGAACCGCGCCCCCAAGATCGTTTGTCGCTCAGGGCTTCTCGATGCCCAGAGAGGCCGGATCGACGGTCGTCGCACCCAAGTCTTGCAGGGTGTACGCAAAGGTGGATTCCAACGTCGAGAACAGCTTCTGCGCCTCGGGTCCGTACTGTCCGCCGATGTCATAATTGTTTGCTGCGGCCCAATCGGCCACGGCCTGCGAGGCCATGGCTTTCTGGAACGCATCCGCCAGTTTTGCCTTTACATCGTCGCTTGCCGAATTGTGGACCGCAAAGCCGATTGCCTGTTTCAGCGGCAAATATTGGTCGAGCCCGTCATAGATGCCAAAGGCCGAAGGAACGGTCATTCCCGCGATTTCCGCGTTTTCAGGCGTCAGCATCGCCAGAGGGCGCAACTGTCCGCCTTCGATCAGCGGGGCCTGTTCCGCCAGCGAGGTCACGACCAGCGCAACTTCACCGGCGATGGCGGCCTCTTGCCCCGGAGCTGAGCCTTTGTAGGGGACGAATTTGAACTCGGCGCCCGAGCCCTTTTCGATGGCCAGCAGGTTCAGGTGGTGGATGGATCCCGCACCCGAGGCTGCCGCGGGGATGGTTCCGGGCGCGGCCTTCGCCGCGTCCACCAACTCTTCAAGGCTGTTGTAGGGGCTGTCTGCGGGAACCGAGATCAAATCAGGCGAGCCGCCAACGATGAATGGAAACCAGTAGTCGAACTTTTTGTCCCAGCCGCCCTGGACGGCGGCGGTCACGTTTGATTCGGAAAGTCCGACCAACGTATAGCCGTCATCAGGCTGGTTCATGACGTAGACCATTCCGTTTGAACCCGCCACGCCTCCGGTCTGGTTGATCACGTTGATCGACACCGGCAGGTGTTTCTCCATCTCGGCCATGATCATCCGGTTGATGGTGTCGGTGCCGCCTCCGGCGCCCCAGACGACGGCGGTGGTAATGTCCCGGTAAGGATACTCCTGCGCGCTGGCGAGCCCTGCGGCACCTGCCGTCATTAGGGCGGCCGCGGCCAACCTTGCGATTTTCGACTTCATCTTTTCCTCCCAGATGCAGTGATGTGTTTGTTATTGCATTTATTTGCGTATACGTTACACAATGCGTTGTCAACGACCGGAATTGATTTAAGGTCGAACGCAAGAACACAGGAAAAGGACGCAGGGCGCATATGGCCGAGAAACTACAGATTGCAGTGTTCCACGGGGACGGGATCGGCCCGGAAATCATGGCTCCGACGCTAAGCATCCTTGCGCAGCTGTCTGAGCAGACCGAGGACTATACACTTGAGTTTCGGGAGGTTTCGGCCGGGGCAGCCCACTATGCGCAAACCGGAGAATCATTTCCGAAAACTTCAATGGATGCGGCGCGGCAGGCGGATGCCATTCTATTGTCCGCGATGGGTTTGCCGGACGTTCGGTACCCGGATGGGACTGAGATTTCCCCGCAGATCGACCTCCGCAAGGCGCTGGGGCTGTTTGCCGGTGTGCGCCCTGTGCGGGTGAGGGCCGGGCAGGCGACACCATTGGCCCTGCCACCGGGCAAGGAAATTGACTTCGTTCTGATCCGCGAAAGTACTGAGGGGTTGTTTCACACCCAGGGGTGCGGAGAAGTGACCGAGGATGAGGCGCGCGAGACGCTGCTGATCACCCGAGAGGTCTGCGAAAAGCTGTTTCGGTTTACCTTCCAGTTGGCGCATGACCGAAGGGCATCCGGGCAGGGTCTGGGTCGAGTCACCTGTGTGGACAAGGCCAACGTCTTCCGGGCCTTTGCATTCTTCCGAGATCTGTTCGATGCCGAGGCTGAGCGTCACCCGGACCTGGTTGCGGATCATGCCTATGTGGATGCAACGGCCTTGTGGATGGTTCAGAAGCCTTGGGAATTCGATGTTCTGGTCACGGAAAACATGTTTGGAGACATTTTGTCTGACCTTGGGGCCGGGCTGATGGGAGGGCTGGGTCTGGCACCCTCGGCTGACATTGGTCTGGATCATGCGGTGTTCCAGCCGTGTCACGGTTCCGCCCCCGACATTGCCGGGGAGGGCATCGCCAATCCGTTTGCCATGTTCCAGTCGGCGGCGATGATGCTGGAGTGGCTTGGGTTGCGGCATCAGATCCCGGCGTTGTCGCGCGATGGGCAACGGCTGCACGCCGCAGTCGACAGCGTCGTGTCCGAGGGCCGAGTTCTGACCCGTGATCTGGGCGGAGAAGCCGACACGCTGGCCTCAGCGCGGGCGGTAGCGGACAGGGTGTTCTCGGTGTGAGCAGCCAGCAGTTCATTCGTGTCGCCTGTGTCGGCGCCGGCTATTTCAGCCAGTTCCACTATGGCAGCTGGCGCCGCATACCGCAGGTTCAACTGGTGGCCGCATGTGATCGCGATCTCGAGAAGGCGGCCGCCACTGGGTTGCCTGCCTATGATGATCTGCCGTCGATGCTGACCCAGGAAACGCCCCAGCTGTTGGACATAATCCTGCCGCCTGACGGTCATGCCGACGCAATTCGCGTCGCGCTGGACGCGGGTGTGGGTTGGATCCTGTGCCAAAAACCGTTTTGTCGATCTCTGGCAGAAGCGGAGGATGTACTGAAGGACGCTCGGGATGCCGGAGCCACCGTCGTTGTCCACGAGAATTTTCGCTTTCAGCCGTGGTATCGGGTGATGAAGGACGCCCTGACACGCGGGGATATCGGGACACCGCTGCAGGCCACGTTCCGGCTGCGCCCGGGCGACGGGCAGGGGCCTCGCGCTTATCTTGATCGGCAACCCTATTTTCAGAAGATGCCGCGTTTTCTGATCCACGAAACGGCGGTGCATTGGGTCGATACGTTTCGGTTCTTGTTCGGCAATCCGGTCTCGGTTTACGCCGATCTGCGGCGGATCAACCCTGTCATTGCCGGAGAGGACGCAGGCTATGTCATCTTTGAGTTCGAAAACGGGTTGAGGGCCGTGTTCGATGGCAACCGGAACCTGGATCATGCCTCGGACAATCTGCGCCGCACCATGGGGGAGGCCCTGATCGAAGGCACCGGCGGAACACTGACGATGGATGGCTTTGGCGCCGTTGGGCTGCGGGAATTCGGCAGCCAGAGCAGCGTGCAGTTGCTTGCGCCCGATAAATGGGAGGGCTTTGGTGGCGATTGCGTGCACGCATTGCAGCAGCATGTCATATCCGGTCTTCTAAATGGAACGCATTTGGAAAATACTGGCCCGGACTATCTGGACGTTATCCGCATTGAGCAGGCGATCTACAGATCTGATGCGGAGGGCAGGAAAATCGTTTTGGAGGCCGAATGAAAAACGAGACCGGCAAGGCTCTCTCGAATACTCAGCGCGCGGTGCGGGACTTGCGGCGGATGATCCTGACCGGAGAGTTGGCCGCGGGCACCGACCATCTGGAAACCGAACTGGCCGAGCAGTTGGGGATGTCGCGCACGCCGGTTCGCGAAGCAGCGCTGATGCTGGAAAGCAAGGGCCTGTTGGAAATGCGGCCGCGCAAAGGGGTGCGGATCCTGCCGGTATCTCCGGATGATATGCGCGAGATCTATGACATTTTGACCGAGTTGGAGAGCCTTGCAGCCGAACGCGCGGCCGAGGCCGGATTTTCTGAACAGGACCTTCAGCCGTTGGCGGACTCGATCGCCCAAATGGATCGCGCCATCGGTGAGGAAGACCTGGAGGCGTGGGCCAAGGCCGATGACCTGTTCCACCGCGAGCTTGTCCGGTTGGGTGGCAACCGACGGGTGGAAAGCATCGTTTCCATGATGAGCGACCAGGTCCGCAGAGCGCGGGCCTCGACCCTGTTCATTCGCCCGTTACCGGTCAAATCGAATGAAGATCACCGTGCGGTCTACACCGCAATCCGTGACGGCAAACCTGATGTGGCGCGCGACCGGCATCGCCAGCACCGGCTGCATGCCAAATCCGTCATCATCGACATCTTGGAAAAGCATCGGCTGAACAAGCTGTAGCCAGTCAGTTCGGTCACCCCGCTGGCCGTACTTCTGCCAGTGGTGCAATCTGGACTTCCAGTCCCAACAGGGGATATGGCCAATAAAGCGGCGCGATGCGAAAGGACTTCCGGTGCAGATAACCCAGCAGATGGCAGGCGACAGCGTCTATTACATCAATCTGGACCGTGTGCCCGAGCGCCGGGCGTTCATGGAGGCGCAGTTTCTGAAGGCGGGCCTTGTGGGGGCACATAGGATCAGTGCGACGGATGCCAGTCAGCCGGGTGCGTTGGAGCAAAACGGATATGTTGCGGGAACGGGAACGCGCTGGGGTCTGACGACCAGCGAAATCGCCTGTTTCGAAAGCCATAGATCGGTTTGGCAGCGGATCGTCGATCGGAACCTTCCGGCCGCTGTCGTCTTTGAGGATGATGTGGAAATGTCCTCTGACGCTGGCCGGGTGATCACCGAAGTGCTGAACCACCCGGAAGCCTATGATTGCGTCAAATTGGATTACTCGCCCCGGTCACTGCGCTTTGGGCCGGAAACCGGGATCGGAAATGTCCGCGTGCGCCCAATGTTGGAAATGGCGCCAAGTGCGGCGGCCTATGTTCTGTCACAGGCTGGCTGCCGCAAACTGTTGGCCTGGTCGCAGAGATATTCTGACCATCTCGATGACTTTCTGTCGTTGCCGCGCAGGGATTGGAACATGTTTCAATGCTTTCCGGCCGTTGGTGTTCAAATGATCTGGTCGGGACGGCAGGAGCAGATCGACGAACCGGTCAAAAGCAGTGAGCGAACCCAAAACGCAGCCACGAACAGCGGATTGGACAAGGGCCCCACATGGTTTCGGCTGCGGCGCGAGCTTCAGTCGGCCGGCCGCAAACTGAAATGGAAGCTGGGCGGTCAGGCGCGGCTTGTCCAGCGCGGCGGCATGGTGGACTTCATTCCCTGTGCCGACGATCTGATCGTGCGCCCTTGGTCCTGAAGTCTTTGAGCCGATGGTGAAAAACCGAGCGGTTCCAACCATCCGCGCCGGTCGCAAAGCGCATAAACGTTAACAAAACTCTCGATTTGATATAACCTCACAGTGTTATTGCGCGATTTTTTGGGGTTTTGGTGTGGGTCAAACGATTTACGAGAAATACGGCGGGTTCAAAACCATCAGCCGGATCGTGATGACATTTTACGAAATGGCATTGGAATCGGATGAGATCGGAGGCTACTTCGAAGACATCGACATGCCTCGGTTGATCGATCATCAAACCAAGTTCGTTTCGTCTCTGGTGGGTGGACCAGCGTCTTTCAGTGATGATCGGATCGAGGCCGTGCATCGGCACCTCAACATCAGCCATGATGATTTCGACGAGATGGCTACGCTGTTCGGTGAAGCACTTTCAATTCATGGAATGACCGAAGATGACGTGCAGGTCGCGCTGGCTGCGATCGAGGGCAAGAGGGCGATCATCGTTGCCCGGGATGCGGCATGAGCATTCTGGCCATCAACGAGCATCTGCTGCGTGCCATCGGGGTCGGTGTTGCAGTATTGCGGGCCTCGGACCTGACCTTCGTGTTCCACAATGGCCCATTCGCCGAATGGTTCGGCAAGCCCGAGCCCGGTCAGACACTTTTGGATATTTTGCCGGATCTGGACCAGCGCGAGCTGGATGACGTCAAGCAATCGGGCCTGCGGTATTCGGCAGAGCTGCAGATGAAACCGAAACGCCGCACGCTGATCTTTGCTGTAACGATTTCCTTGGCCAATGGGATGGATGAGCAGGTTCTGGTTGTCGAATGTCAGAACATCACGAAAATTCGTGAACTGGAGAGCATGATCGACAGCTATTCGACCATGGTCGAGCGCAACACCCGCGAGTTGGAAAGAGAAAAGGAACGGGTCGAACGGCTTTTGCTGAATCTGATGCCGCGCGCGGTTTATGAAGAGTTCAAAACCTTCGGCGTAGTAACGCCTCAGCTGTATGATCAGGTTTCCGTGGTCATGCTGGATTTCGTCGGCTTTACGGATTTTGCGGCAAAAACCGACCCTACGGTCACTCTCAGTGAGTTGAATGACATCTTCACCGCCTTCGACCGGATCGTCGAACAGTTCGGCTGTGAACGGATCAAGACGATCGGCGACGCTTATCTTGCGGTGTCAGGCATGCCCGACGCCACGCCCGACCATGCCACGGCGGTTGCGCATTGTGCGGTCCGATTTCTGCGGTATCTGGAACGGCGCAACGAAAGTCATCCGCACAAATGGCAGGCCCGGATCGGGCTTGGCATGGGGCCGGCCGTTGGGTCCGTGGTAGGGATCCAGAAATACGTCTATGACGTTTTTGGACCGGCCGTGAATATCGCATCGCGGTTGCAGGTCTTTGCGAACCCCATGAACATCGTTGCCCCGGAAGAGATGAAATACGCCCTGATCGATGAATTTCAGGTCTCGGACCTGGGTCCGGTCGACATCAAGGGGATGGGCATGATGGATCTGATCAATGTCACCTCACGGCTGAACGCACCACATGCCAGCAGGATGTTCTGACGATCATTCGTCGGGCGGCACCAGCCCCAACCCTCTGAGGTATATGCCGATCCCGGATTCCAAAAGGTCTTCGGGTGGGAAAGGCGAGCTGGCACCTGCATTGCGGGCATAAAGCTCTACGACACCATGACTCATCGCCCAGATATGCGCGCTGAACATAGACGCCGGTGGGCGCTTTTCCGGCGGGATGTGTTCTGAAAGATCGGCCGCAGCCATTTCCAGAACCTCTTTTGCCCGGTTGGCGGCCAACGCCAGCTCGGGCGTCCGGTTGACCGAGATTCCGCTTTCGAACATCGAGATGTAATGGCCGGGATGCTTGCGCGCAAACGCCAGATATGCACGCCCGGTCGCTTCGAAAGCGGCCAGCGCCGAGGGCTGCCCCTTGTCATAGGCATACTGCATGAGGTCCGCGAACATCTCGAACCCCTGACGGGCCGCCTCGGCGATCAGATCCTCGCGACCCTGATAGTGTCGGTAAACCGCGGCTGGGGTGACACCGGCCCGTTTTGCGGCTTCAGACAGGGTGAAGCCGGTCGGACCTTTTTCCTCGATCAGCGAGAGGGCGGCGTCGATCAGCGCCTGTTTAAGATTCCCATGGTGATAGCCGCGTTTGGTCATTCCGACGGCACCTGCCTGTGTTTGCGTGCTCTTTTACCAACCAGACATAATGCACGCGGGGCAGCAGGTCCAATCCTTGAGACATGATCAAAGGGACTAATGCTTGACCAAAGACGCCCTAGACTACGCATCCCAGATTTCCGGTCCGCCACAAATCATCGGGTCGGGCTCGCCAACGGCTTCGACGTCCTTTTCGTCATAGTCCACATTCGACAATACCGCCCGGATTGCCGCAAGCCGCGCGCGCTTCTTGTCGTCTGAACGGATGATCGTCCAAGGGCACAGATCGGAATGGGAGCGTGTCAGAGATTCGGAAATCGACTGCGTGTATTCATCCCATTTGCCCAGACCGGCGATGTCGATAGGGCTCAGTTTCCATTGTTTCAGCGGGTCATTCTCGCGCGCGAGAAACCGATTGAGCTGTTCTGCGCGTCCGACGTTGAGCCAGAACTTGAAAAGGTGAATGCCGTCATGCACAAGCCCGATCTCCAGCGGCATGACTTGCCTGAAGAAGCGTTCCCGCTGGTCTGCGGTACAGAATCCAAAGACGTTTTCGACGACCCCCCGGTTGTACCAGCTGCGATCGAAGAAAACGATCTCGCCGGCTGATGGCAGGTGCTGGATGTACCGCTGGAAATACCATTGGCTGCGCTCGGCGTCGGAGGGTTTGCTGAGGGCGACATTGCGGGCGCCACGCGGGTTCAGGTTTTCCCGGAATCGCTTGATCGTACCGCCTTTGCCTGCTGCATCCCGGCCCTCGAACACGATCGCGATGCGTTGTCCGGTTTCCTTGACCCATGCCTGCATCTTGACCAGTTCGATCTGCAGGGCCTCCATCTGATTGTCATAGTCCTTGCGCTTCATCCTCTCCTGATATGGGTAGCTGGGGTTGAGGATGTCGCCTTTTTCAGCGTCTTCGATGGCCTTTCGCACGCTCTCGGGAGCGTCGTTCCGAAAGTAGCTGTTGATTGCTCGGTCCGCTGCACGGGTCATGAGTTGCCTCGCCATAAAATCCAGTTTCTACTATGGATTACGGGCGGGGTTAACGCAAATCCGCTCGTTCCGCGGCGCGTTCGATCGCAGCAGCAACTTCTGGAGCGGCCACCACTTGAGGCATGTGACCCATACCTTCAAGTTCGATCAGCTCAGCGCCGGGGATTTGTTCGATCAACCGCTCGGAATGCCAGCCCAGCCCAACTGTGGTGTCTGCCGTACCATGCACAATTTCGGTGGGCACCGAAATCTCGGGGTAGCGCGGTTGCAGCTCGGCAACTTCGTTCAGGAGGTTGGCCCGTTGTTTTGCGTTGGCATGCATCGACGACCGGCGGAGCGTCAGGGGCGGGCCAAAGTGCTCGGCATAGCCTTCGGGTGCCGCCTGGGGGGCAAAGACCGTATCCAGGGCCTTGTTGACGTACCAGTCCGGAACGTAGGCGGTGATCAACGGCAGGACGAGAGCATTTCCCCAGGCTGTCGAGGTAATCCGGTTGAAGGAATCGAGCGGAGTTTCCCATGGCACCGCGGCCGGGGCGATCAGGACCAGAGCCGAGATGTTGTCAGGTCGCGTCACAGCCCAGGCCAGCGATACCGACCCGCCATAGCTTTGACCGGCTACGATGGGTTTGTCGGCCCCCAGCATCGCGGCAGCTTTCTGCAGGATTTCTGCCTGCTCAACGATGGTTTCGCCCTCCGCCGAGAAGCTCTGAGAATAGCCCAGCCCCGGTCGGTCAAATACAATGACCCGAAAGGATTTTGCCAGCAACGGCGCAAGAGCAAACGTCATGTCCCGGGTATTGCCGCTGGACCCGTGGATCAGGACGACATCCGGGCCTTCGCCCATGACGACGGCATGTACAGCAACGCCGTCGACATCCAATATCTGACCCTCTGGCGGAAACGCGGCCTCGGCCCGGGCCTCATGGCGTGCGGCAAGCCAAGCCGTCAAAGCCGCAAAAAGGGCCGCAAACAGGCCTAGGTATATCAACGACTTAATGACCAATTTTCGTCATGTCGAAAGGAGTGGTCTGGTAGATTTCGTTGATCCAGTTCCCATACAGCAGATGCGCATGGCTACGCCACCGATTCTGAGGCGTGCGGGACGGGTCATCGTCGGGATAATAGTTGATGGGTACGTTGATCGGAGTGCCATTGGCCACGTCCCGATCGTATTCCTGTTTCAGCGTGTCACTGTCGTATTCGAAGTGATTGAAGATATACAGCGCCCGGTTCTGCCGATCTTCAACCAGACACGGACCGACCTCGTCGCTGCCCAGAAGGGTCACAAGCCCTTTGGCAGCGTCGATTTCATCCTGCCGGACTTCGGTCCAGCGACTGACCGGGATCACGCAGTCATCCGAGAAACCTCGCAGGAAAGGCGAGGCCGGCGACAGGTTCCGATGCCGGAAACACCCAAACGCCTTGGCGTCCAGCATATGCTTTTTTACGCCATGAAAATGATAGATCATCGCCATGCCACCCCAGCACACGCCGAAGGTCGAATGCACATTGGTTCGGGTCCATTCAAACACCTCGGTCAGTTCGTCCCAATAGGTGACGTCCTGAAATTCCAGATGCTCGATGGGGGCGCCGGTGATGATCAGGCCGTCAAATTTCTGGTCCTTCACGTCCTGAAAAGGGCGGTAGAACTCTTCCATGTGTTCGGCCGCGGTGTTTTTCGTCTGATGCTCGGTCATGCGGATCAGAGACAACTCGATCTGCAGCGGCGTCGCGCCGATCAACCGGGCAAACTGGTTTTCGGTCTGGATTTTCTTCGGCATCAGGTTCAGCAACCCGATCTTCAGGGGCCGGATGTCCTGCCGTGCAGCCTGATCCTCGGCCATGACCATGACGCCCTCTTTCGTCAGAACGTCAAAGGCCGGGAGGTCGGACGGAATCTTGATAGGCATGAGGCGGGTTTTTCCAGTTTCTTCTGAAGCGTTCTAGTTAGGACGCCGCGGCGCGGGTCTCAAGTGTGCTCTCGATCAACTCATCGAAATCACGCGCATCCCGCACCTTTCCGATTGCGTCGGCGGTAACAGTGACCCCCCAATTCTCAGCCATGGATTGGTATCTGGGCTGACGGTGGGCCAGGGCGCGGGCATAGGTCCAGCGGATGAAGTCGTCGGGATTGACCTCTGCCTCGGCGCAGCCGTGCTGATCAAGGTATTCCTGCCAGGTGCGCGTCAGGAAATCGGCCTGATAAGACATCGGTTTGGGGGCCTTGTCGAACCGTCGGATCAGTTCGGCGGTGTGGTCGTCGTCGCCCTTGATCCAGACCATCAGGGTCTGGCGCGAGAGTTCCGACAAGACGTGGTCGGAAGGATTGTCAGGGTCCACCCATTCGCAGATTGACCCGCCGGTGTCACAGATGAAATGCGGGTACCCGTACAGACGCTGAGCGCGGTCAATGAAATATTCGGTGTCCAGCAGAGCGTGGATTTCGGCCTGCCGGAACTGCTCTTGTCTACGCCGATATTCCGGCATCGCCAGCCCACCCACGGCCGGGTTTCCGGGCTTGCCCAGATAGGCGGCGACCGGCGTCAGGTTTTCGAACGAAATGTTGGAACCGATATAGATCGAGTCAGAGAGCAGCAGGTCCCGCAGAAAGGGAACTTTCATGGCTTCAGCCTTGGCGTTGTCGGTGATGTACTCACCCATGTAACGCGTGCCAATTCGATAATCGATCGAGTAGTGGAACCAGTCGCCCGAGTCGCGAAGGATGTTCGAAACGTAAGTCTTGCCCAAGCCGGACATGCCGAAAAACAGCACCTTTTTGCGCGCCGCTTCGCGCCAGTCCTTCGCCGAGCTGTAGATCATGTGCAACCGTCCCTTGTTTTGTCCTAGCTAAATCGGCCCGGCGATGGCGTCAATCTCGGCTGCGGGATCGGCTTAGGATCAATAGCCCCAATGCAAGGATCGCAAAGCCGATGAAGGCGTTCGGGGCAAGGGTTTCGTGCCGGACATAGGCGCCGAGCAGAATGGCGACCGGAGGGATGATCAGGGTGACCAGCAGCAAGTTGCCGCTGCCGGCTGCGGCCAGAACCCTGTAGTACAGCAAGTAGGCACCAGCCGTAGCGACGAGTGCGTAATAAGCTACGGCGAGCCAAGTTGTCATAGGCAGGTCGAACGATGGCACACCGTCGACGAACAGCATTACCGGCAGCATGACGATGGTTGACCCGCTCAGCATTCCCGCCGCCGCAACCTGCGGCGCCAGGCCTGACAAGCGCAGACGGGCCCATACAGCCGCCAGCGCATAGGATACGGTCCCCGCCAGAATGGCCAACTGAGCAGCGCTTTGCAGGCTGAACCCAAGGAAATTGTGCAATCCGATTGCGGTGGAAACTCCGCCAAAGCCAAGCGCAACACCCACGGCTCGACGTTTGGTCAGTCGCTCGTCGGGAAAGAATGCAGCCGCAACCAGAACACCGAAGATTGCCGTGGCAGCGTTCAAGATCGAGGTCAGACCGGTGTCGACATACAATTGGCCCCAGGCCATCAGCGAGAAGGGCAATACGTTGTTCAGCAGACCCATGACCAGAAAAGCGCCCCAAATACGCGGGTCCCTCGGTATCGTTTCTCGGCGGAGGAGAACGACGGCCCAAAGTGCAAGCGCGGCCCAGAAAACGCGATGAAACACGGCCGTCATCACAGGTATCGTGTCCAGTGCGACGCGGATCGCCAGGAAGGACGCGCCCCAGATCAGTCCAAGAAGAATGAGCTCGAACCAAGCAAGGGCGGAGAGGGATTTTTGTTGCGTCATGGCTATTTCTTGCATGTTTCTGTTTGCCTCACGCGGAATACTTGCATTCGACAATTCGGTAAGCGACCCGGATCATGCGAAAAACCCCGCCACAAGGGCGGGGTTTTCCAATTCTGTATGAGCGTATCCCTTAGTTCAGGGCGTAGGTCACCTGAATACCAACGCTCCACGCGCTGTTTCCAGAGAAGTTCGCCCGCGCCGCGGGGCCAGCACCGTCAGCGGTTGCGTCGCCCAGGTCGGTATAGCGAACGCCGCCCGAAATCTTGGCGCGTTCCATCGAGTAGGTGCCGCCAAGGCCGATGCTCCAGAACCCGTCGGTCGGACCCAGGTTGGAAACGGGCTCATTGGTTGCCGATTCATAGCCAAGGGTCACTGCGCCCGAGAACTGTTCGGAGAACTGGTAGCCAAGACCCAGCGAATAGGTCCAGGTCGGATCGTCATAGTCCACAAGCGCGCTGGTCGGCGGATAGTTCGGGGGATCGTAAACCGTTTGCGGCCAATCGACCCAGCGGATCGATCCGAACAGCAGTGTCCTGGGGGCAACGCCGGTCTGGAAGTCCAGGTTCACCGATTGCGGAGAAACGACCTCGCTGGAAGTGTCGAATGTCGCCACGGTTCCAGGCGGGATCGGCGGGATTGGGATTGGGTTCACCGACTCCGTTTGCGACAGGTCATGGGAAATTTTCGAGTTGTAGGTCAGCGCCACGCGCGCTGCGATCTCGGGCTTTTCCCAAGCCACACCTACGACGTAACCCAGCGCGGTATCCTTGTCGGCATTCACCTCGTAACCGGCCGCCGCCGGCACGGCAACGTCAGCGCTGAGCCGCTGAATACGCAGACCACCGATGGCGCTGAAGCCGCCGTCGAACTTGTAGCGCAACAGGGCAGTAATTGCCTCTGTGTCGGCTTTCGCGCGCAGAACGTCAGTGCGACCGCCCGGGATCGGGTTCTGCGAGAGCGGGTAGTTCGAACCGTAGGCGATATCGGCACCGAACGGTTCGTCATAGATCAGCGCAAAGTCGAGTTGGTCGGTGAAGGCGTGCTTGTACGCGAGATGAGGCGAGAAGAAGTCGTTTGCAACGTTGCCCGAGTCCACGCCCAGCATCGTGCCGCTTACGCTTGGGTTGGTGTAGCCCAGGCGAAACTGTACGACGGAACCTTCCTCAAAGATAATGTTGATGCCTTGCCCACTACGGTCGATACCGCCGGCATGAGCGGCGGTCGCCCCTGCACAGAGCACGCACGCCTGTAACAGCGCTTTCTTCATGTATTCCTCCCTTTTCACTATCCGGCGCCACAGTATTGATTGTCTTGTGAGTGTCAGTGGCGGTGATTTCTGTGGCCATTATTCACGGGGAGTTTAAAAAAACGTCAACCACTGACCATACGTTAGTTTCTGCCAGTGACCGAACGTCAGTTTTTGTGTGTGGTTTTTGCCAGAGTGCCCGATCCCGCGCGGCCTTCGGACCAGACATTCAGGAAGATGCCCGAGAAAATCACGACGGCGCCCAGCATGGTCCACTGATCCAGGGGTTCGTGATACAGCAGCATCCCAACAATGGCGATCGTCGGCAGGCGCGCGAAATCAAAGGGAATAACGACCGTGGCCGGAGCGATGGCAAGCGCGTTTGTAATGCAGAAATGGGCCAGCAGGCCGGCCAGCCCGACCAGCAACAACAGGGGCGCGCTTTGAGCGGTTGGCAGGACGATCTGCCCGTCCGCTCCGGCAACAGCAAGACCCATTGCGGCCTGCATCGTAGTCAGCCAGAAAACGATGCATCCGATGCTGGCGAACCCTGTCAGTTTCTTCGTCGAAATCGTTGTAAGCGCAAAGAAAACAGCCGAGGAGGCCGCTGCAAGAACACCGGGCGTGAGCGGTGTGGCTCCGGGTCGGGCGACGATCAATATGCCTGCGAAACCTATGATTGCCGACATGACCCGCGTGGGTGTCAGGCGTTCGCCCAGCAGAAGCGGAGACAGGAGTACGACCCATATCGGTTGCGTAAATTCCAACGCAAAAACCTGCGCCAGCGGGATGACGCTGACAGCGTAGAACCACAGGTTTTGGCCCGCAAAATGCAACGAGTTTCGAACCGCGTGCAGACCCAGACGTTGTGTCGATACCTGGTGCCATTTGCCGGTTGCCGTCAAAACGGCCGAAACGACGATGACGCCGACAATGCTGCGGTACATCATGATTTCAAACGTGTCGTGCGTCAGGCTAAGCTCGCGCCCGGCAACGGCCATTGACGAGAAAGAAGCGATCGCCCCGGTCATCCACAGCGCGGTTTTGGCAATCATCGATTTGCTATCGCGCATGTTTCGATCCTTGGGCTGAGCGTGCGTTTGGCCACCGAACCAAAACCGACGCCGGTTCACAACAACAAAAAAGCCGGGTCAGCGCCCGGCTTTTGGTGTCATTCCCATTCGATCGTGCCCGGAGGCTTGGAGGTGATGTCATAGGTGCAACGGTTGATGCCCTTGACCTCGTTGATGATCCGGGTGGCGGTTTCGCCCAGGAATTCGTGGGTGAACGGGTAGTAATCGGCCGTCATTCCATCAACCGAGGTCACCGCCCGCAGGGCGCAGGCATAGTCATAGGTGCGCCCGTCGCCCATCACGCCGACTGTGCGCACCGGAAGGATCGCGACGAAGGCCTGCCAGATCTCGTCATACAGGCCGTGCTTGCGGATCTGGTCGATATAGATCGCGTCGGCCTCGCGCAGGATTTCCAGCTTTTCGCGGGTGATCTCGCCCGGGCAGCGGATGGCCAGACCCGGTCCGGGGAAGGGGTGGCGGCCGATAAAGCTGGGCGGCAGGCCCAGTTCACGGCCCAGCGCGCGCACTTCGTCCTTGAACAGTTCACGCAGCGGCTCGACCAGTTTCAGGCCCATCTTTTCGGGCAGGCCGCCGACGTTGTGATGCGATTTGATCGTGACTGACGGGCCGCCGGAAAACGACACCGATTCAATGACATCGGGGTACAGCGTGCCCTGGGCCAGGAACTCGGCGCCCTCGATCGTGTCGGCGTGTTTCTGGAATACGTCGATGAACAGCTTGCCGATGATCTTGCGCTTGGTTTCGGGGTCCGAGACGCCGTCGAGCTCTCCCAGGAACAGCTCGCTTTCATCCGCGTGGATCAGTTGGATGTTGTAGTTGTCGCGGAACATCGAGACGACTTCCTGCGCTTCGTTCTTGCGCAGCAGGCCGTGATCGACGAAAACGCAGGTCAGCTGGTCGCCGATCGCCTCGTGGATCAGGATAGCGGCGACCGAGCTGTCGACACCGCCCGACAGACCGCAGATCACCTTCTTGTCGCCGACCTGTTCGCGGATCTTGCGGATCATCTCGTCGCGATAGGCGCCCATGGTCCAGTCGCCCTTGAACCCGGCCAGCTTCACGAAATTCTCGTACAGTTTTGCGCCCTTGGGGGTGTGGTGCACCTCGGGGTGGAACTGAACGGCATAGAAATGGCGGTCGGTATCGGCGGTGATCGCGAAGGGCGCGTTGGGCGAGGTGCCGAACACCTCGAACCCCGGTGCGACTTGGCTGACATGGTCGCCGTGGCTCATCCAGACCTGTTCGTTGCCATCGGTGAACCAGCCCTCGAGCAGGTCGAGCTTGCCGCGCGGCGTCACGAATGCCCGTCCGAACTCGGCGGTGCCGTGGCCGCTTTCAACCTTGCCGCCCAGCTGGTGCATCATGACCTGCTGGCCATAGCAGATGCCCAGGATCGGAACGCCATACTCGAATATCTCTTGCGGGACGCGCGGTGATCCCTCGCGGGTCACGCTGTCCGGCCCGCCCGAAAAGATGATGGCGCGCGGGGCCATGTCACGCACAAAATCCGTCGTGACGTTCTGGTAGGGGTGGATTTCGCAATAGACGTTCAACTCGCGCAGGCGGCGGGCGATCAGCTGCGTTACCTGGCTGCCGAAGTCGATGATCAGAAGGCGGTCATGGGATGTCTCGGTCATACCCGGCCTTTAGGTCGGAAGCCTTGCATGTGCAAGCGCCTTGACGTCATTTGGCGGGAAAGAGTGACGCGGAGCGCATTGAATGACCGGAATTTCGCTCAGAAGGGCTGTGGCAACCGATGCGGAGCCCATCCGCCGATGTATCGAAGCGGCCTATGCCGCAGCGCGCCAGTCCATCCCCGACTTGCCGGATGTGACCGAGGGGGTCGAGGAGGACATTCGCGACCGGAACGTCGTTGTCGCCGCGGATGAAACATCCCTGCAGGGTGTCGTGGTTTTTGGTTTCGAAAGAGAAACCGCGATGATCTTCAATCTGGCCGTTTCACCGGATGCGCAAGGGCGGGGCATTGCTCGGCAGTTGCTCGATTTCGTCGCGACAGAGGCTCGCGAAAACGGGGTTTGGAGCATGCGCCTGACAACCCACCGCCTGATGGCGGACACCCGCGCGATGTACTGTCATCTTGGGTGGCAGGAGACCGGGCACGAGGGGAACAAGGTTTATTTCAGCAAGCCAACCTGACGCGCCGTAAGGCCTGTTGCTGGTGCTGGACAGCGCGGAATATGTCGCTTTTCCCCCTATTGCGCCGGAATCCACATCTGATGAAGTCGCGGCATCTTGTAACAAGCAATCCAATCTAAACTTTCACACGGGATCATCTCATGACAGAGGCAAGCACCCGACGCAGAGTGCGTGGTGGCGGAGGCGCCGCCCGCCGGGCCGAGCGTACCGCGGTTCGGATCGAAACGGCGAAGTATATCGAACGCAACATTCCGAACTTCGAGATCCTCAATGACGAAGCGTTGGAGATCATCGAGGCCAATGCGGAAACCGTGCTGGAGGAAGTCGGCGTCAATTTCGTCGACAACCCCGCGGCGCTGGAACGCTGGCGGGATGCCGGAGCCGACATCGATGGTGAGCGCGTTCGCATTCCGCGAGGTCTGGCCCGCGAACTGATCAAGACCGCGCCCAAGGAATTCACGCAGCACGCGCGCAACCCCGAAAAATCGGTGGTAATCGGCGGGCGCAACCTGGTGCTGGCGCCGGTCTACGGACCGCCTTTCGTGCGGGACGCGCAGGGTGGCCGCCGCTATGCCACGATGGACGATTTCAACAAGTTCGTGAAACTGGCCTACATGTCCAAGTGGCTGCATCATTCAGGCGGCACGGTCTGCGAACCGACGGACGTTCCGGTGAACAAACGTCATCTGGACATGCTGATGGCGCACATGACGCTGTCCGACAAACCCTTTATGGGTTCGGTGACCGATCCCAGCCGGGCGCAGGATTCGGTCGAGATGTGCGAGATTCTGTTCGGCAAGGAGTTCGTTCAGGAAAACACCGTGATGACCTCGCTTACCAACATCAACTCGCCGATGACGTTCGACGACGTGATGATGGGGTCGCTGGAAGTCTATGCGCGCAACAATCAGGCCTGCATCATTTCGCCCTTCATCGTGGGCGGCGCAATGGCCCCGGTTTCGGTTGCCGGAACTCTGACGCAAGTGCTGGCCGAGGTGCTGGCCGGCATCGCCTACAGTCAGATCATCCGTCCGGGAGCACCGGCCATTTTTGGCGCATTCGTGTCGTCGATCGACATGAACTCTGGCGCACCGACCTTCGGCACGCCCGAAGCCGCGCATATCACCTATGGGGCCGGTCAGTTGGCGCGCCGTTTGGGTGTTCCCTACCGCTCGGCCGGGTCGTTCTGTGGATCCAAGCTTCCGGACGCGCAGGCGGCCTACGAGACTGCGAACTCGCTGAACATGGGGCTGCTTTCAGGCGTCAACTTCATGTTGCACGCATGTGGGTGGCTCGAAGGCGGTCTGGTCGCCGATTTCGAAAAATTCGTCATGGATGCCGATCAGTTGGGAGCGCTTCATGCGTTGGCCAAAGGGGTGGCCTATGATGAAAACGCGCAGGCCATGGACGCGATTCGTGAGGTGGGGCCGGGTGGTCACTATCTTGGCTGTGCGCACACCCAGGCCAATTTCCAAAGCGCCTTCTGGAAGACCGACCTGCTGGACTACAAACCCTTTGAAACATGGGAAGAAGAGGGTGCGCGGGACACGCGCATGCTTGCCTCCGTCCGGGTCGAGCATCTGCTGGCCAACTACCAGCAACCGCAACTCGACCCGGAAAAACTGGCGGCGCTAACCGCCTATGTCGAGGAAAAGAAAGCGTCCATGCCCGACGCCTTCACTTGACGACATGAAGTTCCGGGGCGCGGCTGGCTTGATGCAGTCGCGCCTCACCAATCAGTGCGATCAATAGGTCCAGGTGGCGCACGAGCGAATACGCGGCGTCGCCCGAGCGTCGTTGGTCGTCGACGCTCCGCTCCATCTCCAACAGTCGCATCAAGGCCGCTCCGGTTCCAGGTAGCGCGCCATAGCCGAACAGGCGCTGCAAGTGGCGGTCACGGTCGTATTCCTGTGCTCCGACCTTGGCTGCTCGAGACAGCAGCCGCGGGCGGCGGAGGGCGGTGATCATAGTCATCAGGTCCTGCATTTCGGCGTTCCTCTGTTCAATTTTTCCTGCAGCAATTTGACACAACCCAAGCGGGTGTTGCCGTGACCGAGTTCGCGCCGAACGATGGTTTCACGACTGTTTATCTTTTTGAATCAATTCTGGTCAGAGCCGTTGGAGGTTAACGAACGAGTAACGAAAGCAACTCTAGGTAGATTTGGTTAACACTTTATCCGACGGCGGACAGTGGCAGTTTGATTGTCGACGAGGGCGAATAACGATGGAAAACAGCACCGCATTCACCGTTCCAGCTTGGGTTCCCGAAGGGGCGCAGCGATACCTGGCCCACACCGAGGCGGGACGGTCGATCCGGGATCTGGCGCGGTCGGCAGGGTGTCACGCGTCAACCATTCTGCGACAGATCCGAAGGATCGAAATGCGGCGCGACGACCCCTTGGTGGATAAAGCACTGCAATCTCTAGCCGAAACACACTTTCCCGGTGCGGGGAATGAAGCGGCCTCTGGTCCCTTCTTCGGCGTCGGCGATGATCCTCATCGCATTCCCAATGCCGAAGACGAGGCGTTCGAGCGCGAGGCTTTGCGGGTGCTGCGGCGCCTTTGCGAAACGGGTGCGGTTCTGGCCGTGGCCGAGGACATGGAAAAGGCGGTCGTTGTCCGCGACAGCGGCGAGGGCGGTACAACTCGGACCGCCGTTGTTGACTGCAAGACCGCTCAGGCTTTGGCTCTGAAGGACTGGATCGTTTGTGACAATCCGGGGCGTGTGTCGCGCTACCGGATCACGCAAACGGGCCGAACCGCACTAAGCCAGTTGATTGCCGATGCCGAAAACCGGGCGCGGACACAGACAGAATATGGGATGGCCGAGGCACCGGCGAAGTTCAAAACGCACAGTCAAGCCGACGAGAAGCGCCCACGGCGCATCCGCTATTGCGCAGCGGAGAGCCCCTTGATTGCCTTGTCGCGCCGACGCGACCGGGACGGAAAGCCGTTTCTGGACGAAAGCCTGGTGCGCGCCGGAGAGCGACTACGTGAGGATTTCGAGCTGGCCCAGATCGGACCGCGGGTCACGCAAAACTGGGACCGGTTCCTCACCGCTGGCGGTCGTGCGGGTTTCGAGGGCGATGCGCCGGTTGCGCGCGGGTCGTCCGAGGCGCGTGATCGCGTGGCCCGGGCCTTGTCGGATCTGGGTCCGGGTCTGAGCGACGTTGCGCTGCGGTGTTGCTGCTATCTGGAAGGTCTGGAACTGGCCGAGAAACGGATGGGCTGGTCAGCGCGTTCGGGGAAGATCGTGCTGCGCATTGCACTGCAGCGCCTCAAGCGACATTACGAGAAGCAAGCAGAGTGTGACCGGTTGATCGGCTGATTCACGTTGAATCCGATTGGCTGCAGTTGCGGAAAACGCAGCAGGTGATAATCAGGGGTTATGAATTTTACCCTCAGGCAGCTGCAATACTTCCGCGCCGTGGCCGAGCAACGCAACTTTGGCCGGGCCGCTCAGGTGTGTCATGTGTCTCAACCGGCACTGTCGGTGCAGATCCGGGCTTTGGAAGATATCATGGGCGGGCCGCTATTTGAAAGGCGCGCTCGCGATGTTCTGCTGACACCGTTGGGGCGTGATGCGCTGGAGCACGCACGGCGCATTTTGGGCGCGGCCGAACGGTTGGATCGGTTCGCGCGTGACAACTCCACCGGGCATCGCAGTCTGTCGGTCGGCTTGATCCCGACGGTCGCGCCATATCTGTTGCCGGGTGTATTGGCTGGTCTGCGGTCAGCGGATGTGTCCCTGCGCGTACAGGTACGCGAGGCGCGCACCGAGCGGTTGCTGTCGATGCTGAAAGCGGGCGAGATTGACGCCGCCGTGCTGGCCCTGCCGGTGGGCGCGCGCGGCCTGGACGAGGTGCCCTTGTTCGAGGATCGTTTTCTGCTGGCCGGCAGCGAGACACGCCTGAAGAGCTTGACCGTCAGCCCCGACGCTCTGCGCCCGATCGACCTGAATGCAGCCCAGCTGATGCTGCTGGAAGACGGGCATTGCCTGACGGATCAGGCGCTTGAGGTGTGCGGGCAGGACCGGACCAGCGCCCATATCAACATGGGCGCGTCGTCTTTGGCCACGCTGTCGCGTTTGGTGGCCGAGGGGTTCGGCCTGACCTTGATTCCGGAATTGGCGGCGCGTTCCGAGGCCGATGCCGTGCCGAGGCTGAAACTGCTGCGGTTCGGCGCCCCGGAGCCCGCGCGGCAGATCGGCCTCGTGCGGCGCGATTCGTCGGATGGGGCGGTGTGGTTCGATCAACTGGCCCAGGTGATCCGGCAGGTCGGCGAAAACATCGTGTCAGAAACCCGGAACTGAAAAGGGCCCGCACTTGGCGAGCCCTTCGAGTGGAGGCTGGTTGAAGGCTCAGGCCATTTCGGGCTGCTGCGCTTCTTCCAGGTGCTTCATCAGGTTTTCGGGCGACGAAACGCCATAGGGGTCCTCGGGGCAGTTGTCCATAAGGCCAGGCTCTTCGAACCACGCCTCGACCACACCGTCGTTGATGATGGCGGCATAGCGCCACGACCGCATGCCAAAGCCCAGATTTGCCTTGTCGACCAGCATGCCCATCTTGCGGGTGAACTCGCCCGACCCGTCAGGAATGACCTTGACGTTCTTCAGCCCCTGATCCTGCGCCCACTTGTTCATGACAAAGCTGTCATTGACCGACATGCAGTAGATCTCGTCGATGCCCTTGGCCTTGAACGCCTCGTAGTTGTTTTCAAACCCCGGCAGTTGGTAGGTCGAGCAGGTGGGGGTAAACGCACCGGGCAGCGAGAACAGGATGACCCGCTTGCCTGCGAAGTAGTCGGCCGTGGTCTTGTCTTCCCAGCGGAACGGGTTGGGCCCTTCGATCGAGTCGTCGCGCACGCGGGTGTGGAATGTCACGTCGGGCAGCTTGGCGCCGGTTTTCATGGGCATCTCCTGTGATTCACATTTGTTCGGCCCGTGGGTTAAAACGATTCCAAACCGGCTTCAACACGGGATGTGCTGCGTTTGCGAATATCCTCTTGTCCTCAGAAATCATGTCGAAATTTGCGACGGTCTCCCGGAAAATCACGATTGCATTCTGCGTGTGCGAAACGCTGACGCATGACAGCTATGCATGGCTGGCGTAATACATCCGACCGGTTTATGTTATGCACCAACCAAATTGACCCAAAGTCAGGAAACCGGCCCCGTGCGCGATCTGAAAATCCCTGAACAACGTCACCCGGAAAAGGCGCATAAGCCCGACAATGCGCAGCCGAAAAAGCCCAACTGGATCCGAGTGAAAGCACCCGGCGGCAAGGGCTATGCCGACACGCGCCGGATCATGCGCGACAACAACCTGGTCACCGTCTGCGAAGAGGCCGGCTGCCCGAATGTGGGCGAATGCTGGAGCCAGGGCCACGCGACAATGATGATCATGGGCGAGATCTGCACCCGCGGCTGCACCTTCTGCAACATCGCCACCGGTCGCCCCGATGCGCTGGACGCGTTCGAACCGGGCCGGGTGGCACATGCGGTGGAAAAGCTGGGTCTGAATCATGTCGTGATCACCTCGGTCGACCGCGACGACCTGGCCGATGGCGGGGCCGAGCATTTCGCTCAGACCATCCGCGCGGTGCGTCACCGCTCGCCCAAGACAACGATCGAGATCCTGACCCCGGATTTTCTGAAATGCGATCCGTCGGTTTTGGAAACCGTGGTCGCGGCCAAGCCGGATGTGTTCAACCACAACCTTGAAACCGTGCCGGGCCTGTACCCCGAGGTGCGCCCGGGCGCGCGCTATTTCCACTCGCTGCGTCTGTTGCAGAGGATCAAGGAACTGGACCCGTCGATCTTCACCAAGTCGGGCATCATGGTCGGACTGGGCGAGAACGAACAGCAGGTGCGCCAGGTCATGGACGACATGCGCGCCGCCGACATCGATTTCCTGACCATCGGTCAGTATCTGCAGCCCACGCCGAAACACCACCGCGTGGACCGCTTTGTCACGCCCGAAGAGTTCGCGGCCTATGAAAAAGCCGCCTATGGCAAGGGGTTCCTGATGGTTTCAGCCACGCCCCTGACCCGGTCCTCGTACCATGCGGGCGATGATTTCGCGCGCCTGCGGGCAGCGCGGCAGAAAAAGCTGGGGCAGGCGTGACGCCCGAACGGCTCGCGCAACTGACTGCGCTGCGCCACGCGTTGCACCAACGGCCCGAGGTCTCGGGTGAAGAGGCCGAAACGGCCGTTTTCATCGCCGAGCAATTGCGCGGTTTGGCCAGTCGGCTTCTGACCGGGATCGGTGGGCATGGGGTGGCGGCCGTGTTCGACTCGGGCCAGCCGGGGCCGACCGTTGGTATCCGCTGCGAACTCGACGCGCTGCCGATATTGGAGATGCCGGGCAAACCCTATTGCTCGCAGGTTCCGGGTAAGGGTCATCTGTGCGGGCATGACGGCCATATGGCCATTGTGCTGGGCGTGGCGCAGGACCTGGCGCAAGCGCCCATGTCACGCGGTCGGGTCGTGCTGATCTTTCAGCCCGCCGAAGAGACCGGACAGGGCGCACGCGACTTTCGGAACGATCCGCAATATGCTGAGATACAGCCGGATTTTCTGTTCTCGCTGCACAACTTGTCGGGCTTGCAGCTGGGCGCGGTCGAGCTGTGCTCTGGCCCGGCCAATTGCGCCTCACGCGGGATGCGGGTGCGGCTGACGGGCAAGACCTCGCACGCCGCGGCCCCGCAGAACGGGCTGTCGCCGGCCTCGGCCATGGCCGAGTTGATGCCGGCCTTGGCGGCCTTGGGGCCGGGCGGCGAACTGACTGAGGATTACGCGCTGACCACCGTCACCCACGCCCAACTGGGGGCCCCGACATTCGGCGTGGCGCCCGGTGAGGCCGAGATATGGGTCACGCTGCGCACCGTCTCGGACGCGCGCATGGCGCAACTGGTCGATCAGGCCGAGGCGCTGGTGCGCAAGGCTGCGGCCGACGAGGGACTGGGTGTCGAGATCACCTATGACGACGTGTTCGAGGCCTGCGTCAACCACCCAGAGGCCGTGCAGATCCTGGCTCAAGCCTGCGCGCAGGCCGGGGTGCAACCGCGCCTGACCACCGCGCCGCAACGGTTCTCGGAGGATTTCGGGCAATTCGCCAAGGGGTCGAAAACCGCCATGTTCTGGCTGGGGTCCGGGGTCGACCATCCGCAACTGCACAACCCCGACTATGATTTCCCCGATGCGCTGATTCCTGTCGGTGCGGGTATCTTTCTGGCGGCAATTCGTCAGGTGCTGGACGCGCCGGTCACGGCCTGAGCTTGCGTGGCTGGCTGGTTGCCCATTCGGGCCACCAGCCCATGTATTCAACGCCGGCAATCACCAGACACAGAACGATCAGGCCCAGCACCAGTTTGACCCGCTGGTCCGAGGGCGGATTGCGCGCCCATCGGGACATTCGCAGAAGGTGGCGCAGGATCATGGGGCCTCGAATCCGCGGCGGGATCAGTCTTCGGTAAAGCGGACCTTGCCGATGAAGGGCAGGTTGCGGTTGCGTTGGGCATAGTCGATGCCATAGCCCACGACGAATTCGTCAGGGATTTCAAAGCCGATCCAGTCGGCGCGGAAATCGACCTCGCGGCGGCTGGGTTTGTCCAACAGTGCAATCGACTTGAGCCGTTTCGGCTGGCGGCTGCGCAGCAGGTGGGTGACGTGGTTCAGCGTGTGTCCCGTGTCGACGATATCTTCGACCACCAGCACGTCGCGCCCTTCAATTGCCCCACGCAAGTCTTTGAGAATGCGCACTTCCCGGCTGCTTTCCATTGAATCGCCATACGAGGACGCCTCGAGGAAATCGACCTCGATCGGCAGGTCCAGTTCGCGCACCAGATCGGCGATGAACACGAAGCTGCCGCGCAGCAGGCCCACGACCACCAGCTTGTCGGTGTCGCCGAATTCGCGGGTGATTTCGCGGCACAATTCCTCGATCCGCGCCGCGATGGCCTTGGCCGAGATCATCTCATCTATCACATATGCGCGCTGGCTCATGGCTGCCCCCTTGATCTTTGGCGCGCAACATACGACATGACGCGCCATTGTCACGTTTCAAATGCCCAGGTTGCCATGCCCACTCATTCGGAAACCCGCCACCTCCCATACAGCGCGCAGCAGATGTATGATCTGGTTGCAGATGTGGCGAAATACCCCGAGTTTCTGCCTTGGTGCGCGGCCGCGCGGATCCGGCGAACCTATGCGGCGGGCGAGGCGCAGGTGATGGAGGCCGATCTGGTGATCTCGTTCAAGGTGTTCCGCGAACGGTTCGGCAGCCGGGTGACGCTGTACCCCGATCAAAGGAAGATCGACACCGAATATCTGGACGGCCCGTTCAAATACATGAAATCGGACTGGCATTTCGAGGACGCGCCCGAGGGCGGCTGCAACGTATCCTTCCACGTGGATTTCGAGTTCAAGAACGCCGTGTTGCAGGGCATCATCGGCGTGGTCTTCAACGAGGCGATGCACCGGATCGTGCGCGCCTTCGAGCAGCGCGCGGTCAGCCTCTACGGCTGAGGGTTTACCCGGCGCGGGTGCACGTTAGACTGCGCCGCATGACTGAATTCACACGCACTCTTTCCGAATTCGCCGCAGGCCCGGTCAAGACAACCGCGCAGGCGCGGATCGTCACGTCTTTGTCCGCGCTCGACTGGCTGGCGGTCGGGCGCGCAGGCGTCAACGAACCGGTCTCTCGCATCCTGCGAGGGATGGTGCTGGACGAAGGCGGGGCCGGACAGGCCACCCTGTTCGGCGGCGGGGCCGCGCCAATGCGCGCGGCGGCTTTGGTCAACGGCACGGTGTCGCATGCGCTGGACTATGACGACACGCATTTCGCCCATATCGGCCACCCCTCCGTGGCGGTGTTTCCCGCCGCGCTGGCCGTGGCCGAATGGCAGGATCAGCCCATCGTTGATTTGCTCGAGGCGGCCTTGGTGGGGATGGAACTGTCCATCCGCATTGGCCTGTGGCTGGGGCGGGGGCATTATCAGGTCGGGTTCCACCAGACCGCGACGGCGGGCGCGTTCGGAGCGGCCGCGGCGGCCGCCCGCCTACTGGGATGCGATGCGGCGGCCATGCGCCGGGTTCTGGGGTTGACCGCGACCCGGGCGGCGGGTCTCAAGGCGCAGTTTGGCACCATGGGCAAGCCTTACAATGCGGGGCAGGCGGCGTCGGTCGGGGTCGAGGCCGCGCTGTTGGTTCAGCGGGGGTTCGCGCCCAATCCCGATGCCCTGACCGGCCCGTTCGGATTTGGCGCGACCCATCACGGTGCCGATGATACTGCCACGGCTCTGTCGGGACTTGGGGATGAGTGGCTGTTCGAAAGCGTCAGCCACAAGTTCCACGCCTGCTGCCACGGGCTGCACGCCGCGCTCGAGGCGGCGCGCGATCTGGACATCGCCGAACCCGAGGTGGCCGAGATCAAGATCCTCACCCATCCCCGATGGATGAGCGTCTGCAATAAGACCGCGCCGACAACCGGGCTGGGCGCCAAGTTTTCCTATCGGACGGTGATCGCGATGCAGGCATTGGGATACGATACCGCTCTGCCTGCAAGCTACACGGACAAGGTCTGCGCCGATCCGCGCCTGCAATCTCTGCGCGACCGGATTACGGTTGAAGCGGATGAAACCCTGTCCGAGACCGAGGCCCGCTTGGCGCTTTTGCGGCGGGACGGGGTACGGCGCGAGGCGACCCGCGATCTGGCCGCGCCGATCTCGATTTCCGAACGCGAGGACCGGGTCCGCGACAAGACCGCCAAACTGATCGGCGCGGACGACGCGGATGCGATCTGGTCGATGCTGCGCACCGGCGGGCGCGCAGCGGATCTAGCAAAACGACTGGTTGACTAGACCACGCGCCAGTGCAGCGGGAAGCCGGGGTCGAACACGGTGACCGGGCCATCGCGCGTTTCGATCTTGTCAGGGTAGGTGACCGGTTCGCCCTTCTGCAGGGTGATGGTCTGATCGTTGACGGGCAGCCGGTAGAACCTTGGCCCGTTGACCGACGTGAACCCTTCCAGCTTGTCCAGAGCACCCGCGCGGTCAAAGACCTCGGCCACCAGCGACATGGTGTTCGTGGCGGTGAAACATCCCGCGCAGCCGCAGGCCATTTCCTTGTTGGCGTCCGTATGCGGGGCGCTGTCAGTCCCCAGAAAGAACCGTTCGTCGCCCGAGGTTGCTGCATCGACCAGCGCCTTGCGGTGATCTTCGCGCTTGGCGACGGGCAGGCAGTAGTAGTGCGGCTTGATCCCGCCCACAAGGATGTGGTTGCGGTTGATGATCAGGTGATGCGCGGTGATCGTGGCGCCCAGGTCGATCTCGTTCGCGCGCACATATTCCACGCCGTCGCGGGTGGTGATATGCTCCATCACCACGCGCAGGCCCGGCGTGGCCTTGCGGATCGGGTCCAGAACGCGGTCGATGAACACCGCCTCGCGGTCGAAGATGTCGATCTCGGCATCGGTGACCTCGCCATGCACGCAGAGCGGCAGGCCGATCTCGGCCATCCGTTCCAGCACGGGGCGCACCTTGTCGAAATCCCGCACGCCCGAGGCCGAGTTGGTCGTGGCCCCTGCCGGGTACAGCTTTACCGCCTTGACCAGACCGCTGGCATGGGCCGCGGCCATGTCGTCTGGGTCGGTATCCTCGGTCAGGTACAGGGTCATCAACGGCTCAAAGCTCATGCCTTCGGGCAGGGCAGCCAGGATACGGTCGCGGTAGGACGCGGCCTGAGCGCCGGTGACCACTGGGGGCACCAGGTTGGGCATGATGATGGCCCGCGCGAAATGGCGGGCGGTTTCGGGCAGGACGGCCTGCAGCATGGCGCCATCGCGCAGATGCAGGTGCCAGTCATCGGGGCGGCGGAGCGTCAGAGTATCGGTCATGGCGCCGGGCTAGCACAGGCAGGCCGTACGGGAAAGTGACAACAAACCTTGCCAGGCGACCAGATTGCCGCAAGTCCCGGAAAGATCACGGTCTTGACGCGCAGCGGCTGCCATGACCTGTTGTGCCAAGGGAGAATGAGACACATGAGCCAGCCAGATTCCATCGACGCCGTTCAGAAGATGCTGGGCGAACAGGGCTATGTCTGTGGCCGCGCGCTGGCCACCGTGGTGTTCCTGTCGCTGAGACTGGGCCGGCCGCTGTTTCTGGAAGGTGAAGCGGGCGTCGGAAAGACCGAGATCGCCAAGGCCCTGGCCGCTGGACTGGGTCGCCGCCTGATCCGGCTGCAATGCTATGAAGGGCTCGATGCGTCCTCGGCCGTCTATGAATGGAACTTTCCTGCGCAGATGGTGGCCATCCGCACCGCCGAGGCGGTCGGCGGGTCTGACCGGAAGGGTCTGCAGGAAGAACTGTTCAGCGGCGACTATCTGATCCGCCGCCCGCTGCTTGAAGCGATGGAGCCCGACCCGGCCGGTCCGCCGGTGCTGCTGATCGACGAGTTGGACCGCACCGACGAACCGTTCGAGGCCTTCCTGCTGGAGGCACTGAGCGACTTTCAGGTAACCATCCCCGAGATCGGCACGATCAAGGCGCCCGAACCGCCCATCGTCATCGTCACCTCGAACCGCACGCGCGAGGTGCATGACGCGCTCAAGCGCCGCTGCCTGTACCACTGGGTCGACTACCCCGATTTCGACCGCGAGCTGGAGATCCTGCACGCCCGCGCGCCCGAGGCCGCCGAGGCGCTGAGCCGCGAGGTTGTGGCCTTTGTCCAGCATCTGCGCACCGAGGACCTGTTCAAGAAACCCGGCGTGGCCGAGACCATCGACTGGGCGAAGTGCCTGCTGGCGCTGGACGTGATCAACCTCAGCCCCGAGGTGATCGGCGACACGCTGGGCGCGATCCTGAAATACCAGGACGACATCCAGAAACTACAGGGCTCCGAGGCCAAGCGCATTCTGGATCAGGCCAAAGCCACGCTCGAACCAGTCTGATGTCCTTGCGGCGCCAAAACACTCCGGGGGCCTAGGGATGGCCGAACAGCTTCCGCTGGAAATTCCGACCGATCCGAAACTGGCGCAGAACATCACCCATTTCGCGCGCGCCTTGCGCAAGGCCGGGCTGCCGATCGGCCCCGGCCGCGTGGTCGACGCCATCCGAGCGGTGCAGGCGGCGGGCTTTACCCGCAAGCAGGATTTCTATTGGACCCTGCACGCCTGTTTCGTGAACCGGCCCGAGCATCGCACCGTGTTTTCCCAGATCTTCCGCCTGTACTGGCGCGACCCGCGGTATCTTGAGCACATGATGTCGATGATGCTGCCGGCCATTCGCGGAGTTCAGGAGGAACGCATGGCCGAAGCGGGCGAAAAACGCGCGGCCGAGGCCCTGCTGGATGGTGTCGAACGGGACGAGCCCAAGGGCGTCGAGCAAGATGGCGAAAGCGAAATCGAGATTGACGCCACGCAGACCGCCTCGTCCGAGGAACGGCTGCGGTCGCTGGATTTCGAACAGATGAGCACCGCGGAAACCGCGCAGGCCAAGCGGATTCTGGCGCGGCTGAAATTGCCTGTGGACCCGATCGCCTCGCGCCGGGGGCAGGCCAGCCATCTGGGCCAGCGGATCGACCGGGCGCGCACCTTGCGCGCGGCCATGCGTCAGGGCGGCGAGATGCACCAGATCGCACTGGTCAAACCGAAACCGCGCTGGCCCAATCTGATCGCGCTGTGTGACATCTCGGGGTCGATGAGCCAGTACAGCCGGATTATCCTGCACTTCCTGCACACGGTTTCGAACGCCAAGGGGGCCGGCTGGGCGAAGGTGCATGCGTTCACCTTCGGCACGCGGCTGACGAACATCACGCGGCACCTGCATCAACGCGATGTCGATGCAGCGCTGGCCGCCGCCGGGGCCGAGGCGCAGGATTGGGAGGGCGGCACACGCATCGGCGAATGCCTGCACCAGTTCAACCGAGACTGGTCGCGCCGGGTTATGGGGCAGGGGGCTGTCGTGCTGCTGATCACCGACGGGCTGGAACGGGGTGATCCCGATCTGCTGGAAAAAGAGATCGAACGCCTGCACCTGTCGGCCCGGCGGCTGATCTGGTTGAACCCGCTGCTGCGCTGGGACGGGTTCGCGCCCAAGGCGCAGGGCGTCGCCGCGATGCTGCCGCATGTGGACAGCTTCCGCGCCGGTCATTCGATTGCATCGCTCGAGGATCTGGCCGCCGTGATTTCACGACCCGACGACCAGGGAGAGAAAGCGCGGTTGTTGGCCGCGCTTACAAGCTGACGTCACTGCAGTTGCTTTTCGTTGCACTCGCGCGCCATTTCCATGGCTTTGTAGGTGCCGGTCAGATCGACGGTGAAGCCAAAGGATTTCTCGGGAAACACCGCCATTACCTTTTGCTTGGCCAGGTCGTCGGCGAATTGCGGGTCGTCCGACAGGACATAGCCGCCGGAATACCCCTTGGTGATGTTGCCCTTCATTCCGGTTGCCTCGCCGACATACAGGTTGTCGCCCAGTAGGATCGCGACGGCCTCCTTGTCTCCGCGCTTGATGTCGGTTTCCGCCTTGGTGAAGACACCGACATATCCCACGCTGCGGTCTTCGGTCAGACCCATCTGCACCACGTTCTCGGCATCATCGACCGCTTCGATCAGGCATGACTTCTTTTCCTTGTCGACAAAGACCTTCCAGCCCTCGACCTCTCCGTAGCGTTCGAAAGTGTCGGCCCAGGCGCTGCCTGCAATCAATGCCGCTGCGCCGATGGTTAGTGTAAATATCTGTTTCAAGACATTGTCTCCTTTACGAAATCTCTTGCGTCAATTCGGCCGCAAGTCGGGCCTGCCCGCAGGCTAGTCGGCGGGCGAAAAACAATCAAATGTTTGATTGTCTGTCGCGGACTTCGGCCGAAACCTGCCTTCTGCGTCACATGAAGAACCAAGTTGGCGGGGTCGGTGTCCGAGATAATCCACCTGAGAATGCGCTCCTTGCTTTTCATCGCGTCAATCCTGCTTATGTTGATGCGAACCACCGCGGGAGGGTCCGATGGACAGATTTGACAACAGTCCGGAAACGGCATTGGCGTGGTTTCGCGAGGGTCGCGGCGCGGTTCTGGCGACGGTCGTTGAAACCTGGGGCAGCGCACCTCGGCGGGTGGGGGCCCAGTTGGTCATTGCCGGTGATGGTCGAATCGAAGGGTCGGTCTCGGGCGGCTGTGTCGAAGGCGCGGTGATCGTCGAGGCGCTTGAAGCCATCGAAGAAGGCGAAGCGCGCCTGCTGGAATTCGGCGTCACCGACGAGGACGCCTTTTCCGTCGGGCTGGCCTGCGGCGGCACGATCCGAGTTCTGGTCGAGCCGGTGGGCGCGGTCCTGCCCGAACCGATGCTGGCCGAACTGGTGGCGGCGCGGGCGCGGCGCGAGCCCGTGGCCTATGAGGTCAATGTCGAAACCGGCCACCGCGCGCTGCGGCGCAACGCCTATGCGGACCGGCTGCGCATGGATCGCTCGGGGTTCGAAGAAGATGGTCGGACCTTCGTGGCCGTGCACAACCCGCCGCTGCGGTTGATCGTGGTGGGCGCGGTCCATATCGCGCAGGCGCTGGTCCCGATGGCGCGGATCGCGGGCTATGACCCGATCATCATCGATCCGCGCGAGGCGTTTGCGTCCAAATCCCG
The DNA here is from genome assembly GCF_056537865.1 of Ruegeria sp. BJ5. Lineage (NCBI taxonomy): Bacteria > Pseudomonadati > Pseudomonadota > Alphaproteobacteria > Rhodobacterales > Roseobacteraceae > Ruegeria > Ruegeria sp. BJ5. Next base: position 353,943 of record NZ_JBQFSH010000001.1, read on the forward strand.
TTTTCCCGGTGAAAAGCTGCTGACCGACTGGCCGGACGAGGCCGTGGCTAGCATCGGTCTGGATTCGCGCACGGCGATGGTTCTGCTGACCCACGACCCCAAGCTGGATGATCCGGCCCTGCAGGCTGCGCTGGACTCGGACGTGTTCTACATCGGCGCGCTTGGGTCGTCGCGCACCCATGCCAAACGGGTGCAGCGGATGACCGAGGCAGGCTTCTCGGCGGAGCAGCTGCAGCGCATCCACGGGCCGATCGGTCTGGATATCGGCGCGGCCGGACCGGCCGAGATTGCCGTTGCGATCATCGCGCAGATAACAGCCGTGCTGCGGGGCAAGGCATGAGGTTCGGCCCTATACCGGTTGCGGACGCGAAGGGCGCGATCCTTGCGCATTCGGTCATGGCTGGCACGAAAAAGCTGCGCAAGGGAATGATGCTGGACGATACGCATGTCGCCCTGTTGGCCGAGGCGGGCGTGTCCGAGGTGGTGGTCGCGCGGCTGGAACCCGGCGACTGTCACGAGGACGAGGCCGCGCGCCATTTGGCTGCGGCACTGACCCCGGATCCGAAGCGGGCCAACTTGCGCGTGACCGAGCCGTTCACGGGGCGTGTCAACCTGATTGCGGATCACGCGGGCGTAGCTTTTCTGGGCGTTGAGGCTCTTCTGGCGTTCAATCAGGTCAACCCGATGATCACGGTGGCCACCGTTCCTCAGCATCAGCAGATGGGTGCGGGTGGCATGGTTGCCACGATCAAGGTCATTTCCTACGCGGTGCCGCTGGCGGACGTTCAGCGCGCGGCGGAGCTGGCCAGCGGGGCCATTCGCCTGGCCACGCCGATATTTGGCAGCGCCGGGTTGGTGGTGACCGACATCCCCGGCGGGCCGCCCAATGACAAGGGCATCGCCGCGATGCGCGGCCGGGTCGAGGCCCTGGGTCTGAGCCTGGACGTCGTGCAGATCGTTCCGCATGCGGTCGATGCTCTGGCGCAGGCATTGACCCGGATGAATACCGATATCGTCATGATCCTGACCGGCTCGGCCACATCCGATGTCGAGGACGTGGCGCCGAAGGCCGTTCGGCGTGCGGGTGGGCAGGTGGACCGTTTCGGCATGCCGGTTGATCCGGGCAACCTGTTGTTTCTCGGGGCTTTGGGCAAGCGGCCGGTCATCGGTTTGCCGGGATGCGCACGCTCGCCCGCGTTGAACGGGGCCGACTGGGTGCTGTCGCGGGTGGCTTGCGGCATCCCGACGGCGGGTGCCGATATCGCGGCGATGGGCGTCGGTGGTCTGCTCAAGGAAATCCCGACCCGTCCGCAACCCCGGGCGAAACCCAAAGTGACGTAACGGCAGTTTCGCACCGCTGGCGACCTGCGATATGTGTTAGCTCTTTGCTCCCAAGAGACGGGTTGGAAACGGCCAAGATTTTTGTTCTCAAACGACTTTTCCCGTGTTTAACTCGGGCCAAGGATAAATACGAAAATGGGAGGAACTAATGACACAGGTCTCAATGACCGTGAACGGAAAGACCGTGAGCGGTGATGTCGAAGGCCGGACGCTGCTGTCCAGTTTTTTGCGCGATAACCTGTCGCTGACCGGTACCCATGTGGGCTGTGACACGGCCCAATGCGGCGCCTGCGTGGTTCATGTGAACGGCGAGGCGGTCAAGTCCTGCAACATGCTGGCGCTTGAAGCCGACGGGGCCGATGTCGGCACCATCGAGGGGCAGGCCGACCCGGACGGATCGCTGAACGTGATCCAGCAGGCGTTCCAGGATCATCACGGCCTGCAATGCGGTTTCTGCACGCCCGGCATGGTGATGTCGGCAGCGGCCCTGCTGAAGGAAAACCCGCGCCCGACCGAGGCCGAAATCCGCAAATACCTGGAAGGCAACCTGTGCCGCTGCACCGGGTACCACAACATCGTCAAGGCGATCATGGCCGCGTCCGGCCAGGACGTCAGCCACATCGCCGCCGAATGATGCCGCTGCGGGCGTGACTGAAAGCGCCCGTGGGTTGACAGGGATGCGCCCAAGCATCCGTTTATGGGAGGAGAACAAGCAATGCCCAAAGACAGTGGCATCGGAGCCAGTTCCAAGCGCCGCGAGGACGTGCGCTTTTTGACCGGAGCGGGCAATTACACCGACGACATCAACGTACGTGGTCAGGCCTATGTGTATTTTCTGCGATCCGACATCGCGCATGGCCGGATCAAAAGCATCGACACGTCCGTCGCCGAGTCCATGCCCGGCGTAGTCCGGGTGTTTACCGGCAAGGATTTCGAAGGCGTGGGCGGCATGCCCTGCGGCTGGGAGGTGACCGACAAGCACGGCGCGCCCATGCAGGAACCGCCGCACCCGATCCTTGCGCAAGGCAAGGTGCGCCATGTGGGCGACCCGATCGCGGCCGTCGTGGCCGACAGCCTGGAACTGGCCCGCGACGCGGCCGAGGCGATCGACGTCGACATCGAGGAACTGCCCGCCGTTCTGGACATGAAAGCCGCCGCCGAAGAGGGCGCGCCGCTAGTCCATGACGATCTGAAAAACAACATCTGCTATGACTGGCAGCTGGGCGAGGCCGACGATGCCAAGGTGAACGAGGTGTTCGCCAATGCGGCGCATGTCACCACCTTGGAACTGGTGAACAACCGTCTGGTCGCCAACCCGATGGAGCCGCGCGTGGCCGTGGCGGAATACAGCCGGGGCACGGATGAATACACGCTCTATACCACCTCGCAGAACCCGCATGTGATCCGACTGCTGATGTGTGCCTTCGTGCTGGGCTTGCCCGAGCACAAGGTCCGCGTCGTGGCTCCGGATGTGGGTGGCGGTTTTGGCACCAAGATCTTCCACTACGCAGAAGAGGCGTTCTGCACCTTCGCCGCCAAGGCCTGCAACCGCCCGGTCAAGTGGACGGCCAGCAGGTCCGAGGCGTTCATGTCGGATGCACAGGGACGCGACCATGTCAGCAAGATCGAGCTGGCGCTGGATGCCGACAACAATTTTGTCGGGCTGCGGACAAATACTTTTGCCAATCTGGGCGCGTATCTGTCGACGTTTTCCAGCTCGGTGCCGACCTGGCTGCACGGGACGCTGATGGCGGGCAACTACAAGACGCCGGTCATTCAGGTGAATGTGCGGGCGATGTTCACCAACACCGTGCCGGTGGATGCCTATCGCGGTGCAGGCCGCCCCGAGGCGACCTATCAGCTGGAGCGCGTGATCGACAAAGCCGCGCGCGAGCTGGGTGTCGATCCGGTGGCGCTGCGCCGGCAGAACTTCATCACGCAGTTCCCCTATGACACGCCTGTGGCGCTGACCTATGACACCGGCGACTACAACGGCACCATGGACAAGCTGGAACAGGCCGCCGATTTCGCAGGGTTCCCGGCACGTCGCGCCGAAAGCGAGGCACGGGGCAAGCTGCGCGGCCTGGGCGTGAACTGCTATATCGAGGCCTGCGGCATCGCGCCCTCGAACATCGTGGGGATGCTGGGTGCGCGTGCGGGCCTGTATGACGCCGCAACCGTGCGGGTGAACGCCACCGGCTCGATCAGCGTCATGGTCGGGGCGCACAGCCACGGGCAGGGGCACGAGACGGCCTTTCCGCAGGTCGTGGCCGACATGATCGGCATCGACGAGTCGATGGTTGAAATCGTGCACGGCGATACCTCGAAGATCCCGTTCGGCATGGGCACCTATGGGTCGCGCTCGCTGGCGGTTTGTGGATCGGCGATGGTCAAGGCGACCGAGAAGGTGATCGACAAGGCCAAGAAGATCGCGGCGCACCTGCTGGAGGCGTCCGAGGCCGATATCGAGCTGAAGGATGGCCAGTTCACCGTGGCCGGCACCGACAAGTCGGTGGCCTGGGGGGATGTGACCCTGACTGCCTATGTGCCGCACAACTTCCCGCTTGAGGTCGAGCCGGGGCTGGAGGAAACCGCGTTCTATGATCCGGCCAACTTCACCTTCCCGGCCGGTGCCTATGCCTGCGAGGTCGAGGTTGACCCCGAGACCGGGCAGGTGACCATCGAACGGTTCACCGCGGCGGATGATTTCGGCAACATCATCAACCCGATGATCGTCGACGGCCAGGTGCATGGTGGCATCGGACAGGGGATCGGTCAGGCCTTGTTGGAGAACTGCGTCTATGACGAGAATGGCCAGCTGCTGAGCGCGTCCTTCATGGACTATGCCATGCCGCGGGCCGATGACGTGCCGTTCTATACCGTCGATCATTCCAGCCAGACGCCGTGCACGCACAATCCGTTGGGCGTTAAGGGCTGCGGCGAGGCCGGGGCGATTGGATCGCCGCCTGCGGTGGTCAATGCCGTGATCGATGCGCTGAACTCGGGTGGCAAGGCGGTGGACCACATCGACATGCCGGTCAGCCCGTCGCGCGTTTGGGCAGCGATGAACCGCTGAGTGGAGAGGTTGGACCGCGAGGGGTCAGCCCCTCGCGCTCCCTGGTCAATCAAATGCCAGATGAAGGGCGGTTCCGCGCCTTTCGGAAAGGAAAAGCGAAATGTACAGTTTCGAGTTCAAGAACCCCTCGACCATTGCTGATGCGGTTGCCGCGTTGGCGGGAGAGGATGCACAGGCGTTGGGGGGCGGTCAGACCCTGATCCCGACGATGAAGCAAAGACTGGCCTCACCCGCGACGCTGGTGAGCCTGGGTGCCATTCCCGAGTTGAAAGGCGTCTGCATCGAAGATGATGGGTCGATTTCGATTGGAGCGGCAACCACGCATGCCACGGTGGCGGCAGAAGTTGCGGGCAAGTATCCCGCACTGGCTGATTTGGCGGGGCATATCGGTGATCCCGCTGTTCGCAACAGGGGCACGATAGGCGGGTCCTTGGCCAACAACGATCCGGCGGCGTGCTACCCCGCAGCTGCATTGGGGTCAGGCGCGACCATTCGTACGAATGCGCGCGAAATCGCTGCGGATGACTTCTTTCAGGGCATGTTCACGACAGCACTGGACGAGGGCGAACTGATAACGACGGTCCGGTTCCCGGTACCGCAGGCAGCGAGCTACCAGAAGTTCCTGCAGCCTGCCTCGCGCTTTGCGCTGGTGGGTGTTTTCCTTGCCCGCTTTGCGGACGGGGTGCGCGTTGCCGTGACCGGAGCCAGCGAAGACGGCGTGTTCCGTTGGAGCGAAGCCGAGCAGGCGTTGAGCAAGGAGTTCCGGCCCGATGCCCTTATGGATCTTCGGGTCAACCCGATGAACATGATCGGAGATCTGCACGGCAGCAAAGACTACCGCGCCCATCTGGTTGGTGTCATGACCCGGCGGGCGGTTCAGGCCTGTATGTGACGCGGTCGCAGTGACTGCTTTGGGCCCCGGACGTGTTTCCGGGGCCTATTTCTTTTTCGCCACACGCGGAAGCCTTTTGGGCTGCCAGTAGGCTCCGGCATCCTCGCGCGCTTTCTGATAGTCCTGAACCCGGTGATAAGCCGCGTCGCCCTTGATTGCGAAAAGGTGGCCCAGAAGAACTTCGAGAACGGCCATCGCTCCGGAGAAGCTGGAGAACTGATGCTGAGATCGGGTGCTGATGGTCAGCGTTACGTCCGCTTCGACGCCTGGGGCGATGACATCGCTGTCGGCCAGCAGAACAACGCGCATACCCCTTTCCCGGGCAAACCGGATGGCACGTATCGTGTCAGCAGAATAAGGATGAACGGTGATCGCGAACAGGCAGTCGGTTTCGCCCGCGCTCAGAAGGTCGTCGATGGCCGACCCCATATGTCTGGGGATCAACTGCATTCCCGGGTGGGCCATGCGTCCGGCGTAGTGGAAGTAATAGGCCAAGGCATAGCTTGCGCGGGTTGCAGTGACCAAGCACTGGGGAGCATCGGACATCAGTGTGACTGCGGATCTGACCTTGCCCGGGTCCAGCTGGCGCAACGAACGTGACACAACGTTCATCTCGTTGCGGGCATAGTTGGCCTGTGCCGACGCAAAGGCATCGCCGGCATTCAACTGGGTCAGCCAATCCCGGCTGAGGCGATCTTCGCTATCTGTGACAAGATCCCTCCGGAAAGGGCGGCGGAAGGCTTCGAAGCCATCAAAACCAAGATGCTGTGCCAGCCGAACGATCACGTTTGTGCTGACGCCGATCTTTTCGGCAGACACGCGGATGGAGTCGATTCCGAAATCGCCCGGATGGTCGATGATGTATTTTGTTGCCGCCTGCAATTGGGCCGGCAAATGGTCGATCTCTCGGCGCAGCCGATCCATCAGGTGGTGAGTAGGGGGTGTCATGATGGGAAAAAAACAAATGTTTTGAAAAATGCAAGAGAAAAACAACCTCACACGAGCTAAGCACGCAAGAAACCGATAGGATGATTCAATGTCTGACACACAGGCTTCGTCGCTTCCGTATGTTTTGGTCGCACCGAACGGTGCGCGACGCAGTCATGCGGATCACCCCGCCTTGCCGGTTTCGACCGGTGAGATTGTGGAGACGGCCATTGCCTGCCATGCGGCCGGGGCAAACGGGTTGCACCTGCATGTCAGGGATGGGCAGGGCGCGCATTCTCTGGATGCAGGGCGCTATCGGGAGGCTATGGCCGAGCTTGCCCGAACCGTGCCAACGATGGATGTTCAGATCACGACCGAGGCCACCGGTATCTTTGACGTTTCTGCGCAGTTGGAGTGCCTGCAGCAGGTGGCCCCGAAATGGGCCTCGATCTCGGTTCGCGAAATTGCGCGCGCGCCCGATCTGGCCCCGCGGGTCTATGCGCTGTGTGCGGAACAGGGAACTCGGGTGCAGCATATCCTCTACGATTCGACGGATGCGGATCTGTTGGAGCGATGGCAGTCGGATGGGATCGTCCGGCGCGAGCAGGAAGACCGCTTGCTGGTGCTGGGACGCTATGCCACCGGGCAGGAATCCCAACCGGCGGACCTCGAGGCCTTTCCCGCTGCTCGTACGCCTTGGATGGTTTGTGCGTTCGGGCGTCTGGAACACGCCTGTCTGGCCGCTGCGGCCGCTCGTGGCGGCGATGTCAGGGTCGGTTTTGAGAACAGCCTGACGAACTCGGATGGAACCCGATGGACGGACAACGCGGCCTCGGTTGCGGTTTTGATCGCTTTGCTGAAAGGACAATGATATGAGCCATGTTTTTCCGCGCCACACCAAGGCGGAATTGCCGGTCGCTGTCGGCGGTGATGGGTGTTATTTGATCGACGCGCAGGGCAAACGGTATCTCGACTGTGGGGATGCGGCCGTGTCGTGCCTGGGACATTCAAACCCGGCAGTGATCCACGCGGTACAGGAGCAGGTTCAGAAGATCGCTTTTGCCCATACTGGTTTCATGACCTCGGAACCAGCCGAAGCCCTGGCAGATCTGCTGATCCAGCACGCGCCCGGATCGTTGGACCGGGTCTATTTCGTGTCCGGCGGGTCCGAGGCGACCGAGGCCGCGATCAAGCTGGCGCGCCAGTACTTCCTTGAAATCGGGCAGCCCGAGCGGTCTCGGGTTATCGCACGGCGGCAGAGCTATCATGGCAATACGCTGGGCGCGCTTTCAGCGGGCGGAAATGCATGGCGACGAGTCCAATTCGCACCAATGCTGATCGAGATGAGCCATATCGCGCCCTGCTACGAATACGCCGAAAAGCCCGAAGGCGAGAGCAGCTATGGCTATGGCCAACGCGTGGCGAACGAGCTTGAGGTGGAGATCCAGCGGCTGGGGCCCGAAACCGTGATGGCGTTTATGGCGGAACCGGTGGTCGGGGCCACGTTGGGCGCCGTCCCCGCGGTCGAGGGGTATTTCAAGCGGATCCGCGAAATCTGTGATCAATACGGCGTGTTGTTGATCCTGGACGAGGTCATGTGCGGCATGGGCCGAACCGGCCATCTGTTTGCCTGCGACCACGATGGGGTGACGCCGGATATTCTTTGCATCGCCAAAGGCTTGGGGGCTGGCTATCAACCCATCGGTGCCACGCTGTGCACGGATCGGATTTATGACGCCATCCGAAATGGCTCGGGCTTCTTCCAGCACGGCCATACCTATGTCGGACACCCGGTGGCCACGGCTGCAGCCCTCGCTGTTGTGACAGAACTTACCTCGCGCGATTTGCCGGCCCGTGCCCGCAACATGGGTGACAAACTGCAAGCCAAACTCGAAGCGGCCTTTGGCCAGCATCCCAATGTCGGGGACATCCGTGGTCGGGGCCTGTTCCGAGGCATCGAACTGGTGGCTGACAGAGATACGCGCGAACCGTTTGACCCGACCCGGGGAGTGGCGGCCAATATCAAAAAAGCCGCCGTCGAAGCGGGGTTGATCTGCTATCCGATGTCCGGAACACGCGACGGCAGGAGAGGCGACCATGTGCTTCTGGCCCCGCCATTCATCATCGAAGAGCCGCAGTTGGACGAACTGGTGGACAAGTTGTCGGTTGCGATTTCCAAAGCAATCTGACACGCCGCCCTGACTTTGACCCACAAATAAAAAAGCTCCCTCGAACAAGGGAGCTTTGGTCACTCGGATCCATGTGCCGTCACTTCTGGGGAAGCGGTCCGATCATCATGATCATCTGGCGGCCTTCCATCTTCGGCATGTTTTCGATCTTGCCGATTTCCTTGACGTCTTCCGCCACGCGCTCAAGCAGTTCACGTCCCAGGTTCTGGTGCGCCATTTCCCGGCCGCGGAAGCGCAGGGTCACTTTGACCTTGTCGCCATTCTCGAGAAACTTGAAAACGTTCCGCATCTTGACGTCGTAATCATGCGTATCGGTGTTGGGCCGGAACTTGACCTCTTTCACCTCGATGATCTTCTGTTTCTTGCGGGCTTCGCTTTCGCGTTTCTGCTGCTCGTACTTGAACTTGCCAAAGTCCATGATCTTGCAGACCGGCGGATTCGCGTTGGGCGAGATCTCGACCAGATCAAGACCGGCATCGGCTGCCATCTGCATGGCCTTGGCGGGATGAACCACCCCGACATTCTCACCTTCGGCGCCGATCAGGCGAATTTCGGGGGCACGGATCTTTTCATTGACGCGCGGGCCGGTATCACGTTGAGGCGGCGCGTTGTGAGGTCTGCGGGCTATGGGTTCATTCCTTTGATAATTGCCGATTTCCGAGCCGGGAACTTAAACTGAGACGAAGGTTCTTTCAAGCGCCATATAGGTGCTATGACACGAAATTCGCACGTGTCGACGCGGTGCTCGGGCCGGCGGAACGGGCGTTCGCCGGCCCGGATCTCGGCTCAGCCGACAAAGGCTTTTTCGATCACGAATTCCTTGGGGTCCGAGTTCGCGCCTTCGCGCAAGCCGAACTCTTCGAGAATGGCCTTGATGTCGTGGTTGAAGGCCAGGCTGCCGCAGACCATCGCTCGATCGGTCTCGGGCTTGATGCCGCCTTCGATGCCCAGGTCCTTGAAGACGGTTCCGTCCTTCAGCAGGTCGGTGATCCGGCCCATCTTGGGGCTCTGTTCGCGGGTGGTGGTCGGGTAATAGCGGATCTTGTCGGCGAAACCTTCGCCGATCAGTTCGGCCAGCAACTCGTCCTTGCGGATGTTCTCGATCAGCTGGCGGCCATATTCCAGTTCCGCCACTTCGCGGCAGGTGTGGGTGATGATGACCTCGTCGTAGTCCTCATAGGTCTGAGGCTCGCGCAGCAGCGAGGCAAAGGGGGCAAACCCGGTTCCGGTGGCAAAGAACCACAGGCGCTTGCCCGGCAGCAGTGCATCATGCACCAGCGTCCCCACCGGTTTGGGCCGAAGGATAATCTGGTCGCCGGGCTGGATGTGCTGCAGTTTCGAGGTCAGCGGGCCGTCCTGCACCTTGATCGAATAGAATTCCAGTTCCTCGTCCCACGACGGCGACGCGATCGAATAGGCGCGCAGCAACGGTTTTCCGTTGTCGCCCAAAAGGCCGATCATAACGAATTCGCCCGAGCGGAAGCGCAGCGATTGCGGACGCGTGACCTTGAACGAAAACAGGCGGTCGGTCCAGTGTTTCACTTCCAGAACGGTCTGGGCGTCCGGCAGGACGGGGGCCTTCACGGCGGTTGCTTCGGTCACGGGCTTCATCTCTGTCATCGTTTCACTACCGGTCTGGTAAACCGGCATCTCCGTTTAAGCTTTGATCCAGGTCAGGAAAAGGGGGCAGATTGCCCCGATCGTTGCGTCAGCCGCGCAGGCGGGCCTGATAATCGTGGTCCTGCCAGTTGGCGCGGGCCAGCCATTGGTCCTCGGGCTGGCGGGCGGCAAGGTCTGCGTCAATCTCGACCTCGTCGAAGCCGCTGCGCCGGGCCATCGCGTATTGGTCGGCCAACACGTGTCCCTTCGCGCGCAGGCGGCCTTCATAGCCCTTCAGGCGCAGCGTACGGGCAATGGTAAAGCCTCGGCCATCGGCAAAGGACGGAAAGTCGACGCGCACCATGCGCGTGTTTCCAAGCCGTTCGAACAATTCGTCGGGGTCCGTATCCGAGGTGACGTCCAGTGCGATCACATCGTTTGCGGCATCCTCAAGGGTGACAAAGCCGTCGGTCCAGTCATCAGGGGCAAAGCCCTCGTCATTCACGATTACGTTCATGTTTTCTCTCCGCTGCGTACCATTTTGCCGTCGACGAAATGGATGCCGCATTCTTCCTTGTTCTGATCGCGCCAGCGTCCGGCGCGGGGATCTTCGCCATCCTTCACCGGCGAGGTGCAGGGCGCACAGCCGATCGAGGGATAGCCCTTTGCCACCAACGGATGCCGGGGCAGGCGGTTTTCTTCCATGTAGGCGCGCACGTCCTGAGGCGCCCAATGCGCCAGAGGGTTCACCTTGATCCGGCCGGTGCCGTCCTCGACCTCGAAGAACTCGAGCGTGGCGCGGGTGCCGGATTGGAACCGCTTGCGCCCGGTAATCCAGCCTTCATAGCCCGCCAAGGCCCGCTGCAAGGGGAAGGTCTTGCGCAGGTTGCAGCAGGCATCCATGTCGCGCAGCCGCAGTGCGCCATAGGGGTCTTCGCGCTGAATATCCTCGTCATCCGCGCGGATGATCTGGACGTTCTTCAAACCCAGACGCTCGCTGACTTCGTGCTGGTATTCCAGCGTCTCGGTAAACAGCATCATCGTGTCGATGAACAGGACAGGCGTGGCCTTGTCGACCACGGCAGCCATGTGCAGCAACACCACCGACTCGGCGCCGAAGCTTGAGACAAGCGCTAGGTTGCCTGCTTCCTCAAGCGCACCATGCATGACGTCATGTGCGCTGTGGTGGCGGAACCGGGCGTTCAGCGCCTCGACCTTTTCGGTCAGTTCGCGTCGTTCCCGGCCCAATTCCGTCTGGATCAGGTCAAGCGGCATTGGCCCGCGCCTCGGGGTAGAGGGCCGCCTTGAACGGGGCCATTCCAACACGGCGGTAGGTTTCCAAAAAGGTCTCCTCGGCGCTTGTGCGCTGTTCCAGATAGGTTTCCACGATACGTTCGACCGCGGGCACGATCTCGTCATAGGCAAAGCCCGGACCGGTGCGGTCGCCGATGGCAGCCGTTTCGGTGGCGTCTCCGCCCAGCGTGATCTGGTAGTTCTCGACGCCCGCGCGATCCAAGCCCAGGATGCCGATGTGACCCACGTGATGATGCCCGCAGGCGTTGATGCAGCCCGAGATCTTGATCTTCAGGTGGCCGATGTCGTGCTCCAGCTTCAGCTCGTCGAACCGGGTCGCGATCTGCTGCGCCACTGGGATCGAGCGGGCCGTTGCCAGCGCGCAATAGTCCATGCCGGGGCAGGCGATGATGTCGCTGATCAGGCCGATATTCGCGGTGGCCAGACCGTGCTCTTTCAGCTTGGCGTGGATCGCGGGCAGGTCCGATTTGTGGACATGCGGCAGGATCACGTTCTGCTCGTGGCTGATGCGCAGTTCGTCATAGGCGTATTGCTCGGCCAGATCGGCCATCACGCGCATCTGCTCGGCGGTCGCGTCACCCGGCGTCTGGCCGTGCTTCTTGATCGAGATCGTGACGATCGCGTGATCCGCCTGCTTGTGCGGCGCGATGTTGGTGTCGATCCACGACCGGAATACCGGGTCGTTCGAATGAGCGCTCTCGAACGCCGCGACCGAGCCTGTACGGAAGGCGGGCGGAGCAAAATGCGCCTTGATCTGATCCAGCAGCGCCATGTCGGCGCCCTTGAATTGCGGACGGACCTGCAGGAAGCGTTCGTTGACCTTGGCGCGGATCGCGTCGATGCCGTGTTCATGCACGGTGATCTTGATGCGCGCCTTGTACTTGTTGTCGCGCCGGCCGATCTGGTTCCAGACCGAAACGGTGGCCTCCAGATAGGCCAGCAGGTCGTCGAAGGCCACGAAATCAGACAGCTCCTTGCCGATCATCGGCGTGCGGCCCAAGCCGCCGCCCACCAGAACGCGGGCGCCCAGAACGCCGTCGCGCTCGACCAGTTGCAGACCGATGTCATGGGCCTTGATCACGGCGCGGTCATGCTCGGACCCGGTGATGGCGATCTTGAACTTGCGCGGCATGAACTGGAATTCCGGGTGATCGGTCGACCACTGGCGCAGCAGCTCGGCATAGGGGCGCGGATCGGCGATTTCATCCGCGGCGGCACCGGCGAAATGGTCGGCGGTCACGTTGCGGATGGTGTTGCCGCTGGTTTGGATCGCATGCAGGCCGACCTCGGCCAGCGCGTCCAGCATGTCAGGCACGTCGCGCAGTTTCGGCCAGTTGTACTGGATGTTCTGGCGCGTGGTGAAGTGGCCGTAACCTTTGTCCCACTTCTCGGCCAGCAGGGCCAGTTGGCGCATCTGGGCGCTGTTGAGCGTGCCATAGGGGATGGCCACCCGCAGCATGTAAGCGTGCAGTTGCAGATACAGGCCGTTCATCAGGCGCAGGGGCTTGAACTCGTCCTCGGTCAGCGAGCCGTCGATGCGGCGTTCGACCTGGGCGCGGAACTGTGCGTTGCGCTCGGCCAGGAATGCTTTGTCAAACTCGGAGTAGCGGTACATCTTTGGCTGTCCTTTTTTGCAGCCCCGGATCCGGGGCCTTTTTACGGGGAGAGAGGGGCCTGAGATCAGACCCGGGGCTGCGGGGGAGATTCCTGTTTGCCGTGGGCATAGTTGGACGGACCAGTCCGGCGGAAGTCTTCCCGAAAATGGGTGGGTTCAGGACCGTTTTCGCCTGCAACGACGTCGGCGAGATAGGCACCTACGATCTTGTCGACTTGCTTCTGTGCATCCAGAAGACGCAGCTGAGCGTGCGCTTCGTCGGTGATCAGCTCGGCCTCGCGCAGATCGCGCGACCAACGGTCATCGGCGGTCAGATAGATCACGTCGCCTTCCAGCAGGTCATTTGCGGTAACGACTTTGGGGGTGAAAGCGCGGGCCATCAGGCAAGCTCCTTGTTGAATTCGGTGACGGCTTTGGCCGCGTCGCGCGGGGCCAGGCCATAGAATGTGAGTGCAGGACCGTCGAGGCCGGCAGCGGCGAGGACTGCAGGCAGTTGATCCAGCGTCGTGGCGACAACGCGCTGATCAGGTCGCGAGGCATTTTCGACCAACGTGACCGGCGTGGTGCGATCGGCGCCGTGCATGATCAAGCGTCCTTGAATGAAGCGGGCGGATTTCTTGCCCATGTAGATGGCTGCAACTGACCCCGGACGGGCCAGCGCAGCCCAGTCGTGATCGGCAAAGCCCTCCATGTCGTGCCCGGTCAGAAACCGGACCGAAGAGTTTCGGCCGCGTCGGGTCAGGCTTTGACCAATTCCGGCCACCGCCGCCGAGGCAGCCGTAATGCCCGGAACGATCGTCCACGAGATACCTGCGGCGTCCAGCGCATCGATCTCTTCGTCCAGCCGGCCGAAGAGGGTCGCGTCACCGGATTTGAGGCGAACGACCCGTTGTCCCTTGAGCGCGTAGTCAACCAGCAATGCGTTGATGTCATCCTGCTTCCAGGACGGACCAAAGCCGGCCTTGCCCACGTCGACCAGCCGGGCGTTCTGGCCGGCCAGTTGCAAAACCTCTGGGCTGATCAGGCGATCATGCAAAACAACCTCGGCCCGCTGGAATGCGGACAGGGCCTTGAGAGTCAGCAATTCAGGATCACCGGGTCCTGCGCCGACGAAGTCGACCTGTCCCGTTTGTCCTTTTGTCTGCGTGGCCTTCATTGGGTAGCCCTGGCTGTTGTTTGACTTGGTCCTCAATATAGGAAATATTCCCGCCTAGATGCCATATTGCCGATCAAATAAGGACAAGCGTTCTGAATTGCGCGGTAGGCGGAACATGGGTTTTCATTCGGAAGGAAAATTGGAATGTCGGTTCGAATAGACGACACGGATCGGAAAATTCTGGCCGAGCTGCAGCGAGACGCCAGTCAATCGCTGGACGAAATCGCGGCCAAGGTGGGTAGTTCAAAGACACCCGTTTGGAATCGGATCCGCAAGATGAAAGGGGCCGGAATCATCGGTCAGCAGACCGTTCTGCTGGACGCAGAGGCGCTGGGTTTCGAGGCGACGTTTTTTGTTCTGATCCGAACCTCCGAGCATGAGGCGGATTGGCAACGCAAGTTCCTGCAGGCCCTGCGTGATCGTCCCGAAGTTCAAGAGGCGCACCGCCTGGCTGGCGACATCGACTACATTCTGAAAGTTCGGGTCAGGAACGCACGGGCCTACGATGCATTTTATCAGGCACTGATCTCGGAAGTGCGCGTGCACAACGTTACCGCGCTGTTGTCGATGGAAGAAATCAAGTCGACCACCATGCTGCCCCTGAACGCCCTGGCAGACACCTGATCGGCGCTCAGGCTTGGACCATTAGTCGGGTCAGCCCGTGGAAATGGTAGGTGTTCGCATATTCCGGAGATTCGGCCGGTCGCAGGCCCGGACAGCGGTCAAAAAGAACCGGCAGAGCGATCCGCATTTCCAGCCGGGCCAGCGGAGCGCCGACGCAGAAATGCAAACCACCGCCAAAGCTCGTGTTGGCCTGAATGCTGCGGGTCGGGTCGAATTTGTCCGAGTCGGTCCAGACGTCCGGGTCACGGTTGGCGGCCCCAAGCATCAACGCCACCTGATCGCCGCGGGCAAACCGATGGCCATAAACCTCGACGTCTTCATAGGCATAGCGCGTGAACATATGTAGCGGCGGGTCGAAGCGCAGGATCTCCTCGACCGTCGTATCGATTGTGTCCGGGCCCAGGGCATCAGGGCTGGTTTCGGACTCCAAAAGCGTTTTGACGCCGTTGCCCAGCGAATGAACGGTTGCCTCATGGCCGGCGTTCAACAATAGGATGCAGGTAGCGATCAACTCGTCGCGTGACAGTTTCTCGCCGTCTTCCTCTGCCGTGATCAAACGGGTGATCAGATCATCTTTCGGTTCGGATCGGCGGTGAGAGACGTAGTCGTTCAGAAATGCCGAGAACTCGGCGGCGGCCTGTGCTGCCTGATCTTCGGTCTCGCGGGTGCGACTGGCCTGATACATGGCGACCATGGCGTGGGACCACTGCAACAACTGCGGTGCCATGCTTTCAGGTACGCCCAGCAACCGGCAGATCGTGATCACAGGAACCTGCGTGCAATAGGCATCCAGAATGTCGAATGGAGCATCGGGGAACGCGTCGATCAGGTTGTGACACAGCCTTTCGATGTCCGGTGCGAGCGCTCCGATAGCCCGCGAGGTAAAGGCGCGCAGAACCAGAGGGCGAAGGCGGGTATGGCGCGGAGGTTCCGCTTCGAGCAGCGAATGCGCTTCGACCGTCAGCCACGGCGCAAGGTGATCTGGGCCCTTTGTGGCCATCTCTGGCGGTACTTCACGTCCGAAACGCCGATCGCGCAAGAGGGTCTGGACCGCCGCGTGAGACATCGCCGCGGGCATGTCGTAGTCCCGCCAGTACACCAAGTCACCGTAGTCGCGCGCTGCCCGATAGAAAGGGTAGGGGTTTTGAACAAATTCGGGCTCGGTCGGAGATTGGTGCACGGTCTTCATGCGGCGCAGACTTGCCATGCGGCGCTGTGAATGCAAGACCCTGTTTCATGCAAAGAGTTTGGGTCACGATTGGTTTCCTGTTCGCGGTCGCGCTGTTGTCGGCGGCCGTCTGGTCTTATGGGTACCGGCAGGCGCTCTCTCAGCTTAGCGAGAAGGCCGAGGCCGATCTGGAGTTGGCGTCGGATCGTCTGAGCACTCAGTTGCAGGTCTATCAGGAACTTGCGGTGCTGATGGCCGAGCATCCCGCATTGCGGGCGTTGGACACCAGCGACCGGCGGCGGACGGCGCAGGCGCTTCTGCTGGAGGTCGCGGACAAGACTTCGGCGGTGGATGTTCTTTATGCAGACGAGACCGGGCGCGTTCTGGCCGCTGCGCGGGACGTGGTGAACGGCAACATGGCCGATCAGCCCGCGTTTCAACGCGCGCTGCACGGCGCTCTTGGCAGCTCGCACGGGGTTTTGCGCGACACTGGAAACCGGATCTATTCCTATGCGGCGCCTGCGTTTTCCGAAGATGGTCAGGTAACCGGAGCCCTGATGGTCATCGCGGATGTCGAAGACGTTGAAAACACGTGGCGCGGCAGTACCGAGGCGGTGTTCTTCGTGGATCGTGCTGGCTCGGTCTTCATTTCCAACCGGTCCGAACTGCTGTTTTGGCAACGTCCGCCGGGGCAGATCGGCTTGCAGCCGGCTGATGGCAAGCCGGGCGCGTTTTCGTCTACACGCATGGGCCCGCACGAACTATGGTCGATCGGCTGGAGCCCGTACCTGCCGGATCGCGCCCTGCACCTGACCCGCGATCTGCCGGTGATCGGAATGACAGGCGAAGTCTTGATGGATGTGACGCCGGCACGACGTCTGGCCGGATTGCAGGCCGCCGCGGTCGCAGCGATCTGCCTTGCCTTTGGCGCGTTGCTGTTTCTGGCCACCGAACGGCGGCGCACTCTGGCCGAAGCCAATGCGGTGCTGGAGAGCCGGGTGGCACAGCGGACCCGCGCTTTGACGGCCGCAAACGTGGCGCTGCGCCGCGAGGTGGCCGAGCGGCAAGAGACCGAAGCGGCGTTGAAACGCGCGCAGGACGATCTGGTTCAGGCCGGCAAGCTGAGCGCTCTGGGGAAAATGTCGGCGGGCATCAGCCACGAATTGAATCAGCCGCTGATGGCCATCCGGCAATACGCCGACAACGGCACGGCCTTTCTGTTGCAGGGCAAGCCCGAAAAGGCCCGCGAAAACCTGGGGCGAATCTCGGACATGGCTGCCCGTATGGCGCGCATTATCAAGAACTTGCGAGCTTTTGCCCGCAATGAGAGCGAGCCTATGGGCAAGGTCGATCTGGTTCAGGTGCTCAACACCGCCGTCGAACTGACCGACGGCCGGTTGCGCTCGGACGGGGTCAAGTTGATCTGGCAACCGCCCAATGCACCTGTCTTTGCCTGGGGCGGAGAGGTGCGGCTGGTGCAGGTCTTCGTCAATCTGATTACCAATGCCGCCGACGCGATGACCGGCCGCGAAACCCGAAGCCTGACGATCACGCTGACCCGTGGCGAGCGGTTGATGGTCGCGGTGCGCGATACCGGCCCGGGCATTCAGGATCCCGATCGCGTTTTTGAGCCGTTCTACACGACCAAAACCGTTGGCTCATCCGAGGGAATGGGCCTTGGCCTTTCGATCTCATACGGTCTGGTCCAGAGTTTCGGAGGAGAGATACGCGGCGCGAACATGCCCGACGGAGCAGAATTCACCGTCGAGTTGGAACCTTTTGAAAAGGAAGCCGCGGCATGATCCGAACGGTTCTATTGGTCGATGATGACGCTGCCGTGCGTGAGGCACTGGCCCAGACTCTGGAGCTTGCGGACTATTCCGTAGTTCCCGCTGGATCGTTTGTGGCTGCCAAAGACCATATCCGGGACGATTTCCCAGGTGTGATTGTCTCGGATATTCGGATGCCGGGACGGGATGGGTTTCATCTTCTGTCCTATGCCCGCGAGGTCGACTCGGAGTTGCCGGTCGTTCTGCTGACCGGCGAGGGCGACATACCGATGGCGGTGCAGGCCATGGGGCAGGGCGCGTTCGACTTTCTTGAGAAGCCCTGCGCTGCCGCCGATCTGCTTGCGGTTCTGAGCCGCGCATTTGCTGCGCGCAGTCAGGTATTGGACCACCGGGCAGCCAAGCGCGAACTGGAGAAGGGTGATCCTGCGGCCCGCTTGTTGTTCGGTTTATCACCGCAGGCTGATGCATTGCGAAACAGGGTGCGCAGCGTTGCCCCAACTCAGGCCGAAGTTCTGGTAACCGGACCACCCGGCAGCGGCATTTCGAAAGTCGCCGAAGTCATCCATTTGATGTCACCCCGGGCGCAGGGGCCGTTCGTCAAGCGCCCGGCGTCAGGTTTGGGGGCGGATGCCTTGCAGGATATCTGCAAGGATGCTGCAGCCGGATCGTTGTTTCTGGATGAAGTCTCGGCCATGCCCGAGGCGACGCAATATGCGGCCCTGGAGATGATCGAAAATGGGCCCGGAGTACGCATCATCGCCGGTACAACCGCGGACCTGGCCGAGATGGCGGCCGAGGGTCGGTTCAATGCCGATTTGTTCTATCGGTTGGACGTGATGCGGGTGCGTGTACCATCTCTGGCCGAGCGCCCCGAGGACATCCCGGTGATCTTTCGCCACTACGTCGCCCAAGCGGCCGAGCAGGCCGGGATCGCGATACCTGATGTCTCGTCCGAACACTTGGCTTCATTGATGGCGCGAGACTGGCCCGGCAACGCGCGTTCGCTGATGTCAGCGGCGATGCGTTTTGTTCTGGGGATGCCCGAGGACGTCGCCGCAGCGGCCGACCTTGGGCTGAACGAGCAGATGGCGCGCGTTGAGCGCTCGTTGCTGATCGCGGCCTTGGGTCGTCACAACGGGAGGGCGTCGGACGCGGCCAAATCCCTGAAACTGCCGCGCAAGACCTTCTACGACAAATTGGCCCGCTACGGCATACGCCCTGAAGACTATCGGCGCTGACGCGGAACGATTCGCCCGGTGATTCGATGTGTGTGCGGATTTTCGCACACTCGCGCATTTGGGTGTGCGGTTTCCCGCACAAATGTCTGCGATAACAAAATACTCATTGCGGATGTTCTATTTAAACTACGGAAAAGTAATTAGAAAATCTGTCTGCTACCAGCCGTTCTCGAATTGTTGAACGGTGTCCTTCGATTCGTTTCACTCTTGCGCATCCGACATCCCCATGGATGTCAAAGGAAGTTTCTTTGGAAGTCTGGGAGGAAAAGACAGATGAAATTCCTGGCAACAGCCGCCACCGCGCTTGCGCTTTCCGTTACCGCAACAGCGGGCTTCGCTGCCTGTGACGATGGCGAGATCGTCGTCAAGTTCGCGCATGTGACGAACACCGACAAACACCCCAAGGGTATCGCCGCATCGCTGCTCGAGCAGCGCGTCAATGACGAGATGAACGGCGTCATGTGCATGGAGGTCTATCCGAACTCGACCTTGTACAACGACGACAAGGTGCTTGAGGCGATGCTGCAGGGGGACGTGCAACTGGCCGCCCCGTCGCTTTCGAAGTTCGAGAAGTTCACCAAGCAGTTCCGCCTGTTCGACCTGCCGTTCATGTTCAAGAACATCGACGCCGTTGATGCGTTCCAGGCCTCGGCGGATGGCCAGGCCATGAAAGACAGCATGCAGCGCCGGGGCCTGCAGGGTCTGGCGTTCTGGCACAACGGCATGAAGCAGATGTCGGCCAACAAGCCGCTGATCGATCCTTCGGACGCCAACGGCCTGAAATTCCGCGTTCAGTCTTCGGACGTGCTGGTTGCGCAGATGGAAGCCATCGGCGGCAGCCCGCAGAAAATGGCATTCTCGGAAGTTTATGGTGCTCTGCAACAGGGCGTTGTGGACGGTCAGGAGAACACCTGGTCGAACATTTACGGCAAAAAGTTCTTCGAAGTGCAGGATGGCATCACCGAAACCAACCACGGCATCATCGACTATCTGGTCGTGACTTCGGTCGACTGGCTGGACAGCCTGGATCCAGAAGTGCGCGAGCAGTTCTTGACGATCCTGGCCGAGGTGACCGAAGAGCGTAACCAAGAGGCGTTTGCGGTCAACGAAAAGGCCAAGCAGGCAATCGTCGACGCGGGCGGCACGATCCGCGAGCTGACACCCGAGCAGCGTCAGGCCTGGGTTGATGCGATGAAGCCGGTTTGGGACAAGTTCTCCGGTGACGTCGGTCAGGACAAGATCGACGCCGCTCAGGCGATCAACGCCGGGTTCTGATCCGACACGCAGGAGTGCTCCGACGGTCGCAAGCCCGCCGGAGCACATACCAGGCGGGCCTGACCACGCCCGCCACCTCGATAAATCAACAAAAATGGGGACAGAAAGATGTCTGGTGCGAAAACCGGCCCCGGTGGGCTGGTCGACCGAATCGAAGAAACCCTGATCGCGTTGCTTCTTGGCCTGATGACGGCCGTGACCTTTGCCAACGTAATCGCGCGTTTCGTCTTCAACTCCAACATCCTTTGGGCGCTAGAGCTGACCGTATTCACCTTCGGATGGCTGGTATTGCTGGGGGCGTCCTACGCCGTCAAGAAGCACGCGCATCTGGGGGTGGATGCCATCCTGAACATGCTGCCACCAGCACCGCGCAGGGTATTGGCACTGATCGCGGTGGGGTGCTGCCTCGTATTCTCGCTGCTGCTGCTGAAGGGGTCCTACGACTACTGGGCGGTTTTTGCCGACCTGCCTCCGACCTCTGGACGCTGGTTCCCCACGGGCTTTGATTTCGACGCTCGTAGTCAGAGCTTCTACGAGGTGGACGACATCCCCATGGTCGCGCCGCTACGGTTCCTCGAAGACCTCATCAACTATGGCGAGTACTACGAGAAGCTGCCCAAGGTCGTGCCGTATTTCGTCCTGCCGCTGTCGATGCTGCTGCTGGTGATCCGCTTTGCCCAGGCCGGGCTGCAGATCCTGCGCGGTGAGGCCGACCGTATTGTCGCAAGCCACGAGGTTGAGGACGAGATCGAAGAAGTCCGGGCCCTTCAGGGAGAACACGACTGATGGATGTAGTACTACTTTTTGCCATGGTCGTGGGCCTGCTGCTGATCGGCGTTCCGATCGCAGTTGCCCTAGGGCTGAGCTCGACCCTGTTTCTTCTGATCTACTCGGACAGCTCGCTGGCTTCGGTTGCCGGGACCCTGTTCGAGGCGTTCGAGGGCCACTTTACCCTGCTGGCCATCCCGTTCTTCATCCTCGCATCGTCCTTCATGACGACCGGAGGGGTGGCGCGCCGGATCATTCGGTTCTCGATCGCCTGCGTTGGTCACCTGCCTGGCGGTCTGGCAATTGCGGGCGTGTTCGCATGTATGCTGTTCGCCGCGCTGTCAGGATCGTCCCCGGCCACCGTTGTTGCGATCGGTTCGATCGTGATCGCCGGTATGCGTCAGGTCGGCTATTCCAAGGAATTCGCAGCTGGCGTCATCTGTAACGCCGGTACGCTGGGTATCCTGATCCCGCCGTCGATCGTTATGGTTGTCTACGCGGCCGCGGTCGAAGTCTCGGTCGGCAGGATGTTCCTTGCCGGTGTCATTCCGGGACTCATGGCCGGGTTCATGCTGATGGTCACAATCTATGTGATGGCCAAGGTCAAGAACCTGCCGAAAGGTGATTGGAAAGGCTGGGGCGAGATATTTGCGTCGGCACGCGAGGCCGGTTGGGGTCTGTTCCTGATCGTCATCATCCTTGGCGGCATCTATGGCGGTATCTTCACACCGACCGAAGCAGCGGCGGTCGCGGCTGTATACGCCTTCTTCATTGCCAGCTTCGTCTACAAGGACATGGGGCCACTCAGCACCCAGGATGGTGAGCAAAACCTCTCGCTTGTGAAAAAGCCGCTGGCGCTGATCACGGCCTTTTTCCACCCCGACACCAAACATACGCTGTTTGAGGCCGGCAAGCTGACGGTCACCCTGCTTTTCGTCATCGCCAACGCGCTGATCCTCAAGCATGTTCTGACCGATGAGCAGGTGCCGCAACACATTGCCGGCGCAATGCTGTCGGCGGGTCTGGGACCGATCACTTTCCTGATCGTGGTCAACGTGATCCTTCTGATCGGCGGTCAGTTCATGGAGCCCTCGGGCCTGCTGGTTATCGTGGCGCCGCTGGTGTTTCCGATTGCCATCGAACTGGGCATCGACCCGATCCATCTGGGCATCATCATGGTGGTGAACATGGAAATCGGGATGATCACGCCGCCCGTGGGTCTGAACCTGTTCGTCACGTCAGGCGTCGCGGGAATGCCGATGATGGCCGTCGTGCGCGCAGCACTGCCGTTTCTGGCCGTTCTGTTCGTCTTCCTGATCATGATCACGTATATCCCGTGGCTGTCGACGGTGTTGCCAAACACCTTCATGGGCCCCGAGATCATTACGAACTAGACCATTGCAATCGATCCGAACCGGGCAGCCGGTTCGGATCACTTTTGCGCGGCCGGCCGGCATCTGAAGGGCCGCCTCGCTGAATGGCCGGGCTTGAACTCACCACCGGTTCTTACCACATAGTGACCGAGGACGACCTCCCCACCATGGGTGATCATTCGGGACGACCCGAAGTTTATAGAGGTGTCCCTGATGTCCTGGATCTTTCTTCTTTTTGCCGGTTTGCTGGAAATCGTCTGGGCAGTTGCCATGAAGCAGTCTGCTGGATTCACGCGGCTTTGGCCAACCGTTGTCATGGGGGGCGCGATGCTCGGTTCGTTCGGTTTGCTGGCCCTTGCCATGCGCTCCTTGCCACTGGGAACCGCCTACGTGCTGTGGACGGGTATCGGCGCGGTCGGTGCGTTCCTGGTTGGCGTGATGTTTCTGGGCGAGGCACTGACCCCGCTGCGTGTCATCGCGGCGACGCTGATCGTGTCCGGCATGGTCGCAATGAAACTTGCGTGACTGGCCCGTTGTTGACGCAGGCACCCGCGGTGGGCAGGCTGGTACCATCCTGACCACCGCAACCAACGAGTGCCGCAACATGCTGACCGATGACGACAAGCGCCTGATGCGCGTGGCTTACCAAGAAGCCAAAGCCGGTTTCGATGAGGGCGGTTGCCCGATCGGATCTGTACTGGCTCGGAATGGCACGATCATCTCGCAGGGCCGAAACCAAAGGGTTCAGCAGGGGGATCCGATCGCCCATGGCGAGATGGATGCGCTGCGCAAGGCCGGGCGGCAGAAGACGTACAGAGATACAGTTCTGTATACCACCCTGTCTCCCTGCATGATGTGCGCCGGAACGATCGTTCAGTTCGGCATCCCACGCGTGGTCATTGGTGACACGAAAAACTTCGGCGGCAACGAAGATTTCCTGCGCGACCGCGGGGTCGAGGTTGTTTTGGCCGAAGACCCGGACTGCATCGCCCTGATGCGCAGGTTCGTGACCGAACAGCCCGAGCTTTGGGCCGAGGACATCGCGGACTGAGCGTGAGTCGACTGGTCAGGCCTGTTCCAGCGCGGAAATGATGCCCGAGAAATCGCGTGCCTTCAGGCTTGCACCGCCGACCAGCGCGCCGTCCACGTTGGACACTCCGAAAATCTCCGCCGCGTTATCCGGCTTGACCGAACCGCCATAGAGCAAACGAACCGACCGGCCGACACCTTCGCCAAATCGCCGTTCAAGTCTGGCGCGAATGAAATCGTGGACTTCGCCGATTTCTTCCAGGGTGGGAACCTTGCCGGTGCCGATGGCCCAGATCGGTTCATAAGCCACGACGAGGTTCTCTCCGGTGGCAAGGTCCGGGATCGATCCAGACAACTGTCCGCCAATGATGTCGAGCGTATTGGCCGCTTCGCGCTGTTCAAGACTTTCGCCGACGCAGATGATTGTGGTCAGGCCCGCGTTCATGGCCGCCCGGGCCTTGGCGCGGATATCGTCGTCTTTCTCGCCGTGGTCTTCTCGCCGTTCCGAATGCCCGACGATTACGCTGGTCGCGCCGGCGTCTTTCAGCATCTCGGCGCTCAGATCACCCGTATGGGCGCCCGAAACTTCGGCGTGGCAATCCTGTCCGCCGATGGCGACGCCCGAGCCTTGCACGGCTTGTGCGGCTCGGTGGATCAAAGTTGCCGGAGGGCAGATCAGAATATCGACTGTCGGAGAAGGGTGCGTCGCAGTCAGCGTGTCCAACTCGGAAAGAGCAGCCCCGGTTCCGTTCATT
Source organism: Ruegeria sp. BJ5 (assembly GCF_056537865.1). Taxonomy (NCBI): domain Bacteria; kingdom Pseudomonadati; phylum Pseudomonadota; class Alphaproteobacteria; order Rhodobacterales; family Roseobacteraceae; genus Ruegeria; species Ruegeria sp. BJ5. Next base: position 378,072 of record NZ_JBQFSH010000001.1, read on the forward strand.
TTCCAGTTTCCGGCTGCCAGTCTGCGTCGCATAGCGGGGTCTCCGTGATCTTTCGTGCGTTTCTATCCAGTTAGCACCCGGATCAAGGTCTGACAATTGCGCTTGGGTGGCTGCGCGCGGGCGAGTCGCGCGACGGATCGATCTGGGTGGACTCAACCAGACGGTGCAGGCGGCAGTTCACCCGCCCACAAACGTTGCAGGCTTTAGGTGACTCAGCGCTGTTCGGCCAGGTTTTCGTCGAACTTGATCGACTCGCCGCAGCCACAGGCATCGACGACATTGGGATTCTTGAACTTGAACCCGGATTCCAGCAGCGAGACCTCGTAGTCGATCTCGGTTCCGAACAGAAACATCTGAGCCATCGGAGCGATCATGACCCGCGCCCCATCCTGTTCGACCACTTCGTCATGCGGATCCGGCTGATCGACATACTCCATGGTATATTCCATACCGGCGCAGCCACCTTTCTTGACGCCAATCCGCAGACCGGCATGGCCGCCCGACGTCATCAGGCGGAGGATCTGCTCTGCAGCTTTGGGCGTCATCGTCACGGCCTGTTTGCCGGGAATGCCGAACATCGTCGTCTCCATTTTCGCGCGTTATACCTAATCTAAGGCCCCGAGGGCCCGGGCTCAAGAGAGCGCAGAGCCACAAGTTTGCTCATCGCCGGTTTTGACCGTACCGTACGGGCAGAGGGCAGGGTTTGCCGATGAGATCGAATTGACAGCAGAACAAGGTGGGTTTCGATGATGTTGCGGATTTCAAATAAGATTGGCTTTTGCCGGCAGGTTGCGTTTCTGGCTCTTCTGGTGGCCGGTAGTGCCGTTCATGCAGCGGGCGATCACAAGCGGCACCCGGTGAATTGCTCGACCGCCGAAGGTGACCTGCGCGCAATTGCGGCGGAAAAGAAACATGCCGAGGATCAGCAGGCGGAAAGTGTGGTCGCGATCACGCCGGCCGGGGCGTTGCTTGGATTGATCTCTGGAACGGAACAGAAGCGGTTGCAGATGCTGTCGGGTGACTATGTCAAGAAACTGGACGACCGCGCCGCCGAGATCAAAGCACAGTGCAACGTGAACTGAGTGTACCTCAGAGAGTAAAATAGGGCCGCTCTCGGGCAAGAACGGCCCAGTATTGCAGAGCCTCGGCAGGGGGGCGGTAGACGCTCAAACGTGGTCGCCATTGACTCCTGGGGCGATATTTGAGTTGCCGAGTTCCTGTGACGGGTCCGACTGCGAAGCCCGCGTTGTACTTGTTGCGCAGCAACGTAACGGTTCGACGACCGATCCGTGACAACTGGGTTTCAGGTTTGTGACAATTCCCACGCGCTCAGCGCGGCAGGCCCTTACATAAAGCCAAGTTCCAGCCGGGCTTCGTCGGACATCATCTCCATGCCCCAGGGTGGTTCCCAGGTCAGTTCGACATCCACCTCCTTGACCCCGGCAACGGGCTCGATGGCCTCGACGATCCAGCCGGGCATGTCACCGGCCACCGGGCAACCCGGAGCGGTCAGGGTCATGATGATCTTGACGGCGTTGTCGCTGCTGATGTCGATCGTGTAGATCAGTCCAAGGTCATAGATATTGACCGGAATTTCAGGGTCATAGACAGTCCTGCAGGCCTCGACCACGGATTCGTACAGAGGGTGCTCAACGGTCGAAGGCGCAATCAGGGGCGTGCCTTCAAGCTGTTCGCTGGGGTGGGTCATGAATGCCTCGGGTTGTTACCTGAGCAATTATATAGGGAAAGCTGAAGGCAGCGTCCAGAGGGGGGAGGGCGCCCCGCTACAGGGCGCCGCACCGGTCAGTCGTTGATGTCGTGGTCAAACGTCCTGACTTGCCCATGTGGCAGCGCGAACATGCGCCGCAGAACGAGCCATGCGATCAACGACAAGGTGGCGAAGATCAAAAGCAGGACAGGCAGGTTCGGTGCCAAGCCGGGGATGACCAGAAGGATGCCGGTGATAGCCGCCCCGATAGCGAAGCCAAGGAAGATGAAACCTGGCAAAGCCACTTCCAGAATGCCCAGCGCCAGTGCGGCTGCCAGCCATACCCACCACGTCAGCCAGAACGGATCCGCCATCATTTGCCTCCTTTGAGCATTTTGAAGGCGTCGCCAAACGCTTCGAGCGCATTTGCGGGCACGACGATCGTCTGGCTGCCTCCGCTTTTGCCCATCGCATTCAATGCCTCAACTTGCTTCAGCGCGACCTGATACTGGGCGGCTTCGATCCCGTTGTCCTGGATGGCCTTTGCGACGACGCCGGTTGCATAGGCTTCCGCGTCCGCCTGCACGCGACGTGCCTTGGCGGCTTGTTCCGCCGCATACAGCTCGGCGTCGGCCTGCAGTTCGACCGCGCGTTTCTGGCCCTCGGCTTCGGTTACCTGAGCGCGACGGGCGCGTTCGGCATTCAACTGCTGAAGCATGGCGTCGCGGGTCGCCTGGTCCAGGTTCACGTCCAGAATTTCGGCGCGGGTTACCTCGATCCCCCAGTCGTCAACCGCGGTTTCGACGCTTTCTTGAATGCGTTCAATCAGTTGCGCGCGATTTGACTGAACCTCGTCCAGGTCCATTTTGCCGATTTCGGCCCGCACGATACCAGCAACGGTCGTTGCGATGGCGCCGTCGACGTCGCGAATGCGGTAAACGGTCTTTTCCGGCTCGAGGATACGGTAGAAGACCGATGTATCGATCTGCACCAAGACGTTATCCTTGGTGATTGCGTCCTGCGTCGCATTGGGCAGCTGACGTTCCAAGATGGATATCTTGTGGCGGGCAACGTCCAGAAAAGGAACGATAAAGTTGATCCCGGGGCCCAGCACAGAGTGCAGGCGTCCAAACCGTTCGACCACATATTTCTCGGATTGTGGAACGATCTTGATACCCTTGAGGATGATGACGACGACCAAGGCCGCCCCAAGCAGGTAGATGATGTTCGATGATAGCAGTCCGATGATCTGGTCTTCGGTCATTTCTGTCCTCATTTTTTGTGTACAATGGTATACACTTGGGGATTGAAGGGCTGAATTTCAACTCAGCTATGAAATGAACCGAACAGGATATCCATGCAAGGTAATTGGGACAAAGCACGGAGATTTCGGGTTGTGGCTGCTTTGCATCCGCCGTTGATTGCGCTATCGGGGCGAAATGAAACTGATTATAGACACAGACCCCGGCATCGACGATGCCATGGCGATCGCCTACGCCGCCGCCGCTCCGGAAATTGACCTTATTGGCCTGACTACGGTCTTTGGCAATACGCATGTCCAGCAGTCCAGCCGGAACGCGCGGTTTCTGGCTCACAAGCTTGGGCTGGACATACCTGTAGCGGAGGGCGCAGCGTTTCCATGGGAAGCAGATGCACACACGCCCTCTCGGCACGTGCATGGGGATGAGGGTTTTGGCGATGTAATCGATGTGCCCGAGATCGGCGCGAACCACGACCTGAGTGCAGCCGAGTTTCTGGTCGAGATGGCCCGGCGCTACAAGAAGGACCTAACGGTGTGCGCGGTTGGGCCGCTGACCAACATTGCCAATGCGATGCGTCTGGATCCGGATTTCGCTCAGAACATCGGCCAGTTGGTCATTATGGGCGGTGCAGTCTTCTGTTCCGGCAACATCACCGATCACGCCGAGGCGAATATCTATCACGATGCGAAAGCCGCAGACGAGGTGTTCGCTCAGCCCGCTCCGACGGTTCTGGTCGGCCTGGATGTGACCTTGAAAACGCTCTATCGCGCGGCTGATTTCGGGGAACTGGCGCGACGCGCGCCTGAAATCGGTGGATTTCTGAACGATATCTCTCAGTTCTATCTGAATTTCTACCGCGATGTTGCCGGATTGGATGGCTGCGGTCTGCATGACTCGACCGCAGTCATCGCCTGTTCGCACCGTGCGATGTTCGAAATTCAAGAAACAGGTTTGAAAGTGGTAACCGAAGGGCCCGAGGTTGGGGCAACCCGGCCGGACCCGTCTCGCCCACCGCTGCAGGTGTGCTGTGACGTCGTCGGTCAGCAGGTGGTGGACCTGTTCACGCAAAGGGTTGCCAGCTTGCCCTGACGGGTTGCATTGGCCGGGCAGATCGGGCAAAGCCTGCCCGGTTCAGCGACCCGAGGCGATGACATGACCCAGCGTTTCTCATTCGAATTGAAGGCCACCGACGGCAAGGCCCGCACCGGCGTAATCCACACGCCGCGGGGCGAAGTGCGGACGCCGGCCTTCATGCCCGTTGGCACGGCCGCGACGGTCAAGGCGATGATGCCCGAAAGCGTGCGCGCCACCGGTGCCGACATCCTGCTGGGCAACACCTATCACCTGATGCTGCGGCCCACGGCCGAACGGATCGACCGCTTGGGCGGTCTGCACAAGTTCATGAACTGGGAGCGCCCGATCCTGACCGACTCGGGCGGGTTCCAGGTGATGTCGCTGGCGGGTCTGCGCAAGCTGACCGAGAAGGGCGTGACCTTCAAATCGCATATCGACGGATCGAAGCACGAGCTGACACCCGAGCGGTCGATGGAGATCCAGCGCCTGCTGGGGTCGGACATCGTGATGTGTTTCGACGAATGCCCCGCCTTGCCCGCCGATCGCGATCGGATCGCCGAGTCGATGCGCCTGTCGATGCGGTGGGCCGAACGGTCCCGCGAGGCCTTTGGCGATCGGCCCGGCCATGCGCTGTTCGGGATCATGCAGGGCGGGTTGGAGCGCGACCTGCGCGAGGAAAGCGCCGAGGCGCTGAAGGCCATCGGGTTCGAGGGATATGCCGTTGGTGGCCTCGCGGTGGGCGAGGGGCAGGAGGCCATGTTCGACTGTTTGGACTATGCGCCTGATTTCCTGCCGACCGATAAGCCGCGCTATCTGATGGGCGTGGGCAAGCCCGACGACATCGTGGGCGCCGTGGCGCGCGGGATCGACATGATGGATTGCGTGCTGCCGTCGCGCTCGGGACGGACGGGGCAGGTGTTCACCCGCCGCGGGGTCGTGAACATCAAGAACGCCCGCCACGCCGACGATCCGCGTCCGCTGGACGAACAGTGCACGTGCCCAGCCTGCTCGAATTACTCGCGCGCCTACCTGCACCATGTATTCCGGGCCAACGAAATGATTTCGGGCATGCTGCTGACCTGGCACAATCTGCATTATTTCCAAGAGATCATGCAGGGTATGCGGGACGCCATCGCCGCCGGTGCATTCGAGGTCTGGCAGGCCGAGTTCCATGCGCAGCGGGCGCTGGGTGATATCGAGCCGCTCTAACGGGCGTGTTGGGCGACCCAAGTCAAAATCAGTGGATATGTTGCCGCGATGCCTTGCAGTCGGGGAAACCTCGGGCCATTCTGATTTGTACAGGTAAGGCGACGAGGTTGAAATGGGGCGGTCCGCGCCCCACCTTTATCGTCCGAGAAAGGAGATGGCCGACGGCTGCCTGAAACAGGGGTCAGTGCCATCTTGCCAATGATAAGGATAGAGCATGCAAGAGCCTCTTAATTCCTCATACCCCGTTCTGCCGCTGCGCGACATTGTCGTGTTTCCGCACATGATCGTCCCGCTGTTCGTGGGGCGTGAAAAGTCGGTGCGCGCGCTGGAAGAGGTGATGCAGGATGACAAGCAAATTCTGCTGTCCAGTCAAGTTGACCCTTCCGTCGACGACCCGACCCAGGACGGTATCTACCGCAGCGGCGTTCTGGCAAATGTCCTGCAGCTGCTCAAGCTGCCCGATGGCACTGTCAAAGTGCTGGTCGAAGGGCAGGCACGCGTCAAGATTTCTGAATTCATTGAGAATGAAGAATTCTTTGAGGCTCGCGCCGAATACCTGACCGAAATTCCCGGCGACGTTACGACGACGCAGGCGCTTTTGCGCACTGTCGCCGATGAGTTCGAGCGGTACGCCAAGGTTCGCAAGAACATCCCGGAAGAAGCCCTGACCGCTGTCAGTGAGACAACCGATCCGGCGAAACTGGCCGATTTGGTTTCGGGTCACCTTGGCATCGAGGTCGAACAGAAGCAGGACCTGCTGGAAACGCTCAGCATCAGCGAGCGTCTGGAAAAGGTCTATGGCTTGATGCAGGGCGAGATGTCGGTTCTTCAGGTCGAGAAGAAGATCAAGACCCGCGTCAAGTCGCAGATGGAGAAGACCCAGCGCGAATACTATCTGAATGAGCAGATGAAGGCCATTCAGAAGGAGCTGGGCGACGGCGAGGACGGCGCGAACGAGATCGCCGAACTGGAAGCCAAGATCGCCGAGACCAAGCTTTCGAAAGAAGCCCGCGAAAAGGCGGAAGGCGAGCTGAAAAAGCTCAAGAATATGTCGCCGATGTCGGCCGAAGCGACCGTGGTGCGCAACTATCTGGATTGGATCCTGTCGCTGCCTTGGGGCACCAAGTCTCGGGTCAAGAAAGACCTTGGCCGGGCGCAGCAGATCCTCGATGCCGATCACTATGGCCTCGAAAAGGTCAAGGAGCGGATCGTCGAGTATCTGGCGGTTCAGCAGCGCTCGAAGAAGCTGAAAGGCCCGATCATGTGCCTTGTCGGCCCTCCGGGCGTGGGCAAGACCTCGCTTGGGAAGTCGGTCGCCAAGGCCACGGGGCGCGAGTTCATCCGCATCTCGTTGGGTGGGGTGCGCGATGAATCCGAGATCCGCGGTCACCGCCGGACCTATATCGGCTCGATGCCCGGCAAGATCATTCAGGCGCTGAAAAAGGCGAAAACCACGAACCCGCTGATCTTGCTCGATGAAATCGACAAGATGGGGCAGGATTTCCGTGGTGATCCAGCTTCGGCCATGCTCGAGGTGCTGGACCCGGAACAGAACAGCACGTTCATGGACCACTACCTTGAGGTCGAATACGACCTGTCGAACGTGATGTTCCTGACCACGTCGAACAGCTACAACATGCCAGGGCCGCTTCTGGACCGGATGGAGATCATTCCTCTGGCCGGCTACACCGAGGACGAAAAGCGCGAAATCGCGAAGCAGCACCTGATCTCGAAGCAGGTGAAGAACCACGGGCTGAAGGCTAAAGAGTTCGAGCTGACCGATGAGGCGCTGACCGCGATCATTCGCACCTATACCCGCGAGGCCGGTGTGCGGAATCTTGAGCGCGAGATTGCCAAGGTGGCGCGCAAATCGTTGACCCGGATCATCAAGAACGAGACCGACCGGGTTGTCGTGACGGCTGAGAACCTGCACGAGTTCCTGGGTGTACCCAAGTTCCGTTACGGTTTGGCTGAACAGGATGATCAGGTCGGCGTTGTGACCGGTCTGGCCTGGACTTCGGTCGGTGGCGACCTGCTGCATATCGAGGCGTTGAAGCTGCCAGGCAAGGGTCGGATGAAGACCACAGGCAAGCTGGGCGATGTGATGAAGGAATCCATCGACGCGGCTTCGTCCTATGTGCGGTCGATTTCGCCTCAGATCGGGGTCAAACCGCCGCAGTTCGACAAGATCGACATCCATGTACACGTGCCTGACGGCGCGACTCCCAAGGATGGACCCAGCGCCGGCCTGGCGATGGTGACTTCGATCGTGTCGGTTCTGACCGGTATCCCGGTCCGCAAGGACATCGCCATGACGGGCGAAGTTTCGCTGCGTGGCAACGCCATGCCGATCGGCGGGTTGAAGGAGAAACTGCTCGCAGCTTTGCGGGGTGGCATCAAGACGGTGCTTATTCCGGAAGAGAACGAGAAGGATCTGGCCGACATCCCCGACAACGTGAAGGAAGGGCTGGAGATCATCCCGGTCAAGCACGTGTCCGAAGTTCTGGAGCGCGCACTGGTGCGCAAACCTGAGCCGATCGAATGGGACGAGGCCGCCGAAGAAGCCGCGGCCGCAGCGGCCAAGGCTTCGGATAACAGTGGACCTTCAGCCACGGCGCACTGATCTGAAAACAACGAGAAGGGCGGGGAATAATCCCCGCTCTTTCTGATTCAAAGCCCGATTACAGGTTTTGATGGATCCAGAACTTCTTCCTCGTCTATGTAGCGCTGGAATTTCTCAGGGGGCAGGGCGGACCGGACTGCGATCCAAAAAATGGTCGATGACAGCAGGGTGCACAACAAGATGTCCCACCCGAACGGGATCAGGTGCAGCGCACCGTCTCCGAATTGACCAAGAAACGAGATCAACCCCAGTCCAGCCAGATAGGGCGCGAGCCACAAGGCCTGTTTGAGATCCATCTGTTCCAGGCGTCCCCGAAACCGCGCCAAAAGCAGGAGCAGTCCGATCAGAAGGGTGATGCCCAGGCGCCAGACCGTATCCCAGCCGCTCCAGTAGACGATCAGAGTTGCAATCGCAAAGGCCAGCATTCCGACAAAACCAACCGCTGGAACGCGGATCGAGCGGGGCCTGTCTGGCAATAGGCTGCGCAGGCATACAACGGCGATGGGGCCGACGGCGAAGGACAGGACGATCGCTGCCCCGTTCAGGGCGATCACCGTCTCAAAGGGAATGGTCAAAAGGAAAAGAGTGCCAATCAGGAAGTTGAGCACCAGCGCCCAGATGGGCACGCCAAATGCCGACAGGTGTTGGATGCGCGCGGGCAGAAACCCGTTCTGCGACAGGGCCATCGCGATCCGAGCGTTCGAGCCGGTGGCCACGAGGGCGTTTCCGAACGGTCCGATCACCGAGCCGACGTTTAGGATGCTGATGAACCACAATATCCCAACGGACATTATGACCCCGTCCAAAGGGCCTTCTCCGGCAAAACTCAGCTTGGCCCAGCCCTGCGCCAGCATCTGAGGGTCGAGCGAGCCGATGAAAGCGATCTGCAGGCCCAGATAGATCGCCGCACACATGATGATCGACAATACAAGCGCCGCCGGAATGTCGAATTTCGGGTTTCGCACCTCGCCTGCCATGTCGACCACATGCCTGAACCCGATGAACGAGAAGATTACACCACCGGTCGAAACGGCGGCCATTATTCCCTTGAGCCCATACGGTGCGAACCCCTCGGGCTGCGTGAAGTTCTCGGCATTGAAACGTGAAAGGATCAGCACCACGGACAACAGGATTGGAATGGCCACTTTTGCGCTTGTTATCATTGTGTTGACCCGCGCAAAGAACTTTACGCCAAGCATGTTGATCAGGACGAAGAACACCATGAATGCCAAGGCCACAGCCTGTCCGGGCGCGGTCAGGTCACCAGATGGCGCATGCAGCCAGCGTGCATAGGGTGCGAGGTAGGACAGCATCGCCTCGACCTCGATCGGAGCGGTCGTGTTGTACCCGATCCAGGCAGTCCAACCCATCGTCATGGCGACGATATTGCCGTGTGAAAACTGCGGAACCCGGGCGATCCCTCCGGGGATCGGCAACATGGCCGAGATTTCGGCGAATGTGATGGCCAGAATGAACATTGCCACAGCCCCGATTATCCAGGACAAAACGGCCGCGGGGCCAGCGTGCTGAACGGCCAGAAGCGGCCCGAACAGCCAGCCTGAGCCAATGATTCCTCCGACAGATATGAATGTCAGACCCACCAGGCCGATGTCGCGCTTTAGTTCGGCCATGCATGTCCCTGATTGCCATGCCGGTGCTGCACCGGCCCGAACTCAAGGATAGACGCCGAGTCTCATCCGTATCAAGCGTTGAAAAAGAGGGAATGGTGGGTGATAAGAGATTTGAACTCCTGACATCTTCGATGTGAACGAAGCGCTCTACCACTGAGCTAATCACCCGTAGGGCGGCGTATTACAGTGCTTTCTATCCGGCTGCAAGAGGGGAGGCATGCGGTTTTTTTCCATATCCGGACAAGACCGTTTGGGTCCTGTGACTGGGCTTTTTCCCTGTCCGATAGTTTTGAGCGTCTAACAAGTGGCGCAGCCCAAATGCGGTTAATGCAGCGAGCCAGCTGCGCCAGATTGAAACCGAAACAAATGAAGCCTTGGTATGAACCAGACACTGATCGCTGAATTCGTCCCGGAACTAGGAAACGACTGCAACGTGGACGGCTATGAAAGCCAAGCGATTTGTGTCGAGGGGGATTTTGCAGGGCAATTGTTAGCAGTAGAATCTGCCGTCTGACTATTCGTTGGCAAGTTCGCCGTTTTGTTGCGGCTCGGCGATGGCAACCAAGGGTTAGGGTGTCTCCGCGCCGGCGCTATCCCAAAGGAGCATGCCAAACGCGCTCGGGAACAAATTTTCCGGTTCGTGCAAAAAACTTGAAAACGCCGCTTGACGATGCCCGGGCGTAGCCATAATACACCCCAACGTTCAGCAATGAACGGGCAGCGGGCGGTTGTAGCTCAGTTGGTTAGAGTACCGGCCTGTCACGCCGGGGGTCGCGGGTTCGAGCCCCGTCAACCGCGCCATCGCTGCCAGCCTTTGATCCAGGCAAACGGATCGACATAGACCCTAATGCGCGGTTGTAGCTCAGTTGGTTAGAGTACCGGCCTGTCACGCCGGGGGTCGCGGGTTCGAGCCCCGTCAACCGCGCCACTTCTCCTCAAAAGTCGTTGCGTTCCCTGTGGACACAGTTTTGCTTTTCTGGACAATCGGTCCCGGCAGGTAGCACGCAGTCGGGGTTTTCGATGGTCAGCTTGAACCGCGTCGTCATGGTTCGTCAAAGCAAGAAATGGATAGGGAGTCTGGGGCCCGAGGCGCTGGATTGCGCCGAAATTTCGGGAAAATGGGGAACGCAGTTCGGGTTTCGCAGCCATACCCAGATCTGGCATCGTCAGCACGATATCTGCAAAGGCCCGCTGATGGATGAGCGTGCTGAGGTTCGACAATTCGATCTGATCTTGGCCAACCAGGTCTGGGAACATCTTGACCGGCCCTATGAAGCCACTCTGAACGTGCTCGAAATGCTGCGGCCGGGAGGGTGGTTTTGGTTGGCCGTGCCGTTCTTCATCCCATTCCATGCCGCACCGCACGACTGTTCGCGCTGGTCGGCGCGGGGATTGCGCAACCTGCTGACCGAATGTGGCTTTGATCCGGAAAGTATTCAGGCCGCACAATGGGGCAACCGTCAGGCGGCTTTGCGCAACCTCGAACCGGTCTGGCCGCCCGTCTATGACCCTGAAACCGACAGTCTGGAAAACGACCCGGATTTTCCGATCTGTGCCTGGGCCATGGCGCGAAAGCCCGAAGACGGGTGACCCAAGCGGAGAAAATCTGCTCGTTCACACTTTGTTCTAACTTTTCGGTTGGAGACTCAGCGTCGCTCGCCTATCTCTAGGACACTTGTGTGTTGGGGGCCTGGATGGCTGAGCTGAAGAATATCGAGGTGCGCGGCGCGCGCGAGCACAACCTGAAAAACATCGACGTGGACATTCCGCGCGATCAGCTGGTTGTCGTCACGGGCCTGTCCGGATCGGGCAAGTCGTCCTTGGCGTTCGACACGATCTATGCCGAGGGCCAGCGCCGCTATGTCGAAAGCCTGTCAGCCTATGCGCGCCAGTTTCTGGACATGATGGAAAAGCCCGATGTGGATCACATCAGCGGCCTGTCCCCAGCGATCTCGATCGAGCAGAAGACCACGTCGAAGAACCCGCGGTCGACCGTGGGAACGGTGACCGAGATCTATGATTATCTGCGCCTGCTGTTCGCGCGCGCAGGCACGCCCTACAGCCCTGCCACCGGTTTGCCGATCGAAGCCCAGCAGGTGCAGGACATGGTCGACCGGACCATTGCGATGGAGGAGGGCACCCGAGGCTATCTGCTGGCGCCCATCGTTCGTGACCGCAAGGGTGAATACAAGAAAGAGTTTCTGGAACTGCGCAAGCAGGGGTTCCAGCGCGTCAAGGTCGATGGCCAGTTCTACGAACTGGACGAGCCGCCGACGCTGGACAAGAAGTTCCGCCATGACATCGACGTGGTCGTTGACAGGATCGTCGTGCGCGAGGGGATGGAGACCCGCCTGGCCGACAGCCTGCGCACCGCGCTGGACCTGGCCGATGGCATCGCGATACTGGAGACCGCCCCGCGCGAGGGCGAGCCCGAGCGCATCACGTTCTCCGAGAACTTTGCCTGTCCGGTCAGTGGGTTCACCATCCCCGAGATCGAACCGCGCCTGTTTTCGTTCAACGCGCCTTTTGGGGCTTGCCCGGATTGCGACGGGCTGGGGGTCGAGCTGTTTTTCGACGAACGGCTTGTGGTGCCCGATCAAACGCTGAAACTGTATGACGGTGCGCTGGCCCCGTGGCGCAAGGGTAAGTCGCCCTATTTCCTGCAGACGATCGAGGCGATCGCGCGCCACTATGAGTTCGACAAGAACACGCCGTGGAAGGACCTTCCGGCGCATGTGCAGCAGGTGTTTCTGCATGGCTCGGGCGATGATGAAATCCAGTTCCGCTATGACGAAGGCGGACGGGTCTATCAGGTGACCCGCAGCTTTGAAGGCGTGATCCCGAACATGGAGCGCCGCTATCGCGAAACCGACAGCGCGTGGATCCGCGAGGAATTCGAGCGGTATCAGAACAACCGTCCCTGCCACACCTGCGAGGGTTATCGACTGCGACCCGAGGCGTTGGCCGTCAAGATCGCAGGGCTGCATGTTGGCCAGGTGGTCGAGATGTCGATCAAAGAGGCTCTGGCCTGGGTAGAGGACGCGCCGAACCACCTGAGCGCCCAGAAGAACGAGATCGCCCGCGCGATTCTCAAAGAGATCCGCGAGCGGCTGGGATTTCTGAATAACGTAGGTTTGGAGTACCTTACGCTATCTCGTTCAAGTGGCACCCTGTCAGGTGGCGAAAGCCAGCGCATCCGGCTGGCCAGCCAGATCGGCTCGGGCCTGACCGGGGTGCTTTACGTGCTGGACGAACCCTCGATCGGGCTGCATCAGCGCGACAATGACCGCCTTTTGGGTACGTTGAAGAACCTGCGCGATCAGGGCAATACCGTGATCGTCGTCGAACACGACGAGGAAGCCATCCGCGAGGCCGACTATGTGTTCGACATCGGCCCCGGTGCCGGCGTGCATGGCGGGCAGGTGGTCAGTCACGGCACACCCGAGCAGATCGCGGCCGATGCGGCCTCGATCACGGGGCAGTATCTGTCGGGGGCGCGGGAAATTCCGGTGCCCGCAGAGCGGCGCAAGGGGAACAAGAAAAAGGTAACGGTTGCAAAGGCTTCGGGCAACAACCTCAAAGACGTGACGGCCGAGTTTCCGCTGGGCAAGTTCGTCTGCGTGACCGGAGTGTCCGGCGGCGGCAAGTCGACCTTGACGATCGAGACGCTGTTCAAGACCGCCTCGATGCGTCTGAACGGCGCGCGTCAGACGCCTGCGCCCTGCGAAACGATCAAAGGGCTCGAACATCTGGACAAGGTGATCGACATCGACCAGCGGCCCATCGGGCGCACGCCACGGTCGAACCCGGCCACCTATACCGGCGCCTTCACCCCGATCCGCGACTGGTTCGCAGGGCTGCCCGAAGCGAAGGCGCGGGGCTACAAGCCCGGGCGGTTCAGCTTCAACGTCAAGGGCGGGCGCTGCGAGGCCTGCCAGGGCGACGGGGTCATCAAGATTGAGATGCATTTCTTGCCCGACGTCTATGTTACTTGCGAGACCTGCAAGGGTGCGCGCTACAACCGCGAGACGCTCGAGATCAAGTTCAAGGGAAAGTCCATCGCCGACGTTCTGGACATGACGGTTGAGGACGCGCAGGAGTTCTTCAAGGCCGTACCTTCGATCCGCGACAAGATGGATGCGCTGGCACGGGTCGGGCTAGGCTACATCAAGGTCGGCCAGCAGGCTACGACTCTGTCGGGCGGCGAGGCGCAGCGGGTCAAGCTGTCGAAAGAGCTGGCAAAACGTTCGACGGGCCGGACCTTGTACATTCTGGACGAACCCACAACCGGCCTGCATTTTGAAGACGTGCGCAAGCTGTTGGAAGTGCTGCATGAACTGGTCGATCAGGGCAATACTGTCGTCGTGATCGAGCACAATCTGGACGTGGTGAAAACCGCCGACTGGATCATCGACATCGGCCCCGAGGGTGGCGATGGCGGCGGCGAGATCGTGGCCGTGGGCACCCCGGAAGAGGTCGCCGAATGTGAGCGCAGCCACACCGGGCGATACCTCAAGCCGATGCTGAACCCCGAACGCGTGGCGGCCGAGTAGGCTGCCTGCGCGTCAGTACAGAATATCGGCCACCGCGCCGATCAGGTTCAGCACTTTGCGCGTATCGGGGTCAATGCTGTAAACGTAGTCGCCCGCGCGAACGTAGTTGCCGCCGCGTTTCAGACCATAGCGGTACGGATCGTCGATCCAGACATAGTCGCGATCAATCCGGTCGCCGACCTTGTACCAGTTCTTGACCTGGCCGGGCGGGACGCAGGGCACGGCCTTCTTGGCCAACCCGGGCGGGCAGTTGGCAACGGATTTTGCGCCTTTCTGCGGGGCCACGCGCTCGACCGAGAACGTGTCCTTGTTCTTTCCCTTGCCTTTGCCGTTGTCAGCCAGCGTCGAAACCGGGGTCAGTGACAGGCCGGCAAGCAGTGCAATATTCAACAGTGTCTTCATGGGCGGTTCCCCTCGGTTCGTCGCGCCGTCATGCCGCTTTTCCCAGTATTTTGGAATGCCCGCCAGAAGTGCAAGCCCTGGGCGGCGAAATGCCGCCCAAGCTCAGCTGCGGCCGCGCTTTTCGAACCGGGGCAGCATGGCCGAGAAATCCATGCCCTTGCCGTCTTCGGATTCGACGAACTGTTCGTACAGTGCAGTGGCGATCTGGCCCATCGGTGTGTCCGCATCGGCGCTTTCGGCGGCCTGCTGGCTGAGCCGCAGATCCTTGAGCATCAGCTCGGCAGCGAAACCGGGCTTGTAGCCGTTGTCGGCAGGTGACTGCGGCCCGACACCGGGGGCGGGGCAATAGGCATTCATGCTCCAGCTGTAGCCAGACGAAGTGCTGACCACGTCGAACATCTTCTGCCGGTCCAGGCCCAGCTTGTCGGCCAAGGCAAAGGCCTCGCAAGTGGCGATCATGGTGACGCCCAAGATCATGTTGTTGCAGATCTTGGCGGCCTGACCGGCGCCCGCCGCGCCGCAATGCACCGCCTTCTGGCCCATGATCTCGAACAGCGGGGCCGCCTTGGCAAAGGCCGCGTCCGAGCCACCGGCCATGAAGGTCAGCGTGCCTGCGGCCGCGCCACCGATTCCGCCCGAAACGGGCGCGTCCACGGCCAGAAGCCCGGCCTGTTCGGCCTGGTTCGCCACGGCGCGGGCGCTGTCCACATCGACGGTCGAGCAGTCGATGAACACCGCGCCTTTCTCCATGTGCGGAATGATCTGATCGGCCACCGCGCGCAGGATGTCGCCATTGGGCAGCATGGTGATGACCGCCTCGGCCCCGCGGACAGCATCAATGGCCGTTTCAGCCTTGGTCACGCCCTCGACCGACACGCCCGCGGTGTCGAATCCGGTCACGTCGTGACCGGCCTTGGCCAGATTGGCCGCCATCGGCGCGCCCATGTTGCCCAGGCCAATGAATCCGATCTTCATGTTTCACTCCTCCTCGAATGTCAGCGTGTCCGCGCCCAGCGGCATCAGCATCCGTGATACCGCCGCGGCCGGTACGTTCATGTCCGCAAACTGCCATTCCGGGTTGCGGTCCTTGTCGATGATCTGCGCCCGGATACCTTCGAGAAAGTCGCCATGCTCCATCGACCGGAAGGTAAAGCGGTATTCCAGCTCCAGCGCCTTGCGCATGGTCAGGGCGGGGCCGCGCAGGCGGTGCAGCATCTCAATCGCGCAGGCCATGGACAGCGGCGAATTGCGGCCCATCGCCTCGAGCGCGCCGCGCGTGAATTCGGTGTCGCCATTGCGCAGGTCGGTCAGTACGTCGCCCAGGGTTTCACCACCGAAGAAACGGTCGATGTCGTCCTGCGGCAAGGTGCGGTCCGGGGCAGGGGCGGCGTGTTCGGCCAGCAGGTCGGCCTGGCCCGAGGCCTCGAGCATCTCGATCATGTCGGGCCATTGCTTCTGCGGGATGAAGTGGTCTGCGAACCCGGCATAGATCGCGTCGCCCGGACCCATGCGCGCGCCGGTGACGCCCAGATATTCGCCCAGCCGCCCCGGCGCCAGCGCCAGCAGCAGCGACCCACCCACATCCGGCACCAGCCCGATCGAGCATTCGGGCATCGCGATCTTCGAGCTTTCGCCGACGATCCGGTGTGTCCCATGGCAGCCGATGCCTACGCCGCCGCCCATCGTAAAGCCCTGCAGGAAGCTGACCACCGGCTTGGGATACTCGAAGATCATCGCGTTCAGGCGGTATTCATCCCGCCAGAACTTCTGCCCATAGGCATAGTCGCCCTTGGTGCCCGTTGTGTACAACTCGGCGATGTCTCCGCCCGCGCAAAAGGCCTTTTCGCCCTCGGCATCAAGGATGACCAGATCGACCTCGTCATCCTCGCGCCAATTGCGCAGGGCGGTGTCGATGGCCATGCACATCTCATAGCTCAGCGCATTCAGGGCCTTGGGCCGGGTCAGGGTGATCCGGCCGGCGCGGCCCGTGGTGCGGATGTCGATATCGGACATGGAAACCTCAGCGATGGGCGAGCAGTTGGCGGGCGACGATCACGCGCATGATCTCGTTCGTGCCTTCCAGAATTTGATGCACCCGCAGATCGCGCACAAGCTTTTCGATGCCGTAGTCGGCCAGATAGCCGTAGCCGCCATGCAACTGCAGGCACTGATCGACCACTTTCGATCCGGTCTCGGTCACGAATTTCTTGGCCATCGCGCAGAATTTGGTGGCGTCGGGCGCGCCCTGATCCAGCTTCCATGCGGCCTGACGCAGGAAAGTGCGGGCGGCCTGCAGTTCGATCTCCATGTCGGCCAGCCGGAATTGCAGGGCCTGGAACTGATCGATTGTCTGGCCGAAGGCCTTGCGTTCGGACATGTATTGCAGCGTCATATCCAGCCCCGCCTGCGCCGCGCCCAGCGAGCATGAGGCGATGTTCAGGCGCCCACCGTCCAAGCCCATCATCGCGTATTTGAACCCGTCGCTCTCGGTCCCGACAAGGTTTTCGGCCGGAATCTTGCAGTCGTCGAACTGGACCTGCGCGGTGGGCTGGCTTTTCCAGCCCATCTTCTGTTCCAGTGCGCCAAAGCTGAGGCCCGGTGTGCCGTCCTCGACATAGACCGTCGAGATCCCCTTGGGTCCGTCGCCGCCTGTGCGCACCATGCAGACATAGGCATCGGAATAGCCGCCGCCCGAGATGAAGGCCTTGGTGCCGTTCAGCGTATAGCCGTCGTTGGTGCGCTCGGCCCGTGTCTTGAGCGCCGCCGCATCCGAGCCCGAGCCCGGTTCGGTCAGGCAATAGCTGAGCACCGTGTTCAGGCTGAGAACGTCGGGCATGATGCGCGATTTCAATTCATCGCTGGCAAAGCTGTCCAGCATCTTGGCGCACATGTTGTGGATCGACAGAAAGGCCGCGACCGAGGGGCAGGCCATCGACAGCGCCTCGAACACCAACGTGGCGTCAAGACGGGTCAGGCCCGAGCCGCCGCATTCTTCGGACACGTAGAGCCCTCCAAAGCCCAGTTCGCCGACCTTGGGCCACAGATCCTTGGGTATGGTGCCCTCGGCCTCCCACTGACGGGCGAAAGGTGCGATCTGTTCTTGCCCGAACGCGTAGGCCATATCGAAAATGGCCGTCTGTTCCTCGGTCAGCGCGAAATCCATGGCCGGTCTCCCCCTTGTGGCGACGTGAATTGAACGACTGTTTATTTATTGCGCAATCCTTACAGAAATTTTTCACGCGGAGCAAACCCCGTGATGCATGTGCGGTGGATTTGGGTGATTGCCAAAAGGCGGTTATGCTGAGCTATTCGTTTTAGTGATTGATCGGAGTTGTGGATGTCGAATTACAAGATGGCCGTGGTAGCGATACACGGAATGGGCAGCCAGTCGGTCGGGCCGAACCAGCCGTCCTCGGTGCCGGCGTTTTCGAGCGACTTGCACGACCGGGTGGGGCGGCAGTTGGGGCAGGACATGAGTAAAGTTGCCTGGCACGAGGTGATCTGGGCGCAAATCCTGCAGGGCCGGCAGATGGACTATCTGAACAGCATAAGCCCCTATACGGGCTATGACCGCACGCGCCGTTTCGTTGTATGCAACCTGTCTGACGCGGCATCCTATCGCCCGACCTCCGACGGCAGCGACAAAACCTATGCCGCAATCCATGAACGAGTTGCGCAGGTGATACGCATCGTCCGGTTTCAGATCGGCGAGCGTGCCCCCATCCTGATCGTCGCCCATTCCTTGGGTGGGCATATCATGTCGAATTACATCTATGACCTTCAGCGCCATCTGCGCCACGGTGGATTGCCGCAGCACGGTGTTCCGGTGGAAGACATGCAGACAGTGGCCGGGCTGGTCACGTTTGGCTGCAACATCCCGATCTTTCTGTTCGCCTATCCCGAACAGGACATCACGCCGATCCAACGCCCCAACCAGGAATTGCCATTGACCCTGCAATTCCATAACTGGTGGCAGAACTATTATGACAAGCACGACGTTCTTGGCTTCCCCCTTGGACCGATCGCGCCCAGCTATGGGCAGCTTGTCGGAACGGGGGAGATCACCGACCAGGCAATCCGGGTCGGGAATATCTTCACCGGATGGAATCCGTTTTCGCACAATGGGTATTGGAAAGCCCGCAGCCTGTACGAGCCCGTGGCCGACCGGATCAGACAGATCCTCAATGCGGTGTGAGAGTCAGAGATCAGCGTGGAATTCGTCAATCAGGTGCCGGACCACCGCCTGGCCCGGATCGTCGCCATTGGCCAGCGCTTCGGCGTGAACGCGACGCTGTCGCGTGGCTGAGGTGCCGCTCTCGGCGATCTGACGCAAACGGGCCAACTCGGCCATGGTGCCCAATGCTTCGGCATCTTCGGCCAACATGCCCATCAACTCGCCCATCAGGTCGGGCATCGGCTTGATCGAGCGGTCTCCGAAGTCGATAAGCCCTTCACCCACACCGTAGCGCTGCGCTCGCCAACGGTTTTCGCCGATCAGGAACCGATCATATTGCCGCCAGCGCAGGTTGCGGTCTTTCAGACGGCAGAGCATTCGGGTCAATGCCTGTACCATGGCCGCCAGCGACAGCGCGTGTTCCATGCGAGGCTGCACATCCATGATCCGCGTCTCGAGAGTCGGATAGCTGTGCGACGGTCGGAGGTCCCACCAGATTTTCGAGGTATCCTCGATTACACCCAATTCGACCAGGACACCGGTGGTGCGCTCGTATTCGGACCAACTGCCAAAAATGGGGGGCAGGCCGGTGCGGGGCAGGTTGTCGAACACCGTCAGGCGATAGGAAGACAGCCCGGTATCCTGTCCGTTCCAGAATGGTGAGGAGGTTGAAAGCGCCAGCAGATGCGGCAGGAAATAGCTGAGCTGTGGCATCAGGTCGGCTCGCAGCGCCTCATCCTCGACGCCCACATGCACGTGCATGCCGCAGATCAGCATCCGGCGGGCCACGCCGCCGAGGGCATGTTGCAGGTTGTCATAGCGTTCCTTGCGCGTATGATGCTGGTCTTTCCAATCTGCAAACGGGTGGCAGGACACGGCGATCGGTGCCATGTTGTGCTCGGCGGCGCGCTTGGCGACACCGGACCGCAGCCGCCTGAGGTCCTCTCGTGCGGATTTGACCGTGGTATGCGGGCGGGTTCCAACCTCGATCTGGCATTGCAGGAATTCCGGGCTGACCTGGCCCTCAAAGTCCGCCTGGCAGGACTTCATCAATGCCTCGGGCGCCTGAGCCAGTTGCAAGCTGTCGCGATCGACAAGCAGGTATTCCTCTTCGATGCCGATCGTGAAATCCTGCTGCATGTGCGGGCCTCCCGTTCCCTCTTCAGATTCAGTGAATACGGAATCTGCTCTTTTGCCAAGGCTTTGGCGCCATCGACCTTGCGCTGACCCGTGTGCCGACGGTAAGCACCGCAGAAGCCAGACAGATAATTGGAGCCGTGTGTCGTGAAACCAAGGAAATTCCCGAAGCTCAATGCATTCTTGGACAGGTTCGGCACACGGTTGATCGACAAGGCCCCCGAGCGGGATGAGCGGGCACGGCTTGAAGCATTCGAGCGGGCAGGCGGCCTGACCCGACCGGCCTATGCCCTGTCACCCGGGATGGAAGGGTTCGATATTGCCGAACTGGTCGCCGAATATACGGTCCATGCCGAAGCACTGGCTGCTTTAAAGGATCCTGAGCGGAACCAGACCGGCTACCGGATCGGCAACGGGTACTACGACAGTCCCGATGCCGATGCTCTGTACTTGATGATCCGACGGTTCAAGCCGAAACGCGTCGTCGAGGTCGGATGTGGAAACTCCACCCGAGTGACCCGGCAGGCCGTTCTTGATGGTGGCCTGGAAACCCGGATCACCGCGGTTGACCCGTATCCGCGCGCAGACATCGCGCATGTTATTGATCAATTCGAACAGAAACGACTGGAAGAGGTCGACGCATCCGTGTTCGATCAGCTCGAGGCCGGAGACGTTCTGTTCATCGATTCGAGCCATGTCGTGCGCATGAGCAATGACGTAGCGCATCTGTTCTGCCGCATCATCCCGAACCTGAAACCCGGCGTCGTGATCCATGTCCACGATGTTTTTTTGCCCTATGAATACCCCAAGCGGTTTTTCTATGACTGCCCGGGTTGGGGCGAGCAGTACATGCTGCACGCTTTGCTGCAATCTGGTTCTTTTTCAATGCTTTGGCCCGGATACTACCTTCAGCAGGCGCGTCCCGATGCCGTCGAAGCCTTGCCCTTTCTGACAGAAGGCCGAGCGCAGAGTATCTGGGTTCAGAAGCGGTAAAGCAGATTTTTTCGTGATCCGCTTTTCGAAAGCGCGCGTACCCCTTTCCATATCACGCTGGAGAGGAGACTAAACATGTTCCGTCGTACATTCATGGGTGCCGCAGCCGCCGTCGCACTCGCACTGCCGATGAAAGCCCAAGCCGCAGACATCGTGGACACCGCCGTTTCGGCCGGGTCGTTCAACACGCTGGTTGCCGCAGTTCAGGCCGCCGGTCTGGTGGACACGCTGAAGGGCAAAGGCCCTTACACGGTGTTCGCGCCCACCGATGAAGCGTTCGCCGCCCTGCCTGAGGGCACCGTCGAGACGCTGCTGATGCCCGAAAACAAGGATCAGTTGGTCGCCATCCTGACCTATCACGTTGTGCCGGCCAAAGTGATGTCGGGTGACATCGCGGGTAAACGGGCCAAGGTTCTGACCGTTCAGGGCGAACGTCTGAGCGTCAATGCCAAGAACGGCGTCAAGGTCGACGGAGCGAATGTCGTTCAGGCCGACATCGAAGCCAGCAACGGTGTCATCCACGTTGTCGACACGGTTCTGATCCCCGAGTAATCAAGCCACTCGCCACAAAATCGAAGCCCCGGTCGATCAGCCGGGGCTTTGTCGTTTCACAGCAGTCTGACTTTTGTTCCGATCTGGACCAGAGGATACAGTTCCTCGACATGCTGGTTGTACAACCCGATGCACCCGGATGAACTTTGGCGTCCGATCTTGCGGGTGTCATGTGTGCCATGCACCAGGTAAGCCGGCCAGGAAAGGTACATGGCGCGGGTGCCAAGTGGGTTGCCCGGATCCCCACCTTCCATGCGGACCGGCAGGTTGGGATCGCGCTCGCGCATCGATGCGGTCGGCGTCCAGCTGGGATTTTCCGCTTTGCGCACGACTTCGGTGTAGCCGCGTTTGGTCAGCTCTTCGCTCATGGGAACCGAGCTGGGGTACAGTTTGTAGGTACCGTCAGGACCCCAGTAATGCACCGCGCGGCTGGTTATGTCAGCCAGCAAGCAGCCCACGCCCAGTTCATCGAAGTGATCCTGCCAGTCCTGCTTGGAAAAGGACGATACGTTGCGGCGAACGGGAAGCTGAGTACTGATCGCCTCTTCGGTTTGAGGGAAGGCGTCCTGGCTCTGCGCCCGCAACAAAGTCGGCGACGCCAATACGGATGCTACCCCCAAAAGGGCAGAGCGGCGGGAAATTCTGGTTGTCACGATGGCCTCCTGGCGACTGACTGCTCGAATTTTTGGCCAATTTATGCCGGGCAGAGAGGTGAAGCCAGAGGTCGGTGCTGAAATTCTCGTGAACGCGTGCCGGATTGCGCAGTTTTTTGCCAAGCAGAAGGTGCACAAGGTAACGGTTGGCGAATTGGGTTTGCCTGCGGACAAAAAGGCCGCCCCAATTTAGGGCGGCCTTTGTTCTTAAATCAGTCTGTTAGTCCATCGCTTTGAAGTTGAACTCGCCACCTTCTTTGATGCCCGACGGCCAGCGCGACGTCACGGTTTTGGTGCGAGTGTAGAACTTGAAGCTGTCGGGGCCGTGCTGGTTCAGGTCTCCGAACATCGATTTCTTCCAGCCGCCGAAGGTGTGATAGGCCAGCGGCACCGGGATCGGGACGTTGATACCAACCATGCCAATATTGACCCGGCTGGCGAAATCACGGGCTGTGTCGCCGTCGCGGGTGAAGATCGCGGTGCCGTTGCCGTATTCATGGTCCATCGCCAGCTTCAGCGCCTCTTCGTAAGATCCGGCGCGGACGGTGGACAGAACGGGGCCGAAGATCTCCTGCTTGTAGATATCCATGTCGGGGGTGACATGGTCGAACAGGTGGGGGCCGACAAAGAAACCGTCTTCATAGCCCTGCAGCTTGAAGTCGCGGTTATCGACCACCAGTTTCGCGCCCTGTTCCACGCCCGAGTTGATCAGGCCCAAGATGCGTTCCTTGGCGGCGGCGGTCACGACTGGCCCCATATCGACGTCGTCGCCCGCGGTATAGGGGCCGACCTTCAGCTTTTCGATGCGCGGCACCAACTTCTCGATCAGCGCGTCAGCGGTTTCCTCGCCCACCGGAACGGCCACCGAAACGGCCATGCAGCGTTCGCCGGCAGCGCCGAAACCGGCGCCCACCAGCGCGTCGGCGGCCTGATCCAGGTCGGCGTCGGGCATGACGATCATGTGGTTCTTAGCCCCGCCAAAACACTGGGCGCGTTTGCCGTTCGCCGTGGCGCGCGAATAGATGTACTGCGCGATGGGGGTCGAGCCGACGAAGGACACACCCTGAATGATCTCGCTGTCCAGCAGTGTATCCACGGCTTCCCTGTCGCCGTTGACGACTTGGAACACACCTTTGGGCAGACCGGCTTCGACGAACAGTTCGGCCAGCATCAGCGGTACCGAGGGGTCACGTTCCGAGGGCTTCAGCACCACCGCGTTGCCGCAGGCCAGTGCAGGGCCGACATGCCACAAAGGCATCATGGCCGGGAAGTTGAACGGCATAATGGCGGCGACAACACCCAGCGGCTGACGCATGGAATACATGTCAATGCCGGGGCCGGCGCTGTCGGTGAATTCACCCTTCAGCATCTGCGGGGCGCCGATGCAGTATTCGATCACTTCTAGCCCGCGCTGCAGGTCGCCTTTGGCGTCGGGCAGGGTCTTGCCGTGCTCGCGGCTCAGCGCTTCGGCCAGCTTTTCCATGTCGCGATGCATCAGGTGGACCATCTGCATCATCACGCGGGCGCGCTTTTGCGGGTTGGTCGCGCCCCATGCGGGCTGGGCTGCAGCGGCGTGTTCGATTGCTGCTGTCGTCTCGGCGGCGCTGGCCATCGGGCATTTGTACTGAACCTCGCCCGTGGCGGGGTTGTAGACGTCGTCAAATCGACCGGATGTGCCGGGCGTGTATTCACCGTTGATGAAATGGGTCAGGTCTTGCATCGCAAACTCCTCCGCTGAATTTGCGCGCAGCATAGGCTTGCATAAATCTCATGAACAGAGGCAATATCCCAAAAGAGTTTTGCAAAAATGCAAGGGTAGGGATGGATCCGAACTGGGATGACATGCGCGTATTCCTGGCGGTTGCGCGCGAGGAAAGCCTGTCTTCGGCCGGGCGGTTGCTCAAGATCGACCCGGCGACAGTTGGGCGGCGGGTTTCCCGGTTGGAATTGGCACTGAAAGCGCCGCTTTTTACGAAGTCACCACAGGGCTACGTACTGACCTCGGCCGGAGAGCGACTGTTCGAGCACGCTCAAGGCGCTGAAGAGGCGATGCGCGCAGCGGCTGGCGCGATGGAGGGCGCGACCAAGTCGCTGAGCGGTCAAATCCGGATTGGTGCTCCGGACGGAAGCGCCAACTATCTGCTGCCGCAAGTCTGCGCCAAAATCAGCGACTCGAATCCGGACCTGGACATACAGATCCTGGCCTTGCCGCGGATCATCAACCTATCGCGCCGCGAGGCGGATATGGCCATCACCGTCAGCGCCCCAACGGCCGGCAAGCTGCTGGTGCAAAAGATCAGCGACTACAAGCTGCATATGGTGGCAACCGCCGACTATCTTTCGCGACATGGTCCCATTCGCTCGGTCAATGACCTGAAGGGTCACCGCATGATCGGTTACATCCCGGATATGATCTTCGACCGCGAGCTCGATTACCTCAACGATCTCGGTATTGATCGTGTCCCACTTGCATCGAACTCGGTCTCGGTGCAACTGCGGCAAGCCTCGTTGGGTACCGGGGTGTGTATCGCGCATGACTTCACGTTGCCATTCCATCCTCAGTTGAAAAAAATTCTGACGGATCAAGTCAGTCTGACGCGCAGCTTTCACCTGGTTCGCCATCAGGGTGATCAACGCAACGAACGGTTGAACCGATTTGCAGATGCGCTCAGCCGGGGAATTCGCGACGAAGTTGCGCGGCTGGAAGCCGAAGCCCAAGCTTGACAGGCTGATCTAATCGGGCAACGCTTTGGAAAACGGGAAAATTATTTCGGAGGTATTGCCCATGCTTGTACAGGCCATTCTGAAGTCCAAGTCGACGGACGGGGTTGTGACGGTGGCGCCTTCGATGACCGTGTCCGACGCGGCAAAGATTCTGGCCGATAAGCGCATTGGTACGGTGATCGTATCGGAGGACGATGGCGAAACCGCAGCCGGCATCCTCTCGGAACGCGATATCGTGCGGGAATTGGCCGCCAGTGGCAGCGGGTGCCTGACACAGCCGGTAAGCGCCTACATGACCAAGAAACTGGTGACCGCCACCCAACAAGATAAGGTGCAGGACGTTCTCGCTCGTATGACCGAAGGTCGGTTCCGGCACATGCCGATTGTCGAAGATGGCAAACTGATTGGGATCGTCACTCTGGGCGACGTCGTAAAAGCGCAATTGTCAGAACTGGCCATGGAAAAAGATGCCCTGCAGGGCATGATCATGGGGCACTAGCCCCATCTGACGACATTGCGGCCTCTTGCAGCTGCGGAAAACTTGTGTTTGCTTGCGCAGAAATTTTCTTGCTCAGGAGGGCGCGATGCGGGTTGGATTATATCCGGGAACCTTTGACCCCATCACCATGGGTCATATCGATATCATCCGCCGGGCAGCCATGCTGGTC
Source organism: Ruegeria sp. BJ5 (assembly GCF_056537865.1). Classification (NCBI taxonomy): domain Bacteria; kingdom Pseudomonadati; phylum Pseudomonadota; class Alphaproteobacteria; order Rhodobacterales; family Roseobacteraceae; genus Ruegeria; species Ruegeria sp. BJ5. Next base: position 403,435 of record NZ_JBQFSH010000001.1, read on the forward strand.
GACAAGCTGGTGATTGGCGTCGCGATCAACCGCGACAAGGGTCCGTTGTTCTCGCTGGAAGAGCGGGTGGCGATGATTGAGGCGGAATGTGCCTACCTGACCGAACAGACCGGCACTGAAATTGTTGCGCATCCGTTCGAAAACCTGCTAATAGACTGCGCCCGGGACGTAGGGGCGCAGATCATCGTACGCGGTCTGCGTGCTGTTGCCGATTTCGAATATGAATTTCAGATGGTTGGGATGAACCGGGCGCTCGACGATTCGATCGAGACCGTGTTCCTGATGGCTGAAGCCCGACACCAGGCGATTGCCTCGAAACTGGTCAAGGAAATCGCCCGGCTGGGTGGGGACGTGTCGAAATTCGTCACGCCCCAAGTCAATATCGCGCTGAAAGAGCGGTTAGGCTAGGGCGCCCATCGCGGCAGCGGTGTCCAGCATCCGGTTCGAGAACCCCCACTCGTTGTCGTACCAGGCCAGAACGCGAACCAGCGTGCCGTCGGTCACTTTGGTTTCGGCCAGCGACACGGTCGAGCTGTGGGAATCGTGGTTGAAGTCGATCGAGATCAACGGGCGAATTTCCGCGGCCAGAACGGTCGGGATCTTGGCCGCTGCCTCGGTGAACAGGGCGTTGACCTCGTCTTCGGTGGTGGGGCGCGATACCTCGACCACCAGATCGACGACCGAGACGTTCGGAGTGGGAACCCGGATCGCCTGACCGGTCAGCTTGCCCTGCAGTTGCGGTAGAACCAGCCCCACGGCCGAGGCCGCGCCGGTGGTGGTCGGGATCATCGACAGGGCAGCCGCGCGCGACAGGTACGGGTCCTTTCCGGCAGTGTCATGCACCGGCTGGCTGGCGGTGTAGGCGTGCACCGTGGTCATGTTGCCGTGTACGATACCCAAGCCCGCATCCAGCGCGGCAGCGACCGGCGACAGGCAGTTGGTGGTGCAGGATGCGTTGGAAACCACGGTGTCGGCGGCGGTCAGCTCGTGGTCGTTCACGCCGAACACCACGGTTTTTACCTCGCCATCCCCACGTGCTGGCGCCGAAATCAGAACCTTCTTCGCGCCGTTCTTGAAATGGCGAGACGCAGCTTCGCGCGTGCGGAACACGCCGGTGCATTCCAGAACCACGTCGACGTCCGACCAATCAAGCGCCTCTGGGTCGCGCTCGCTGGTCAGCCGGATCGGGCCTGCGCCTACGTCCAGCCCGGCCTCGCTCAGGGTGACCGGTTTGGCGTAGCGGCCATGCACGCTGTCGAACTCGAACAGATGCGCATTCATTTCCGGTTTGGCGAGGTCGTTGATCGCGACGATCTGCACATCCGTACGACCGCTTTCCATCAGGCCGCGCAGGACACCGCGCCCGATCCGTCCAAATCCGTTGATAGCAAGTTTGAGTGTCATGTCGCGCTCCGTCTAAATGGCCGCTAAGCCGCGATTGAAATCAGTTAGCGCTAACAAAGGCAGTCAGGCGAAAATGTCAAGCAAAACCTCTGTCAGCGCCAGAACGCGACCCAGTCGAGAAAGTCGTAGAACTTCTTGCCGAGGAACAGGAGGTGCTCGGTTCCAAACAGCGCGAAATCCAGCATCAGACCACCAAGGATGAGGACTCCCAGCCAGATCGCGATTTGGTTTGTCATTGCTGCTCCGAACAAAAAAGCCCGCTCAGATAACCTGAGCGGGCGACGCGGTTCAAGCGGTCTTGATGAGATCAGTTAAGGCGCCCCATGGCGACGGCGACATCGGCCATGCGTACCGAGAAGCCCCATTCGTTGTCGTACCAGGCAAGCACGCGGACCATGCGGCCATCGACGACACGGGTCTGGTCGGGCGCGAAGATCGAGCTTTCCTCGGTGTGGTTGAAATCGGTCGACACCAGCGGCGCCGGTTCATAGCCCAGAACGCGCTGCATGGGCCCCTTGGCGGCCTCGGCGACGATGGCGTTGACTTCGTCGACGGTCACTTCGCGCGCGGCGCGGAAGGTCAGGTCGACGGCGGACACGTTCGGCGTGGGCACGCGAATGGCCGAACCGTCCAGGCGCCCCTTGAGGTTCGGCAGAACCTCGCCTAGCGCCTTGGCGGCACCGGTGCTGGTGGGGATCATCGACATGGCGGCGGCGCGGGCGCGGTACAGGTCGCTGTGGCGGCGATCCAGCGTGGGCTGGTCGCCGGTATAGGCGTGGATCGTGGTCATGATGCCGTTTTCGATGCCGATGCCTTCGTCCAGAACCTTGGCAAGCGGGGCAAGGCAATTCGTGGTGCACGAGCCATTCGACACCATCCTGTCGTTGGCGGTCAGGCTGTTGTGGTTGACGCCGAACACGATCGTTTTGTCCACGTTCTTGCCCGGAGCCGACAGCAGAACCTTTTGAGCGCCACGTTCAAGGTGTGTTTTCGCCTTCAGCCCGTCGTTGAACTTGCCGGTGCATTCCAGAACGACGTCACAGCCTTCCCAGTCCAGCTCGTTCATGTCGTAGGTCGAAAACATCTGCATAGGCCCGCGACCCAGGTCCATCGTGTTGCCGCTGATCGAGACATCGCGTGGAAAGCGGCCGTGGATGCTGTCGTATTTCAGCAGATGCGCCGAGGTTTCAAGCGGTCCCGTGGCGTTGACCTTGATCACTTCGATATCGTTGCGGCCTGACGCGGCGATGTGCGACAGGGTACAGCGGCCGATGCGGCCAAAACCATTGATGCCGACCTTGATGGTCATGTGACGTCTCCAAATCCGCTTGTGTTCCGGGCGATATAGCGATGATCGGTCCATCTAAAAAGATGGAAAATACCATATTTGCAATGTGTTAGCGCAAACTTGGTGTGGTTGCGCTAACGCTTGCGCTAGCTGTCGGATCGGTTAGGGTCCAAAGTGCGACAGATGAACGGAAAGGATGCGGCATGAGCGGTTTGCTGGCCCTGTTGGACGATGTAGCGGGAATCGCCAAGGTGGCGGCGGCCTCGGTCGACGATGTTGCGGCGGCTGCCGGCAAGGCGGGGGCCAAGACCGCCGGTGTGATCATCGATGACGCGGCCGTTACGCCGAAATACGTCCAAGGGTTTGCTCCGGCGCGCGAGTTGCCGATCATCTGGCGCATCGCGCGCGGGTCGATGTTCAACAAGGTCATTCTGCTGCTGCCTGTGGCGCTGTTGCTGGCGAACTTCGCGCCGTGGCTGATAACGCCCTTGCTGATGATCGGCGGGTCATACCTGTGTTTCGAGGGCGCCGAGAAGATTTTTCACGTGCTGTTTCCGCATGGAAGCCACGTGATCGAAGAAGACATGAACGTCCGTGATCCGGGTCATCTGGAGGAGCAGAAGATCAAGGGCGCGATCAAGACCGATTTCATCCTGTCGGCCGAAATCATGACCATCGCTCTTTCTGCCATTGAGGCGCCGAATGTCTGGATGCAGGCCGCGACGCTGGCGGTTGTGGGGATCGGTGTCACGGTGGCCGTCTATGGCTCGGTCGCGTTGATCGTCAAAATGGACGATGTCGGGCTTTATCTGGCCAAGAACGCGCCGACACCGATCGGCCGCGGGTTGGGCCGCGGGCTGGTCAAGGCGATGCCAAAGGTCATGAAGACGCTGTCGGTCGTGGGTACGGCGGCGATGTTGTGGGTCGGCGGCTCGATCATGATCCATGGGCTCGAGGTGCTGGGCTTTGGCTGGCTCGGCCACCACATCCACGATTGGGCCTATGCGGCCGGTCATGCCGTGTCCGATCAATGGGTCGGCGCGGTGGAGTGGATCAGCAAGGCTGCGATGGACGGTGTGTTCGGGCTGGCTTGGGGGTTCGTTCTGATCCCGTTGGCGACCAAGGTCATCGCGCCGCTGTGGCCCAAAAAGGCAGAGCAGACAGCGGACCATTGAGGCCCAAAGGAAAAGGGCGGCACGATGGCCGCCCTTTGATTGCGTGGACCGGCTGGATCAGCCCAGCAATCCCTTGACCTTGGCAACCGTCGCCTCGGCGGTGATGCCGAAATGCTTGTACAGTTCGCCTGCGGGAGCGGACGCACCAAAGCTCGACATGCCGATGAAACCGGCCTTGGCCTCGCGGCCGCGCTCGCCCAGCAGCCAGCGGTCCCAGCCCCCGGCACGGACGGCGGCCTCGATGCCGACGCGGACGGGGCCGGCGGGCAGGACCTTCTTGCGATAGGCTTCGTCCTGCTTGGCGAACAGCTCCATGCAGGGCATCGAAACGACCCGGGTGCCGATCCCTTCGGCCTCGAGCATCGCTTTTGCCTCCATGGCCAGCGACACCTCGGACCCGGTGGCGATCAGGATCGCCTGACGCTTGCCCTCGGCCTCGGCCAGAACATAGGCGCCTTGGGCGGTCAGGTTCTTGGCCTTGTGCTGGGTGCGCACGGTCGGCACGCCCTGGCGGGTCAGCGACAGGACCGAGGGGCTGTCCTTGAAGGTCAGCGCCAGTTCCCAGGCCTCGGCGGTTTCGACGGTGTCGGCAGGGCGGAACACATAGGTATTCGGCGTTGCGCGCGAGATCGCCAGATGCTCGACCGGCTGGTGCGTCGGGCCGTCTTCGCCCAGACCGATCGAGTCATGGGTCATCACGAAAACGCTGGGGATCTTCATCAGCGCGGCCAAACGCATCGACGGGCGCGCATAGTCGGTGAAGGCCATGAAAGTGCCGCCATAGGGGCGGATGCCACCATGCAGCGCCATGCCGTTCATCGCCGCGGCCATGCCGTGTTCACGGATGCCGTAGTGGATATAGCGGCCCTTGCGGTTTTCCGGCAAGAACACGCCCATATCGGCTGATTTGGTGTTGTTCGACCCGGTCAGGTCCGCCGATCCGCCGACCGTCTCGGTCATGATCGGGTTCACGACGTTCAGCACCTTTTCCGACGAGGCGCGGGTGGCCAGCTTGGGTTGATCCTCGGAAACCTGCTTTTTGAAGGCACGGATGGCGCCAGCCAGCTTCTTCGGCGCCTCGAACGCGTAGGCGCGGTTGAATTCGGCCTGCTTGCGCTCGGACAGTTGGGCAAAACGTTCTTCCCAGGCCTTCCGTTCCATTGCGCCACGCGCGCCGATCGCTTCCCACGCGGATTTCACCTCGGTCGGAATTTCGAACGGTCCGTGCGGCCAGCCATATGCATCCTTGGCGGCCTGCAGCTGTTCGGCATCGGTCAATGCGCCGTGACCTTTCGAGGTATCCTGCGCGGCATGACCCAGCGCGATATGGCTTTCGCAAGCGATCATGGTCGGTTTCTTCGACGCTTTTGCCTGGACAATCGCCGCATCGATGGCCTTGGGGTCGTGGCCGTCAATCTCGATCACATGCCAGCCCGAAGCGGCGAACCGGCGCACCTGATCAGTGCGGTCGGCAATGTCCACGGTGCCGTCGATGGTGATGTTGTTGTTGTCCCAGAACACGATCAGCTTGCTGAGCTCGTGCCGACCGGCCAGGGTGATGGCCTCCTGGCTGACACCCTCCATCAGGCAGCCGTCACCGGCGATCACATAGGTGTAGTGGTCGACAACCTTTTTGCCGTAATGAGCCCGCTGGATTTCTTCGGCCATCGCAAAACCGACGGCATTGGCAATTCCTTGCCCAAGAGGGCCAGTGGTGGTTTCGACACCGTCAATCAGGAAGTTTTCCGGGTGGCCGGCGGTTTTCGCGCCCAGTTGGCGGAAGTTTTTGATCTCGGCCAGAGTAACTGCGCTGTAGCCCGTCAGGTAGAGCAGGGAATAGATCAGCATCGAGCCATGACCAGCCGACAGGATGAACCGGTCGCGGTCAGGCCAGTTTGGGGCCGAGGCGTCGAATTTCAGGTGTTTTTCAAACAACACGGTCGCGACGTCGGCCATGCCCATCGGCATTCCGGAATGGCCGGAATTGGCGGCGGCGACAGCATCAAGGGTCAGGGTGCGAATGGCCGCAGCCTTCGCCCAGTGTTCAGGGTTGGCATTGCGCAGCGCAGTCAGGTCCACGGGTGTTGTTCCTTTGGATTACGGCAGATTGCGGGCTGAATACCATCCACCCCCCAAAGTGCAAGCGGAACCCGGCGCGGCGCATTGCCATCGCTTCAAGAGTGTTGCTCAAGCCTTTGAAAGCAAAGAGTGGGTATTTTGGCGAACATTCCGTTAGACTAAGTACCGGTACGAGCCGTATTGATTCGGCCATCGGAAAAACAGAACGAACCTTGGTAAATAGGTGACAGGGGCAATGAGCCAGATCGAAGACTTACAGCGACGCATCATGGCTGCGATGGATCGGATTGGCACCGGGATCGAGGCGTTGCAATCGGCGGGTCCGGTCTCGGGCAGCGAAGATGGACAATTGCGCGCCGCTCTGGACGAGGAAAAGCTGGCCAATGCGCAATTGGAAGAGCGCCTGAAGTCTCTGAGGGAGCGGCATGATCAGGAAATCGACGCATTGCGCGCCCAGTTGGGCGAGTCCATTGCGAAACTGGCCACCGTCGAGGCCGCGCGTGCCGAACTGTCCGAAGCCAAGGCCGCGCTGGAAAATCAGGACGAAGTTGCAGCGCTGAAGGCCGAGATTTCCGAATTGCGGCGGCAACTGGAGGATTCAGAGCGTATCCCCGAATTGAATGCCGAACTGGAAATGCTGCGGGCCGAACGCACCAGCCACGGCGCCGCCATGTCGCGGCTTGATGACGACCTGCAGCGCTTGCGAAAGGCAAATGACCAATTGCGCGAAGCGGTCGACGAGTTGCGAAAGGCTGCCGAGGACGGCGTTCCCGATGCCGAGCTTCTGAACAAGGCAACGGTGGCCGAACTGGAGGCCACCCGGGCCGCCCGCGCCACCGACGCGGCCGAAGCTCATGCGGTTCTGGCGCGGCTCGAGCCTTTGCTGACCCACGCCAACCTGGCCGAAGGAGAGGTAGAGTAATGCCCGAGGTTACCATTCATATTGGCGGGCGCGGATTTGAGGTTTCCTGCCAGGACGGCGAGGAACCGTTTCTGCACGCAGCCGCGAAGATGCTGGATGATGAGGCCCAGGTGATGGCCGACCAGATTGGCCGTATGCCCGAGTCGCGGATGCTGTTGATGGCGGGGCTTATGCTGGCCGACAAAGCGGCGGCCACCGAGGATCGCATCAAGACACTCGAGGCGAAGCTGGCCGAAGTTGAAGGCGAATTGGAGCGTATGCGCAGTGCGCCCGCGCCAGAACCAGAACGGATCGAAGTGGCCGTTGTCCCGCCCTCGGTTACCGACACACTTGCAGAGATGGCGGCACGAGCCGAGGCGCTGGCCTCGGTGATCGAAGAGAAGAACGCGAGATGACACATTTGCGGAGTTTGTGCCTGGCGGCGTTGGTCGGGGCGGTCTCGGGCCCGGCAATGGCACAGATCGACATCCTATCGGTGACCTTCACCTGCGAGAATGGCGTTGAGCTGCCCGTGACATACTTCAATCCGTCCGACGGCGTAGGGGCTGCGGCTATGATCGTCGATGGCCAGTTGATTGCGTTGCGCCAGGTCCAGAGCGGCTCGGGTATCCGTTACGAGTCAGTGAACGGGCAGGGGACGTATACCCTGCGGTCGAAGGGCTGGAACGCGATGGTCAGTTTCGCGGCGGCCGGAGCCACCGACGAAACCGATATTTTGAAAGACTGTGTCAGCCGCTGAGCGGCTGATCAGGCGTTTGCCTCGCGGATTTTGTCGGCGGCTTCCTTGTTGTAGGCGACACCGTTTTCGTCGAACAGCGTGTCCAGCTCCCCCGACAGGGTCATTTCCGTGATGATATCACAACCACCCACAAATTCGCCCTTGACGTAGAGTTGAGGCACAGTCGGCCAGTCCGAATAGTCCTTGATGCCCTGGCGGATTTCCTCGTCGGCCAGAACGTTCACGTCGGTGTATTCGACACCCATATAGTTCAGAACACCGGCCACCCGAGATGAAAATCCGCACTGCGGCATTTCTTTGGTGCCCTTCATGTACAGCACCACATCGTTGCTTTTGACGGTCTCGTCGATCTGGGTCTTAACGTCGGTCATTTCGCGTTTCCTTGTTTACGTTCGTCCGTCTGTCGGGCGGTCATTTCGATCGGCGGCTGCGCCACCAGTTTCTTGGTTCAGTACCCTGGTTCATCGCATGAACCTCGTCGATTACATTGACTTTTGTCACGCCGTCGGCTTCCCACGGTCTGTGTTTCAAAGCGTTGGGGTCGGGGCACATATCCGACAATTGTCTTGTTCTGTTCCGTTTCAGATAGGCTTCGACGGTTGCCGCGGCAACCACCAGTCCACCGACACATATTCCGATCCAGACAACCCAACCAATCATGTCATATGGCCGAATAGTCGGATGCCATCGGGGTGAACAAGGCAGCAGTTGCCATCACCAGTGTGAGCATGGCACTGACCGCCGTGGGTCTCATCACTCGGGTACTTTCGTGGTCAACGCCAGCGCGTGCAACTCGCCATCCGGGCCGTCCATTTTGCCCTTCAGTGCAGCATAGACCGCGCGCTGCTGCTGGACCCTGTTCTTCCCGCGAAAGCTTTCGTCCACCACCATGGCGGACATGTGTACGCCATCGGTGCCGCCGACCTGGATTTCCGCATTCGGAAAGGCTTCGCGCAGCAGATGTTCGATTTCGTGGGTGCTCATTGGCATTTAGGATACTCCTGAAGGTCTTTTCAAAGATGTAGAGCGATGCCGAAGCCCGCGCAAGGGTGTGCAGCACCCTTGGAATTGTAAGATCCCGCGCCGATCGAACAGCGCAGGATCCGAGTATGGCTCAGCGTCGTCGCGCTCAGGCGACGGCCTCGGCAAAACTGCTGCGATACAGCGCTGAGAGTTCACTCAGAGGAGTTTCGGACGCTCCGATCCGCACGGTTTCTCCGGTAAAGCGCCCGACCGAAACCAGCGGCACGCCCGCCTGGCCCGCCGCAATCATCAGCGCTTCGGCCTGATCGAAGTTGCAGGCCACCAGGTAACGGCCCTGATCCTCACCGAACAGGAACTCGGTCGGGGCGTCATCAAGATGCACACCCACGCCCGCGGCTTCGGCCAGTTCGAAGGCAGCCAGTGCAAGGCCGCCATCGCTCAGGTCAGTACAGGCCTTGATCATCTCGCGATTGGCCCGGATGAAGTCGCCGTTGCGCTTTTCAGCATCCAGATCCACATGCGGGGCGTCGCCGTCTTCGCGGTTGAAGACCTCGGCCAGCAGGGCGGATTGGCCCAGATGCCCCTTGGTTTCGCCGATCACCAGCGCAACGTGGCCTTCGCGCACCTCGGTGCCGATGATTTCGTCGGCGTGCTGCAAAAGGCCGACGGCACCGATGGTCGGTGTGGGCAGGATCGCCTGACCGTCGGTTTCGTTGTACAGCGACACGTTGCCCGAGACGATCGGCATATCCAGCGCGGCCACGGCGGCGCCGATGCCTTGGATGGCACCGACGAACTGGCCCATGATCTCGGGCTTTTCGGGGTTGCCGAAATTCAGGTTGTCAGTGGTGGCCAGCGGTTTGGCCCCAACGGCGGTCAGGTTGCGATAGGCTTCGGCCACGGCCTGCTTGCCTCCTTCTTCGGGGTTGGCGCGCACGTATCGAGGGGTCACGTCCGAAGTGAAGGCCAGCACCTTGTCGGTGCCATGCACGCGCACCATGCCTGCACCAACGCCAGGCGTACGCGCCGTGTCAGCCATGACCATCGTGTCATATTGCTCATAGACCCAGTGCTTGCTTGCGTAGTTGGGCGACGAGATCAGCGCCCGCAGCCCGTCGATCGGGTCGATCTGCGGCACCTCGCCCAGATCTTCGGCCGCCGGGGTGGGAACCCAGGGGCGGTCGTATTCCGGTGCGGTTGAGGCCAGCTTCGACAGCGGAAGGTCGGCCTTGATTTCGCCGTTGTGCATGATCAGGAACCGGTCTTCGGCGATGGTTTCACCGACGATGGCGAAATCCAGATCCCATTTCTCGAACACGGCGCGGGCTTCGGCCTCAAGCTCGGGCTTCAGCACCATCAGCATGCGTTCCTGGGACTCGGACAGCATCATCTCGTAGGCGGTCATGCTTTCTTCGCGCTGGGGCACGTTTTCCAGGTCCAGCCGGACACCCAGCCCGCCCTTGTCGCCCATCTCGACGGCCGAGCAGGTCAGGCCCGCTGCGCCCATGTCCTGAATCGAGATCACGGCGCCGGTCTGCATCAGTTCCAGCGTCGCCTCCATCAGGCGTTTTTCGGTGAAGGGGTCACCGACCTGAACGGTTGGGCGCTTATCCTCGATCGTGTCGTCGAATTCGGCCGAGGCCATGGTGGCACCGCCCACGCCGTCGCGGCCCGTCTTGGCGCCCAGATAGACGACGGGCATGCCCACGCCCGACGCGGCCGAGTAGAAGATCTTGTCGGCATCGGCCAGCCCGGCGGCAAAGGCGTTCACGAGGCAGTTGCCGTTGTAGGCCGGGTGGAACCGAACTTCACCGCCCACGGTCGGCACGCCGAAACAGTTGCCGTAGCCACCGATGCCTTCGACCACGCCGTTGACCAACTGGCGGGTCTTGGGGTGGTCGGGTTCGCCGAAGGACAGCGCGTTCATTGCCGCGATGGGCCGCGCGCCCATGGTGAACACGTCGCGCAAGATGCCGCCCACGCCGGTTGCCGCACCTTGATAGGGTTCGATGTACGAGGGGTGGTTGTGGCTTTCCATCTTGAAGACCACGGCCTGCCCGTCGCCGATATCGACCACACCGGCGTTTTCACCGGGGCCGCAGATCACCTGAGGGCCCGAGGTGGGCAGGGTGCGCAGCCATTTCTTCGAGGATTTGTAGGAACAGTGCTCGTTCCACATAGCCGAGAAGATGCCAAGCTCGGTAAAGGTCGGCTCGCGCCCGATAATCTCGAGGATCATATCGTATTCTTCGGGTTTCAACCCGTGTGCGGCAATCAGATCCGGTGTGATGGCGGGCTCTTGCATCGTGTGTCCTGTTTCCAAGGTGGCCGGGATTGCGGGCCTTTTAGGGCAACCGGGCGATTTGGGAAAGGGTCAAGAGCGCGCAGCGAACAGGAACCCGCTCTTTGCTGGCAGAATGCAGCGGTCTGCGGAGAGGAAAACGTCGGTCGCACCACCGGAATGACGGGGACAGCAGCGCGTGCGCCGCTGTCCCGCGGCCGTTATTGAGGCGGCTCTTCCTTCTTGTTCACGGCGTCGGCCGCTGCCGCGCCGATCGCCGCTTTCTGTTGTTCCGTCAGGTTTTCGGCCTCTTCCAAACCGGGGATGGCAACGCGCACCTCGCGGCGGGCAAAGTCGATCCCGTTCTCCTTGAATGCGGCCTTGACCCGGTTGAAGATCTCCTTGCGCAGGGTGAACTGCTTGCCGGGCTTGGCCATGAACTTACCGCGGATGATCATGCCGACATCGTCAAAGTCGAAAACGCCCTGCGATTTGAACGGCTGCAGGAAGCCATCCTTGTGGACCGGGTCCTCTATCATATCGGCGCCGATCTTCTTGAAGATCTTCTTGACCTTGTTCGGGTCGGTGTCGAAGGGCACGGTGAATTTCAGCTTCATGATGACCCAGTCGCGGCTGTAGTTGGTCAGCTTCTGGATTTCGCCATAGGGAATGGTGTGAACCGGGCCGCGATGGTGGCGCAACTGCATGGACCGGATCGAGATTTTCTCGACCGTGCCAGTGGTGCCGCCCACATCGACGTATTCGCCCACGCGGAAGGCATCGTCGATCAGGAAGAAGATGCCGCCCACGATGTCCGAGACCAGTTTCTGCGCGCCAAAGCCGATGGCCAGACCCAGGATCCCGGCGCCAGCCAGAAGCGGTGTGATGTCCAGGCCCAGCGCGCCCAACGCCAGCAAGGCGAAGATCACCGCGATAGCCACCTGAGCCGTCACGCGCAGCAACGGCAGAACCGTGGCAAGACGCGAGCCGCCGGCACCGCCGCCTTCGCCGGCCTCCTCATCGGGGCTCTGCTCCGAAGCCGTCTGCTCTTTGGCAAGCCGGCGGTTGATCCAGAGAGAGACGACCTCGTTCAAAATGTAGCCGATTGCGATGATGATGAAGAACTGAACCAGCTTGCTGCCGGTTTCCGAGTCCCCGCCCGCAATATCCTGCAGGTCCAGATTCCAGGCATTCGCAATCATCAAAATGACCAGAATACCGGCCAGAACGCGTCCGATGCGGATGTAGCTGCGTTTGGTCGATTTGTAGGCACGCTCCGCGATCGGGCCATCGCCCATCATCGGCGGCAGCAGGTGCCGGGTCAGCCCTCGGATCAGCGTGTCGAGTGCCGGTGCGATCAACAGCCAGAACATCGTGACGAAATGCGCGCCTTCGGCCAGAAGGGCAAACACGGCCGGATTACGCTGAGCGGCGAGGAACTCGACCAAAAGCCAGGTACCCGCCGACACGGCGATCGCAAAATACGGATAGTAGCGGGCGACTTCTTCGTCGAAATGGGTGCGATCCGGATCGGAACCACGCATCATGTCGGTCAGACCGTTGCGGGCAGTCCATGCAATGACGCCGACATAGATATGGATGGCGGTGTTCAGCCAGAAACCAAGGCGCGATTCACCCGGCATTACGCCATTCATCGCATTGAAATCCAGGATGAACAGGGTGAACCCGATCAGTAGGAACAGGCCGATCAGGTTCCGATGCAGGTATTTTGCCCATTTGTCATTCACGTTGACCAGGCGCAGGTTGCTCTGCTTCGGGGCGAGAATGAAACGGGAAATCGCGGCTCCCAGGCGGGGGAACCAGATCAGGAAGAACACGAACGGTGCGGCCTGGGCAATCTGTTGTTCGTCCAGCAACCGACGCCCGACGAAGACCAGCGTGTAATAAAAGACAAGCAGCCCCAGAAACTCGACGCAGAAGCGCTTGAACAGAAAGACTACGGCGCCTTTTAGGTTGGTCGAGGCATCCCCATCGACGACTTTGATCCAACGGCGGGTCCAAAGGCCAACCGCCGTTTCTGCGGCATACCCGATTGCAAGCGCCAAGAAGGTGAACCCGAACAGGGTTGCCAGACCGCTTGCGCCAAACTTGTTTCCGAAATTGCTGAAGGCTTCGACCTGCGCCGAAACCAGCAGCGGAACCTTGCGGATGACATCCAGCCAAGACGCAGCCATGTCGCCCGCCGAGGATGAGATCGTTTGCAGCAGCCCCTTCCGGGAAGTCTGCGTTTCGGCCTGTTTCGCCGCGACCGCATCAAGCCGTTCCAGCAAAATGGCCCGGACTTGATCGTCAGACATTCTCGCCACCAGATCGTCGACCTGTTCGGGGGTCAGATCTTCGGGGATGGTCACATTGCTGGTGGTGGGTTCGCTGGTGCTCTGGGCCATGCTTGGCCGGGCCAGGAACGTGACGGATACCAACGCCATCAAAAACAGGCGGAGTAGGCTGGTCATAAACTTTGTCCTCGAACACGAAATATTATGGTTTTTCGCGATCATAGGCCCGTTGGCAAAATAATTCCAAACGATTTGGCACCGCGCGCCCGGATGCAGGCCAAAAAAAAGGCCGAGCACTAAGCTCGGCCGTAGTCCAACAGGGAGGTATGAAGATGATGAGCGTTTCAGCATCACCGCCTTCGAATGCTCATTTAGGGATCACTCTGTGAACGATCAAGGTTTTTTGGGCGCATTGAGGGCATGTCCGCTATGCTGCGGACGCATAGCTATAGTTTTCCCAGATGTTTCAGTTGCTTGCGATGCGCAATGATTTCATCCTGAACGAAATCTCGGAACGCTGCGACCCGTTTTGAGTGCCTCAGTTCTTCAGGATAGGCCAAATATACAGGCACATTCGCCGTCTCGATGTCGGACAGGATCGGGACCAGGTCAGGGAAATCCTCGGTGACGTAGTCGGGCAGGACGCCAATTCCGAGGTCATTCAGAACACCCTGCAGAACACCAAAGTAGTTGTTCACCGTCAGCAGTGAGCTGGGTTCGTAGGTCATCAAGTGACTGACCATCGACGCGCCAACGCCAACCTGGGGTGCGGCGGGGGTCTGACAGATCAGGCGGTGTTTCGAAATGCCCTCCAGCGTCTGGGGCGCACCGCCGTGCGAATCTAAGTAGGTCTTGGTCGCATACAACATCATTCGAACGGTCATCAGACGCTTGCGGACAAGATCGGCCTGACTGGGTTCTTTCATCCGGATCGCGACATCTGCTTCCCGCATCGGAAGATCCAGCACGCGTTCTTCGAGCATCAGGTCAATGTTCAGGTCCGGATACTGCTCGTACAGCTTGGGCAGGCGCGGCGCCAGCCACAGGGTCCCGAAGCCAAAAGTCGTGGTGACCCGCAGGACTCCAAAGACCTCATCCTCGCTGTCGCGGATTCGCGCCGCGGCTGCGTCCAGACGTTTGGACATGGCCGTTGTTGCATCGAACAGAAGCTCGCCCTGTTCCGTCAGAATCAGGCCTCGGGCGTGGCGGTGGAACAGCGTGGCGCCCAGCGATTCCTCAAGCGCGCGGACCTGACGGCTGACGGCGGATTGGGACAGGTTCAGCTTGTCTCCGGCATGCGTCAGGCTGCCGGCGTCAGCTACCGCGTGAAATATTCTGAGCTTGTCCCAATTCATCGTCGCAACTTTCGTTATCCTTTGGCAGCCCTATATGAAAGAGGTAACAAATTCCATATTCAAACGGGGAAATCGTTACAGAACAGGGGGAATTTTGTATACAGGTCAGAAATTATGACCTAAAATGACGTCAAATGCAGCACACTATTCCGACGTGGGGAGGCGTCTGATGAGTCAGCCAAAGATTTCGCTCAACGACCGTTTCGATCTGACTAAAAGCCCGGTGCTTTTGAATGGTACGCAGGCGCTTGTGCGTCTTATGATGATGCAGAAGGCCCGCGATACCGCCGCGGGCCTGAATACTGCCGGTCTGGTCACAGGTTATCGGGGGTCTCCGCTGGGTGCGGTCGATCTGCAAATGTCACGTGCCGAAAAGCAACTGGCCGAGTGTGATGTGACTTTTCAATACGGTCTGAACGAGGACCTGGCCGCCACAGCCCTGTGGGGCAGCCAGCAGGCGGGTCTGCGCGGCGATGGAAAATATGACGGCGTTTTTGGCCTGTGGTACGGCAAGGGTCCGGGCGTGGACCGGTCCGGTGACGTGATGCGCCACGCCAACATGGCCGGCAGCGCCAAGCATGGCGGCGTGCTGATGGCGATGGGCGACGATCACACGGGCGAAAGCTCGACCGTGCTGCACCAATCGGAATGGTCGCTGGTCGACATGTACATGCCCGTGGTCAGCCCGGCCGGAGTGCAGGAAATCCTCGACTATGGAATCTACGGCTTTGCCCTCAGCCGGTTTGCCGGGGTCTGGGTCGGGCTCAAGACGATGAAGGACACGATCGAGGTGACCTCGGTCGTGGATGGCCGGCCCGATCGGATGCAACTGGTGACGCCGGAATTCGACATGCCCGAGGGCGGGCTGAACATTCGGCTGGGCGACACGCCGCACCTGCAGGAGGCGCGGATCATCGACTACAAGCGGTTCGCGGCCGAGGTGTTCTCGCACACCAACCGGATGGACCGGCGGGTCTGGGGCAAGCCCGGCGCCAAGATCGGCATTGCCGCGGCGGGCAAGAACTGGCTGGACCTGGTGCATGCCATGTCGCTGCTGAACATCGATGAGGCCGAGGCCGAACGGCTGGGGATCACCACCTACAAGATCGGTCAGACCTTCCCGCTGGACATGAAGGGGTTCCATGACTGGGCCGAGGGGCTGGACCTGATCATCATCGTCGAAGAAAAGCGCAAGCTGATCGAAGTGCAGGTCAAAGAAGCGATCTTTGACGACCGTCGCGGACGTCGCGTGTACGGCTGGTACAAGGGCGGGGCAGGCACGCTGCACCGCGAAGAGCTGTTCCCGACCCGCGGCGCGCTTGATCCGATCATGATCGCCGAAAAGCTGGGCGAGATCCTCATCGAGGAAGGCCGCGAAACCGACGGAATCCGCGCAGGGCTGGCCAGCCTGCAGGAAGCGCGGCGCAACGACAACGCGCAAGAGATCGCGACGCGGCTGCCCTATTTCTGCTCGGGCTGCCCGCACAACACCTCCACCAAGGTGCCGGAGGGCAGCCGGGCCTATGCCGGCATCGGCTGTCACTACATGGTGCAGTGGATGGATCGCGAGACCACCGGCTTTACCCAGATGGGCGGCGAAGGCGCCAACTGGATCGGTGAGGCACCGTTCTCGACCACAAAACACGTGTTCCAGAACCTGGGCGATGGCACCTACAACCACTCGGGCGTTCAGGCCATCCGGGCGGCGCTGGCGGCCGAGACCAACATCACCTTCAAGATCTTGTTCAACGACGCGGTCGCCATGACCGGCGGGCAGGAGAACGAAGGCCATCTGACCGCCGAGCGCATCGTGCGCGAGGTCAAGGCCATGGGCGTCCAGCATGTGGCCGTCGTCTATGACGAAAAGGAAGATGTGAACTTCAAGGCGCTGCCCGGCGACGTGGAAACCCACGAACGGGCCGAGCTGATGGCGGTTCAGAACAAGTTCCGTGAGATCGAAGGCGTGTCGGTCATCGTCTACGTCCAGACCTGCGCCGCCGAGAAACGCCGCCGCCGCAAACGCGGCACCTTCCCGGACCCGGACAAGCGCGTCTTCATCAACTCGGACATCTGCGAAGGCTGCGGCGATTGCGGTGTGCAATCGAACTGTGTCTCGATCGTGCCCAAGGAAACCGAGCTGGGACGCAAGCGGGCGATCGACCAGTCCAGCTGCAACAAGGATTTCTCGTGCCTCAACGGGTTATGCCCGTCCTTCGTCACGCTGGAAGGCGCCAAGATCCGCAAGGAGGCCACGACCGAAATCGACATCCCGCATCTGCCGCAGCCGGTTCTGCCGCAGATCGAGGGCACGCATAACGTGGTCATCACCGGCGTCGGCGGCACCGGCGTCGTGACCATCGGGGCGGTTCTGGCGCAGGCCGCGCAGATCGACGGCAAAGGCGCGGGCATGATGGAAATGGCCGGGCTGGCGCAGAAGGGGGGCGCGGTGCATATCCACTGTCGCCTGGCCAACAAGCCCGAAGACATCAGCGCCATCCGCGTGGCTACAGGCGAGGCGCATGCGCTGATAGGCGGCGACCTCGTGGTGTCGGCCGGGGCCAAGACGCTGGGTCTGACGCGCACTGGTCAGACCGGCGCGGTGGTCAACAGCCACGAGATCATCACCGGCGATTTCACCCGCAACACCGAGTTCCACATTCCGGTCGACCGGCTGGAACTGGCGCTCGAGGCGCGGCTGAAGGACGGGCTTGCCCTGTTTGACGCGACCGAGCTGGCGCGCGCGGTAATGGGCGATTCGATCTATTCCAACATGATGGTGTTCGGGGCGGCGTGGCAGCGCGGTCTGCTGCCTGTCAGCCACGAGGCGATCATGACCGCGATCGAGCTGAACGGCGCCGCGGTCGAGCGCAACAAGCGCGCCTTCGAGGTCGGCCGCTGGGCGGTTCTGCACCCCGATGAGGTGGCGCGCATCGTGACCCCCTCGGTGACCGAGTTGCCCAAGACGCCCGAGCAGGCCATCGCCTTCCGTGCCGATCATCTGGTGGCCTATCAGGGAAAACGATTGTCAAAACGCTATCTCAAGCTGGTCGAGTCGATCGAAGACCCGAAGGTCCGGGATGCCGTCGCGCGCGGGTATCACAAGCTGTTGTCCTACAAGGATGAATACGAAGTGGCCCGCTTGTTGTTGGACAGCCGCGACAAGGCCGCCGCCGAATTTGACGGCGACATCAAGATGACCTTCCACTTGGCTCCGCCGATCCTGGGGGGCAAAGGGCCGGACGGGCGTCCGCGCAAGCGGCAGTTCGGCGAATGGCTGCTGGGGCCGATGAAGGTTCTGGCCAAGCTGAAGGGGCTGCGTGGCACTCCGCTGGACATCTTCGGCTATACCGCCGAGCGCCGGATGGAGCGGGCCTTGATCCGTCAATACGAGAAGGACATGAAAGAGGTCCTGCCCAAGCTGGATGACAACACCCGCGATGCGATTGTCGCGCTGGCGCGGTTGCCGCTGGACATCCGCGGCTTCGGTCCGGTATTGGCCGCCAACGAAGCCAAGGCCGCCAAGCGGCGCGAGGAACTTCTGGCCGTAATTCGGCAAGGAGGGACCGAGACGCGGGCCGCGGCCGAGTAACGTCATATCGGTGTCATGGAGGCGCGGTAGTGTTCCCGTCCGCGCCGTCCGATGACGGCCACGCCGGAGACCCGTGATGAAATCACGTCGCCAAGTCGCTCGGGACATTTCCTACGCCCATTCTGCTGAGACGCGGGGTGGGCGCATGGTTATCAAACTTATGGAGAACACGACCGGTCGGCTGCGCTTGATCCGGCGTGCCGAAGGCTACGAGCGCGAGGTCGCCAATGGCCGCGATTTCTGGTCGGTCATGGTCGAACGTTACGGGCTGAGCCTGAATGTGGTGGGTGGGGCGCTGTCAAACATCCCCAAGGACGGCCCGCTGATCCTGATCGCCAACCACCCCTACGGAATTCTTGATGGGCTGATGATGGGGCATGTGCTGTCCCAGACCCGTGGAGATTTCCGGATTCTGGCCAATCATGTGTTCCACAAGGCCGAGGATCTGAACCGGATCATCCTGCCGATCTCCTTCGATCAGACCAAAGAAGCGATGCGGCTGAACCTGCAGACCCGAAAAACCGCCTTGGATTATCTGGGGCAGGGTGGGGCAATCGGGATTTTTCCCGGCGGTACGGTCAGCACGGCGGCCCGGCCGTTCGCGCACCCGATGGACCCGGGCTGGCGCGGTTTCACCGCGCGGATGGTGGCCAAGTCGAACGCCACCGTGGTGCCTTTGTTCTTCGATGGCCACACCTCGCGCCTGTTTCAGATCGCCAGCCATCTGCATGTGACGCTGCGCATGGGTTTGCTGATCAAAGAGTTCAAAAAGCGCGTCGATACCCCGGTGGATGTGGTCGTGGGGCAGCCCATCGGCCGCGACGTTCTGGACCCATTGGCCGGCGATACACGCAAGATGATGGATTTCTTGCGCAAAGCCACGTATGAGCTGTCTCCAAAGCCGCTGAAGTCGTATGACTATGGCTATGAATTCGAGGAACGGCATCGCGCCTGAAGGGGCAAATGGCAGTAGGCATCTTTGATTCCGGATTGGGCGGGCTGACCGTCCTGAACGCCGCGCAGACACGTCTGCCGGAGGTGGATTTCCTGTATTATGCGGACAGCGCGCACGCGCCATATGGCGTGCGCGACGCCGAGGATATCTACAACCTGACCCGAAACGCGGTGCAGGACTTGTGGTCGCGCGGCTGCGATCTGGTGATTCTGGCCTGCAACACGGCCAGCGCTGCTGCGCTGCGGCGGATGCAGGAAGAGGGCGTGCCCCAGGGCAAGCGCGTGCTGGGTGTGTTCGTCCCGCTGATCGAAGCACTGACCGAGCGCCAGTGGGGCGACAACAGCCCCCCGCGCGAAGTGGCGGTCAAGCATGTGGCCCTGTTTGCCACGCCGGCGACGGTGGCCAGCCGCGCGTTCCAGCGTGAACTGGCGTTCCGCGCCATCGGCGTGGATGTTGAGGCACAGGCCTGCGGCGGCGTGGTCGATGCTATCGAGGATGGTGATATGATCCTGGCCGAAGCCCTTGTGCGGAGCCATGTGGACGCGTTGAAGCGCAAGATGCCGCACCCGCAGGCTGCGATCTTGGGCTGCACCCATTACCCCTTGATGGCCGAAGCCTTTCAGGCGGCGTTGGGCCCAGACGTCCAAGTCTTCAGCCAGGGCGACCTGGTGGCCGAAAGCCTTGCGGATTATCTCCAGCGGCATCCGGATATGCTTGGCGGGGGTGAGGCGGGTTACCTGACAACAGGCAATCCGCAGAAGGTCAGTGACCGGGCAACGCAATTTCTCCGACGACAGATCACCTTCAAGGCCGCCTGACTTAGGTCAAGGACCGGCCCCTGTCATGAATTTATTCGGTACCTGTCATGTCGGCGGGTGCCAGACGTGTCACATAAATCTACGAGGTCTGACATGACCCACAAAATCGCAATCCTGGGCGCTTCGGGCTATACCGGTGCCGAACTGGTGCGGCTGATTGCCGAGCACCCGAACATGGAAATCACTGCCCTGGCGGCCGAGCGTAAGGCCGGGCAGACCATGGCCGAGGTGTTTCCGCATCTGCGCCATCTGGATTTGCCGCGTCTGTGCAAGATCGAGCAGATCGACTTTGGCCAGATCGATCTGTGCTTTTGCGCGCTGCCGCACAAGACCAGTCAGGAGGTCATCCGGGATTTGCCCTCCGACCTCAAAATCGTTGATTTGTCGGCGGATTTCCGGCTGGCCGACCCCGACGAATACGAGAAATGGTATGGCAATCCGCATGCCGCACTCCCGCATCAGGATGAGGCCGTCTACGGCCTGACCGAGTTCTACCGTGAGGGCATCCGCGCTGCGCGGTTGGTGGCTGGCACCGGGTGCAATGCTGCCACGGGGCAGTATGTGCTGCGGCCGTTAATTGCGGCCGGTGTTATCGACCTGGATGACATCATTCTTGACCTGAAATGCGCCGTCTCCGGGGCGGGGCGTGCGCTGAAGGAGAACCTTCTGCACGCCGAACTGAGCGAGGGCACCAACGCCTATGCCGTCGGTGGTACCCACAGGCATCTGGGCGAGTTCGATCAGGAGTTCTCGAAACTGGCGGGCCGCGCGGTTCACATCCAGTTTACGCCGCACCTGATCCCCGCGAACCGAGGCATTCTGGCGACCTCGTATGTGAAGGGTGATCCGCAGAGCGTTTATGAAACGCTGTGTGCAGCCTATGCAGACGAGCCCTTCATCCACATGCTGCCTTTCGGCGAGACGCCTTCGACCCACCATGTACGCGGGTCGAACTTCTGCCATATCGGCGTCGTTGCTGACAGGATCGAACGGCGTGCCATCGTGATAGCGGCGCTGGATAACCTGACAAAAGGTAGCAGTGGGCAGGCCTTGCAGAACGCAAACCTGATGTTAGGTGAACCCGAAACGACGGGGCTTATGATGGCCCCACTGTTCCCATGAGGGCGAGATGAAGGCGCTGAAGAAACGTCGTCGTGTACAGATCATTCTGTTGGCTTTTGTGGCTTTGGCCCTGGCGACGGGCCTGATCGGCTATGCCATGCGAGACGGGATCAACTATTTCCGCTCGCCCAGCCAGGTGATCGCCGAACCGCCGGCGCCGAACGAGGTGTTTCGCATCGGTGGCTTGGTCGAAGAAGGCTCGATCGTACGCGGGCAGGGTGAAACCGTACGGTTCACCGTCACCGACGGAGGTGAGAGCGTGAAGGTGGCCTTCACCGGTGTCTTGCCTGATCTGTTCTCCGAGGGTCAGGGGATGGTCGGCACCGGAAGCTACGTTGATGGTGTGTTCCAAGCCACTGAAATTCTGGCAAAACACGATGAGACCTATATGCCGAAAGAGGTCATAGATGCCTTGAAGGAGCAGGGCGTCTACGAAGAGCCGGCAGACAGCTGAGGCAGTACAGTCATCAATAGGCTGGCTGAATGAGTATTGAAGGGCGTTGCGTGATCTGGTCGTGCAGCGCCCTTCTTCATTTCATGGATTTAAGGATTTCACCGGACCGTATGCCGCAATGGAACACAGAGGTGCAGCATGCAGTCGGTTCAGCAGATTGCCAACGAGATCGTAGCCCGCGAGGGCGGCTTCGTCGATGATCCGGACGACCCCGGAGGGGCCACGAAATACGGTGTCACAATCCACACAATGCGACGGTTGGGCCTTGACCTGACGCGTGACGGCACGGTCGATCGTCGTGACGTGATGGCGCTTGGCCGGGATCAGGCTGTCGCGATTTTCATCACGCATTACTTTCAAAAGCCTGGTTTGGCACGGG
The DNA here is from genome assembly GCF_056537865.1 of Ruegeria sp. BJ5. Classification (NCBI taxonomy): domain Bacteria; kingdom Pseudomonadati; phylum Pseudomonadota; class Alphaproteobacteria; order Rhodobacterales; family Roseobacteraceae; genus Ruegeria; species Ruegeria sp. BJ5. The sequence goes on from NZ_JBQFSH010000001.1 coordinate 425,276, forward strand.
TGCCCGACGCGCTGCAGCCAACGCTTTTCGACATGTACGTGAATGCGGGCGGACAGGCGGTGCGCATCCTGCAGCGTCTTTTGGTGCAGATGGGATTTTCGCTCGCCGTGGATGGCGTTTTGGGGCCGCGAACGGCTGGGGCGTGCGATCTGGCCGCAAAACCCGATCCGGTGGTGTTGCGCGACGCGTATGGGGTGGCACGAAGGAACTACTATTTCCGGCTGGCTGACCGACGTCCGGCCTTGCGCAAATACGTGCGCAGCCGCAACGGTGGGAAAGGGGGTTGGATCCGCCGGGCCGAGAAGTTTCTATCTCCGCCCTATCACCTGAGCATGGCCGAGTTTCAGCAAAGGATAGCCGCATGGGACTGATCGCAGGTGTTCTTGATCTTCTGTTCGGGGGTGGGCGCAACGTGGTGCGCGAAACTGCAGAGGTGTTTCGCGAGAACTCGGAGGCCGGTGCGGAACGCGCTGTTGCGCTGCGTGGACAAGCGATGAACCAGTTCGGCGCGGAATTCGAGGTTCCTCGCAAAGGCGGGTTTGACCGTTTCATGGACGGTTTGAATCGGTTGCCAAGGCCTGCATTGGCGCTGGGGACATTGGGTTTGTTCGTGGCCGCGATGGTCGATCCACTGTGGTTTGCGGCGCGGATGCAGGGAATTGCGCTGGTGCCCGAGCCGCTGTGGTGGCTACTGGGCGTCATCGTGTCGTTCTATTTCGGAGCGCGGCACCAAGCGAAGGTTCAGGACCTTCAGCGTGATATCTCAGTCACGATGATGCGGGCGCCACAGGTCATGGCCAACTTGCAAGCTCTTCACGAGATGCGAGCGGAAAGTCCGGGAGCCGCCGATCCGGGGCCGGATGCGGAACTGACGGCCCAGGTGATCATCCCCGATCACAACCCGGCGCTGGAGGACTGGCGGCGTCTGCAGCGCGCCTGACCCGCGACACTATGTGCGCCTGATTGCGGCGAAAGTGATTGGCGCTTGCCCGGGCGCGGGATTATACCCGTGCCCATGATTACCGAGCTTGGACATTTCGCCCTTATCCTGGCCTTCATGGTGGCCATAGTTCAGACAGTCGTGCCATTGATCGGCGCCGCAAAACGCTGGCCGTCATGGATGCTGTTCTCGGAACCCGCGGCTATTGCGCAATGCCTTCTGACAGGATTTGCCTTCGCTGCGCTGGTGTGGGCCTTTGCGACCTCGGATTTCTCGCTGCGGATCGTGGTGGAGAACAGCCATTCCCTGAAACCGATGCTGTATAAAATCAGCGGAACCTGGGGAAACCACGAAGGCTCGATGCTGTTGTGGGTACTGATCGTGGCGCTTTTTGGCGCGACGGCCGCGCTTTTCGGCCAGGGTTTGCCACCCACGCTCAAGGCCCGTGTCTTAGCGATGCAGGCCGCAATCGGGGTCGCGTTCTACGCCTTCATACTTTTTACGTCGAACCCGTTTGACCGGCTTCCCGTTGCGCCCTTTGACGGCCGCGATCTGAACCCCTTGCTGCAGGACCCCGGCTTGGCTTTCCATCCGCCGTTTCTGTACCTTGGATATGTGGGCCTGAGCATGGCATTCAGCTTTGCCGTCGCAGCCCTGATCGAGGGGCGGGTGGACGCGGCGTGGGGTCGTTGGGTTCGACCGTGGACCCTGGCAGCCTGGATATTCCTGACCATCGGCATCGCGTTGGGGTCGTGGTGGGCCTATTACGAATTGGGTTGGGGCGGATTCTGGTTCTGGGATCCGGTGGAAAACGCGTCTTTCATGCCGTGGCTTCTGGCCGCCGCCCTATTGCATTCGGCCATCGTGGTCGAAAAGCGCGAAGCCTTGAAAAGCTGGACCATTCTGTTGGCGATCATCGCTTTTGGATTCTCGCTGATCGGAACCTTCATCGTGCGCTCAGGCCTTCTGACGTCGGTTCACGCATTTGCAAACGACCCTGAGCGCGGTGTGTTCATCCTGTTCATTCTGGTGGCGTTCATTGGCGGCGCGTTGATCCTGTTCGCCGCTAGGGCCCAGGCGATGGAGGCCAAGGGGCTGTTCGGAATGGTCAGCCGTGAAAGCGCATTGGTGCTGAACAATATCCTGCTGGCTGTCAGCAGTTTTGTCGTGTTCTTCGGGACCCTGTGGCCGATGGTGGCCGAAATGATGTTCGACCGAAAGCTTTCGGTCGGGGCACCGTTCTTCAACGCGGCCTTTACGCCGTTCATGGTGGTGCTGGGCATCGCATTGCCGCTGGGCTCGATGCTGCCGTGGAAGCGCGGCAGGCTGGGCCGCGTCGCATGGCAGTTGCGCTATGCGTTTGTGCTGGCCGTTTCGCTGGCCGTACTGGTTTGGGTGCTGCAGACGGGCCGCAGCGCGCTCGGGCCGGTTGGTTTGTTCCTTGGCGCATGGATCACCTTCGGCGCCGCGGTCGATCTGTGGAGCCGTACAGGCCGCACCGGCGGTTTCCGGCGTCTGATGCGTCTGCCGGGTGCGGATTGGGGCAAGGCGATCGCCCATACCGGTCTGGGGGTCACGATCTTTGCGATTGCCGGCCTGACCGCCTGGGAGGTCGAGGACATCCGTGTTGCGCGTATCGGGGAAACCTTCGACGTGGGCGGTTTCTCGTTCACTTTGGACGGCGTGCGCGAAGTTGAGGGGCCGAACTATTTCTCCACCATGGCCGATGTGCAGGTTCAAAAAGATGGTCGAGAGATTGCTACGCTGAACCCGGAAAAACGGACCTATCCGGTGGCCGCCATGCCCACGACCGAGGCCGCGATTGACTACCGTTTTCTGCGTGATGTCTACGTGGTCATCGGGGACCAGCAGGACGATGGCGGCTGGGTCATGCGTACTTACATAAAACCTCTTGCGAATTGGATTTGGGGAGGCTGCATTCTGATGGCTCTTGGCGGATTGTTCAGCTTGTCCGACCGCCGCTTCCGGGTGGCCGCAGGCGCGCGCAAGGCTCCGGCAGGCGGAGTGCCAGCAGAATGAAACGTCTGATCGTTTTGCTGTTGTTGCTGGCATCGCCGCTGATGGCGGTCCAGCCGGATGAAGTCCTGGACGATCCGGGGCTCGAAGCCCGAGCGCGAGACATCAGTACGGGCCTGCGTTGTCTGGTATGTCGAAACGAAAGCATCGACGAAAGCAACGCGGAACTAGCCCGTGACCTGCGCATTTTGCTGCGCGAACGGCTGGTCGCGGGCGACACCGATGAAGAAGCGGTTGCCTATATTGTCGACCGCTACGGAGAATACGTGCTACTCAAACCCACGACCACGGGGGCGAACCTGCTGTTGTGGCTGGCAGGGCCGGCCATGCTGTTGATAGCGGCCGGTCTGGGGTGGAACTTCCTGCGCGGTCGTGCGCGGGTTGAGGAGACCTCCGCCGTGGACGGATTGAGTGACGACGAGAAAGAGCGCCTGCGCCGAATTCTTGAAGACTGACGTGCGGTTTACCTTTCCCTTGCGCGGCATTTGCGTCAGGGTTCGGGAAATTCTGCGCATGTGAGGACTTCATGGAATACGAAACGGTGCTTTTGGACATCACGGACGGTCTGGCGGTGGTCACGCTGAACCGGCCGGACAAGATGAACGCGCTTACGACGAAAATGCGCGCCGAGATTACCCATGCGATGAAAAAAGCCGCTCATGACGCGCGCGCTATCGTTCTGACGGGCGCAGGCCCGGCGTTTTGCTCCGGCCAGGATCTGGGCGATGCGTCCAGCACCGGCAAGATCGATCTGGAGCGCGCGCTGCGCGACGAATATGAACCGATGCTGGAAGCCGTTCATGATTGTCCGGTGCCGACGATCGCAGCCGTGAACGGTCCCGCGGCGGGGGCAGGGGCCAACCTGGCCCTGTGTGCCGATGTGGTCATTGCGACCGAAAGCGCTTATTTCCTGCAGGCCTTTGCCCGGATCGGTCTTTTGCCGGACGCCGGCGGAACTTGGTTCATGCCGCGCCAGATGGGTCTGGCCAAAGCCATGGGTGCGGCCCTGTTCGCCGACAAGATTTCTGCGCGTCAGGCCGATCAATGGGGCATGATCTACGAGGCGGTCGCTGACGATGAATTCGCCGCGCATTGGCGCAAGCGCGCCGAATACCTGGCCAAAGGGCCGACTGTGGGCTTTGCCGCGATCAAAAAGGCGATGAGAGGCACCTACGAAAACACCTTGCCGCAACAACTGGCGACCGAGGCGCACCTGCAGGGAGAATGTGGGCGCACCCGTGACTTCGCCGAAGGCGTGGTGGCATTTCTGGAAAAACGCGCCCCCCGGTTCGAGGGGCGCTGAGGATTAGGCCCGGCGGCGGCGACGCGCGCGCCGTTCGGGCATCGCCTCGTCCCCGGTTCCGTCACTGGCCGACGAGAAAGGCCCCAGTACCGCTGTGATTTGCTCGAGCGACGGACGGGCGCCACAGGGTTCAGTGTCCAGTGCCTTGCGCATCTCACGCAGGTGCGCTGGCATCGTTCCGCAGCAACCGCCGATGATGGTCGCACCTGAATCCCGCGCCATGGCCGCGTAGCGACCCATCAGCTCGGGTGTGCCGTCATAGTGGATGTGGCCATCGACATATTTCGGAATACCCGCATTGCCCTTGGAGATCAGGGGGCGTTCGGTTCCCTGAGCCACAAAACCCAGAACCGTGCGCAGGATGTCAGACGCGCCGGTGCCGCAGTTGGCGCCAAAGGCGATCGGCGGGTTGGGCAGGGTTTCGACCAACTGCGCCAGGTCGGCCGAGGTCACGCCCATCATCGTGCGACCGGCGGTGTCAAAGCTCATGGTGCCGCACCAGGGCATGTCGGCCAGGGCAAAGGCCTCGGCCGCGGCGCGGAATTCCTCCGGCGCGCTGATCGTCTCCAGCCACAGCACGTCGACGCCGCCTTCTTTTAGCGCCTCGGCCTGTTCGTGGAACATCTCGACCGCCTCGGCATGGGTCAGGCTGCCTACAGGTTCCAGGATTTCCCCGGTCGGGCCGACCGACCCGGCAACCACCACCGGGCGCCCGGCGGCATCCGCCACCTCGCGTGCCAGTTCGGCGCCGATGCGGTTCAGTTCGGCCACGCGGGTATGGGCGTCGTGCAGCTTCAGACGTGCAGCCGTTCCCCCGAATGTATTGGTCAGGAACAGGTCACTGCCCGCATCCACCGACCCCCGATACAGGGCGCGGATCTTGTCGGGCTGGTCGGTGTTCCACAGCTCGGGCGCATCACCCGATTGCAGCCCCATGTTGAACAGGTTCGTTCCGGTGGCGCCGTCGGCAAGAATGGCGTCCTTCGTTTCCAGCAGTCTGGTCAGCGCGTTGGTCATTGGAGATGTCCGGAGTTGTGGCCCCAAGGGCCAAAAATTTAGACGCCCCGTGTCGCATGACCGGGACGTCAAATCAAATTCATAATACTCATGAAGATCATGAGGTGGGCGGCATGCCTCAGTTGGCTTCGCTCATCACCTGAGCTTTGGCCACTGGCAGCAGTTCCGCCATCTTGGCGCGGATTTCCTCGGGGCCGGACAGATCACCCAGATCGGCGGCGACTTTGCGCACCACGTCTTCGTGGCCGGCCTCTTCGAAATCGGCGATTACCACGGATTTTGCGTATTCGGCGGCCTCGTCGCCACTTTTGCCCAGTTTTTCCGCAGCCCACAGGCCCAGCAACTTGTTGCAACGGGCTTGTGCCTTGAACTGCATCTCTTCGTCATGGGCGAATTTTGCTTCAAAGGCGTTTTCGCGTTCGTCGAACGTGGTCATGGGTTTTGGGCCTCTTCAAGTAAAAGTGTGTTTCCTGATGATATGACCATACGCGATGCTGGGTGCAAGGTATTTGCGCTGCGTCAAAGCCTCTCGGATGCATGAACTTGCGGGAAAGGGGGGCTTGCACTATGAGAGCGCCAACGCGATGGGACTCATTCCCTCGCCCCAGCCTGGAAAGGTCGCACATGGCGCGTCGCAAGAAGATTTACGAAGGCAAGGCCAAGATCCTGTACGAAGGCCCGGAACCGGGCACGATCGTGCAGTATTTCAAAGATGACGCCACCGCGTTCAATGCGGAAAAGAAAGACGTGATCGACGGCAAGGGTGTTCTGAACAACCGCCTGAGCGAATTCTTCATGACCGGTCTGAATCAGATTGGCGTGCCGACCCATTTCATCCGCCGCCTGAATATGCGCGAACAGCTGGTCCGCAGCTGCGAGATCATCCCGCTGGAGGTGATCGTCCGCAACTATGCCGCCGGGTCGCTGTCGAAACGGCTGGGCATCGCCGAAGGTACGCAGCTGCCGCGTCCGATCGTGGAATACTGCTACAAGGACGACTCGCTGGGTGATCCGCTTGTGACCGAAGAGCACATCGCCGCCTTTGGCTGGGCCAGCCAGCAGGATATGGACGACGTCCTCAGCCTGGCGCTGCGGGTGAACGACTTCATGAGCGGCGTGATGCTGGCCGTGGGTATTCGTCTGGTCGACTTCAAGATCGAGATCGGGCGCGTCTACGAAGGTGACTTCCAGCGCCTGATCATCGCTGATGAGATCAGCCCGGACAGCTGCCGACTGTGGGATATCGAGACCGGTCAGAAACTGGACAAGGACGTATTCCGTCGCGATCTGGGCAGCTTGACCGATGCCTATTCCGAGGTCGCCCGCCGCCTGGGCGTTCTGCCGAAAAGCAACGTGAGCAAGCCCACCCTGATCAACTGATCGCGCCGACTGGCAGGGCCTAACAAGGATGCGCTGCTCCTATTCGGAGCGGCGCATTTTTCATTGCGGGTTTGACACGTCAGGCCCCCGTCACGCATCTTCGGGTTGACCGACCAACCCGGTCCGCTAACCAAGGTGGCACACTGAATGAGCGCGTTGTTCGATCAAGCGGTTTTCCTGAAATTTCTGGCGGCCGTGCTGGCCATATTCAACCCGCTCTACAACATCCCGATCTTCCTGAGCATGACGCGCGACTGCACACCTGCCGAACGGCGCAGGGTAGCCATGATCGTGATGGCCTCGGTGACGGTGATCGCGCTGATCTCAGTTGCAATCGGCGAAGAGGTGTTGGCTGTCTTCGGGATCGACGTTCCATCGTTTCGCGTGGCTGGCGGGCTGATTATTTTCGGGATCGGCATGTCGATGCTGAACGCGCAAGACAGGGCGCCGGGCGATCAGGCCGCGGTGGTCGATGGTCACGCGCGCAAATTGAACTTTGCCGTTGTTCCGCTGGCGATCCCGTTGACAATCGGCCCGGGGACGATTGCCGTAACGATCGTGTTCTCGCATCAACTGTCCGATGGGGCCGAACTGGTGACCCTTGGTTCGGCGATCCTGATCGCCTGTTTCATCGTCGGGCTCGGCCTGTTGTTTGCCGACAGCATCTCGCGTCTTGTGGGTGAGACGATGATCAATGTGCTGACCCGGATCATGGCGATCCTGCTGGTTGCCGTGGCTGTCGAAATGGTTCTAACCGGCATCTTCAACGCGGTTGATGCACATTATCCCGGTCTGACCGGCAGCGTGGTCAATTGATTTCCTCAAGATGAACCGCCTGCGATCATTCGACCGCATCACAAGGCTTGTTCTGCGCGGTCAGTCGCGCTATCCCCCGCGCAACGGAACAGGCCCGGCGCGGCGGGCCACAGGTGGAGTTGCGACGATGAAGGCACGGGTGCACGTAATGCTCAAGAACGGGGTTCTGGACCCTCAAGGCGAGGCTGTGCGCCACGCATTGGGCGCACTGGGGTTCGACAAGGTGCAGGGCGTGCGGCAGGGCAAGGTGATTGACCTGGAACTGGCCGATGGCGCAACCGAGGCCGATGTGGCCGAAATGTGCGAGAAGCTGTTGGCCAACACGGTCATCGAGCGTTACGAGATCGAACTGGTCTGAGTTCTCTGACCGTCATCCCCAAGGAGGGTTTCCCATGCGCGCAGCGGTTGTCGTTTTTCCGGGGTCCAACTGTGACCGGGATCTTGCCGTCGCCTTTGAGCAGGCCGGTTTTCAGGTCGACATGGTCTGGCACAAGGATGCCCAACTGCCGCAGGGCGTGGACATCGTGGGCGTGCCGGGTGGGTTTTCCTACGGCGATTACCTGCGCTGCGGTGCGATTGCTGCTCAGTCTCCGATCTGCAAGGCGGTGGTCGAGCACACCGAACGGGGCGGCTATGCCATCGGCATCTGCAACGGGTTCCAGATCCTGACCGAGACCGGCATCCTGCCGGGCGCGCTGCTGCGCAATGCTGGCCTTAAATACATCTGTAGAACCGTCGGGCTGAAGGTTGCGACCAGCGAAAGCGCCTTTACTCAGGGCTACAACGCCGGAGACGTGATTCAGATTCCGATCGCGCATCACGATGGCAACTACTTCGCTGATGACGAAACCATCGCCCGCCTGCGAGACGAGGATCGGATCGCCTTCAGCTATACCGACAACCCTAACGGCTCGCGCGGGGATATTGCCGGGATCCTGTCGCACAACCGGCGCGTGCTGGGCATGATGCCCCACCCCGAGCGGGCGGCGGACGAGGCCCATGGCGGTACCGACGGAGTGGCGCTCTTCCGCGCATTGTCGGGTGTACTGACACCTGCGTGACTTGAGGTCGTGGGCGCGGAAGCGTAGCTTCGGTGCATGAGTTCCGACGCGCAATCAGGCTGGACAAATCTATTTGGCCGCGGTGCCCCTTTGGGGTGGCGCTTGCGGCTGGCCGTGTTCGTGTTGCTGGTTGCTGCTGCGGCGACGGTCTGGGTCACCAACAGCCTGCTGACCAATCGGTTCACGGAATCGACCCGAAACAGGGCTGAACTGCGTCTGGCGCTCTATTCCGGCAACCTGCTGAGCGAATTGCGTCGAAACGCCATCGTTCCACAATTGCTGGCCCGGGACCCGACTTTGATTTCGGCCTTGCAGTCAGCCGATTTTTCCCTGTCGACGCAGCGGCTTCTGTCCTTTGTTGAAGAAATCGGGGCTGCGTCGCTGATGCTGCTGGATCGGGATGGTCGGGTCGTTGCCGCAACAGACCGCAATCGACTGGGCGAGTCCCATCGAAGTGACCCGTATTTCGTGAATGCCGTCAGATCGAACGCGACGATCTTTTCCGAGATTGCGCGCGAGACCGGCAGTTATGGCTTTCTCTATTCCCGCAGGATTGAGGCCGGGTCGGAAATTCTGGGCGTGATCGTGGTCGAGGTTGATCTGCGCAAGTTCGAGAACGCCTGGGCCGGGATCTCGGACGCGGTCATGGTGACCGACAGCACCGGAACGATCATTCTGTCGACCGAACCCCAGTGGCGCGGCCTGAACGAGACTGAGGCTTTGTTACGGCAGCATCCGCAGGGTGCCATCCAGCGCGCAATTCGGGCGACTACCGATTGGACGGCCTTGCCGCCGGATGCCTATGTCGCGGGCGAGGCCGTGATGCGCATGGAGACCCGCATCCCGTTCCGCGGTTGGAAGATGACTTCGTTCACGACCTATTCCTCGATCCGCGAAAAGGTGAACAGCGTGCTGGCGCTCGAGATCATGGGGTTTGCGATTCTTCTTGCACTGACGTTCTATGCACTGAGCCGCAGGGCCACGTTCCGCATGGCGCTGTTCCAACGAGAGTCGGCGGAGCTTCGCGCATTGAACGCAAGGTTGCAGCGCGAAATCGCCGAACGCGAACGGGTTGAAAAAACGCTGGAAGTGGCGGAACAGACGCTGGCCCAAAGCTCGAAGCTGGCAGCCCTGGGCGAGATGTCGGCGGCCGTCAGTCACGAGTTGAACCAGCCGTTGGCGGCGATGAAGACCTATCTGGCGGGGGCGCGGCTACTGCTGCGCCGAAACCGCCCCGAAGAGGCGCTGGCCAGCTTTGGTCGGATCGACGGTCTGATCGAGCGGATGGGCGCGATCACGCGGCAGCTCAAGTCTTATGCCCGAAAGGGCGCGGACGCGTTTTCACCCGTAAATCTTGGGGAGGCGTTGGCCTCATCCCTGTCGATGATGGAACCGCAGCTGCGCCAGAGGCAGGTCAAGATCACCCAGATCCTGCCCGAAGAGCCGGTGATCGTGATGGGAGATCGGATGAGGATCGAACAGGTTATGGTCAACCTGTTGCGAAACGCGCTAGACGCCACCAAATCTGTTGCAGAGCCAGAGGTCGAGATCATTCTGGCCGCAGGTGAGACCGCCGTGCTGGCGGTGCGCGACAATGGCCACGGGATCGAGGATATCGAGAACCTGTTCGAGCCGTTCTACACCACCAAGCGGCCCGGAGACGGGGTCGGCTTGGGTCTTGCCATCTCGTCCGGGATCGTGAACGACCATGGCGGACGGCTGACTGCGCGCAACGGCCAGAACGGCGGCGCGGTATTCGAGATGCAACTGCCCATTTTGGGACATGACGGCCTTGAGGCCGCAGAATAACGAGGACGTACCTATGGCACAGGCCATGAAAATTGCCATCGTGGATGATGAACAGGACATGCGCCAGTCGATCAGCCAATGGTTGGCGCTGTCCGGCTATGACACCGAAACCTTCGCCAGCGCCGAGGATGCGCTGAAGGTTCTGGGGCCGGATTACCCGGGGATCGTGATCTCGGACATCAAGATGCCCGGCATGGATGGTATTCAGCTGTTGAAGAAGCTGATGGGCGCCGACAGCACCTTGCCGGTGATCATGATTACCGGTCACGGAGACGTGCCGATGGCGGTCGAGGCGATGCGGGTGGGGGCGTTCGACTTTCTTGAAAAGCCATTCAACCCCGATCGGATGTCGGAATTGGCCAAACGCGCCAGCAACGCGCGGCGGCTGACGCTGGACAACCGTGCGCTGCGGCGCGAGCTGTCGGGCGGCACGCAGATCATGAACAAGCTGATCGGCGCCAGCCCGGTGATGGAGCGCCTGCGTGAGGATATTCTGGACCTGGGCCAGGCCGACGGGCATGTGCTGATCGACGGCGAAACCGGCACCGGCAAGACCCTGGTGGCGCACGCGCTGCATGCAGTGGGCAGCCGGGCGGGCAAGAAATTCGTTCTGGTCTCCTGTGCCGCGCTGGAAGAAGAGGCGCTGGCCAAGCGGCTGTTCGGGCCCATGATGCCCGAGGACACGCAGTTGCCCGCCATCGAGGAAGCCCGCGGTGGCACTCTGGTGCTGGAGGACATCGAGGCGCTGAGCGACACGCTGCAGGCGCGGTTGCTGAGCGTGATGAACGAGCAGGGAACGCCGGCAGAAACCCGGATCGTTGCGATCTCGAACCTGCAGGAAGCTGGCAAGACCAGCGAGGACGTGCTGCGGCCCGATCTGTTTTACCGGCTGGCGGCGCTGCGGATCACCATGCCGCCGCTGCGGCAGAGAGGCGAGGATATCTTGACGCTGTTCACCCGGCTGAGCGAGCAGTTTGCCGAGGAATATGGTTGTGAGGCGCCGCAAGTCAGTGCCCAGGAGGCCGCGCAGCTGCTGCAGGCCCCGTGGCCGGGCAACGTGCGCCAGTTGATCAACATCGCCGAACGCGCGGTTCTGCAGTCGCGGCGCGGTTCGGGCACCATCGCGTCACTGTTGATGTCCGATCACGAAGAGATGCAGCCGGTGATGACCACCGAGGGTAAGCCGCTGAAGGAATACGTTGAGGCGTTCGAACGGATGCTGATCGACAACACAATGCGGCGCCACAAGGGATCTATCGCCTCGGTGATGGAGGAACTTTGCCTGCCGCGCCGAACTTTGAATGAAAAAATGGCCAAGTACGGGTTGCAACGGGCGGACTATCTGTAGGCGAGGGGGGCAATCCCAGTTGGCCTTCTGGCCAAAGTACACCCGGGAAATTTGAAGCCAGAGGATGCCCGACCTGTCTGTAGATCGGGCTCCTTTGCAGTTTGCCCATTGTGTTTTCCACAGGACTGCTTTTATTGTACCGGGACGGGTCAGGCGCATTTTTGTGCCTGAATGTCCCGAATCATTGAGTTTCGCTGCTTTGCTGCAGGTGGTGACCTTTCCCGCCCGGCCAAGCAGACCGATTGTGCCCCGTTACGGGGCAGTAGAGTACCTGAGCCCGAACTTCGGGCGAAAGGAATAATGGGCAGGCAGCGGCGTGTTCGCGCCTGTCGGAGAAGAACCGCGATGACGCGCGCGCTACGATTGAGTATACGGGCAGGGGGCCACAGCGCCGATCCCTGCCGTGCGCCGTCCGTAATCGCCCAGACAAGACACCACCCCAGATGCGCCTGTCCGCCTGGACAGGTCAGGACAACGCGTTTGGCGCGGTGCACCAAGGACACATGGCAAAGAAAATGCTTATCGATGCCACCCACGCGGAGGAGACCCGCGTCGTGGTGGTGGACGGAAACAAGGTCGAGGAGTTCGATTTTGAATCCGAAAACAAACGCCAGCTTGCTGGCAACATCTACCTGGCAAAAGTAACGCGCGTCGAACCTTCGCTGCAGGCGGCCTTTGTTGACTATGGCGGGAACCGGCATGGCTTCCTTGCGTTCTCGGAAATCCATCCGGACTACTATCAGATTCCGGTCGCAGACCGCGAAGCCCTGATGGAGGAAGAGCGCGCCTATGCCGAGGCAATGAAGGCGCGGGACGAGGCCGAAGAATCCAAGCCCAAGAAGCGCCGCTCGCGGTCGCGCTCGAAAGCGGCAGAGGTCAAGACGGACGATCCGGTCGAAACGCTGGACGTATCCGCCGAGCCGACAGGCATGGAAACCATCGACCTGCTTGAGGAAGAGGCCGCTGATCAGGATGTGCCCGAAGGCACGTCTCCGATGGAGACGGTCGCTGAAACTCCGGTCGAAGAGCCGAGTGAAGACGCGAGTGACGAACCGGCGGACGAAACGGCCGAAGCCGAAGTCGACGCCGCACCCGCGGAACCCGTCGAAGCAGACGAGCCCGACGCAGATCTAGCCGACGACACAGACGCCGAAGCTGATGAGGCCAAGCCGGATGCGGCTGCCAAGGATGACACCATCGAGTCGGTTGCGGATGATGATGACAGCGAGGACATCCGTCCTCCGCGCAAACCACGCCCGCGCCGCTACAAGATTCAGGAAGTCATCAAGGTGCGCCAGGTTCTGTTGGTGCAGGTCGTCAAGGAAGAACGTGGCAACAAGGGTGCCGCGCTGACCACTTACCTGTCGCTGGCCGGCCGGTATTGTGTGTTGATGCCGAACACCGCGCGCGGGGGTGGCATCAGCCGCAAGATCACCAACGCCGCGGACCGCAAGAAGCTCAAGGAAATAGCATCCGAGATCGACGTGCCTACGGGCGCTGGTCTGATCATCCGTACAGCCGGTGCCAAGCGTACCAAGTCCGAGATCAAGCGCGACTACGAATACCTGCAGCGCCTGTGGGAGCAGATCCGCGAACTGACGCTCAAATCGATCGCTCCTGCAAAGATCTACGAGGAAGGCGACCTGATCAAGCGGTCGATCCGTGATCTTTACAATCGGGACATCGACGAGGTTCTGGTCGAAGGCGAAGGTGGCTACCGCATCGCCAAAGACTTCATGAAGATGATCATGCCGTCGCACGCCAAGAACGTGAAGCGGTACGAGGATCAGTTGCCGCTGTTCGCGCGCTATCAGGTGGAAAGCTATCTGGCGGGGATGTTCAACCCGACGGTCCAGCTGAAATCGGGCGGATATATCGTGATCGGTGTGACCGAGGCGTTGGTTGCCATCGACGTGAACTCGGGCCGGGCCACCAAGGAAGGCTCGATCGAGGAAACCGCGCTGAAGACCAACCTGGAAGCCGCCGAGGAGGTTGCACGCCAGCTGCGCCTGCGCGACCTGGCCGGTCTGATCGTCATCGACTTCATCGACATGGACGAGCGCAAGAACAACCTGGCGGTCGAAAAGCGCCTGAAGGACAAGCTGAAGACCGATCGGGCCCGTATTCAGGTCGGACGGATCTCGGGCTTTGGCCTGCTGGAGATGAGCCGCCAGCGCCTGCGCCCAGGAATGCTTGAGGCAACCACACAGCCTTGCCCGTCCTGCCATGGCACCGGTCTGATCCGCTCGGATGACAACATGGCGTTGTCGATCCTGCGTCAGATTGAAGAGGAAGGAACACGCCGCCGTTCGCGCGAGGTGCTGGTGCGGTGTCCGGTCAGCATTGCCAACTTCCTGATGAACCAGAAGCGCGAGCATATCGCGCAGATCGAGGCCCGCTATGGCCTGTCGGTTCGGATCGAAGGTGACATTCATCTGGTCAGCCCTGATTTCTCGATGGAAAAGTTCAAGACGGCCAGCCGAATTGTTCCCGAAGCGTCTGCGCCGGTGGTGTCCGCGACGGCATCGCTGATGGATCTGGTGGATTCCGAGGACGAGGTTGAGGACAGCGCCGTCGAGCCGGAACAGGCGGAAGAGGAAGCCAAGCCGAAGCGCAAGCGCCGCCGGCGTCGCCGCAAGAAGAACGGCGGTAACGGCGAGCAATCGGAGGCAACCACTTCTGACGAAGCTGTGGAAGACAAGGCGAGCACTGAGGTGCAACCTGAGGACCTCGGGACGGAAAAGACCGCTGAGCCTGAATCCGCTCCGGCTGAGGCCGCAGAAGCTGGTGCTGAAAACGTGACCGAGGGTGAAGCGGAGCAGGCCGAGGAAAAACCGGCCAAGCCCAAAAAACGTCGGGCACCGCGCCGCAAGAAGACGGCCGAGGTTGAAGAGGCCGCCGCGCCGGAACCCGAGGTGGCCGAGGAAGCGGTTCAGGTTGCTGCAGAAACGCCTGCCGAAGAGGCGTCCCCTGCTGAGGACAATGCCCCCGAAGCGCAAGCTGAGGAGCCGGTCGAAGCGAGTGAGCCCGAGGTAGCGGCAGAAGTCGAAACGCCCGATGCCGGGCCCGTGGCGGAAGCGCCGGAAGCGGCAACAGAAGAAAAAGCCGAGGACACAGCAGAGCCGGTGCTTGAGACGGTAGCGGAAGAACCCGAGCCGTCCCCGGCCAAGCCCAAGCGGCGCGGTTGGTGGTCTCTGGGCCAATAAGACAACAAAGGCGGACAGTATTGTCCGCCTTTGTTCTTTCAGGCCCCGCCGTTTTTCCGAATGAGATAGACGTGGTGATCCGCAGCTTCTTCCATCCCGATCAGCTCGTGCCCGGACTCCGAGCAGAAATGAGGCACATCGACGATTGCGGCCGGATCGTCGGCAAGGACCCGGAGTAAGGAACCCGCAGGCATGGCCTTGAGCCGTTTGCGGGCTTTCAGGACGGGCAGGGGGCACAGCAGGCCCAATGCATCCAGTGTTTCGGCTTCTTGTGTCATGGCTCTCAGATATTTGCACCGTGCACGGCTGTCCAGCCGGCAACCACGAGGATGTGACCGAATGGCCCCGTGACGCGCCCCATTGGATATCATATGTGCAGTGGCATGTTCGGAATCGATATCATCGACGCGGGGCTGCTGCCCGCCATGTTCATCGCGCTGGTCGGCGGGTTGATCAGCTTTCTGTCGCCCTGCGTTTTGCCGATCGTGCCGCCCTATCTGGCCTATATGAGCGGCGTGACCATCCACGAGATGCAAGATCAGGCGCAAGCCCGGCGCAAGGCGACCCTGTCGGCGCTGTTCTTCGTTCTTGGACTGTCGACGGTATTCCTGCTGCTGGGCTTCACGGCCTCGGCCTTCGGCGCATTCGTGCTGCAGAACCAGGAGCTGTTCGCCAAGGCCTCGGGTCTGGTGGTGATCGTCTTCGGCCTGCATTTCCTGAACGTGTTCCGCATTCCGATCCTGGACCGCGAAGCGCGGCTCGAAACCGGGGACTCAGGCGGCTCGGTTTTTGGGGCTTACATCCTGGGGTTGGCTTTCGCATTCGGCTGGACCCCGTGCATCGGTCCCCAACTGGGCGCGATTCTGTCGCTGGCCGCGTCCGAGGCCTCGGTGGCACGGGGCACGCTATTGCTGGGCGTCTACGCGGCGGGTCTGGGTATACCGTTCCTGCTGGCTGCGATGTTCCTGAACCGGTCGATGGCGGTGATGAACAAGCTGAAACCGCATATGGGAACGATCGAAAAAGTCATGGGTGGCTTGTTGCTGGTCGTCGGCATCATGCTCGTGACAGGTCTGTTCACCGAGTTCAGCTGGTGGCTGCTTGAGACGTTCCCGGCATTGGCCACTCTGGGCTGACGCAGCGCCCGGCCGCGATGATCGGGCCTTACCTTGGCCACATCGCTGCGCTAACCTGCCCGCAACAAGGGCAAAGGCATGAGCAGTCAGGTTCCGCAATCTGGGGTACAACGACGCCGGGTGTTCTATATCCCCGGCTATGATCCGATCCATCCCCGCCGCTATCGCGAACTCTATCGGAAAGAGGGGCGCGCGCAGTCAGCGATTTCCGGGTATCGGTTGGAGGTCTCGGCCAAGACGGGCGATGGCCCCTATGGCTGGCACGTCCGGTCGGAGCAGGACGGGGCCGAAGTAGATACGGATGTCGAGGTTTTAGTCTGGTCCGACATCGTGCGCGACAGCATGGACAGCTCGATCCCGGCGACCTACTGGCAACTGCTGTGCACGGCCTCGATCTACATCTCGACTGGCACGCTGTGGCGGCTGATGCGGCTGCGCAAAGGACCGGTGATCGCCGCACTCTATCCGGTGGCGATGTTGCTGGGGCAGTTGGCGCTGGCGGGATTGGTCTTCTACGGTGTGGCAATGTTGTCCGAGTCCGCGATGCATTGGTTGGTTGAAGCTGTGGAAGGACCCGCGCTGTTCGGTCCCTATTTTGCGGCGCGGATGTATCTCAGCCTGGCTATTGGCGTGTTGGCGGGCTGGTGGGTCTTGCGCTGGTTCCGAAAGATCGACAACCGCCTGTTCGCCTATTACCTGATGCACGACTATGCCTATTCTGCGCGGCTGCGGGGAGAAACGCCGCCCGAGTTGCAGGCTCGGCTGGACGAATTCCGTGCCACTATTGCGGCAGCGCTACGGTCGCCCGTCGATGAGGTTCTGGTGGTGGGCCACAGTTCCGGCGCCCATCTGGGGGTTTCGGTTCTGGCCGACCTGCTGCGGCGGGGCGAGGTGCCACCGGATGGCCCGGTCCTGTCGTTCCTGACATTGGGGCAGGTGGTGCCGATGGTGTCATTCCTGCCGCGGGCCGGCCGGTTGCGGTCCGACCTGCAATTGCTGTCGCAGACCGAGCAGTTGACATGGGTCGATGTCTCGGCACCCGGGGATGGCTGCGCCTTTGCCCTATGTGATCCGGTTGCGGTCAGCGGGGTTGCCGGGCCGGGCAAACGCTGGCCTCTGGTCCTGTCGGCCGCTTTCACGCAAACCCTGTCGCCCGAACGCTGGGCCGCGCTGCGCTGGCGGTTCTTCCGCCTGCATTTCCAGTATCTTTGCACCTTTGATCGGCCGGGCGGCTATGACTATTTCCGCATCACCGCGGGGCCGCTGACACTGGGCGCGCGGTTCGCCGGGCGGGCGCCGTCGAAATCGCGGATCGAGCGGGCGGTGTCCAAGTACCGAACGGTGCGCGCATGACCCCGCCCAAACCGTCCACCAGACCGGACAAGGTATCGCTTTGGCAATACCTGCGCCTGTTCCGGCGTGATATCCTGTCAGCTCAGCCGCAACGCCTGTACCGCGCCTGGATGGCCGAGTTCCGCACCCCGTTCTTCCGGTCCTACCTGATCAACCAGCCCGAGCTGATCGACCGGGTCCTGAAACACCGCCCCCAGGATTTCCCGAAATCCGGCCGGATCAGCGAAGGCCTGCGGCCCTTGCTGGGCCAATCGGTATTCCTGACCAATGGTGCGACCTGGGAACGGCAGCGCCGCATCATCGACCCGGCCTTCGAAGGCGGACGGCTGAAGCAGACCTTTCCCGCGATGCTGGCCTCGGCCGAGGCTTGCGCCGATCGCCTGCGCGACAGGACGGGTGTGCCGATCGAGATCGAGGAGGTCACCAGCCATGCCGCCGCCGACGTGATCTTTCGCACCTTGTTCTCGGTGCCGATCGAGCACGAGATTGCCGCGCAGGTGTTCGAGAAATTCCGCGCCTATCAGCGGCAGCAACCTCTGCTGAACCTTGCGGCTTTCGTGCCGCTGCCCGGCTGGGTGCCTCGGTTCCACCCGCGCAAGACCCGCCGTGCGGCGGCCGAAATCCGCGCCTTGATCGCCCGCCTGACCCGCGAGCGGGCCGCGCAGATCGCCGCCGGCACCGCGCCCGACGATCTGGCCACCAAGATCATGACCACGCCCGACCCTCTGACCGGTCAGTGTTTCGATACCGATGAGATGATCGATCAGGTCGCCATCTTTTTCCTGGCCGGGCACGAGACCAGCGCCTCGGCCCTGGCATGGACGCTGTACCTGATGGCCGCCTATCCCGACTGGCAGGACCGCGTGGCCGAGGAAGCCCGCGCGCAGGATGAAATCAGTTTTGCCAGCATGTCCAGACTGCGCATCAGCCGCGATGTGTTCCGCGAGGCGCTGCGCCTCTATCCCCCGGTCCCGATGATGGTGCGCGAGGCCACATGCCCCGAACGCTTCCGCGACCGCGACGTGCCCAAGGGCGCTCAGATCGTGCTCAGCCCATGGCACCTGCACCGGCATGAACGGCTGTGGGAGGACCCCGACGGCTTTGACCCGTCCCGTTGGGCGACCGAAAACGGCAAGGCCTGTCAGCGGGCGGCCTTCATCCCGTTTTCGGCCGGGCCGCGCGTCTGCACCGGGGCGGGGTTTGCGATGGTCGAGGGGCCGTTGATCCTGTCGACCCTGCTGCGGCGGTACCGGTTCGAACCTGTCGAGGCCCGCACGCCGGTCCCGGTGGCGCATCTGACGGTCCGGTCGCGCCACGGAATCTGGCTGCGCGTGGTTGAGCGCTAACAAACTATCATCGGCCCGCGCCATGCTGTATGCGATTGGAAAAGCGGAATCATTACTGAACGGGAAAGTGTTATGTCCAAGGCTGAACAGCGCGAACAGATGATCAACGGTGCAGGCTTCATCGCGGCTCTGGATCAGAGCGGCGGCTCGACGCCCAAGGCGCTGGCGCTGTATGGCGTGCAGCCGTCCGACTATGGCTCGGACGAGGAGATGTTTGCCGAGATCCAGAAGATGCGCGCCCGGATCATCCTGGCCGACGACTTCACCCGCGACAAGGTGATCGGCGCGATCCTGTTCGAACGCACCTTGGGCGAGGAAATCGACGGTCGCAAGGTGGCCGATTACCTGTGGTCGGTCAAAGGCATCGTGCCGTTCCTCAAGATCGACAAGGGGCTGGAAGACACCGCAAACGGCGTACAACTGATGAAGCCCATCCCGGGCCTGGCCGAGACGCTGGCCAAGGCCGAAGGCGTGTTCGGCACCAAGGAACGTTCGGTCATCCACGAGGCCAATGCCGAGGGCATCGCCGCCGTGGTGAAACAGCAATTCGACGTGGCCCGCGAGGTGATCGCGGCCGGCATGGTCCCGATCATCGAGCCCGAGGTGAACATCAAGTCGGACACCAAGGCCGAAGCCGAAGAGATCCTGCAAGCCGAAATCCTCAAGAACCTCGACGAGTTGGGCGAGGGGCAGGACGTCATGCTGAAGCTGACACTGCCGAACAAGGCCAATCTGTATGACGAGGCCGCCGATCATCCGCGTGTTCTGCGGGTGGTGGCGCTGTCGGGCGGTTATTCGACCGACGAGGCCTGTGACCTGCTGGCGCAGAACGGCAAGATGATCGCCTCTTTCTCGCGTGCGCTGACCGAGGGGCTGTCGAAACAGCAGTCGGATGCCGAGTTCAACGCGGCCCTGGGCAGCAATATCGACAAGATCTATCGCGCCTCGGTCTGAGGTCAGACCGGTTTGATGAACGAGCGGCGCATCTGCGCCGCTTTTTCGCGCATGGCGCAGCCGGTGGCGTGGTCATTCACCAGCCCCATCGCCTGCATGAAGGCAAACACCGTGGTGGGGCCGACAAATTTCCACCCGCGCTTTTTCAGATCCTTGGACATGGCAACCGACTCGGGCGAAGTCGAGGCCGTCTGCGGCGCAGGAGGGGTCTCGGGCTCGAACCGCCAGACATAGGCCGCCAGAGAGCCGGTTTCGGCCACCAGCTCCTGTGCGCGGCGGGCGTTGTTGATCACCGCCTCGATCTTGCCGCGATGGCGGATGATGCCGGAATCTTGCAGCAGGCGTTCAACGTCTGCATCAGAAAAACCGGCCATCACGTTGAAATCAAAATCGGAAAAGGCTTTCCGGAAGTTCTCGCGCTTGGCCAGAATGGTGCGCCAGCTGAGGCCAGACTGAAAACTCTCAAGGCAGAGTTTCTCGAGCAGGCGCTGGTCGTCACCTACCGGATAACCCCATTCATTGTCGTGATAGTCAAAAAACTCCGGCGCGGCCTGACACCAGCCGCATCGCGGTTGGCCATCCGGCCCGGTCACGAGTTCGCGCATCGAATGTACCCCTTTTGTTCACCACCAGCCTAGACACCGACGGGGATCAGATCAAGGGCTGCGATGGGGTGACCGGTACCAGTTCAGAACAAAGACACGAATGGCCGACGCCAATCCAGTCTCAGGGTCGCGCGCGACATCAATTTCCGAGGCCAAAACATTGATAGGTAGACCTTTTGCCTTGGCGATGTCCCGAAACGCCTGCCAGAACTCGTCCTCAAGCGAGACCGAAGTGCGGTGCCCCTTGAGGGTCAGCGAGCGTTTGACGGGCGGGCCGCTCATTCATCCAGCTCGTGATTGTCCAGATCGCGGCGGGCTTTGTTGGCACGGGCCTGGTCCAGCTGTTTGTCCGCTTTGCTACGCCCGAACGCCGCCGCGTTCCGGTCGGCGCGGGCCTTTTTCTCGGCCCGCGCCTTTTCCTTGCGATACCGGTTCAGATTGACCGGCTTGCCCATCAGTCCTTGGGCCCGATCATCTGCTCGGGGCGCACGACGGCATCAAAGGTCGCCTCGTCGACGAAGCCCAGCTTGATGGCCTCTTCTTTCAGCGTGGTGCCGTTCTTGTGCGCAGTCTTGGCGACCGTGGTGGCGTTGTCATAGCCGATGGTGGGGGCCAGGGCAGTAACCAGCATCAGCGATTCCTTCATCAGCTTGTCGATGCGCGCCTCGTTGGCCTTGGTGCCCAGCAGCATACGCTCGGTAAAGCTGTCGGTCGCGTCTCCCAGCAGCTGGATCGACTGCAGCAGGTTGTAGGCCATCATCGGGTTGTAGACGTTCAGCTCGAAATGGCCTTGGCTGCCGGCGAATTTGATCGCAGCGTCGTTGCCCATGACGTGGGCGGCGACCTGAGTCAGCGCCTCGGCCTGGGTCGGGTTGACCTTGCCTGGCATGATCGACGATCCGGGCTCGTTCTCCGGCAGGATCAGTTCACCCAGACCCGAACGCGGCCCCGAGCCGAGGAAGCGTATGTCGTTGGCGATCTTGTAGCAGCTGCCCGCGACGGTGGCCAAGGCGCCCGAGAGGAACACCATGGCGTCATGAGCGGCCAGCGACTCGAATTTGTTTGGCGCGGTGACGAAGGGCAGGCCGGTGATTTCGGCCATGTTGGCGGCTACGGCCTCTGCCCAGCCTTTCTGGGTGTTCAGCCCGGTACCGACGGCGGTGCCGCCCTGTGCCAGCTCATAGATGCCGGGCATGGCGGCGCTCACGCGGGCGATGCCCTGGCGGATCTGGTGGGCATAGCCGCTGAATTCCTGGCCCAGGGTCAGCGGGGTCGCGTCCTGCGTGTGGGTGCGGCCGATCTTGATTATGTCCTTGAATTCCGCCGACTTTTGCTCGAGCCCGGCGGCCAGCTTTTCCAGCCCCGGCAGCAGCACGTCACGCACGCTCATCGCGGTGGCGATATGCATTGCGGTGGGGAAGGTGTCGTTCGACGATTGCCCCATGTTGCAGTGATCGTTCGGGTGCACCGGATCCTTCGAGCCGATCACGCCGCCCAGGATCTCGATCGCGCGGTTCGCGATGACCTCGTTGGCGTTCATGTTCGACTGGGTGCCCGATCCGGTCTGCCAGACGACCAGAGGGAAATTGTCGTCAAACTTGCCCTCGATCACCTCGCCGGCGGCCTGGATGATGGCGTCGGCGATGCGTGCGTCCAGCTTGCCGGTGGCCCTGTTCTGCATGGCGCAGGCCTTCTTGACCACGCCCAGCGCGCGCACGATGGCGACGGGCTGCTTCTCCCATCCGATGGGGAAGTTCATGATCGAGCGCTGCGTCTGCGCCCCCCAATACTTGTCGGCAGGAACCTCGAGCGGGCCAAAACTGTCGGATTCGGTGCGGGTCTGAGACATCTGTCACTCCGTCTGGTATGCAGTCGCATGCCGTTTAGCCGCAGCCGGCCTGCAGCGCAATCGGCCAGTTGCGCGCACCTTAGTCCGAAGGGCAAAAAAGGTATAGCCATGCGGTGTGCGTCACTTTTCTTGGTCGGTCAAAGGGCCATACCATTGTGCCCGATCCCGGCTGAGCTAAGATAAAGAAGGCAAACGCGGAGAAAGAACCATGAATCGCTCAGACCGGACCTCATCTTTCGCGCTAATGGCCCGATGGCTGTCGGTACTGGCGATTGGGCTTTTGTTGGCGTCTCCAGGATGGGCGCAGGACATCGGTCCCTTTGTCGGCGACTATGTCGGATCTGCCGATGTGGTGGATGCGGACGGGTCGTCGACCCCGCGCGACATGAGCGTTTCGATCGCAGAGACCGGCGAAGGGTTCGTGGTCAAATGGAAGACTACCACCTACAAAGCCGACGGTCGGGTGAAAGAACAAAGCTTTTCGGTCGAGTTCCGACCTTCTGATCGGAACAACATCTATTCCGCAGCCATGAAGCGGAATGTCTTCGGTCATGAGGTTCCGCTGGACCCAATGAAGGGTGAGCCTTTTGTCTGGGGGCGGATCGAAGGGGAAACGCTGACCGTCTTCTCGCTGTTCATAGATGAGGACGGTGGGTACGAATTGCAGCAATATGACCGGACGCTGGCCGAGGATGGGCTGAACCTATCCTTTTCTCGGTTTAGAGATGGACAGAAGTCGCGCTCGGTCGAAACATTCCTGAAAAAACAATAGGCTCCGCCAAAAAAGCGAAGCCTTGTCCAATGGATACGAATTACTTGCGGAAGCTGTCCAGCGATACGATATCCGCATCATGATGCGGCTCGTCTTCGGGTTCGACCTCGATCGACTCCGCATCGATTTCCGCCGGGTCCTCATCGTCTTCGTCCGAGCTTTCGAAGCGCAGCCCGAATTCGACCGACGGATCGACAAAGGTCTGGATGGCCGAATAGGGGATATACAGCGGCTCCGGAGCGTCACCAAAATTGAGCGTGATGGCAAATCCGTCCTCGCCAACCTCGAGATTTTCGAACCAGTGCTGCACCACGATCGTCATCTCATCAGGGTAGCGTTCGCGCAGCCAGTCAGCGATTTCGACGCCGGGCTCACGGGTATCGAAGGTGATGAAGAAATGGTGCGCGCCGGGCAATCCGGTTTCGGAAACGCGCTTCAGAACAGTCTTGATCAGCCCGCGCATAGCGGTGTGCATCAAGTTGCCGTAGTCAATGCCTTGCGACATGTGTCATCCTCGAAAGTGGTTACCCCAAGCATAAGGGATTTGATCGGAAACGAAAGAGCGGGTTGCGTCTGATTGTTTAAACCAGATGCAGGATTGCGCCTGCTCCTATCATGATGCCCAGCGTCGTTGCCAGACCGGTTTTTCTTATGAAAATCAAGACTCCGGCAAGGCATGTCAATCCAACGGCTGCGATGTCCAAGGTCGAAAAAACCGGAATGGGCAGTGAGATCGGACCAAACTCGACTTCTCCGATGGTTCCAAACAGGACATGCAGTCCGAACCACACCGACAGGTTGAGAATCACACCGACGACCGCCGCGGTAATTGCGCGCAATGCTTCCGACAGTCTCGGTCTTTGCGCTATGACGTCAAGGTAAGGCGCGGCAACGAATATCCAGAGGAAGCACGGAACGAAGGTCGCCCACAGCGCAACGATCCCGGCTGCCAGCGCAAGGGACATCCCGCCCGCCAACTGCCCGGCGAGCATGGCGACGAATTGCGTGACCAGTATCAATGGGCCGGGGGTGGTTTCTGCCAGTCCCAGTGCATCGATCATCTGATCGGTAGAGATCCATTGATAGTTCTCGACGACCGTCTGGGTCATGTAGGCCAGAACCGCATAGGCCCCGCCGAAAGTAACTACGGCCAATCGTGCAAAGAACCAGCCTAGATCGCTTAGCAACGTCTGGCCGGAAAGGGTCAATAACACGAGCGGAGCCAACCAAAGAAACAGCCAGAGTGCTGCGGTCCGCACGGGTCGAGCCAATGCGGGATCGACATTCTGTGACACCGAAGGCTGCTCTGAAGGCTTACGTGAAAAGCCCCAGATAGCCGCGGCCAGAATGATCAGAGGGAAAGGTAGATTCAGAGCGAAGATCGCCAGGAACGCCAGTATCGCAAGAATCCCGGGCTCTGCCCCAGATAGAGTTTTGCGGGAAAGATTGAGGACCGCCTGGAGAACGATCACGATAACCGTGGCCTTGATCCCGAGAAATGCAGCCTGGACCAGGGGAAGGTCTCCGTAGGCAGCATACAGGCCGACCAGCACGGCTATGACCAGCGCTCCGGGAAAAACGAACAGGCCGCCGGCAATCAGCCCGCCCGGCACGCCCCGCAGCCGCCAGCCGGCATAGGTGGCCAGTTGCATGGCTTCGGGGCCGGGCAGCAACATGCACAACGACAGCGCGCGCAGAAAGGTCTGCTCATCCAACCATGGCCGCCGTTCGACCAATTCTTGGTGCATCAATGAGATCTGTGCCGCTGGGCCACCAAATGAGAGGAGGCCGATGCGGCCGAAAACCCTAACCAGCTCTGACAGTGAGGGTTTCAATACCGGGGCTCCGTCACGCATGGGTCGGTTGTGGCGGTCCACGGGTGCTGTCCCCATCCGCTGTCCGGAGCATAGGTACTGATCCGACCACCAGCGATCATTGAAACTGCGCAGCCATGCCATGTGCCCCTTTGGATTTGGAGACATGCGAACCCGGGCTGCCGCCGGGCAGGGCGTTCACATGCTGACCCCGTGTGCTCTTGCTACTCGGGGTCAGCACACGCGGTCAAGAACCGGTTCAGGCCCAGTCCAGCCGTTGCCCTGTCATGCAGACGGGCAAGGTATCCTGCGGGAACTGGCCGAGCTGTTCGAACAGGGAAACGAAGTCGAACTGGTTGTAGGCTTCGACCATCTTGTCACCTTTGAAGCGCGCCATCACTTGGCCTGTGACCTCCAAGGGCGCGCCGTTGTCCGCCCGCGAGGTCCGCACATGCAGAACGGCCGACGCCCAATCGCCGTTTTCGATAATTTTGGGCAAATCCACCTGAATTTCGCCCAGAACGTGCCGGAAGGCCATGACCAGGTCGCGAAAGTCGTCCGCGCCGACCTGCATTTCGGGTATCAGCCCTTCGGCCATCGTTTCCGGGGCAAAATACTGGTCGATCGCGTCAATATTGCCTTTTTCCCAGACCTCGGAATACCAGGCCCTGAGTATCTCTGAATGAGTCATCCCAACTCTCCTGTCTGTCTTCCGCTACTTTGAATGACAGGAGTGAACAGTTTCTGAATGGCGGCCAAATTCGGCGCAAAAACTCAGACAAAATCTAGGGAAATGCAGGTTTCTGTTGCCAGGTACCTGCGAACCCCGCCTTACGCGGCTAGGCGCAAGGACTTAAGTTTCGGTCTGGTTACTGCTTACGCAGCAACGGCAACCGGAGCACGATTGTCATTTGCAATTGTACTGTTTTCGCCGGTAACGGTGGCAGACAGCCGGGACAAAGCTAACCCCTTTAGACGTTCGTCGATCCTGTTTCGGCCCCATGATCCCCAAATGAAGGATGTATGGTGGAGCCGCCGGGTACCGCCCCCGGGTCCGATCCGCTTATTACGAGCGCGTTTATGTCCATAGTCCAGAAGGACAGCATTTATATAGGTGAGGAATTTTGCGGATGCAAACCCCCAAAGCGCGAGACGATCGCGATTTTTCAACCGTTCACGCGGGCTTGGAAAGGTTGGCGGCGATCAGCCAGATCGCCAGCACCAGCTCGATTCCGCCGAAGGTCAACGCCTTGGCCAAGGGGGGATTGTCCAGCAAAACGGACACGAACCGACCCAGCGCCGCGCCCGCATAGACCACGCCCAGCATCGCGTAGGCCATCGGGTGGTTCAGCCACAATACGGCGATGCCGGTCACGACAAACAGCCCGCCGACCGAGGCCCGCATCTCGCTGAGGCCCATCGTGCTGTTGGTGGGCGCAAGGTCAAGCGAGGCCGCCGTCCAGGCCGGGGCCAAAAAGCCGAACAGGCCAAAGCCGATGGTCAGAAGGGCTGCGATGATGTTGAGTGTTCCGGTCATGGGGCCTCGCGTTTCAAATGCCTGTACGTCGAACCTAATCTGTTTCGGGGCAGGGGGAAGACCTCAGATTGCGGCCCAGAAGCCGAGCACGCCCACAAGGATCAAGCTGAGCGCCCAAACCATTTCCAGGTTGAACCAGCTGCGCGACAGAAACTGCAGGCCCAGCCAGCGATAGACCGCGAAGGCCAGCGCACCGCCGCCCAGCATCATTGCGCCGGTATGGACCGCGGCCACAGCCAGAACCAGCAGGCCATTGCTGCCCATGATCTCGGACACGGCTCTGTGGCCGGTATCCAACTCGTCCAGCCCGCACAGGCCCAGATAGATCGGGACCAGCATCAGCGCCGCACCATGCGCCAGCGCCACCAGAAACGACCACAGCGCCAGCCGACTGGGCGGGACGCGCGCCAGAAACCGTGGGTGACGACGGGTGATCGCAATGTAAAGGCCCATGGCGATCACGATCAGGGCCGCTCCGATCCGGATTTCGCGCTGATAGTCTACAAGGATGGTCATCAGCGCAAAGGGCAGCAGCACGCCCAGCATCGCCAGGAAATGCCCGCCCGCCAGCGCTGCCAACGCGCGCCAGAGGGCGGATTGGCGTTGCTCCATCAATGCCGCCGACACGGCCAGCGGCCAGCCCATACCGGGGTTCAACCCGTGATAGGCGCCGCTCAGAACAACGGCCAGCCAAAGGCCGGCCGTCGATGTCATCAAGACGTCCAATTCAGACCGAAGGGTAGCAGAAACTGTCGGTGGAGCAGTCTCCTCCCTCAAGCCGGATCTGGTGGCTGCGATACCCTTTCGGGAAATCCACCCAGAAATCCTTGTCCAGTGTCAGGCCGCCTTTTTCGCCCACATCCGCCTTGACCATCGCAGCGCCGCGATCGCCGGGATAGAATTGGTCATCCCACGTGGAATAGAGCGAATTGGTCCAGTAGACGCGTTTGCCGTCGCGGCTGATCTCGACCATCTGCGGGCCATAACCAAAGTCCTTGCCGTTGGGATGCTTGGTTTTCTTGACGATTCCGCCGATCTCGACCTTGCCGGCCAGCTTGGGCTTCATCGGGTCCGAGACATCGTATTGGTGCATTTCACCGGTGCCCCAGCACGCGACGTACAGATATTTGTCGTCCAGACTCAGGTCGATGTCGGTCACCAGCGGCGGCACCGCCGAGAATCCTTTGAGTAGATCGGGAAGATCATTCGGATCAGCGGGTTGCGGATCGATCGTGATGGTCTTCTTGGCCTCGAAGCTGCCATCCTTGTTGCGCCACCAGGTAAAGATCGCACCCTGAAGATTGGTGGTGTCGACCACCACGCCGCAGAACCCGTATTGTTTGACCGGGTCATGCGCCGGCCGGATTTCCAGCGCCATCTGGTGGTTCTCGCCCAGGTCGATGGTCTGGATGTTGGTGCGGTCGCGCAGGTTCCAGAAATGGATCCGGTGGCCATATTTGTTCGACAGCAGATCTTCGGCCACGATCCCGTTTTCGAATTGCGGGGGCAGACCCCATTCGGAACTGACCATGTAGTCACGCGGCAGGTTCCACCAGAAATCATAGTGCTTGTCCTGCACGCCGCGCTCGATCTCGTAACGTCCGATGATGTCGAAGGTTTCGCAATCCATGATGAAGATGCCCGGAGGCCCATCGGTGCCATCTGGTCCGCCGCCGCCCAAGGTGCTGACATAGATACCTTCGGGTCCGCAATGGATCGTGTGGGGGCGGGAATACCCCGTCTTTGCAAAGACTTCTTCGGGTTCGATGATCTTGTGGATTTTGGCCTTCAGCGGCTCTTTCACGTCAATCACGTAGATCCGGCTGGAACGGATACCGGGGATGATCAAGTACCGGCGCTCAAGAAAAGCATGGCCGGTCAGCGGAGACAGGGCCGAGGAACAGGCGTTCCATCCGAAATGGTGAAACTCGTCGCCCTTGTTGGGCATCATCACCTTGTGAACGATCTTGCCATAATCGCCCGAAGTTGGGTCGACATTCACAACCGCCAGGCCATCGGGCTGCGAAAAATCGGGGCTGAGCATCAGCGTAAAGGCCAAGGTCTCGGGCGGGGCCTCCATGGCCATCTTGGCGGATGGATAGAATGTTGGATCCGGTCTTTTATTCATAACGTCCTCCCGTAAGTCATTGAAAATCAATTTTATTGAGAGTGCCGGTCTTCCCGCCGGATGATGGTCTGCCTGCTCGAGTGTCCTTTCCGTTGATGTGATGCGTCAAGAAGTATTCAGAGTGTCTTCAGGCCGGTTTCCGCCGACGTTCGGCCACGTCATGAGCCAGGCGGCGTGTGTAGGTTTCCAAGTCGACCAGAGCTGCGTCGACTGTTTCGGCGTCCTGCGCCTCCAGCGCGTCGGCGATCTTGCTGTGCAGGCGGATGATCTCTTCGCGCGAGCGTGCGGTGAAGGTGATCATGTTCATCAGGGGCTGCATCGCTTCGACCGCGCCGGCCAGTTGATAGGACAGGACAGGGTTGCCCGCACCATCGACCAGCGCCCGGTGAAAGGCCACGTCCGACGCACAGAAGGCCTCATCCGTCAGGCCGGGCTGCGCCTGCCGGAAGATCTCCGCGCGCATGGTGGCCAATTGATCCGCGGTGCGCCGTTGGGCGGACAAGGGCGCGCAGGCCCGCTCCAACGCATAGCGGGCCTCGCAAGCGGTGTCGAAACTGACCTCGTTCATCGAAAGCAGCAGCGTCGAAGTCGTGATCTGCTGGGAATAGGCGTCCTGGAAACTCAGCCGATTGACGAAGGCACCTCCCGTCGCGCCGCGCTGGGTGCGGATCAGCGATTGCGCCGCCAGCCGTTTCAGCGCTTCGCGCACAGTGGGGCGCGACACCTGGAACTGGTCCGCCAGCTCGGATTCCGAGGGCAGGCGCTCGTCCACGATCAGCTCTCCTGATACGATAGCATCACGGATGGCCTGGGCGATCTGTGCAGACAGGTCGGTGCTTTTCTGAGGATCGATTTTCATATTCTGCAGGCCGCCGTGAAAAATTTATTTGTCTGACATTTAAAAGTCTGACATTTGAAAAGCAAGCACCGAGTCGGGAGGGAACATGAGTCGGGCACTTCTACGCAACGGTTTGTGGCTGGGCTTTTTCGTCCTGATCCTGTGGGCCTGGTGGGTGATGTACACCATGAGCCGCGACATGGGCGTCGATTGGATTGGCCGACCCGGGCCGATGGCCGAAGCGATGCGTGCAATGGATCCCCGCATGGACATGTACATGCCGATGGCCGAGTTCGGCCCGCTGTTCGTGATGTGGGCGATCATGATGGCCGCGATGATGCTTCCGACGTTGGTTCCAACACTGAGAAGCTATGAAGATTTGATCCAGAGCGCCAATGGAACAAGGCTCGGGTGGGTCGGCGTTCTGATGGGTTATTTCGTAGTCTGGGCTGGGTTCGCCGCGTTGATCACAGGTGTTCAGCTGGCGTTGCTGTTCGGAGGCGTGATCGACATGCTGGGCATTGCCAAATCTCCGCTCTTTGCTGCCGGCCTTCTGATCGCCGTCGGCGCCTTTCAGTTCACCCGAGCCAAGGAGGTGTGCCACGGGGTGTGTCATGCACCCATGACCTATTTCCTTGGACACTGGCGCACCGGTTTCTCTGGCGGTCTGCGCATGGGGCTGGGGCTTGGCGCCTTTTGTGTCGGCTGCTGCTGGGGGTTCATGGCGCTTGGCTTTGTCGGAGGCGTGATGAGCCTGCTGTGGATGGGTTTGGCGACCCTGTTCATGGTGTTGGAGAAATTGCCCCAGATCGGTCATGTTCTGACACGGCCGCTGGGTTTCGCTTTGATTGCAGGTGGCTTTGGGCTGCTGATCTACCCAATTGCATACGGAGGATAAGCCGATGGCAAAAAACAGAAAACCCGATGCCGACAAGCTGCCGGTCAGTCAGCGAATTGACAGCCGGATGCCCAATCCCAAGCGCCGAGAGATGAGCCCGACGGACTGGGCCATCAAGGGTGAGCTTATTCTGAACTGCTCCTGCGACGTGTTCTGCCCCTGCGTGGTTTCGCTTGGGGCGCATCCTCCGACCGAAGGGCATTGTCATGCGTGGATGGGTGTGATCATCGACGAGGGACACTATGAAGGTGAGGACTTGTCGGGTCTGAACGTCGGTCTGCTGGTCGATATTCCCGGCCGGATGGGCGAAGGCCAGTGGAAGGTTGCCGCTTACGTGGATGAGCGCGCAAGTGGCAAGGCGTACAACGGCCTGTTGCAGATTTTCAGCGGGCAGGCCGGTGGCACCACTGGGCTGTTCACGATGCTGGTGAGTGAAATCATCGGGGCCGAGCGTGCTCCAGTGCAGATCGAGCGCGACGGCAACAAACGCCGCATCGTCATCGGCCGCAAGATCCAGGGTGAGATCGAGATGCTGGCAGGCAAAGATCCCGAGCATCCGGTCATGGTTTCGAATTCCAAGTATTGGATGGGTCCGGACATCATCGTGGCGCGTGGCACCAAGTCGAAGGTGCGCGACTATGGTCGTGTCTGGGATTTCGGCGGCAAATCGGCCGAAATCTGCCCGATCGACTGGCACGGACCCAAGTGATGATCACCGGCGCCTATGCTCGGCAGATGGCCCGCTATAACCGCTGGCAGAACAGCCAGTTGGCGGGTTTTCTACAAGAGCTTTCTCCCGAGGAGTTGACCCGGGAACGCGGCGCGTTTTTCGGGTCGATCCTGGGGACTGCCAACCATCTGCTGTGGGGCGACTGGATCTGGATGTCCCGGTTCGACAAAGGTCCGGGGCCTGAAAGCAATCCGCACCGCAAGGGCGGCGGTATTCACGAAAGCGTCCACCTGTGCCCGGATCTGGCGCACTGGCTTCCACTGCGCGAGACCATCGATGCCCGGATCGATGCTTGGGTTGATACTCTGGGCGACGAGCCAATCTCGGGCCCGTTCACATGGTATTCCGCAGCAAAAGAAGAAAACATTAC
Source organism: Ruegeria sp. BJ5 (assembly GCF_056537865.1). Classification (NCBI taxonomy): domain Bacteria; kingdom Pseudomonadati; phylum Pseudomonadota; class Alphaproteobacteria; order Rhodobacterales; family Roseobacteraceae; genus Ruegeria; species Ruegeria sp. BJ5. Next base: position 456,523 of record NZ_JBQFSH010000001.1, read on the forward strand.
ATTACCTTACGCCGTGTGTGTGATGCATTTTTTCAATCATCAAACGCATCACCGGGGACAAATCCACAAAATGCTGACCGAGGCCGGGTCTGGGGCCCCGGTCAGTGATCTCGTTTTCTTGCCCGAGGAGGTCTAAGTGCCACAGATTTCTTTGTCGCGCCGGCTGCGGCGCACGCCGTTCTCCGACGGGGTCGAGGCGGCCGGTGTCAAAGGTTATACCGTGTACAACCGGATGTTGCTGCCCACGGTATTTGAAAGCGTCGAGGCCGACTATCGGCATCTCAAAACCCACGTGCAGGTCTGGGACGTATCATGCGAGCGGCAGGTCGAACTGCGCGGTCCCGATGCGGCGCGGCTGATGCAGATGCTGACCCCGCGCGACCTGCGCGGCATGCTGCCGGGCCAGTGCTACTATGTGCCGATCGTGGACGAAACCGGGGGAATGCTGAACGATCCCGTGGCGGTGAAACTGGCGGATGACCGCTGGTGGATTTCGATCGCAGACAGCGATTTGCTATTGTGGGTCAAAGGCTTGGCCAACGGATATCGGCTGGATGTTCTGGTGGATGAACCAGACGTGTCGCCCTTGGCGGTGCAGGGACCCAACTCGGATGACCTGATGGCGCGGGTCTTTGGCGACCGGGTGCGTGATATCCGCTTCTTCAAGTTCGACATGTTCCAGTTCGAGGGGCGTGATCTGGCGATTGCGCGGTCGGGCTATTCCAAACAGGGCGGGTTCGAGATCTATGTCGAAGGCGGCGACGTCGGCATGCCCTTGTGGAATGCGCTGTTTGCCGCCGGAGAAGACCTGCAGATTCGGGCGGGTTGCCCCAACCTGATCGAGCGGATCGAGGGCGGGTTGCTGTCTTACGGCAATGACATGACCGATGACAACACGCCCCATGAATGCGGGTTGGGCAAGTTCTGCAACACGCATACGGCCATTGGCTGCATTGGGCGGGATGCGCTGTTGCGGGTGGCCAAAGAGGGGCCGGTTCAGCAAATCCGTCCGATCGCGATCGAGGGCGACGCGGTGCCCCCCTGCGATCGGCCGTGGCCGGTCTATGGCGGCGGCAAGCGTGTGGGCCAGGTGACCTCGGCCACCTGGTCGCCGGATTTCCAAACCAACGTGTCGATCGGTATGCTGCGGCTGAGCCACTGGGATCCGGGAACGCAGGTCGAAGTCGAAACGCCGTCTGGAATGCGGACTGCAATCGTGCAGGACAAGTTCTGGATTTGAGCCGGGAAGGGCGCGCGGGACGCGCCCGGGAAGCATTTGGGCCAGATGACAGATCGGTCGGGCCACGGTCAATGAAAGGAATTGGAATATGTTCAACGCTTTGGTGATGGAAAAGGACGAGGAAAGCGGACTGGCCAGCCCGGTGATCAAGCAGATCTCGGAAGATGACTTGCCGCATGGTGAAGTACGTGTGGCCGTCGAGTTCTCGACCGTCAACTACAAGGATGGTTTGTGCATGTCGCCCAAGGGCGGCGGTCTGGTCCGAAATTATCCGCATGTGCCCGGGATCGACTATGCTGGAACTGTCGAAGAATCCTCGGACGACCGGTACAAACCCGGCGACAAGGTCGTGTTGACCGGTTGGCGCGTGGGTGAGGCGCATTGGGGCGGGTATGCCCAGAAGGCCAGCGCACTGGCCGATTGGCTGGTACCTCTGCCCGAGGGGTTGAGCACGCGCCAGGCCATGGCCGTGGGAACTGCCGGTTTTACCGCGATGCTGGCGGTGATGGCGCTGGAAGATCACGGTCTGACGCCCGACCGCGGGCCGGTTCTGGTAACCGGTGCAGCCGGAGGCGTCGGCTCGGTTGCCACGGCGATTCTGGCCAATCTGGGATATGAAGTTGCGGCTGTGACCGGGCGGCCTGAAACCGAAGGCTATCTGAAGGCGCTTGGCGCCACGTCAATCGTGCCGCGTGACGAGTTGAACGAAACCACCAAACGTCCGCTGGAAAGCGAAACCTGGGCTGGCTGCGTTGATGCCGTCGGGGGCGCAATGCTGGCGCGCGTTCTGGGTCAGATGAAGTATGGCGCCTCGGTGGCAGCGGTCGGTCTGGCCGGCGGCGCGGGCCTGCCGGCGACCGTCATTCCGTTCCTGCTGCGTGGGGTCAACCTGTTGGGAATCGACAGCGTGATGCAGCCGTTCGACAACCGACTGCGGGCTTGGCAGCGGGTAGCTTCGGATCTGCCGATGGACAAGCTGGAAGCGATGATCCAACCCGCCACTCTGAATGATCTTCCGAAGTTGGGTGCCGACATCCTCAACGGTCAGGTCAAGGGGCGCGTGGTCGTTGACCTGAACGCCTGAGGCTTGGTTTTTTCTGTGCCAGACCGGCCCGCCACAGGGCCGGTCTTTTTTGTCCGGGGGATCGGTTTTTTCGCGGAAACAACTCTGGTCATTGCCACATTTCCTGATCATGATTGCTATACATCCCAGGTGCGATGGCGTAAGAGCCATTCCAACATAACCTGAAGACGGGGAGTGAGCAGCATGTCTGACGATTTTGAACTGGACACCGATGATCTGAAACGCCGCATGGATGGCGCGATGGCCAACCTCAGAACCGAATTCGCGTCGCTGCGCACCGGACGTGCGTCGGCTTCGATGCTCGAGCCGGTTATGGTGGATGCGTATGGGTCGATGACACCGATCAACCAGGTCGGCACTGTAAACGTTCCCGAGCCGCGTATGGTCACCGTGAATGTTTGGGACAAGGCTTTGGTCGGCAAAGTGGAAAAGGCGATCCGGGAAAGCGGACTGGGCATCAACCCGCAGCTGAATGGCACGATCATCATGCTGCCGATCCCCGAGCTGAACGAAGAGCGCCGCCGCGAGCTGGGCAAAGTAGCCGGGCAATACGCCGAACACGCCCGCGTTGCTATTCGCAACGTGCGGCGCGATGGGATGGATCAGATCAAGAAAGCCAAGGCCGACGGCCTGTCGGAAGACGATCAGAAGTTCTGGGAAACCGAGGTTCAGGAACTGACCGACCAGATGATCAAGGCCGTCGATACGGCCCTTGAGGCCAAGCAGGCCGAAATCATGCAGGTTTGAGCGCAAGCCATGCCCGCTGATCCCCAAAACGAGCCCCACTGTGGTCCGCGTCACGTGGCCATCATCATGGATGGCAACGGTAGGTGGGCCCAGGCGCGCGGCCGGCCACGGCTGTACGGGCATCACGCCGGTGCCCGTCGGGTGCGCGAAGTGGTCGAAGCCTGTCCGGGGCTGGGGATCAAGTACCTGACGATTTTTGCCTTCTCGACGGAAAACTGGAAACGGACCCAGGTCGAGGTTGCCGGTTTGATGAGCCTGTTCAAGCGCTACATCATCAAGGAAACCCGAACACTGACCCAAAACGGTATCCGTGTCCGATTCATCGGCGACAGGGTGCGGCTGGATGCCAAACTGATCGAGTTGATGGACACGTTGGAGCGCGAGACGGCCAACAATGACCTTGTCCACCTGACCGTCGCTCTCAACTATGGTGGTCGGGACGAAGTGGCCCGGGCAACCAAGCGGCTGGCGCGGGACGTTGCCGCAGGCAACCTGCGGCCAGAAGATGTCGACGAGGAAACGCTGCCCAGATATCTGGACACGCGCGTCCTGCCTGACCCCGATCTGGTCATTCGCACCAGCGGCGAGGCGCGGATATCGAATTTCCTTCTCTGGCAATCCGCTTACTCGGAATACGAATTCATCGACACGCTCTGGCCCGACTTCACCGCGGCCGAGCTGGAACGGCTGTGCAAGAGCTTCGGGTCGCGCGAACGCCGGTTCGGAGCAGTTCCGGCATGACGGACGGCCGATGGTCCGACCTCACCACCCGGGTGTTGTCTGCCCTGGTGCTGGTCGCTATTGGAGCGGTCGAGGTTTGGCTGGGCGGACTATGGTTCGAGACATTTGTTGCCGCAGCGTGCGGTCTGATGACCTGGGAACTGGTTCGCATGATCGATTCCGATCGGATGGGCGTCGCGGTTCAGTTGGGAATCCTGACCGGCGTTGCCGTCATGCTCAGCTATCATGTTCCGCCGCTCTACAAACTGCCCTTTCTGATCGCGCCCGCACTGGTCGGGGCAGGGCAGGTCTCGCACTCACGCGGGATCTACGTGCTGTTTGCCATGTGGATTGCCTGTGCGGGTTACGGGTTTATCCAGATCCGCGAGACGATGGGGTTTGGCTGGATGGTCTGGTTGATCCTGGTCGTCGTTGCCACGGACGTAGCTGGGTACTTCGTGGGAAAGACGTTCGGTGGCCCGAAGTTCTGGCCTCGCGTCAGCCCCAAGAAGACCTGGTCGGGCACGGCGGGCGGCTGGGTGGCAGCCGCGCTGGTGGGCGCAGCCGTTGCCGCGTATGCCGGGTTTGGCTACCGGTTTGTTTTGGTTTCGGTCCTGGCCTCGATGGCCAGCCAGGCCGGTGATATTGTGGAAAGCGCCGTCAAGCGGCGGTTCGGGGTCAAAGACAGCTCGAACCTGGTGCCAGGACATGGCGGTTTTCTGGATCGATTTGACGGCATGATGGGTGCATCGCTGATGGTTCTGATCGCGTCGCTGGTCTATTCGCCCGGGGAAATCTGATGCGAAAGGTTTCGATATTCGGCGCGACCGGATCGATTGGCCAGAATACGATCGATCTGATTGCTCGGGCCCCGGAGGATTACAAGGTGGTCGCCGTCACCGGCGGGGCGAATGTTCGGCAACTGGCGCAGGACGCCCGCCGGCTGGGCGCCGAAGTGGCGGTAACCGCCTTTGACCAGCATCTGGATGATCTTCGCGATGCATTGTCCGGAACCGGGATCGAAGCCGCTGCGGGCGCAACCGCGCTGATCGAAGCGGCCGCTCGCCCGGCAGACTGGGTCATGTCCGCCATTGTTGGCTCGGCCGGTTTGGCGCCGGGGCTTGAGGCTTTGAAGCAGGGCGCGACCCTGGCCTTGGCAAACAAGGAAACGCTGGTGTGTGCCGGCCCGCTTGTTCTGGAAACCGCGGAACGCCACGGCGCGCGTCTGCTTCCTGTCGACAGCGAGCATTCGGCGGTCTTTCAGGCGCTTGTGGGTGAAGACATGGATGCGGTCGAACGCATCATCATCACAGCCAGCGGCGGCGCCTTTCGTGACTGGCCGGTCGAGAAGCTGGCCGGCGCTACGGTCGAGCAAGCTTCGAGCCACCCCAATTGGGACATGGGTCAGCGGATAACGATCGACAGCGCCTCGATGTTCAACAAGGCGCTGGAAGTAATCGAGACCAAAGAGTTTTTCGGGATCAACCCTAACCGTATCGAAGTTGTGGTTCACCCGGAATCCATCGTGCATGCTCTGGTCGGGTTTCGCGATGGCGCAGTGATGGCGCATCTGGGCGCGCCTGATATGCGGCATGCGATCGGCTATGCTCTGCATTGGCCCGAAAGGCGCGACCTGCCGGTGCCGCGCCTGGACCTGGCCAAGCTGGGTCAGCTGCGTTTTCGTGATCCGGACCCGGCGCGTTACCCGGCCCTGCGGCTGGCCCGCGAGGTCATCGAACGCGGTGGCCTGTCAGGCGCGATCTTCAACGCCGCCAAGGAGCGTGCGTTGGATCATTTCATCGGTCAACGCATCGGCTTTCTGGACATGACCGACGCCGTGGCCGCCGTTCTGGACCGTTTCGACGATGCAGGCGGCCTTATTGATGCCCCTTTGACCCTTGATAACGTCCTGAAAACGGACCATCTGGCACGTCAATGGGTGGATGACGCCGTACTACGAAGAGCAGGATAGAATTTTGGACATACTCTCGCTGATCCCGCAATTTGGTGGGCTGGTCTATACGATTGCCGCATTCGTCGTGGCGCTGTCCGTCATCGTGGCGGTGCATGAATATGGGCATTACATCGTTGGCCGCTGGTCCGGGATCCATGCCGAGGTGTTCTCGTTGGGGTTTGGTCCGGTGCTATGGAGCCGAATGGACAAACGCGGCACCAAATGGCAGATCGCTCTGCTGCCTTTTGGCGGCTACGTGAAATTCCTGGGCGATGCCAATGCGGCCTCGGGCAAGGACACTGAGACGATGGCCGAAATCACCACGCAAAGCCCCGAAGAATTGCGTCGGACGATGCATGGCGCACCGCTTTGGGCGCGGACTGCCACGGTTGCGGCCGGGCCGGTCTTCAATTTCGTTCTGTCGATCCTTGTCTTCGGTTTGATCTTCTGGTCGCAAGGCGTGACCCGCGAGCCACTGACGGTCGGATCGCTGAAACCTCTGCCGGGCACCGTGCAGGAGCTTCAGGAGGGGGACGAAATCGTTGCGATCGCTGGCATCCCCACGCCTGATTTCGATCAGGAGGGGGCCTGGACCGAGTTTACCGAAGCGCTGCCGGTGCAGCCGGTTCTCGAATACACTGTCATCCGCGACGGCCAGACCCTCGACGTGTCGGCTCCGTGGCTGTTCCCGCCCTTGATCCAGCAGGTCGCCCCGCGCAGTGCTGCGATGGATATCCAGTTGCAGGCGGGCGACGTCATCACCTCGGTTGATGGCGACCCGATTTTTGCCTTCGAACAGCTCAAGGAAAAGGTCGAAAGCTCGGACGGAAAGGTGCTTCTGCTGGACGTCTGGCGCGACGGCGCCGAGTTGGAATTTGCACTGGCGCCGCGTCGCACGGATGAACCACAGGCGGACGGCGGCTTCAAAACCGAATGGCGGATTGGAATCGTCGGCGGCATGATGCTGGTCCCGGCGACCGAACCTGCGGGTCTAGTCGACTCGCTGCATGGCGGTGTCATCCAGACCGGCCGCATCATCGAGGGGTCGCTGTCCGGCATATGGCACATGGTCACCGGTGCGATCAGCACCTGCAACATGTCCGGACCCATTGGTATCGCGGAAACCTCGGGCGCGATGGCGAGCCAAGGGGCGCAGAGCTTCATCTTCTTCATCGCGGTTCTGTCCACTGCTGTAGGCTTGCTGAACCTGTTCCCAATCCCGGCATTGGACGGGGGGCACCTTGTTTTCTACGCCTACGAAGCAGTCGCGGGGAAACCGCCCAGCGACCGAGCTTTGCAACTGTTGATGGCGGTGGGCATCACGTTAATTCTCAGCCTCATGATCTTCTCGGTAAGCAACGACCTGTTCTGCTGATTGTGGCGGCATTGACGCGTTGCGGTCGCAAAATTGCCTCAATTCAAACCTAGTTTGTTTGGGGTAATTCTGCCGAGACATGCAATTAAGCGGGCTGTAACCAATGACCAAGGCATTGCGAAATTCCTATCGGGGCTTCAGCTTCCTGTTCGTATTGAACTGGGACGCGTTGCTGAGCTTTGGGCTGACCGCTTTGGCACTGGCAGGCGCCGCATATCTGGCCGGTATGTGATTCCCCATACCCAGCTGAACGACCCGAGCGCGACCGATCCGGTCGCGTTTTTCGTTTGTGCTTTTGACAAGGCCCACCAGAGCGGCTACTCAACTTCTAAAGTCCGAAATTCTAGGTAGAGACAAAAATGGCTTACAGGAGAGGCGCGGGCACATCCTGCGGTACTGCGCAACCGCACGGCAACATTTTGTGGCGGGCACTAACGATTTTTTTCCTCTTTGCGGCAATGAGTTTTACGGCGGTTCCGCAAGCCGCCCAGGCCCAGACCTACACGATTTCGTCGTTCGATGTTCAGGGCAACCGTCGCATTGAGACGTCCACCATCATCGCCCGGACAGGAATCACACCCGGTCAGACAGTCACTGCGGGCCAGTTGAATGACGCCTACCAGCGTTTGCTTGACAGTGGTGTTTTTGAGACAGTCGAATTGACCCCGCGAGGGAACACTCTGGTGATCGAGGTCGCCGAGTATCCGACGATCAACAAGATCAGCATCGAGGGCAATCGCCGCGTCAAGGATGACGTGTTGATCCAGGCAATCTCGTCGCAGCCGCGCCGCGTGTTTACGCCGCAAGTCGCGGAGTCCGACGCTGACAAGATCGCCGAAATCTACTCGGCGCAAGGCCGCGTATCGGCCACTGTCATTCCGCGGATCATCCGCCGCAGCGACAACCGGGTGGACCTGGTTTTTGAAGTGGCGGAAGGCACCACGATTGAGATCGAGCGCGTCAGCTTTGTTGGAAACCGCGCCTATTCCGACCGTCGTCTGCGCCGTGTCCTTGAATCCAAGCAGGCCAACATCCTGCGCACCTTCCTGCGCGGTGACACGTTCATTGCCGACCGCATCGAATTCGACAAACAGGTTCTGCGTGATTTCTACCTGTCGCGCGGCTATGTCGATTTTCGGATCAACAGCGCCAATGTCGAGTTCACGCGGGAGCGCGACGCCTTTTATCTGGTGATGAACATCACCGAAGGTCAGAAATTCTCGTTCGGCAACATCTCGACAGTCAGCGAAATCCCGGGCGTTGATGCGGCCGAGTATCAGAAGGCCCTCAAGATCAAACCTGGTGTCACGTATTCGCCAACTCTGATTGAGAATTCGATCGCTCGGCAGGAACGTCTTGGCCTGAAGCAGGGCGTCGACTTCCTACGTGTTGAGCCGCGCGTGACCCGCAACGACCGTGACCTGACGCTGGATGTTCAGTTCGTGCTGACCAGAGGCCCGCGCATCTTTGTCGAACGGATCGACATCGAGGGCAACACGACCACTCTAGACCGGGTCATCCGGCGCCAGTTCGACACGGTAGAGGGTGACCCCTTCAACCCGCGCGAAATCCGGCAGAGCGCCGAACGTATCCGGGCCTTGGGTTTCTTCTCGGTCGCGGATGTGGAAACCCGCGAAGGGTCCAGCCCCAGCCAGGTGATCGTGGACGTGGATGTCCAAGAGCAGCCGACCGGTTCACTGGCGTTGGGCGGTAGCTACTCGGTTTCCGACGGTTTCGGGATCGCCATCCGGCTTGAGGAACGGAACTTCCTCGGGCGCGGACAGGAATTTGGCCTGACGCTGTCGACTGCGCAGGACTCTGAGCAGTACGTCATCAACTTTGCCGAACCGTATCTGCTGGGCCGCAAACTGCGTTTTGATCTGGGCTTTGGTCTTTCGAGAACCAATTCCAGCTTTGCCAGCTATGACACCAAGAGTGTGTTCTTCAATCCGCAGATCAGTTACGCAATTGGCGAACTGTCCTCGTTGCGGCTGCGGTACAACTGGAACAAGTCCGAAATGTCGCAACAGGACGATGAGGTAAACGGGGCAGTCATCGCGTCGGAAATCGCGCAAGGCAAACGTTCGACAAGCTCGCTGGGGTTGGCCTATGTCTATGACAGCCGACTGGGCGGCCTGAACCCGAATGCAGGTGTTCTGTTCGAGGTCGGCGTGGACGCGGCTGGCCTTGGTGGCGACAACAAGTACTTCAAGACCTCGACCCGGGCGATTGCCCAAACAAAGGTCCTTAACGAGGAAATGACGCTGCGCGCGTCCTTCGAGGCCGGCGCGCTCCATTGGCAGGGTGACGACTTCAGCCGGGCAATTGACCGTTATGTTCTGGGTCCGACAACGTTCCGCGGCTTCGAGCCGGCCGGTATCGGCCCTCGTGACCTGTCGAACGGGCAGGATGATGCGATCGGCGGCAACTACTACTGGGTCGCCCGGTTCGAGTCGGACTTCCCGTTGGGGCTGCCCGAAGAACTGGGGCTGCGCGGCGGTGTCTTCTATGACATCGGCAACCTGTACAACATTAACAATGTTGATACGACAGGTGCCAATATCGTCGGCGCAGATGGCTCGATCCGTCAGGTTATCGGCGTCTCGCTGCTATGGGATACGCCGTTCGGTCCGCTGCGGTTCAACTTCTCGCAGGCCGTGAAGAAGGAAGACTTCGACAAAGAGCAGAACTTCGACTTTACAATTCAGGCACGGTTCTGACGTCCATGGTCAAGACGATATCGAAGTTTGTACAGGGCCCGTTGCGGGCCCTGTGTGTTTTGATCTTCCTGGTAGTGTCGCTCCCAGTGGCGGCCCAGCAGTTGGGTGTGCCGCAATCCGGCGTGCTGACCATCTCCAGCGACCGGATCTTCACCGACTCCGCATTCGGGCGACGGATTTTTGATGAGATCGAAGCAGAAAGTGCTGCGCTGGCCGCTGAAAATGAACGCATCGTTGCCGAGCTGAGCCGCGAGGAAAAAGAGCTGACGCAAAAGCGCGAAGTTCTGAGCCCTGAGGAGTTCCGCCCGCTTGCGGAAGCCTTCGACCGAAAGGTCCAGTCTCACCGCGAGGGGCAACGCGCGAAACTGGATGCTCTGGCCCGCCGCAGTGACGAGGCGCGCAATCAGTTCTTTGAGCTGGCCCAGCCCGTGCTCATCGACCTGCTGCGTGAAACTGGCGCGTCGCTGATCATCGAACGATCCAACGTATTTCTCAGCTCGGACGCCTCGGATGTTACGGCCATCGCCATCCGCAAGATCGACGCGGCCATCGGCGACGGATCGCAGCTGGAAGAGGGCGACAAGCCATAGCGTGGCTTGCCCTTGGGTACGGGTATTGCTAACCACGCGTGAACGAGACCTCGAGAACAGGACATCCTGAAAATGACCACGGAAACCAAGAGCGCCGACATTCAGCTGATCCAGCGGATCCTGCCGCATCGCTATCCGTTCCTGCTGGTTGACAAGGTGGAAGAGATTGACGGCTATCAGTCGGCGGTTGGTATCAAGAACGTCACCATGAACGAGCCACATTTCCAGGGCCATTTCCCCGGAACGCCGATCATGCCCGGCGTGACCATCGTCGAGGCGATGGCGCAAACCGCAGGTGTTATGCTGGGCGTCGGCATGGATGTCATCGACAGCGAGCTGCTTATCTATTTCATGAATATCGACAAGTGCAAATTCCGCCGCAAAGTGGTGCCGGGTGACGTGCTGAAAATGCATGTCGAAACCGTGCGCGGCAAGAAGGGCGGCAAGATCTTCAAGTTCAGCGGCCGTGCGACCGTGGACGGTGAAGTGGCGGCCGAGGCCGAGTTCTCGGCCTATGTCGATTGGGATATGGAAAAAACAGCATGAGCCGAATTCATCCCAGCGCGATCATCGAAGACGGCGCTCAGATCGGCCAGGACTGCGTAATCGGCCCGTTCTGCCATGTGGGGCCACAGGTGCGTTTGGGCGACCGAGTCGAGCTGAAGTCGCATGTGGTTGTCACCGGAGATACCTCGATCGGTGACGACTGCGTCATCTTCAACTTTTCGGTGATTGGTGAAATCCCGCAGGACCTCAAGTTCGGGGGCGAAAACACGCGGCTGGAAATTGGCAAGCGAAACCGCATCCGGGAACACGTTACGGTCAATACCGGCACCGAGGGTGGCGGCGGCGTGACCCGCATCGGCGATGATTGCCTGCTTATGGCCGGTGTTCATGTGGCCCATGACGTGCAGATCGGCAACCGGGTGATCATGGTGAACCATTCCGGCGCCGCCGGCCACTGCATCATCGAGGATGACGTGATCATCGGCGGCATTTCCGGATTGCATCAATGGGTGCGCGTGGGCCGCGGCGCCATCATCGGTGCGCTGACCATGGTGCCCAACGATGTCATCCCTTACGGCCTGGTTCAGGCCTCGCGCGGCGAATTGGAGGGGCTGAACCTTGTTGGCCTGAAACGCCGCGGCGTTTCCCGCGCGGACATTTCGGCGCTGCGTGCGGCCTTTCGCGAGCTGTCCGAAGGCGAGGGCACCTTTATGGACCGCGCCAAGCGTCTGGGCGACAGCACAGACAGCGACTATGTGCGTCAGATCGTGGAATTCGTGACGGGCGAAAGCGATCGTTCGTTCCTGACACCAAGGAAATAGGATCATGCTGGCTCTGATCGCGGGAACAGGGGTTTTGCCGGACGAACTGGTTGCACACCTGCCGGAACGCCCCTTGGTTTGCGCGATGGAGGGATTTCAGCCCGACACTCTGACGCCAGACGTGACCTTCCCGCTGGAGCAGTTGGGCAGTTTTGTCGCCGAGCTCAAAGCGCGCGGCGTCACAGATGTATGCCTCGCAGGTGCGGTCCGCAGGCCAGACATAAACCCCGCCCGGATTGACGCGCAGACCATGCCCTTGGTTCCGATCATCCAGCAGGCGCTGGTGTCGGGTGACGACGGAGCCTTGCGGGCGGTGATCGGCATTTTGGAGGGCGCCGGACTGCGCGTGCGGGCCGCACACGAGATCGCTCCGGACCTGTTGCCTCCTCTCGGGTGTCTGACCCAGGCACAGCCGACCGAGGCGGAACTGGGCGATGCGAACCGGGCCGTGGGTGTCCTGCGTGCCATGGGGGCAGCGGATATCGGACAGGCTTGCGTTGTTCACAAAGGCCAAGTTCTGGTTGTCGAAGGGGCCTTCGGCACGACCTGGATGCTGCAATCTCTGGCCGCTCGCCCTGATGCGGGCGGTGGTATTCTGTTCAAGGGCCCCAAGCCGGGCCAAGACCGACGTGCCGATCTGCCTGCCATCGGCCCCGACACCGTATCCAGCGCCGTTGCGGCCGGTTTGTCCGGCATCGTCATCGAAAAGGGTGGGGTGATCGTGTTGGACCGGCCCCAAGTGATCGCGGAATGCGACCGCCTGGGCCTGTTCCTGCACGTACATGAGCGGGCCGTCTGATGCGCGTTTTTCTGGTCGCCGGTGAACCGTCGGGCGACCGTCTGGGCGGTGCGCTGATGGAGGGGTTGAAGTCCCTTGTTCCGGATATCGAATTCGACGGGGTTGGCGGGCCGCTGATGCAGGCTCAGGGTCTGGTCAGCCGCTTTCCGATGTCCGAGCTCAGCGTGATGGGCCTGGTCGAGGTTCTGCCCAAGTTCTTTCACCTCAAGCGCCGCATCGCCGAAACCGCTCAGGCCGTTCTGGATACCCAGCCCGACGTTCTGATCACAATCGACAGTCCCGACTTTTCGCTGCGCGTGGCCAAGCAGGTCAAGACGCGCAGCAAAATACGGACCGTACATTATGTTGCGCCTAGCGTCTGGGCCTGGCGCCCCAAGAGGGCGGACAAAATGGCCAAAGTCATCGACCATGTTCTGGCCCTGCTGCCGTTCGAGCCACCCTATATGGAAAACGCCGGAATGGAGTGCGACTTCGTCGGCCATCCGGTGGCCAGCGAGCCGGTTGCAACCGAAGCGCAGATCGCGCAGTTCCGCGCCGATCACGGTCTTGGCGACGCGCCGATCCTGCTGGCCTTGCCCGGCTCGCGCCGGGGCGAAGTCGATCGGCTGGCGCCCGTATTCGGCGCGGCGCTTGCCTTGTACCTGAAGGACCGCCCCGACATTCGGGTGGTAGTTCCGGCGGTCGCGCATGTGGCCGATACCGTGGCTGCCCATGTCCGGTCCTGGCCGGGCCAGCCGGTCGTGGTGGACCCGCGCAACATCGACACGGATCAGGCGGTGGCCAGCAAGCGCGCGGCCTTTGCCGCCGCCGAGATCGCCCTAGCCGCGTCCGGCACGGTCTCGCTGGAACTGGCGGCCCAGTCCACGCCGATGGTAATTGCCTACAAGCTGACCTGGCTGACCCAGAAGATCGCCGAGCGCATGGTCAAGCTGGATACGGTCACGCTGGTCAACCTTGTGTCCGAGACCCGAACGGTGCCGGAATGCCTGCTGGATGACTGCACGCCTGAAGCCATTTCGGCCGCGCTCAGCGCAGTGTCTGCCGCGCCGGGCGCGCAGGAGCAGGCCATGGCCGTCACGATGGAACGTCTCGGCCGGGGTGGCGAAGCGCCCGGTCTTCGGGCCGCGCGTGCGGTGTTGGAGCGGATGACGCCGTGATGCTGGACTACGCGGTCTTTGCGGCCTCGGCCTTCATGGCGCAGGTGCTGACCAATCTCGACAACCTCATGGCGCTGGTCGCCCTGATGATCGTCACCGGTCCGCAACGCGCCGTTCTCGGGTTTCTGCTGGCACAGGGGCTGGTGATCGGCGCGGCTTTCCTGCTGGCGCTGGGGGTCGAAGATGTTGTGCCGCACTGGGCTGGCTCCCTCGGTGGCATCCCTCTGGCCTTGGGGCTTTTCGGGGCCGTTCGACAGCTTCGCGGAGCAAATGCCCAGGACGCGCCCGCGGTGCCGGGCAGCGCCTCGGCGCTGGTGGCCATGCTCTTGTTCGCAAGTCTTTCGATGGACACGTTTGCGGTCCTCGCCCCATTGCTGGCCGACTCGACCCCCGATTTCCGGCTGGCAGGTGTGCTAGGGGCAGGTCTCGCCGCGCTCTCTCTTGCGGGTGTGGGGCTGATCGGTGGGCGCGCCCAGATCATGACGGGGCGCCTGGCGCAACGGTTGGAGTACCTCGTGCCTTACGTCATGATCTGCGCCGGGCTTTATATCCTCAGCAATTCGTGGACCGACGCGGTTCAGTAACCGCGCCAGATCCAGCCACCGCCAAAGATGCGGCTGCCCCCGGTTTCATAGAGCACGCAGGCCTGCCCAGGCGAGACACCTTCCTCGGGGGTCAGCAATTCGACCTCGGCGGTGGTGTCGGTCAGCGGACGGATGATCGCCTCGCGCGGGGGGCGGGTCGAGCGGACCTTGACCGAAACATGCCATTCCTTTTGCGAGGTGAAGGGTTCGTCGCCCAGCCAGTTGATCTCGCGTACGGGGATGGTGCGGGTGGCCAACAGTTCCTTGGGGCCGACGACGACCTGTTTGCGGTCCACGTCCAGCTTGACGACATAGAGCGGCTCACTGAGCCCGCCGATACCAAGGCCGCGTCGCTGGCCGATCGTGTAGTGGATCACGCCGTCGTGCTGGCCTAGAACACGGCCGTCGGCGTGAACGATCTCGCCGGGCTCGGCCGCGCCGGGGCGCAGTTTCTCGATCACACTGGCATAGTTGCCGTTGGGCACGAAGCAAATGTCCTGACTGTCGGGCTTGTCGGCCACGCTCAGCCCGTATTGCGCGGCCATCTCGCGGGTCGCGTCCTTGGACGGCAGGTGCCCCAACGGGAAGCGCAGGAATTCCAGCTGCTCGGGCGTGGTCGAGAACAGGAAATAGGACTGGTCTCGGTTGGCATCCTCGGCGCAGTGCAGTTCAGGGCCATTGGGACCCATCTTGCGCTGGATGTAGTGGCCGGTCGCCATGCAGTCGGCTTCCAGATCCTTGGCGGTTTCCAGCAAGTCCTTGAACTTGACGCGCTCATTGCAGCGGATGCAGGGCACCGGAGTCGCGCCGGCCAGATAGCTGTCGGCAAACTCGTCGATCACGGCGTCCTTGAAGATGTTTTCATAATCCAGAACGTAGTGCGGAAAACCGCGCTCCTCGGCCACGCGGCGGGCGTCGTGGATGTCGATCCCGGCACAGCACGCGCCCTTCTTGGCTAGCGCCGCTCCGTGGTCGTAGAGCTGCAGCGTCACACCCACCACGTCATAGCCCTGATCCGCCAGATACGCCGCCACGACCGAGCTGTCGACACCACCCGACATGGCGACGACCACCCGCGTTTCCGACGGGGGTTTGGCAAAGCCAAGCGAGTTCAGAGGGGTCTCGGTGTCGAGGGCCATGGGCTGTTCCAGTCCGGGTTAAGAAAGACCGGCAGAATATAGGAAAATTCTACGCACTCTCAAGGGGCGGTTTCACCGCGCATTAAGTAGACTGCCGTCAGCTTTGTGGCACCAGAAAAAGGGTCAAAAGATGTATTTGCACAAAGTTGAGGGACCAAGGTCAGTTACCCTGCCGGATGGGTCTGTTTTGTCCCGAGCGGATTTGCCGCCTGCGGATACGAAACGCTGGGTCGCATCAAGAAAAGCGGTAGTCGTCCGAGGCGTGCTTTACGGATTGATTTCCTTGTCGGATGCCAAGAAACGATACGGCCTGAGTGACGAAGAGTTCAACACATGGGTGTCTGCGGTCGCCGAACACGGAATCGAGGCCTTGAAAGTGACGGCGCTAAAAAAATATAGACAACCTAAAGGCGAAAGCGAATAAATGATTCAACGGTAACGTCAGATTAACCATTTGTGATCAGGGTTAACCAGAACTGGAATAGTTGACCTGAATTGGAGCAGTGCAATGCGAATTCTTCTTGTCGAGGATGATCCGACCACGTCCAAAAGCATCGAGCTGATGCTGACGCATGCCAACCTGAACGTGTATGCGACGGACCTGGGCGAGGAAGGCATAGATCTGGCCAAGCTGTATGACTACGATCTGATCCTTCTTGACCTGAACCTGCCGGACATGAACGGACATGAAGTCCTGCGTCAGTTGCGCATTGCAAGGGTTGAAACGCCGATCCTGATCCTGTCCGGAGCCGACGACACTGAAAGCAAGATCAAGGGCTTCGGTTTCGGGGCCGACGACTACCTGACCAAACCGTTCCACCGCGAGGAGTTGGTGGCGCGAATCCATGCGATCATCCGCCGATCCAAAGGTCATTCGCAATCGATTATCCGAACCGGACGAATCGCGGTCAATCTGGATGCCAAGACGGTCGAGGTCGACAATCAGGCGGTGCATCTGACCGGCAAAGAATACCAGATGCTGGAGCTTCTGAGCCTGCGCAAGGGCTCGACCCTGACCAAGGAGATGTTCCTCAACCACCTTTACGGCGGCATGGACGAGCCGGAACTCAAGATCATCGACGTTTTCATCTGCAAGCTGCGCAAAAAGCTCAGCAACGCCACGGGCGGCGAGAACTACATCGAAACGGTGTGGGGCCGAGGATATGTATTGCGCGATCCCCAGACGGACACGGCGGAAAACACTCGCTTGGCCGTCGGCGCCTGAAAACCTGACCCATCTGCCACCGCGGTCCAGGGTGGCATTCGCACTCACGGCTCGGCACATCTGGACCTGACCATGACCTCGCCCTATCACTGGGGTCCAAGACGATGTGACAGGGCGAGGCTATGAGCAATTTGATTGCAGTAGAAGATCTGACCGAGGACCAGGCTCGAGAGGAGTTGGCACGTCTTGCGGAACTCTTGCAGCGGGCCAACGACCTTTATCACGGTCAGGACGCGCCCGAGATCTCGGATGCCGAATACGATGCCCTGAAACTACGGAATCTCGAAATCGAGTCGCGGTTTCCGCAGCTAAAGCGCACCGACAGCCCCAGCGATCAGGTTGGTGCGCGGCCGGTGGACGGTTTCGGCAAAGTGACCCATGCAGTCCGCATGATGTCGCTTGGCAACGCATTCGACGATGAGGACGTAGCAGACTTCGTTCGGTCTGTTCGTAACTATCTTGGGCTGAGCGAGGAGGCGCCCCTCGAATTCACCGCCGAACCAAAGATCGACGGTTTGTCGCTGTCGTTGCGTTACGTGGACGGCGAACTGGTGCAGGCGGCAACACGGGGCGATGGGGAAGTTGGCGAAAACGTCACGGCCAATGCGTTGACCGTTTCAGATATCCCTCAACAGATCGCCGACGCGCCAGGGATCCTGGAGGTTCGCGGCGAAGTCTATATGTCTCATGACGATTTCGAGAAGCTGAATGCCAAGCAGGCAGAGGCGGGCGCGAAGTTGTTTGCGAATCCGAGAAATGCGGCCGCCGGTTCGCTACGCCAGCTTGACCCAGAAGTTACGCGCGCAAGGCCCCTGCGGTTCTTCGCCTATGCCTGGGGCGAACTGTCCGAGCCGTTGGGAACCACCCAGTCATCTGCGTTGGATCGATTGAAGTCCTTTGGCTTTTCCACCAACGACCTGACTGCCGTTTGCAGCTCGACCGCGCAAATGCTGGAGCACTACCGCGCAATCGAAGAGCAGCGCTCTACGCTTGGCTATGACATCGACGGCGTCGTCTACAAAGTGAACGATTTGTCGTTGCAGGCCCGTCTTGGGTTTCGCTCGACCACACCAAGATGGGCGATCGCTCATAAGTTTCCTGCCGAACTCGCCTGGACCCGGCTTGAGGCGATTGACATTCAAGTTGGCCGCACCGGCGCGCTTAGCCCGGTTGCGCGGCTGCACCCGGTGACGGTTGGCGGTGTGGTCGTGTCCAATGCAACCTTGCACAACGAAGACTACATCGCCGGTCGGGATTCGAAAGGCGAACAGATCCGCGACGGCAAAGATATACGTGTTGGCGATTGGGTGCAGGTGTACCGCGCCGGCGATGTAATCCCAAAAATAGCCGACGTCGACCTGAGCAAAAGACCGGAACAAGCTGTCCCATTTGAGTTTCCGGCGAAATGTCCGGAATGCGGCAGCGACGCGATCCGCGAGGAAGGCGACTCGGTGCGGCGCTGTACCGGAGGGGTGATCTGCCCGGCGCAAGCGGTCGAGAAACTGAAGCACTTCGTTTCCCGCAAGGCGTTTGACATCGATGGGTTGGGGGCCAAGCAGATCGAAATGTTCTACAACGACCCGGACCTGCCGATCCGTACGCCGGCAGACATCTTCACATTGCAAAAGCGGGACGCTGCAAATCTGAACAAGCTGGCCAACCGAAAAGGCTGGGGCAGTCAGAGCGCCGCCAAACTCTTTGCCGCGATCGAGGAAAAACGGACAATTCCGCTGGGCCGCCTTCTGTTTGCCCTCGGTATTCGACACCTTGGTGAAGCCGCCTCGAACCTGATCGCCAATCACTACGGCACGTGGGACGCGTTCGAGCAGGCTGTCACGGCCGCCAGCCAATTCAGCGGACCCGAATGGGATGAGCTGCTGAATATCGACGGCGTCGGTGAAGTCATGGCCCGGACCCTGATTTCGACATTTGCTCAGGACGCGGAGCGCCAAAGCATCGATGCGCTGGTCGCCCAACTGAACGTGCAAGAGGCCAAACGGCCGGATACATCGGGCAGCCCCGTCGCGGGAAAAACGGTTGTCTTTACGGGTACGCTCGAAAAAATGACCCGGGCCGAAGCAAAGGCCCGCGCGGAAGCCCTAGGGGCCAAAGTGGCTGGCTCAGTCAGCACAAAAACGGACTATCTGGTGGCCGGCCCCGGCGCAGGTTCCAAGGCCACGAAGGCGGCAGAGCTGGGGATCGAAACCTTGGATGAAGACAGCTGGCTGCAGTTGATCGGGGACGCATGAGCGGCCGTCCAGAGCAACTGTACCCGCTTTTTTCAGGGCTCGAGACGCTGGATGGTATCGGTCCCAAGACCGCACGCCTGCTGGCGCAGACGGGGCTGGAAACGCCGCGTGATCTGCTGTTTGCATTGCCATATGCGGTGGTTGACCGGCGGCGGCGTGATACGATCCGGGGCGTGGATTTGCCCAAAACACTTACGGTGGAAGTCACCGTTGGCGCCCACCGTCCGGCGCACAACAGGGGCGGAGCCTATCGAATTTTCGTGCAGGACAGTCAGACCGATTTCCAGCTGGTCTTCTTTCACGCCCGGGCCGACTACCTGAAAAAGGTCCTGCCCGAGGGGGCGAGACGGGTGGTGTCCGGCAAGCTCGAACTGTTTGACCGTACAGCGCAAATGGTTCACCCGGACCACATTCTGCCGGTCGAACAGGCGAACAGCATCCCCGAGTTTGAACCGGTCTACCACCTGACCCAAGGTGTCACCCAGAAAACGGCCTACAAGGCGGCGCAAAGCGCGCTGGCACGCCTGCCAGATTTGGCGGAATGGGCGGATCCTGCACAGGTTTCCCGCCAAAACTGGCCGACCTGGGCCAATGCCGTCCGGGCGGCCCACACACCGCAAGGTGCCGATGACGTGGCGGCCTTTGCTCCCGCGCGCGAACGTCTGGCCTATGACGAATTGTTCGCCCATCAACTGACTCTGGCTCTGGCCCGCCTGCGGGAACGCAAAACACGTGGGACCATAAGTGTCGCGACCGGGGCTTTGCAGACCCGTGTAATGGATGCGCTTCCGTACAAACCCACTGGGGCTCAGTTGCGTGCGATACGAGAGATAACCGAGGACATGGGCGCTCCGACCCGAATGAACCGCCTGCTGCAGGGGGACGTCGGATCAGGCAAGACACTGGTTGCGTTCATGGCGCTTCTGGTAGCGGTAGAGGCCGGTGGTCAGGGTGTCATGATGGCTCCGACCGAGATCCTTGCGCGCCAGCATCTGGAGGGCCTTCGCCCCCTGGCCGAAGACGCCGGCGTGGTTCTCGAAATCCTGACGGGACGGGACAAGGGGTCCGAGCGCAGGGCGAAGCTGGCCGCGCTCAAGGCGGGTGACATCCAAATTCTGGTGGGCACTCACGCGGTTTTCCAGAACGATGTGGCCTTCCATGACTTGCGTCTGGCCATAGTCGACGAGCAGCACAGGTTCGGCGTCCGTCAGCGGATGGAACTCTCTGAGAAGGGGCAGGGGGCCGATGTTCTGGTCATGACGGCCACACCGATCCCACGCAGCCTTGCGCTTGCACAATATGGGGATATGGACGTCTCGGTCCTGGATGAGAAACCGCCGGGACGCAAACCGGTCAAAACGGCGATTGTCAGCACTTCGCGCATGGAGGAGGTGGTCGATCATCTGCGCCGCGCGATCGAAGACGGCAAGCAGTGTTATTGGGTCTGTCCGCTGGTCGACGAATCCGAGGTATCCGACCTGACCGCGGCCGAGGAACGGTTCAAACACTTGCGAGCCCAGTTGGGTGACGGAATCGTCGGCCTTGTGCACGGACAGATGCCCCCGGCCGAAAAAGACGCGGCTATGGCCGCTTTTCAGGACGGGCGGACCAAGGTTTTGGTTGCGACGACGGTAATTGAGGTGGGAGTAAACGTTCCCAACGCCACGATCATGGTCATTGAGCGGGCGGAAATCTTCGGGCTGGCCCAGTTGCACCAGTTACGCGGCCGGGTCGGACGCGGGCATGACGCGTCAACCTGTCTGTTGATGTATCAGGCGCCGCTCAGCGAAGGGGGCCGAAGACGGCTGGAAGTTTTGCGGGAAACCGAAGATGGATTCAGAATTGCCGAAACGGACCTCGAGATGCGCGGGGCAGGTGACCTGATCGGGACCGCTCAATCCGGTCTTCCCCGGTTCCAGATTGCCGACCTGGAACGACAGGCTGGACTTATGGCTGTTGCCCAATCTGACGCGCGTGCGCTGCTGGCTTCGGATCCGAAATTGACCTCGGAACGAGGTCAGGCCGCGCGTGTTCTTCTTTGGTTGATGAAACAGGATCAGGCCATCCGTTTGATTTCAGTGGGTTAGCGGGTTGCGCGCAAAAAGTTCACAAATGTTCTCTTAAAGTTCTTTACTGATCTCCGGAAATATGAGAACAAAAGGTCAACAAAGGATTAATTCCCGACCGGAGGTGAAACATGCTGACCCAGATCAAAAGTGCTTTCAGCCGTTCGCAAGCCACGCTTTTGCAGGATGCAGCCGGCGTGGCTTCGCTGGTTGTCATACTGATGGTGGCGCTTCACCTGCCCGTCGGGTTCTAAGCCTTTCTGCCTGCGATCTCGTGCCGATCAACCCGCGTATGTCATCCCCATTTCAGTCAAGGGTGACCTGCCTGTCCCAAACCCCTTGAAGGGGCCGTGCCTCGGCCCCACGCGGTGATCCGGACCCCACGCGAGAAACGCATCGACTGCCGCCGCCCTTTCCGCCCGGAAGGAGCGGCGGTTTTTTTTACAGTTGACCGGTTTTGAAGATCTCAAGCAGGGCTGACAGGACCGAGTTGACGGCCACTGAGGCCAGAATCATTCCCATGACCCGGCTGATGATTGCCGCCCCCGAATGACCGATCAGCCGGATGATTGGCTCGGCCAGCAGCATCAACACAAAAGCGCAGGCCAGTACGGACAGCATGACCAGCGCAGTAATGCCCTGGTCCGCCACGCTGTAGCGGTGGTTGTCGGTCAGAATGACGATGGCCAGCATCGCACCGGGTGAGGCCAATGACGGGACCGCCAACGGGAAGATCGCCGGGTTGTGCCTGTGCAGCTTGTCTTCCATGTCTTCTTCGGCCTGGCGCTGTTCGATTTCCTGTTTGCTTTCGCCAAAAATCATCGTCAGCGCGAACAGGAACAGGATGATCCCGCCGGCGACCTGAAACGAGTTGAGGCCGATATCCAGCGCCTCGATCAGCAATTGCCCAAAGACCAGAAAGAACAGAAGGATCCCGGCGCTGATCAGTGCGGCCAGCAGGGCAGTGCGCCGGCGCGCGGCGGCTTCGATACCCGCGGTGACGGCAATGAACACCGGGATGGTTCCGATCGGGTCGATGACGACCCACAAGGTTACAAAATGTTCCAGAAGGTTGTTCAATTGGCTTCTCTGTCAAATTGGTCAGGAGGTTAGCCGCCTTCGGATCAAAAGACCATGTTCAGGCGCAGTTGGCTTGTTCAGCCTTCTCGAAAGCCTCGGCGGTCGCGTCCAGCGCAAGCATGATCGACGCGTGCCGGTTCTTGTAATCGCGGGCGGGCCGCAGAACTTC
The DNA here is from genome assembly GCF_056537865.1 of Ruegeria sp. BJ5. Lineage (NCBI taxonomy): Bacteria > Pseudomonadati > Pseudomonadota > Alphaproteobacteria > Rhodobacterales > Roseobacteraceae > Ruegeria > Ruegeria sp. BJ5. The sequence continues at coordinate 478,749 of NZ_JBQFSH010000001.1, forward strand.
CAACTCGCCAAACGGCGCATCCGGGGTGGGGCCGTCACTCTTCAGCATGGCCGCCAACTGGTCGCGCGCGATTTCGATTTGGGGGCGGGTTGCTCCGATGACCGATGCACCGACCACTGCCGCTGCAGCCTGACCCAGTGCGCAGGCCTTCACGTCCTGACCAAACTCGGTGATCCGGCCGTCCCGTACTTTGATGTCCACGGCAACCGTCGAGCCGCACAAGGGCGACCGTTTCTTGACGGTCGCATCCGGATCTTCCAACCGCTGCAGGTGCGGAATGTCGGCCGCCAGCGCCAGAATGCGCCCGGAGTAGAGCTTGATCAGGTCGGTTTCGCCGGACATGGGTTTCCCTCGGTGGCTGTTCCCCATACATAGTGGCCATGTTCTGGGATGCAAAAGGTTTTTGCGATGTCGCGCTCTGCTACGTTCGACCCGTCTACACTCAAATTCAATGAGGCTGGGTTGGTCCCGGCCATTGCGCAGGAGGAGAGCACCGGCGAGGTTCTCATGATGGCCTGGATGAACGCCGAGGCGATCCGAAAGACGCTGGAAACCGGGCGCGTCACCTATTGGTCGCGCTCGCGCCAGTCCTTCTGGGTCAAGGGAGAAAGCTCGGGCCACGTACAAGAGTTGGTGGATTTTCGCGTCGATTGCGATCGGGATTGCCTGTTGGTTCTGGTACGACAAAGCGGCCCCGCTTGCCACACAAACCGCCGAAGCTGCTTCTACACCGCCGTCCGGGACGGGGAAGAGGTCGAATTGATGTTGCCGATGGTTTGACGGCGCCTAGCGGGCCTAAAGACCGACCATTGCGCGGACGTCTTCGGGCGTCGCTCCTTCGGCCCGGTATTTCGCAATCGCCCTGGCGTCGTCTCGCTTGGCCAGCCGTTTGCCGGTGTCGTCCCGGATCAGTGGGTGATGGTGATAGGTTGGCGTCTCCCCCCCCAACAAGCGCTGAAGCACCACGTGAATCCCGGTTGCGTCAATCAGATCCTGACCGCGAACCACATGTGAGATGTTCTGGGCCGCATCATCCAGTACGACTGACAGGTGATAGGACGTGCCCATACCCCGCCGGGCGAGGACGACATCGCCAACGCCGTGCAGCATCTGTTCGTCCGACAAATCGATCCAGCCAGTCGCGCCATCCGGTCCGGCCCCGGTCTCGTGAAACCTCAATCCGGTGGCGTCCTTCGCGATCCGGCGCAGCGCTTCGGACATATTGAGACGCAGGGCCACATCCTCCGGGATCGTGGACTGCACCTGATGTGTCCATTTTTCACGGCATGTTCCGGGATATATGACGCCGTCAGGTCCGTGCAGAGGAAACCCTTCCTGCGGCGCACTGGCGGCAGCCGCGATATCCTTGCGATTGCAGGTGCACGGATATAGCAGGCCTTGGGACCACAGCCGGTTCAAGGCCTGCCGGTAGAGCGGCATACGATCGAATTGCCGCAACACAGGGCGAGGCCACGTCAAACCCAACCACGTCAAATCGTCATAGATCTGATCCTCCCAATGCTGACGCGAACGGGACTGATCGATATCCTCGATCCGCAGCAGGAACGTGCCGGAGTTTCGGACAGCAAGGTCGTACGCCAGCAAAGCCGAATACGCATGACCAAGATGCAATGGCCCGGTTGGAGATGGGGCAAATCTCGTGGTGAATTTCACGTCTTTTCAACGATATATACGTCGGACTTCAAGTCCAGCCCTGGCAGGTGCGGTCCGTGTTCGCGAAACAGAAGGCGCGCCGCTCCCATGTCCAGCCATTCGTTCAAGCGCCCGGTATAGCCGGGGTCGTCCAATGTATGGTCGTTGAACGAAAACGCCAGCAGGCCTCCTTTGGGCAAGACTTTCATCAGCATGTCGAATGTCTGCGGCGGCGCGGCGCCGGCGCCGATCACTCCGATCGCGGCGATAGCCTTGTATGCCCCCGTCTCCAAAGGGTTGGGATCGGTGATGTCGATGGCAGCAAGATTGCGGTAGACGCCCTTGGCAGCAGCACCTTTCAGCATCTCGGGTGTCGGATCGACGCCGTCGATTGCCCGATATCCGACCTTGTGCAAGGCGATACCGGACAACCCGGTCCCGCAGCCATAGTCAAGGATAGGTGTGTCCGGTTGCGGCAATTTGGACCACAACGCCTCGGCCACGCGGCCCGGAGTGGCATATCCGTGCTCGGCCACCTCATCTTCGTAAGAGGCCGCCCATTTCTGGTAATGCGCCTGGGTTTCCTGCGGCGTATTCAGATCATATGTGTTTTTGAGGAACTTCTCGCTCATGCCGTCAGTTTAGGCGCGTGGCCCGGTCTGCGTCCAGTCAGCTTTGCGTCAGCCACTGCTGCCATGCCTCCTTGGCGCGATCGGTATAGGCTTTGTAGCGATCCTTGCGACCACGGCGCCCGCCCTTCAACCCGTCGACCGGCCGGAACAGACCGAAATTCACGTTCATCGGCTGAAACGTCTTGGCTTCGGCGCCGCCGGTGATGTGGTGGATCAGCGCGCCAATGGCGCTGTCCTGCGGAACCGGGGGCAGGGAGTCGCCAAGGATCTCTGCCGCCGCGAGACGACCTGCCAGCAGGCCCATCGCGGCGCTCTCGACATATCCTTCAACCCCGGTGATTTGCCCGGCAAATCGGATGTTCGGCTTGGATTTCAGGCGCATCTGCGCATCCAGCAAGGTGGGCGAGTTGATGAAGGTGTTGCGATGGATGCCGCCCAGACGTGCAAAACTGGCATTCTCGAGCCCCGGAATCATCCGGAACACCTCGGTCTGGGCGCCATATTTCATCTTGGTCTGGAACCCAACGATGTTGAACAGCGTGCCCAAAGCGTTGTCGCGACGCAGTTGAACCACGGCATGAGGTTTTACGTCCGGCTGATGTGGATTGGTCAGGCCCACCGGTTTCATCGGCCCGTGACGGAGAGTCTCGCGCCCACGCTCGGCCATCACCTCGATCGGCAGGCAGCCATCGAAATAGCCAGCTGTTTCACCTTCGTGGAACTCGGTCTTGTCAGCGGCCAGCAGCGCGTCGATGAAAGCCTCGTACTGGTCACGGTCCATCGGGCAGTTCAGATAGGCGGTACGCTCTTCCTCGGTCTCACCTTTGTCATAGCGCGACTGCATCCACGCCTTGCTCATGTCGATCGTGTCAGCGTAGACGATCGGGGCGATCGCGTCGAAAAAGGCCAGTGCTTCGGCCCCGGTCTCGCGCTGGATCGCTGCGCCCAACGCTGGCGAGGTCAGCGGACCGGTGGCAAAAATCCAAAGTCCATCGTCCGGAAGCGTGGTGACTTCCTCACCGGTGACGGTGACGCGTGGGTGCGTCTTCAGCTTGGCGGTCACCGTTTCGGCAAAAGGTTCACGGTCTACGGCAAGAGCGCCGCCCGCAGGAAGTCGGTGGGCGTCAGCGGTGGTCATGATCAACCCATTGGCCGCGCGCATTTCCCAGTGCAGCAAACCAACGGCATTCTGCTCGTCATCATCAGACCGGAACGAATTGGAACAGACCATCTCGCCCAGGTTGCCGGTTTGATGCGCAAAAGTGCCCACTTTGGGGCGCATTTCGTGAATCACGACGTCCACGCCCATTTCGGCGGCCTGCCATGCGGCCTCGGATCCGGCCATGCCGCCGCCAACGATATGCAATTTCTGTGTCATGTGCGTCCAAATAGGGCAGGTGGCCCGCGCGTGCAACGGCCAACGAAAACTGCTGCCAACAAGGCAGCAACGCTATGATTTTATTGGGAAGTCTTGGGGTCGCCGCTGCGGGAATGTCTGCGCCGGTGAGAGAAACCAGCTTGGAGGGACCTTCCGCCCACGGCGACCCAAAAGATAGTGAAGGCCTCAGCCCTTTCCCAGCTTTGCCACAGAGATGCCCTTTTGAAAAGTGCAAAAATGCGAACAGTCGATAATTTTAGCCATAACAATTGCGTCATTGGGTCCAATTTGGTGAGCGTTTTTCGATAAATGCGGAAATACCTTCCTCGGTATCCCGGTGCAGCATATTTTCGGCCATTACGCCGCCGGTATAGGCATATGCCTGATCCAAAGGCATCTGAAGTTGCTGATAAAACGCCTGTTTCCCGATCTTTACCGCCGCGCCCAGTTTGGACGCCAACTGCTCGGCCAACGACAGGGTTTCATGCTCCAGCAGCGTTTCCGGAACGACACGATTGACCAGGCCCAGCTCGGCGGCCCGCTCCGCTGGTATGAAATCACCGGTGGTCAGCATCTCAAACGCTAGTTTGCGCGGAATGTTGCGGCTCAGCGCCACCATCGGCGTCGAGCAGAAGAGACCGATGTTCACGCCATTGACGCCGAATCGCGTTCCTTCGGCCGCCACGGCCAGATCGCAGGTCGCCACCAGTTGGCAGCCGGCGGCCGTTGCAATGCCATGGACCTGCGCGATCACCGGTTGGGGCAGGGATTGGATCGACATCATCATTCGGGCGCAGCGATTGAACAGTTCGGTGAAGTAGGCCTTGCCTCCATCTTCAGCCTGCCGGCCCGCGGTCATCTGCTTGAGGTCATGACCGGCACAAAACGCCTTGCCTGCCCCTGACAGTATCACAGCGCGGATCGTGCGATCATCGCGCAGCGTATCCAATTCAGATTGCAGTGCCTCCAGCATTTCGTCGCTCAGCGCATTCAGCCGCTCGGGCGTATTCATTTTCAGATGAGCGATCGCGCCCGTGTCGTTACGTTCCAAAATTGCCATCTTGCCCTCCTGCCGGCTGTGGGGCCAACTTTAGGTCGGCAAATCGAGGAGGGGAAGCATGTCATTGGCAATGAACAAGGAAGAGCTGACGGAATATCTGGCGCAGGTCTTCCCGCAGGTGCACAAGGATTTCGTCGTCATGGATCTGACCGACGACTCGATCCGCATGCGCCTCGTTGTCGAAGATCGGCATCTGCGTCCGGGCGGAACTGTGTCCGGACCTTCGATGTTCGCCCTGGCCGATGTCTGTGTCTATTCAATGGTTCTGGCGCGAAAGGGTCGTCAATCCCTGGCCGTGACCACCAGCAGTTCCATGGATTTTCTGCGCAAACCTGCCGGTGGAGCCGACATGATTGCCGAGTGCAGGTTGCTGAAACTGGGGCGTACGCTGGCTGTTGGCGACGTCCTGATGTACTCGGAAGGGCAGGAGGCGCCGGTGGCGCGCGCAAGCATGACCTACTCGCTGCCACCTGCCGGCTCCGCCGCAGCTGCGTTCGGATAAAAAAATGCCGGGGACAAGCCCCGGCACAGGAAGAGGTCCCGTAATTGGGACTGGGGATATTCTAGCCAAGCCAGAATTGGCGGCGTGCTTCGCGGTCAGCCTCAAAGCGCGTCAGCCCGACATCCTTCAGCAGACGGTCATCCAGCCTGCTCAGGTTGACGCGGCTGCGGCGCCGGCGTTCCCATTGGGTGACAGTCGCCGCAAAACGCACGGCCAGCGCAGCGATCAGAGGCAGCCGGGGGCTGTCGTTCAGCAGCAAGAGGGCGGGGGTGTGCATTGCGCGTGTCATGGTAAGTATCCTTTCAAATTGTATTGACACAAAGCATAAATGTTCGGTACATTGCTGTGGTACATTCAAGATTGTACTGAACGCAAAGGAAGAATTGTAATGGATACAATTTGGCCGACAGACCTGCCAAAATCCAAGGGACCAAAGTACACACTGGTCGCAGATACAATTCGAAAAGCCATCGAAAACAAGCAGCTGGAAGTCGGGGTGAAACTTCCTCCGGTGCGGGAATTGGCGTATCGATTGCAAATCACACCGGGAACGGTCGCCCGGGCTTATTCCATTCTGACCGAGGAGGGGTTGCTGCAGGCCGAGGTCGGGCGTGGTACATTCGTGGCACCACCGAAAATGCCATTGCTAGACGATGTCTGGTCACGGCAGCTTCACCTTCGGGACGACAAGTATGACGCCAATGTCAGCCTGTTCAGCCCGCGACTGCCAGATGTCGGGCAGGTGTCCCTGATACGGTCATGCCTTGCCAAGGTGGCGCAGGGGGATCCGAAGATGTTCATGAACTATCCCACCCGCGACGCTTACCTGCCTGTGCGCCAGGCGGTCGTAGATTGGCTCTCCGACTTGCCGCTGGGTGCTTTGAACGCCGATGACATCGTTCTTACGCATGGCGGGCAAAGCGGACTGTGCGTCGTGTTCCAGACCGTTCTGCGCGATCCGAAACCCGTTGTTCTGGTCGAGGACCTTTCTTATGCTGGGTTCCGTCGAGCCGGTGAGTTGATGCGCGCCGAAGTTATTGGTGTGAAAATGGACAAATGGGGTATCAGCCCCGACGCGTTGGACCACATCCTTCGTCAAACTCGGGCGCAAGCGATTTGCGTGTCGCCCGAGGTTCAGAATCCGACCGGTGGGCATTCGCCTCTTGAACGCCGCAACGAGGTGATCGAGATCGCCCGCCGCTACGATCTGCAAATCATCGAAGACGATTGCTATCGTATGGGCGAGGCGCGCGCACCCAGCTACAGGGCACTTGCGCCTGAACGGGGCTGGCATGTGTCGTCGATTTCCAAGACCCTTACGCCTGCGTTGCGCGTGGGGTTCGCCATCGCTCCGCGGGAACGCAGCGGAGACCTGCGCCGATCGGCGGAATACGGGTATTTCGGATTGGCGCAGCCATTGGCCGAATTGACCCGCTTGCTCCTCAGTCACCCTCAATCCAGGCAAATGGCGCGGGATGTTCGCGCGAAGATGGGTGAGTATGTACGGGTGGCCGTCAATGCACTGGGCGGCTTCAATCTGAACTGGGACCCCGATATTCCATTTGTCTGGCTGAGCCTGCCGTCCGGCTGGCGCGCCGCAGCCTTCAGCAGGGCTGCCGAGCGTGAGGGCATTCAACTCCGATCGGCAGATGAATTCGCGCTGAGGGATGGAAGGGCGCCAAATGCCGTGCGCATTGCGATGAACGGGCATGTCTCGCTGAAGCAGTTCGAATCCGCCATGTTGCGTCTGCGCGCCTTGCTGGACAATCCGCCCGAACAAATCAGTGTTTGATTTGGGGTAAATAGATACCTATTTTTTAAGCTGCTGTTTTTTAAACTTAAATTGGACGTTACCGTTCTTGACGTGCACTTTCGAGCCATCTAAATACCCATTCATCGAATTCGGGCCGCTCCGCCTTGGGGGCGGTCTTTCACATCAAACAGGATTGTCCTGACATGAAAACCTTCTCTGCAACACCTGCAGACATCGACAAGAAGTGGATCCTGATCGACGCCGAGGGCGTTGTTCTGGGCCGTCTTGCCTCGATCGTCGCCATGCGCCTGCGTGGCAAGCACAAGCCGTCGTTCACCCCGAACATGGACATGGGCGACAACGTCATCGTCATCAACGCCGACAAGATCCAGATGACCGGCAAGAAGCGCGACGAGCACTTCTACTGGCACACTGGCCACCCGGGCGGCATCAAATCGCGCACCAAACAGCAGATCCTGGAAGGCGCGCACCCCGAGCGTGTGGTCTTTCAGGCCGTCAAGCGCATGCTGCCGGGCAACCGTCTGTCGCGCAAGCAGATGACCAACCTGCGCATCTATGCCGGTGCCGAGCACCCGCACGAAGCCCAGGCCCCCGAAGTTCTGGATGTCAAATCCATGAACAAGAAAAACACCCGGAGCTAATGACCGATGGCTGATCAGATCAATACTCTCGAAGAGCTGAGCGCCGTCGCAGGCGTTGAAACCGTGGCCGAAGAAGTTGTTGTGCGCGAGCCCGTGCGTGACGAACTGGGTCGCTCCTATGCAACCGGCAAGCGTAAAGACGCTGTTGCCCGCGTTTGGATCAAGCCGGGCTCCGGCAAGGTCACCGTGAACGGCAAGGACCAGGACGTGTATTTCGCACGCCCCGTTCTGCAGCTGATCCTGCGTCAGCCGTTCCAGGTTGCTGGTGTCGAAGGTGAATTCGACGTTGTGGCAACCGTCAAGGGCGGTGGCCTGACCGGTCAGGCCGGTGCGGTCAAGCACGGCATCTCGAAAGCGCTGCAGCTGTACGATCCCAGCCTGCGCGGTGCGCTGAAGGCCGCTGGCTTCCTGACCCGCGACAGCCGCGTCGTGGAACGGAAGAAATACGGCAAGCGCAAAGCCCGCCGTTCGTTCCAGTTCTCGAAGCGTTAATCGCTACCGAGTTTTTCAAATGCAAAGGGCTCGCATTCGCGAGCCCTTTTTTCGTTGTGTTTCTTTGGTTTTACTCTTCGTAGACCATTTTCCACGCGCCGTTTTCCACCACGTTGACGTAGACAGTATCGGCGCCCTGATGGTCATCGGGTCCAAAGGTCATGTGGTTGCCGACCAGTTCATCCTGATAGTCCAGCGTCTCCATTGCAGCGATAAAGCTTTCCTGGGTCAGGTCGGGGCCGGCGGCCTCCAGCGCCTTGACCATCATTTCGGCCGCGGCATATCCCAGCATTGAAAAGCCCACCGGGTCTTCGCCGGTGGCAGCCTTGTATTCCTCGATGAAGGCCTTGGGGGCCGGTTCATCCGCGCGGGCCCACAGGTCCTGCCACGAGGCGGCGGCGTAGAAGCCATCGGTCACGCCACCCGGCACCTGTGCCACCACGGTCAGGAAACTGGCCGAGGTGCCCAGGAACTTCATGTCCGTCAGGCCCATCTTCTTGGCGGTGCCGACCACGGTGATGGCCTGCCGTACGCCCAGGGCGATGGTGACGATGTCGCAGCCTTCTTCCTTCAGCTTGCTCAGCGAGCCCACGAAATCGGTTTCGTCAGGTTTATGAGTGGTTTCCGCGGCAAAGGTAGTGCCGGATTCCCTGGCGCCTTCCTGGCTGCCTTCCAGGATTTCCTTGCCGAAATCGGTGGGCAGATACATCGTGCAGACCTTGTCGCCGCCGAATTCCTGCGCCAGATATTTCACGCCCACGCGCGCTTGGTCGTAATAGCTGGAAAACGAGGTGAACTTGTTCTTCATCGGCTCCTGCAGCATCTGCCGCGCGGCCGACAAGGGGGCGACGTTGGGAATGCCTTTGGGGTCCAGCAGCTTGAACCCGGCCAGGTTCATCGGCGTGCCCAGCGATTGCAGCATGGCAAACACCTTGTCGCGGTTCAGCAGCTTGTTGTAGCCCTGCATCGCGCGCGGCATCTGGTATCCGTTGTCCTCGACCACATAGCGGATCTTGCGGCCATGCACGCCGCCATTTGCATTGACCCGGTCGAACACCACGTTCGCGCCCTTGGTGGCCGGAACCCCGACGGCGGCGAAAATGCCGCTGAGGTCATTGACCGACCCGATGACGATTTCGTCGTCAGTCACGCCTTGCGTTTCGGCCCAGCCCACCGAGGCCAGGGCGGACAGGGCGGTTGCTGCCGCCAGCCGTCTGATTGCTTTGGTCATGTGTCTTCCTCCCTTGGGATTGATCCCTGTTCTATTTGTACATGTCTTCAATGAGATGCGCGTGTTTCTTTTCCACCAAGCTGCGTTTCAGTTTCATCGTCGCGGTCAGTTCGTCATCTTCGGCAGTCAGCAGCACGTCGATCAGGCGGAAATCCTTGATCTGCTCGACCCGCGCGAATTCCTTGTTCACCGCCGCCACTTCGGCACCGATCAGTTCGCGCACCTCGGCTGCAGCGCAGAGCGAGGCGAAGTTCGAAAACGGCACCTTGCGGTCCTGCGCGAACTTCTCGACGTTTTCCTGATCGATCATCACCAGCGCCGTCAGGTACTTGCGGCGGTCGCCGATGATCACTGCGTCCGAGATGTAATGCGAGAACTTCAGCCGGCTTTCGATCTCGGCCGGGGTGATGTTCTTTCCGCCGGCGGTGATGATGATGTCTTTGAGGCGGCCGGTGATGGTGACATAGCCGTCCGCGTCCACGTGCCCCATATCGCCGGTGCGCAGCCAGCCATCGGCGGTGAAGGTCTCGGCGGTTTTGGCATTGTTGCGCCAATAGCCCTGGAACACGTTCAGGCCGCGGATCTGGATTTCGCCCTCGTCCGAGATACGCAGGTCGATCCCCGGTGCGGGCTTGCCGATGGTACCGATGTGGTTGGCCTCGGGCGTGTTCAGCGTGGCGATGCCCGAGGTCTCGGTCATGCCGAAGCCCTCGACCAGCGGCACGCCGATGGCCCAGTACCATTTCAGCAGCTCGGGCGAGATCGGGGCCGCACCGGACCCGCCGCGCCGCAGCCGGTCCATGCCTAGCATCCGGCGCAGGTTGCGCAGCACCAGCCGGTCCCACAGCCAGAAATTCGCGGCCACCGCCGGCGGCACCGGTTTGCCCTGCAGGATGTACTCGGCCCGTTTCATCCCGGCCTTCAGCGCCATGCCAAAGGCGGCGCGCCCGGCCGGGGTGGCCTCTTGCGCCATGATCAGCACCTGCGAATAGATCTTCTCCCACACGCGCGGGACGGCGGTAAAGGTCGAGGGCGACACTTCCTGCAGGTTGGCAAAGACCGTCTCGGGGCTTTCGGCGAAGTTCACCGTACATTTCGAGGCCAGCGGGAAATAGATCGACACGTCGCGCTCAAGGATATGACACAGCGGCAAAAAGCAAAGCTGCTCGTCCGTTTCCAGCGCGGGCAGGCAGCGTGCGCCGCATTCGATCGCGGCCATGATGTTTTCGTTGCTCAGCATCGCACCCTTGGGCATGCCGGTGGTGCCCGAGGTATAGATCAGCAGCGCCGTGTCCTGCGGCGTGGCCAGTGCGATTTCGGCTTCGAACCGGCCCGGTTCTTCGCGCTCGGCCGCGCGGCCGAGGGCATAGAGATCCTCGATCATCATGCAGCGGGGGTGGGCCAAGTCGTGCAGGCCTTCGTCTTCGAGTATGATGACCTTCAACAGGCCGGGCACCTCGTCTTCTATGTCCAGAAATTTGTCCAGCTGCTCTTCGTCTTCGACGATCAGAAAGCGGCTGTCGCTGTCATTGATCAGGTACTTCAACTGGCTGGCCGAGTCGGTGGTGTAGACGCCCGAGGCGATGCCGCCGACGCATTGGATGCCCAGATCGAACCAGGCCCATTCCTTGCGGTCCTCGGACAGGATCGAGACGACCTCACCGCGTTGCAGTCCCAGCTTGCGCAGCGCCAGCCCGATCCATTTGGCGTGCTGCCAGTAGACGGCCCAGGAATAGGATTTCCAGATGCCCAGATCCTTTTCCCGATGCGCGGTGCGGTCGCCCAGGGCGGCACAGCGTTTCTGGAACAGCTCGGGGATGGTGACGCAGCCATCGACCCGCACGGGGCGCTGGCCGGGGGTGGCGTTGAACTGGACGCCGTTGATGGTGGTCTGCGGGGGCAGGGTGGTCATGTTCATCCGGCTCACCTCCACGTCTTCTTGCGTTTCCAGCGGCGGTTTTCCCGCGCGCCTTCCTCCTGCACGCCCAGATAGAAGTTCTGGATGTCCTCGGACCGCATCAACACGTCGGCGGGGCCGTCCATCACGATGCGCCCGACCTCCATGACATAGCCATGATCGGCCAGTTCCAGCGCGGCGTTGGCGTTCTGCTCGACCAGCATCATGGTCATGTTCTGCTCGTCATTCAGGCGTCTGAGGATGCCGAAGATCTCTTGGACCAGCAGCGGCGACAGGCCCAGCGAGGGTTCGTCCAGCAGCATGATGCGCGGGTTGGCCATCAGGCCGCGGCCGATGGCCAGCATCTGCTGCTGCCCACCAGACAGTGTGCCGGCCTCTTGGTTGCGACGTTCCTTCAGGACCGGGAAGTAGGAAAACACCAACTCGCGATCGCGCTCGATCTGGGCCTTGTCATGCAGGGTGTAGGCCCCGAGGCTGAGGTTTTCGTTCACCGTCAGCAGCGGGAACACCTCGCGCCCCTCGGGCACATGCACGATGCCCTTTTGGACGATCTTGTGCGGCTCCAGCCCCTGGATTTCCTCGCCGTCGAAGGTGATCGTGCCCTTTTCCGGGTCCATAACACCCGAGACGGTCTTCATCAGCGTCGTCTTGCCCGCCCCGTTGGCGCCCAGGATCGAGACGATCTGGCCCGGGCGCACGTCCAGCGACACACCGCGGATCGCCATGATCGGGCCATAGAAGCTTTCGATGTTGCGGATGCTCAGGATCGGTGCGCTCATGAGGCTTTCCCCAGATAGGCTTCGACGACGGCGGGGTGCGATTGCACCTGCGCCGGTGTCCCAAGGGCCAGTTTCGCCCCATCGGCCATAGCCAGCACCCGGTCAGACACGCCCGAGACCAGCCCCATGTCATGTTCGACCATCAACACCGTGATCCCCATTTGCCGCCGGATGTCGTCGATCCACCAGCGCATGTCTGTTGTTTCCTCGACCGACAGCCCCGAGGCCGGTTCATCCAGCAGCAGCAGCTTGGGGTCGGTGGCCAGCGCACGCGCGACCTCGACAACCTTGCGCACGCCGTAGGGAAGCCCGGCGATCATCTTGTCTCGATAGGCCTGCAGATCGAGGAAATCGATGATCTCTTCGACCTTCTCGCGGTTCTCCAGCTCTTGCAGGCGGGCCGAGGGGGTAAAGAACACCTCGGACAGCAGGTTGGTACGCCGGTGGCGGTGCCGCCCGACCAGCAGGTTCTGCAACACGGTTGCATGTTCGAACAGCTCGATGTTTTGGAAGGTGCGCGCGACGCCATAGGCGGCCACGCCCGAGGGCTTGACCTGCAGCAAATCGTGCCCGTCGAACCGGATCTGGCCCGCGAACGGGTCGTAAAAGCGCGAAATCAAGTTGAACACCGTGGATTTGCCGGCCCCGTTCGGGCCGACGATGGCAAAGACCTCGCCTTCCTCGACCGAAAAGGACAGATCGTTCACTGCCGTCAGGCCACCGAATTTCAGGGTGACGTTCTCGAATTCCAGCAAGCTCATCTCAGGCGCTCCGTCTTGAGATAGGATTTCTGCCGCTTGAACATGTCCTTGCGGTAGAAGGGGAACAGCTCGAACCAGGTGCGGATTTTCAGCCATCGGCCGTAGATGCCCATCGGCTCGAACAGGATGAACCCGATCAGGATCATGCCGAAGATGCCGAATTCTAGCCCCGGAATGGCGACGGTTCCGCCACCGAAAAGGGCGCCCGCGTATTCCTTGGCGATCGACAGGAACTGCGGCAGAAACCCGATGACGATGGCGCCCAGAAACGCGCCGTGGATCGAGCCCAGTCCGCCGATCACGATCATCATCAGCAGCTGGATCGAGATCACCACGCTGAAGGTTTCGTTGTTGAAGGCCCCGGCATAAAGGCCCATCAGCGCCCCCGCCCATCCGGTCACGGCGCAGGAAAGGGCAAAGGACACGGTCTTGGTGCGCGCGATGTCGATGCCCATCGCCTGCGCAGACACTTCCGAGTCGCGCACGGCGATAAAGCTGCGTCCCAGCGGCGTGCGCAGAAGGTTGATATAGCCCAGCGTGACCAGAACCGTGACGGCCAACACCAGCCAGTAGAACTGCTCGGGCGTGCCCCAGCGGTCGACCAGATGGCCGAAAATCTCGACCCCGCCCATGTACTTGCCCGCGACACCGCCGGTGATCGGTTCCGCCAGAACGATGAGGTCGTCCATCAGGATCGACAGGGCCAGGGTGAAGATCGCCAGATAGATGCCGTGCAGCCGCAGGGCAGGGATGGCGACCGTGACCCCGGCGATACCGGTCAGAATGCCGGCCAGAGGAAAGGCCACCAGAAACGGCACGCCGGACTCGACCAGAATCACGTTGGCATAGCAGCCAAAGGCCAGAAACGCCGCGTGGCCCAGGCTGGCCTGGCCTGTATGCCCGGTCAGGATCATCAGACCCAGCCCGGCGATGGCCCAGATCAGAACGTTCGTCAGCTCTCCCAGATAGAACGCGTCCAGCCACCACGGCGCGGCAAAGACCACCGCCAGCAGGATCAGGTAGAGCGATAACTGGTATCCGTCCTTCCAGGGGCGGATGTCTTGCATGTAGTCGGTTTTGAAAACGATCCTCATGCGCTCAGACCTTCTTGACCCGGACCTGGCTGAACAGGCCGTGCGGGCGGAAGATCAGCACCGCCAGCAACAGCGCATAAGGCGCGATCTGGCTATAGCCCGCGGCGATGTAGCGGCTGGCGAAGGGTTCGATCACGCCGACGATCAGACCGCCCGCCAAAGCCCCGGGAAGGCTGCCGAACCCGCCGATGACCGCGGCCGCAAAGGCCTTGATTCCCAGCAACCCGGTGGTCGGATCGACCGATCCCTTGGCGGCGAACAGGATGCCCGCGATCCCGGCCACGATACCGGCCAGCCCCCAGATGAAACCCTGCACGCGCTTGACCGGGACGCCCATGTAATAGGCCGCCAACTGGTTCTGCGAGGCGCCCTGCATCGCCAGACCCAGCTTGGTCTTGCTGAAAAACACATACAGCCCCCACGTCAGCAGCACCGTCACGACGATGACCGCCACGTCCTCCATCCCCAGAACCAACCCGCCAAAACGGACCTCCTTGCCGGCCAGCGGATTTTCCAGCGTCTGCGGCTCGTGCCCCCAGATCAGCCCGGCAACAAAGCGGATCACGAAACCCAGGGCGATGGTCAGGATGACCACGGCGGTCTGGCTTTCCCCGAACAGGCGGCGGATGATCAACCGGTCCAGCAGATACCCCAGCGCGCCCATGATCCCCAGCGAGATGGGCAGGGCCAGCCAGAAGGGCAGGCCCATATACTCGGTATTGGTCAGCCCGATGGTGACGAAGGCGCCCAGCATCATAAAATCGCCCTGGGCGAAGTTCACGGCCTCGGTCGCCTTGTAGATCAGTACGAAGCCGAGTGCGATCAGGCCGTAGACACAGCCATTCGCCAGCCCGCTGATCAGCAGCTGTGCGTTGTCCAAATTCTCCTCCCAATTGCCGGTTTGCCCGGCGTCCTAACGCCCCGGATCTCCTCCAATCACCGGGGCGCCTGTTCTACTATGGCGTGATTATTACCTTACCGTCACTCTTTTTCAGTGCAACTGCCAGATCGGAAACGATTTTGTTCAGCGGGACATGCGCCGAGACATCCGTTTTCCACCGTTCGTCCGCAAAGCGGGCCTGCACCTCGGCAACCGCGCGCATCTGCTCTTCGGGTGGCGTGGACATCATCCATTTGGTCAGCCAGAAGCCCTCGATCTGCTTGCTCATGAAGATCAACTGGCCCATCTGGGTCAGCTTCGGCGGCTCGCTGCTGAGTTTGCCATAAGACACCCAGCGCCCGCCGTTGGGCATGGCGCAGAATACTTGCTCGGACAGCTGATCCGAGACCGCATCCAGAAAAACCCGAGGCTTGAGCTGTGCGCTGATGGCCGCAAACTTGGAGACGGCATCGTCTTCGGTGGTTACGATGACCTCGGCCGCTCCGTGGCTTTTGAGCAGTTCGACCGTTTCAGGGCGCCGCACCATGGCAATCGGCTTCAGGCCAAGGTCTCGGCCCAGCCCGCACATCAGCTTGCCCAACTGGCTGGTGGCCGCGGAAACGACAAAGGCCTCACCTTCGGAACGCGCGATCTCAACCATTGCCATTGCGGTCAGCGGATTGACGATCTGTGCAGCACCGTCATCGTCCGAGATCTCGGGCCGCAAAGGAATGCACATCTGGGCCTGTGTCAGGGCATACTCGGCCCATGCGCCGGACCCGGAGGCGACGAAGGCGACCCTTTGCCCCTTCAGCGCTTCGGCGCCCGCGCCGGTGGCGACGACGTCCCCGCACCCTTCGAAACCGGCCGGTGCACCTTTGACCCGCGGCTGACCGTACTCACCCTTGATGAAATGAAGGTCCGAGGGGTTCACCGATGCGGTGCGCAATTTGATCAGCACCTGGCCGGGGCCCGGCGTGGGCACCGGGATCTCGGCATTCTCAACCCAGTCGGCGGCGTCATCGATCGCCGGGCCCGTGGCCGTACCGGAGTATCCGTCAAATTTCTGGATCACGGCAAACATGGATTTGGGGAGTTCAGTCATTCTTTTTCCTTTGTTTCCGACATTTTCAAGCAAACGGGTCGATCCGAGTGCACGCCCCAGGGCAGGGCGCACCGATGCCGACAATAGGTCGTCCCGACTTGATGCGACTGGTTAAGCCAAGCCAAACAAATGGCACCGGACAGGTCAATCGACCACAGGGTTAACGTTGGGGAATTGGGAAGCCGGTGCAGGTGTGACAAGGCCGGAAAAATGCCGGCCTTGTCGAAGGCCTTATTGCGTCAACAGGTTGCGCAGTTCCTGAATCTTGAGCGCAGCCGTTTCCGGCGCTTCCTTGATGCCATCGAGGATCTTGATCACCTGGTCCTGAATCTCCTGGCTCAGCTGACTGTTCTTCACGGATTCAACCATCGCGTCATAGTCGAACTGCTCGGCCGACAGCATGCCTTCGTCAACCCAGGTATTCAGCAACTCCTGCCCTTGGGCAGTGAGTGCTGCAACCTGATCGCCTGCCTGGTTGGCCAGATCCGTGGCTGCATCGCCGGCCTGGTTTGCCAGATCCGTGGCTGTCTGACCGGCTTGCTCGGCGGCTTCACCGGCCTGTTCGACGGCGGCCGAGGCTGCGTCACCCGCTTGCTGCGCGGCCGTCGACAACGCCTCGCTGGCGGCTTCCTGGGCTGCGGTTGCGGCCTCGCCGACGGCCTCGCCGGCTTCTTTGGCGGCAGATTGCAGTTTCTCGGCCGGGGTGGGCTCGGGCTGATTCAGGTAGAAATACGCGCCGGCACCCAATCCGGCGATGATAATCAGGATGATAATGCGGGACATTGGGGTCTCCTTTTCGGATGTGTGCCGCTGATGTGGGGAGAAACTACCTGAGATCAAAGGGGAAATCCCAAAAATTCGGCGCATGTTCGGGGTTTGGGCCACTCGGCGCTGATCAATCAGACGATCGGCGGCGGCAACACGCCACCGGCGAAAATACACGGTTGCAACCATCAGGCGAACAAGAAAGGGGGGCGTCATTGGGAAGTAATGGCGGAGAGACAGGGATTCGAACCCTGGGTGGGCTTGCACCCACAACGGTTTTCGAGACCGCCCCGTTCGACCACTCCGGCACCTCTCCGCGGGGGTCTGTGAGGGGGGGATTTAGTTGTGATCGCCGAGGGGTGCAAGCAGAAAATTCCCGAATTCGCCAAACCGAGGATTTTCCATTGCCAGTCCGACGAAATCTCCTAGGCTGACATGTATGAGACATCTTCTGCACCGCATTTCGCTTCTGCTCATCCTGCCCGTGTTCGCGTTCGCTCTGACGGCTCAGACCGCCTTGTCCGCCAGTCGGGATCGGATCGAGGCTTTTCTGACCACGACGGGTTTTGACGTGGCGCTGGAAAGCATCGCACTGGCCTCGGCCTCGGCGCCTCAGATGCTGGGGATCGACCCCGAAGGTTTTGGCTCGCAATGGACGCGTCTGACGGAAGAGGTGTTCGACACCGATGACATGCATGAAACTGCGGTTGCGATTCTCGAACAGACGCTGAGCGACGAGGCCCTGAACCACGCGGTCGAGTTTTATGCTTCGGATCTGGGGCAACGGCTTGTCGAGGCGGAAAATGCCTCGCACCTTGTCGAGGATGACGAAGCCAAGCAACTTGAGGGGCAGGAGATCATATCCGATCTGGTCAAGTCCGGTTCGAGCCGCATCGAAAGCCTGAAGCGGATGAACAGTGCCATCGATGCCAGCGAAACCTCGTTGCGGGCATTGCAGGAGATCCAGCTTCGGTTCCTGCTGGCCGCCAGCGCCGCCGGAGTGATCGACCTGCAATTGGACGCGGACGGGCTGCGCCAGATGATGAAGCTGAACGAACCCGAGATGCGGCAGTCATTGCAACTGTCCGCCTTGGCCAACGCGGCCTATACCTATCAGGATTTCTCTGACGCGGATGTCGACGCCTATACCAAAGCGCTGGAACAGCCGCTGATGCAGGAAGTCTATGAGCTGTTGAACGCCATCCAGTACGAGATCATGGCCATGCGGTTTGAAGTGCTGGCGGCGCGCATGGCCGAGCTGCGTCCGGCTCAGGACATCTAATGCGGTTGCTACTGGCTCTGTGGCTGGTTCTGGCCGGTTGGGCCAGTGCGGTCACGGCCGATCAGGTCGACCGTCTGACCAAGGCAATGCATTTGTCCGACGTGATGCAGATTCTGCGTGATGAGGGTGTCGCGCAGGGGCGCGAACTGGACAAAAGCCTGCTGGACGGTGAGGGCGGATCGTTTTTCGAGGCCCAGGTTGAAGATTTGTACGACAAGGCCTGGATGCAGGCCAAGATTCATGATGCGCTGGCTGGCGGTATGTCCGAAGGGCAATTGGAGCAGGCCGCGCTGTTTTTCGAAAGCGACCTGGGCCGCGCCGTTGTGTCTTTGGAAAACTCGGCCCGCCGAACGTTTTCCGACGAAGCCATCGAAGAGATGGCCATGACCGCCTATCGGGAGGCCGATCGTGATGCGGCCTATTTTCGCCTGATCGATGAGTATGTCGAGATCAACGACCTTGTTGATCGGAACGTGCGTGGAGCGTTGCAGGCCGATTACAATTTCTTCCGTGGGTTGGCGGATGGGCAGGGCATCACGGGCGACGACGGGGAAATGTTGGCCCAATTGCTGGCGCAGGGTGCGCAGTCCGAGCAACAAACCCGCGAGTGGCTGTACTCGTTCCTTCTGTTTGCATACCAACCGCTCAGCGAGGCCCAGCTGCGCGAGAATATCGCCTTTTCACGCACCGAGGCCGGGCAGGCCTTGAACAACGCCTTGTTCGCTGGTCTGGACACCATGTTCAACGAGTTGTCATACCAGCTGGGCGTGACGGTGGCGCAGGTTCTGCAAGCGTCGGATCTTTAGGCCGGTTTGCTGTTGACTTTGCCCTGTGATCCGTGGATAAGCGCGCATCCCGGCCGGAACCTCCGCGCCGGGTATCGTTATTGCTGGCCTGACGGGTGCGCCCTGACGGTCGTTCATCCGCCCTAAAAAGGCGCGCTGTTCGAGGTGGCCTTGGCCGAAACACCCGTCTGACGGGGACCACAGAACGCGGTAGAAAAAGGAAAGACGCATGTTTGCAGTCCTCAAGACTGGCGGCAAGCAGTACAAGGTTCAGGCGGGCGACGTGCTCCGCGTTGAAAAACTGGCTGCCGACGCAGGTGAAAAAGTCCAATTCAACGACGTTCTGATGCTGGGTGGCGATGCTCCTGTTGTCGGTGCGCCGTTCATCGATGGCGCGGGCGTTCAGGCGGAAGTGATCGAACAGATCAAAGGTGACAAGGTCATCAAATTCGTCAAGCGCCGCCGCAAGCACAGCTCGAAGCGCACCGTTGGTCACCGTCAGAAGCTGACCCTGGTCAAGATCACCGACATCCTGCCCTCGGGCGCGGACAAGTCGGGCGTCAAGGCCGCTACCGGTTCGGCTCCGGCAGGTGAAGTTGCGAAAGCAGCGAAACCCGCCAAGAAAGCCGCTGCCAAGGCAGAGGCTCCGGTCGCTGCTGCTGCCGCTGACGATCTGACCCAGATCACCGGTGTTGGTCCCGCAGCTGCCAAGAAACTGGCCGAAGCCGGTATCGAGAGCTTTGCCGCTCTGGCCGCCTTGTCGGACGAGCAGATTGCTGCTATCGAGACGGTCAAAGTGAAACCCGAATGGGTTGAGCAGGCCAAAGAGCTGGCCAAAGGCTAAGGAGAGAGAGAATGGCACATAAAAAAGCTGGCGGTTCCTCCCGTAACGGCCGCGACTCAGCGGGTCGTCGCCTTGGCGTGAAACTGTATGGTGGCCAGGCCGCCGTTGCAGGCAACATTATCGTGCGTCAGCGCGGCACCAAGTTCTGGCCGGGCGAAGGCGTGGGCATGGGCAAGGATCACACCATCTTTGCAACTGTCGATGGCGCCGTGAAGTTCCACAAGGGACTGAAAAACCGCACCTTCATTTCGGTCCTGCCAGTGGCGGAGGCCGCAGAGTAAGCCGAAACCCAGAAGGTTTAAGAAAAATTCATGGGGGACCGGCACAAAGTGCCGGTCCCCTTTCTCGTTTTGACACAGATTTGATCGAAAGCCCCGATGCCCGTTGCAACCACCAGTTTCCTGATCTTTGCCGCCAGCCAGGTCGGCACGCCGGGACCGGCCAACATGGTCCTGTTGGGAACGGGTGCGCGCTTTGGGTTCCGCGCGGCGCTGCCTTTCGTGGCAGGCGTGATTCTGGGCAAGCAGCTGATCATCTGGCCGCTGGGCTTTGGCCTTCTGCAACTGGCAGAACAGGCTCCGACAGCGTTCGCGGTTCTGAAATATGCTTCGGCGGCCTATATTTGCTGGCTTGCGTGGAAAATCGCCAACCTGCGCCTGTCGCATCAGGACGCGGGCGAGGCGGTTCCCGGATTCTGGGCCGGGTTGGTGGTCCATCCGCTGAACCCCAAGGCCTGGGCGATGATCATCGCGGGATTCACCGGGTTCGTCGCGGCGGGAACATCGGTGCTGAGTGCGACGCTCACGATCGCGCTCGTTTTGTTGACCTGCCAGGTGGTCCTGCACCCGATCTGGACTTTTGCGGGCGATAGAATTGCCCGCGTGGTTGCGGGACGGCCGGCGGAAAAATATCTGATGTGGACTCTCGCGGGTCTGACTGTTGCATCCGTACTTTTCGTGTTGTTCGGAGGAGGAACACACCAATGAAACTTGAGGCAATCATAAATCAGCCGGTCATTGAAACCGAGCGGTTCGACCTGCGCCCGCTGCGCCGGTCGGACATGGGCCTGATCGAGCACTACGCAGGGGACGAGCGCGTGGCGCGCATGACCACGTCGATCCCGCACCCTTTGCCGCCCGGTTCGATCGAAGCTTTCGTGACCCGCGCCATGGCCGAGGACCGGGACGAGGACGTCTGGGCGATGGACGCCACCAAGGATGGCGGGCCCGAGTTGATCGGAGTGATCTCGCTCAAGCGGCTGGATCGCAACCAGTCCGAAGTGGGCTATTGGGTCGCGCCCCTGTACTGGAACACGGGCATCGCCTCGCTGGCGGTGGAAACGCTGGTTCATTCGAACCCGCTGGAAAACGCCACGATGTTTGCCAGCGTGTTTCAGGACAATCCCGCCTCGGCCCGGGTCCTGACTCATTGCGGGTTCCAGTACCTTGGCGATGCCGAAAGCTTCTCGGTGGCGCGCAACGCAAATGTGCCCACCTGGACGTACAGCAAAAAACTCTGACTTGTGGCCGATGGGGCCTTTGCAGTAGGGGACTGACATGAAATTTCTCGATCTTGCAAAGGTCTACATCCGGTCCGGGGCCGGCGGTAGCGGGTGCGTCAGCTTTCGACGCGAAAAGTACATCGAATACGGCGGCCCCGATGGCGGGGACGGCGGCAAAGGCGGGTCCGTCTGGGCTGAGGTCGTGGACGGGCTGAACACCCTGATCGACTTCCGCTATCAGCAGCATTTCTTTGCCAAAAACGGACAGCCCGGCCGGGGCCAGCAGCGCACTGGCAAGGACGGCGACGACATTATCCTGCGCGTGCCGGTCGGAACCGAGATCCTGGACGAGGATCAGGAGACGGTGATCGCCGACCTGACCGAAGTGGGGCAACGTGTCCTTCTGGCGCGGGGCGGCAATGGCGGTTTCGGCAACCTGCATTTCAAATCGGCCACCAACCAGGCGCCGCGCCGTGCCAATCCGGGGCAGCCGGGCGTGGACCGTACGATTTGGCTGCGCCTGAAGCTGATCGCCGATGTGGGCCTGCTGGGCCTGCCGAATGCGGGCAAGTCAACCTTTCTGGCCGCCACCTCGAATGCCCGGCCCAAGATCGCCGACTATCCCTTTACCACGCTGCACCCAAATCTGGGCGTCGTCGGCGTGGACAACGTGGAATTCGTGGTGGCCGACATTCCCGGCCTGATCGAAGGCGCGCATGAAGGCCGCGGCATCGGCGACCGTTTTCTGGGCCATGTCGAACGCTGCGCGGTGTTGCTGCATCTGGTCGATGGCACGTCTGAGACCATCGCGCAGGACTATCACACCATCATCCACGAGCTTGAAGCCTATGGCGGCGCGCTGGCCGACAAGCCCCGGATCACCGTGCTGAACAAGATCGACGCGTTGGACGAAGAACAGCTCGAACTGGCCAAGGCCGAATTGGAAGAGGCCGTGGGCGGCCCTGTCATGACCATGTCGGGCGTCGCCCGACAGGGCGTGACCGAGGTTCTGCGGGCCCTGCGCGCCCAGATCGACGAAAACCGTCTGCGCCAGAAACCCACCGAGGAGCGCGAGACGTGGCAGCCCTGACCGACGCAAAGCGCCTGGTGGTCAAGATTGGCTCGGCGTTGCTGGTCGATCGTTCGACCGGCAAGCTGCGGTCGGACTGGTTGCATTCGCTCGCGCAGGACGTGGCCTGGCTCAAGGGGCAGGGGACGGATGTGGTTCTGGTCTCCTCCGGGTCGATCGCCCTGGGGCGCGGTGTTCTGGGCCTGCCCGCAACCACCCTTTCGTTGGAGCAGTCCCAGGCCGCCGCCGCCGTCGGGCAGATCAGGCTGGCGCGGGCCTATGAAGAGGCGTTGGCCCCCCACGACATCACCACGGCGCAGGTTCTGGTGACGCTTGAGGACAGCGAGAACCGCCGCCGGTACCTAAACTCGCGCGCGACGCTGGAAACCCTGTTGGCGTTGGGAGTGGTGCCCATCGTGAACGAGAACGATACGGTGGCCACGGATGAAATCCGTTACGGCGACAATGATCGCCTGGCCGCGCAGATCGCCGTGACCGTCGGTGCGGACCAATTGATTCTGCTGTCCGATGTCGATGGGTTCTACACTGGCAACCCTGCCGAAGACCCGTCCGCCACCCGGTTTGATGTGATCGACGCGATCACGCCCGAGATCGAGGCAATGGCCGGTGACGCCGGTTCGGGGCTGTCCAAGGGCGGCATGAAGACCAAGCTGATGGCCGCGCAGATGGCGACGGCGGCGGGCTGTGACATGGCGATTACGGAAGGATCGCCATTGAACCCGCTGAAACTGCTGAATAATGGCGCGAACAGCACCTGGTTCAAGGCCAAGCTGGACCCGCATGCGGCGCGCAAACGCTGGATCTCGGCGATGAAGCCGCGGGGCGAGATCACGGTCGATGCAGGGGCTGTGCGGGCGCTGGAGAATGGCAAGAGCCTGCTGCCGGCCGGCATCGTCGAAGTGACGGGCGATTTCGGACGGGGCGACCCGGTGGCCATCAAGGATCACGAGGGCCGGCGTCTGGGATTGGGCCTCAGCCGCTATACCGCGCATGAGGCAGACGCCATCAAGGGGCGGAAATCCTCCGAGATCGAGGACGCACTCGGCTATCCCGGCCGTGCGGTGATGATCCACCGTGATGATCTGGCTTTGTAGCCGCGAAAACTGATAGATTTGGCTGGTCCGACGACCGGAAAGGCAAATGACATGAAGGACTTTGACAGCATTCCCGCCCTGATGGCCGATCTTGGCAAGCGCGCCAAGGATGCGTCTCGGGATCTGACCTTTGCCTCAGCCGAGCGCAAACACGCAGCGTTGATCGCCGCCGCCGAAGCCGTGTGGAAGAACCGCGCGCAGATCATCGAGGCCAACAGGAAAGACCTGGACTATGGCCGCGAAAAGGGTCTGAGCCCGGCCATGATGGACCGTCTGATGCTGGACGAGGCGCGCATTCAGGGCATGGTCGACGGGTTGCGCACCGTGGCCGAACAGACCGATCCGGTGGGTGAAGTTCTGGCCGAATGGGACATGCCTTCGGGGCTGAACATCCGCCGGGTGCGCACCCCGCTGGGCGTGATCGGCGTGATCTATGAAAGCCGCCCGAACGTGACCGCGGATGCCGGGGCGCTGTGCCTGAAGTCGGGCAACGCCGTGATCCTGCGCGGCGGGTCGGAAAGCTTTCATTCTTCGACCGCGATCCACGCCTGTCTGGTCGATGGTCTGAAGGCCGCCAACCTGCCCGAGGATGCGATCCAGCTGGTGCCGACCCGTGACCGGGCGGCGGTGCAGGAATTGCTGACCATGACCGACTATGTCGACGTCATCGTGCCGCGCGGCGGCAAGGGACTGGTTGGGCTGGTCCAGCGCGAGGCGCGGGTTCCGGTCTTTGCCCATCTTGAAGGGATCGTGCACATCTACATCGACAAGGCAGCGGATCCGCAGAAAACGCTGGACGTGGTGTTGAACGCCAAGACCCGCCGCACCGGCATCTGCGGGGCGGCCGAATGCCTGCTGGTGCATCAGGATATCGCGGAAACGCTGGGGCGTGACGTGATCGCCGCGCTGCTGGCCGCGGGCGTCGAGGTTCATGCCGCAGGTGCGCTGGCCATCGACGGCACCGTTTCGGCCAGCGATGTCGATTGGGGCACGGAGTTTCTGGACAGCATCATCGCCGCAAAACCGGTGGCCGATATCGACGAGGCAATCGCGCATATCCGCCAATACGGATCGAACCACACCGATTGCATCATGACCGAGGATCAGTCCGCCGCCGACCGTTTCTTTGAACGGCTCGACAGTGCGATCCTGATGCACAACGCCTCGACCCAATTTGCGGACGGTGGTGAGTTCGGCATGGGCGCCGAGATCGGGATCGCCACGGGCAAAATGCACGCGCGCGGCCCGGTGGGGGCAGCGCAACTGACCAGTTTCAAATATCTGGTTCGCGGCAACGGCACGACGCGCGCCTGAGGCGCCGGGTCAGAACCGCAGCACCACGCGGGTCGCGCCCGTCTCGGCCGAAACTCGACGGCCCTGCGCTGCCGCCGTCTGCGGCAGCAGGGCGAACTGGACCTGCGCCGGTGTCACCTTGTTGGCGAATGTGCCGGTCGGGAGACCTTTCCACAGGTCCGGATCGACATTCATGCGGTCGGCCGTACCGGTGACCGTCCATTTGTCGCCCACGCTGTCAATTTTGACCTCGCCGCCCATGGGCATGGCGCTTTCGCAGCACATGATGGCCAGAAAGGCCAGTTTGATCTGATTGCGCGGCATCGCCTCGGTGACGTTCCAATGCACCCGGACTCGGCCCGCACGCTCGACATCGCGCAGCAGATCCGTCACTTCGCTGCGGCCCAGCGGCTGATCGCTGGCCGCGCCAAAGGCCACGCGGAAAAACCGGATCCGCGCCCCGGCGCTGCCGACGCTGCCGGTAATC
Source organism: Ruegeria sp. BJ5 (assembly GCF_056537865.1). NCBI lineage: Bacteria > Pseudomonadati > Pseudomonadota > Alphaproteobacteria > Rhodobacterales > Roseobacteraceae > Ruegeria > Ruegeria sp. BJ5. The sequence continues at coordinate 503,790 of NZ_JBQFSH010000001.1, forward strand.
AGCTCCATCTCGGGGCCCTGGGTGCCGCCAACCATCTCCAACAGTTCCAGACCGTTCGTGATCGCGCCGATCGGGCTGATCAGATCGTGGCAGATCCGAGAGCCGATCAACTCGGCCAGGTTGACGTTGGTGTCGCCCATGCGTACCTCCTGTGGTATCCGCCCATGCCCGACCCGGAGCCGCCGCATGACAGATCTGAATGCCATTCTTGCACCGGGCATGTATGTCCGCCATCCCGATTTCCCCGACTGGGGCGTCGGACAGGTCCAGTCCAACATCGCGGGCAAGATCACCGTGAACTTTCGCGACCAGGGCAAAGTGGTGATTGACGGAACACGCATCGCCTTGATGCCGGTTCTTGATCCCTGAAACTGGTTTAGGAAAGGTTAACGGTGTCCGCCACCCGGTTCGTGTTGCCATTCGCCGCGCAGCTGCGGTATCAGCGCTGGGATCGCAACAAGACGACGACCATTCCAAATGCCGGATACGGGCCCTTCTTTCACTGTCAAACTTGCCGAAACCGACGAGGAACTGCGCGCGGCGCAGCGGCTGCGTTATGATGTCTTCGTGCGTGAACTGGGCGGTGGGGGAGAGATGGTCGATCACGCCGAAGGTCTGGAGCGCGACCAGTTCGACCCGTATTTTGATCACATGCTGGCCTATGACGACGCCAACGGACAAGTGGTCGGAGTCTACCGCCTGTTGCCGGGTGACCGCGTAGCTGAAGTCGGACGGTTCTACTCTGAGGATGAATACGACCTTACCGTTCTGAAAAACAGCGGCCGCAAATTGCTGGAACTCGGCCGGTCCTGCCTGCATCCGGACTATCGCGGCGGAACCGCAATGTATCATTTGTGGAATGGCCTCGCGAAATATGTGTCCGAACGGGAGATCGAGGTTCTGTTCGGCGTTGCCAGTTTTCACGGCACAGACGTCAAGCACCTTGCCCAGCCTCTGTCGATGCTGCATCACAACCACTTGGCGCCACCCGAGCTGCGGGTGCGGGCGCAGCCGGATGTTTTTCAGAACATGAACCTGGTTCCGAAAGATGCGCTGGATCGACGGGGTGCGATGTTGCAAGTTCCGGCCTTGATCAAGGCCTATCTTCGATTGGGTGGGTTTGTGGGCGAGGGGGCATTCATCGATCATGCATTCAACACCACCGACGTTTGCCTGATCCTCGACACCACTCGGATGAACGAAAGACAGAGACGCATCTATGGCGGAGCGTGACGTGCCAAACGGCGCTGTCTGGCACAGCTCGGACGACCCGGACCCGGTTGAGTTGGGCGTGTCGGGTTGGATTTTGGTGATCCTGCGGGGGCTTCCTCTGGCTGTGCTGGTGTTCGGTGGTCTGATCGTTCTGTTGCTTGTGCGCCTGGTCGAAAGACCCATCTTTGGCCTGCGTCGGCCGGTAACGCCGTTCATTGCCCAATTCGTATGTCGCAATGCGTTTCGAATTCTTGGGATCGGATTTTCCAGCTCGGGTGAGTTGATGCAGCAGCGCGGGGCAGTTGTGGCCAATCACACGTCCTGGCTGGATATCTTCGCGCTCAACGCCCGCAAGCGTGTATACTTCGTGTCCAAGGCCGAGGTGGCGAATTGGCCCGGCATCGGTTGGCTGGCCCGGGCCACCGGAACCGTGTTCATCGAACGTAATCCCAAAAAAGCGCGCGAGCAGACCAGATTGTTCGAAGACCGTCTGAAGGCCGGGCACAAGCTGTTGTTTTTTCCAGAGGGCACATCGACAGATGGCCTTCGGGTTTTGCCATTCAAAACAACGCTTTTTGCGGCATTCTTTGCAGATGAGCTGCGTGATTTCATGTATGTTCAGCCGGTTTCGGTTGTCTACCACGCGCCCGACGGGCAGCCGGACCGGTTCTATGGCTGGTGGGGGGACATGGATTTTGCCCCGCATCTTCTGAAGACGCTGGGCGCGCGGCGGCAGGGGCGGGTCGAATTGATTTATCATTCTCCGGCGCGGGTCAGCGATTTCGACAACCGCAAGGCTTTGGCCGCGCATTGCGAGCAGGCCGTTCGCCACGGGCATGCCTTGGCGCGGCCAGAAAAATAGGGGTAAAAGCCCCTTGCACCATCAGTCAACCTGCCGTATACGCGCGGCATTCAAATCCGCAGGCGGGGTTTGGTCGTTTTGAGGGAGACATCCTCATCAAGGCCGCCGGTTGGAGCAAACGCTTCTTTCACCCCCGCCGAGGCGAAAACCGGAAAAGGAAAAAATAGCATGGCTCTTCCCGAGTTCACCATGCGTCAGCTGCTGGAAGCTGGCGTTCACTTTGGTCACCAAACACAGCGTTGGAACCCCCGCATGGCGCCGTTCATCTATGGCGCGCGCAACGGCATCCACATCATGGACCTGACCCAGACCGTTCCGATGCTGGACCAGGCGCTGCAGGCGGTGCGTGACACCGTCGCCAAAGGTGGCCGCGTTCTGTTTGTCGGCACCAAGCGTCAGGCAGCACAGCCGATCGCCGAAGCCGCTGAAAAGTCGGCTCAGTATTACATGAACCACCGCTGGCTGGGCGGCACGCTGACCAACTGGAAAACCGTTTCCCAGTCGATCAACCGTCTGAACCAGATCGACGAAGCCATGGAATCGGGCGCTGAAGGCCTGACGAAGAAAGAGCGTCTGGGCATGGAGCGTGACCAGGCCAAGCTGCAGGCTTCGCTGGGCGGCATCCGCGAGATGGGCGGCGTTCCTGACCTGCTGTTCGTCATCGACGTCAAGAAAGAAGCCCTGGCCATCGCCGAAGCCAACAAGCTGGGTATCCCGGTTGTGGCTGTCGTCGACACCAACTGCTCGCCGGATGGTGTGGACTACATCATCCCCGGCAACGACGATGCTGCCCGTGCAATCGCACTGTATTGCGACCTGGCCGCACGTGCTGCGCTGGACGGCATGACCGCACAGCTGGGCGCCGCCGGCGTCGACCTGGGCGAGTTCGAAGAAGCACCGGTTGAAGAAGCCGTTGCAGAAGAAGCCGAAGCGTCGGCCGAAGCGTAAGCTGCCCGTCACGTAAATGACATATGGGGCAGGGTAGACCTGCCCCAATTCCGTTTGAATTGAGGAGAGCCAAGAGATGGCAATCACTGCAGCAATGGTGAAAGAACTGCGCGACTCGACCGGCGCAGGTATGATGGACGCGAAAAAAGCGCTGACCGAAACCGGCGGCAACATGGACGAGGCCGTTGACTGGCTGCGCACCAAAGGTCTGGCAAAGGCCGCAAAGAAATCCGGCCGTACCGCAGCAGAAGGCTTGGTTGCCGTTCACGTCGAAGGCGGCAACGGTGTTGCTGTCGAAGTGAACTCGGAAACCGACTTTGTCGCGAAGAACGCCGAGTTCCAGGAAATGGTCGCCAAGATCACCTATGCAGCCCAGGGCGTTGACTCGGTTGAGGAACTGCTGGCTGCTGATCTCGGCGGCAAGTCGGTTGCCGACACGCTGACCGACAAGATCGCCACCATCGGCGAAAACATGTCGGTCCGCCGCATGGCCAAACTGTCGGGCGACACCTTAGTCTCGTATGTCCACAACGCCGCGACCAACGGCATGGGCAAGATCGGTGTTCTGGTTGCTCTTTCGGGCGGCGATGAAGCCATCGGCAAGCAGGTCGCGATGCACATCGCAGCCGTGAACCCGGCCGCTCTGTCCGAAGCCGACCTGGATCCGGCCGTTGTCGAAAAAGAAAAGCAGGTCCAGATGGACATCGCGCGCGAGTCTGGCAAGCCCGAGCAGGTCATCGAAAAGATGATCGAGGGCCGCATGAAGAAATTCGTTGCGGAATCGACCCTGCTGAGCCAGCAGTTCGTTGTGAACCCCGACCTGACCGTGGAAGCAGCGGCCAAGGAAGCCGGCGCAACCATCACCGGTTTTGTTCGTCTGGAAGTTGGCGAAGGCATCGTGGTCGAAAAAGAAGACTTTGCTGCCGAAGTCGCCAAAGCGGCTCAGGGCTGACGCCTATTCAGCCCGGGTTTTCCGGGCTGATCCAAAAACACCCGAAACCGGTTGCGCAACGCGCGACCGGTTTTTTCTTGGCGAATTTTCCGATTGATCAGAGTAGTAATTGGAGGGCCCCGCAAGATGGGGATGGTCGAGGCCCCCCAAAATTTCCGACATCGGCACGCGGACGAATAAGCGCCCTTTGTCAGAGCGAACGGAGAGCCTTGGGAATACAAAGATCCGTCCAAATGTTCCTTGGCTAAAGCCACCACTCACGGAACGGGATCAATGTGCAATTTCTGCGCGGTTTTAGGAAGTCATGTATTCCTTACCTAAGGTCAACCGTCGTGCGACAGCGGCTTCAGACCTCCATTACGAACATCTGATTCTGCAGCGAAGCCTTCAAAACCGCCTGTGCGGTCGTTTCGACGGAAAGAGCCTCGCGCGCCAGCCTGAGGTGTTTTTCAACAGTTGCCGAAGTCAGTCCCATCAGCAGGGCAATGTCCTGGGTCGTTTTGCCGTCACCCACCCATTCCAGAGCCTCACGCTGCCGCTTGGTCAAGGCGCGGTTCGGGGGATTGTAGGGCAGGGTCAGGATCTTGAGATGGGCGATGTTGTTCATCAGCAGGATGTCATCACCATGCTTGGCCCACATCTCGTCCATCTCGTCCTGGCTGCGGTTCAGAGCGGCCAGCGAAATTGCCCCCTTCGACCGCATGGACACCGAAGTGAAACTGATCGTGTAACCGACAGTGATACCTTTCGAGCGGTTGAACTCGTACACCTTGCGTTCTTCGTTGGTCATCGTGCCGCTGGACATCATCTCACGGATCATGCTCCAGCTTGCGGCCCCTTCGTGATCCAATGCCCATTTCAGCATGGGCGCATGGAAATACAGACCATCCCGAAGGAAACCGTCCATGTATTCCTTGCAGTGATTGGTCAGGATCACGAAATCTTCGGGGTCGCCCAAAGACGTTTGGGTGCGGTACTGTGTGTGTCCGTACAACAGGCGGTCAAAACCATACTTGGCCATCTGTTCGGTGTGCGCGGCCCAAAGCTCCTCGAGGGTTTTCACATAGCTCAGAAAGTTGAGGTATTCCTTGAGCGTCATCATGCGCCGCCACCCTCCTGAAGATGCGCGGCCAGCGCTTCCAGCGCCAGAACATAGCTTTGAGCGCCAAAGCCGCAGATCTGCCCGATGGCCACGGCCGAGATGTAGGACTTGTGCCGAAATGCCTCGCGGGCGTGGATATTGGACAGGTGAACCTCGACTACCGGCAGTTCAGCCGACGAAATGGCATCCATCAACGCTATTGACGTGTGGGTATACGCGCCGGCGTTCAGGACGATCCCGTCATGGGTCCCGCGCGCGCCGTGGATGGCATCGATCAACACACCTTCATGGTTTGATTGAGCGCACTCGACACGCAACCCGATCGATGCGCCATGCGAAACGCACAAGTCTTCGATCATCTTCAAGGTGGTATGACCGTAAACCTCGGGCTGCCGTGTGCCCAAAAGGTTCAGGTTCGGTCCGTTCAATACAAGAATAGTACGCATTATTTTTCTGTCCCCATACCTGTTTCATAGCCGCGAATTGAAAACGCGTCTACCGGCTTTGCTCTCATGAGGCGAGCGGGTGCAGGTCAGGTCATGGGGTCATGCTGTGAAACGACCGTGAATGTCGTTCCTAGTCGATGGACACGACAACTTTGCCGAGAACCGACCGATCGCCCAACATCTCCAAAGCTTCGGCGGCGCGGGGCAAGGAAAAGCGGGCGCTGATACGCGGCTTGATCTTGCTGCCATGATACATGGCAAACAGTTCCCGCAAGTTTTCGGCATGTCCGGCCGGATCGCGGAATACGGACGCGCCCCAGAACACGCCGACGATCTCACAGCCCTTAAGCAAAGGCAGATTCAACGGGATATTGGGGATTCCGGCCGGAAAACCAACGACCAGAAACCGCCCCTTCCAGGCCATCGCGCGCAATGCCGGTTCGGCATAGTCGCCGCCAACCGCATCATAGACCACGTCAACGCCATCACCGCCCGCCAACTTCTTGATTTCGGCAGAAAACGCCTTTTGCGCCTCTCGCGTCATCTCTTTGGAGTAGACGATCGCCTCATCAGCGCCCAAATCCTTGCAGAACTGAGCTTTGTCTTCCGTGGACACCGCGGCAATTACACGCGCGCCCATCGCTTTGCCCAACTCAACCGCGGCCGAGCCGACACCACCGGCGGCCCCAAGAACCAACAAGGTCTCACCGCCCTTGAGCCCGGCGCGATCCTTCAGCGCATGGTAGGACGTTCCGTAGGTGAAGATGAAACAAGCCGCATCCTCGTACGGCATGGACTCCGGGATCGGAACGGCGCTGGCGGCCGGAATGCACAGCTGCTCGGCGAAACCTCCGTAGCCTGTCAGGGCCAGAACGCGGTCACCGATCTTCAGATCGGAAACACCATCTCCGACGGCGATCACATCGCCTGACACTTCCCCTCCGGGCGCGAACGGGCGCGGTGGTTTCATCTGGTACAAATCGCGGATGATCAGCGTGTCAGGAAAATTCACACCTGCCGCACGTACCCGGATCAGCACCTGACCCTTTTTGGGCGTTGGATCGGGCAGGGTGGTAAGTTCCAGTGTTTCCGGACCACCCGGGGCGACGCTGAGTAATGCTTGCATTTCGTATTCCGATCCTCGCCATTTGTCGGCCCGAAGGTCGGGTCCTGACACCATGTTGTCAAGGCAGATGTGAAATGCAATTCTGCACAGTGAAACTGACCCGACCTGAAATAGAACTCAGGACGCAACAAAAACGAATTATGGGGAGAGGCCGATGACACCGGAGAAATTATTTTCGCTAGCGGGCAAGACTGCTTTGGTCACGGGCGGTGCGACCGGCATTGGCCGCATGGCAGCCGAGGCTTTGCTGCGCGCGGGTGCGAGGGTGCTGATCGCCTCGCGCAAGGGCGAAGCTTGCGAAGCTGTAGCCGCCGAACTGAACGCGCTGGATGCTCCCGGAACCGCCGAAGGGTTTGCCGGTGACGTCAGCAGCGAGGCCGGTATTGATGCGCTGGTCGAAGAGGTGAACACCCGCACCCAAAGGCTTGATATTCTTATGAACAATGCCGGCGTGTCATGGGGTGCGCCTATGGGACAGTTTCCCTATGACGCCTGGGACAAAGTCATGTCCGTGAATGTCGCCGGCATCTTTCACCTGACCCAGAAGCTGCTGCCCCTGCTGATGCAATCAGGCTCGGACGATGATCCTGCACGGGTGATCAACGTCGCATCGGTGATGGGAGAGGTTCCCATGGGAGATGGCGCCTACAGCTATTCCGCGTCCAAGGCGGCCGTCATCCATCTGACCAAGATCATGGCAAAAGAGCTGTCGCCCTACCGCGTAACCGTGAATGCCTTGGCGCCGGGACCGTTCGTTTCGCGCATGACCGCCTTTGCCACGGCTGACGAGGAAAAACGCGAGAAAGTGGGCAAGTCGGTCCCGCTGGGTCGTGTCGGGCGCGACGAGGACATCGCGGGCTGTATGCTGTTCCTCAGCGGGCGCGGTGGCAGTTACGTGACCGGCGCCGTGATCCCGGTTTCGGGTGGAATCAACGTTCTGACCGGAGGAAACATCTTTGCCGATGCCCTGTGAAACCCGGTCCAGTATCAAGCGAGGCCGATCGCATGAGCGATGACCCGAACACCCTCGACCTTGTCGCCGTAGATTCCTATCTGCGCGCCAACCTGCAAGGCTATGCCGGTCCGCTTGAGGCGACGAAGTTCACGGTTGGTCAGTCCAATCCGACCTACGAACTGTGCACGCCGGGCAAATCCTATGTTCTGCGGCGTAAACCGCCCGGAGTTCTGCTGAAATCCGCCCACGCGGTCGACCGCGAATTCCGTGTTCAGACCGCGTTGGCGCACAGCAATGTACCGGTGCCGCGCATGTACGTGCTGTGCGAGGATGACAGCATCATCGGCTCTGCCTTCTATGTCATGGAGCGTCTCGACGGTCGGAATTTTCTGGAACCGACCATGAAGGCCGAAACCAACGAAACCCGCAGAGCCGTTCTGGATGAGATGAACCAGGTTCTGGCCGAATTGCACATGGTCGATATCGACGCCGTGGGCCTGTCCGACTACGGACCGACCGGCAACTACTTTGAACGCCAGATCGCGCGCTGGACCAAACAGTATCGCGCATCGGAAACCGAAACGGTTGCCGACATGGATGCGCTGATCCACGCGCTGGAAAGCTCGATCCCGGCGGATGATGGTCAACGAACGCTGGTTCATGGCGACTATCGCATCGACAATCTGATGTTCGAGCGTGACGGCACCACCTGCATCGGGGTCCTGGATTGGGAGCTGTCCACCATCGGCCATCCCTATGCCGATCTGGCGGCCGTAATCATGCAATGGCAGATGCCGCCGGGCAAAGAGGGTCGGGGGCTGGCCGGTGTTGACCGAGACAGCCTCGGGCTGCCCAGCGACCAGCAGTTCATCGCCTCATATTGTAAGCGGCGCGGTTTGCCGGGGATCGACAATTTCGGCTTCTATCTTGCGTTCAACTTCTTCCGCATGGCCGGAATTCTCCAAGGCGTCTACAAACGCGCCCTGGACGGGAATGCATCCGATCCGGCCCGAGCGCGCGCATTCGGAGCTTATGTGCCGATGTTCGCCAAACATGGTCTGGCAGCGCTGGGATAGAGGGGCAGGCGTGGTATCCGAGACATCATCAAGCGCCGACATTGGCAAGGATCGGAACTTCGTCACTGCACTGGCGCGGGGGCTTGAACTGCTGCGGTGCTTTCGCCACGGCGAAACGGCCCTGACCAACACGGATTTTGCCGAACGCACGGGTCTGCCCAAGCCAACGATCTCGCGGTTGACCCATACGCTGTGCCAGCTTGGTTACCTTGTTCAGGATCACGCAGGCGGTTCGTATCGGCTTGGTGTCGGAGTGCTGCGGCTGGGATTTGGAGTTCTGGGAGCGGCTGACATATGCGAACGTGCCGTCGAGGTGCTGAGGGAACTGCGCGATGGCGCCAATCCTTACCTGACGGCCGCCCTCGGCGAAGCGCATCGGGCCGAGGTCGTATACGTCGCGGTCAGCAGGTCGACGCAGAACGTGGCGCTTACCATGCATGTCGGATCCCGGCTGCCGTTGTTCTCCTCGGCCATGGGGCGGGCCATTCTGGTTGGCATGACCGAGGATCAAAGGGAAACCGCGGTTTACGCTGCACGACGGGATCTGAACCTGCCCGAAGGTCACCTGCGCGACTCGATAAAAACCGCGTTGGATGAGTACGATACACAAGGTTATTGTACCGGATATTCTCTGTGGCGGGACGACGTCCATGCCATTTCCGTTCCAGTATCCACCGCCAGCGACGGGCGGGTATTTGGATTGAATATCGGCGGGCCCAGCTTTTACGTGACCCCGGAAGAGCTTGAAAAAGACCACGCGCACAAGCTTATTGATGCTGCCCGGCAATTGGGACTGCGTCCTTGAAACCTCAGTGCAACGCCTCGAGTTCGAGTTCTACGTTGGCCAGGCTGTTCTTACCAAAAAACATCTCAGACCCGACAAACAAGCTAGGCACCCCAAAAACTCCGCGGCGAACGGCCGCCTTTGTCTGATCCTTCAGAGTCTGCTTGCCCAAATCGCCGGTGATCGCCTCGCGGATTTTTCGTACGGGCAGCTCATGTTCTTGAACGATGTCGGTCAATACATTCAGGTCGTCAATCTTCTGCCCGTGCACCCATATTGCATCAAAAACGGCATCTATGTATCTGCCTTCCCAAGGTTTTCCCATCACCGCGACTGCCCCACGCATGGCGAACTTCGTGTTCAGCGGAAAATAGGGGCTCATATGAAAGATCAGGCCTCGCCGCCGCGCAAAGCGGTGCAGGTCATGGGTCAGATACGCCGATTTCTTCCGATTTTCCGAAAACGCCTGAAATGGGCTCTGGTTGTTGGTGGCCTTGAAAACTGTGCTCAGCAGAACCGGCACATAACGGATCCTGGCCGCGTGCCGCGCGGCGATATCTGGCAAAACCTTATGAGCGAGGTAAGCGTTTGGGCTGCAAAAGTCGTATACGAATTCCACGTTCTGCGTCATCTGGCACCTCCGGCCGGTGGCGAAATCAGGGGGTAACGGCTGCAAATCACGAATCCAGAACGCAGTCAGTCTACCAGCGTCGCGGGTCGTGGCCGAGAGCGGACTTGCAGATCGCCCGCCCGGCAATTTTTGCCGGCTTTGTTTTTTGGGCTGTTTTTCTCTGCCACGGGGCGGCAGGATTGCGCGTAGGTGAGAGAAAAACGGGGAAATTTCGGCCAATGCAGTTTGATCGGACGAGGCTGAACCGCATTCAGACATGGATGCAAAGGTATGTGGACGAACGAAAATACCCCGGGTGCGCCTTTCTGTTGAAGCAGCACGGGCGCGAAGTCTTCTTTCACGATTGTGGATTGCGTAGTCTCGAGGGAGATTTGCCGTTCGACCGCCAGACCTTGGTTCGCATCTACTCGATGACCAAGCCAGTAACCACGACAGCGCTGATGATGCTGGTAGAACAAGGTCTAATGCACCTTGAGGCGCCGGTGTCCGAGTTTCTGCCGGAATTCGCCGACATGAAGGCGTTGCGGAAAGACGCGCAATCCATTGATCAAACAGAAGACTCGACGTCGCCGACCCTGCATCAACTGCTGACCCACACCAGCGGACTAAGCTATCCATTCAATCCGGGCGTTCTTCCCGCTGCGATGGATGCTCAGGACCTGATGTTCAAGCCGGATCAGGGTCTGCTGGCCGATCAGGTTCGGGCGGTGGCTGCATTGCCATTGGCGTTTCACCCCGGCAGCCGCTGGGAGTATTCGGTTGGCATCGACGTTATCGGACGCGTGGTCGAAGTCGTGTCCGGCAGGAGTCTGAGCCAATTCTTTGCCGATGAGATCTTTGGCCCGCTTGGAATGGACGAAACCTGGTTTTCGGTTCCCAAAGGGGCTGGGGACCGGTTCGCCTCGCTCTACACACCGCTCGAGGGGGACGCGATGGCCCTGAACGCGGCCAGGTCCGGCGGCGAAACGTTGCGATTGGTGGATCAGGCCGGAGACTCGCCATTCGAAGCGGCCACGCTGTTTTCCGGCGGTGGTGGGCTGGTAAGCACGATCGACGATTTTGCCCGTTTCGCCGAGATGCTGCGCGCCAAAGGGCAGGTGGGTGATCAACGACTGCTGGGCCCGAGCACGGTGGATTTCATGATGCGGAACCACTTGCCGGGCGACATCGCGTCCATGGGGCCCCAAAGCTTTGCCGAACAGCCAATGGACGGCATGGGGTTCGGGCTTGGCGGCGCTGTGGTTTTGGACCCGGGCCGTGCACGTACCCCCGGATCGGTCGGAGATTTCAGTTGGGGCGGAATGGCGTCGACCTTTTTCTGGGTCGACCAAAAGAACGACCTGTCGGCGGTTTTCTTTGCTCAGTTGTCGCCCTCCAGTTCTTACCCGTCACGCTCGGAACTCAAAGCGCTGGTTCACGCCGCCCTCATTGAATGACCCGCGCGGGCCTGCTAGGCCGATCACGAACAGAACCAGAGAGAGTCGAATGACCGAAGCCGAACGCATTCTGTTGGATTTGCTGGACATTGAACGCCTTGAAGTTGACCTGTTCCGAGGCACCGGGTCCGGCGGTGAAACGCCCACGCGGATATTTGGCGGTCAGGTCATCGCACAGGCTTTGGCAGCAGCATACCGAACGGTCGAAAACCGCCTTTGCCATTCGCTGCATGCCTATTTCATCCGTCCGGGAGATCCGGAAATTCCGGTTATCTATCAGGTGGATCGCGCACGGGATGGCGGGTCGTTCACCACACGGCGCGTGGTGGCAATCCAGCACGGCAAGCAGATCCTCAACATGTCGGCCTCGTTCCACATTCAGGATGAAGGCTGGGACCATCAGCACGCGATGCCTGATGTCCCAGCGCCCGAAACGCAACCGTCCCGCGATGAATTGCGGCAGAAATACCTGAACCGCGTTCCCGAAAGGCTACGCGCCGAATTGCTGCGCGAACGTCCGATCGAGGTTCGCGAGATTGATCCCCTGGACATATTTCAGCCCGAGAAAAGCGACGACCGAAACCATCTGTGGTTCCGCATGGGAGCAGCGGAACAGGCTGATCACGTGACCCAACACCTATTGCTGGCCTATGCCTCGGACATGGCGCTGCTGAGTTCCGGCATGCGTCCGCACGGGTTGAGCTGGTTCACGGGCGAAATCAATGGCGCGAGCCTGGATCACGCAATCTGGTTTCATGCGCCGGTTCAATTCCAGAACTGGCATCTCTATTCCATGGAGTCGCCATGGACAGGGCAGGGACGCAGCTTCAACCGCGGGTCAATCTATACGCAGGATGGTACCTTGGTCGCGTCCGTCGCGCAGGAAGGCCTTCTGCGCCGCGCTCGTAAGAAAGACTAGGTATCGCCTGCAAACTGCTGATTCAACTTGTTCATTCCCGAAATCCAACGGTCGTAATCGGCGGTTTTCAAGCGCATGTAGTCCAGAACCTGCGGGTGCGGCAGAACCAGAAAGCTCTCAGCCCCAATGGCCTCGACACATGCCTGTGCCACGTCCTCGGGTTCAAGCATGCCATCAATCGCGGCTACTGAGTCTTCAAACCCTTTGGTCATTTCCGATCGGACGGCCTGAGGACACAAGACCGAGACCCGGATGCCTTTGTCGGCATAGGTCAAAGCCAGCCATTCCGCGAAACCAACCGCCGCATGTTTGGTGACTCCGTATGGTGCGGCTCCGGGCTGGTTGAGCAGCCCCGCAGCAGAAGCCGTGATCAATATGTAGCCGCCGCCGCGCGCAATCATCCGCGGTACCAGATGGCGTGCCGTCCACACATGAGACATGACGTTGATCTTCCAGATCCTGTCCCAATGCGCATCGGGAACATCGAGACCGCCAAGCGTCAGGATGCCGGCGTTGGCGCAGAACAGATCAATGGGGCCGATGCTGGATTCAACGCTTTCGATCATTGCCTGGATTTCGTGTTCGTCGGCCACATCGCATTTGAACGAATGCCCGCCAATGTCTTGGGCGACGGCTTCGGCGCCGGTTTCATCGATATCCGCACAGATCACACGCGCGCCATCCGCAGCGAAGCGTGTCGCCATACCTTTGCCGATGCCGTGGGCTGCACCGGTAATAACTACGATTTTGCCTTGAAGGTCCATCAGCGCATCCTGTCTTGGTTTCACACAGGACCGTAACAGGTTGAAATAGCACCGCCAACGCGAACGTAGCGGTGCCAGGCCTTGCACTTTAATTACATAATACCGATTACGCGCACTTTGGGTTGCGGATCAGTAGAATGCTTGCAACCCGGTCTGCGCCCGCCCCAAGATCAACGCATGAACATCATGCGTGCCCTCGTAGGTATTGACGGTCTCAAGGTTGACCATGTGACGAATGACTTGGAACTCCAACGAGATCCCGTTGCCACCATGCATGTCCCGCGCCATCCGCGCGATATCCAACGCCTTGCCGCAATTGTTCCGCTTGATGATCGAGATCATCTCAGGCGCGGCTTCGGCTTTGTCCATCAGCCGTCCGACCGTCAGGCTGGCCTGTAAACCCAACGCGATTTCAGTCTGCATGTCCGCCAGTTTCTTCTGGAATAGCTGTGTCTGCGCCAAAGGACGATTGAACTGCTTTCGATCCAAACCGTACTGACGCGCCGCATGCCAGCAGCATTCTGCAGCCCCCATGACACCCCAACTGATGCCATAGCGCGCTCGATTCAAGCATCCGAATGGCCCTTTCAGGCCCTGGACGTGCGGCAACAAGGCACTGTCGTCGACCTCCACGCCGTCCATAACGATTTCACCGGTGATTGACGCGCGCAGGCTAAGCTTGTTTTGGATCTTTGGCGCGCCCAGACCCTTGGCGCCTTTTTCAAGTACGAAGCCGCGGATCTTTCCGTCATGCGCATCGGACTTGGCCCAGACAACAAACACATCGGCGATTGGCGCGTTTGAAATCCACATTTTGCTGCCGGTCAGACGGTAGCCGCCGTCGATCTTTTCTGCCCGGGTTTTCATACCAGCCGGATCAGATCCCGCATCCGGTTCGGTCAGGCCAAAGCAACCGATCCATTCACCACTGGCCAGTTTCGGCAGGTATTTCCGGCGCTGCTCTTCGCTGCCATAGGCATAGATCGGATACATCACCAGCGAGCTTTGCACCGACATCATCGAGCGATAGCCGGAATCCACACGTTCGACCTCGCGCGCGACGAGACCGTAGGTTACGTAACCGGCGCCAATCCCGCCGTATTCCTCGGGAATGGTGGTGCCCAGCAGGCCCATTTCGCCCATCTCACGGAAGATTTCAGGATCGGTTTCCTCGTTCTGAAACGCCTGAGTTACCCGAGGTTGCAGCTTTTCCTGCGCATACGCACGGGCGCTGTCGGCGATCAGGCGTTCATCCTCGGTCAGTTGATCAGACAGGCGGAACGGATCGTACCAAGCAAAGCGGCCAAGATCGGGCGCATCCTTTGCGCGCAATGCAGGTTTGGTGTCGGGGGCGTTCATCTTCTGGCTCCAAACTGAAGTTCACACGCACCCTACCCTGCAATTTACGCAAAAAACAGCGAGACATTTGCAAGTTTTCATGAGTAAAACGCATAGATGGATACGCCTCGTCGACTCTTTCCGTCAATTTCTTCGCTTCGCGCGCTCGAAGCGTTGGACCGGCTGGGCTCCGCCTCGGCCGCCGCGGAAGAGCTTGCGCTGACCCAGAGCGCCGTCAGCCGGCAACTGCAGACGCTCGAGACCCAGCTGGGCGTGCAGCTCATTCTGCGTGACAAAAAGCGATTGGCGTTGACGCCGGTGGCGCAGGACTATGTCGCGGAAATTCGACAAGGTCTGAACCAAATTGCGCAGGCTTCCCTGAAACTGCACGTCGCGCCAGTGGGTGGAACGCTGAATCTGGCAATCCTGCCGACATTCGGAATGCGTTGGCTGGTGCCACGGCTGCCGGATTTCGCCCGTTTGCATCCTGACATCACGATCAACATGTCCACGCGTCTGAGGCCATTCAACTTCTCATCGGAACCCTTTGATGCCGCGTTACATTTCGGGGAACCGGATTGGCCCGGCACCGAGCGCTTGCTGCTGAAGGTGGAAAGGGTTCTGCCTGTATGTTCCCCCGCGCTGCTGCCAGGAGGCGCGCCGGACGATCCGCGCGAATTGCTGAAACTGCCCCTGCTTCACATCCAGACCCGCCCGCGCGCCTGGCAAGAATGGTTCAAGCAAATGGGTGTTCCGCATTCAGGCGCCCTGCCCGGTACGGTGCACGATCAATTCACGACCATCAATCAAGCCGCCCTGCATGGGCTGGGCGTCGCCTTGCTGCCCAACTACCTGATCGAGCAAGACCTGGCGACCGGCAGGCTTGTTGCGGCCTGCAAGGATCCGGTTGAAACCATGGGGGCCTATTACCTGGTCTGGCCAAGCTCAAAGTCCGAAGATCCGACACTTCGGCACTTCCGTCACTGGTTGGCTTCTCAGGCCCAAAACGACGAAACACTGCCCAGGTAGGCTAATCCAGCGCGTATCCAGCACCTCGAACCGTTCGAAGGGGGTCGGATCCGCCGAATGCCGTCAAAGCCTTGCGCAGTCGACCAATATGGACATCCACGGTGCGGGAATCGACATAGACGTCACGCCCCCAGGCACGGCCCAATAGCTGATCGCGACTGAACACGCGCCCCGGCTTTTCCATGAAGGTGCTCAGCAGCCGGAATTCGGTTGGTCCCATCCGGAGCGGCTTGCCCGCTCGACTGGCCTTGTGGCTTTCGAGGTCCACGATGATGTCGTCGTATTCTAGGGTTTCCGCAGCCGCCGCCGGGCGTACCCGACGCAGTTGAGCTCGGATCCGCGCCATCAACTCCGCCATCGAATACGGTTTGGCCACATAGTCATCGGCCCCCGTCTCCAAACCACGCACTTTGTCCACCTCATCCGACCGCGCCGACAGCATGATGATCGGAATTGCGCGGGTCTGCGGGCGTGCCTTTAGCTGACGACACAACTCAATCCCACTGAGATTGGGCATCATCCAGTCAAGCACGATCAAATCAGGCGCCACCTCTTGGACCAGCACCAGGGCTTCTTCGCCGCTTGCCGCCTGAACCACTTCGTACCCGGCGGACTGCATGTTGTAGGCCAGCACCTCGCGCAGCGCCGGCTCATCATCGACGATCAGGATAGTCGGCTGGCCTGTCGGCATGCCGGCCACTCCCTACAGAGATTGCGAGGTGTTGTCTGCTTTCGGGCGCGCTTCGGTCGGCCGTTCGCCGGTCACCAGATAGATCACCTGCTCGGCGATGGCAGTGACGTGGTCACCCATCCGCTCGATGTTCTTGGCGATGAAATGCAGATGCATGCATGCCGTGATGTTGCGCGGGTCTTCAGCCATGAAGGTCAGCAACTCGCGGAACAGGCCGTTGTACATCTGGTCCACTTCCTGGTCCCGATCGATGACGTCACGGGCCAGCTCAGCATCCCTTTGAATATAGGCATCCAATGCGTCACGCAGCATCCGCTCGACCTCGCGCGCCATGCGGCGCAGTGCGGCGGTGCTGCCGCCGATCTGGTTGGCCTCGACCAGAATGGTGGTACGCTTGGCGATGTTCTTTGCGTAATCGCCGATGCGTTCCAGGTTGGCCGAAACCTTGAGAACCGACAGCACCAACCGCAGGTCGCCGGCGGTGGGAGCCCGCAAAGCGATCACCCGGGCGGTTTCTTCGTTGATCAGGTCCTCGAGCGCATCAATGGCCTTGTCGCCCTGCCGCACCTGCTGCGCCAGTTCCTCATCCCGCGTTTCCAGCGAACGGGCCGCACCTGTGATCGCGGCCTCGACCAGACCACCCATTTTCATGATGTGGGCTTGAACCGCCTCAAGATCGCGGTCGAAGGCAGATGCAATATGTTGTTCGCTCATGGTCTTTTACCTGTTCTCAGCCGATACGGCCGGTGATGTAGCTTTCGGTACGCGGGTCTTCGGGGTTGGTGAAGATTTGGGCGGTATCACCGAACTCGACAAGATTGCCCAAGTGAAAAAACGCCGTTTTCTGGCTGACGCGCGCCGCCTGTTGCATCGAGTGGGTGACAATCACGACCGAAAACCTCTCACGCAGTTCATCAATCAGCTCTTCGACCTGGGCGGTGGCAATCGGGTCCAGCGCCGAACAGGGCTCGTCCATCAACAGAACTTCGGGTGCTGTGGCGATGGCGCGGGCGATACACAGGCGCTGTTGTTGCCCCCCTGACAAACCAGTACCAGGGGCATCCAGGCGATCCTTCACCTCGTCCCAGATGGCACCGCGGCGTAGGGATTTCTCGACGATCTCGTCAAGTTCGGCCTTGGTCTTGGCCAGACCATGAATGCGCGGACCGTATGCGATGTTGTCATAGATCGACTTTGGAAAAGGGTTGGGTTTCTGAAACACCATGCCGACCTTGGCGCGCAGTTGCACGGGGTCGATCCGCTTGTCATAGATGTCTTCCCCATCCAGGCGAATTTCTCCCTCGACCCGACAGATGTCGATGGTGTCATTCATCCGGTTCAGACATCGCAAAAAGGTAGACTTGCCGCACCCCGAGGGCCCAATGAACGCCGTGACGGTCTTGTCCTGGATTTCTACATTCACGTCCTTGATGGCGTGCGTGTCACCATAGAACACGTTCACGTTCCTGGCTGAGACCTTGAGGGTTTCGGGTTCCAATGCGCTATCCACGGGTGGCGGGTCCTTCGTTTTTTGGTCCGAGTGCTCGGCTTGACCGTTCCTAGCCTATCACGCGCCGGTCTTACATGGGCAAAATGACGGTGAACACCGCGCCCTTTCCCAAATCACTTTCCACTCGCAACCGGCCGCGGTGGCGGTTGATGATGTGCTTGACGATAGCCAGGCCCAGCCCCGTACCCCCCAGTTCGCGCGAGCGATGGCTGTCGGCGCGGTAAAACCGTTCGGTAAGCCGGGGCAGATGAACCGGGTCAATGCCAGGGCCCTTGTCGATGACCCTCACCCGGGCGGCCGGTCCCCGGATCGCGGTATCCTGATCTGAAACCGTCACTTGCACATCGACACCGCCACCGCTGCCGCCATATTTGATCGCGTTTTCAATCAGGTTGGTGAAGACCTGCCGCAGCTGGTCATTGTCGCCCGGAAGGCGAACGGGGTTATCCGGGGCGCTCAGAGACAGGCAAACGCCCGCGTCATCCGCCAAGGGGCGCAACGTCTCGAGCGTCACGCGCAGCAGCTCGATCAGTTCAATCTGCTGCCTTGGCCGAACGCGCTCTTCGCTCTCGACCCGATTCAACGACAGCAGGTCACCGACCAGACGGTTCATCCGGTTGGCCTCGGCTGTCATGATCTTCAGGAATCTGTCCCGGGCCGCCGCGTCATCCTTCGCCGGTCCTTGCAAAGTCTCGATGAAGCCCATCAGAGCGGTCAGTGGGGTACGAAGTTCGTGGCTGACATTGGCAACGAAGTCACGGCGCATCTGGCTGGCCTGTTCAAGGTGGGTCACATCCATGAACGTTGCCAGAACCGCGCCACCGGAAACCGCGCCAACGCCCTGCATGTACCGACAGTGGACCTGAAACGCAGTGTCCTGTGCGCCGTCGTTCGCCAGATGCCGGCTGTTGGCCGGCCCCTTGCTCCGCAAGCTTTTCTCCATCGCTTCGATGACCTGCGGCTGTCGCAGGATCGTCGCAAAATGGCGACCGTCGATGTTTCGGCCCAACAGCGCACGCGCATCCGCGTTCGAAGCGATGATCCGCTCGGTCTGATCGACCATCAATGCGGGCATCGGCAAAGCAGAGACGACTTCGGCAAGCAGTTCGTTGCTCATGACCGGTTCACAGGACCTATGCGACGGGCGAAACGGGCGTCAGCGTTTCCCGGAACTTGCGCATGTTCTCTTGATAGTGGAGCGCGCTGAACGTGATCCGCCGGGCCGCCGCTTCGTCCAGTTGCCGGACCACCTTGCCAGGGGCTCCCATCACCAGCGAGTTGTCGGGGATCTCCTTGCCTTCCGTGATCAGGGCCCCTGCCCCGATCAGGCAGTTCCGGCCGATCTTCGCGCCGTTCAGGACGATGGCTCCCATACCAATCAGGCTGTTGTCACCGATAGTGCAGCCATGCAGCATCACTTTGTGGCCGATGGTGCAATTCCTTCCGATCGTCAGAGGAAAACCGGCGTCGATATGCATCACGCAGTTCTCCTGAACGTTGCTGCCCTCGCCCACTCGGATTTCTTCGTGATCGGCTCGGATCGTGCACCCGAACCAGACGGATGCACCTTGCTCAAGGACGACTTTGCCGATCAGGTTCGCGTCCGGCGCAACCCAGCTGTCTTCGTGGATCTGCGGGACGTCCTGTCCCAATGCGTAAATGGTCATGACATGCTCTCGAATTCGTATTGCAAGGCGCGGACGTGATCCTGCAACCGGGGCTGCTGAATACGGCGCATCCGCTCGGCGCTGACGATCGTCTTCAGCTTTTCCTCGGTTGCGGCCAGATCGTCATTGATCAACACATAGTCGTAGTAGCCCCAATGGCTGATTTCGTCCCAGCTTTTCATCATGCGCTTGGAAATGACGTCGGCGCTGTCCTGACCGCGGGTTTCAAGCCGGCGGCGCAGCTCTTTGATCGATGGCGGTAGAATGAAAATGGACAACGCATGTTTGCCCAATTCCGAATTCCGGATCTGCACTTCACCCTGCCAGTCCACGTCAAAAAGCACGTCCCGCCCGCTCTGGATCGCTTCGCGCACTGGACCAGCTGGTGAGCCGTAGAAATTGCCGAACACATGGGCATGTTCCAACATCTGCCCGTTTGATACCTGCTGGCGGAAATCATCTTCGCTAAGAAAATAGTATTCGCGTCCATGTTCCTCACCCGGGCGCGGGGCGCGTGTGGTGGCCGAGATCGAAAACTCGAGTTCGGTGTCCCACTCCATCAGGCGACGGGCCAAAGTGGATTTACCGGCACCCGAGGGCGACGACAGGATGATGAGTAGACCGCGGCGATCCGCCATTACGCTTTCCCTTGCTTATTCAACATTTTGCACCTGCTCTCTCAACTGGTCGATCACCGCCTTCAACTCCAGACCGACTGATGTCAACTCCGAGTTCTGGGATTTGGAGCACAGCGTGTTGGCCTCGCGGTTGAACTCCTGCATCAGGAAATCCAACTTGCGGCCGACCGGGGCCTCCTGCTCCAGCAGTGCGCGCGCGGCTACGACATGCGCGGCCAGGCGGTCCAGTTCTTCGGTGATATCCGCTTTGACCGCGATCAGGGCCAACTCCTGCGCCACCCGGTCGGGATCAGCGCCGTGGCTGTTTTCCATGACCCGCGCTAGGTTCTGGCGCAGAGTGTCGGCCATGGCTTCCTTGCGCCGCTCAGCCAGCTCGGTGGCCTGCTCGGTCACGGTCTGGATCTGATCCAACTGGGCCGACAGGATGGAAGCAAGGGCTTGGCCCTCATCCCGGCGCATTTCCACAAACTCGGCCAGCAGACTGCCAAATTCGGATTTCAGCGCCTCGACCAGCGGCGCGGGATCGTCGTCCTCGGCTGCCGCGTCCAGCATCCCCTTGAGCATCAGCAGATCGCTGGCCTTTGATGGTGCAAGCGCGACGCCCTTGTTGACCGCCAATTCCTCGGCATGCGCCAACGCATCCAGCGCAGCGCTCATTGCGCCTTCGTTCAGCTTCAACTCGGCAGCGGTTTCCTCGCGGGCGACGCGCAGGCTCAGCGTCACGTTGCCCCGGCTGACCTGTTTGGACATATCCGCGCGCAGCGCAGCCTCAAGTCCCGTCAGCCAGTCCGGCACCCGCAACCGCATGTCCAGGCCCTTGCCGTTGACGCTGCGCAGTTCCCAGCTCCAGCTGTGCGGCCCCAATGCGCCCTTTCCGGATGCAAAACCGGTCATGGATTTGATCATGCCTGCCCTTTCCCACTGCTGCGCAGCCTTGTTCTGCTGCACCTAAAGCTATCGTACCCCATAGGGCAAGACCTTGCCGGATGTGCAATTCAACGCAAGAAGTTAACCATTCCTTAAAGATTTGGTCCAAAATTGAATAAACCCGTGTCAATCTGTCAGTCGAAGGTTGGGTCGGCCGCTATCGCTTTGCATGGCGCACGGACCGGATGGCCGCCAATCGACACGAGGTGCATGGTAATGAAAACCTTCTTCTGGAATGGTTCCGGGTCGAAAGCTGGAAAGATCATCGCAATGGATCGCTTTGACAGTGGGCGCAGTCTGTCCCCCATCCGTCAGGCTGAAGCGTATTGGACCGCGCTGCTGAGCGGCGACGGCGTTCCCAAGCGTTCCCAGATCGACCCACGCGGCCTCGAAAACATTCTGGAATACACATTTATTCTGGAACGCATCGCGCCTGGCCTCGCCCGGTTTCGACTGGCGGGAAGTCATCTGAACAAGATCGCGGGGATGGAGGTGCGCGGAATGCCCCTGACCGCCTTCTTTGATCCCAGCGCCCGTGATCAGGTGTCAGAGACACTGGAAGAGGTGTTCGCCGCTCCGGCGATCGGTGAGTTCAGCCTTTATTCAAAAGGCAAGCTCGGCCGGACGCGGCTGCAGGCCCGCATGATCCTGTTGCCCCTCAGAAGCGATCTGGGGGATGTCAGCCGAGTGCTGGGTGTGATGGTCAGCGATGGTACGATCGGCGCTACGCCGCGCCGGTTCGGAATCGAGGACACTCGGATTCGCGCACTGGTGAACATTCAGGATCAGGCCCACAACAGCCGGCCTGTCGAGGCGGGCTTTGCCGAGGATCAGGCCGATTTCCAGAGACCGGCGAAACACCTGCGGCTAGTATTCTCTCGCGACGAGTGAAACGCAGAACGGCGGACCCGAGGGCCCTCCGTTTGCGTTTCAATCCGACATGCCTCAGCTTGCCGCGCGGTCCTTTCGGTCACGGCGCAGGTTGGTCAGCTCTTCAGCCACCAGGAACGCCAGCTCCAGCGACTGCGACGCGTTCAGGCGCGGGTCGCAGGCGGTGTGGTAGCGGTCCGACAGATCCTCTTCGCTGACGGCGCGGACGCCGCCCGTGCATTCGGTCACGTCCAGACCGGTCATCTCGAAATGCACGCCGCCGGGGATCGTGCCCTCGGCCTGATGCACGCCGAAGAAATCCCGCACCTCGCGCAGGACCGATTCGAACGGACGGGTCTTGTAGCCGGTGGCCGACTTGATCGTGTTGCCGTGCATCGGGTCGCAGACCCAGGTCACCTTGGCGCCCTCTTCCTTGACGGCCTTGATCAGACGCGGCAGATGCTCGCCCGCCTTGCCCGCGCCAAAGCGCGCGATTAGGGTCAGACGGCCTTCTTCGTTGTCCGGGTTCAGCTTGGACATCAGAACCTTGAGGTCTTCGGCCGTTGTCGTCGGGCCGCATTTCAGACCGATCGGGTTCAGCACGCCGCGGCAGAATTCGACATGCGCGCCGTCAGGCTGACGGGTGCGGTCGCCGATCCAGATCATGTGGCCCGAGCCGGCCAGCCATTTGCCCGAAGTCGAATCCAGTCGCGTCAGCGCTTCTTCGTACTCCAACAGCAGTCCTTCGTGGCTAGTGTAGAACTCGACGGTCGAGAATTCATGGGTGGTATCCGCGGTGATGCCGGCGGCTTCCATGAAGTCGATCGTGTCCTGAATGCGGTCGGCGATCTCGGAATACTTCTGCACGTCCTGTTCGTTGGTAA
Source organism: Ruegeria sp. BJ5 (assembly GCF_056537865.1). Lineage (NCBI taxonomy): Bacteria > Pseudomonadati > Pseudomonadota > Alphaproteobacteria > Rhodobacterales > Roseobacteraceae > Ruegeria > Ruegeria sp. BJ5. The sequence continues at coordinate 526,557 of NZ_JBQFSH010000001.1, forward strand.
AGCCCAAGGTCCAGGAATGCACACGGCTCATGTCCGCGAAACCGCCGGTCGAGAATGCACGCAGCAGGTTCAGAGTGGCTGCAGCCTGGGTATAGGCCTGCAGCATCTTTTCTGGGTTCGGAATACGCGCCTCGGGCGTGAAGGCCAGCTCGTTGATGATATCACCACGATAGCTGGGCAGTTCCACACCATCGACCACCTCGGTCGGCGCGCTGCGCGGCTTGGCGAACTGGCCGGCCATACGGCCCACCTTGACCACCGGAACCTTGGCACCATAGGTCAGAACCATCGCCATCTGCAGCATCACCTTGAAGGTGTCGCGGATCGCATCGGCGCTGAACTGATCGAAGCTTTCGGCGCAGTCCCCGCCCTGCAGCAGGAAGGCCTCGCCACGGCCGGCCGCGCCCAAATGCTGTTTGAGACGTCGGGCCTCGCCCGCAAAAACCAGCGGGGGATACTGCGAAAGCTTGGCCTCGACTTTGGCCAGCGCGGCCGCGTCGGTATAGTCTGGCATCTGAACCCGCGGCTTGCTGCGCCAGTTCGTTTTTTGCCACTCGGTCATAGCTTTGATCTCCGCTGAGGTAATTCAGGTGGTCTCTATACAAAATCCATAGACCAGAGACCATATCCGATTTGCGCCTCTTGACGTCGGAAACAAGCTTTGAGCATGGTGTCGGTCAAATTCGCCGCAGGCCTCGGGCCTCGGCCCGCCGAATCAAGGACAGTTCGCCATGCAAGAGCAACGCCAAGTTGTCACTGTGGACAAGCGCGCGGCCAAGCCGCTCAATTTCGTATTCGTGTTGCTCGACAAGTTTTCGTTGCTGTCTTTTGCCTCGGCACTGGACAGCCTTCGGATTGCAAATCGTATGGCGGATCAGCAGATCTATACTTGGTCGCTGGCCGGCGAAGGCGGAGAGGTCGTCACCTGCTCGGCCGGCACGACGTTCGAGCTTGACCGCGACCTGGACGAACTGCAGCGGGACGAGGTGATCCTTGTTTGTGGCGGCGTCGATGTTCAGGCGGCGACCACCAAAAAGGTCTTGAACTGGCTGCGCCGCGAGGCCCGCAAAGGTCTGAAGATCGGTGGCTTGTGCACCGCGGCCTATACCCTTGCCAAGGCCGGCCTGCTGGACGGCAAGCGGGCCACCATCCACTGGGAAAACGCCGACAGCTTTGCGGAAGAGTTCGAAAACGTCGAACTGACGAAATCCGTCTTTCTGATCGACGGCAACCGGATGACAACGGCCGGTGGCACCTCGTCAATCGACCTAATGCTGAAACTGATTGCCGATGATTACGGCGAGGAGTTGGCCAATGCCGTGGCCGACCAGATGATCTATTCCTCGATCCGCACCGATCAGGACACCCAGCGCCTGTCGACGCCCACGCGGATCGGCGTGCGCCACCCCAAGCTGAGCCAGGTCATCCTGATGATGGAGAAAAACATCGAAGAGCCGATTTCGCCCTCGATCCTCGCCAAGGATGTCGGCATGTCGACCCGCCAGCTCGAGCGGCTGTTCCGCCGGTATCTGAGCCGTTCGCCCAAGCGCTATTACATGGAACTGCGGTTGCACAAGGCGCGCAACCTGCTGATGCAGACCGACATGAGCGTAATCAACGTGGCCTTGGCCTGCGGTTTTGCAAGCCCTAGCCATTTCTCGAAATGCTACCGCGCGCACTACAACACCACGCCCTATCGCGAGCGTGGGACGCAGAGCGGGCGGCTGTCGGTCTGACGCCTAGAACATGCCCAAAATGGGCTCGGCGCGTGTGTTGATGCTGAACTGCAGAACTAGCACGCCGTCTTCGCGTTGATGCAGAAGAGCGTAATAGTAGAGATAGCTGTTCTTGTCGTTCCAGTAGATCCGCATTTCCTGCGCGAACCCGTTCTCAAGCTCGACCCGTTTGGCAACGTCGGCATTGGTCAGGTAGTACGGAACAAGGTCACGTAGCTGCCCTTGCAGGACTTGCATCTGCTGCGGCGTGTATTCGTCGGCGCCGCCCAACCGGGTGATGACGTTCGAGAACTCGCGGTTCTTGATCTTGGTGTCGACGAAAGTTTCGTAATCGGCATAGGTCGGAAAGACCTCGTCGGCCGCGGCTGGAAGTGTCGAAAGGCACAAAAATATCGCTGCGAGAATGCGGAACATATTAATCCTCTTAGAAGTGTATCGCTGCACTCCTAGGACGAACGGGAAATCCTGTAAACCGCACCCTGCCCGACCGAGATGAACCAGATCGCACCGTCTGGGGCCTGCACGATGTCACGGACCCGTTCGGTCTCGGCGCCTTTGATCTGCTCGACCTCGCGCAACGGGTTTCCGGACAATCGTGCAATATAGTCGAATTTCAGCGAGCCCACGAAAATGTCACCGCGCCATTCGGGAAACATCCCGCCCGAATAGACCATCAAGCCCGACGGAGCGATGGACGGATCCCAATACAAGCGCGGCTGTTCCATTCCGGCCTTGCTGGTGCCTTCGCCGATCTTCTCTCCGGAATAATGCGTCCCGTAGGAAATGACCGGCCAACCGTAGTTGGCGCCGGGTTTCACAAGGTTCACCTCGTCCCCGCCCTTTGCGCCATGTTCAGAGACCCACAACCGGCCGCTCGTATCAATATCAGCGCCTTGCGGGTTGCGATGACCAAAGGACCAGATCTCGGGACGGATGCCTTCTTGCGCGATAAACGGGTTATCGGCCGGGATCGAACCATCACGGTTGATTCGAATGACCGTCCCCATGTGGTTCGAGCGGTCCTGCGCACTTGGCCTGTCGCCACGATCCCCCAAAGTGATGAACAGCGTCCCGTCCTGCGCCTCGACCACGCGCGATCCGAAATGCCGGCCGCCTGCGCCGCCGGGCACCGCTTCGAATATCAACTTCAGATTGGTCAGCCGCTTGCCGTTCTCGGACAGGCGTGCCACGGCGACCGCCGTCCCGGCGCCGCCGCTCTGTGGCTTCGAGAAAGAAAGAAACACCTCTCTTGTGCGGTCAAAATCGCGGGCGACGGTTACGTCCAGCAGACCGCCCTGCCCTTGCGCTGCGACCTTCGGAACGCCCTGGACCTTGGTGGCCTTGCCATCACGCGCCAAAAGCAGCTGGCCGTCGCGCTCGGTGACCAAGAAACTGCCATCCGGCAGCAGGCCGATCGCCCAGGGCGTATCTAGGTCGGCAAGCATGGTCGTGACCGAGACCTCGCCTGCGGATGTCTTCAATGACTCGGCCCACGCGACGCTGCCGCAAATCATCAGAATGAGAATCGTAAAAACCCTAATCATATCTATCGCTCCAATCCCGGTCAGAATGAGCCGCCCGGGAACCAAACCTTAGAAAACAAATAGAGTTGTTCAGCCAAAAGACACATTCCTGTTTGGACTTTTCTTTTCTGAACAGCTTGCCTAGGGTCTTGCTCAGAACGAATACGTTCCAACAAGGGAGTAACCTAATGAAAAAGCTGCTTACTGCGACTGCAGCAACCGCATTGCTGGCCGGTGCCGCAATGGCCGAAGACGTCAAACTGGGCGTACTGTTCGGATTTACCGGGCCGATTGAATCGCTGGCCCCCGCAATGGGCGCGGGCGCCGAACTGGCAATCGCCGAAGTTACCGAATCCGGCAAGCTGCTGGGCGGCGCCACCGTGACACCGATGCGCGCCGATACCGGCTGCATCGACAACGGTCTGGCCACCTCGAACGGCGAACGCATGATTGCCGATGGCGTTGCCGGCATCATCGGCGGCGACTGTTCTGGTGTGACTGGCGCAATCCTGCAGAACGTCGCTATTCCGAATGGCATGGTCATGATCTCGCCGTCGGCGACCTCGCCCGGTCTTTCGACGATGGAAGACAACGGGCTGTTCTTCCGCACCGCCCCGTCGGATGCGCGTGAAGGTCAGGTTATGGCCGACATTCTGAAAGATCGCGGCATCAACTCGATCGCTCTGACCTATACCAACAACGACTACGGCAAAGGCCTGGCCGACGCGATCCAGTCGTCGTTCGAGGCCGTGGGCGGTGAAGTGACCATCGTCGCAGCACATGAAGACGGCAAGGCGGACTATTCGGCCGAAGTCGGCGCACTGGCCTCGGCGGGTGGTGACATCCTCGTGGTTGCCGGCTACTTGGATCAGGGTGGCCTGGGCATCATCCAGTCGGCCCTGGACAGCGGAGCATTCGACACGTTCGGTCTGCCGGGCGGCATGATCGGTGACTCGCTGCCGGCGAATGTCGGCCCTGATCTGGATGGATCGTTTGGTCAGATCGCCGGTTCGGGCGGTGAAGGCGCCGAGAAATATTTCGCCATGGCCGAAGCCGCGGGCTTTGACGGCTCGTCGCCCTACTCGCCTGAAAGCTATGACGCAGCCGCGCTGTTCATGCTGGCCATGCAGGCCGCAGGGTCGGCCGATCCCGCCCAATACGGTGGCAAGATCCTGGATGTGGCCAACGCCCCCGGCGAGAAGATCTATCCGGGTGAACTGGCCAAGGGTCTGGAACTGCTGGCCGCTGGTCAGGACATCGACTATGTCGGCGCTTCGGGTGTCGAACTGATCGGTCCGGGCGAAAGCGCTGGGTCCTACCGCGAGATCGAAGTGAAAGACGGCAAGAACGAGACCGTCAAGTTCCGTTGATCCGTCAGCTGACCGCATGATACCAAGCAGCCCGGGCCTTGTGCCCGGGCTGTTTCAATGACAAAAGGCGCCACCTTATCTTGGGGATGGGGCAACACGAAGAACCGCGAAAGCCGCGGACAGGGGAACACATGATCGTCGTCGAGGACGTGCACAAGCATTTCGGCGGTTTCCACGCGGTGGACGGGGCATCGCTGGAGATCGAAAAGGGCTCGATTACCGGCCTGATTGGTCCAAACGGGGCCGGAAAAACCACTCTTTTCAATGTGATCGCGGGCGTTCTACCACCGACCAGCGGCAAGGTCTGGATGGACGGCGAAGACATCACCGGCCTGCCGCCCCATGATCTGTTTCACAAGGGGCTGTTGCGCACGTTCCAGATTGCGCACGAGTTCTCGTCGATGACATGCCGCGAAAACCTGATGATGGTCCCCGGTGGCCAATCCGGTGAATCGCTGTGGAACACATGGTTCGGCCGCAAGCGGATTGCGGATGAGGAACGCTCCCTGCGCGCCAAGGCCGACGAGGTGCTGGAGTTCCTGACCATCGAACACTTGGCCGACCACAAGGCGGGTCAGGTCTCGGGCGGCCAGAAAAAGCTGCTGGAACTGGGTCGCACGATGATGGTGGACGCCAAGATCGTGTTTCTGGACGAGGTCGGCGCAGGCGTCAACCGCACCCTGCTGATGACCATCGCCGATACGATCCTGCGTCTGAACAAGGAACGCGGCTATACCTTCGTCGTGATCGAACACGACATGGATTTCATCGGCAAGATCTGCGACCCGGTGATCTGCATGGCCGAGGGCAAAGTTCTGGCACAAGGCACGCTGGACGAGATCAAGGCCAATGAGCACGTCATCGAGGCCTATCTGGGTACTGGGCTCAAGAACAAAGACCAGTTGGAGGCCGGGGCATGAGCGACAATCCCTATCAGGACGACAAGGGCAACAAGGACGCCTCGATCACCAAAGCGCATGGCATTGGCACGATGACGCCCGCCCATCGGGTCAGCGGCAAGACCCACCGGGTAGAAGGCGGTCCATTCCTGATCGGTGACACCATGACCGGCGGGTACGGCAAAGGCCCCGACATTCTGCACGATTGCACGATCGCCGTGGACAAGGGCGAAATCGCCGTGATCGTTGGCCCCAACGGCGCTGGTAAATCCACCGCGATGAAGGCCGTTTTTGGCATGCTGGACGTGCGCGCCGGATCGGTGCGGCTGGATGGCGAGGACATCACCAACCTCAGCCCCCAGGACCGGGTGATCAAGGGCATGGGCTTTGTACCCCAAACGCAGAACATTTTCACCTCGATGACGGTTCAAGAAAATCTGGAAATGGGCGCGTTCATTCGCACGGATGATTTCTCGGACACGATGGAACAGGTGTTCGAGCTGTTCCCGATCCTGAGAGACAAACGCAACCAGGCGGCGGGCGAGCTCTCGGGCGGACAGCGCCAGCAAGTGGCCGTCGGCCGCGCGCTTATGACCAAGCCGAAGGTGTTGATGCTGGACGAACCGACCGCGGGCGTTTCGCCGATCGTGATGGACGAGCTGTTCGACCGCATCATCGAAGTGTCGCGCACCGGCCTTCCGATCCTGATGGTCGAGCAGAATGCACGCCAGGCACTTGAGATCGCCGACAAGGGTTATGTGCTGGTCCAGGGGCGCAACGCATACACGGGAACCGGCAAGGAACTCCTGGCGGACGAGGAAGTACGCAAGTCGTTTTTGGGCGGCTAACTGACGCTTTTCAGAAATCGGTTTTTCATGGGGCCAGTCGGGATTCTCGACTGGCCCTTTTGCTTGATCGCATTGCGCAAAATTGAAGGCCAGAAGATGGCAATCGGTACTTTAGGCCACGCCCTCCTTCCTGAGAACCATTATTAGGTATCTGAAAAATATAATTTATTTCTCTGAAGCCCACCGTAGCAAAAAGCCTGTGGAAATTCCCGTAATGCCAATCTGCTGCTTTAATCAGGTCAAATTTCAAAAATATCGCTGCGCCCGAACCACTACACCAATCCCAGAAACGCGCCCCAGTTGGGGGCACAGAAATTGGAAGTCAAAATGAAGAAATGGATGATCGCCGCACTGGTCGCACACTTGGCAACTGGCGCTGTGGCTCAGCAACGCGAGTTTGTGTGCATATCGGATATTGATGGAACCGAGTACCGGCTGACGCGGCTTGAAGGCAAGCAAAAGGGATCGGTCAAATTCGGTGACACGACCGGGGATGCTCAGGTGTTTCCTGGCCTGAACAACATGACGTTCATCCTGGCGACCGAACAGCATGTCATGACCTTCTTCGTCAAAAGCCCTGATCTGTCCTACAACCTGTCCATTCGCCGTCCGGTCCTTCAGAATGACCGCGGCCAATGCACGGAAACAGGAGCCTAGTCCCGCAATCATCTGCGATTTCAGGCCGCGTCCCACATGGTGGCGCGGTCTTTTTCTTTCGGGGATCGGCAGACGGTCGGAGCGCACGTGATCAATGTCCGCCAAACCGCATAAAAACATGCACAAAGCCGCAAAAATCATGCTCCAAATTGTTGTGTCTTTTGTCGGCGTCATGCCATAAAGCCGCACCCGGACAGTGAGAAGAACATAATGGACCTACTGAATGCGCTTGTTGCGCTTGCGAACTTTGTGATCGTGCCTGCGGTTGCCTATGGCAGCCAGTTGGCACTTGGGGCGCTGGGGGTCACCCTGATCTACGGCATCCTGCGGTTTTCCAACTTTGCCCACGGGGATACGATGGCCTTCGGCGCAATGATTGCCGTGCTGGTCACCTGGGGTCTTCAGGCCGCAGGGATCGGGTTCGGGCCCCTGCCGACGGCGCTTCTGGCGCTTCCGTTTGCGATCCTGGGGTGCATCCTTCTGGTGCTGATCACCGACAGGCTGGTCTATCGGTTCTACCGCGAGCAAAAGGCCAAACCTGTGATCCTGGTGATCGTGTCCATGGGCGTGATGTTCATCATGAATGGGCTGGTGCGCTTCATCATCGGCCCCGATGACCAAAGGTTCTCGGATGGGGCACGGTTCCTGATTTCTGCGCGGGATTTCAAAAAGATGACCGGGCTGGATGAGGGGCTTGCGATCAAGACCTCGCAGGGTATCACCGTGATCGTCGCCGTCGTTGCCGTCGCCTTGCTGTTCTGGTTCCTCAACAAGACCCGCACCGGTAAGTCGATGCGCGCTTATTCCGACAACGAGGATCTGGCCTTGTTGTCCGGCATCAACCCGGAACGTGTGGTGATGATCACCTGGATCATCGTTGCGGCACTGGCCACGACGGCCGGGGTTCTCTATGGGCTGGACAAGAGCTTCAAGCCATTCGTCTATTTCCAGCTGCTTCTGCCGATCTTTGCCTCGGCCATCGTGGGCGGATTGGGCAACCCGATTGGGGCTATCGCAGGCGGATTCATCATCGCTTTTTCCGAAGTCACGATCACTTATGCCTGGAAGAAGGTGCTGACCTACCTTGCCCCGGAAAGCCTCGAACCTTCGGGCCTGGTGCAGTTCCTGTCCACCGATTACAAATTCGCCGTCAGCTTCGTCATTCTGCTGATCGTGCTTCTGTTCAAGCCAACGGGTCTGTTCAAGGGGAAAGCGGTATGAACGAAGCAGTCAAAAACACCCTGCTTTTCGTGATTGTCGGCGGGCTCATCCTGCTGACCGGTTTCGTTCAAAGCTGGAACACGGCGATCCTGATTCTGAACATGGGTCTGATTTCCGCGATCATGGCGATCGGTGTAAACCTGCAATGGGGCTTTGCCGGACTGTTCAATGTCGGCGTCATGGGTTTTGTTGCGCTGGGCGGACTTGCGGTTGTGCTGGTCTCGACCCCGCCGACACCCGGAGCCTGGTCCGCAGGCGGGTATGGGATCGTGCTGGCGCTTCTGCTGGGGGCAGCGACCGTTGTCGCAGCCGTGATGGCCGCGCAAAAGATGCCCAAGGGCCGGGCACGAACGCTGGCAATCATCGCAATCCTCGTCGTCGGGTTCTTCGTCTATCGCGCGGTGTTCGACCCGAGCATCGCTGCCGTCGAAGCCATCGACCCAGCCATTGCCGGAAATATCGGCGGGCTGAATCTTCCGGTGCTGCTTGCATGGCCGGCGGGTGGGCTATTGGCCGCGGGCGCTGCCTGGCTGATTGGCAAGACGGCCTTGGGTCTGCGCTCGGACTATCTTGCGATTGCCACGCTGGGTATCGCCGAGATCATCATTGCGATCATGAAAAACGAGGACTGGCTGGCCCGAGGGGTCAAGAACGTCTACGGCATCCCCCGCCCTTCACCTATCGTAGGCTATGAGATTGACCTGCAGAGCGATCCGACCTTCGTCGAACGTGCAGCCTCATTCGGGCTGGACCCGGTGACCGCTTCGACCCTGTGGGTGAAACTGGGTTATGCATTCCTGTTTCTGATCGTGCTTCTCATCCTGCTCTGGATGGCTCAGATGGCGCTCAAAAGCCCGTGGGGCCGCATGATGCGCGCGATCCGCGACAACGAGGTCGCCGCCGAAGCCATGGGTAAGGACGTCACCCGCCGTCATCTGCAGATCTTCGTTCTGGGCTCGGCCATCTGTGGCATTGCCGGGGCGATGATGACGACGCTGGACGGCCAGCTGACACCCAGCGCCTACCAACCGCTCCGGTTCACCTTCCTTGTCTGGGTGATGGTGATCGTCGGCGGTTCCGGCAACAATTTCGGCTCGGTCCTGGGGGCCTTTCTGATCTGGTTCCTGTGGGTCGAGGTCGAACCGATCGGTCTGTGGCTTATGAACCTGATCACTTCCAGCATGCCAGATGGCAGCGCGCTTAAGGCCCACCTGATCGAAAGCACGGCACATATGCGCCTGTTCACGATGGGGCTTATCCTGCTGATTGTTCTCAGATTCAGCCCAAGGGGCCTGATCCCCGAGAAGTAGACATCTTTCATCACTAAACCGTCAGGCCGCGCCATGCGAATGGCGCGGTTTCTTGATTGCGGCTTGAAAAATCAATAGACGGCTTCACACTCTATGAACCATATCGGCGCATATTGTTCGAAAGACCACTCACCTGATGCGCCGATCTTAACGAGTAAACTCTGACCCAGAAGAAAAGTTCTTGCACCATGAAGACTTCCACAAAGAAAATTGCCCTTATGGTTCCGGTCCTAGCTGTTGTGGCCGGATGTATCCCGAGCCCCCGTGAACTGGAAACCACACCCGTCCAGGTACAGACGCCCAAGGGCGTCGTGACCTGCCAACTGTATCGCCAGGATCGGGTTGTCTGGGATCGCGCGATTGATTTCCCGGCCACCAAGATGTCGGTTCCCGAAGCTGACGCCTATTGCCAGCAGGAAGGACAGCGGCGCCTCAAGCGCTGACGCGGCACGCCCCGCCAGTTCCGGCTGGCAGGGCGATGAAATTCAACGGTTGCGAAACAGCCCGCCCAGAATGCCGCGAACGATGCGGCGTCCTGTGGTTCCTTTCAGCTCTTTGATGACTGCCTCGCTCATGGCAGAGGCAAAGCTGTCTTGCTTTCGGACCGATCGCGCAGACGATCGCCCTACTCGGCTGCCGCTGTATCTGCGCGCCGCCGAATACTCCCGCTCGGACACCGACCGGGTGTCGTCTTGCTCCTCTGGTTCGGCTTCCTCGGCCTCGGCCGCGGCCTTCGCCGCGCGCGCCTGCAGGATTTCGAATGCCGATTTGCGATCTAGAAGCGTTTCGTACTTTCCGGCCATCGGAGACGCCGCCATCACAGCCTTGCGCTCGGCGTCGGCAATCGGCCCCAGTTGTGAACCCGGCGGACGTATCAATGTCCGCTCGACCATACCGGGCGCACCCTTCCGTTCGAGCATCGAGGTCAACGCCTCGCCCACTCCGACTTCCCGGATCGCGGTTTCCGTGTCGAAGGCCGGGTTTTCCCGATAGGTTTCCGCGGCCAGCCGCAAATTCTTGCGATCGCGCGCGGTGAAGGCGCGCAAAGCATGTTGGACGCGGTTGCCCAACTGTCCGAGGATATCTTCGGGAATATCGGCCGGGTTCTGAGTAATGAAGTAAACCCCAACGCCCTTGGATCGGATCAATCGCGCGACCTGCTCGACCTTGTCCACCAGAACCTTGGGCGCATCATCGAACAACAGATGGGCTTCGTCGAAGAAAAAGACCAGCTTGGGCTTGTCGGGATCGCCGACTTCGGGCAGTTCTTCGAACAGTTCGCTCAGCAGCCACAAAAGGAACGTGGCATACAGCCCGGGCGCGCCCATCAGCTTGTCAGAAGCCAGGATGTTGACCATCCCGTGGCCGTTTTCATCCGAGCGCATCAAATCCGACAGTTCGAGCGCAGGCTCACCAAACAGCCGTGCGCCTCCTTGGTTCTCCAGCACAAGCAATCGTCGCTGTATGGCGCCAATCGAAGCGGTCGAGACATTTCCGTAGCGCAGCGACAGCTGTGACCGGTTTTCACCAATCCAGACCAGAAGAGCCTGCAGGTCCTTGAGATCCAGCAGCGGCATCCCCTCTTCATCCGCAACCCGGAAGGCGATGTTCAGCACACCTTCCTGCGCTTCGCTCAGGTCCAGAAGCCGGGAAAACAACAGCGGCCCCATCTCGGTAACCGTTGTCCGGACAGGGTGGCCCTGCTCACCAAACAGATCCCAGAACGTGACTGGGCACGCGGCATAGGAATAGTCGGCAAACCCGATGCGCTGGGCACGGTCCATGAAGGCCTGGTGCAACTTGTGATCGGGGCTACCGGGACGCGCCAGTCCGGACAGGTCACCTTTGACGTCAGACAGGAAAACAGGAACGCCCTGCTGCGAGAACCCTTCGGCCAGGATTTGCAGGGTCACGGTCTTGCCCGTCCCCGTTGCACCGGCAATCAGACCGTGCCGGTTTGCATATTTCAGCGTCAAACCCTGCGGCTGCTTGTATTCAACACCGCCACCGCCGACAAAAACGTTTTCCGTCATATTGATACGTCCCAAAACTTAGCGTCCCGGCACCACCATACAAACTTAACCTTTGACTGCGATAGTGATTTTGCCCACCTCGCAATTCCCTCGTGTGGTGGGCAAACTTCCTCCCTGTCGACTGGCTGTGCTTTCGGGCACAGCCATTTTTTGAAATTGCCAAGTTTCTGCTTGTGGAAACATTAAATTTCGCTGTTAGCAGTTGACCACTGGGTTCGCCTCTCGTAACGTTCGGGCATAACTAAGTCGGCCAGTCCGACGGGGAGATACATTGATTGAAGGGAGCCGCACGTACGGCTCCCTTTGTCGTTTGTACTCAAAGGCTTCTCGGCGTCACTTCAGGTGGCCTCCGATGTGTCGGCGAAAATCCGTCCAATCCCGCGTGCAGCGCGCGCTTTGCAACTGACATGGCCGAGCAGGAATGCTAGAGACGTTTGAAAAAGCTGTATCAGCACAATGAGGCACTGATGATCACCAAACTTGTTCCAGCCACCCTGGTAACGGCTGCATTGCTGGGCTCAGGCGCGTTCGCCCAGGAAGCCACGACTGAAACTCAAGAGCAGACCCAAGCCGGTCAGACCACGGATACCGGCTCCGACCTGGATCTGGGTCAAAGCGGCCCGCGTGTCGGCGAGCAATATGTCCGCGAGAAGTCGGGCGACTGGGAGATCTCCTGCATCAAGGCGCAATCCGGCGATGACCCCTGTGCGATGGTTCAGATTCTCAACGGTGCGCAGAATGAACCTCTGGCCGAGATCACCGTTGGCAAGCTGCCCGCCGGTGGTGCCGCCGCAGCCTGGGCGAACGTAATTGTTCCGCTGGAAACCCTGCTGCAGGCACAACTGGCCATCTCGATCGATGGCGCACCGCGCAAGCTGTACAACTATCATCACTGTGTTCCGGTCGGTTGTGTTGCACAGCTGGGTCTGACGCAGGGCGACATTGACGCGATGAAAGCAGGAACGAAGGCTACCATTTCACTGGTGCCCGCACGCGCGCCCGATCAGGTTATCAACATGGATCTGTCGCTGAGCGGATTTACCGCTGCCTTTGACGGGCTGGAGGTCAACACCAACTGATCACGCCAAGATGAATGACCAAAGCCGCCATCCCCCGATGGCGGCTTTTTTCATACCTTCTTGAGGGCCAACACCGCGTTCAGACCGCCAAACGCAAAGGCGTTGCTCAATGCCACATTCACCTCGGCCTCGCGCGCCTCGTTTGGTACGACGTCCAAAGCGCATTCCGGGTCGGGTTCTTCATACCCGATGGTCGGAGCAATCACGCCGTCACGGACGGCCATGATACAGGCCAACAGTTCAACCGCGCCGGTTCCGCCGATAAGGTGGCCGTGCATGGATTTGGTCGATGAGATCATCAGATCGTCGGCATGGCGTCCGAACACATCCGCGACTGCTGCGCATTCGGTCTTGTCATTGGCGGCGGTTCCGGTGCCGTGGGCGTTGATATAGCCCACGTCACTTGCGTTCAGCCCGGCGTCCTTCAAGGCCCCGGCCATGGCACGGGCCGCGCCCTGCTTGCTGGGCATTACGATATCCGTCGCGTCCGATGACATCGCATAGCCCGCAACCTCACACAGAATTTCAGCGCCGCGAGCACGCGCATGTTCGTATTCCTCGAATACGAACACACCGGCGCCCTCGCCCTGAACCATGCCATTGCGATTTGCGCTGAACGGCCGGCAGGCGTCCTTCGACATAACCCGAAGGCCCTCCCAGGCCTTGACCCCGCCAAAACACAACATGGATTCCGACCCGCCGGTAATCATCGCCGGGGCGGCGCCACTGCGCACCATCTGGAACGCCAGCGCCATCGCGTGGTTGGACGATGCACAGGCCGTCGAAACGGTGAAGCTGGGGCCTTTGAGGTTGTGCTCCATCGAAATGTGGCTTGCTGCCGCGTTGTTCATCAGCTTCGGCACGACGAATGGATGGACCCGGTTCTTCCCGTCTTCGTAGACCGAGCGGTAGTTGTCATCCCAGGTCGAAACACCACCGCCGGCCGTTCCCAGAACGACCCCCGACCGCACGGCCAATTCGCCGTGAAACTCCAGCCCCGACTGGTCGATCGCCTCTTTGGCCGCAGTCAAAGTGAATTGCGTGAAACGGTCATACAGCGCCATTTGCTGGCGATTGAACCGGCCCTCTGCCTCGAACCCGCGGACCTGGCCGCCAATTTTGATGCTCAGTCGGTCGACGTCACGAAATTCAAGCTCGGAAATGCCGCAACGGCCTTCGCGCATCGCTTCCAGGGTGTCGGGCACGGAATGGCCCAGCGAATTGATCGTGCCAGCGCCGGTGATGACAACCCGTTTCATGACCGCGGATCAAACCTTTTCCGCGACCAGCTTTTCGATCCCGGCAATGATCGCCGCAACATTCGAAATGTCGAAATCACTTGCCGTCGGTTCGTTGGCGTTGAAGGGGATCGAGATGTCGAATTCTTCCTCGATGGCAAAGATGCTTTCAACGAGGCCCATGCTATCGATCCCGAGATCTTCAAGAGAGCTTTCGGGCGTCACGTCGGACGGCTCCAGCACGGCCTGCTCTGCAATGATTGCGATGACGCGGTCGCTGATGCTCATGTCGTTCCCCTGATTGTCGCGTTGCGGTTGATTTAGTCGCTCGACGAGGGTTTGAAAACCGTCTTTTTAAGCGCCTCTACGTCACGGGCCATGCGTGGAAGCCGACGCTGCGCCTTGTAGATTTCGGTGTGCGTTTCCATTTTCACGCCCGGATAGCCCATGATCACACGACCTGCCGGGACATTCGAAAGTACCTTGGTTCCACCGCCCGCGATCACGCCGTCACCGATGAAAATATTGTCGACGACTCCGGTCTGGCCACCCAAAACCACGTTGTTGCCGATCTCGACCGAACCGGACACGCCGGTTTGACCGCAAAGCAGACAGTCTCTGCCGACCTGAGTGTTGTGCCCGACATGAACAAGATTGTCCAACTTGGAGCCGTCTCCGATGACGGTGTTGCGGATCGTACCGTTGTCGATGGTGCAGTTCGCGCCAACCTCGACATCATTGCCGATCTGGACCGCACCGAGTGAATGGATGCGCAACCAGCTCTGTGCCTTGGCGTCTCCGGCGTCGCCCATGGTCTTGCGCACGTTTTCCACCCCGGACACCTCGGGCGTGACAAAGCTGAACCCATCTCCGCCGATCCTCGCTCCGGGCTGCGCAATAAAGCGATCGCCAATCATGGCGCGCGCACCGATGCTGACCATTTCGCGCAACAGGCAGTTCTCGCCCAGCACGACATCCATACCCACGTGGCACTGGGCGCCGATCACCGTTCCGGACCCGATGCGGGCCCGGGGGCCGACAACGGCCAGAGGCCCGATGGACACATCTCCGGCGATCTCGGCCGTCGGGTCCACGACCGCCGAAGGATGGATCCCGGGTGCGACGCCCTGCCCCCGGTCCAGCATCGTGGTAATTCCGGCCATTGCCATACGGGGGCGGCCAACAAACACGGCGCCCTCCAGACCCAGTGCGCGCCAGTCGGCACCTTCCCACAGAACAGCACAACGCGCCTGACCCTCAGCCAGCGCCTCGGCGTATTTCGGAGCCATCGCCATAGCCAAATCGGTCGGACCGGCATCCTTGGGCTCGGCCGCCCTCAGAATCGTCAGGCTGGTGTTTCCCTCGGCCGGCGCCCCCAGAGCATCGGCGATTTGCTGTAAGGTGAACTGCATCGCGGGCTTCCTTGTCGCAGGATTTGCGCCCCGTGCTTACCCCTGAACGTTCGGCAGGGCCACCCCTGCTTTTTGCAGGGCATCCCAAATCTTCTGATCCCGCCCATAGACATCGCGCCGATACTGCACGTCGCCCTTCGGCCCGACGAATGCGGTGCGGTAGATCAGATGAACCGGGACCGGCTGCTTGAGGTCAACCTTGGTTTCACGCCCGGTGCCCAGAACCCTGTGGAAAAAGGCCTTGGGGTCCTCTTCCTGTTTTGCCAGCAAAGCATATGCGAAATCAAAGGGTTGCGCCAAACGAATGCACCCGTGAGAGAAGGCACGCACTTCGCGTGCGAACAGGCTCTTCTGCGGGGTGTCGTGCAGATAGATGTTGTACTTGTTGGGGAACATGAACTTGACCAGCCCCAGAGCGTTGCTCTGCCCCGGAGGCTGGCGCATCGCAAACGGGAAGCTGCGAGCCGTGAACTGGTTGAAGTCCACCGCGTTGCGGTTCACCTGCCGCCCGCGCCGATCGGTTATCTCTAGATGCCGGACGGCATTGGGGTTGGCCCGCAACTTCGGCAGGTATTCCTTGGTGATGATCGAGCGCGGCACATGCCAGCTGGGATTGATCACCATGTGCTCCATCACATCGGAAAACTCGGGGCTTTGACGATCGCTGGTGTTTTTACCGATCACCGCACGTGTTTCGAATGTCACCCGACCATCGTCGACGATCTTCGCGGAAAAGTCGGCCTGATTGACCAGAACATGCCGTGCACCCCTCTCGCGAGGGAGCCAGCGTTCACGTTCCATCGCAACCATCACCGCCTTGAGCCGGTCAGAAGGTGAACGGTTGATTTCGGCAATCGTTCCCTGGCCGGCGACACCATCTGGTTCAAGTCCATGGGCGCTTTGGAAGGCTTGCACCGCGGCCACCATAGAGTCGTCATATTCCGGGCTGGCCGTGGGCTTGAGGAACCCCATCGCAACCAGACGGTTACGCAGCTTTAGTACACTCGGCCCTGTATCGCCGCGTTCGTATTTTCCGGTTGGAACGGTCGGCCCCCATTCACCATGTTCGTTCAGTGACTGCAGCGCCATCTTCTGCTTGAGCAGCGCCCGGTACTGACTGGACTGCGGCGGAAGCTGCGCGAGATAAGAGCCGTCGGTGGACTTCATCATCGCCGCAAGATGTTCCGAGGCCGGCCTCCGTTCGACCGCACGCACGAGGCCAGCGTCGATCTGAGCCGGGCGCAGCAGCCCGGACTGAATATCCTGTGCATAGCGGACAAACGCCTCGCTCAGTGCCGCTTCAAGCGCTCCGAGATCGCGGTTTGACCGAGCGCTCTGCATCTTCGCCATCAGGCCGTCAACGTCATATCGTTCGGCCGGAAGACCGTGCATCTGAGCATGGGACAATGCTTTGATAAGTGCCGATCGGCGTGCCGCGTGACCAGAGGTAGCACCGACCCAAATCGGCGCGAACTCCTGTTCTCGGTAAAAGGACGCGATTTCCGGGGTTGTCCCTGCACTTTCCGCGACAGCCATCCGAAAGGCGAAACTCTCAGGCTGGGTCGGAGCCGCCGGAACGGATGTGGCCGACACGGCGATGCTTGCGGCAAACAGAAAAATCGTACAGGTCCGACGGACAGAATTCATGGGATAGCCTTGGTTTTCAATAACTTGGAACACTAGTTTTTGAGCCCGACAATTATGTTTCACGCGTCGGGGGATTGTCCACTCACATTTCCAACAGCACATCACACCGCTGGCCCCCTGATGCGCGTTTGCATCGTCTGGAAAAAAACGAAAGGGATTCAGGCCTGTTCGCCACATTTTTTGTCACTTGCGCAGATTTTCGCCGAAAATTCCCCGTAAGAAGGCACAAGACCAAAAGATCACTTGGCGCAAGAATCCCTCTGTGGCATAAAATCCGCATCTGGGATGGGAAAGAATTAAGAAAGCGCACGTAACATCGTGTGCAGGCAGGAACTGTACGGGACGAAACACGCTATGACCAAGAGCAGTACCTCGGGGATGACCCGGCGTGCCCTATTGGGCGCATTCGCGGCAACGGCAGTTGTTGCAGCACCAACCTACTCAAACGCAGCAGGCTTCCTTCGCGGGGGTGGAGACATCCGCAGGATCCGTATGTATTCGGGTCGTACCGGCGAGCGTTTGGACATGATCTACTGGGTCGATGGCAAATACGTCAAAGACGCAGTCAAGGAAATCAACCACTTCATGCGTGACTGGCGCACCGATCAGTCAAAGGACATGGATCTGCGGACGATCGACATCATGGCCGCGGCCCACAACCTTCTGGATGTGAACGAGCCCTACATGCTGTTGTCGGGCTACCGCTCTCCGCAGACCAACGCCATGCTGCGCCGCCGGTCGCGCGGTGTCGCCAAGAACTCTCTCCACGTCAAAGGCCAGGCTGCGGATCTGCGGCTTGCCTCCCGCTCGGTCTCACAGATGGCCAAGGCAGCCATTTCGTGCCGTGCCGGCGGTGTCGGCCAGTACTATGGATCAAATTTCGTGCACATGGATTGCGGCGACGTTCGCTCCTGGCGCGGCTAATACACTACCACTCACCAACCCCGCAAAAGGCCCCGGCGCATCACTGCCCGGGGCTTTTTGCTGCGCAGCGCCCATCCGGCAGTGGCGGACACAGGCGCAGAAGCGCTACGCCTTGAAATTCTGACAGAAAGTGGCGCACCTGAGAGGATTCGAACCTCTGGCCTCTGCCTTCGGAGGGCAGCGCTCTATCCAGCTGAGCTACAGGTGCGTTGGCCGTTAGCTAACCTTGTTCCGATCCGGGTGCAACTGGATTTTGCATGTCGGAATGCGGTTTAGCGACGAACAATCAGGCAAACAATTCGTGCGCCAGTTCCAGCGCATCGATCAGCTTGTCGACCTCATCGGTTGTGTTGTACAAACCAAAACTCGCGCGGCAGGTGGCCGTAACCCCGAGATGATCCATCAACGGTCCGGCGCAATGGTGCCCCGCCCGAACCGCGACGCCCTTCTTGTCGAGAATGGTGGATACGTCGTGCGCGTGGCCCGCACCATCCAGCGTAAAGCTGAAGATAGCAGCCTTGTCGGGCGTCGTCCCCTGAACCTGCAGCCAGTTCAGCCCGGTCAGGCGCTGCATTGCGTAGTCGCGCAAGCCCGCCTCATGGGCCGCGATATTATCCATCCCCAAACCCATCATGTAGTCGAGCGCAACGCCCATGCCGATTGTCTGGACGATACCCGGAGTGCCGGCTTCGAATTTCATCGGCGGATCGTTGTAGATCACCGTGTCTTTCGACACCTCCTTGATCATATCGCCTCCTCCGATGAAGGGGCGCATCTCGGCCATGCGTTCCGATTTGATGAAGATCGCGCCAGATCCCGAGGGGCCGTACAGCTTGTGCCCGGTGATAGCGTAGAAATCACACCCGATATCCTGCAGATCCACCGGCATGTGAACCGCGCCCTGGCTTCCGTCGACCAGCACAGGCACGCCTTTGGCATGGGCGCCTTCGGTAATCGTCTTTACGTCAACCACGGTACCCAGAACGTTGGAACACTGGGTCACCGCCACCAGTTTGGTCTTGGGCCCGATGGCGTCGATCACAGCCTGCGGATCCAGCGCACCACTTGCATCCACGTCCACCCATTTCAGAACGACGCCCTGGCGTTCGCGCAGGAAATGCCAGGGTACGATGTTGGCATGATGCTCCATGACGCTCAGAACGATTTCATCGCCGGCCTGCATCCGTGGCATGGCCCACCCATATGCGACAAGGTTGATCCCCTCGGTCGTCCCGGAATTCAGGACGATCTCATCCTCATTCGCGACATTCAAAAACCGGGCGACGGTCCCGCGCACGGATTCGTAATTTTCGGTCGCTAGGTTCGACAGGTAGTGCAATCCGCGATGCACGTTCGAATACTCGTGCGCATAGGCATTGGTGACTGCATCTATCACCACCTGAGGTTTCTGCGCCGAGGCCCCGTTGTCGAGATAGGTCAGGGGTTTCCCGTTCACCTCACGCGAGAGGATCGGGAAATCGGCGCGGATTTTCTGGACGTCATACATGATCGAAATCCCTAAACAGGCCCGCTTGGGGTCATCAACAGGACGAAAGGTATCGCCAGCAATCCCGAGATGAGGATGACCACAAAGGATTTGCCCAGCGAGTCGAAATGGTGCGCCTGATTGATGAAATGCAGGCTGATGTAGAGGCTGTACAGGCTCATCCCCAATACGAGGATCAGGAACATAGTCGGCGCAATCATCACCATGACGAAGATGATCAATTGGCCCAGAATCTGCAGGAATTGCAGCCAGACCATCAGCAGCAGCATACCGTCCAGGCTGCCGGTGCCGCCAATCATCCTGCCGACAAAATGAAACGCGAAGATGCCCAAGAGAACGGCTCCGGCCGAAGTCGCCAACGACTGCACGACCGGTTCAAACGCCATATCCAGCGATGGATCAAGCGCCGGAAACACAAGGGTCGACAGTGATTGAGACAAAGCGTTCAGGACAACGACCAATGCCAGCGCTGTCCAAAGCACATCCCGACCGGGTACTCCGGCCAACAGACGCCTTGCCGCCTCGGCCGGATTTGCCAATGTCAGAACGGCCAGATGTCCCAGAAATGCGGCGTTCATGCCCGCGCCCTTCGTGTTTGAGAAAACCCGGAAAACCAGAACCAGACGAATACCGCAACCCAAAGGGCTCCGGTCAGTGTCTGGACAGGGCCCGGACCGATGAAACCAGCCACCAGCCCGTTCAACAACACCAGCGGTGATGAGGCGAGCAGAGCCCAGAACAGCGCAAGCCGCGCCTGATAGGACGTGGTTGCACCGCCGAACATGCGAGAAATCAGGTGAGTCCCCCATGCAAGGACGTAAAACAGCAACGGCAGAATGAAGACCGACCCCAACAGGGCCCCACCCATCAGCATGTTCAGGTCCAGCCCCTCAAGATGGGCACGGCGCGCAAGGCCCGGCAACTGTGCGATAAAGCCAATCACACAGAACGCCATGACAAAGGCCAGCGCGCGGTCTTCGCGCGGGCCCATGTCCAGAAGTCGACGCACAACTCGACCGGGCCCGCGATACGAGGCGACGATATCGGTGGTCACCGGCATCAGCTGTGCCGCGCCAACCAGCCTTCCAGCCGCGAGACGATGTCCTCGGCCAGCGCTTCGTCTTCGATCTCTTCCACGGCTTCTGCCAAAAAGGCCAGCGTCAGCATGTTGGTCGCTTCCTTGGCCGGAACCCCGCGCGAGCGCAGGTAGAACATCGCGGTCTCGTCGATGGCACCCGAGGTCGACCCGTGCGAGCAGGCCACGTCATCGGCATAGATCTCAAGCTCGGGCTTGGCCAGAAACTGACTGTCGTCATCCAGCAGCAAAGACTGGCTGATCTGGTAACCGTCGGTCTTCTGGGCGCCTTCCTTGACCAGGATCTTACCCTGGAACACGCCGGTCGCGCCGTTGCGCAGAACCTTCTTGAACACCTGACGGCTTTCGCAGTTCACCGCGTCATGGGTGATGAACACCGTGTCGTCATGGTGGAAGTCGCCATCGCCCACACAAGCGCCGGCCACATGCGCCACAGCATCGTCGCCGGTCAGCTCGACCACCTGTTCATTGCGCGTTAGCACACCATTCACGGTCAGGGTAAAGGATTTATAAACGGATTCCTTGCCCAACCGGGTGAACATATGCGTCGCGGCGCGGCGCTGATGGTCCCTGCCCTGCGCCCGGACATGGTGCAGCGTACCGCGATCGGCGATGTCGATCTCGATGCACTTGTTGAACCGCGAGGCCGCCGGGCCATTCTCCAGAATCGTCACCTCGGCGCCGCTTTCCACGCGGATCACGTGGTGCAGGATTGCGTCCGAGGTCTCGGAGTCGTGGCGATAGATCAGGCTGATCGGCTTGGACGGTTTGCCGGTCACATGGATCGCCACGCCGTCCTGCGCAAAGGCGGTGTTCATGGCCGCGAGCGGGCGCTGAACCGGGGTCTGGCCCCTTTCTTCCAGCACACCATACAGCTGCTTGGCCCAGTGGATGTCCTTGCAGCAGATATCCTCAAGCCGGTCGATGCTCACGCCTTCCAGCGTCAAATCATCGCTGTCCTCGGGGCTGAATACGCCATCGACGAAGACGATCTTCAAGCGGTCAAACCCGTCAAAGACCATCGGCTCGTCGGTGTGGAATACCTCGGCCACCGGAACCTCGGGCGAGATCAGCGTATCGGGACGCGTGTATTTCCAATACTCGTCGCGCCGCCCGGGCAGACCCATGGCGCGCAGCCGGGCCAGGGCCGCCTCACGCGCTTCGCGGGTGCAGCCGGCTTCGGGCATGCGCAGCGTGGCGAGCCGCGCCTCGGTCGCGGATTGTTTCACATCGGGCAAGGCCATCAGTTCACCTCGGCAAGAATGTCGGCGTAACCGTTGTTTTCGACCTCCAGCGCAAGCTCAGGCCCGCCGGTCTTGACGATCCGGCCATCGGCCATGATGTGCACCACGTCGGGTTTGATGTGGTCCAGCAGGCGCTGATAGTGCGTGATCACCAGAAACCCGCGGCCTTCGTCGCGCAGTGCGTTCACGCCCTCGGCTACCAGCTTCATCGCATCCACGTCGAGGCCCGAGTCGGTCTCGTCCAGGATGCACATCTTGGGCTCGAGCATGGCCATCTGCAGGATTTCGTTGCGCTTCTTCTCACCGCCCGAGAAACCAACGTTCACGGGGCGTTTAAGCATGTCGGCGTCAATCTTCAGCGACTTGGCCTTTTCGCGCACCAGTTTGAGGAAATCCGCAGCCGAGAGTTCTTCCTCGCCGCGCGCCTTGCGCTGGGCGTTCACGGCGGTACGCAGGAAGGTCATGTTGCCCACACCCGGGATCTCGACCGGGTATTGGAACGCGAGGAACACGCCGGCGGCGGCACGCTCTTCCGGCTCCATCTCCAGCAGGTCGGCGCCATCCAGAGTCGCCGAACCCTCGGTTACCTCATACCCGTCACGGCCCGAAAGCACATAGCTGAGCGTCGACTTGCCCGAGCCGTTCGGCCCCATGATCGCGTGCACCTTGCCGGCCTCGACCGTCAGATCCACGCCCTTGAGGATCTGCTTTTCCTCTTCCTCAAGTTTGACGTGCAGGTTCTTGATTTCCAGCATGTTTTTTCCTTTTGCGTATCGTCGGGACGCGCCGGCCCCGGTTTGTCCCTATCCCAGCACTCTGCGCAGCAGCCGCGCCGCGATCCATCCCAGGACCGCCCCGCCGCCGATTGCCCAGACCGGGTTGATGAAATCGGTGTAGTTGACGTTGACATAGGCCACGCCCAGCAAACCGCCCAGAACCGGCAGCGCATAGCCAAGCCAAGTCAGCAAATTATCCTTGCGGATGCCGTTTTGGTGATTTCGCGCCATCAACTTCTCCAATACTTCCATATCTTCTGAAACTGACGCCACCAGAGCCTCCAAACCACGATCAACAGCGGCACGAAAATCAGAAGACTCAGACTTCCAGCCATCGGTCCGTTTTTGACGAATGCCGCAACAATGAGTCCCACACAAATCAACACAACCGGCAACACGGCCCGACGTGACAACCAACAGAAAGCCTCCGAGCGTGCGCCTTCCTTGGCATTGGTTTCGAAAACCTTGGCCTCTTGGCTGATTTGGCTGGTACGCGCCATCAGCCGACCGAGCCTTCCAGCGAGATCGCGACCAGCTGCTGGGCTTCCATGGCGAACTCCATCGGCAGCGCCTGCAGCACGTCCTTGCAGAACCCGTTGACAACTAGCGCCACGGCCTCTTCCTCGTCCATGCCGCGCTGGCGGCAATAGAAGAGCTGATCGTCATCGACTTTCGAGGTGGTGGCCTCGTGCTCGACCCGGCTGCTGTTGTTCTTGACCTCGATATACGGAACGGTGTGCGCCCCGCATTTGTCGCCGATCAGCAGGCTGTCGCACTGGGTATAGTTGCGGCTGTTCTTGGCCTTGGGGTGCATCGACACCAGCCCGCGATAGGTGTTCTGGGCCTTGCCCGCGCTGATGCCCTTGGACACGATACGCGACTTGGTGTTCTTGCCCAGATGGATCATCTTGGTGCCGGTATCGGCCTGCTGCATGTTGTTGGTGATGGCGATCGAATAGAACTCGCCCTGGCTGTCATCGCCTCGCAGGATGCAGGACGGGTATTTCCAGGTCACGGCACTGCCGGTCTCGACCTGCGTCCACATCACCTTTGACCGGTCGCCCCGGCAATCGGCGCGCTTGGTCACGAAGTTGTAGATGCCGCCCTTGCCGTTCTCATCCCCCGGGAACCAGTTCTGAACGGTCGAGTATTTCACCTCGGCATCTTCTTCGACGATGATTTCGACCACTGCGGCGTGCAGCTGCGCGGTATCACGCTGCGGCGCGGTACAGCCTTCCAGATAGGACACGTACGAGCCCTTGTCGGCGATGATCAGCGTCCGCTCGAACTGCCCCGTGTTTTCTGCGTTGATGCGGAAATAGGTGCTCAGCTCCATCGGGCAGCGCACGCCGGGCGGCACATAGACGAACGAGCCGTCCGAGAACACGGCCGAGTTTAACGTGGCGTAGAAGTTGTCCGACACCGGAACAACCGAGCCCAGATACTTTTTGACCAGTTCGGGGTGTTCCTTGATCGCCTCGGAGATCGAGCAGAAGATGACGCCGGCCTTCTTCAGCTCGGCCTGGAAGGTCGTGCCCACCGAAACCGAGTCGAACACCGCATCCACGGCGACCTTGCGGCCCTCGGCCGGGGCATCCTCAGCGCCTTCGACGCCTGCCAGAATCATCTGCTCTTTCAGCGGGATACCCAGCTTTTCGTAAGTGGCCAGCAGTTTGGGATCGACCTCGTCCAGCGACTTGGGCTTGGTCTCCATCGACTTGGGCCGGGCGTAGTAATACTGGTCCTGAAAGTCGATCTTCGGATAGTGAACCATGGCCCATTTGGGCTCTTCCATCTGGGTCCAGCGCTCGAAGGCTTTCAGACGCCATTCGGTCATCCACTCGGGTTCTTCGTTCTTTTCCGAGATCAGCTTGACGATATCGGGGTTCACGCCTTTGGGCGCGTACTCCATCTCGATATCCGTATCCCACCCGTATTTATAGGTTCCGACCTCGCGTACCGCGTCAACGGTTTCCTGATCGACACCTTCTTTTACCTGGGTCTGGTCCAAAGCGGCCATGTTCCACCCTCCGTCAGATCACGCGGCCCGCGCGCGATGCTTTTTCTCTTTTTCCAGCCACGTTTCGGCGAAACGTAGCACGTCTTCTTCACTCGTCTCGGGGCCCAGCGAAACGCGTACTGCGCTGGCTGCCGTGGCCTCGTCATATCCCATTGCGGTCAGTACCGCGCTTGCCTTCACCTTGCCGCTGGAGCAGGCCGAACCGGCGCTAATCGCAAAGCCCGACAGATCCATCTGCATTACCTGCGTTTCGCCCTTCCAGCCGGGCGTCGCAAAGCACAGGGTGTTAGGCAACCGATCCTGATCTTTCCCGACAAAAATAGTAGATTTAGAACCAGCCTCAAGGGCCTTTTCTAGAATATTTCTAAGTTCTGCAACCTTTTCCCAAACTCCGTTTGCCAGATCCCGCGCCGCTGCTTCAGCCGCAGCGCCGAACCCTGCTATTCCAATGACATTTTCCGTTCCCGACCGGCGCCCCATTTCCTGGCCACCGCCCTTAATCCGGGCCTCCAGATCGGTGCCGCGTTTCATCACCACGGCGCCCGCACCCTTTGGCCCGCCCAGCTTGTGCGCCGAGACCAACGCCATCTGCACGTCCAACCAGTTGAAGGCGATCGGCAATTTCCCGAACGCTTGCGTGGCATCGGTGACGGCCAGACCCTTGGGCAAGGCCTGAATGAGTCCGGTCTCAGAATTGGCGAGCTGCAACGTGGACCGAGCCGGATCGGAAACCGTAACAACGCCTTGGCTCGAAACCGGCAAATCCTCGACAGTCCAGGCCCTTACGGCATCATGTTCGATCGCCGCGCCATGCAGGTCGTGCCCTTCCAAGGCCAGCGCCGCGCCTTCGGTCGACCCGGATGTGAATACGATATCGGCCCCATCCGCCCCAAAGGCCGCCGCAACCTGCGCACGCGCCTTTTCGATGACGGCCTTGGCCGCTCGCCCCTCGGCATGTACCGAGGAGGGGTTGCCGCAGACCTCCATCGCCGCGATCATCGCGTCGCGCGCCTCGGGGCGCAGCGGGGTCGTGGCGTTGTGATCCAGGTAAACACGTCTCATGGACTCACCTTTTCATCCACGGCCACACCCTTCGAGATTCCCGATCCGCTCACCGGTCAATCATCCACGACCGAAAACAGCCCAGGCACCGCCGGACACGGCGCAAGGTCGTTCTGGATCACATCGGACAAGCGTGTTTGGTGCAGGAACACGTAGACATGCGCACTGAGACTTTCCCACAGGCGATTGGTCAGCGACTGCGCCCGGCTGCCCGAGGATCCCCCCGAAGCCCCGGCCCCCTTGTGCATGGCGTCCACGGTCTCGTCCACCGCCGACAAAATCTCGACCACGCGAATCTCGGACGCAGGCCGCGCCAGACGATAGCCGCCCCCCGGCCCGCGCACCGATGCGACCAGATCGGCGCGGCGAAGTTTGACGAACAACTGTTCCAGATAAGGAAGCGAGATGTCCTGACGCTCGGAAATCTCACCCAGCGTCACCAAAGTGTCGGCGGGCTGAAGCGCGATGTCAGCCAGCGCAACCATTGCGTAACGACCTTTGGTGGACAGCTTCATTTCCTCGATCCCTCCGGCGTGAACCGCGTGAAAACATTGACGTCGCCGCGGTCAGTGCGTATCTCCGACTGACAGCGTGTTCACGCTGCGATACTCAATTAGAACCGTTCTAAGGTGCCTGACGATAACCGTCAAGTATATCCCGGCGCCCGCGAGAAAAAGACAGGACAACCGCACACATGCCCGAGGTGATTTTTCCCGGACCTGAAGGCCGACTGGAAGGCCGTTACCACCCCCAAAAGGAAAAAGACGCACCGATCGCCATCGTGCTGCACCCGCACCCCCAGTTCGGCGGGACCATGAACAACAAGGTCGTCTACAACCTGCACTACGCGTTCTACAACATGGGCTTTACGGTCCTGCGCTTCAATTTCCGGGGCGTCGGCCGAAGCCAGGGCGAGTATGACCAGGGCGTCGGAGAACTCAGCGACGCGGCATCGGCGCTGGACTATCTGCAGTCGATGAACAACAACTCGAAACACTGCTGGGTCGCAGGCTTTTCGTTCGGAGCCTGGATCGGCATGCAGTTGCTGATGCGCCGCCCCGAGATCACCGGCTTCATCAGCGTGTCGCCGCCCGCGAACATGTATGATTTTTCGTTCCTTGCCCCCTGCCCCTCGTCCGGGCTGATCATCAACGGGACGGCCGACCGTGTAGCACCGCCGGCGGACACCACCGCACTGGTCGGAAAACTGCACGAACAGAAGGGTATCACAATCACCCATACCGAGGTTGAAGGAGCCGACCACTTCTTCCAGGGTGAGCACATGGATACGCTGATGACCAACGTGACCGACTACGTCAAACGCCGCCTGACCGAGAACACACGCTGATGTCCGACACCATCACCATTCTCGCGGCGAAACTGGCCGAGGATACGATGAAGGTCATGGACGAAACCGGCCAGGATCGGTTCTACGTCGAAGTCGGTGACGTGCTGGGCGCAGCCTCCCAATCGCTTGAGGAGGCTTTCCTTACCGAAATCCGCGTCCGGTTGGCCGAGCGCAAGGCGCGGCAATTCCTGATCAAGAGGCTGTCGGATCACCGGTCCAAAGTGAAGGCGATCGAAAAGCAATAGGCGCACAAAAAAGGAGCCCGCGGGCTCCTTTTTCGTTTCATTCGTGGCGTTCAAACTGTTGTTGCGCTTGACCTATCAACCAATTTGGCTGCGTCAGTATCGACGGACCCCCCGTCAGCAAGCCACCCAATCGCCACGATTATTGCCGAAGCCAATACGACCGTTTTTGCAAATGTCGTCATGAAACACACTCGTTAAAAAAGTAATCGAAAACGTGTATTAGTTTACACGCTTTATGGCCTTGCCATAGTCGGGTTTACCTGACCCTAGGTGAACCAACGAAAGGGGCGACTGCCTGAAATTCCTTGCGCCGTTTCTGAATTCTGTGCTCAACGTCGCAGCAGATGCATCAAGGGTTCAAGAACCATGCCCCAAGCCTACCTGATCCTCCTTCTCGCTGTTATTGCCGAGACAATCGGAACGACCGCACTGCAGGCCAGCCAGCAATTCACCCGGTTCTGGCCCTCGGTGCTGGTGGCGGTGGGCTATGGGTTTGCCTTTTACCTGATGGCGCTGACGCTGAAGGTAATGCCCGTCGGCATCGTTTATGCAATCTGGTCCGGGCTTGGCATCGCTCTGATTGCGCTGATCGGCTTTGTGGTTTTTGGCCAACGGCTGGACTGGCCCGCGGTTCTTGGCCTTGCGATGATTCTAGGCGGCATTCTGGTCATCCACCTCTTTTCGCAGACTGCGGGCCACTGATCGCGCGTTAGGGCTGGTAACTTGTGCCGCGCCGCGTTATGCGCGCGGCAACTTCCCGTTCAAAGGCTGACCTCATGGACCTGCGCAACATCGCAATCATCGCTCACGTGGACCACGGCAAAACGACCCTGGTGGACGAGCTACTGAAACAATCCGGTGCATTCCGGGAAAACCAGGCCGTGGCCGAGCGTGCCATGGACAGCAACGATCTCGAACGTGAACGCGGCATCACCATTCTGGCCAAAGCCACCAGTGTCGAGTGGAAAGGCACGCGCATCAACATCGTTGACACCCCCGGCCACGCCGATTTCGGCGGCGAGGTCGAGCGTATTCTCAGCATGGTTGACGGCGTCGTGCTGCTGGTCGATGCCGCCGAAGGCCCGATGCCCCAGACGAAATTCGTGACCTCGAAGGCGCTGGCGCTGGGTCTGCGTCCGATCGTGGTGCTGAACAAGGTCGACAAGCCTGATGCCGAGCCCGACCGCGCGCTGGACGAGTGCTTTGACCTGTTCGCCAACCTCGGCGCCGACGATGACCAGTTGGATTTCCCCGCCATGTATGCCTCGGGGCGGTCGGGCTGGGCCGACATGGAACTGGACGGCCCACGCAAGGACCTGTCCGCCCTGTTCGATCTGGTAGTCGACCACGTTCCCGCCCCCAAACAAGCTGAGCGCAAGGATGAACCCTTCCGCATGTTGGCGACCACGCTGGGCAGCGACCCGTTCATCGGTCGCATTCTGACCGGCCGTGTGGAAAGCGGCACGCTCAAAGCGGGTGATAGCCTCAAAGCGCTCAGCCGTGACGGCAAGCTGATCGAGAATTTCCGGGCCACCAAGATCCTGGCCTTCCGTGGTCTCAGCCAGCAACCGATCGACGTCGCCGAAGCGGGCGACATCGTAACCATCGCAGGCATGAGCAAGGCCACCGTTGCGGATTCGCTGGTGGCGCCCCAGGTGGATGAGGCCCTGCCCGCCCAGCCGATCGACCCGCCGACCATCACGGTGACCTTCGGCATCAACGACTCGCCGCTGGCGGGGCGGGACGGCAAGAAGGTCCAGTCGCGCGTCATCCGCGACCGCCTGATGAAAGAGGCCGAATCGAACGTGGCCATCCAGATCACGGACACCCCCGGTGGCGAAGCCTTCGAGGTCGCGGGCCGCGGTGAATTGCAGATGGGCGTTCTGATCGAGAACATGCGTCGCGAAGGGTTCGAACTCAGCATCTCGCGTCCGCAGGTTCTGTTCCGCGAGGAAGACGGCCAACGCCTGGAGCCTATCGAGGAAGTCACCATCGACGTGGATGACGAATTCTCGGGCGCAGTCATCGAAAAGGTGACAGGCGCGCGCAAGGGCGAGTTGGTTGAGATGCGCCCCGCAGGCGTTGGCAAAACCCGCATTATCGCGCATGTACCGTCGCGCGGTCTGATTGGCTATCACGGTGAATTCCTGACCGACACCCGCGGCACCGGCGTTCTGAACCGCGTTTTCCACGGCTGGGCACCGCACAAGGGCCCGATCCCCGGCCGCCGCGCCGGCGTTCTGATCTCGATGGAGAACGGCCAGGCCGTCGCATATGCGCTGTGGAACCTGGAGGAGCGTGGGCGGATGTTCGTCGGCCCCCAGACCGATGTGTACCAGGGTATGATCATCGGCGAACACTCGCGGGACAATGACCTTGAGGTGAACCCGCTGAAAGGCAAGAAACTGACAAACGTGCGGGCCAGCGGTTCGGACGATGCCGTTCGCCTGACACCGCATGTCCAGTTCTCGCTGGAGGAGGCCATTGCTTACATCGACGACGATGAGCTGGTCGAAGTAACCCCGAACGCGATTCGACTGCGAAAGCGGTTCCTTGACCCGCACGAACGCAAGCGTATGGCCAAGTCAGCCTGACCCCCGGTCCGTTCGATTTTGAACGTGTCGGAAACAATGGCGCGAATGTGGCATTTTTGCGTCCATCTGAAACGGTGTTTTCTCAGGGAAGCCATGAATGGTTCATGGCTTCCCTTTTGTTTTACCTGCAATTTCGCTCATAAGATGAGTTAATTCCGCATCGCTATCGCGGTGTTGCCCTTGAAAATGCGACGTGATAGGGGTGTATTTGTGTTCAAAGTGTGTCATCGCCAGGTTGTTCGGTGATGAGTTTAACGAGTTTAAGGAGGCGCGATATGCGCATCAAATCCCGTCTACTGACAATAGTATTTGCTTCAGCTTCATTGCCTCTGATGTCCGGCGGGCCTGTTGTCGCCGCGGACAAGTGTACGATCCAGACAGCCCGGCAGTCGGTTTCCACAGAAACCCTGTGTGCCTGTACGGTCGTGGATGCACGGATGCTGCGTTACATCCAGCGTCGTGCCGATTTCGAAGACATTCTTGCCCGCACTTTGCAGACCTGTCCTGCCTTTGCGGCCGTACTGACGGATTTCCCGACCGCGTCGATTGGTACGGTTGATCAAAGATCCGGCGACGGCCCTTCGGACCCGGGTGGTAGTTCTTCGGGCGGCAGCTCGAGCGGTGGGAGTTCCTCTGGCGGAAGCGGCGTTACCCCAACCGGTGGCGGCAGCTCCAGCGGTGGCAGTTCCAGTGGTGGCAGCTCCAGCGGTGGCTCGAGCGGTGGCAATAATCCCGCACCGCCCCCGGATGGATCGGGCGGTAGCTCCAGCGGTGGCAGCTCCAGCGGCGGCAGTTCCAGTGGCGGTAGCTCCAGTGGTGGGTCCGGCGACGGCGGTGGCAGCTCCAGCGGCGGCAGCTCCAGCGGCGGCAGTTCCAGTGGCGGTAGCTCCAGTGGTGGGTCCGGCGACGGCGGTGGCAGCTCAAGCGGCGGCAGCTCCAGCGGCGGTTCTGGCGATGGTGGAAGCTCCAGCGGAGGCAGCTCCAGCGGCGGGTCCGGCGATGGCGGTGGCAGCTCGAGTGGCGGCAGCTCCAGCGGTGGGTCCGGCGATGGTGGTGGCAGCTCAAGCGGCGGTAGCTCCAGCGGTGGATCTGGTGACGGCGGCTCTGGTGGTGGCGACGGCGGTGACGGCGGCGGCTCGGGTGATGGCGGCTCGGGCGGTGGCGACGGCGGTGACGGCGGCGGCTCGGGTGATGGCGGCTCGGGCGGCGGCGACGGTGGCAGCTCAAGCGGCGGCAACGGTAACGGCGGCGGCAACGGTAACGGCGGCGGCGTTAACGGTAATAATGGCGGTGGAAATGGATCGGAAGGCGCAAGCCCTGGTCAGGGCAACAACGCCAACAACGACGAGGACTAACCGCCTTTGGTCGTGATGCCACGTTTGAGTGGCAGTCTGGCATACAAATGACAAAGGGCGATGAATTCATCGCCCTTTTTTGCTGGAGCCTTCAAGAAACTCAAATTCGCTGTTGCTTCTTAGCTTCGCCCGTAGATCCCAACCCAACGCTGGGGCTGTTTCGGGTCCTGCATCCGCAGGAACAAATAGCGTGTGGCCGACCAGGGTTTGATCCGATTGGTCAGGTTGTCCAGTACGAGATCACCCTGATTGGAGCGGTAAACCAGAACCGCGTGAGGTCCGCGACGGGTGTCCAGGACGGTCGCCAGCAAAAGCTTGTTGGGATCAATTCCTGCCTTGATTAGGTCACGCTTTTTCAGCAGCGCAAAATCCTCGCAATCACCGCCGCGCGATGTTGGCAGGGCCCAACGCTCCCGCGTCTTGTACTGCACCTGATCCGTGACCTCACGCGTTGTCGCATTGACCTGGGCATTGATTTGCTTGACCAGACGCAGTTCCTGATGGCTGGGCAGCGAAACCGACTTCTTGTTCGCACAAGCCCAAGCATACTGGCGGCACAAGGTCCGTGCGCCCGACGGCGGTGGCGAAGCCGAAAACCCCGAAATGAAAGCTGTCTCTGAAGCGCTGGCTTGTTCTGTCGCAAGAACGGCACCGCCGATCACTCCCAACACACCCAGAGCCAATGTGGCCTTGCTGGCCGCGCGACTTGCCACTGTGTTGAGCCTGTCCAAAACCCGTTTCATGCCTGTCCCTCGATCCCATACGTTCGACTGACTGCCGCTTCTGAGGACCATATTCTGCTTTTGGAAACTATCCGTTAACAGACTGGCTCTGGCAATCCTCGGTCAGGTTGTCGGCAAAAAACGGCGGAAATTCGTAACTCAATATGACCTTTTCCGCGCAAGAAAATGGCGAAGCCTGACACAATTAGAGGTAGAACGTCATAGTTTCGCCGCCACAAAAAAGCTCAACTCATTGAAAGTATGAGGGAAATTTTGTTGCGGGACGTGATCACCGGAACACTATCGGCCCAATTACAGGATCGGCGTCGCAACTTTGGCTGACGTTGCGTCACCCAAAGCGGATTCCGGAGCCAATCCAAGACCGGCTCAGGTTGATTCTCACTCGGTCGTTTCGACGACCAGCAATTCGCGCTCGCTTGCGCCCCGGGCGTGGCTCAGGGCTTCTTGGTATTCAGCCGAGTTGTAACAGGCGACGGCGGCTTCAACCGACGGGAACTTCGCCACGACATTGCGGGGCCGCTCTTTGCCTTCCAGTTGGACATAGCGTCCTGCACGGGCAATGAACGTGCCCCCATGTTTGGAAATGGCCGGGCCGGCAAGCTCGGCGTATTTGCCATAAGCTTCGGCATCAGTAACCGTGACATGTGCAATCCAGAGTGCTGGCATCTTATCCTCCCAAAACCTCTTCCGCGGCCTTGATGGCCGCCGCGGCGTTGGCGGCATCGCGACCACCGCCCTGCGCCATGTCGGGACGCCCGCCGCCGCCCTTGCCGCCCAGTTCCTGCACGGCGGCCTTGACCAGATCGACGGCCGATATCGACTGCGTCAGGTCGCTTGTGACACCGGCAGCAACTGCAGCCTTGCCGCCCGTGTCGGCGATCAGAAGAACGGCGCCCGATCCCAGCCGCGCTTTGTGCTCATCAATGAGGGCCGGCAGATCCTTGCCCGACACACCATTCAGAGCCTGTGCCAGGAACTTGACGCCGTTGATCTCTTTGGCTTCCGCGCCGCCGCCTTGACCGGCTCCACCGGCCATCGCCAGATCGCGGCGCAGTTGCGCCACTTCGTTCTGCAACGACTTGCGCTCGTCCAGCAGAGCTTTGATGCGATCGACGACATCATCCGGCTGCGCCTTCAACTCGGCAGCAATCTGGCCAAGCCGCCGATCCTGCTCGGTCAAGTACCGCAATGCAGAGTCCCCGGTCAGAGCCTCGATCCGCCGCACGCCCGCGCTGCTTGCACTGTCACCCAGAATGACAAAGGTCCCGATATCTCCTGTCTGGCGCACATGCGTACCGCCACACAGTTCGATCGACCAGGTTTGGCCGTCATGGCCCTTGCCGGTCTGGGCCTTGCCCATCGAGACGACCCGGACTTCGTCGCCGTATTTCTCACCGAACAACGCCTGTGCCCCCAAGGCGCGGGCATCGTCCGGGGTCATGATACGGGTTTCGACCGTCGAGTTCTGACGAATGAACTCATTCACCTCGCGTTCCACGGTCTGCAACTCAGCCTGTGTCAGCGCTTTGGCGTGGCTGAAATCAAACCGCAGACGGTCGGCAGCATTCAACGATCCGCGCTGTGCAACATGATCGCCAAGCGTTTCTCGCAGCGCTTCGTGCAGTAGGTGGGTCGCCGAGTGGTTCGCTCGGATGGCCGAGCGCCGGGCGTGATCGACTTCGAGCTCGACGGCATCACCTTTGGCGATCGCACCGCTGTCCACGACGATCTTGTGTGCATAGACCTTGCCATCCGCGAACTTCCGGGTGTCTTCGACCGTCGCGCTCTGGGTGCGGTCTTCAAGACGGCGGATGCTGCCGGAATCGCCAACTTGGCCACCGGCCTCGCCGTAGAAGGGTGTCTGGTTTACGACCACCCAGCCGGATCCGCCCTGCTCGATACGGTCCACAAGGTCACCGTCGACAACCAGAGCCACAACCTGACCCTCGGCCATTTCGGTTTCGTAGCCCAGGAAATCGGTCGCACCGCTTGCGTCCAGTATGTCGAACCAGACCGCCTGATCTGCTGCCTCGCCCGAACCAGCCCAGGCGGCGCGCGCCTTCGCCTTCTGCTCGGCCATGGCGGTGTCGAACCCGGCGGTATCAACCGTCCGACCTTTCTCGCGCAGGGCATCCTGGGTCAGGTCAAGCGGGAAGCCATAGGTGTCATACAGCTTGAAGGCGGCATCCCCGGGCAGTGGCGCCCCATCCGGCAGGCCCGCCACTTCGTCATCCAGCAGCTTGAGCCCCCGGTCCAACGTCTGCTTGAACCGGGTTTCCTCCAACAACAACGTCTCTTCGATCAGAGCCTGAGCACGACCCAGTTCGGAATACTGCGCGCCCATCAACTGAACCAGTGTCGGAACAAGCTTGTGCATGACCGGATCCTTTGCGCCCAGAAGATGCGCGTGGCGCATGGCCCGGCGCATGATCCGGCGCAGGACATATCCGCGACCATCATTCGAAGGCATGACCCCGTCAGCAATCAGGAAAGAGGTCGACCGCAAGTGGTCGGCAATCACCCGATGGTGCACATTCTGATCGCCATAGGGGTCCACATGCGTGACTTCGGCCGAGGCCTCGATCAGTGTCTTGAACAGGTCGGTATCATAGTTGTCATGGCTGCCCTGCAGCAACGCGCCGATCCGTTCCAGACCCATGCCGGTATCGATCGACTGCATGTCCAGTTCACGCATCGAGCCGTCTTCGAACTGCTCGTTCTGCATGAAAACGATATTCCAGATCTCGATGAACCGGTCACCGTCTTCCTCGGCCGATCCCGGAGGTCCGCCCCAGATGTGGTCGCCGTGATCATAGAAGATCTCGGTACAGGGGCCGCAGGGGCCGGTCGGGCCCATCTGCCAGAAATTGTCGCTGGTGGCGATGCGGATGATCCGGTCTTCGGGAACGCCGACTTTCTTCCATATCTCGAACGCCTCGTCATCGGTATGATAGACGGTCGTCAGCAGACGATTCTTGTCGATCCCGAACTCCTTGGTGATCAACTCCCAAGCGAACGGAATCGCTTCCGATTTGAAATAGTCTCCGAACGAGAAGTTGCCCAGCATCTCGAAGAACGTGTGGTGGCGGGCCGTGTAACCGACATTGTCCAGGTCGTTGTGCTTGCCGCCGGCGCGCACGCATTTCTGCGCCGTGGTGGCACGTGTGTAGTCGCGTGTCTCAAGGCCGGTGAACAGGTTCTTGAACTGCACCATGCCCGAGTTGACGAACATCAGCGTCGGGTCGTTGCGCGGCACAAGCGGGCTCGACGCGACCACTTCGTGCCCTTGTTTGGCAAAGTAGTTCAGAAAGGTTGAGCGGATATCGTTCAGCGTGGGCATTGGGCTCTCTCAGCGCGCATTCATGATCTATCGCGACGGTTTAGCCCCCTGCCCGCCGATAGTCCACAGGGTTGCTGCACCGCAAACGAAACAAGGTGAACCCGAAGGCTCACCTTGGCAGTTTTCACTCGAATCTTCCGATCAGGCTTCGAGGATATCATCCTCATCCGCCGCAGGCGGCATGTCGAAATCAAGCCCGTGCGCGGCACGGATCTTGTCCTCGATTTCCAGCGCAACCCGACTGTTGTCCCGCAGGTATTGCTTGGCGTTCTCGCGCCCCTGCCCAATCCGCTCATCCCCATAGCTGAACCACGAGCCGGATTTTTCGACCACTCCGGCTTTGACGCCAAGATCCAGCAGTTCGCCCATCTTGCTGATGCCTTCGCCATACATGATGTCGAATTCAACCTGCTTGAACGGCGGGGCCACCTTGTTTTTCACCACCTTCACGCGGGTCTGGTTGCCGACCACCTCGTCGCGGTCCTTGATCGCGCCGATGCGGCGGATGTCCAGGCGGACCGAGCTGTAGAATTTCAGGGCGTTGCCCCCGGTCGTGGTTTCCGGGCTACCGAACATGACGCCGATCTTCATGCGGATCTGGTTGATGAAGATCACCATGCAGTTGCTGCGGGCGATCGAGCCTGTCAGTTTGCGCATCGCCTGGCTCATCAGCCGGGCCTGCACGCCCACGCTGCTGTCGCCCATGTCGCCTTCCAGCTCGGATTTCGGCGTCAGCGCCGCCACCGAGTCCACCACAACCATGTTGACTGCGCCGGAACGCACCAGCGTATCGGTGATTTCCAGCGCCTGTTCACCCGTGTCGGGCTGTGAGATCAACAGTTCGTCCAGATCCACCCCCAGCTTGCGGGCGTATTGCGGGTCCAGCGCGTGTTCCGCATCGACGAATGCACAGACGCCGCCGCGTTTCTGCTGCTCGGCGATACAATGCAGGGTCAGGGTCGTCTTGCCCGAGCTTTCCGGGCCGTAAATTTCGACAATCCGACCCATCGGCAGTCCGCCGATGCCAAGGGCGATATCCAGCCCGAGTGACCCGGTCGAACTGGCCTCGATCTCCTGCCGGGCGCCATCGCCCAATTTCATGATCGAGCCCTTGCCGAACTGCCGCTCGATCTGCGCCAACGCGCTGTCCAGCGCCTTTTGCTTGTCGGGGTTTTTCTTGTCGTTCATTGTCAGAAGATCCGCCATTGTCCTGTCGCCTTCCCTTTTGTCACACCCATCACCGGGCGGCAATCGCTGCTTTGTTCGCCTCTTGTTCCTTATGAGATCAAAAAGAGAACATTTCAACAAAAACTTTCATTCCTTACCCTTCGATGAAGAGGTTAAAGAGTCGTTTATTCTGATCTCGAAACTGCTCAATCATGCCCAAGGCTCTGTCTTTGCGATGAAATTTAACTTGAACAGGCTGGTGATTTTGTGCGGAAGCAATTGACCTCGGCCGCCGGGGCGGACAATCATGCGGCACGACAGCCTTCGGCGCAGGAAAGACATGAAATGCTGATCTTCTTCAAGGAACGCCTTGCGCTTCTGTCGCTGCCCAAAACCGGAAGCACCGCCTATCAGGTCGCGTTGCGGGACCGCGCAGATATCGTGGTATCGGGTCCACCGGATCTGAAACATGCGCCGGTGCGTCGCTATGACCGTTTCTTCCAAAACATTTTCCGCAAGATGTACGACACGGAAATGGAAATCATGGCCGTAGTCCGCGAACCCGTCGATTGGCTGGGCAGCTGGTACCGGTACAGGACGCGCACCGAATTGACTGGCCACCCGCATTCGACCGCCGGCATGTCTTTCGACATGTTTGTTCAGGCCTATATGCAATCGCCCCGTCCCGGGTTTGCCGATGTCGGAAGCCAAACTGAATTCTTCCGGACCCGCAGCAATGGCGCCGGCGCTAAGCATATCTTTCGTTACGAACACCAGGACGAGATTCTGGACTTCCTTCAAGATCGGCTGAACGCCCGGATCAGTCTGACCCGCGAAAATGTATCGCCCAAACGGGAACTGACACTTTCGGACCAGACCATGGATACATTCCGCAAGGCTCATGCCGTCGAGTTTCGTCTGCATCAGCAGGCGCGTTAGTTGAGGTGCTGAAACACCGCCTCGGTCAATTGTGTCAGTGAAAAGGGCTTGGGCAGGAAAGTCGAGTTTCTGATCTCCGGCCCAGCGTCCCCAAACGCGCCTTCGGTATAGCCTGACATGAAGACCACCCGCACATCGGGCCGGCTTTCCAGCGCCTTGGCAACCCAGGTTGGACCATCCATTCCGGGCATGACCACGTCCGTGACGAAGACGTCGACGTGCAGGTTCTGATCCTCGAGAATGCGCAACGCGTCCTCGGCCGAGCCCGCCTCAAAGACGGTATAGCCCTTGAGGCGCAAGGCACGGGTTGCAAAGGCGCGTACCGGTGCTTCGTCCTCGACCAACAAAACGACACCTTCGCCTTGATGCGCATTCGGCCCCGGTTGCGCCGGCGGTTCGATCGCAACCTCGGGGTCCCGTGCCAAGCAGACCGGCAGCATGACGTTGAACTCGGTCCCACGCCCTTCGGTGCTGTCCACAAAGATGAAGCCGCCGGTTTGCTTGACGATGCCATAGACCGTTGACAAACCCAGCCCGGTCCCCTCGCCTGTCCGTTTGGTCGTGTAGAAGGGTTCGAAAATCTTCTGCAGCTTGTCTGACGGAATACCGACGCCACTGTCGATGACCTTGACCGAAACATATTCACCCGCCGGAACGGTCGCCCTGTCCCGCATCAGCGGCTCGGTCAAAGAAAACACCTCGGTTTCGATACGGATCTCTCCGCCGTCGGGCATCGCATCGCGCGCGTTCACCACGAGGTTCATGACGACCTGTTCCAACTGCCTCTTGTCTGCGCGAACGGGCTTGAGAACCGGATCATGACTGAGGATCAGCTTGACCTTCTCGCCTACAAGGCGGTTCAACAAGTGGATCAGGTCGGAAATGGTATCGCGCAGATCCAGCACTTCGGGTCGCAGAGTCTGTTTTCGGGAAAAGGCCAGCAACTGGCTGACCAACGCAGCGGCCCGGTTGGCATTCTGGTTTATCTGGACGAGATCGCCGTAGTTCGGATCACTTTGATCATGGCGCAGCAGCAGCAGGTCGCAATGTCCGGAAATGGCGGTCAGCAGGTTGTTGAAATCATGCGCCACACCGCCCGCCAGCTGCCCGACCGCCTGCATCTTTTGCCCTTGGACGAACTGAGCCTCCAGCGTCTTGAGTTCGGTCGCGTCGTTCAACACAGCAACAAGGCGCACCTCACCGTTCTTGACGATGCGGGTCAGGGTCAGTTGCACGAAGACCTCTCGGTCCTTTCCACCCAGCCGCAGGAATTCGGAACGTGGTGGCCCATCGAATGCGGCGACCTGAAGCAGCCAGTCCCGCAAGGGATGCCCCAATCCGCTTAGAATCGTGTCGATATTGGTCTGACCCAACTCAACATCACCGATCAGCTTGCGCGCCAATCGATTGGCATCCAGAATCTCTCCGCCCGGAGCAAGGTGCATCATGGGTACCGGGACGTCGGCGAAAGTCGTGGTCCACTGATCTGCAGGCGCGTCGTCAAGCACGACCAGCCCGATATCCCGGCCCGCACTGGTTTTTTGAACCTCGCACACGAATACCCGCCGCGAACCTTCTTGAGCAGGCAGGCGTAGAACCGTTTCACCGGATATGACCTCCGGCGTCAGAGCCTCGGCCGCGCCCACCTCGCTGCCTTGGAGCATCGCCTCGGCCGCGGCATTCATGTTCAGGACCACGTCATTTCGCCCGAGCGTCACGATTGGAAGCGAAGCATACGCCCAGGGTTGCCGACCCGAGGCCTTGATCCGCCACAGGTACAGATCATCGCCGAGGTCGATCGCCAGAACTGGAATTGTCGTACCCTTTGTCACGATGTCTTCTGCCGCGCGCCCTTCGACTTGCGCCAATGACTGCATCCGAACCAGTATCGCCGCAGGATTGGCGAAAACGGACCGCAAACACATGTCCAGCCTTGCGCCTGTCGAGGCGTTGAACCTGTCTCGCGCTGCGGAATTCACGATCAGCACCCGCCCGTTGGCATCCGTGATGAATCCCGGGGCGGGCTCTTTTTCTAGAAACGACGCGAGAATGGTTTGCGCCTGTTTGTCAACGCGATACGAGAACCATCCGCGCAACATAACAAACGCGCCAACGGCCAGAAAAGACCCTCCGACCGCCAGCAGGCCCGAAACCAACTGGGGTGAGATCGGAAAGAACTGTGCGAGAATGACCAACAAAAGCGCGACACCGACCAGAGAGATGGCCCGCGACCAGCTCGGAAAGTGCCGCCCAGTCAAGCTTGGCGTAAATTGAGCGACTTCGGTCATCAACAACTCAATTCAAAATCAATCCACGGCATATCGTGGCACAAAGGGTTAATATCCGCTTAAGGAATCCGGCGAATATTCTCCTTTAAGTTGTTTTCAGCGTATCAGCGTCGCGTCAAGTGGGCGGAATAGAAGCCGTCAGTCCCGTGTACAACCTGCCACAATCGGCTGAACGTGCATTGCCATTCCGGATGCGACGACAGGAACGTGTCTATGACGCCTCTGTTTTCGACATCCAGCATCGAACAGGTGGCGTAAGCCAATACACCGCCATCACAGACGAGGGGTGCGGCCGCGTCCAGAATGGACAATTGTGTCTGAGGCAACTGGGCCAATTGCTCGGGCGTCAAAGCCCATTTGCCCGCAGGTGCGCGCCGCCACGAGCCGCTCCCGGAACAGGGGGCGTCAGTCAGCACCACGTCAAACGGGCCGAGTTTTTCCGGGTCATCTGTGGACAGGATTGTAATGCGCGCTCCCGCCCGTTGCGCTCGGTCAGGAAGGTCACGCATGCGCCCGGGGTTGGCGTCATGGGCGAAGACTTCGACACCGCCGGTGGCGGCCATGGCCAGCGCCTTGCCGCCACCCCCGGCACAATAGTCCAGAACCCTCATGCCAGGCCTGAGGTTCAATGCAGCAACGACAGCTTGGCTCGCTGCATCCTGCAACTCGACCAAGCCGTCACGATAGCTTTGGGATTGCGAAATCTTCCGGGCACCTTCGACAACTTCAAGCGCTGTCTCGCAGGCCGGGTGCGGCGCAGTGGAAATCCCTTCCCGCGTCAGCGCGTCCACCGCCTCTTGCAAGCTCGTGCGGGCCAAATTGACCCGCAGGTGAACCGGAGCGCGCGATTGCAGCGCGGCGGCGGCTTCTCTGGCATTTTCACCAAGCGACCGCTCGAAAACCGGCCAAAGCCACTCGGGAATGTCAAACTGCTCGGCTTCCGTTTCGAATGGGCGACCGACTTCGTCCGCCGTGACGGAGTCTGGGGCATGACGATCTCCGGTGAACAGATCGCCCGGGTCCTGACCCTGCGACCGCAGAGCGCCCAGCATCAGGCCTCGCCCCGTCCTTGCACCGCCGATCGCAGCGTAAGACCGAAGATGCCGAAGCGCGTCAAAGACATGGTCGCGGATCGCTGCCCTGTCCTTCGATCCGGCGAAACGGCTGCGCCGCGCCCAGCCCGTCAACGCTTTCTCGGCGGGAGTTCCGCCCAGAAAATCGTCTAGGATTTCGATAGCGGCCTGAACGCGCGCGCCTGGGGTCATGTCGAGGTCCTGAGTCCGACGGAAACCGTCACATCACGCGATAGTTGGGGCTTTCGCGTGTGATCTGTACGTCATGCACGTGGCTTTCCTTCAGACCCGCTCCGGTAATCTTCACGAACTGACAATTGCGGCGCATTTCATCAACGGTCGCGCAGCCGGTATAGCCCATGGCCGCACGCAGACCGCCGACCAGTTGGTGAACAACGGCGCTGGCCGAGCCCTTGTAGGGCACCTGTCCCTCGATCCCCTCGGGCACCAGCTTGTCATTCGCGGCGTCCTTCTGGAAATAACGATCGGCTGAGCCGCGCGCCATCGCGCCCAAGCTGCCCATGCCGCGGTAGGATTTGAAAGAGCGGCCCTGGTACAGAATGACCTCGCCCGGGCTTTCATCGGTGCCGGCGATCATCGAGCCGACCATGGCGCAGGACGCCCCCGCCGCGATGGCCTTGGCGAAATCGCCCGAAAACTTGATGCCACCATCAGCAATGACCGGCACGTCTCCGGCCGCCGCCGCACAATCCATGATCGCGGTCAGTTGCGGCACGCCGACACCGGCCACCATGCGCGTGGTGCAGATCGAGCCCGGCCCGATCCCGACCTTCACCGCATCGGCACCGGCGTCGATCAGAGCTTTGGTCGCGTCGCCCGTTGCTACGTTACCCGCGATGATCTGAACCTCGTTGGATAGCGACTTGATCCGCTTCACCGCGTCAAGCACTCCTTGGGAATGACCGTGCGCCGTGTCGACCACGATGATGTCGACACCAGAGTCGACCAGCTGCTCGGATCGTTCAAAACCGGCATCGCCAACAGACGTTGCCGCCGCGACACGCAGTCGGCCCAAACCGTCCTTGCAGGCCGTGGGGTTCAGCACCGCTTGTTCCGTGTCTTTCAGCGTCAGCAGGCCGGTCAGCTTGCCGTCGGCATCCACGACCAGCAGCTTTTCGATCCGGCGGGCCTTCATCAAGCTGATGGCCTCTTCCCTGTCGGCCGGTTCTTGCAGCATGGCCAGGTTGTCCGAGGTCATCATCGCGCGGATCGGCTGGTCGTCCGAGGTAGCGAAACGCATGTCGCGGTTGGTCACGATGCCAACGACGCGGCCTTCTTCATCCACCACCGGGAAACCGGTGAAGTTGTAGCGCTCGACCAAGGCCTTGGCATCGGCCAGCGTCTGATCGGCGCGCAGGGTGACTGGGTTGTAAACGATGCCGGATTCGAACCGCTTGACCCGGCGCACCTCGCGGGCCTGTTCCTCGACTGTCAGGTTCTTGTGGATCACCCCGATGCCGCCGGCCTGCGCCATGGCGATGGCCATGCGCGCCTCGGTCACCGTGTCCATGGCCGAGCTGAGCAGCGGTATGTTCATGGTGATCGCGCGCGTCACGCGCGTGGACGTGTCCGCCGTTGCCGGCAGCACCGACGAGGCCGCCGGAACCAAAAGAACGTCATCAAAGGTGAGTGCCTCACGAATCTGCATCTGTTAACCCCATGCAAAACCCCGTTTGGCGGTGACCCTATTACATGGTTTCGACCAAAGGAAAAGCCCTTGGCCCAACTTGTTCGCCCACAAACCGCCGTGATGGCGCGGAAAACGACGCAAGCCGCGCAAAACCTGCCGCGGATTGGCCTTTCCCTTTGCCGCGAAACCCATATCTTGCCGCCATATGCGCGAACACCAAAAAGGCATCCGTCATGACCACCGATCCCCTTGTCGTCTTTACCCCTTCGGGCAAACGCGGACATTTCCCCGTTGGCACTCCGATCCTGACGGCGGCCCGGCAGCTGGGGGTCGATCTGGATTCGGTCTGCGGTGGGCGCGGGATCTGCTCGAAATGCCAGATCACGCCCAGCTATGGCGAGTTTCCCAAACACGGCGTCACGGTCCGCGAAGACGCGCTGAGCGAATGGAACGCGGTCGAGCAGCGCTATGACGACAAGCGCGGGTTGAAACCAGGCCGTCGGTTGGGCTGTCAGGCCACCGTTCAAGGCGACGTGGTGATCGACGTCCCACCCGAAAGCCAGGTTCACCGCCAGGTGGTGCGCAAGGCCGCCGCCGCGCGCGCCATCACCATGGACCCGGCCACGCGCCTTTATTTCGTAGTGGTCGAAGAACCGGACATGCACTCGCCCACTGGCGATCTGGAACGGCTGGAGCGCGCCCTGCGCGAGCAGTGGCAGATCGACGCCGTCACCGCCGACCTGTCGCTTCTGTCCAAACTGCAGCCGACCCTGCGCAAGGGCAAGTGGGAGGTCACGGTCGCCCTGCACAAGGGCCACAAGGACAGCGTGGCGCGAATCGTCGAAATTTGGCCCGGCCTGCACGAAGGCGGGCTGTACGGGCTGGCCATCGACCTCGGCTCGACCACCATCGCCGCGCATCTTACCGATCTGGACACCGGCGAGGTCAAGGCCTCCTCCGGCCTGATGAACCCGCAGATCCGGTTCGGCGAGGACCTCATGAGCCGCGTCTCGTACGCGATGATGAACCCCGGCGGTGATCAGGAAATGACCCGGGCCGTGCGCGAGGCGATCAACGATCTGGTCACCTCGATCGCTGAGGAGGCCGGGATCGACCCGGCCCTGATCGTGGAAACCGTGTTCGTCTGCAACCCGGTGATGCACCACCTGCTGTTGGGTCTGGACCCGGTCGAACTGGGCCAGGCGCCGTTTGCGCTGGCCACGTCGGAAAGCGTGTCGCTGCCCGCGCGCGAGATGGATATGACCACGATAAACCCCCGCGCGCAGGTCTACATCCTGCCCTGCATCGCGGGCCATGTGGGGGCCGACTGC
This sequence comes from Ruegeria sp. BJ5, assembly GCF_056537865.1. Lineage (NCBI taxonomy): Bacteria > Pseudomonadati > Pseudomonadota > Alphaproteobacteria > Rhodobacterales > Roseobacteraceae > Ruegeria > Ruegeria sp. BJ5. The sequence continues at coordinate 570,233 of NZ_JBQFSH010000001.1, forward strand.
GCCGCCGTGGCGCTAAGCGAAGAGCCGGGCAAGTCGCAGGACCTGGTTTTGATCGTGGACGTCGGCACCAATGCCGAGATTCTGCTGGGCAACACGACCCGCGTGCTGGCTTGTTCCTCGCCCACCGGACCTGCTTTCGAAGGTGCGCAGATCAGCTCGGGCCAGCGTGCCGCGCCCGGCGCGATCGAGCGCATTCAAATCGACCCCGTGACCAAGGAACCCCGGTTCCGGGTGATCGGCTCGGACAAGTGGTCGGACGAAGACGGGTTCGAGGCCGACATCGCCACCACCGGCATCACTGGCATCTGCGGGTCGGGCATCATCGAGGCGGTGGCCGAAATGCGCATGGCCGGCCTGCTGGACGAGAGCGGCCTGATCGGCTCGGCCGAACAGACCGGCTCCAGCCGCTGCATCCCCGAGGGCCGCACCCATTCCTACCTGATCCATGACGCCAGCGCCGAGGGCGGCCCGCGCATCACCGTGACCCAAGGCGACATCCGGGCGATCCAGCTGGCGAAATCCGCGCTATATGCCGGGGCGCGGCTGCTGATGGACGAGATGGGCGTGGACCGTGTGGAACGCGTGGTGCTGGCCGGGGCGTTCGGCGCCCATATCTCGACCAAACACGCGATGGTTCTGGGCATGATCCCCGACGCGCCGCTGGACAAGGTCCAAAGCGCGGGCAACGCCGCCGGCACCGGCGCACGCATCGCGCTGTGCAACATCGCCGCCCGGGCCGAGATCGAACGCGTGGTGCGCGAGATCACCAAGGTCGAAACCGCGATCGAGCCGAAATTCCAGGAGCATTTCGTCGCCGCCAACGCGATTCCGCACAAGACCGACCCGTTCCCGGAACTGGTTAAGATCGTCACCCTCCCCGCTCCGTCCTTCAACACCGGAGGCGATGCGGAAAAAACTGGCCGCCGTCGCCGCAGAAAGGCATAGTCCGAAAAACTGCGGAGGACCCCCATGCAAACAGCAAACGAAGATCAGGCTGAATACTGGGGCAACTCCGAATCCGGCACCAAGTGGCTGACTTTTGAGGACAAACTGGACCACATGCTGGCCCCGGTTCTGGACCTCGTTCTGGATCAGGCCGAACTGGAACCCGGAATGCGCGTGCTGGACATCGGCTGCGGGACCGGCGCCAGCACCATCGCGGCCGCCCAGCGTGTCGGACCGCAGGGCCATGTTCTTGGCGGCGACATTTCTGAGCCGTTCCTAAGCCGAGCGCGGGAAAGGGCCTTGTCCGCGGGTGTTGAAAACGTCGATTTCCAATGCGTCGACGCTCAGGTCGCCCGGTTCCCCGAGGGCGCGTTCGACGCTGCGATATCGCGGTTCGGTGTCATGTTCTTTCAGGATTCTGTTGCGGCGTTCGCCAACATCGCCAAGGCTCTGGCCCCCGGCGGACAAATGACTTTTGCCGCATGGGGACCTCTGGCTGACAATCCCTGGTTCAGGATTCCCCACATGGCCGCCACATCGCATCTGGGCCACCCACCAAAATATGGTCGGTACGCACCCGGGCCACTGGCCTTTCATGACATCGACCATGTGACCGGCATGATGGCAACGGCGGGTTTGGATGACATCTTCGCCAACCCCGTAAGCCTCCGACTACCGGGGCTTGGATCGGTGGAGGCCACCGCTGAGCTTTGCACCCGGGTCGGGCCGGCCGCGCGCGTGATAGCGCATTTTGAAGGCGATGAGGCCGACGAACGAAAAATCCAGAGCGCCGTGGCCCAGGAGTTTTCGAGTTTTCAAACGGCAGATGGGTTTGGCATCCCGGCAGTCATCAACGTCTTTCAGGCCCGCCAGCCCTCCTGAAATACCAGAGCGTGTCGCCCTTGGCCAATCACACCCGCTGACTGTTATTGTTTCTGATCGTCAACTCTTTTCAGCCTTTTGAGCCTAATTGTCTGCTTTTTTTCGTGTGTTTTTCTCCCCATCCGGAAACTTAATAAGATTCTTGGTGATTTTTGCGTAAAAATCGTAAAATATGAATGTATTGGGCAGAGTAATTCAAATCTACAGAAGCCGCTGAACCGGCTCGCTTTAGTGAGTAAGACGTTTACCAGTTGGTGCTATATGGACAGGGGGATGGGCCGTGCAGGTGCGTGGCTACCGAACACGCAACACACACGCGCATTGATCAGTTTCATTCAATGGAGCCAGGGCGGAGTGGTTCTGGACGCTGCGTTGACCGAAGTTGTCAACGCGTTTGGAGCCGATTGTGGTACCCTCAGCCGTGTCTGGCTCAATAAAGGTGGCAGCCGAGTAGCTGCGCGCGCAGATACCCGTGACACGACAATAAGCCGGCCGCTTTTCCTTTCCTTCACGAACGACGTGATTGGTCCGTTTGCGAGCAAGCCAAAGAAAGGCGTCGTCTTCAGTCTCAAGGATCACGGGAAACCCGTAAACGAGTTTTCTGCCGTTGTTCTGGACTGGATCTCGCACCGCAAGCTGCACGATATCCTGTTCGTCTGTCTCGACAACCAAGGCTGCGAAATCGATTTTCTGGAGCTGCATTTCGCCAAAGGTCTCGAACCCGGCTGGCGCGAAGCGATAGAGACAGTCGCACCCGAAATTTCCGAAATCTACCGCAACAGACGCGCCGGTCTGATTACGGAAGCAATTTCCCGCCAATCCGTAACGACCATCCAAAGGGCGGTGAATGACGCGCCGCTGATGAGCCTCGAAAACCCAGCGGGCCTGACACGGGCCGAATGGCGGGTCTGCGTTCTGATTTCCCGGGGACTGTCGCAACAGTCCATTGGATCCGAGCTCGAGATTGGTCCGGCGACTGTGAGAACGCATCTCAAGCATATCTACGGCAAGACAGGAATGGAGAACTTCCACATGTTGGCCAGACGGCTGGTTTCGATCGAAGAACGCGAAGCCTTGCACGGCAGACACAATCAGGCACGCGCATGATGATTGATCTGCCTTGGCATAGTTGGGTACCTCTGTGGTTGATGGTGCCGCTGTTTGTGGCGGTGGCGTGGACGGACCTAACCGAATACCGGATACCGAACCTGTACTGCCTGATAGGGGTTGCCCTGTTTCTGGTAGGGTCCCCTGCCCTCGGTTTGCATGAAGTTGGATTGCGATTGATCGCCGCCGGGCTTTGCTTTGGGATCTGTTTTGCCCTTTTCGCCGCCGGTTGGCTGGGGGGCGGAGACGCCAAGATGCTACCGGTGGTTTTTCTGGCGATACCGACCCAAGCCCTTTCGACATATATGCTGCTGCTTTCTGCCGCGATGGCGTTTGGACTGACCAGCTTGACCCTGCTGCGCCTGTTCGTCCGACAACCGACAGGAAAGCTTGCAGCAACGCTCAGCGGACGCGAGTTTCCTCTTGGGATTGCCATAGGCCTTTCGGGCCTGATCCTGGCCGGCTGGTCGATGCTGCTTTACAGCGCCTGAAAGAACGCGACCCAAGTCGGGGACGCACAGTTGACCTCGTGTGGACCCGGGAGCGCCGCACCCACAAAAACAACGTCATTTCACGAAGGTTTCGACGTATCGAATGATGATCGGTGCAAGGATCAGCCCCGCGATCGAGGGCAACATCAGGCTCGCCATGACCGCGGACATCTGCACCGGCAACTTGTTGGCTTTCTCCTGCGCGCGAAGCTCTCTCAGTTCGCGCATTTCTTCGGAATACGTAGTCAAGGCGGCCGACAACGGGACGCCGAACCGGGACGACTGGAGGACGACGCTCACGAACGAACTCATTTCGTCGATCCCCGTCCGGCGCGCCATTCTCATCAACGCGACTTCACGGTCGCGCCCGGCCTGAATCTCGCTCAGGGCAATCAGAATTTCCTCGGACATTTCGGGCGATACAGTCTGCATTTCCACTGCAACTTTGAGAAGCGCCTGGTCAAAGCCCATTCCCGCCTCGATCCCAATCTGGAGCAAGTCCAGCATGTTCGGGAACGCATTCTCCATCCGACGTTTACGCTCCTTGATCCGAGCGCTCATCCAAAGCTGGGGGATGAAGAACCCGATGCCGCAGAGGATGCCAAGGTTCCGCAAGATCTGAAATGAATTTAGACCAGACACATAATCGTTGATCGTGGCGCCGATACTGGACGCAGGCTGCCAAGACATGAGGACAAGAAAGACGAGCGGCAGAAACGTCGCCAAGCCCAAACGGATCAGATAGAAATTGGCGATTGCATTCCGGCCGCGAAACCCTGAGCGCGCAAGCACTTGGCCAACTTCGAACCTGACACTTGCATCGCTGGGGATAAGTGCGGCGCTCAGCCCGGTCGGTGTATCGCCCTCCACCTTTTCCGGCACAAGACGTGCAAGGCTCTGGCCCCTTGTTCGTTTGGGCAGCATCCGTTCGGCTGCTGTAGACCGATCGCCGAGCGACGATGATATCCCAAAGAATGCAACGATCGCGCCGGCGGCAACAACGCCCAGGATCATGAGTTGGGAAAAGAGACCAGTGTCGAGTAGCGAGTTCACGATTTCCATTTCGACAACCCTCCCTCAGATCCGGAAATTGACAAGCTTGAACAAAACGATGGCATTCAGAACGATGGCCGCAGAAATGACGCTCATGACGGGCCAGAAAATCGGGTATTGCACCACGCTTCCGTAATAGTCCGGCGTCATGACCGTCATCACGAGGGCAATCCCGACAGGAATGAACGACAGGATATAGGCGGTCATCCGACCCTCGGCAGAAATGGCCTTGATCTTGCGCCGCAAGGACATTCGGGCACGGATGACGCGCGCCAATGTCCGCAGAATGCCGGCCAGATCGCCGCCAGTGCCGTGCTGCATCGTCAGCGCGACCGAGAGGTACTGGATATCCTCTTCATCTACTCGGTCTGCCATGTTGCGAATGGCGGTCGTTAACTCTTCTCCGTAAGCGACTTGGTCCACGACCAGACCGAATTCAGTTCCGATCGGATCGGGCATTTCGTTTGCTACGCTCTGCAAGGTCGTGTTCAACGGATGTCCGACCTTCAACCCACGCGACATCAGGTCCAACGCATCCGGCAACTGCTTGATCAGCGCAGCCTTGCGCCGTCTGAGGTTGGCGCCAAGGTAGACCAACGGAGCCAACAGGAAGCACACAGCGCTCACGGGTATTACCGTCAGTGGGTTGGCCACCAATGAGCCTCCTGTCGCCGAAACCAGAAAAGCACCCCCACAACCCAACAGGAACATTTCCGGCACCATGTTCAGGCCCGATGCCGCAAGGGCACCCGGCAAGTCGCCGACCAGCGGAAACGACTTCATGAGTGGTTTGCTCTCCCGCGGCTTGAGCAATTCCAGAACGTCCTCGCCAGTCTTTCCCTGGTTCAGCATCTGGATGCGCCGGTTTATCGCCTCTTCCCGGTTTTCTCCGCGCTTCAAAAGCTGACGGACCCCTTCGAAGGCAATCAGTGCGCCGAGGAATATCAAGAGTGACAGGACAAAGCGGACATCGTAACCGCCCACTTCCATCTCTGGTCCGATCAACGAGTCTATGCTGTGCGTCGAAAAGAAGGATCTGAGATCTTCCAACATGGCCGGGTCCCTCAGTTGAACTTGATCGATGAAAGGTCGACACCCGCCGCCGCCAGCGCATCGCTGGATTTCGGTCGGATACCGGTCGGCATGAAGCGCCCAAGGATGTTGCCGGCCTCGTCCTTGCCTTCACGTTTGAAGACGAAGATGTCCTGCATGGTCACGATATCGCCCTCCATGCCGGTGATCTCGGCAATCGAGGTGACACGGCGGGTACCATCAGACAGGCGGTTCAATTGCAGAACAAAGTGAATTGCCGAAGCGATAGTCGCGCGGATTGCTGCATGCGGCAGCTCCAGCCCGCCCATTTGCACCATCTGCTCGACCCGGGAAAGTGCATCGCGTGGGCTGTTGGCGTGTACCGTCGTCATCGACCCGTCATGGCCGGTATTCATCGCCTGCAACATATCGAATGCTTCGGAGCCGCGCACCTCGCCGATGATGATCCGATCCGGACGCATCCGCAGCGCGTTTCGCACAAGGTCTCGTTGGGCAACGGCGCCAGTACCGTCGAGGCCAGCAGGCCGCGTTTCCATGCGCAAGACATGTTCCTGCTGAAGCTGAAGTTCGGCCGCGTCTTCAATCGTGACGATCCGCTCCCGAGGGCTGATATACGACGACAATGCATTCAGCATCGTGGTCTTGCCCGATCCGGTTCCGCCCGAGATCAGCACGTTCATCTTGGCTTCAACCAATCCCCGCAGCAGTTTGGCCGCGCTTTCGTTCAAGGCCTCGTTTTTGATCAGGCGTTCCATCGTCAGCGGAACCCGCGAGAATTTTCGAATGGAAAGCGCCGGCCCGTCCAGTGCGCAGGGCCGAATGATCGCGTTGACGCGGCTGCCATCTTCCAACCGCGCATCCACCCACGGTTGCCGTTCATCAATACGGCGACCAATCCGGCTGACGATCTTGTCGATGATCCGCAGCAGATGACGTTCGTCCCGGAAGCGTGCCGATGTCTTTTCGAGGATGCCGGAGCGCTCGACAAAAATCTGCGTGTGGCCGTTCACGAGGATATCGTTGATCGTGGGGTCGGCCAACAACGGTTCCAGCGGACCCAGTCCAAGCACTTCGTGCATCAGCTCTTCGACAAGCTGCTTGACCTCCTCGCTGCGCATCGCACGGCCTTCGGCGCGCAGCAGTTCGGTGACATGTCGCCCAATTTCGCCCCGCAGCGTTTCTTCCTCGACCTTTTCGATAACGGCGAGGTTCAGCTTGTCCAGCAAGGAGTTATGCAGTCGCGCCTTCAGATCTATCCGATCGTTCTGGATGTCATGCATCAATACGAGGTCATCGCCGGAGCCATGAACCGGCTTGCCGATCTGAGCAAACTGCTTGGTGTCCAACGGCACAACTTTCGAAGCGTCCGGTTTTTCCTGGCCTGGTCGGTCGAATTCTCGAAACATCTACTTAACCTTCTGCAAATATTTAACTATTCCGAAACAGTCTGGCTCAGTTCTGGCCGACCCGAGGCGGCAATGACAGGCATGTCTCGTGCGCCAGCTTTCGGATTGCGCGTGTCATCGGTGCACGGGATGAAACATCCTCTAACGGCACGCCCCGATCGACCGACTCGCGTACCGTGCGCTCGTCGCGCGGCACCCAAAATGCAAAGTCCTTTTCAAGGAGTTTTGCCGCCGCTCTGTGGTGCGCCGCCGGAATGATGGGTTTCTTTTCAAGGTTGGCGACCAGTTGAATTTCCAGCGCTGGGTTTTCCGCTTGGTAGAAATCCATCAGCTTGCGGGCCGAGCGAACGGACGGAACGGCAACGTCCGTCACCAAATATAGGCGGTCCGCTTGCGTCAGGACGGGCGTAATCCATTCCACCAGCGCCCGCGGCAAATCTACCACGACGTAGTCATGGGTACGTTTCAGGGAATCCAGAATGGCCGAAATCTGCTCTTCCTTGATTGCAGTCAACGGACCATAGCGCGACGGAGCCGCCAGGATATCGACCCCGCAGGGCGACTTGACCATCGCCTGTTCCAAAAAGGCACTGTCGGGAATGCTGCCTTCCATGGCCATACGCCACATCGCGTCGCTTTCGGCGACATCCATCAGGGCCGCAATCGAGCCGAACTGAAAGTCCAGATCCACCAGCGCAACCGAGTTCGACGCCGTCTTTTTCAGGAATCCGGCCTTGGATTGAAGCTCGTTCGCCATATTGGCCGCAACCAAGGACGATCCGACGCCACCACGAGATTTGCCAACCGCGATCAACTTGCCAAGTGTGGCTTGTCCACCCCAAACGGCGGGAAGCTGCGCCTGCCGCCGGGCACGGATCGCATCCACCTGCGGAATGATCTCCTCATGGATTGCATTGCGCGGCAGCACGTCATCAACTCCAAGCTTTTTGAGCTGTCGGGCTTTCTCCAGCGGCAGATCTTCGGACGCCAGCGCGATAATGATCGCATTGGGCATGCGCGCGTCACAAATTTGCTGTGCGGTCTGCAACAGCTCGGGCGAACTGTCATCCACATCGAACAGAACCACGTCATGACGCGCTGACAATGCAACAGCCGTCCCGTTGACCCGCGCGACAGTGTCCTTGCGGCCCGTAAAACGGCAATTGCTCAGCCCCTCCAACGAGGTTTCGATTGCCGCGAAAATCTCTTCGTCCGGTGAAATCAACAGCACTGAAATCTGCTTGGCACTCATGACTCTTCTCCTTACTCAACGGCACCGATGGCAAGATCCTCGGCCGGGACGGATGTGCTCATCGTTGGGATTGAAATGGTGTTGGGGCTGCTGGCGGATATGGCAGGGTTGCCAGCAGCAAGGGCGACCAGCGGCCCAATTGGCAGCGCGAAATCGTAGTCCAGGTTTACCAGTTCGGCTGTAACTACCGGCGTATAGGGTCCACCAAGAAAACCAAGACGAGGATCGTGCGAATAGGTGATTTGCACATTTGCCGCGGTGGCTCCGGGCGGCAGCAGCATTTCGATCTCGTCCCAGATCCGGCTGCCATAGGCGGTTGATGCGTCAAGCTGACACGGCGCCGGCAGGTTCGGAGTGGCGCAGATGCTGCCACTGCGGCACAGCGCGCCGAACTTGGTTGTTGCGGGGGCGCCACCGGCCAGCGTGTGCGTGGCCGGCATCGCGCCACACAGGGGCGGCCCGACCGTGGCAAGCCGTGAGGCTTTTTGCATCGCTTTCTGCGCCATCGTCGTGGACCAGTAGAGCCGTCCGTACTCGAGAATTCCAAACACGAGCACCAGGAACAACGGAACGACCATGCCCAGCTCGACCAGTGCCGATCCATGTTCACGGCGCCAGAAAGCGCGCAGCATATGCAGATTACCCGTCATACCCCAAACACCCGGCTCTGGTCCGAGATCTCGGTGTCGAGAGGCCCCAGCGCTGCCCCGAAAAGGCTGAAAACATTTCCAAACAGGTACTCGATCCGGATCTGAGCCGTGACCTCGACCACCGAAGTCGGATTGATCCGGTACACGCCAGCCCGCGAGATACAGCGCGGCGTGACGTCGATGACGGTTGTGCCATGCGGCATGATCGACGAACCGCCCAACTGGTTCTGGACGATGTCCGTGGCCAGAGCGTCATAGCTGCCGACTCCGCCCGCTGCGCACAAGTCCAACGGCGCGATCCGCGCGATCATACGCGAGGCGTCACGCACACCGGCCGACGTTGCCTGATGAATCCAAGTGATACGCCCACCTTCGATGATCACGGCAAAGAACAGCAGGATCAACGGAAGTACGATCCCGAACTCGACCATCGGGGCGCCGGCCTCGCACGACCGCAACCGTCGGATATGTCGAACGAGCCGAGTCATCGATACAACCTCACGACATCGCGAAAAACGCCATCATCGCTGCTGCCACCTACTCCACCGCCGACCTGCTCGACCACCTCGACATAGATGTCAAAATCAGTCCCCGAGGATTCTTCGAGCGGCTGGATCAGGAAAACCTTTACAAACTCCTGCACCGGAACGTTCTCCGCGCGTCCCGCGACCGGATTGGCACCGCAGTTTATGGCGGCTGCGATAAATGTGCGGCGGTCAGGGTCGTCCAGCGTTGTGCTCGCGCATTGCGGGCGGCCGGACTCGCTGCGCCCGAACAGCACATCACCCGTACCAGCCCTGGCGATCTCGTCGAGATACATTTCGTATCGCGTATTACCCGTCGGGTTACCCAGCGGGTGCGGCGTCAGATCATTGGCCGGACCGTCGCCATAGTTCATGTCCAAATAAGCCGCTTTGCCGGAGGTCCAGACACCGTTTCCAAAACGGCCGCCATGCGCGCAGGTGCCGGCGGCAAAGCAATCGTCGGGCGGAAACGGCATCGAGTCGGTCGAAACCTCGGGATTGTTCTTCAGACAGCTTCCGCCAGAGTTTTCCCAGCCCGCGATGACCTGCGGTCCGGGCGCATAATCTTCATCATTCTTGAGGTTGCTCATCGTCGAGTGGAAAATATCGAACCGTGAATTGTAGATTGCGCTGCCAATGCCATTGCGCTGACCGGGTTCGGTATCGACCCCGCGCTGAGACACGCATTGCGTCAGGTTTCCATGCGCCGCGATCAGGCAGATATAGAGTTTTGATCCGGTCTGCCCCGCGCAAGGACCGTTGGGGTTTATGCCGATGTCCGTCGGGTCGAGGAAACCAAAATTCCCCGGCCCCCAAGCGGCACCGTTACCTCCAGTGCGCAACTTGATGGTTGACCCTTTGTTTGCATTCGCCGTCCAGCCGGGAGGGATGCAGAACATCAACGGCGTCACATCACAGGCATATTGGGTGTAACCCGCAATCGCGACAGCCTCGACATCCTCATCCGGACGCGTGACGCCCAACAAGTCAGCGAGCGCCCGACCGAACGGAAGGAAAACGGTTCTAGGGGTCGCGGTCACCTCAACCAGAACGGCCAGAGCGGGATCGGTCGTCACAAACCCATCGACTGGATCATTGTCATCCGGATCGGCGGCAGGATCGGGCAGTCCCGACAGAAACCGCAGCGAATAATCTGCGGCCGTCCCCAGATCTTGGCTGCCCTCGGCAAAGAACTGGGAGTCTTCGATCATTCCGGCTGCAGCGGCCGTGGCGCGTGTGATCGCATCACTACCGCCATCCAGTTCTCCGGCGGCGGCCAGAGCCACGTGATCGGTATAAGCCTGCAGGTCGGTCTGCGTAGAAGCCAGTCGCCCAAGATCAAAGGTCAGCGCCGCCATGCCAACGATCACGGTCATGCAAATTCCGACGAAAACCAGAATGGTCCCCTGTTCGTCGTCCTTTATGTTGCGCAGCGTGGGCATGAACAGACCTCGAGAGCGATCAGTTGGACACGGTTGCATTCGAGGGGTTGCCGGCAACAGGAACTTCCTGGACGTCCGTGGTGCCCCGACGCACCTTCACGATCGGCTTGGGCGCGCCCTCTGCAACCGGCGACTTTTCAAGCAGAATGTCGCTGAGGCGGATGGCCTCCAATGGCTTGTCTTCCTGGATTTGCAGCGACCGAAGCGACAGGCTGAGTTGCCCGGCCTTCTGAGCCAATGCCAACCGCTGTCCCTGGTCCGGAGTGACTTCGACAGTCACCGTTCGGGCAATCCCGGGCTGGTCGACATCTTCATCAGCCGTCTGATCAACACCAATGACACGGATATTTTGCAGGATCGTTACCGCCCGCAGCGACTCGTTCTTGCCCTGCGTCAGCACGATATCAACAAAGTCACCTGGTGTGACGAACCCGCCAACACCGGTCTGCGCATCCACATTGATGGCCATTGCACGATTGTTCTCGCCCAAGGTCTGAACGATGGTGACCTTCTCACCGAAGTCAGAAACCTTTGACGCCAACAGGATTTCACCCTGCGCCAACGCGCGCTTGGCGCGCCGCGGATCGGCACCTGCTGTGGGCAGAACATCTTCGAAACTTGTAAATACCCCTGCCGGCACGGAATCCGCCGGCCAGTCGATGGCGGTCAACTTGTGACCTTCAATCGGAGATCCGAACGGGATCTCTTCTGCTGCGGCGACCACGCGAACGATCGTCGGATCAGCGGCGGCCTGGCTCCGTCTCAGCTGCTCCTGCGCGATCATCACGGCGCCACCCGCCAGACCCACGCCAAGAATAGTCATCATCAAGGATTTCAATCGCATAGGTCCCTCCAAATAGCCGGGCCGGTCATTCTGAAAACGTGGGGCCAGTCCTAGGCCCAAACTGCGTCACGCGGGACGCCGAATGCCGAGACTGGGCTGGTTCTGGCTTCCCGCCGTCTTCGCGGCGGAAAACCAGTTGCTTTTCAGGCCAAAACAGCAGGATTACGGCCGTGTTGCAGCCGTGTTGGCGTCATTGAAGTTGGTGTTGGTTGTGCCGCCCAGACCGGTCAGCAGGGTCCCGCCAACAGCGATCGCGATGAACAGTGCGATACCGTATTCGACAAGAGTGGCGCCACGCTCGTCACGGCGCAGACGAATAAAAAGACTACGAATTGCCTTCGACATGATTTGAACTCCAGTTTGTACTCATTAATGTGCGAATTTCGCACAGGAACGAGGGTTCCCCCGTCAGTTCAAATCGTAGCGAGCCCGCATCTGGCAAACCTCCCCACAAACGAAAAGGATTTCCCGTATAACGCGAGAATTCGTTCATTTAGGCTTTTTTGTGGCGGGATTTTGGCGCGAAATGGCCCCAGTCCACCTCAGCTTTTGAGCTTCAAGCGGGCCAATATCAAAGTGTTTTGGAGCGGGTAGCGGGAATCGAACCCGCACGTTCAGCTTGGGAAGCTGACAGGCTACCATTACATCATACCCGCCGCTCGGTGCTGAATATCACCCGTCCTTCGCCGAATTCAAGATGCTTCGATCAGCGCGGCAAACAAAAAGGCCGGGCAGATTGCCCGGCCCGTTGACAAAGCAGCCTGTTCAGGCCCGGCGACGTCGAGCACCGCCCCGGCGGCCACGTGCGCTCTCGCCTTCGGCACCAGCAGCATCGGCCGGTTTGTTGAACTTGATCCACTCGCCGCCATGCGGGTCGTTGTTGGTCAGCAGGTTGGCAGCGCGGATGGCCTCCATTTCCTTGCCGGCGCGCGGCTTGGTCGAGCCCAGCCCGAACATCTGAACGAAGGTTTCGTCGTCCATGCCGTCGGGCAGGATGATGCCCGCCGCCGCAACCTCGGCCTTTTTCTCGGCAATCTTCTTCTGCGTCACCGGCAGCGCCACCGGGTTCATGATGGCCGAGGTCATGCCCGCGCCCATCGCCATCGGCAGGAAGGCGTTGTTGATGCCGTGACGGTTCGGCAGACCGAACGAGATGTTGGACGCGCCACAGGTGGTGTTCACGCCCAGCTCCTCGCGCAGGCGGCGTACCAGGGCAAAGACCTGCTGGCCGGCAGTAGCCATCGCGCCAATCGGCATCACCAGCGGGTCCACCACGATGTCGTGGGCCGGAATGCCGTAGTCAGCTGCGCGCTGGACGATCTTCTTGGCAACCTCAAAGCGTACGTCGGGGTCTTCCGAAATGCCCGTGTCGTCGTTCGAGATCGCAACGACCGGCACGTTGTATTTCTTGACCAGCGGCAGAACCAGTTCCAGGCGGTCCTCCTCACCGGTGACCGAGTTCAGCAGCGGGCGGCCTTCGGCGGCCTCCAGCCCGGCCTCCAACGCACCCGGAACCGAGCTGTCGATGCACAGCGGCACGTCGACCAGACCCTGCACCAGCTGGACGATCTGTCTCATCAGCGGCGGTTCGGTCTCGTTCGGGTTGGGGTTCGAGTTGTAGACCACGCCTGCGTTGATATCGAGCACGGTCGCCCCGGCCGCGACCTGCGCCAGCGCGTCCTGCTCGACGGTCGAGAAATCGCCCGCTTCCAACTCGGCGGCCAACTTCTTGCGGCCGGTGGGGTTGATCCGCTCGCCAATCACGCAGAACGGCTGATCGAAGCCGATGATCGCGGTTTTCGTCTTTGATTCTACGACTGTACGGGTCATGTCGGGTCCTTAGGAGTTTGCAGGCTTCGCCGAGGCGCCGCCGTTTTCGATGGCCCAGTTGGCATTGGTCTTGATGCCGCCAAGCGGGAAGAAGTGCACGTTGGTGATGTTGAAGTCGGGGTTGGCCGCCTTGTGCTCGGCCAGCGCGGTGATCACGTCGGTCGGCTCGTAGGGCAGCAGCAGCTTGGACACGTCCATGGCGCGCTTCTGCAGCACCTTCAGCGACGGGCCCACACCGCAGGCGATCGCGAATTTGATCAGGGTCTGCAGCTTGGCCGGACCGGCGATGCCGATGTGGATCGGCAGTTCGATCCCGGCCGCCTTCAGGCCGTCGGCCCAAGCGATGATCGGCTTGGCGTCAAAGGCAAACTGGGTGGCCAGCGCCATTTCAGCGTCAGTGGTTTCGCTGAATTTCTGCTTCCAGCGCAACGCCTCGTCCACGTTTTTGGTCGAACCGTCCGGGTCAATGTCCTTGTTGCCCTCGGGGTGACCCGCGACGTGCAGGCGCTTGAAGCCCGCCTTGTCGAGCAGCCCCGTTTCCAGCAACTGCATCGAGCTGTCGAAGTCGCCATGCGGCTTGTCCACGCCGCCTGCCAGCAGCAACGCCTGCTCGACGCCGGCCTCGCCCTGATACATGGCGATCCAGTTTTCCAACGTCGCCGCGTCCTTGATGATGCGGGCCGGAAAATGCGGCATGACAGGATATCCCTCGGCCGCGATCCGCTTGGCGGTCTTGACCATGTCCTCGATGGGTGTGCCCTCGATATGGGCGATGTACACGCGCGTGCCTTCGGGCAGCAGGTCGCGGAAATCCTCGACCTTCTCGGCTGTGCGCGGCATGACTTCGATCGAATAACCCTGCAAAAAGGCTTCGACGGTCGGGTTCACCGGGGCCTTGTCGGCCGCATCACGTTTCTTGAAGTTCAGCAAAGCCATTGCGGCCTCCCATAAAGATCTGGGGCTCATGCCCAACCGTCATTTGCGATCAGGGCCTTGATGCGGTCCTGATCGTATTCCGTTTCCAGGCGTAGCGCTTCAGCCTCGGCGATCTCGGTCGGGTCACCCTCAACCTCGAACGGCTCGGCTTTGCGCCACTCGGCCAGATAGGCATCACTGTCCTTGGCGTTCACCTTCATGGCTGCGCGATCGATGGCTTGCTCGAACCGCACATCCAACTGTCGTTTTGCGCCACGGCGGCCCTTGCCCACGATGACCTGAGCGGGGATGTCGCGCCAGTAAACGATGGTGACGTCAGGCATTGATCTTGATTCCTCCTAACCAGATGATCCGGTTCTAAACGGCTATGTGGGGCCGGGTCGGTCGGATTTCGACACCCGGGGCTTTTACAGCGACGTTTTGCAGTTCGGGATACAGGCCCTGCACCGGTTTCTCCAGTGTCGGGGTCCATCAAAATCCTCATGACTTTAATGAGCGTCTTGCACGACGCGCGCCCGCGACCTAAGGTCGGGGTAACTCGAAAATCGGAGGGCGTGACGATGGCGCCCAAGCGTCCCAAAGGTGCGGGCGCGTTCCCGAAGGTGGTCGAAAGCCCCGCGCCGGCAAGACCCGATCCAGACGCCCTGTACGCTGCGCTGGATCTGGGAACAAATAGCTGCCGCATGTTGATCGCCCAGCCCAAGGGCAGCGGGTTTCATGTGGTGGACAGCTTCTCGAAGTCCGTGCAACTGGGCTCGGGGCTTGAAAGGACCGGACGGCTGTCGCGGTCCTCCATGGCGCGAACCATTCAAGCCTTGCGCATTTGTCAGCAGAAGCTGAAGCGCAACAAGGTCAAGCGCATGCGGCTGGTGGCGACCGAGGCCTGCCGCCGCGCCCGAAACTCACGCGACTTCATACGTCAGGTGAAGCGTGAGACTGGCCTGAACCTTGAAATCATCCAACCCGAGGAAGAAGCCCGTCTGGCGGTCATTTCCTGTGCTCCGCTGGTCAGCACCAAGACCGAGCAGTTGTTGGTCGTCGATATCGGCGGCGGCTCGACCGAGCTGGTCTGGATTGACCTGTCCTCGGTTCCGCGACGCGACCGTTCAACGGCGATCATGCGGCTGCATAACGGGTTTCACACCGTCGACAGTCCCTTTCCCGCCGCCAAGGTGGTGGACTGGATCAGCGTTCCACTGGGCGTCGCCACACTGCGCGATCAGTTCCACGATGTCGAAGACGATGCTGCCCGCTTTGCCCTGATGAGTTGGTTTTTTGAAGAAAACCTCGCCGATTTTGCGCCGTATAAGGACGAACAGGCCCGTGAGGGGTTTCAGATCGTTGGCACCAGCGGCACCGTCACAACCGTTGCTGCCTCTCATCTGGGCTTGAAACGCTATGACCGGACCAAGGTGGACGGCCTGCGCATGACCAGCGATCAGATCGACAAGGTCATTCGCGGCTATCTGGAGCTTGGCCCTCAAGGCCGCCGTCGCGATCCACGCATCGGCGAGGACCGGCAGGCCCTGATCATGTCCGGATCTGCCATCTTGCAGGCGCTGTTGCGCTGCTGGCCGACCGACCGCCTCTCGGTGGCGGACCGCGGGCTGCGCGAGGGTTTGCTTTATGCACAGATGAGCGCCGATGGCGTCCTGGAAGACGGGCCGTTTTGAGAAAGCTCTGCGCTGCATGCCGCTTGCGACCATAGCGATCGCCTACCGGGTTTCGACGGCTGCAACAACGATCTGTGCGCTTGAGGCTGCCGGGTTCAAGGTGTTCAGCCCGGGTTTTCA
This sequence comes from Ruegeria sp. BJ5, assembly GCF_056537865.1. Taxonomy (NCBI): domain Bacteria; kingdom Pseudomonadati; phylum Pseudomonadota; class Alphaproteobacteria; order Rhodobacterales; family Roseobacteraceae; genus Ruegeria; species Ruegeria sp. BJ5. Next base: position 586,441 of record NZ_JBQFSH010000001.1, read on the forward strand.
CATCGCCAACACCGTTCCGCACTATGCTTTGGCGATTGGCGGCATTGGGATCGCCGTGCCAGCGGTCGACTCGGCAAAGGCGCTAGAACTGTTGCACAGTTTTTCGAGCCCACCGCCGACATCTGGCACCCTCGGCGGGAAGCTCTTGAACGGTCTTGGATGGGTGGCATTTGGTATTTCTACGCCCTGGCCCGATCTGCTATTGATGGAGCGGTCGATATCATCGGCTTGATGCCACATGAACAAGCGGGTAAAGGCCTCGCAGTCTTCAGGAGACCTTTTCAATGGCCAAGAAACCCAGCGGCAAAAACACTTCGGGACGCGGGCAGCGTGACCTGAAGGTCAAGGTCAAGACCGCGCGCGGACGCAAGCTCAGCTCGACCCGCTGGCTCGAGCGGCAGCTGAATGACCCGTATGTCAAGCGAGCGCAGGCCGAGGGGTATCGGGGTCGCGCGGCCTACAAGATTCTGGAGTTGGACGACAAGTTCCGCTTTTTGGTTCCGGGCGCACGCGTGGTCGACCTTGGTTGCGCACCCGGTGGCTGGTGCCAGGTCGCGGTCAAACGCGTGAATGCGCTGGGCGAGAAATCGGGCAAGCGGATCGGGACGGTTCTGGGTGTCGACCTCCAAGAGGTCGAGCCCGTGGCGGGTGCCGAAACCCACGTTCTGGACTTCATGGAAGACGATGCCGACGAGAAGGTAAAACAGTGGTTGGGCGGCAAGGCTGATGTTGTCATGTCGGACATGGCCGCCGCGTCCTCCGGGCACAAGCAGACCGACCACCTGCGGATCATGGCGCTGTGCGAAACCGCCGCCTATTTCGCCTTTGACGTGCTGGAGGTCGGAGGAACCTTTGTCGCAAAAGTCCTGGCCGGTGGCGCCGAGGGTGATCTGCAGAAACTGCTGAAGCAGAAGTTCGACAAAGTGGCAAACGTCAAACCGCCAGCTTCACGGTCGGACAGTTCGGAAAAATTCGTGGTGGCAACCGGTTTTCGGGGCTGATCAGTCGTCGTCCAACGCGATCTTGTCGGCTACAATCCGCTGCGGCCGCAACGACGCCGCCGCCATCCCCTGCAGCAGCAACGCCTCGCCATGGTTGAGATACGTGGCCGGCTTGTTGCGCAACTCGTCGATCCGCTGATCCAGCGAGACCCGGCGCGTGGCCACAGGTTGGTCGAGCTTGGTCGACGGGCGTTTCAAATACAACATGGATTACCACATCCTGAACTGGTCAATGCCTTGACCATGGATGTTGACCCGTAAATGGGACTGCAAAATGGCGCAACTGCGTCGCTTCGATGCCGGCCTACCGGCCTAGCTGCCGCGCAAAATCCTGAAGTGCTGGGCTGTCCGGCAGAGTCCGAAGCCCCTCCTCCAATACCTGGCGGGCTGCATCCGTGCCGCGGTTGATTTGGGCCAGTTGGATCAGCATTGGCCAAGCATCTTCGCGCTGGGGATCCAACGACACCACCTGACGAAAGGCCTGCTCGGCGGCGACAGGGTTTCTCAGCGTCAGCGCCATCCCCCCAAGGACCAGATGAGTTTCCGGGAAATCCAGACGGTTTGCCAAGGAGCGCTGCCAATCCGCCATGTTCTCACGCGCGTTGTTGCGTTGCAGGGGCGTCAAAGCCGCGGCGGGAATGGGCAGGAACTCTTTGGCAGCGGCAAGGCGTACACTTCGCACTGGGTCGGACAACAGCGGCGACAAACGGGCCACCCTGTCGTCCAGCCCTGCCGCCCGCTGCAACACCGCCGCGTTGGCGCGAACCAATGGGTCTTCGTCCGTCAGCATCGTTGCTGTTTGCTCGGCCATTTCGGGGGTCGCGAAGGGTTGCAGCAGATAGGCGGCCGTCGCCCGCACGATGCCGGGTTGCGCACCGTCTTGAGCAATAGCCAGCAACGCGGCCGGGTCCTCGACCTCTCCGGCGAATGCGGGGGCGAATGAGGTCCCGAAATGGGGCGTACGATGATCGGAGTTCGGGAACCAGTCATTGATGGCGGCGGCCGCCCATGGCTGATCCTGATCGGTGTGGCAATCAGTGCAGGCATCCTCTCCCAAGCCCAGATCGGGGCGCGGCACACGGAAACTGTGATCGCGCCGACCATCCACGCCCATATAGAGGCGTTCGATCATGTGGCAGCTTTTGCACTGCGCCCCCTCGCCTCCCTCCGGGTGGTGGTGGTGTGAGGGATCGTCGTATTGCGCCTTTCGCAGTGACGGAAAATCGGGATTGCCAGCCGGGGAATGGCACTGCGTACAGACCGCATTGCCCTCGGCTTTCAAGGTTGCACTGTGCGCCTCATGGCAGTTCAGGCAGCCGACGCCTTGCGCATACATTTTGGACTGCAGAAACGATCCATAGACATAGACCTCGTCCAGTATCTGGCCGTCGGGCTGGTACAGACCCGGACGCAGAAGCGCCAGATTGTAGGCATCGTGGAATGGCGTGCCAGGCAGCGGGTTTCCGTCCTCCATCGCTTCGCGGCGGGAATGACAGCCGGCGCATTGCTGAATCTCGACCTCGGTGTCGCCCGTACCCCAGATGGCAGGAAAGCCAAACTCGTTCAGCCCGGCAGGCGCGGGCTGACCTTTTGTCCAATCCAGATGGGCCGAGCCGGGGCCGTGGCAGGCCTCACAGCCCACGCCGATCTCGACCTGGTCGGAAGCAAAGGACTGGGTCTGCGGCTGGAAGTTCTTTTCGAACCCTGTCGCATGGCACTCCGCGCAGCGGCCGTTCCAATTCTTGTAGGGGCCGGTCCAATGCAGCCCATCGTCTGGCGGCAAGTCCTGATCCGGATACAGGTGGTACCAGCGCTCGGCCTGCGTGTCCCAGACCACATCAAAGCTCTGCAATCGGCCGGGCTCGGTTTCAAACAGATATTGCTGCAACGGCTCAATCCCCGCGACGGAATGAACCCTGTATTGCTGGCTTTGGCCGTCCTTCTCGGTCACGTCGGCAAAATAGTCCGACCCCTCCCGCCGAAACGTGACGGACACGCCGTCATGAGAAAAGGTCGTTTCATCAAAATCGGCCACAACGGTGTCTGACGTGGGCTCTGTCCAGGCCAAGGCGTGGTGGGATCCGGCCCAGGCTTGCACCTGTTCGTCATGACAATCACGACAAGCGTCCGAGCCGACATAGTCCTGCGCCCACGTCCAACCGCTGTTTTGCAAGAGGGCGCATCCGGAAAACGCAATGATCCAGGCGATGCGGTGCCAATTTCTCATGAAGGTCCGACCTCGCCCTGGTTGTCGATGTCCATCAGCGCGCCGTTGAACTCTGCGCCGAAAATAAGGATGGCGGCGCACAGATACATGAAAATCAACGCGGCCATGGCCCCCGCCAGGCCAGCATAGGTGGCGCTGTAGGTCGCGAATTGCGCGATATAGACCGAGAACCCCCACCCTCCGGCCGCCCACAACAGAAGGGTCAGCGCCACACCGGGCAGGATTTGCATGATGCGGTGACGCTTGGTCGGCAGGATCAGATGGGCCAGCAGAACCGTTCCCGCCGGCACCGCCACCGTGAAGGTCCACCGCAAACGGTCAACCGACAGCCATTCGCCCACGTCCACGGCCGTATTCTCGGACACCAGACGTGTGTAGACCGGCAGCACCAGTTCAACCGCCGCGATCAGCAGGATCGCGGCTCCGCCCAAAATGACCAACCCGAGGCACAGCAGGCGCGTTTTCCAGAATGGCCAACTGTCATTGTCATGATAGGCCTGATTCATGGCAGCACGTACGGCCGCCACTCCGTTCGAGGCAAAGTAGACGGCCAGCAGACCGCCAAGCGTGATCACACCCGAACCCGACCCGTCCAGAACCGCGCGCAGTTCGGCCACGATGGGTTGGGCCACGTCCTGTGGCCACGCACCGAAAATCAACTCGATCAGTTCGTCCGTCACAAATCCCTGCGACAACGATCCGGCCAAAGCGACGGTGAACAGAACAAACGGAAACAGCGCCAGCATCAGCGACATCGCCACATGGCTGCTCATGACGAAACCGTTTTTGTCGCCAAAGCGTTGGACCGCCAGCCACAGCGCCCGGCCAAACCGGCCAAAAACGGGAATCGAAAGACGTGTCATTGGGAAACTCTAGCCTGCAATCCGCGTTGGAAGAACCGGCCAATGTGCCAATTGCACGAGATTCTACCGAATAACTGTCTGGCCCGATTGCATAAAGCCCGCCGCCTGTGCAGGATTGCCCCACAAAACTCCAATCGCTGCCGGCTTGCGCCGGTATAGCTGAGGCCCCGCATGACGCCATCAGAGCCCCCCACCCGCACACCGCTGAGGTTGAGTGTCGTTCGCGACGTCACCATCGTGCTGACGCTTGTGGTTCTCGGGCTTTACGCAGGCGCCAGCTTTCTGATTCCGCTGACCATGGCCTTGCTGATCAACGTGCTGATCATCGCACTCAGCGATCGGGTGATCGCGCTGACCCGTGCGCCGGTCTGGCTGGCCAACCTGGCCGCTGTAACAGTAGTTCTGGCGGGCCTGTTCATGATCACCTACATCCTGGGCAGTCAGGCCACGCAGTTCGCGCGAACTGCGGGTACCTACGAAAGCCAGTTCGACGGCGTGATCAACCGCGTCACCGGTCTGGTCGGGAATGATGTCACCTCTTTTGTCCGGGACAACCTGATCAGCATCGACATGACTTCAGTCGCCCGGATTTTGCTGGGCAGCGCCACCTCGATGCTGAACCAGTTCTTCCTGATCAGCCTTTATGTGGCCTTCCTTATGGCCGAGCGGCTGGCCTTCCGCAAAAAGCTGCGGATTGCAGCCGGCAACCCCGTCACCGGAGCTGAGCTTTCCTCGGTACTGGATGCGATAACCTTCAGCTTGCAGCGCTATGTCGGGGTCAAGACCTTCATCAGCCTCGTTACCGCTGGAATCAGCTATTCGGTTTTTCGCGTGTTGGGTTTGGAATACGCGGAAACCTGGGCCGTTCTGACGTTTGCCCTGAACTTCATCCCATCAATCGGGTCGATCATCGCTGTGATCTTTCCCGCGATGATCGCCCTTGTTCAGTTCGAGACGATCGGCCCGTTCCTGATCATCGTCTTCGGGTGCGGTACCATCCAATTCCTGATCGGCAACTTCCTTGATCCGGCCCTGCTGGGCCGCTCGCTGAACATGTCGACCTTTCTTGTGATTTTGGCGCTGACCTTCTGGACCACGGTCTGGGGCCTGATCGGCGCGTTTCTCAGCGTTCCGTTGACCGTGTGCATTCTGATCATCTTCAGCCACATTCCGGCCCTGCGCCCGATCGCCGTCCTGATGTCGCTGGACGGACGTCTGGCCGACGACGTCAAGTCGGCACGGCCCTGATCAGGGCTGAACACCCTGAAATCGGGGGTGGATCGGCCCGAGGTGCGCTGCTAACTTTCAAATATTGCAATGGATTGACCGAAAAGATCCAGCGGGTCCGGCGCAAACGCATGATTGACCGTTTCTGATGATTGGACCGCCATGACACCGCTTGACCAAATCAACGATCTGAAAGCCCGGATGGCCCAATCGATCATTGGACAGACACAGGTCATCGACCGCCTTCTGATCGGGCTGCTGGCCAACGGGAACCTGCTGATCGAAGGTTTGCCCGGCCTGGCCAAAACCCGTGCCGTCAAGGCGATGGCGCGCAATCTTGATGCCGAATTCAGCCGCATCCAGTTTACGCCGGACCTGCTGCCGTCCGACGTGACCGGAACCGAAGTCTATACCCAGACCGACGCGGGCGGCACCTTTCGGTTCGAGCCCGGCCCGATCTTCGCCAACATCGTCCTGGCGGACGAGATCAACCGCGCGCCGGCCAAAGTTCAGGCCGCGCTGCTTGAGGCGATGGAGGAACGGCAGGTCACCGTATCCGGCACCACCCATAAGATGGAGCCGCTGTTCATCGTGATGGCCACCCAGAACCCGATCGAGCAGGAAGGTACCTATCCGCTGCCCGAGGCGCAGATGGACCGGTTCCTGATGCATGTGCAGATCACCTACCCCCCGGTCGAGGACGAGGTGCTGGTGATCCGTCTGGTCCGCGGCGAGGACACCGCCGCCAATTCCGGAACCACTGCCGAGAAACCCTCACCGATCCCGCAGGATGCCGTTTTTGCCGCCCGGCAGCAGATCGGGCAGATCCATGTTTCGGATGCGATGGATCGGTACATGGCCGATCTGGTTCAGGCGACCCGGACGCCGTCCGCGCTCAGCGATGACCTCGCCGCGTGGATCGAGATCGGCGCCAGTCCGCGGGCGTCGCTGGCGCTGGACAAATGCGGCCGGGCCCATGCCTGGATGAACGGGCGCGACTATGTCGACCCGGCCGACATCCGTGCCATTGCCCATGACGTGTTCCGCCACCGCGTCACGCTGAGTTTCGAAGCGCAGGGGGACGCCAAGACCGCCGATGACGTGATCGACGAGATCCTGAAGCTCGTCGCCCTGCCCTGATCGCAACAAAGGAGAGCCGCGTGTCCCCGACCGCAGCGACATCCCGCGACCCACGCATCCACGTCGATGCCCGCCACCTGCTGAGCCTCGGCGGACGCAGCGGCGCACTCAGCCTTTTGCCGCGACAGCCTGCCCGTTCGGTGCTGAACGGCCGCCATGCCTCGCGCCTGCGCGGGCGCGGCCTGAATTTCGAGGAACTGCGCACCTATCTGCCCGGCGACGACATCCGCACGATCGACTGGAAAGTGACGGCCCGAACGGGCGAGCCGCATGTGCGCGTCTATACCGAAGAGCGTGACCGCCCGGCGCTGCTGCTGGTGGATCAGCGGGTTTCGATGTTCTTCGGCACACAAGTCTACATGAAATCGGTAGTGGCAGCCGAGGCCGCGGCCATCGCTGCTCATCGGGTTCTGGCGCAAGGCGACCGCGTCGGCGGTATCGTGTTCGGCGATACCGACCTGGCCGAACATCGGCCACAGCGCCGCCCAGCGGCCTTGCGGCGGTTTCTGTCCTCGCTCGGTGCGCTCAATTGCAGCCTGGATGCCGGGCTGCGCCCACAAGCCTCGGTCACGCTGAACCAGGTGCTGCAACAGGCTGCGCGCATCGCACATACCAATGCCTTGGTCTGTGTATTCTCGGATTTTGACGGCCTGACCGACGGGTCCGAACGGCTGCTGCGCCGCCTGGCCCATTCCAATGACCTGATCCTGTTCGACATCTCCGACCCAATCTCGCGCCATATGCCGCCCGAGCTGCGGCTGACGGTCTCGGACGGCGACCAGCAGATCGAACTGGATGCGTCAGACCGCCAAATGTCGGACCGCGTGACCCAAGCGATGGAGCAAAGACTGGCGCAGCTGCAATCCTGGTCGCGCCGATACGGGTTTCCCATCGTCCCGCTGACCACCGCCGAGCCCGCATTGGCCCAGATCCTGAGGCTGTTCGGCCATCAAGGGGGGCGGTTATGACCCCGGACACCGAAGGCAAATCGCTGGTCGAGCTTCTGGACATGCTGGAACCCGCGCCCGAGCCGGCTCCGATTTCCATGGTGCCGCAGACCTGGGGCTGGGTTGTTCTGGCGGTGGCGCTGTTGCTCGTGCTTGGTCTGATCCTCGTTACGATCTGGCGGCACCGGCGGGCAAATGCCTATCGGCGGCTTGCGCTGAAGGAATTGGACCGGTGTCAGAATGACCCGGCCAAAGCCGCGGAGATCGTGCGCCGTGCCGCCCTTGCCGCCTTTCACCGGTCTCAGGTGGCCAGTTTGACCGGTGACGACTGGACGAATTTTCTGGGCCAAACCGCTGATCTGTCCGGGTTTTCCGCCTCTGCCCTCGGCAATCTGGCGGCCGCCCCCTACCGCAAGGGGGTCACCGATCCGGATGCCACCGAACTGGCGCGGCACTGGATCAAGTCGCATCGGTCCAAGGGGGCGGTCTGATGTTCAGTTTCGCCGCGCCTTGGGTGTTTCTTCTGCTGCCGCTGCCGGCACTGGTCTATTTCTATGCTCCGCCGCACCGGCAGCGGGTCGATGCCATTCGCATCCCGTTCTTTCGCCACGTCGCCCGGGCGGCCGGGGCCGAGCCGCAATCCGGCTCGGTAACCCTGAGACGGAGGCGGCTGCAAACCGGTCTGGCGATCCTGATCTGGGTGCTTCTGGTTCTGGCAATGGCACGGCCCGAACGGTTGGGCGACCCGATCGTCATCGAAAAAACCGCCCGCGACGTGGTGCTGGCCGTGGACATCTCGGGTTCGATGGACCAGCGCGATTTCAAGGCCGCAGATGGCACGCCCAAGCAGCGGCTGGAGGCCGTCAAGGACGTTCTGCGCGCCTTCATCGCCGCGCGCGACGGCGACCGGATGGCGCTGATCATCTTTGGCACCCGCGCTTTCGTTCAGGCCCCGTTCACCGAGGATTTGCAAAGCCTCACCGGCTTTCTGGACCAGACCGCCGTCGGCATGGCCGGTCCGAACACGGCGCTGGGCGATGCGATCGGGCTGGGCATCCGAACCTTCGAGTCGAGCGAGGTGGACCAACGCCTGATGATCGTGCTGTCGGACGGTGCCGACACCTCAAGCCGCATGACGCCGGTCAATGCCGCATCGATTGCCGCGGACAAGGGTGTCGTGATCTACACGATCGGCGTCGGCGACCCGGATGCCACGGGCGAAGACCGGGTCGATCTGGACGCGCTGAAGGACATCGCCAACAAAACCCAAGGCCAGTATTTCTTTGCCGATGATGAGGCCGCTCTGACCGAGGTCTACCAACAGATCGACGCCCAGAACCCCCGCGTGGTGGAAACCCAAAGTTATCGCCCGAGGGTCAGCCTTGCGCATTATCCGCTGGCGGCGGCGCTGCTGCTCATCCTCGCCAGTACCCTGGGCTTTTACCTTTCACAGGGTCGGAGGCGCGCGGCATGATCGACGCTCTGGCCCAGTTCCATTTCCTGCGCCCCTACTGGTTGCTGCTTTTGCTGCCGATTGCCACCGCCTGGTGGCTTACCCGGCCGCGCAGATCGGGCAGCTCGGACCTGCCTGCGGGCATCGCGCCCCACCTGGCGCAGGCACTGCGTCTGGGGGCCGAAGATCAAAGGCGAGTCGGTCCGCTGGACCTCGCCGCGCTCGCCGCCGGTCTTCTCACCCTTGCCGTGGCAGGGCCGACATGGTCACGGGCGCCAAACCCTCTGATCGCGGACACCGCGCCGCTGGTGATCGCGCTCAAGGTCACCGACAGCATGGAGGAGGCGGACCTTGCGCCGTCACGGTTGGACCGTGCCAAGTTGAAGATCACCGATCTGATCCACACCCGCGCAGGCGCGCCCACCGCCCTGATCGCCTATGCCGGATCCGCGCACCGGGTCGCGCCGCTAACCGAAGACGCCAACATCCTGCGCCCCTTGCTGGAAGGCTTGACCCCGGCGGTCATGCCGGTTTCGGGCGATGCCGCCGGTGACGCACTGACGCTGGCGCAGGACATTCTTGGCGATCAGATGGGCACAGGCGCGGTTCTCTTCGTACTCGACGACATCGATCCGCAACAGGTTTCCGCATTGGGACAATCTGATACCCCGTTGTTTTTTCTGACAATGCTTCCGGATGGCCGCCAGATTCCGCAACTGGACGGCCTGCGCAGCGCCACGATCGTTCCCTTCTCGGGCGACGACCGCGACATCACCCGGCTGAACCGCGGGATCACCCGCAGTTTTTCTGCAGCCTTGGGCGAGGATGATCGCGTCGACTGGCAGGACCGGGCCTGGATTTTGGCCTGGCCCGTCGCCTTGATCGCGCTTCTGTGGTTCCGACGTGGCTGGGTCATTCGCTGGGGATTTGTGGCATTGCTGTTTCTGCCGCCGACCGGCGCGCGCGCAGACGGTTGGCGGGACTGGTTCCTGACCCCGGACCAGCAGGGCCACATCGCCATGAACCAAAGGGACTACGCCGCCGCCAGCACCCTGTTTCAGGATCCGTATCACCGAGGGTATGCGCAGCTAAAGGCCGGGCAATATGCGGAAGCCTCCGAGACCTTTGCTCAGCTTTCAACGCCCGAAGCGGCGTTTGCCGAAGGCATGGCCCGCATCCGAAATCGAGAGTATCGTCCGGCCATCGCAGCCTTTGAAACCGCGCTTGAGCGCCGCCCGGATTGGCCGGAGGCCGCGTACAATCTGGCCGTCGCCAAAGCCATTCTGGCCGAAGTCGAATCCACCCGCGAGCAATCCGATACCGGCGAGGAAGCGGGCATCGGGGCTGATGACGTGGTGTTCGACAACGAAGCCGGTCTGGGCGCGGACACCACGCAACAGGCCGAGACCGGGGACGCCGCGCCCCTGTCTGCCGACCAGTGGATCAGCGCCATCGACACAGACATGCAGGACTTCCTGCGCAGCCGGTTTGTTCTTGAAAATCAGGAGAGGTCCCAATGAGGTACCTGGCGCTCTTGATGCTGCTTCTATGCCCAGTCCAGGTTTTGGCGCAAGCAACAGACATCCAGCCCCGCGTCACGATCGAAGTGCCTGAGGATCCGACAATCGTCGGCCAACCCGCCATCGTTCGCCTGAAGGTGCTGGTGCCGACCTACATGCCAGATCCGCCGGTCTTTCCATCGCTTGAACAGGAAAACCTTCTGGTACGCCTGCCCGATCGCGCTTCTGGGCCGGTCAGCGAGAGCGTTGAGGGCGAAACATGGTCAGGGGTTCAGCGTAGCTATCGGCTGTATCCGCTGGCTCCCGGCACGTATGATTTCGCCGCTGCCGAGGTGCAGGTGACATTTGCGGATCCGGAAACCAATGATCCCGTTCAGGTCTCGGTTCCCCTGCCCGCCGTTCGCCTGACAGTCGAGGTTCCTGACGCAGCCCAAGGATTGGATCCCCTGATAATCGCTCACGGGTTCGAGCTGACCCAGGAGATTGAGGGCGATACCAGCCTTCAAACCGGCGACGCGCTGACCCGCACCCTGACGGCCAAAATCACTGGAACGACCCCGATCATGATCCCGCCTTTGTTACCCGAGATCGAGGGCCCGTTGTTGCGAGCCTATCCCAATGAACCCCGATTGTCGGAAACCGAAGACCGGGGCGTTCTGTCCGGCCAACGAACCGACCGGGTGACCTATGTGGCCCAGGACGGCGGACAAACTCAATTGCCGGCTGTCGAGATCGATTGGTTCAATCTCAAGACCAACAAGGTCGAAACTGCGCGCGCCGATCCTGTCGACCTCGTTCTTGCGCCGCCGCCTTGGCGGCCTCCCGACCGAGAAACCGTCCTGCGGCTGGCAGGCTATTTCATCATTGGGATCGCGATATTATGGCTTGTGTTTCGTAGGCTACATCCGGTTATCAAAGCACGCTGGGCAGCGGCTAGGCAACGCAGGCTGGCCTCGGCAGCGCATGCCTTTTCGGAACTCAAGCAGGCAGTGCGCCAACAAGACTTGGCCCGTGTTTATCAAAAGTTGGAAGTCTGGAAACGGCGACTGGCCGACCCGCCAGACACTGCTGAATTCGAGGCTTCTCTGGCAGAAATCGGCGCGTCCAGATATGGCGGCGGCGATCAACAAGCGGAAAACTGGAGCAAGGTCCGAGATTGCCTTGACCGTATCGCCCGCCCCCTAGGCCACTCTAAATCCGCTTTGCCTCAGCTCAATCCCTGACGCGACCGCCAATTACTTACCTGACGTCAACCCAATCTGAGCCAAGTCCCAGGGCGCTATCTTCAAACATAAGTATTTTTAGATTGGTCTTTGTGATAGTTATCAATTGCCTAGAGGGGCTTGTCTTGATTCCCCCTTTTTGCCGAACCGCCTGACCTGCGAAGGGCGTGTTGAATGATTGACGGATCGGGGGACGCATTTTCCCCTTTTTGACTTTCCTGCAAGGCCGTTTTTGCCTGACCACATAAGGAGAAAAAGATGTCATCACAGGGAAATTTAACGCATCTATGGCGCAGAGGACTGCGACGATTGGCAGTTGCTACGGTTTCTGTCGCGCTGGCCGCGCCGGCCTGGGCGCAAGATCAGAAACCCAACATTCTGGTCATCTGGGGCGACGACATCGGTCAGTCGAACATCTCGGCCTATACCAAAGGCATGATGGGATACCGTACGCCCAATATCGACCGGGTCGCGAATGAAGGTATGATCTTCACCGACTATTATGGTGAGCAGTCCTGTACCGCAGGGCGGTCGTCTTACATCATGGGTCAGTCAGTGTTCCGCACAGGGCTGTCGAAGGTTGGCCTGCCAGGTGCCGATCTTGGTATGCAGGTCGAAGATCCGACCATTGCTGGGTTGTTGAAGGACCACGGCTATGCCACCGGTCAATTCGGCAAGAACCACCTTGGAGACAAAGATGAACATCTTCCGACAAACCACGGATTTGACGAGTTTTTCGGAAATCTCTATCACCTGAACGCGGAAGAGGAGCCCGAGAACGAAGACTATCCGGGTGATACCGTTTTGCCCGATGGCCGGACTTTCCGCGAAGCCTTTGGTCCCCGTGGCGTCATCAAGTCCAAGGCCGACGGAACCATCGAAGATACCGGACCGCTGACCAAGAAGCGGATGGAGACCGTGGATGAGGAAACGGTGGCTGCGGCGATCGACTTCATCAAGCGGGCCCACGAGCAAGGCCAGCCCTTCTATGTCTGGTGGAACGGAACGCGCATGCACTTCCGCACTCATGTCAAAGACGAGATGCGCCAGCAGGCCAATGACATGACCGGACGTGTGATGGACGAATACTCGGCCGGCATGATCGAACATGACATGCATGTGGGCCAGCTGCTCGATCTGCTGGACGAGCTGGGCATCGCCGACAACACGATCGTCCATTACTCGACAGACAACGGACCGCACTACAATACGTGGCCCGATGCTGCTTCCACGCCGTTCTGGGGCGAAAAGAACACCAACTGGGAAGGCGGCTGGCGCGTGCCTTCGATGGTGCGTTGGCCCGGCAAGATCGAACCCGGATCGGTCACCAACGAGATCGTGCATCACATGGACTGGCTCCCGACCTATCTGGCGGCGGCCGGAGATCCCGAGATCAAGGACAAGCTGAAGGCAGGCTATTCGTCCTCGGGGATGGGTCGCGACTACAAGGTGCATCTGGACGGCTACAACATCCTGCCGCTCTTGACGGGTGAAACCACAGAAAGCCCGCGCAAGGAGATCTTCTATTTTTCGGATGACGGCGACATGACGGCGCTGCGCTTCGGAGACTGGAAGCTGATCTTCCTGGAGCAGAAGGCTTGGGCCACCCTGCGCGCCTGGATGGAGCCGTGGACCGAACTGCGCGTTCCGATCATCGTGAACCTGCGCCGCGATCCCTATGAACGCGGATATCGCACGTCCAACACCTACTATGACTGGATGATCGACCGCGTGTATTTCCTGGTGCCCGCGCAGCAATACGTGGCGAATTTCCTCGCAACCTTCCAAGAATTCCCGCCGCGCCAGAAGGCGGCGAGCTTCAGCCTGGATCAGGTGATGGAAAAGATGCTGACGCCGACCAACAACTGATAAAGGTCGGTTCTACTCTCGAGGGTCGCCGGCTTGATCGGCGACCCTCATTTCTTTGATGCGAAAGGATATTTCATGTTCCGCCTGATCTTCTCAGCCGCCGTTTTCGCGTTGCCTGCGGGCCTTGCGGCGGACCCTCTGCCCAGTTGGACCGACAGTCCGGCCAAGGAACGGATCATCGCCTTTGTCGATACGGTGACGACGCCGAACTCGGACGACTATGTCACCCCCGCAGACAGGGTGGCGGTGTTTGACAATGACGGAACGCTCTGGGCCGAGCAGCCGGTCTATTTCCAGTTCATATACGCCATGGATGAGTTGGCCGAGATGGCGCAGGACGATCCCTCGATCCTGACCACGCCGACCTTGGAGGCCGCGGCCAAGGGCGACGCCGAAACCGTTCTGAAGGGCGGTGAAGATGCCTTGATCGAAGTCGTCAGCGCCACGCATTCGGGGCTCAGCGTCGATGCGTTCCAGGCTTCCGTCGCCGAATGGCTTCAGACGGAACGCCATCCCGATACGGGGCTGGCCTATGACCAGATGACGTACCAGCCCATGGTCGAACTGCTCAGGTATCTGCGCGACGAGGGATTCACGACCTACATAGTTTCGGGTGGAGGCCTGCATTTCATGCGCGTGTTCGCCGAGGACGCCTATGGGATACCGCCCAACCAGATCTTGGGTACCTATGCGGACAGCACCTACGAACTTGTCGACGGCACTCCCACGATCATGAAGGCGCCCGCGCTGGCGTTCATCGACGACAAGGAGGGCAAGCCAATCAACATCGAGCGTACGATCGGGAAACGCCCGATCCTGGCGGTCGGCAACTCGGACGGTGATTTTGCCATGCTGGAATGGACCACCGCCGGCGACGGGCCGCGGATGGGCGTTCTGATCCACCACACAGATGCCGAACGGGAATGGGCCTATGATCGCGACAGCCACATCGGGCGGCTTGTCGACGGGCTGGACAAAGGCACTGAAATGGGCTGGGTTATCGTGGATATGGCCAAAGACTGGTCCCGGGTTTTCACCGGCTCGAACTAAAGCGCGGAAAGGTCGGCACACACATGTGGACATTCATCGCCTCGCTGTCCGTCTTTGCCATCTACTGTGTCGCGGTGTTTTTCGCAGTACGGGCCGCCCAGACGGCGCGCACCCCGCAGGGTGCCGTGGGATGGGTGGTGTTTCTGCTTTCGGCACCGTTTCTGGCGGTGCCGCTATACCTGTTTCTGGGACATCACCGGTTCAAAGGGTATCGGATCGCCCGCAAGGAAAGTGAGCGCGTGGTCGAAGGGATCCGCAGCTTTGCCGATCACTCAAAACCCGATCCCGCGACGCTGACCGTCAATCCGCGCCCGTTTGAGGCGCTGGCTCACCTGCCCCTGTCCCGCGGCAACGGGGCCGAACTGTTGATCGACGGACAGGCGACGTTCCAATCCATCTTCCGCGCGATCGATGCGGCCAAAAACTACGTCCTCATTCAGTTCTACATCGTGCGCGATGACGCGCTGGGGCTGGAACTGCAAGACAGGCTGATCGATGCGGCCAAACGCGGGGTCAGCGTCCGGTTCATGACTGACGCGGTGGGCAGCTATGGCCTGCCGTCCTCATACCTGGAGGATCTGCGCTCGGCCGGTGTGGATGTCGCTGATCCACGGGACCAGCGCGGGCCGAAGTTCCGGTTTCAGCTGAATTACCGCAACCACCGCAAGACCGTGATCATCGACGGCGAAACCGGGTTCATCGGCGGGCACAATGTGGGCGTCGAATACCTGGGGCAGGATCCGTATTTTGGCCGCTGGCGGGACACCCACATCAAGATGACCGGCCATATCGTTCGTCAGTTGCAGCTGATTTTCACCGAGGACTGGCACTGGGCCCGCGGAGAAGACCTGATTGACGTGCTGGACTGGGCCGGATCGGAATCCGATCAGGACATGAACGCGCTGCTGGTCGCCACCGGACCGGGCGACGCGACTGAAACGGGGTCGTTGATGTTCTTTTCCACGATCGCTGCGGCACAGGAGCGGCTGTGGATCGCATCACCCTATTTCGTGCCGGATATCGACGTGATGACGGCACTGGAACATGCCGCGCTGCGCGGCGTCGATGTCCGCATTCTGGTGCCGGACATGATCGACCACCGCCTGCCCTGGTTGGCCGCCTTTGCCTATTTCGATGAAATCCGGGATTCCGGCGTACGTGTGTTCCGCTACACCGACGGGTTCATGCACCAAAAGGTCATTCTGGTGGACGATACGTTGGCCGCAGTTGGCACCACCAACCTGGACAACCGCTCGTTCCGTCTGAATTTCGAAGCGATGGCGCTGTTCTTCGACAGCCGGGCAGCCGCTGCCACCGAGGACATGCTGAAGACCGATTTCGAAGCCAGCTACGAAATGACCAGAAGCCTCGCCCAGCAACCGCCGCATATCCGCTATGGCGCGCCTTTGGCGCGGTTGTTCTCGCCGATCCTCTAGGTCAGGAATCGTTCTTGGAACACGCGCGTCATCAGCGCGACCATGAATGCCGTGGAAAGACCGAAGGCCAACAATCCGGTGACCGAGGCGAAGGCCCCGAAAATCCGCAACCCCTCGCCCAATACAATGTCGCCATAGCCCAGTGTCGTGAAGGTCACGAGCGAGAAGTACAGGGCCGAGTTCCAGTCCGGCAGGACATCTCCCATCACCCAGACGATCGCCCAGATCCACACCTGGATCGTGTGCGTCGCCACGATGACGGCCAGCGCCAAGGCGATCGGGCCTGCCGTGGGCAGAAAGGTTCCCTGCCCTTCCCACCTGTCGATCACCTTGCGCACCATGATGGTGCACCATGTGAGCAGCCCGATCTCGATCAGGAAACACAGCCCCAGATAGAAGCTGCCCCAAAGGATCTGCTGCGACAATGTCATGGTGATACCCTGCATCGGCCCGGAAACTGAAACTGCACAATGGCGGCTCTGCCCTCTAGGCACAAGGCCGGACAGCGGGCGGTCATGCGACGAAAAGAACCGAAACTTTTTGAAGGCTGGACAGCGGATCGGCGCGCCGCACATTGTAGAGCGCACCAAGTGGAACTGATCATGTTGTTGGAAATACAGAATATCCACAAAACCTACCCGCGCGGGCGGCCTGTCCTGAACGACGTATCGTTGTCGCTGGAACGCGGTCAGACGCTTGCCATCACCGGCGAAAGTGGCAGCGGTAAAAGCACGTTGCTGAACCTTGCCGGCGCGCTGGACAGTTTTGACAGCGGTGAGATCGTTCTGGATGGCACGGCGTTGTCGCGACTGGACGATCGCGGCCGCGCCTTGTTAAGGCGCGAAGACGTGTCCCTGGTGTTCCAGCAATTCAATCTTATCCCGTCGCTGACGGTTGCGCAGAACTTGTCATTTCATGCCCGGCTGGCAAATCGCGTTGACCCCGAGTGGCTCGCGCATCTGACCGCGACGCTCGGTCTCGCCGATTTGACCCAACGCTATCCCGAACATCTGTCGGGCGGCCAGCAACAGCGGGTCGCGATTGGCCGGGCCCTTGCCGTCCGGCCCAAGCTGCTGCTGGCGGACGAGCCGACGGGAAACCTGGACGAGACTGCAAGCGCGGCGGTTCTGGACCTTATGCTGTCCTTGGTCGCGGATACCGGGGCAGCCCTGCTGTTGGTGACGCATTCGCCCGTGATCGCAGCCCGGCTTGACCGAACGGCGCACCTTGCAAACGGGCGGATCGCATGACGCGCACCGTGATCCAGGCCCTCTGGTCGCATTGGCGTTGGCACCGTATCCAACTGGCCACGCTGCTGATCGGAATCGCGCTTGCGACAGGCCTTTGGTCGGCGGTCCAGGCCATCAACGCCGAAGCCCGTGCCAGCTATGCGCGTGCCAACCAACAATTGGCGCTTGGGCAGATGGAGATGCTGCGGCATCCGTCCGGCCACATTCCATTGGAAACATACGTAAATATGCGTCGCGCCGGATGGCAGGTCGCGGCCGTTCTGGAAGGTCGGTACAGGGTTGGGGACCGGTCGGTTCTTTTGACCGGAGTGGACCTTGTCTCCTACCCCCCGCTTCCGGCGGTAACGCAACTGGAACAGGAAGAAGCCCCACCCGACCCGGCGGCCATGCTGACCGCGCCCGGCCGACTGCTGGCGCCACCCGACTTGGTGCCGATGCTGGAGGATCGGCCCGATCTTCCACCGGCGATCGCCAGCACTGCGCTTCCCCCCAATGTGGTTCTGACCGATATCGGCGTGGCTGAGACGTTGCTGAACAAACCGGGTGAGATTTCGCGACTTGCCATCCTGCCCGATCAGCCTCGCGGAGTTGCGCCCCTGTCCCAGGTTGCGCCAGAGCTGAACCGCCAGCCCCCCGGAAACAGCGTCGACACTGCTCGCCTGACCGACAGCTTCCACCTGAACCTTTCCGCGTTCGGCCTGCTGTCCTTCGCCGTCGGGCTGTTCATTGTACATGGAACGGTTGGGCTGGCCTTTGCGCAGCGCCGCGGAATGGTGCGCAGTCTGCGTGCGATGGGTGTCCCGATGGGGACGCTTTCCCGCATCATTCTGGCCGAACTTGTAGGTCTGGCTTTGATCGGTGGATCCATGGGCCTGCTGCTGGGTTTTTTCCTGGCCGGAGCGTTGTTGCCCGATGTCGCCGCAACCCTGCGCGGGCTCTATGGGGCTCCGGTGGATGGCCAGTTGCAACTGAGGGGCGGTTGGGTGCTGGCCGGGCTGGGTATGTCCATCGCAGGGACCTTGGCGGCCAGCGGATCCGCCCTGTGGCGTCTGAGCCGAATGCCGATATTGTCCGGCCCCGGCCTGCAGGCATGGCGTGGACGCAGCACACGAGCCGTCGTGACCGGACTGGCGGGTGTGGGGCTCGCTCTTGGCGGGGTCGTGATCTTTCTGCTCTTTGACGGATTGGTCGCTGGTTTCGCTCTGATGGCAGGCATTCTGACCGGCAGCGCCCTTTTGCTACCTTTGGTTTTGTCCAGCATATTGCACCTGTGTGCAGGGCGCGTCCGTGACCCGGTGCGGCAGTGGGTGCTGGCCGACATGCAGGCCCAGCTGCCGGGCCTGTCGCTTGCGCTGATGGCCCTGCTGCTGGCCCTGGCCGCCAATATCGGTGTCGGAACCATGGTGTCCAGCTTCCGGCTTACCTTCGTCGGTTGGCTGGACCAGCGCCTGATGGCCGAGCTGTACATCACGGCAAAGGACTCGGATCAAGGTCTCGAGATCGAGACATGGCTGACCCCGCGCGTTGACGCAGTCCTACCGATACGGAATGTGGAGCTGGATCATCCAACAGGCCCGCTGTTTCTGTACGGAGTGGTCGATCACGCGACCTACCGGGACAACTGGCCCCTTGTCGCCGCTGTCCCGGACGTATGGACCAAGGTTCTGGCCGACGGCGCCATCCTGATCAACGAACAACTGGCCCGCCGTGCTGATCTGTGGCCCGGGGATTCGATTGCGCTCAACGCCGATCACACTCTGGCAATCGCTGGCGTCTATTCCGACTACGGCAATCCGACCGGGCAAGGGATCGTCTCAATGGACCTGTTCGGCAGGGTCGCGCCAAATGCCGAAAACCGACGGTTTGGTATTCGCATCGCTCCGGAGCGCGTAGATGAGCTGGCGGCGGATCTGCAGAACAGGTTTGATCTGGACCCCGGCGCGATCATCCGGCAGGCCGCGGTGAAGGCGCAGTCCATGGCGATCTTCGAAAAGACATTCGTCGTGACATCCGCGCTGAACATCCTGACGCTTGGCGTGGCCGGCTTCGCCATTCTGACCAGCTTGCTTACGCTCTGGACCCAGCGGCTGCCTCAGGTCGCTCCGGTCTGGGCAATGGGGCTGACGCTGTCGCATCTGTCGAAACTGGAACTGGCGCGGAGCATGGTTCTGGCTTTCCTTACCGCCTGCCTCGCCTTGCCGCTGGGTCTGGCGCTGGCTTGGATTCTGCTGGCCGTCATCAATGTCGAGGCGTTTGGATGGCGGCTACCCATGCACCTTTTCCCGTCGTCATGGGTGCAGCTCATGCTTTGGACACTTGTGGCCGCCGCCCTTGCCGCGGCGCTGCCCGCCTTGCGTCTTCGTCGGGTGCCGCCGGCCGATTTGCTGAGGGTCTTTGCCAATGAACGCTAAACTACTCGTGTGTGCGCTGTTCTGGCCCCTTGCGGCAATGGCGCAGGGGTTTGCCGGTTTGGGCGGTTCTGCCGACGGGTTTGACGTACCACAACCAGAGTACCAGTTCGATTTTCCCGCCGACCACGGCCCGCATCCATCCTATCGGATCGAATGGTGGTACCTGACGGCCAATTTGACCGGAGAGGACGGTCGGGACTACGGCATACAGTGGACTCTGTTTCGCTCTGCCTTGAAGCCATTTGAAACCGCTGGCTGGCAAAGCCCACAGATCTGGATGGGCCATGCCGCACTGACAACTCCGGAACGCCACTTCTTTGCCGAGCGCCTGTCTCGTGGAGGAATTGGGCAGGCCGGTGTCACTGCCGACCCGTTCGAAGCATGGATCGACGAATGGCGCATGGCAGGACCAACGCTCGAGACCCTGACCCTGACTGCAAACGGAGCCGATTTCGGGTACGACCTGAACCTGTCTGCTTCGGGGCCGCTGGTCTTTCATGGTGAGAATGGCTTTTCCGTGAAATCCGCTGATGGGCAAGCCAGCTACTATTATTCGCAGCCGGGCTACGCCGTCCAAGGCACGCTGTATCTGCCCGACGGCGATGTAGCGGTCACCGGGAACGGATGGCTGGACCGAGAGTGGTCTTCGCAGCCTTTGGCCGCCGACCAGTCAGGGTGGGACTGGTTCTCACTCAGCTTCAAGGACGGCGACAAGTTGATGGCGTTTCGCCTGCGCGGCGGACGTGGGGACTATACCTCGGCCACCTGGATCAACGCGGATGGTTCCAGCCGCAACCTGCCGGACGGGTCAGTGACCTTCACACCACTGGAAACCAGCCGGGTGGCGGACCGCGATGTTCCGACGGATTGGCGCGTGACCATCCCGGGCGAGGATCTGGACATTCGCGTCCAAGCTCAGAACACCCAAGCCTGGATGGGGACGCGCTTTCAATACTGGGAGGGACCGGTCACCGTGTCAGGCAGCCACAAGGGGCGCGGCTACCTTGAGATGACCGGCTACTAGCGGGACTTAGCGGACCACATAGACCGAAACGTTCGAGTGGCGCACCACTCGCGCCGCGTTCGGTCCCAGCAGGTAATCCTTGAAATCCGGCTTGTGCGCACCGATCACGATCAGATCGCTGCCGGCACTTTCGGCGGTCTTCAGGATCTCCTGATAGGCCGTCCCGGTTGCAACGACATGGCGGATCGTGGCGTTGCGCTCCGACCCGACCGCATCGACACACAGCTCAACCAGCTTGTCATGCGCTTCGTGCTGAGCCTTGTCGTGGAAGTCGGGCCGGAAAAAGCCGGACACCCAGCTTTCACCGAAATCCGGCAGTACGGTCACCACGTCCAGCTGCGCCCCGTCGAGATCGGCCAGTTTCGCGGCAATTTTCAGGACAGGAGCATCGATATTGCCGTTGCTGATATCAACGGCGCACAGGACGGACTTTGTCATGCGGGCACCTCTTGTCTGGCGGCACGGCCGCGTTGCAGGAAGGCGATCAACCCCAGCAGCAGCATGGCCGGGATATAGATCAACTGTTTGGGCGGCTGGCTGACCGGCAGATCGGCGGATGCGATACGCACCGGCTCGTCCGCGTAATAGTCGAAATTGGCCAGATCATCGGCGATGGGCGAGCCGAACATAGGTTCGTCCATCTTCATCAGGCCATCTTCATCGATCAGCAAAAAGCCCATGGCATCAACACGCGCCGCACCATCAGGTTCGGACCCTACGGTGACGACGACCGTGGTCTCGGTCATGTTGCCGGTGTCGAAATCCGGCCCGCTGACCACGACCCGCACGTCGGTGCCGGGTTCGGCCTCACCAATGGCCTGCACGAATCCGGCCGGCTCGACTTCGAGGTGCGAGGGCGAGATGCGATCCATGAAATAATCCGGCCGGAACAGCGCGAAAGCGATCGCGATCAGCGCAACGCTTTCGTATATGCGGCTGTGGGTCAGGAAGTAGCCCATCGTGCCGGCCGTGAACACGAGAATCGCAATCGTTGCGAATATGGCCACTATGATCCCCTCAACCCAGGTGACATCGATCAGCAGCAGGTCGGTGTTGAAGATGAACACGAAGGGAAGCGCCACCGTACGCAGGCTGTAGAAGAAGGCGGTGAAGCCGGTCTTGATCGCATCACCTCCCGAAACGGCGGCCGCAGCAAAACTGGCGAGGCCCACAGGAGGCGTCACGTCAGCCATTATGCCGAAGTAGAACACGAACAGGTGCACGGCGATCAGCGGCACGATCAGGCCGCTTTGCGCGCCCAGTTCCACCACAACGCCCGCCATCAGCGAGCTGACGACGATATAGTTTGCCGTGGTCGGCAGCCCCATGCCGAGGATCAGGCTGAGCAGCCCGACCATCACCAGCATCAGGATCAGGTTGCCGCCGGACAGGAACTCGACCAGATCGGCCATCACCTGCCCCACACCGGTCAGGGTCACGGTGCCCACGATCACGCCGGCCGTGGCCGTGGCCAGCGCAATGCCGATCATGTTGCGCGCGCCGTCGATCAAGCCCTGCCACAGATCGGCAACCCCATCGACAAAGGAGTTTGCCAGATCGCTTTGACCCCGGAAAATCGCCTTGAGCGGTTTCTGCGTCAGCAGGATCACGAACAGCAGCGCGGTTGCCCAGAAGGCCGACAGACCCGGCGACTTCTGTTCGATCATCAGGAAGTAGACCAGAACGATGATCGGCAGCAGGTAATGCAGGCCGGCCTTGTAGATCTCGGAGATCACCGGCAGCTTCACTTCGGTCGCGTTCGGGTCATCGGGCTCAAGGTCGGGAACCTGAGCCGCCAGGAACAGCAGAGCAACATAGACGGCGCACACCGCCAGGCTCAGGATCAGACCAGCGCTGGACGGCGCCCAGCTTGTGACAGCATCCACCGGGAACTGCGAACCATAGCAGAGCCCCGCAAACACCAGGAAGAACATCAGCATCCCCACGACCGTGCGCGCCAGATGCACGTCGCGGTCGCCCAGAGTGGGCATGTTCCGCTTCACGGCCTCGAGATGGACGATGTAGACCAGCGCGATGTAGGAAATCGCCGCCGGCAGGAAGGCGTGGGTGATGACCTCGACATACGAGATGCCCACGTACTCAACCATCAGGAAGGCGGCGGCGCCCATCACGGGCGGCATGATCTGGCCGTTGACCGAACTTGCAACCTCGACCGAGCCGGCCTGCTCGCTGGTAAAGCCTACGCGCTTCATCAGCGGGATGGTGAAGGTGCCGGTGGTGACGACGTTGGCGATGGACGAGCCCGAAATCAGGCCGGTTGCGGCCGAGCCGACAACGGCGGCCTTGGCCGGACCGCCGCGCAGGTGACCCAGCGCGCCGAAGGCCATCTTGATGAAGTAATTCCCTGCCCCGGCCTTATCCAGCAAAGCGCCGAACAGAACGAAGAGGAACACGAATTTCGTCGAAACACCCAAGGCGATACCGAACACACCCTCGGACGTGATCCACATGTGGCTCATCGCCTTTTTCAGGCTGGCGCCTTTCCAGCGGATCACCTCGGGCACCCACTCGGACGAGCCGAAGAACACATAGGCCAGGAAGATCGTCGCAATGATCGCCATGGCGGGGCCAAGCGCGCGCCGCGCGGCTTCGAACAGCAGGATCAAACCACCGAGGGCGATCCACTTGTCGACATCATCCGCCAGACCGCCCGCATTGACGATCTTGTCATAGAAGAAATAGCCGTAAAGGGCGACACCGGCCCCCAGTACACCCATGATCCAATCCTGGATCGGAATGTAGTTTCGCGGACTGGATTTAAGCGCTGGATAAGCCGCGAAGGCCAGGAACATCGCGAAGGCCAAATGAAACTGACGCGCGTTGTTCACAACGCTGCCGGGCAGCACATAGTTGGCAATCGGTGACGCCAGAACGACTTGAAAGATCGACCAAATCGCGGCCACGATCGCCAGGAACAAGCCGACATTGCCAGCCGGGTCCCGCGCCCCCGCATCCGAGGATGCGACCAGTTCCTGTAGTTCTTCTTCGGATAACGGACGATTGCCCTGTTGATCAGCGCTCATCAAATGTCTCCCCGTCCAACGGCCGGTTTCCGGCGCAGTTTTGGTATTACCGGCCTCTCACCGGTGAAAACGAGGCGCGAACAGCGCCTCGTTTCTGGACTTGAAGGTGGATTACTGGATCCAGCCTTTTTCTTTGTAGTACTTCTCGGCGCCCGGATGCAGCGGAGCCGACAGACCGTCCTTGATCATTTCCTCAGGCTTGAGGTTGGCGAAGGCCGGGTGCAGCTTTTTGAAGTCGTCGAAGTTCTCGAAGACCGAGCTGACAACCGCGTACACCGCATCGTCAGACACGTTTGCCGAAGTCACGAAGGTCGCGCCCACACCGAAGGTCTGGGTGTCAGCGTCCGAACCGCGATACATGCCGCCGGGGATGGTGGCCGTACGGTAGAACGAGTTGTCGGCAACCAGCTTGTCAACGGCTTCGCCGCTGACGTTCACCAGAACCGAGTCGCACGCAGTGGTGGCTTCCTGGATCGAACCGGACGGGTGGCCGACGGTGTAGACCATCGCATCGATTTGGTTGTCACACAGCGCGGCCGACTGTTCGGCGGCCTTCAGCTCGGTTGCCAGTTCGAAGTCATCCGTGGTCCAGCCCAGGGCTTCCATCAGAACTTCCATAGTGCCGCGCTGACCCGAACCGGGGTTGCCGATGTTGACGCGCTTGCCCTTCAGGTCTTCGAAGTTCTTGATGCCGGAATCGGCACGGGCCACCACGGTAAACGGCTCGGGGTGAACAGAGAATACGGCGCGCAGCTCTTCGAACGGGCCGTTTTCCTCGAATTTCGAGGTGCCGTTGTAGGCATGGTACTGCCAGTCGGACTGGGCCACACCGAATTCCAGCTCGCCTTCGCGAATGGTGTTGATGTTGTAGACCGATCCACCCGTCGATTCGACCGAGCAACGCACGCCATGTTCTTTGCGGCCCTTGTTCACCAGACGGCAGATCGCGCCACCGGTGGGATAGTACACGCCGGTCACACCGCCGGTGCCGATGGTGATGAATTCTTCGGCATAAGCCGCCGGAGCCATGAGGGCAGCGGTCACGACCGCGCCGAGGCTGAGCTTGCTTTTCTTGATCATTTAGGAACTCCCAAGATTCTTATTGTGGACGGAAGACAGGCCAAAGGCCCCTTGTCCGGGGGACGAGCCATTATGACAATCCGCATGAGCAGGCAACGGATGAGCTCAAATTTTCCCGAATTCTCCCAACGGTCACGATGGTTTGTTGCCCGTACCGCTGTTGTCAAGCGTTAAGCGCCCGTCCCCGGCGCCGGGACGCACATATGACGTAGAACCCGAAAATTTCCCCGGCTTGACCCCGCAACTATGGGTGTCGCACCGTGTTGACCGGTCTGTGGCGCGTCAAGTATGATCTCTCAGGTCGCTGAGTTCGAAGATTTCTTGTTTTGTGACAATCGGTTATTTGTTTTTTTCCTGTTCGTGTGAGTTCACAGCGTGATTGGTTATTCTTCATTGCAAAGCAAATCGTCATCAATCAGCGAGTTCCGCTGGCATTTGTTTCTGGCGCTGGTCTTCACGGTCGCCGCCGGCGAGATGTTTTTCGACACATATCGCGTCGTTTACTTTGGCGCGGTCTCTTTTGACGACTATTCCCACTACCTGCTGTATCTTCTGGATGAAGAGCGTGGCCGGGTTCCCCCTTCGCCGCATGTTTACCGCATAGGCTCGGTTATACTTGCGCTGCCGTTCTACAATCTGCCATTCGTCTCACTGTCCACCGGGTCGGGAGAAGTCTTTCTTCCTGACAGCGTTGCTGACGCAAAGGCACTGGCCGCGATGTGTGCCGCAAACGTCTTCTACCTGGTTCTGACGGCGCTTCTGGTTTACGCCTATTTGCTGCGGCGTGTTGGAACCAATGCGCAGTGGGCATTCATCGGCGCCGCGTCAGTTCTGTTTCTGGGGCAGTTTCTGGCGCTGGAAGGCAATGACGGCATCTCGGTCTTTCCATTGACAGTGGCCCTTCTGTTTGCTGCCGAGAAGAAATGGAAGTGGTTTCTTCTTACCGTGTTTCTTGGCGCGTTCATCAATGAAAAGATCATCATCGTGACGCTGCTGATCTTTGGTCTGCGCGCATTGGCAATAATGTCCTTGCGCAGCCACGAGGCCAAGGTCACGGCCGCTCTGTTTTGCCTGTTCGTTGGATTTCTGGTTGTCATTACCGCATTTCCGTTTCCGGGCGTGAACGACAATCAGAGAGAGATTGGGCAATTCATCTCCAGCGCGCTGTCCACGCTGAAAGGCAGCACAAGTGTCAAAGGACTGTATCTGAACGTCTGGCCGTTGTTGGTTCTGACCGCCTGCTGGTGGATTGCCGTGACCGGTCAAGCTGAACATCAGGTCCTACGCCGGACGGACGTTTTGGCGCTGCTGGCGTTTTTCTCGCTCATCGCCATGTTGAACGTACAGTTCAATATCGGTCGGCTGGTCATGTACTTCATGCCGTTTTTTGTCGTGGGCTGCATTCAGGCCCTCGCAGCCAGCGACAACTTGCGCGCGACTTCGTCTAGAGACGGCAATGAGTGACGAGGCCACCCGGCAACGCGAGGTCAGATGCTGAGCTTCTTGAACACCGGCTCGGGGATGTTTCGGATGATCGCCATGATCAATTGCCAAATCGGCTTAACGTAGATCACGTTCCGACCGCGCTCGACCGCCCGGGCCGTTGCGGCGGCAACTTCGGACGGCTGCGCCGTCAGACGCTCGGGCAAGTCCATTCCTTCGGTCATTTGTGTGTCGACGAATCCCGGAAGAACCGTCACGACATGCACGCCTTTCTTGGCGAGCCGGTTGCGCAAGCCGGACAGAAAAGCAGTCAGGCCGGCCTTGGCCGATCCGTAAACATAGTTGGTCGCCCGGCCCCGATCACCGGCCACGGAACTGACACCCACAATCGTACCCGATCCGCGCTCTTCAAACCGGTTGGCAAACGCTCCGAGGATCTGAGCCGGCCCTTCGAAGTTGCTGCGCATCACCAGAGAAGCCGCGGCAGCGTCCCCTTCATTCTCGGTCTGCTCGCCCATGTACCCGACAACGCACACGACGATCCCCGGCAAATCAGGCAACGCATCGATGAACCCATCGAAGCTGCCGGTTTCCAGAACGTCGAACTCGTGCAACGTTGCCCCGACACCATAGCGCAGTTCGATATCGGCCTTGTCGGCCTCGAGCGTCTCAGCATTCCGGGCGGCCAGCTGGACCGGGTGCCCCCGCTCGGCAAACTCATGAGCGATGGCCTTGCCGATATCCGACCGGGCACCAAGAACGAGAACGTGTTCCATTGTCATATTTCAAGCCTTTCTGACTGGGCCGAGCGGAACCGGTCCCGCCACCCATTGACGTTGCGCGCCTCGCGGAATCGGGTCACGCGATCGTCTGATCTGTTCAAAGTATTGGCCGACATTCTGCTGTCTTTGGCCAGGTAGAACCGTCCACCATGTTCCAGAGTAATCCGATCCAGCTTGTCCATGAGGATGAGCGTTTTGTCGGAAATCGGGAAATCAAGCGCCAGCGTGTATCCCTCCATGGGGAAGGAAAACGGACTGTCCTGTGGACCGAACCGTTTCAGCACAGACAAAAACGAACCCATGCCTTTGCCAGCGATAGCTTGCAAAAGCTCGGTCAGACCGGCGCGTGAACGGTGGATAGGCAACGCGCATTGAAACTGGGCAAAGCCGCTGCGACCGTAGATACGGTTCCACCCCAATATGGCGTCCAGCGGATAAAAGAACGTATCCCAGTTCACCAGCTTGGTGTCGCCGTTTCGAACCCCCATCCAGTAGTAACCGGCGTTGAACGCCCGAACCGAATGGCGATTCAAGGCAAACGACGGCAGATCCATCGGCACGGATTTTTTTCGCTTGGTCGGGCAGATCAGGGGTTGCCGGGCATACCGCCCCGGCAGGTCCGAGACCGCAGCGTGTTCTCCCAGCATCACCAGAGACCGCCCCAGGTTTCGGCCAGTGGACAAGCAGTCGATCCACGCGACCGAGTATGTTGCATCCTGTGCGGCCTCGAATGCATTCATCGCATCCTGAAGGCTGGGTGCGGCTATGGTCTTTTGCTTGATCCAACCTGTCTCGACCGGCTGCAGCCGAACCGCGGCCCGTACGATGATCCCGGTAAGGCCCATGCCGCCCAAGGTGTGGTCGAACAATGCGCTGTTCGAGGCGCGGCTGCATCGGGTGATTTCCCCATCATCGCCCATGACCTCAACCCATTCGACGCAATGGCGGAAACTACCGACACGGTGGTGGTTCTTGCCATGAACATCTGCGGCGATGGCACCGCCGATCGTGACGAATTTGGTGCCCGGTGTAACGATCGGAAACCAACCCCGGGGCAGAAACGCTGCGATCACGTCGCCTAGCAGAACTCCCGCCTCGGCAACCAGCACTCCGGTCTGGTTGTCGAAGGACACCATCCTGTTCAGATGCCGGGTGTGTACGGTTGTCGTGCGCCCAATTGCGCTGTCCCCGTAGGCACGTCCATTGCCGCGCGCGATCACATCGGGTCCCTCCCGCACGACCGATCGAAGGCTTTCGACGCTGCGCGGCGCGATCACGCTGGTCTCAAGAACGGGGTACCTGCCCCAGCCGGAAAGCCTCATGCCCGAGCCTCCGCCGAGCCGGTGTTGAATACGAAGCGCTTATCGAGATGGTACTTTATCACGTAACCCACTGTCAGCCCGATAACCGCGCCAACCTCCCTCATGAGATCGGTTTTCCAAACCACCCAAAAGGCCGTCTCGGTGCCCCAAAAAATTGCAGTGGTGACCACACCCATCGCCGTATACAGCGAGAATTTCTGACCGTGGGCCTTCAGTCCCGTCTGCCGGTCATAGAAAATCCAGTGCTTGTCGAGGGTATACTTGACCACAAGGCCGACCAGAGTACCCGCAAACACTGCAGCCGCGAAGTACCAGCCACCCTCGCCAAGCGACAGGACTGCGCGCTGCGCGGCCAGGTTCAAGGCCATCGCCACGATGGCAAAGGCGGAATAGCGCAGAATCAATCCCTGAACCGTCACAGCATTGACCCCGCGACGACGAACAGCAAAATTATGGCAAAGCAAAGCAGGCTGACCGGGTCCTTGGCCGCGTAGATCACGGGATCATCGTGCATGTTGCCACGATGCGTAATCATGACGGCCCGGGTGATCCAGAACAGCAGAACAGCACACACGCCCCACAGGGCCTGCGGGTAGGAGTAGAGCTGCACCACCGCCGGCGAGCTGACGTAGAGTGCCATCACCAGAACGGCGACATAACCCGCGCTGACGGCGATCATGGAGATGATTGGAAGGTCATCCACGTGATAGCCGCGCCCGGTTGCCGACAATTTACCGCGTGCCGCATAGTCCACCAACTCGGCCTGCCTTTTGACCGCCGCAAGCGACAGGAACAGAAACATCGAAAATGCCAGGAGCCAGACTGAAAGCTCCAACCCTGTTGCCGCTCCACCCGCCACGATCCGGGTCGTGTAAAGGCCGGCCAAGACACAGATGTCGATGACCAGCTGGCGCTTTAGATTCAATGAGTACCCGGTCGTCAGTGCATAATACGCCACCATCACCAGGAAAAACTCCAGCCCGACCATGGCCGCAATGACCGAGCCTGAAATCAGCAGACCGGCAGCCATCCACGTTCCAGACGAAATCGGAATGCTGCCCGAAGCAAACGGCCGCGCGCGTTTGCGCGGATGCGCCCGATCTGCTGCAAGGTCTAGCAAGTCATTCAGGACATAGACGCTTGAGGCGATCAGGCTGAACGATATGAAAGCCAGAAGCGACAACCAAAAGACCTGCCCCGTCAGTTGATGGGCCGCGAGCATCGGCAAAAAGACCAGAAGGTTCTTCATCCATTGATGCGGACGCAAGGCCTTGAGGTAGGACTTGGCGGTCACTTCGTGTGTGTGCAGATGCTCGACCTTGGGTGCGACCGCTTCCGCTTGTTTCGCCAGTCCCGGCCCCGCGTTCACGGAAACCGCCAGATTGGCCCTTCGCCACACCGCAAGGTCGGAGTGGGAATCGCCCATATAGGCGTATCCGCCCGGACCAAAGCGTTCGTCCAGAAACTCGGCCTTGTTTTCACCTTTCAGGTTCAGCGACCCGTCGGAACCATAAACCTCGTCAAAAATACCCAAATGGGCTCCGATGCTTTGGGCGATGCCCTCATCCGAGGCCGTCACAAGGGCGGTCTTGCCGCCGTCTGCGCGCCATTTCTCGACGTATTCCAGCACCTTGGGATCATAGGGCAACGAGGTGACGTCAATTTCGGCCTCTTCGGCCAGGTAACGTTTCAATGAAGCGCGTCCCCCCAACAGAGCCGCAGCTGAGTGAAACGGGCTACGCCAGTTTCGTCCGAAAGCCGACCAAAAGCTTTCATACAGCATGTCACTCTTCAAAAGAGTGCCATCCAGATCTACCACAAGGATTTTGCACATAAATCAACCAACTATAATCATTACCCGGGACGGGGAACTATGAGGTCCGTTATTGCAAAGCTCAAAAGGCATGGCAACTGCACAACCGTGCCCGCCAACCCTTCTCGTCATAGCCTGCTTTGATATCACGTCAGTGCCTGTCACGGCTCATTGTTTCACCAATTTCTATGGCCAAATGATGGCGTCACGGCCTGTCCCGGTGACGCTGTACCATAATCGCGTTCTTTCAATCGTTTGCCGGCTCTGCACCCAATGCGGCGGTATTCAGATTGCGCGAGCTTCAAGGATCACATCACTCTGGAATGCGCCCACTTCAGCGCTCAGTCGCGCGCGGATACGCTACCAGAGACACCGCGCAACAGAGACACAGACAGCCCCTGCGCCGGCTATAGTTGACGATTTGGAAACTCTACCGTTGCTCGTGATACCGCATCAGACAACGGTCCGGATCCCACTGTTCCGCGTACAGTTTCGTCGCTCAATTCGAGGCTGGATGCTCGAGCTGTAGCCAGCCGAGCACGCGAGCTTTGACAGCTCAAACGCCCTGGGGACTATGCGGTAACGGTTGCGGTGGTGGTGCCCAAGGAGAGACTCGAACTCTCACGCCCGTGAAGGCGGGGGATTTTGAATCCCCTGCGTCTACCATTCCGCCACTTGGGCCACGCGCATTGAATTACCGCCCATCTTGCCGAACGTCCAGAGGCAAAAATCGGTCAATCGACGATCAGCCCGGGACAGATCGGTTGACGCCCCGTCGGACGCGTGGTTTGCCTCGTTATGACAAAGCTTGGGAACACGCGCTGATGCTGCAATCGCTTTATGATCGGACGATCCGACTGGCCGACCACCCACACGCACTGTGGGTGTTGGCATTAGTGGCATTCATCGAAAGCTCGGTCTTTCCGATTCCACCCGACGTGCTGATGATCCCGATGATTCTGGCGCGCCCATCGCGGGCATGGCTGATTGCCACCGTTGCGCTGGTGTTCTCGGTCTTGGGCGGCCTTTTGGGATACGCAATCGGCGCGTTCTTCTACGATAGCATCGGACAACCCATCCTCGAAGCGATGGGCAAGGGTCACGCGATGCAGGAGTTCAACCAGCGGTTCAACGATTTCGGGTTCTGGGCCGTTCTGACCGCCGGCGTCACGCCTTTCCCGTACAAAGTCATCACGATCATGTCCGGCTGGACGGGAATGCCGCTGGGGACGTTCATCGCCACTTCGATTCTCGCCCGCGCTTTGCGGTTCTACATCGTCGCCGGGTTGCTTTGGGGCTTTGGCGAGCCTATCCGGGACTTCATCGAAAAACGGCTTGGGTTGATGTTCACCTTGTTCATCATTCTTCTGATCGGCGGATTTCTGGTGGTGAAATACATATGACGCGGAAACGGACACTCATTTTGCTGGCTGCGGGTGGGTCTGCAGCTTTGCTTCTTGCGGCTTGGGGGTTCCAGTATCTGGGCGGCATGGCCCCGTGTAAATTGTGCATCTGGCAACGCTACCCGCATGGTGCGGCTGTATTGCTCGGCGCGCTGGCCTTTGCACTTCCGGGCGTGCGCCTGCTGCCTCTCCTCGGCGCAGCCGCTGCCGCCGCCACGTCCGGTATCGGCGTCTATCACGCCGGGGTCGAGCGTGGTCTTTGGGAAGGTCCGTCCAGTTGCACATCGGGCAGTATTAGCGGCCTGTCCGCCGAGGAACTGATGGAGCAGATCATGGCCGCCCCGTTGGTGCGGTGCGATGATATCCCGTGGGAAATGTTCGGGCTGTCCATGGCTGGGTGGAACGCCCTGCTGTCCGCCGGTTTGGTTCTGGTCTGGCTGGCCGCTTGGCGCGCGCGTTGAACCTACTGGGCGTCCAGTTCTGCGTCCCAATACAGAAAGTCGATCCAGCTTTCGTGCAGGTGGTTTGGCGGAAACTTCCGTCCGATATTCTGCAGCATGCTGGCGTCAGGCTGCCGAGGTGGCTTGCGCAGGCTCATCCCGGCCTGACGCAGCGATTTCGACCCTTTGCGCAGATTGCATGGACTGCAGGCGGCCACCACGTTCTGCCAACTGGTGACACCCCCTGCTGCACGCGGCACGACGTGGTCGAAAGTCAGTTCGCCCCGGCTGCCGCAGTACTGGCAGCGGAATTCATCCCTCAGAAATAAATTAAAGCGCGTGAAGGCCACGCGCTTTCTGGGTTTCACATAGTCTTTCAGGACAACCACCGACGGTATTCGGATCACCGTACTCGGGCTGCGGACCACTTCGTCATACTCGGCGACGATATCGACCCGGTCCAGCCAGGCGGCCTTTATCGCCTCCTGCCAGGGCCACAGCGACAGCGGATAGTAGGAAAGCGGGCGGTAATCGGCGTTCAAAACCAATGCCGGATGGTGCTTGAGGGCACCTGGCTCCCTGACAAATTCGGTCCTGAAATCTCCGTCCATGGCTGAATCGCTCCTCGCTCTCGGCTGCCTGTATGGGACACCAGAGCGGGGAGCACCCGCCCCGGTCTTAACTTAACTATATATCGTGTTAAAACTCTGACAAGTCCTGTTTTTCCACAACATCTCGGTAACGGACTATTCTGAATCCGTAACAATCACGTGACAGTTATCCACAGCTTGCGCAGGTCCGGAACTGAGAGTATGGCGGAGCTCATGTCATGGTTCATCCGCTTCAACAAACCCTTTGACGTGCTGCCGCAGTTCACCGACCGGCAAAATGCCGAGTCGCCCCGCAGCACCCTGTCGGATTTCATCGACCTGCCGGGGGTCTATCCGGCCGGGCGGCTGGATCGTGACAGCGAGGGGCTGATGCTGCTGACCGACAATGGGCGGCTGCAATCCCAGATCTCTGACCCCAAGCACAAGATGCCCAAAACCTACTGGGTTCAGGTCGAAGGAATCCCGGATGCGGCGGCCATCCGGGCCCTGCGTGACGGGGTCGAGTTGAATGACGGCATGACCCGCCCAGCCAAGGCGCGGCTGATTGACGAACCCCAAGGCCTGTGGCCGCGCACGCCCCCGATCCGCGAACGCAAGTCGGTGCCGGATTGTTGGCTGGAACTGACACTGCGCGAGGGGCGCAACCGTCAGGTGCGCCGCATGACGGCCGCCGTGGGCCACCCCACCCTTCGCCTGATCCGCGCCCGGATCGGAGACTGGACCTTAGACAATCTCGCCCCCGGCAGCTGGGACAGCCTGCCGATGCCCGTTCTGGAAACCGCCCCCCAACGCAAGCGCGACCGGCGTCCGCGGCGGTGACTTTTTCAGCGATGTCCGTTATAATAGCGTCATGAAAGTAGCAGCCGGAATCCCGTCGCCTTCGGGCATTCTCGAGGCCGCGCTGTATGTCGATGATCTGGACGCCGCCGAACGGTTCTATGGCGAGGTTCTGGGCCTGGACCGCATTCAGCGCGTCGAGGGCCGGCACGTGTTCTTCCGGGTTGGCACTTCGGTGTTGCTGTTGTTCAACCCGGACCAGACGGAACAGCCTCCGACCAATCCCGACCTGCCGGTGCCGCCGCATGGTGCGCGCGGTCCGGGGCATGTGTGCCTCATCCTGACCCGCGACCAGATCGCGTCGATGCGCAAGCATCTGCTGGACTGGAACGTCCCGATTGAGGCCGAATTCGACTGGCCCAACGGGGCTCGGTCGCTCTACGTACGCGATCCAGCCGGAAATTCGGTGGAGTTTGCCGAGGGGCACCTGTGGGGGTGAGCCAGCCGCATCACAGGCTCAGCTTGTCCCGCATGAAAGCCAACGCGACGCCCAGCCCGTCGGGTGCGATACCGTGGCCAGTGCCCTTCATGATGTGGGCATAGACCTCCTTGAAGCCCGCACGCTGCAGGGCCTCGGCGGCCTCGGGCAGCGATTGCGGCGGCACCACGTCATCGGCATCGCCATGGACCAGCAGCACCGGCATCCGGCTGACCACCTCGTCGGCCAGCAGGTCAGGCTCCAACAGGCGGCCGGAAAACGCGATCACGCCAGCCACCGGATCTTCGCGACGTGGGGCCACGTGCAGGCTCATCATGCTGCCCTGGGAAAAGCCGAACAGCACCACCTGCTCGGGCAGCACGTCTTCGTCCACCATCAGGGCGTCCAGGAAGGCGTTGAAATCCTCGACCGCCATTTCCATGCCGCGCCGGGCCTCCTCCTCGGACGAGCCGTCGATCCACGGGATCGGAAACCACTGGAAGCCGTTGGGCATGCCGGGGATCTGCTCGGGCGCGTCGGGGGCCACGAACAGCGTGTCGGGCAGGTGTTCGCCCAGAACATCCGCAAGGCCCAGCAGATCGGCCCCGTTGGCGCCATAGCCATGCACGAACACCACGACCGAGCGCGTGTCGCCCGAAACCGGCTCTTTGCGGAGCGCGTTCAAAACCCGTGTCATCTGATCCCTTCCCTATCCTTGGCCACGCGGTAATAGGCCCACAGAACCCGGGCTGCAACCGACCGCCACGGCGACCACGCCTCGGCCATCTGCCGCAACGCCTTGTCGGTCGGCCGATCCGGCAGGCCGTATAGCATCCGCGCGGCCTCCTGCAGGGCCAGATCACCCGGCGCGATCACATCCGCCCGCCCCAGCGAGAACATGGCATAGATCTCGGCCGTCCAAACCCCGATGCCCGGCACCTGTGTCAGGGTCGTAATGACCTCGTCATCGGGCGCCTCGCGCAGGGCCTTGTAGTCGATCCGCGCCTCGGCCAACGCCCGGGCATAGCGGATCTTCTGACGGCTCAACCCCACTGCGCGCAGATCGTCGTCGGTGGCCCATTTGATCTTGCGTGGCCCGGTCAGGCCCGCCTGCTGCATCCGCCTCCAGATCGCGTTGGCCGAGGCCACGCTGACCTGCTGGCTGACGATGGCGCTGAGCAGTTGCGCGAAGCCGTCGGGCCGACGGCGCAAGGGCAACGGGCTGGTCAGTTCGATTGCGTGCGCCATGCGCGGACAGGCGTCAGACAGCCACTCGGCCCCTTCCGCAACGCATTCTGGTGTCTCGATAATTCGACCAACGGTCATGGCGGCTCCGGGTGGCGGTTCGGGGCGCAGGTTAGGCTGCTTTGTCGCATATGCAACCCGCTTGTATGTCTGTCGGTTCGCCGATACCCATTTGCGCATGACGATGACCAGCACCGCCCCCGACGATACCCGCGCCAAGCGCAACGTTGCCGTTCTGGTGGCGGCCCAGGCGATTCTGGGCGCGCAGATGCCGATGATCTTCATCGTCGGCGGATTGGCGGGCCAGTCGCTGGCCAGCAACGCTTGCCTCGCCACGCTGCCGATTTCGCTGATCGTTCTGGGTTCGATGCTGGCGGCCACGCCGGTCTCGGCCATCATGCAGCGCTGGGGCCGCCGCGCCGGGTTCCTCGTCGGCGCCACCGCCGGAGCGGTGGGCGGCGCCGTAGGCGCCTATGGCCTGTATCTGGGGTCGTTTCCCGTGTTCCTGTTGGGCAGCCTGCTGACCGGCATCTACATGAGCGCACATGGCTTCTATCGCTTTGCCGCCGCTGATACCGCGTCGGATGTGTTCCGGCCCAAGGCGATCTCGTACGTCATGGCCGGCGGTCTGGCCGCGGCCATCATCGGGCCGCAGATCGTCAAGCTGACCTCGCAGGCCTATGTCATTCCCTTCCTGGGCACCTATTTCGCGGTGATCGCAGTGAACGTCATCGGGTCGGTCCTGTTCCTGTTTCTGGACATTCCAACCCCCGACCGTCCGTCACAGGATGCACCCAAAGGCCGGTCGCGGCTGGAGCTGCTGAAAACCCCGCGCATCGCCGTGGCCATCATCTGTGCCATGGTCTCATACGCGCTGATGAACCTAGTGATGACCTCGACACCGCTGGCGGTCGTCGGCTGCGGCTTCTCCGAAGGTGATGCGGCGGATGTGGTCACCAGCCACGTTCTGGCGATGTATGTTCCCAGTTTCTTCACCGGCCATCTGATCTCCCGGTTCGGGGCCGAGAAGATGGTCGCAATCGGTTTGGCGGTTTTGGGCGGTGCGGGCGTTGTGGCCCTGCAAGGCGTTGAGATCGAGAACTTCTTTCTAGCCCTCGTGCTGCTTGGCATCGGCTGGAACTTCGGCTTCATCGGCGCCACCAGCATGCTGGCGGCCGAGCACGATGTGCATGAACGCGGCCGCGTGCAGGGCCTGAACGACCTGCTGGTGTTCGGAGGCGTGACGATTGCGTCGCTGGCCTCGGGCGGATTGATGAACTGTTCTGGCGGATCCCCGGTCGAAGGATGGACCGCCGTCAATCTGGCGATGGTGCCGTTGCTGACTTTGGCAGGCGGCGCGCTGTTGTGGCTGGTGCTGAGGCCCCGCGAGGCCAAACTCTCCTGATCACCACCGACCGGTCGAAGCCGTCCAGATCAGTGACACGCGTCGTCGGATTTCGCCCACGTTCAGCGCACCAGCAGCGACCCGACCGGGCTCAGCCAACGCATGACGCAGGACGCGGTCTGCCTGCCAGCCGACAAAAAGCGCAGGGCGCGCCTGATCCGAAACATCGGCCCGCCGTGCTCGCGCCGCGGCCATCCTGTCCAGCGCGCGCTCGGCCAACTGGCGCACCCCGTCCGGCGTCCCGTCCAACAGGGGAATGCGCCCGCGGGCTTCAAGCTCGGGGATGGCGCGGAACCAGTTCGCCACACCGACCGCGTAGCCAAAGTCGCGCAGGACCGTTTCGTCGGCGGCACCCAGGGCTTGCGCCGAGGCGACCATGAGCGACCCTGCGCTGTGGGTGAGGTAGGCCTCGAAGTGTTCCTCATCCTCGAACGGATCCCGGTAGATATCCCAACGCCTTACGGCCACGAATTCATCCAGCATCGCCGCCAGATGCGGGGACAGGACGCGCGACAGGGGCGTGACCACCTCGTGCCGCCGCACGGAGGGTCCTTCGGCGATCTCCTGCAGCGCGTCGCGCCACCATTGCAGGCGCATTTCCGCGATCATCGGCTCTTGGGTGACCCAAGGCGCGCGGGCGACCTCGATATTCATCGCATAGATCGGAAACAGCACGGCCCGCGCCGGCACCGGCGCCGCCATCGCGGCCATGAACCGATCGGGGTCGGCCCGGTGGACCAGCGCCGCGCAGGCCTTGACGTCGTCGTCGAAGGGCACGCTCACTCGGCCACCACCGATTGCGGGCTGCAATCGCGCACCAGCTTCCACTGGATCGCTTCCAGCAGTGCCTCGAACGAGGCGTCGACGATGTTCGCACTGACCCCAACCGTGGACCAGCGCCGCCCCTGCCCGTCTTCGCTGTCGATGATGACGCGGGTCACCGCCTCGGTCCCGCCCTGGGTGATGCGTACCTTGAAGTCCACCAGATGCATATCGTCCAGGATGGGCGAGTACTGCCCCAGATCCTTGGCCAAAGCTTTGGCCAGCGCGTTCACCGGGCCACGGTCGCTACCGTTTTCGTCCATCGACTCGCTGACCGACAGCTTCTTCTCGCCATCCACCTTCACCACGACGACCGCCTCGGACAGGCTGACCATCTGGTTGTACTTGTTCTTGCGCCGCTCGACCGTGACCTTGTAGCGCTTGACCTCGAAGAATTGCGGCAGCTGGCCCAGTTCATCGCGGGCCAGCAGCTCGAAACTGGCCTGCGCGGTATCATAGGAATACCCCTCGGCCTCGCGCGCCTTGATCCGTTCCAGAATGCGCCCCAGCGCCGGGTCGCCCGGCTCTACCTGCAACCCAGCCTCGGTCAGGCGTTTGCGCAGGTTCGACTGGCCCGCCTGGTTCGACATCGGAATGATCCGCGCATTGCCCACGGTGGCCGGATCGACATGTTCATAGGTCGACGGATCCTTGAGGATCGCGCTGGCGTGCAGCCCCGCCTTGTGCGCAAAGGCCGAGGCCCCGACATAGGCCGCCTGTTTGCTGGGCACCCGGTTCAGGATGTCATCCAGCATGCGGCTGATGCGGGTCAGACCGGTCAGCGCGTCGCGGTTGACGCCGATCTCGAAGGCCGAGGCATAGGGCTCCTTCAACAGCAGCGTCGGGATCAGGGCGGTCAGGTTGGCGTTGCCGCAACGCTCACCCAGCCCGTTCAACGTGCCCTGGATCTGGCGTGCGCCGGCATCCACGGCCGCCAAGGAACAGGCCACAGCATTTTCGGTGTCGTTGTGGGTGTGGATGCCCAGCCGGTCGCCGGGGAAGCCCGCGGCGACCAGGTCGGACACGATCCGCCCCACTTCGGCCGGCAGCGCGCCGCCATTGGTGTCGCACAACACCACCCAGCGGGCACCGGCCTCCAGCGCCGCCTGGCAGACCTGCATCGCATAGGCGGGGTTGTCTTTGTAGCCGTCAAAGAAATGCTCGGCATCGAACAGCGCCTCGCGCCCCTGCGCCACGATATGCGCGACCGAGGCGCGGACGTTCTCGACATTCTCCTCCAGCGAGATCCCCAGCGCGTCGGTCACGTGATAGTCATGCGACTTGCCCACCAGACAGACCGCCCGCGTGCCGGCGTTCATGACGGCGGCCAGCACGTCGTCATTCTCGGCCGAGCGCCCGGCCCGCTTGGTCATGCCAAAAGCGGTCAGGCGGGCGCGCGTCTTTGGCGCAGTATCGAAAAACGCGCTGTCGGTGGGGTTCGCGCCGGGCCAGCCGCCTTCGATATAGTCCACCCCCAAAGCATCCAGCGCCTGCGCGATCTGGACCTTTTCGGCGGTCGAGAACTGAACGCCCTGCGTCTGCTGCCCGTCGCGCAGCGTGGTGTCATAGAGGTACAGGCGCTCTTTGCTCATTCCACGCCCTCCAGCCTGCTGGCGTCAAAGCCCGCGCCGGGCACCAGTTCGACCCCGTCCTTGCTCATCCGCACTTCCAGACCAGCCGCCAGATAGACGGCCTTCAACCGATCCACTTCCGAGAAATCCTTGGTCTGCATCGCCTCGGCCCGAACACGGGCCAGCCTGTCGGCATGGGCCGACAGATCCACGCCGTCGGTTTCGGCCCAGCCCCCCATCTCGGATTCCAACAGGCCCAAGACCCGCGCACTGGCCAGCAAGGTAGC
Source organism: Ruegeria sp. BJ5 (assembly GCF_056537865.1). Lineage (NCBI taxonomy): Bacteria > Pseudomonadati > Pseudomonadota > Alphaproteobacteria > Rhodobacterales > Roseobacteraceae > Ruegeria > Ruegeria sp. BJ5. The sequence continues at coordinate 625,605 of NZ_JBQFSH010000001.1, forward strand.
GGCGTCGCCGTCCGAGGCCAGGCGATGCAGCTCGGCCAGGGCGCCCGCAGTGTTGAGGTCATCGGCAAGCGCCGCGATCACCGCGGGCGCCGCGCTGGCTGCGGGTTCAATGCCCGCAGTCAGCGCCCGCCACTTGCGCAACGTGGCCTCAGCCTCGCGTGCCTTCTTCTCGGTCCAGTCCATCGGCTTGCGATAGTGGGTCTGCAGGAAGACGAACCGGATCACCTCGCCCGGCACGCCCTGATCCAGCAGGTCATGCACGGTGAAGAAATTGCCCAGCGATTTGGACATCTTCTTGCCTTCGACCTGCAGCATCTCATTATGCAGCCAATAGCGCGCAAATTCGCCGTGCGGATGGGCGCATTTGCTCTGGGCGATCTCGTTTTCGTGGTGCGGGAACATCAGGTCATTGCCGCCGCCATGGATGTCGAAACTCTCGCCCAGCAACTCATAGCTCATGGCCGAGCACTCGATATGCCAGCCCGGACGCCCCCGGCCCCAGGGCGACTCCCAACCGGGCAGTTCATCGTCCGAGGGCTTCCACAGCACGAAATCCATCGGGTTCTTCTTGTAGGGCGCCACCTCGACTCGCGCGCCTGCGATCATGTCATCGACCGACCGGCCCGACAGCTTGCCATAGTCGTCGCGCCAGCTGTCCACCGCAAACAGAACATGCCCCTCGGCCTCATAGGCGTGACCCTTGGCGATCAGGTCCTCGATCATGGCGATCATCTGGTCAATGTACCGCGTGGCCCGCGGCATCTGGTCGGGCTCCAGCGCCCCCAGCGCGCCCATGTCATGCAGGTACCAGCCGATCGTCTCGTCCGACCGCTCCTGCACCAACTGTTCGAGCGTTCCTTCGGCCCCGGCCTGCTTGCGCGCCAGGGCCGTCGCGTTGATCTTGTCATCAACGTCGGTGAAGTTGCGCACATAGGTCACATGCTCGGGCCCGTAGACATGACGCAGCAGGCGATACAGCACGTCAAACACCACCACCGGCCGCGCGTTGCCCAGATGCGCCCGGTCATACACGGTGGGTCCGCAGACATACATCCGCACGTTGTCGGGATCGATCGGAACGAAATCTTCCTTCGTCCGGGTCCACGTGTTGTGCAGTTTGATCGTCGTCATGCGTCTGGCTCCTGGATACAGCAATAGCGTGCGCGTTGACGCGGGCTTAGCAACTTGTCTCAGGGAAGAAAACGAAAGAAACCGGCCCGCGTGAAAGTTCAGCAGGGAATGCAGCAGATAATGATGCAGGTCTTCCGGTTCATGGCCCATCGCATAGCACGCCCGGTCCCGCGCGCCAAGACTTCTGTTGCCAACCGGGGAAGCTGATTGACAAATCACCGCGGCTCTGACCCATTCGGCGGGCTTGCTGCAACGGAGGCGCGCCATGAAACTTTCGCACCGCATCACGCATCTGACCGGAGGAGGTTCGGACGGGTGGGACGTGTTCTATCGTGCGCGCCGCATGATCGCCGAAGGCCAAGCCGTGACCGAGCTGACCATCGGCGAGCATGACATCCGCACCCACCCCTCGATCCTGGCCGAGATGGACCGGTCGGCGCGCGCGGGCCATACCGGATACGCCATGGTTCCGGGCACCGATCTGCTGCGCGATACCGTGGCCGCGCGGGTGCAGACCCGGACGGGCGTTCCCACCACGCGCCACAACGTGCTGATCACCCCGGGCGGACAGGCCGCGCTGTTCGCCGCGCATATGGCCGTGTGCGACCCGGGCGATGTGGGCCTCTATCTCGATCCGTTCTACGCCACCTACCCCGGCACGATCCGCGGGGCCGGCGCGATCGCGCGCGCGGTTCAGACCCGAGCCGAGGACGCCTTTCAACCCGACGCGGCCATGATCGCGGAACAGGCCAAGGGTGCCGCTTCGCTGCTGATCAACACGCCGAACAACCCGACCGGGGTCGTCTATTCCCGCGAGACCCTGACCGAGATCGCCGATCTGTGCCGCGAACGCGACATCTGGCTGATTTCGGACGAGGTCTATGACACGCAGGTCTGGGACGGCGCGCACCTGTCGCCCCGCGCCCTGCCCGGTATGGCCGACCGCACCCTTGTCGTGGGCTCGATGTCGAAATCCCACGCCATGACCGGATCACGCTGCGGTTGGATCGTCGGCCCCGAAGAGGCCATCGACCATTTGATCAACCTCGCCACGCACACCACCTACGGGGTTCCGGGATTCATTCAGGACGCTGCCAGCTTTGCGCTGACCGCCGGGGACGAACTGGAGGAAGAGGTCGCGGCTCCCTTCCGCCGCCGCCGCGCCTTGGCGATGCAGGTTCTGGCCCGACAGAACACCGTGGGCCTGATCCCGGCCCAAGGCGCGATGTATCTGATGCTGGACATCCGCGCGACGGGGCAAAGCGGCGAAGACTTCGCCAATGCGCTGCTGGACACCCACGCCATCGCGGTCATGCCCGGAGAAAGTTTTGGCCAAGCCGCCGCAGGGCATGTGCGTGTGGCCATGACCATTGACGATGACCGGTTCGCCGCCGCCCTTCAGACCCTATGCGATTTCGCCGCCCGGCTAGCGGGTCAGACAGCGGCCGAGTAACTGCAGACGGGTTTCGTTCAGAACCGGAAGGTCGTGCGCAGATTGAAGGTGTTGGTGTCCAGATCGCCGCGCGACCGCGTGACATCGTTGAAATTCTGCCGCAAGGCTTCGCCACTGATGATCAGCCGGTCACTCAGAGGATAGGCTACGCCGATCCCGTAGACGGCCGCCGTGTCGCTGTCGCCCGAAGTATTCGCCCGCGCGGCACCCACCACGACGTAGCCCAAAGCGGGCCCGAACTCGTACCCTCCGCGCAGTTTCACGCGGGACACGCTGTCCAAACTGCCCTCCGAGGCTCCTAAGTCGAGATTCAGCCGGTCATATTCCAACTCACCCCCGACGACGAAGCTGCCCAGATCCAGATCGTATCCGATATTCGCACCGATGCTGCCCGAATTGCCACCGCTGCCGCCAGGACCGTCCGCGTCGGTATAACCGAAGGTGAACCCGGCATAAGCACCCGTCCAATCCTCGGCCAACGCCACCTGCGCCGCTGGAATCAGCAGGACCGACAGCAAGGCGCGGATCAGTTTCATGCAGCCCTCCGAGTTTTCATTCAGCACCCTTTGCGATTGCAACAGATGCGGTGATGTGCACCTCAATTAAACATGTGCTTTGGTGCCGTCAGATCAATTCAAGTCACGCAATTCTTAACAATAAGTAATGGAAGCATAACATATTTCGCCCTTTGCGTGAGGATTTCCTGCGGCGTTCATCGAACTTCCAAGTTTTCGAGGTCAAAAGCGACATCGGTCGCAAACAGGACAGATTGCTTGCGCGGACCCTGACACCATTCGTCGCAGGAGTTGAGGACCACATGCCAAACGATATCTGGAAGATCTGCCTGATCAGCCGCACCATCGGTGCCGATCGGGGGCGTGCGGCTCGAGGGCGGCCGTGACGGGTTGAAGCTTCCCCCTTTTGACCTGACTTTCAATTTGGAATCCTCACCATGAACGACCAATCCCGCTCAACGTCCCGCAGTGGCGGCCGCGCCGCCCGTCGGGCCGCCCGTGCCGCGGCCTTGCCCGAACATCTGCGCCCCGTCCGCCCGGGGCTTGAGGGCGGCACCTACAAACCGCTCAGCAAACAGGACATGGAGCGTATTCACTCCGCCGCGCTCGATGCGCTCGAAACCATCGGTCTGGCCGACGCACCACCCAGCGGGATCGATTACCTGGTCAATGCCGGCTGTACGCTGGGCGATGACGGACGCATCCGTTTTCCCCGTGCGCTGGTCGAGGACACGATCGCCCGCGCCAACCGCTCGGTCACGTTGTACAGCCGCGACGGCAAAACCGATCTCGAACTGACCGGGGGACGTGTTCATTATGGAACCGCCGGAGCAGCCGTCAGCATGGTCGACGCCCAGGGACGCAATTACCGCGACTCGACAGTGCAGGACTTGCACGATGCCGCGCGGATTTGCGAACAACTGGACAATATCCATTTCGTGCAGCGCCCCATGGTCTGCCGCGACATCACCGACAACCGCGAAATGGATCTGAACACGATTTATGCTTGTTGTTCTGGAACTTACAAGCATATCGGAACATCCTTCACAGACCCCAGCTATGTAGCTCCGGCCATGGAAATGCTGCATATGATCGCTGGCGGCGAGGACAAATGGCGTGAGCGGCCCTTCGTCTCGAACTCGAACTGCTTTGTCGTGCCACCGATGAAATTCGCGACCGAGAGCTGCCAGGTGATGGAAGAATGTATCAAGGCGGGGATGCCCGTCCTGTTGCTATCCGCTGGGATGGCGGGCGCCACGGCCCCGTCAACGGTGGCTGGTGCGATTGTCCAGGCTACGGCGGAATGCTTGGCCGGTCTGGTTTATGTAAACGCCGTAAGCCCAGGCGCTCCTGCGGTTTTTGGCACTTGGCCCTTTGGCCTTGATCTCAGGACCGGTGCGATGAGCGTCGGGTCTGGCGAGCAGGCCCTGTTGACGGCAGGCTGCGCCCAGATGCACAAATTCTATGACCTGCCCGGCGGCGCTGCAGCAGGTGCTTCGGACTCCAAACTGCCCGACATGCAAGCCGGATGGGAGCAGATGTGTTCCAACGTCATGGCCGGGCTGTCCGGCCTGAACATGGTCTACGAAGCAGCGGGCATGCACGCTTCGCTGCTGGGTTTCTGCTTTGAAAGCCTGATCCTTGGTGACGATCTGATCGGTCAAGCCCTGCGATGCGTTCGTGGGATCGAGGTCACGGACGACACGCTGGCGCTGGACCAGATCGTGTCGGTCTGTCTCGGTGGCCCGGGTCACTACCTGGGTACCGACGCAACACTCAGCCGTATGCAGGCTGACTATGTCTATCCGGCGCTTGGCGACCGGACCTCGCCCAAGGAATGGGCCGAGCTGGGCAAGCCGGACCTAGTCGAAAAGGCCACCGCACGCAAAGAAGAGATCCTTGGCGCCCCGTCTCCGGCGCGTTTCGATCCGGTGCTGGATGCGGAACTCAGAAGCAGGTTCAACATTCACTTGCCTGCATAACAAATTGAAAAGCAGCCCAGATCACTCTGGGCTGCCTCGTGCTTCAAGCTGTTAACCGTTGCTGGGCGGCAGCAGACCGGCTTCTTGCGCGGCTGCAATTTCGGCTTCATCCAAAGCGCCGTCACCATTCGCGTCCAAAAGCGAGAACGCATCGGCATCCATGTCGGGCACAACGGCCTGAACCTCTTCGATGGTCAGAACACCGTCGCCATTTGCGTCAGCCGAGCTCTGCGCGAATGCAAGCGCAGGGAACCCGAGGGCAACTGCGGCCAGAACGGCCAGTTTCTGAGAGTTCATTGTCAGTCTCCTGATAGGGGGTTTGTGGTAGTCTGTCCGGACAGGCACACCAAACACCCGCTCAGCCGCACTGTCATCGGCCGAAGAGATTTTCCCGCAATTCGCGCCAATCCCTGCCCGTTTGGGCCATTTGGATTCGCAAGCTTTCGCTGCGCCAAGCCGTCCGCCAGCGCATCGGCACAACTTCCCTCATCGGTACCCCTGTTCCCGGCAATCCGCCGCTCAGCCTGACCGAGTCGCAAAAAAGAAAGGGGGCCGAAGCCCCCTGTCAGTTTTGCCGTCCAGGCTCAATTCGTTGACCGCCCGGTGTTTTTTTGCCTGCGGCCTGGACTGCACATGGGACGAGCGCACCCGCCCCGTGAGAGAGTGGGAAGGACCGATATTCCGCCCCACCCTGTTCCCGGCCAGCACGGGCATGCCGGCCGAGTGGACCAGGGCAACCTAGGGTAAGTCTCAGGTTTTGCCCTGCTCCGAATTCGTCGGGACCGGAAGTCCGGGGGGAAATCCAGGTCCCTACACCCCGCCTGGCGGGGCGTTTGCCTTAGCTACACCCGCTGGTTGCCCCGCAGGTGTTGCATTTCATGCAGGTGCCGTTGCGCACCAGCGTGTAGTTTCCGCATTCGCCACAAGGATCACCCTCGTATCCCTGCATCTTGGCCTTTGTCCGGGCATCCATCCCCGTAGCCGTTTCGGTGACGACGGTGGTTTCGCTCTTGGTTTCAAAGGTCACAGCCGCTTCGGACAGTCCGGTCGCTTCGGCGGCACCGTTGAACATCATCAGGTCCTGCGGCAAACGCTTGCGCAAATAACCGGTCGAACTGATCTGTTTCAGCACCTCGAGGGATTTCGAAGCCGCGCTGTCGCTGATCTCCGAGACGTTCGATACACCCTCTTCCTCGCCACGACCCAGGTCGTCGAATGTTGCGCCCTCGGGCTTCACATGCGCCAGGTCGGTGCGATCGAGGTACGACACGGCCAGTTCGCGGAAGATGTAGTCGAGGATCGACGTCGCGTTTTTGATCGAGTCGTTGCCTTGAACCATCCCGGCGGGTTCGAACTTGGTGAAGGTGAAGGCGTCGACAAACTCTTCCAGCGGCACGCCATATTGCAGACCGACCGAGACGGCGATGGCGAAGTTGTTCATCATCGCTCGGAAGCCAGCGCCTTCCTTGTGCATGTCGATGAAGATCTCGCCCAGTTGCCCATCTTCGAATTCGCCGGTGCGCAGATAGACTTTGTGCCCGCCCACGATCGCCTTTTGGGTATACCCCTTGCGACGGTGCGGCAGCTTTTCGCGGTGGCTGCGGATGATCTCTTTGACCACCACCTTCTCGACGACCTTCTCGGCCAATGTAACGGCCTTTTCCTGGATCGAGCCGCTTTCGAGGTTTTCAGCCGCTTCGTCGTCATCCTCGACCAACGCCGCCGCCAGCGGCTGGCTGAGCTTGGACCCGTCGCGATACAGCGCGTTGGCCTTGACGCCCAGGCTCCAGGACAGTTCGTAGGCCTTCTGGCAATCTTCGATCGTGGCGTCATTGGGCATGTTGATCGTCTTGCTGATCGCGCCCGAGATGAAGCTTTGCGCCGCAGCCATCATGGTGATGTGGCTGTCAACACCCAGGAACCGCTTGCCCTTCTTGCCGCAGGGGTTGGCGCAGTCGAAGATCGCATAGTGCTCGGGCTTCAGATGCGGGGCCCCTTCCAGGGTCATGGTGCCGCAGACATGGTCGTTGGCCGCGTCGATATCCGACTTGCTGAAGCCCAGATGGCGCAGCATGTCAAAGGTCGGATCGTTCAGCTTGCTGGCCGGGATGCCCAGAACACCGGTACAGAAATCCTCGCCCAGCGTCCACTGGTTGAAGACAAACCGGATGTCGAACGCGCTTTCCAGCGCGGCGTCAATCTTGGCCAGCTCGTTCGGGCCGAACCCGTGACCGGTCAGCGAGGTGTGGTTGATCCCCGGCGCGTTGCCCAAGGTGCCGTGACCCACCGCGTAGGACACGATCTCTTCGATCTGGGCCGAGGAATAGCCCAGCTTTTCCAGCGCCGACGGCACCGAGCGGTTGATGATCTTGAAGTAGCCGCCCCCGGCCAGTTTCTTGAACTTCACCAGCGCAAAGTCGGGCTCGATCCCGGTGGTGTCGCAGTCCATCACCAGACCGATCGTGCCGGTCGGCGCAATCACCGTGGCCTGCGCGTTGCGATAGCCGTTCTTCTCGCCCAAGCTCAACGCTTCGTCCCAGGCACTCATGGCCAGATCGACAAGGCGTTTGTCCGGACAGTTGGCGTGATCCAGCGGCACCGGCTTGACCGAAAGCTTCTCATAGCCCTCGGTCACACCCTGCGCAGCGCGACGGTGGTTGCGGATGACCCGCAGCATATGCTCGGCGTTGCGCTTGTAGCCGGCGAACGGCCCCAGCTCTCCGGCGATCTCGGCCGAGGTGGCGTAGGCAACGCCGGTCATGATCGCGGTCAGGGCGCCACAGATCGCCCGACCCTCGTCCGAGTCGTAGCCATAGCCCATATTCATCAGCAGCCCGCCGATGTTGGCATAACCCAGACCCAGCGTACGGAAGTCGTAAGACAGCTGTGCGATCTCTTTCGACGGGAACTGCGCCATCGTCACCGAGATTTCCAGCGTCAGCGTCCACAGACGGGCCGCGTGCATGTAGTCGGCCGCCTGGAACTCGCCATCCTTCAGGAAGGTCAACAGGTTCATCGAAGCCAGGTTGCAGGCCGTGTCATCCAGGAACATGTACTCTGAGCACGGGTTCGAGCCACGAATCTCGCCGTCTTCAGGGCAAGTGTGCCATTCATTGACCGTGTCGTGGAATTGAATGCCCGGATCGGCGCAGGCCCAGGCCGCGTGGCCGACTTTTTCCCACAGATCGCGTGCCTTGACCGTCCGGGCAACCTTGCCGTCGGTACGGTTGATCAGCTCCCAATCGGCATCTTTTGCTACCGCCTTCAGGAAAGCGTTGGTCACACGGATCGAGTTGTTCGAGTTCTGCCCCGAGACCGAACTGTAGGCCTCAGAGTCCCAGTCGGTGTCATAGGTCGGGAACTCGATGCTGTCGTGGCCCTGCTTGGCATAATCCAGCACGCGCTTGATATAAGTCTCGGGGATCGCGACCTTTTTCGCTTCGCGGATCGCCGCTTTCAGCGCGTCGTTTTTCTTGGGGTCATAGGCGTCGTCCTGTGCGCCGTCCCAAGCGCGGATGGCCTCGAAAATGCCGTTCAGCATCTTCTCGTGCATCTTCGATCCAGCAACGATCGAGGCCACCTTCTGCTCTTCGATCACCTTCCATTCGATGAATTGCTCGATGTCAGGGTGATCTGCATCGACGATCACCATCTTTGCTGCCCGACGGGTTGTCCCGCCTGATTTGATCGCGCCAGCGGCGCGGTCGCCGATCTTGAGAAAGCCCATGAGGCCCGAGGACTTGCCGCCACCCGACAGCGCTTCGCCTTCTGCACGCAGATGGCTGAAGTTGGTCCCGGTACCCGAGCCGTATTTAAACAGGCGCGCCTCGCGCACCCACAGATCCATGATCCCGCCTTCGTTCACCAGGTCGTCATCGACCGACTGGATGAAGCACGCGTGCGGCTGCGGATGTTCATAGGCCGATTTCGACTTGGTCAGCTTGCCGGTTTTGTAGTCCACATAGTGGTGACCTTGGGCCGGGCCGTCGATCCCATAGGCCCAGTGCAGACCGGTGTTGAACCATTGCGGGCTGTTCGGCGCGGCGCGCTGGGTCGCCAGCATGTAGCGCATCTCGTCGAAATAGGCGCGCGCGTCTTCCTCGGTCGAGAAGTAACCGCCCTTCCAGCCCCAATAGGCCCACGCCCCCGCCAGGCGGTCAAACACCTGCTTCGAAGACGTCTCGCCGCCAAATTCGGCATCGTCGGCCGGAACCGAGCGCCACAAAAACTCGGGCACGTCCTTCTCACGGACTTTTTTCAGTTTGCTGGGAACGCCGGCCTTGCGGAAATACTTCTGAGCGATCACATCGCTGGCGACCTGGCTCCACCGAGAGGGGACCTCGATGTTATCAAGGCGGAACACGATCGTTCCATCCGGATTGCGGATCTCGGACGTGACGGACACGAAGTCCAACTCTGCGTATGCGTCCTGCCCTGCCTTGGTAAATGTTCTTTCAATCTTCATGTCCGCCGCCCTAGATCAATCAGCCCAAATTCGGTTGTCCGGCACCAATTCCATTTTTTGGCGGGGTGCCGCCCGCCTTGACCGCCGATCAGGGACGCTAAGGACCGGGCGCTGCCTTTGGCAGCGCAAACCCGTTCGCACGGTTGCACGTCAGTTTGGAGTGCTTTCCGACCCTCGCCCTATGCCAACTCCGGCTATTCCTACCAGATTTAGTGGCAACTCACTCGGCTCATACAATCTGGCGTATCTACCCATAGTTGGTCAACGGCATTTTTTGGCTCCGAACCAAAACTTTTCTGTTGACCGCAAAACCGCAGGATGGGCCAAGACAGAACGCGCCGATTCCTCCACAACGCTGTCCACAAAACCGTGCAGTTCGGTCAAATCGGATTTTCTTTTTTCCCGGCCCGGTTACGAGAAAATGGTCACCCGCCCGCCCGTGCCCCATACTGGGAGGAGAATCACCAATCTTCGTGGCAGCGCAACGCGACGCATCACGACACACAAAAGACGGAGTGCGCCGTGAAAACCTCGATTATCCGTTTGTTACCGGTTCTTACCTTGCTGGCCGCTTGCGCGACGCCGGAGCCGGAAAAGTCTTCACGCAGCGCTCAGTTCGCCGAATACCCCGACCAATTGTTCAGCACGTTCGAGATCAGCTGCGAAGGTCCGGAGGAACGGTTCACACGCCCCGAGCGCAGCAGTTTCGAGTGCCGTTCCTCTCTGCCTCCGGAAACCACCGCGTTCTTGATCCTCAACTATGACGGTTACCCGCAGGACTTGCCCAAAGGGGTGCGCCGCATGTCTTCAACCCGCAATCAGGCCGGTTACCGGGTCGATGCCGAGTTGTTTTTCCTGGTCCCCCAGAAGGACGGAGCGACGATCAAGGTTCCCGTCGAAAGCTCGGTTCTGGATGATGAATTGACACGGCTCTACCGTTATTTCGGTGGAACTCCGTTGTAAGGAAAGTGGTCGGGGCGGCGAGATTCGAACTCACGACCCCCTGTACCCAAAACAGGTGCGCTACCAGACTGCGCCACGCCCCGGACCGTGCGCCTTCCTAACGGCGTCATTCGGATTTGAAAAGCCCTAACAGGGCCAGATTGCAGAGCCTTGCGAAAAAATTTCGTGGCGCATGACCGTACCTGGTGCGATCGAGTAACGGGCGGCCAGTCCCGCATTGACCTCAAGGACCGCAAAGACCGAATCGCCGCCCTCGATTGGGGTCAGATCCCCCGGTACGGCGTCGGCATGAACACGGGTCACCACTCCAGTGCGATCCAGAAAGATCATGTCCAGCGGGATCAAGGTGTTCTTCATCCAGAATGCGACCGGCTGGGGCGGATCGAACACGAACAGCATCCCTTCGCCCTGAGGCATGCTTTCGCGGAACATCAAACCCTTTGCCCGCTCCTGCGGAGAAACGGCCAATTCGACCAGAAACCGGACCTGTGCCTTGTCATTGCGAAGGTCCACCCGGTCAGGCCGGCATTCGGCAAAGGCGCCTTGTGACAGAAAAATACTCAGAAGAAGACCGGCCAGAATCCGCATCACGCGCAGCGCTCAGTCATTGAGCGCGGATTCCCACGCAAGCACTTGCGCGGCCATGCGCCCCCGCTTGCCGTCGATGACCCGCATCGCCAGCGCCTCGCCCGGCTGGAGATCGGCCAACCCGGACCGGCGCAGAACTTCGATATGCAGAAACACGTCCTCGCTGCGGCCAAAGACATTGGCAAAGCCGAAACCCTTGCTCTTGTCGAACCACTTGACCCGCGCAGCCTCGAGCGGCGCATGCGCGATCTCATTGGGATCCATTTCGGCGAAATCCGCCAGCATCACCGAGTCGGCCCGTTCGGGCGGATCGATGCTCACGACCTCAACCGCTTGAACCCCACGATCGGTGCGGTGAGTCATGATCTCAATGCCCGCGCCATCCGCGACCGAACTTTGCCCGAAGTTCCTCAGAACGTTCACGTGCAGCAGGATATCAGGACCGCCATCGTCGGACACGACAAAGCCATACCCCTTTGCGGGGTCAAACCATTTTACGTGTCCACGAACGCGGTACATGCTGTTCAGGTCTTCTGGCACGGTGTTCCCATCACGAGATTCAAAGGGTCGTTAGGGGTCTGATGTGTATGGAAACGTCGGGCAAATTCAAGCTGAAAAAATTCAGACATTTCCGGGTGTTGCATTTCACGATACGCGAACGTCATGGATTCAACCTCTGTACGTTCCACTTTTGCTTGGACGGGTCGCGCCGCCAGCGGAACCTGTCGTGCAGCCGAAAGGCACCATCCGCCCAAAACTCGATTTCAACCGGCGTCAGCCTGTAGCCACCCCAGAATTCGGGCCTCGGCGGGTTGGATCCCAGCTTTGCCGTCACCTTTGCAACTTCGGCCATCAGGGCAGCCCGGCTGCTCAGAGGTTCCGACTGTCGCGATGCCCAGGCACCCAGCCGGCTTTTCAGCGAGCGTGACGCATAATATTCGTCGGCCAAGGGACCGTCTTCTTTGGTGATTGTACCACGAACCCGGATCTGACGCCGCAGTGATTTCCAGTGCATCACAAAGGCGGCTTTGCCGGCCGCATCCAGCTCTTGGGCCTTGGCACTGTGATAGTTGGTATAGAAAACGAAGGAGTCCGCCTCGATATCCTTCAGCAACACCATCCGTGCGTTCGGCATACCATCGGGGTCCACGGTCGCCAGGGCAATCGCGTTCGGATCGTTCGGTTCCGTCTTTTCGGCCTCGGCCAACCAACGGGCCGCGATCACGAACGGATCGTCACCGGCAAAGATGCCGTTTCGCTCACTCATGTCCATCCCCTGGAACGAATTGAACATGACCCTACGGCGAGAACCCGCCCCGGGCAAGAGTGCATGGCCTTGATGCAGCGCAATCAATGGCATAAACCAACGCAACACATCGCGACGACAGGCGGAGAACCGAACATGTCAAATCAGTTGATGGCCGGCAAGCGCGGCCTCATCATGGGACTGGCCAATGACAAATCAATCGCATGGGGAATCGCCCGCGCCTTGTCCGAAGCCGGAGCCGAACTGGCTTTCTCTTATCAGGGGGATGCACTGAAAAAACGGGTCGACCCGTTGGCGGCTCAACTGGGGAGCGAAATCGTCCTGCCGTGTGACGTCAGCAACGAAGAGTCGATCGATGAACTGTTCGCAGCGCTGAAAGAGAAATGGGGCAAGCTGGATTTCGTCGTCCACGCCATTGGTTTCTCCGACAAGAACGAACTTCGCGGCCGTTATGTCGACACGTCGCGCGCGAATTTCAAGCTGACGATGGACGTGTCGGTCTACTCTTTCACCGCGGTGATGCAACGCGCCGAGAAGCTGATGACTGACGGCGGCAGCGCCATCACCCTGACCTATTATGGTGCTGAGCAGGTCATGCCGCATTACAATGTCATGGGTGTTGCCAAGGCTGCGCTCGAGGCGTCGGTGAAATACCTGGCCGAGGACCTGGGCAAGGACAACATCCGCATCAACGCGATCTCGGCCGGGCCGATCAAGACCCTCGCCGCCAGCGGCATCGGCGACTTCCGCTACATCATGAAGTGGAACGAGTACAACTCTCCCCTGCGCCGCAACGTGACCATCGATGACGTGGGCAAATCGGCCCTTTATCTTCTGTCGGATCTCAGCAGCGGCGTAACCGGTGAAAACCTGCACGTTGACTCGGGTTATCACATCGTCGGCATGAAAGCCGTCGACGCGCCGGATGTGGAAAAGGGATAAGACCATGAGCGCAAAGGACCGCCTGCCCCACGAAAAAGGCTTTCATATCAGCTGGGACCAGATTCACCGCGACTCGCGCGCGCTGGCCTGGCGGCTGGACGGTCAGGGCCCCGATGACGGTGCTTGGCGCGCCGTCGTCGCGATCACGCGCGGCGGCATGGCACCGGCGATGATCGTCAGCCGAGAGCTGGACATCCGCACCGTCGATACCATCAGCGTCAAATCCTATCACCATCAGGAACGTGGCGAGGCAGAGGTGCTCAAGGCCCCCGATGCCGATCTGATGGGGGATGGTGAGGGCGTACTGATCATCGATGATCTGGTCGACAGCGGCAAGACGCTGGAACTGGTGCGCAAGATGTACCCCAAGGCCCATTTCGCCACGGTCTATGCCAAGCCCAAGGGCCGCCCGATGGTTGACACCTATATCACCGAGGTCAGCCAGGACACCTGGATCTTCTTCCCTTGGGATATGGCGCTGCAATATGTCGAGCCCTACCGCGGCACCGACTGATCCCACTTATCCACCACAAATCAGCAAGACCGGACACCCGATGACATTGACCCGCACCGCCGCCACCTTCGCCCCTCCGGTGATGGAGGCGCGGCGTTGGCTCGAGGGGGTCACGTTCTCGGAAGACTGCCCGCTGATCAATGTGAGCCAGGCGGCGCCGGTTGATCCGCCGCCTCTGGCGCTGCGGCAGGCGATGGCCGATTTCGCGATCAATCAGGACGCCGCACATCTCTACGGCCCGGTATTGGGCAACCCCGATCTGCGCACGGAGCTCGCGCGTGAGATCGGCGATCACTACGCTGCCGACGTTCGGCCGGAGCAGACAGCCATCACCTCGGGCTGCAATCAGGCCTTTGCCTCGGTCATCTCGGCGATCACCGATCAGGGGGATGAGGTCATCCTGCCAACGCCTTGGTATTTCAACCATAAAATGTGGTTGGACATGGCCGGTGTGCGGGCGGTTGATCTGCCGACCGGGTCGGACCTGCTGCCCGATCCGGAACAGGCGTGCGCGCTGATCACCGAGCGCACACGCGCGATCGCGCTGGTCACGCCCAACAACCCGGGTGGCGTCGAATACCCGGCGGATCTGGTCCGCGCCTTCTATGACCTGGCGCAACAGCATGGCCTGCGCCTGCTGGTCGATGAAACCTATCGTGATTTCGACAGCCGCAGCGGCCCGCCGCACGCGCTGTTCCAGCAGCCCGACTGGGATCGGACGCTGGTGCATCTCTATTCCTTCTCGAAGGCCTACCGCCTGACCGGTCACCGCGTGGGCGCGATCGCCACAGGTGCGCCGCTGCTGGCCGAGGTTGAGAAATTCCTCGACACCGTCGCCATCTGCCCGGGCCAGATGGGCCAGTTCGCGGCGCTGTGGGGGATGCAGAACCTGTCTCAATGGCTGGCGGGCGAACGCGCCGAAATTCTGGATCGCCGCGCCGCAATCACCGAGAGCATGCCCCGCCTGACGGACAAGGGCTGGCGGCTGCTGGGTCTGGGGGCCTACTTCGCCTATCTCGAACACCCGTTCGATTTTCCGTCGGACATTCTGGCGCGTAGATTGGTCGCCGAGGCCGGTATTCTGCTGTTGCCGGGCACAATGTTCATGCCCGATCACGACCCCGCCGGGAAACGCCAGGTGCGCATTGCTTTCGCCAATCTGGACCGTGCCGGAATCGGGCTGTTGTTCGACCGCTTGCAGGCTCTGTCCTTCTGAGCTTGCCCCCCGGCATCCCGCGTCGTATTCAGGGCCGCAACAGTCACGGCAGAACCCTGCCGCAAGATCCAAGAGGGCACTATGGCCGCAGGCATTAACAAACTCTCCAAAACCTTCGTCTGGATTCTCATGGGCATGCTGATGCTGGGTCTTGCCGGTTTTGGCGCCGTCAACCTCAGCGGAACGGTACGCACAGTCGCCCAGGTCGGGGATGAGGACGTTTCGGTCGATGCCTATGTCCGCGAGCTGCAGCGCGAAATCCGCGCGGTCGAGGCGCAGACCGGTCAACCGATGCAGATGTCACAAGCCCGCGAGCTGGGGCTGGATCAGCGGGCCTTGGCGCGTCTGGTTTCGCTGGCAGCCCTGAACAACGAGGTCGCACAGCTGGGTGTTTCGATCGGTGATGCCAACCTGCAGAAGGAAATCGTCGGCATTCAGGCCTTTCAGGGCCCTGACGGATCTTTTGACCGCGAAGCCTACCGCTTCCAGCTGGAACAGATCGGCATGACCGAAACCGAGTTCGAGGAAGACCTGCGAAAGGAAACAGCACGGACAATTGTCCAAGGCGCGATGATGGACGGTGTTGAAATGCCCGCGATCATGACCAAAGCCTTGGCCGACTATGTTCTCGCTCGCCGCAGCTTTACCGTCGCGACTCTGTCGCCGGACGCTCTGACCACCCCGATCCCCGAGCCGACAGACGCCGAGATTCAAGCGTATTACGACGCGAATACCGATCGGTTCACCCTGCCGCGCACCAAAAAGATCACCTACGCCGTTCTGTCGCCGGAGATGCTGCAGGATACGGTCGAAATCGACGAAGAAGCGCTCAAGCGTCTGTATGAACAGCGCAATGACCAGTATCAGCAACCCGAACGTCGTCTGGTTGAACGGCTGGTCTACCCCTCGGAAGAAGAGGCGACTGCGGCGATGGCGCAGCTGGAAGTCGGCGGGGCGGATTTTGAGCAGCTGGTACGCGAACGCGAACTTGAACTGAGCAGTGTCGATCTGGGTGATGTGACCCGCGAAGATCTGGGCGAGGCCGCGGATGCCGTTTTTGCCGCAGAGATTGATCAGGTCGTGGGTCCCCTGCCCTCGGTCTTTGGTCCGGCCCTGTTCCGGGTCAACGGATCGCTGGCCGAACAGAACGTGAGCTTTGAGGACGCCGAACCGGAACTGCGCGCA
The DNA here is from genome assembly GCF_056537865.1 of Ruegeria sp. BJ5. Lineage (NCBI taxonomy): Bacteria > Pseudomonadati > Pseudomonadota > Alphaproteobacteria > Rhodobacterales > Roseobacteraceae > Ruegeria > Ruegeria sp. BJ5. Next base: position 641,826 of record NZ_JBQFSH010000001.1, read on the forward strand.
GAGCTGGCCGGCGAACGCGCCCGGCGCCTGATCGAAAGCCAGGCCGAAGACATCAACGACATGCTGGCCGGCGGCGCCACGCTGGAAGAGTTGGCCAACGAAACCGAAATGGAGCTTGGCAAGACTGACTGGACCCGCCAAAGCGACGACGGAATAGCCGCGTATGACGGCTTCCGCCAAGCCGCTCAGGCCGTCCGCGAAGATGATTTCCCGGAAATCGGATTCCTCGAGGATGGTTCGATCTTTGCCCTGCGGCTGGATGAGGTTCTGCCGCCGCGCCCCGAGCCGCTGGAGTCCGCTCGCGACCGCGTCGCCGCCGCATGGGTACAGGAACAGACGGCCAAGGCGCTTGAGGAACAGGCCAACGGCATCGTGACTCAATTGGCCGTCGACGGTGATTTCACGGCGACCGGGCTGCCATTCCGTGTCGAAAACGCGCTGACCCGGACCGCGTTTCTGGATAACGTCCCGGCTGACTTCATGACCCAGATCTTTGAGATGGAGCCCAATGAGATGCGCGTGATCGCGGGACCGGACGCGGCATTCATCGTGCGGCTGGACGAGGTTCTTCCGCCTGCGGAAACCGACGAACAGCGCCTGATGCAGGAAGCTGCTGCCGCTCAGCTGAACCAGGCACTGGCCCAAAACATCTTCGACATCTATGTGCGCGACGCTCAGACACGCGCGCGGCCGACCCTGGACCAGCGCGCGCTGAACGCGGTTCAGGCCAACTTCTGACCGGAACGAAAATGGCTCTGACACCCGATTTCGACAGCTTTGCCCGCGCCTACGAGGCCGGACAGAACCAAGTCGTTTATACCCGTCTGGCCGCGGATCTGGACACACCGGTTTCGCTGATGCTCAAGCTGACGGGCGCCCAGAAGGACGCCTTCGTCCTTGAATCGGTGACCGGAGGCGAAGTTCGCGGGCGGTATTCGATCATCGGGATGAAGCCGGATCTGATCTGGCGCTGTCGGGGCGAAACCTCGGAATTGAACCGTTCGGCGCGGTTTGATGCGGATGCGTTCGACGCGCAAGATGGCAACCCGATGGACAACCTGCGCGCGCTGCTCGCTGAAAGCCGCATCGACCTGCCCGATGACCTGCCCCAGGCTGCGGCCGGCCTGTTCGGGTATCTGGGATACGACATGGTGCGCCTTGTCGAATACCTGCCGGATGTGAACCCCGATCCTTTAGGGCTGCCGGATGCGATACTGCTGCGCCCGTCGGTGGTTGCGGTCCTGGACGGCGTGAAAGGCGAAGTCACCATTGTGTCTCTGGCCTGGGCCAGCGACGGGCAGTCAGCCAAGGCCGCCTACGCACAAGCGGCCGAGCGTGTGATGGACGCGGTTCGCGACCTGGAACGCGCGATGCCCTCGGAGTCTCGAGATCTGGGCGAAGCGCACGAGATCGCGCCGCCGGTATCCAACTTCACCAAGTCGGGCTACATGGAAGCCGTGGAAAAGGCCAAGGAGTACATCCGGGCTGGTGACATCTTCCAGGTGGTTCCGGCACAACGCTGGACACAAGATTTTCCGCTGCCGCCCTTTGCGCTGTATCGTTCATTGCGCCGCACAAATCCGTCGCCGTTCATGTTCTATTTCAACTTCGGTGGCTTCCAGGTGATCGGCGCCAGCCCCGAGATACTTGTGCGCGTGTTCGGCAACGAAGTGACCATCCGGCCGATCGCCGGAACACGTCCTCGCGGTGCCACCCCCGAAGAGGACAAGGCGAACGAGCTGGATTTGCTGGCCGACAAAAAGGAACTGGCCGAGCACCTCATGCTGCTGGACCTGGGCCGCAACGACACAGGGCGCGTGTCCAAAATCGGTACCGTCCGCCCGACCGAGGAATTCATCATCGAGCGCTACAGCCACGTGATGCACATCGTGTCGAACGTTGTGGGCGAGTTGGCCGACGACAAGGATGCCCTGGACGCCTTCTTTGCCGGGATGCCGGCGGGCACGGTGTCAGGTGCACCGAAGGTCCGGGCGATGCAGATCATCGACGAGTTGGAACCCGAAAAGCGCGGTGTCTACGGTGGCGGTGTCGGCTATTTCAGCGCCGGTGGCGACATGGACATGTGCATTGCGCTGCGTACGGCCATCGTGAAGGACCAGAAGCTATATATCCAGGCCGGCGGTGGTGTCGTCTATGACAGCGACCCCGAGGCCGAATATATGGAAACCGTGCACAAATCGAATGCGATCAGGCGGGCCGCCGCGGATGCGGCGCGGTTCACCGAATCCGGGAATTCATAAAAAAGGCGGCTAACCTGGCCGCCTTTTCTTCTTTTTTACACTGATTACTGGATCTGGCTTTTCATCACCGCCGAGATCGGGGCCAGGGCAACTCGGTTGCCGCGATCCTCAAGGCCCCAGAGCAACAACGCCGAAATTGTCTCGGGCCGCAATCGGCCCAGCATCACAACCGCGCCTTCCTGCCCGGCACGAAAAGCGGCCTGATCCAGGAACCGGCGCATGACCGTTGGATCCTGACGCGCACCGTCGATGTCGCGGAACACCACACTGGATGGAATACCGGCCCGCGCGGCCAGCTTTTGAACGGTATTCAGCCCGTTGTCCTGCACGACCAGCCCACGGCCCGTTCCTGCCGCGATGGCAGCCACCTGATCGGCCAACTTTCGGTTGCCTTGTATCCCGGTGTTCACGCCCTCAAGCAGGCCAACGGTTTCAGGCAAGGTTTCAAGCCAGACCGCCAGCGAAACTTCGGCATCCTGCGCGCTGGCCGCCTTTGGCAGGTCGGTCAAGGCCAGAACCTCGAACCCAGCCTCGCGATAGCGCTTCATCTTCTCCGCCGCTTGCGGATCCGAAGGGCTGACCGCAAAGCTTAGGGGATACGGAAAATCCTTCAGCGCTTCAGCCCCGAACGCACCTTCGTCATCGATCAGGATGATCGACATCAGCGGTTTGGCATCCGGGTTGTCAAAGGCAGCCGCATAAGCATCGATCGGCTTGCCGGGCATGCCCTCACCCTCTGCCGGCTGATCGGCCGGGGCATCATCGCGTTCGGTCAGCGGGATCACGCGTTTGCCGGCAATCGAGGATGAGGCCGTTGCCTGTTCGCCGCCGATCTGGGGCAAGGCCGCGATCCGGGCCCGTTTGCGGGGCTGCGTGTCTTCGTCCCCCTCGACGGCGATCGGGCTGTCGCCGGTTCCGGTCGGTTGATCCGGCTCAGGCGTCGACGGCAGCGCGGCTGTTTCCGGCTCGGGGGTCGCTTCGGGTTCCGCATTTGCCGTGGTCTCTGGTTCGGCGGTCTCGGGCTCGACGGCCGTGACCTCTTGCGCCGGTGGCTGCGGTGCGGCCGGCGGCGTCGCGTCCACAGTGACAGGCTGGACCTCTTCGTCCGGGCTGGACGGAACCGGTCCGGGCGCCGGGGGCGCGGCTGGCGCGTCGGTCGTCACATCGACCGACGCGGCATCTCCTGCACCCGGGTCGTTCAGGCCTGCCACGGTGTCACCGACCTGCGGACGATCATCCGGCTCGGCCTGAATGCCATCCAGCCCAGTGGCCCCATCCGACGTATCGTCCAGCGCCTCGAGCGCTCGTGGTGCGATTTCGACAAGATCGGAATCCGGACCAGCGCCCTGCACCTCCGTATCCGCCTTGGGCAGATCGGCTTCCGCCGCCGCTGGCGCCGCTGTCTGAATATCCGGTTTGCTGCCAAGTGGCGTGTTCAGGGAAAGCACTGCGCCCAGAACCAACACAACGACCGCGCCGGCGATCAGTCCACCGATAAATCCGCCCATCTGTTCTTGCCTCTCGTCTTTCATCCTGCCTCGGCAGCCCGTGCACCGTCTTTGCGGCACTCACCCGTCCGGTCGCCTTGTTGGGGTTGTCCCCTTGACGCTGCCGCACAAGCCTGAGCATGTATGTCCCAACACTATACCGCGGCGCGGGGCTGTATCGCCAGTCCGAATTGCCCAAACACAAGACAAGTGCCAAATGCTGCTGCTGATCGACAACTACGACTCGTTTACCTACAACCTTGTCCACTATTTGGGCGAATTGGGCGCGGAAATGGTCGTGCGCCGCAATGATGCGCTGGATGTGCAGGAAGCGATGGCCATGAACCCCGCCGGCATCTTGCTGAGCCCCGGCCCTTGTGATCCGGACCAGGCCGGGATCTGCCTCGCGCTGACCGAGGCAGCTGCGGAAACGCGCACGCCTTTGATGGGTGTATGTCTGGGTCACCAGACCATTGGTCAGGCCTTTGGCGGCAAGGTCGTGCGGTGCCACGAAATCGTGCACGGCAAAATGGGAACCATGCATCACACTGGCAAAGGCCTGTTCGCCGGCCTGCCGTCACCGTTTGAAGCGACCCGCTACCACTCACTGGTCGTCGATCGGGATACCCTGCCCGATTGCCTCGAAATCACGGCAGAGTTGGAAGACGGCACCATCATGGGCCTGCAACACAAAGAGCTGCCGATCCACGGTGTTCAATTCCACCCGGAATCGATCGCCTCGGAACACGGCCACGCTCTGCTGAAGAATTTCCTGAACGAAATGAAAGTCCCCGCATGAGTGACGCACTGAAACCGCTGATCGGAGCTGCGGCCGATCGCGCCCTGACCCGTGCCGAAGCCGAACAGGCCTTTGAGATCCTGTTTGAGGGTCGCGCCACGCCCAGCCAGATCGGCGGTCTGTTGATGGCCATGCGGACGCGCGGCGAAACGGTCGAGGAATATGCCGCCGCAGCCGCCGTGATGCGCGCGAAATGCAACGCGGTCAAAGCACCAGCGGGCGCGATCGACATCGTGGGGACCGGCGGTGACGGGAAAGGCACGCTCAATATCTCGACCGCGACGGCCTTTGTCGTGGCTGGCGCGGGTGTTACCGTGGCCAAGCACGGCAACCGGAATCTCAGCTCGAAATCCGGGGCCGCCGATGCATTGGGACAGATGGGAATCAACGTGATGGTCGGGTCGCAAGTCGTTGAAAAGGCTTTGCAGACCGTCGGCATCGGGTTCATGATGGCGCCTATGCATCACCCGGCCATCGCCCATGTCATGCCCACCCGGCAAGAGCTTGGCACCCGAACCATCTTCAACATCCTTGGCCCCCTGACCAACCCCGCCGGAGTCAAGAGACAGCTGACCGGAGCCTTCAGCCGTGACCTGATCCGACCGATGGCCGAGACTCTTGGCTTGCTTGGGGCCGAGCACGCCTGGCTGGTACATGGCTCGGACGGGACCGACGAGTTGACGATTACTGGCATCAGTTGGGTCGCGTCGCTTGAGGACGGGCGCGTGAAAGAGGTCGAACTGCATCCCGAAGATGCGGGCCTGCCGGTTCATCCGTTTGAAGATATTCTGGGCGGGACACCCGAGGAAAACGCCGTCGCGTTCCGCGCATTGCTGGATGGCGCGCCGTCGGCCTACCGGGATGCGGTCCTGCTGAACGCGGCTGCGGCCCTTGTGGTCGCCGAAGCTGCACCGGACCTGAAGCAAGGCGTCGAAATGGCCGCCGAAAGCATCGACAGCGGCAAGGCGAAAGACAAGATTGCTGCTCTGGCACAACTCACACAGGAAGCCGCATGACCGAAACCGTTCTGGACAAGATCAAGGCCTACAAGCTGGAAGAAGTCGCCGCCGACAAAGCCCAAGTTCCCCTGGACGAGGTCGAGCAACAAGCCCGCGAAGCGTCTGAAACGCGCGGCTTTGTGGATGCTCTGCGCACGGCAAGTCGCCGCGGTTATGGCCTGATCGCCGAAATCAAGAAAGCAAGCCCGTCCAAGGGGTTGATCCGTGAGGATTTCGATCCGCCCGCACTGGCAAAAGCCTATGAAGAAGGTGGCGCCGCCTGCCTCTCGGTTTTGACTGACACGCCAAGCTTTCAGGGCGCCAAGGAGTTTCTGACCGCCGCCCGGGCTGCATGCTCGCTTCCGGCACTGCGCAAGGACTTCATGTATGATCCCTATCAAGTGGTCGAAGCGCGGGCACTGGGTGCCGACTGTATCCTGATCATCATGGCATCGGTCGACGATCAGCAAGCCGCCGAACTGGAACAAACCGCGTTTGACTGGGACATGGATGTCCTGATCGAGGTACATGACGAGGTCGAGCTTGAGCGCGCGGCCGATCTCAAAAGCCCTCTCATTGGAATAAACAACCGCAATCTCAAGACGTTCGAGACCTCGCTTGATACCACTCGCCGCTTGTCCAAGCTGGTTCCCGCTGACCGCATGATCGTGTGCGAAAGCGGGCTGAACACCCCGGAAGACCTTGCGGATATCGCCCGCTATGGTGCCCGGTGTTTCCTGATCGGAGAAAGCCTCATGCGGCAGCAGGACGTCGCCGCCGCGACCCGTCACATCCTGTCGAACCCGCTGGTGCCGGGGGTCATGTGATGCCCTTGACGCATTTTGACAGCGACGGCCAAGCCCATATGGTCGATGTATCGGACAAGGACACGACAAACCGCGTCGCCGTTGCCGCGGGTTACGTGAAAATGGCGCAACAAACCTTTGAAATTATTTCCGAAGGCCGCGCGAAGAAGGGCGATGTTCTGGGGGTTGCCCGGTTGGCCGGGATCATGGGGGCAAAGAAGACACCGGACCTGATTCCGCTGTGCCATCCCTTGCCTGTCACCAAGGTGTCGGTTGACCTGACATTGGACCCGGACCTGCCGGGCGTGCAGATCGAAGCGACGGTCAAGACCACTGGACAGACTGGCGTCGAGATGGAGGCCCTGACAGCCGTGTCTACCGCAGCACTGACCGTCTATGACATGGCCAAAGCCGTTGACAAGGCAATGGAAATCGGCGGCATCCGCGTTCTGCTGAAAGATGGCGGCAAATCAGGTCGTTACGAGGCGAAATGATAACCGTTGAAGAAGCCCGGCAGCTGCTGTTCGGCCTGGTAGCCACCATGCCCGAAGAGCAAATTGCGCTTGCTGACGCGGCCGGTCGAGTGCTGATGCGGGATGTCAAAGCCGAGCGGGACCAACCCCCGTTTGCTGCCTCTTCAATGGATGGATATGCGCTGAAGTCGGCCGAGGTTGAGCGTCACGCAATGTTCAAGGTCATCGGTGAGGCCGCCGCTGGTCAGCGTTTCACCGGTACAGTTGGCCCGGGCCAGGCAGTTCGGATCTTCACCGGGGCTCCGGTCCCCGAGGGGGCAGATTTCGTCGTCATCCAGGAAGACACCGACCTACGCGGCGATCTGTTGACGATCACGGAAGAACCCGGCCAAAAAACCAACATCCGACCGGCAGGCGTGGACTTCACCATCGGCGATACGGTTAGTGCACCGCGAGTCCTCTCGCCCGAGGATCTTGCATTGCTGGCGGCGATGAATGTTCCGACCGTCTCCGTAGCCACCAAACCTCAGATCGCGCTGATCGCCACGGGAAACGAGCTGGTCATGCCGGGCGAAACTCCGGGACCTGACCAGATTATTGCCTCGAACTCGTTTGGCATCAAAGCGTTGCTCGAGAAAGCTGGCGCACATGTTCGCATGTTGCCAGTGGCACAAGACACACTGTCATCGCTGGAAACCGCGTTTGGCTTGGCCGAAGGCTCCGATCTGGTCGTGACAATTGGCGGAGCGTCGGTGGGTGACTACGACCTTGTGGCCGAAGCATCGCAACGGCTGGGGCTCGAACAATCCTTCTACAAGGTCCTGATGCGCCCCGGAAAACCACTGATGGCGGGACGGCTGGGTGATGCGGCGATGATCGGGTTGCCCGGCAACCCGGTCAGCGCGATGGTTTGCGGATATCTCTTCCTGGTCCCCTTGGTCAAAAAGATGCTGGGCATCCAGACTGTTGACCCGATACTCCATCAGGCCGTCCTGTCGGAGGCCCTTCCACCAAACGGCCCGCGCGAGCACTATATGCGCGCTCGATTGGAAAGCGATGGGATACGCGCATTCGAGGATCAGGACAGTTCGCTGCTCAGCGTTCTGGCGCGGTCGAACGCCTTGCTGATGCGCCCTCCAAACGATCCCGCGCGGGCTGCGGGGGAAACGGTCTCCTACCTGCCGATTTAGGTTCAGCCGGCAAATCCATTGACACAAAACGTGAACATGCGTAGAACAAAAGAAAACGCATGGGCAACGAGGTGTGAGCGATGCTGACCAAGAAGCAATTGGATTTGCTGGAATTCATCCACAAACGCGTTCAGGCGGACGGTGTTCCACCCAGCTTTGACGAAATGAAAACGGCGTTGGACCTGAGATCCAAATCCGGCATCCATCGGTTGATTACCGCGCTGGAAGAGCGTGGGTTCATCCGGCGTCTCGCCCACAGGGCGCGCGCGATCGAGATCGTGAAACTGCCCGAAAGTCTGGGAGGCGAGCCGACCGCCGGCTTCACGCCCCGCGTGATCGAAGGTGACAAGCCCAGCGTACCCCGCCCTGCCAATGTCGAGCCTGTGTCGGTGGACGCTCTCGAACTTCCGGTGATGGGCAGAATTGCCGCCGGTGTTCCGATCGAGGCGATCAGTCACGTTTCCCATCATGTTGCAGTACCGGGCACGATGGTATCGGGCCGCGGCGAACACTATGCCCTTGAGGTGCGCGGAGACTCCATGATCGACGCCGGTATCAATGACGGGGACGTGGTCGTCATCCGCGAAACGTCTTCGGCAGACAATGGCGACATTGTCGTGGCCTTGGTCGAAGACCAGGAAGCAACCCTCAAAAGGTTCTTCCGGCGCGGCCAGGCGATCGCGCTCGAGGCTGCCAACCCCGCCTACGAAACGCGGGTATTGCCCGAGGACAAGGTCAAGGTCCAAGGGCGTCTGGTCGGACTTATTCGGACTTACTGAAGCCGTCGGGCCGAGCCGGTGACCAAAGGCGCGGCCCCGTCGCATCAGCGCTGCTGAACAGCTTTCCTTGGCGGATCGCAAGGCTTCCGGTCTTTCGCAGTCGATCTGGATCAAAAACGGCGCAGACACCAGTCAGCTTGATCGGCACAGCAGAGACCACGAGTTCGCCCGGGTGGCAAACGGTGACCTGCTGGGCCGCGCGCTTGCCCGTGATGTGGACCAGCTGGAATTTCTCGAAAGGGTATCGCTGAACAAGATCTGGGGCCGATGGCCACCGGCCTGCAGCCTCCGGCTGGGTTGCTCCGTCTCCATCGTTTTCAAGCCAGACCGAAGCGACGAACCCAGCGCCCTTTTCCTTGCTCAACGCGCGGCCCCGCTCGGTCATCACCCCAACCAAACCACCTGAATCGGCGATCAGCACCTCGGGTCGCTGGCCTTGTCCCCAGAATACGGCGGCAAACGCCATCGGAAAAACTCCGACCCAGCGGCTGCGTCCCTGCCACAAAACGACCCACAGCGCACCCAAGGAAAACAGCGGCAGGACAAAACCGGGCGAGCTGGCAACAAAGCTCCGCGCACCATCCAGGCCGGACACCCAGTCCGAAACGGCCAGGATCCACGCCAGCCCGAAACCCATCACATGGATCGCCACGGCCTCGATCCCGAAAGGCGCGAGGATCGCTGCCAGAACTGCCGAGGGAACCACGACGGATCCCATAACCGGCACGGACAGGGTGTTGGCCAGCAAGCCGTAGTGCGAAACCATGTTGAAATGCGCCGCACCAATTGGGGCGGTCGCCAAACCAGCGACCGCCGAGGAGCACAGAAGCCCACCCACCGGGCGCAACCACTTGGGCGCTCTTGGAACCTCGACGTCGCGAAGGGCACCGAAAACCGCGACCAGTGCTGTCGTGGCGGCAAAGGACATCTGAAAACCGGGGCTGAGCAATGATTCAGGGCGAAGAAACAGCACCAACAGCGCGGCAACCGCGACGGCCCGCAAGGATATGGCACGCCGATCGATCAAAACTGCCCCAAACAGAACCGATACCATCACGAAGGCGCGCTCGGTCGCGACATTGCCCCCAGAAAGCAACAGATAGAGCGTTGCAGCGATCAGCGCGCAGACCGCGGCAACCTTGCGGACCGGCCACCGCAACGCCAGTGCAGGCAAGGCCGCAAGCAGTACCCGGCAAGTCACAAAGACGAACCCCGTCAACAACCCCATATGCAGGCCTGAGATTGCAAGCAGATGGGCAAGATTCGACGCACGCAATTTGTCCAAAGCGTCGGCGCTGATGCCGCTGCGATCCCCGGTCGAAACAGCGGCGGCAAAGCCGCCGACATCACCTGGCAGCACTTCTCGCACTCTGCCGGAAATGGCCATGCGTACGGCAGCGATACGCACTCCGGCCTCAAAGCGGGCCGGAGCAGCTGTGACCACCGGCGTGCGCGCGTATCCGACCGCGCCCAAGCGCTGAAACCAGGCGTGTCTGCGAAAATCAAAGCCGCCGGGCTCGACGGGACCTTGCGGCGGTGACAGATGGGCCGTCGTCATAACGCGTTGCCCTGGCACAATCGGTGCATGGTCGCCATGCAACGAAAGCCGGATGCGCTGCGGGGCTTGGTCCGGCGGCACGTCCCCGATCCGCACCTGGTCCAGCGTAACCCGCAGCGCATCCGAAGCAGAGCGATCCAACGCCACGACCCTCCCCTCAACCGGGCCGTAATAGCGCCATTTCAAAACCGGCTCTGCAACCATGTGAGCGCGAGCACCCGCCAGGATGAACCCGACGGCGACCAGCGCCCCCCCTATTGCCAACGGAGCCCAGGCAGACGACATCCGGCGGCTGGCCCAAATGGCAAGCAGGACCAACCCGGACAGGCCCGAATAAATCCGCGCATCCGGCTCGAACCGGGTTGCGAAATACAGGCCTATGCCGATGGCCAGACAAACCGGAGACCAAGGCAAAAGGTGCCCTCGCTGGTTTAGCAACGCACCTTCGACCCACGCCACAACACGCATGGTTGCCCCCGTCCTTGAGGCTCGTTAGACAGGCTCAACTCTACGCTCAACGCGGTTACCAAAAGGTTAATCACTACAATGTCCGATCAGGTCGTCACCCGATTTGCACCCTCGCCCACCGGCTATCTGCACATTGGCGGAGCCCGTACTGCGCTGTTCAATTGGCTTTACGCCCGCGGACGAGGCGGAAAGTTCCTACTGCGGATCGAAGATACGGACCGCGAACGGTCAACGCCCGAAGCGACCGAGGCAATCCTCAAGGGCATGAGCTGGCTCGGGCTCGACCACGACGGAAATGTCATCAGCCAGTTCGCGGGCGCAGCTCGTCACGCCGAAGTCGCCCACCAGCTGCTGGCAGAAGGCAAAGCATACAAGTGCTTTGCAACCCAGGAAGAGATCGCGGCCTTTCGTGAACAGGCCCGGGCCGAAGGCAAGTCGACCTTGTTCCGCAGCCCGTGGCGCGACGCCGATCCCAGCACCCACCCCGATCGCCCCTTCGTTGTGCGGATCAAGGCTCCGCAGGACGGCACAACCGTCATCCGCGACAAGGTCCAGGGTGACGTGACCATCCGAAACGATCAGCTGGACGACATGGTCCTCCTGCGTTCGGACGGCACACCGGTCTATATGCTGGCGGTGGTCGTTGATGACCACGACATGGGTGTGACGCATGTCATTCGCGGCGACGACCACCTGAACAACGCGGCGCGGCAGATGACGATCTATGAAGCCATGGGCTGGAAGGTTCCGGTTTGGGCGCACATCCCGCTGATCCACGGCCCTGACGGCAAGAAACTCAGCAAGCGGCACGGCGCGTTGGGCGCGCAGGAGTACCAGGCCATGGGCTATCCTGCCGCCGGTATGCGAAACTACCTGGCGCGCCTGGGCTGGAGCCACGGGGACGACGAGTTCTTTACCGATGAACAGGCCAAGGAATGGTTCGACCTGGACGGAATCGGGAAAAGCCCGGCGCGGTTCGATCTAAAAAAGCTCGAGAACTTGTGCGGACAGCACATCGCCACATCCGAAGATGCTGCATTGCGGCACGAAATCGAAGAATATCTGGACGCCGCTGGCCTGCCTGAGCTGACAGGAACACAATCGGATGATTTGGAACGTGCGATGTATTGCCTCAAGGATCGGGCGCGTACATTTCCAGAACTCCTTGAAAAGGCGCATTTTGCACTGACCTCGCGGCCGATCCAGCGCGATGAGAAAGCAGAAAAGGCGCTGAGTTCTGTATCCGACGGTATACTGGATCAATTGACGCCGCAGCTGCAAAATGCTAGCTGGACGCGGAACGAACTGGAGGAGACCCTCAATTCGTTTGCCGAGGCAAACGGGTTGAAGTTCGGCAAGCTGGCTAGCCCCCTCAGGGCTGCGTTGGCGGGTCGGGCCGTCACACCTTCGGTTTTTGACATGATGCTCGTGCTGGGTCGGGATGAGACCATTGCACGGATTTCTGATGCAGCGGCACAGTCCTGACTTCACATTCGGGTAACGCTGCTCCGCTACGACGTGACTCGCGCAGCCTTGCGCGATCACCGCCCGTTTTGTCGGTCAGCGAGCCGGCATTCGTATGATTGAGGAAGGGAAAAAATGACCGAGAGCAACAAGACAGCGACTCTGACCGTCCACGGAAAAACCTATGAGTTGCCGGTTCATTCGCCAACGGCCGGACCCGACGTAGTCGACATCCGCAAGCTCTACGGTCAGGCCGGCGTGTTCACCTACGACCCGGGCTTCACTTCGACCGCAAGCTGCGACAGCACCATCACCTATATCGATGGTGAAAAGGGCGAGTTGCTGCACCGTGGCTATCCGATCGACCAACTGGCCGAGAAATCGCACTTCCTCGAAGTGTGTTTCCTGCTGCTGTACGGGTACCTGCCCAAGGCCGACGAACTGGAAGAGTTCGAAACGACGATCACCCGCCACACCATGATCCACGAGCAGATGCACTATTTCTTCCGTGGTTTCCGCCGCGACGCGCATCCGATGGCTACGATGGTGGGCGTGGTCGGAGCCATGTCGGCCTTCTATCACGACTCGACTGACGTGGGCGACGAGCGCCAGCGCGAAATCGCGACGCACCGCCTGATCGCAAAAATGCCGACAATTGCGGCGATGGCATACAAATACTCGATCGGTCAGCCGTTCATCTACCCGCGCAATGACTTGGATTACGCGTCGAACTTCCTGTACATGTGCTTCGCCGTTCCGGCCGAGGATTACGTCGTCAACCCGATCCTCAGCCGCGCCATGGACCGGATTTTCACCCTGCACGCCGATCACGAGCAGAACGCCTCGACCTCGACCGTGCGTCTGGCTTCGTCGTCGGGCGCGAACCCGTTCGCCTGCATCGCGGCCGGTATCGCCTGCCTCTGGGGTCCGGCGCACGGCGGCGCCAACCAGGCCTGCCTGGAGATGCTGGAAGAGATCGGCAGCGTCGACCGCATCCCCGAGTTCATCGAACGCGCCAAGGACAAGAACGATCCGTTCCGCCTGATGGGCTTTGGTCACCGCGTGTACAAGAATTTTGACCCGCGCGCCAAAGTGATGAAGCAGTCGGCCGACGAGGTTCTGGACTTGCTGGGCATCGAGAACAACCCGAAACTGCAGGTCGCCAAGGCGCTTGAGAAACAAGCACTGGAAGATCCGTATTTCGTCGACAAGAAGCTGTTCCCGAACGTCGATTTCTACTCGGGCATCATCCTCGAGGCGATGGGTTTCCCGACCTCGATGTTCACCCCGATCTTCGCGCTGTCGCGCACCGTTGGTTGGGTCAGCCAGTGGAAAGAAATGATCGCCGACCCTCAGAACAAGATTGGCCGCCCGCGCCAGCTGTATCTGGGCGAAACTCTGCGCGACTACGTCGACATCGAAAACCGCTGAGACAGGCAAAAAGGCCCCGCCATCGAGCGGGGTCTTTTCTTATTGGAACAGTGACAATTGATCCCCGGCCCGCGCAGGCCGGGCAAAGAGGTCGCAACGCAGTTTGGGAGTTGTGGTCGCCAATCCAAATCGCGCAATCGCAGACTTGAACCGCTTGGCGACCATTTCGGCGTAGACCCCCTCGCCGCGCATCCGATGCCCCCACCGCGGGTCGTAGTCCCTGCCCCCGTGCATTTCGCGCAACCGCGCCATGACCTTTTCGGCGCGACCGGGCTCGTGCTCGGACAACCACTCCTGCCACAGTTGAGAGACTTCGCGGGGCAACCGTAGCATGATCCAACTGGCCGCATCCGCGCCTGCGTCGCGGCCCGCCTCCAACAGCGCTTCAAGCTCGTGATCGGTCAGTCCCGGAATGATCGGGGACGTCATGACGCGCACGGGAATCCCGGCCTGGGTCAACTTTCGGATCGTGCGCAGCCGACGTTTTGGCGCAGGGGCACGCGGTTCCATCCGCCGCGACAGGCCAGAATCCAACGTGGTCAGCGAGATGCCGACCCGGACCAGCCCGAGGGCGGCCATCGGCGCGAGAATGTCGATATCCCGTTCGATCAAAGCACCCTTTGTCACGATCGCAACCGGGTGGTTGAAATCTCTCAGAACCTCCAGGCAGGCCCTTGTGATCGAACGTGTTTTTTCGATCGGCTGATACGGGTCCGTATTTGTACCCAGCGCAATCGGCGCCACCTTGTACCGCGCGGACGAAAGCTCGCGCGCAAGCACATCAGGCGCGTTCGGACGTGCGATCAGTCGCGTTTCGAAATCCAACCCGGCAGATAGTCCGAGATATGCATGTGTGGGTCGGGCAAAGCAGTAGACGCAACCGTGTTCGCACCCGCGATACGGGTTGATCGACCGGTCAAATGGCAGATCGGGTGACTTGTTGTAGGTGATCAGAGACTTCGCGACCTCGTCCCGAACCGAGGTTCGCAAGGGAGGCAGAGGCTCGGGATCCTCCCAGCCGTCATCGACCGCTTCGTGCGCATACGCCTCGTACCGACCAGCATCGTTCGATACGGCACCTCGCCCGGAAATAGTGTGGCGCAACGGCATATTTGTTCCCTCTTTGTTCGCGCAATCCCTAGCATCTGCGGGTTTCCGCGGCAAGTCCGCCATCACAGTTGCCGGTCTTGTCTCATGCACAGAACCCATGAATACCGCTCAGAAAGATCATGTGAAATTTGGCGTCGAGCGCGGCAAGATTTTCACCTATAGGTCGGTCTCGGAACCGCCGAGGTCGCAATCGTCACAGTCTAACTGCGGCGAAATGGCCAAAACGGGAAAAACAGCCACCAAGGGCGCAAGGCCCGCCAGCTCAGGGAAATGACCCATGTCCGATGAAGAAGACATCGTCCTGTCGGAACTCAACGACGACGAACTCGTCGAACAGATGTTTGATGACCTCTACGATGGCCTGAAGGAAGAGATCGAAGAAGGCGTGAACATCCTGCTGGAACGTGGATGGGCACCGTATGACATTCTGACCAAGGCGCTGGTCGGCGGTATGACCATCGTCGGACAGGATTTCCGCGACGGCATCCTGTTCGTGCCCGAAGTTCTGCTGGCCGCCAACGCGATGAAGGGCGGTATGGCCATCCTCAAGCCTCTGCTGGCGGAAACCGGCGCTCCGCGCGTCGGTAAGATGGTGATCGGTACCGTCAAGGGCGACATCCACGACATCGGCAAGAACCTCGTCTCGATGATGATGGAAGGCGCCGGCTTCGAGGTTGTCGATATCGGCATCAACAATCCGGTCGAAAACTACCTGGAAGCGCTGGAAACAGAGCAGCCTGATATCTTGGGTATGTCGGCTCTGCTGACGACGACCATGCCGTATATGAAAGTGGTCATCGACACGTTGGTCGAACAGGGCAAGCGTGACGATTACATCGTGCTGGTCGGCGGCGCCCCGCTGAACGAAGAGTTCGGCAAGGCGATCGGCGCTGACGCCTATTGCCGGGACGCGGCGGTTGCGGTCGAAACCGCCAAGGAGTTCGTCTCGCGCAAGCACAACCAGCTGGCGGGTTGATCCTGCACGCCTTGTTTTGGCAAAGCCGCCTGTCCGGGCGGCTTTTTCATTTCCGCACCAGGGCAACACAACGAGATTGAAACTCGGGTGCCGAGTGTGTGATCCCAAAGGCCGCGAACTTGCATCCGGGGCTTTTTCGCAGTCATTTGACATTGGAACCTTGCGGAGGCGACACATGCCGCAGCATGACATACCTGACGACAAATGCCTGACGGAACAGGGGTTTGACGAAATGGATTCACAGCAAAGCATCCTGTTGATCGCCTGCGGTGCGTTGGCGCGCGAGATTCTGGATCTGAAGACACGCAACGGCTGGGACCACCTTGCACTGACGTGCCTGCCTGCCATCCTGCATGTCTATCCCGAACGGATCACTCAGGCTGTCGAGGATGCCGTCGCCAAGCATCGCGACCAGTATGACCGGATTTTTGTCGTCTATGCCGATTGCGGGACCGGCGGACTGTTGGAGCAGGCGTGTAAACGGCTGGGTGTCGAAATGGTGCGGGGGCCGCACTGCTATTCCTTCTTCGAAGGAAACGAAAAATTCGCCGAACGCGGCGACGATGAGACTACGGCCTTCTACCTGACCGACTTTCTGGCCAGACAATTCGATGCGTTCGTCTGGAAGCCGCTGGGGCTGGATCGGCACCCGGAACTGCGCGACATGTATTTCGGAAATTACACCAAGCTGATCTACCAGGCGCAGACAGATGACCCCGAACTGACCCGTCGGGCACAGGAATGCGCGGAGCGGATGGGGCTGGAGTTCGAACGCCGTTTCACCGGATATGGCGATCTCCAGACCACGCTGACAGACTGGGCCGGCGCACGCCCCAAATCTTCCTGATTGGCCCCCGAGTGGCGAACCCGGCTCAGGCGTTTTCGCGCGCTACGTCTCGGATTCGGTCGATCATCGCACGCACACCGTTTGACCGCTGGGCCGACAGATGTTCATTCAACCCCAATCGGGCAAGCTCGGCCGCGGCGTCGACCTTCTCCACTTCGGCAACGGGCAAACCGTTGTAAAGCGAGCGCAATACAGCAATCAGACCACGCACGATCAGCGCATCGCTGTCGCCGTCAAACCGAAAAACACCATTTTCGATCACCGGATGAAGCCAGACCTGACTGGCGCAGCCATGGACTTTGGTTGCCGGCACCTTCAAGGCGTCATCCAGCGGAGCCATCGCCTTGCCCTGCTCGATCACGTGGCGGTACCGGTCTTCCCAGTCCTCAAGGAACTCGAAATCCTCGACAATCTCCTCAAAGGCAGGCGTGGCCATGAACGTGGGTCCTCTGGTTGCGGTTCTGGTTCTGACCTAAGTCGCCCGATGTCCGGTGTCCACCCCTATGGGCGGCTTTTCAAACGACCCAAAGTAGGCTACCCAGTGCGAGTAATACCTTGCAAAGCTTTGGGTCCATGCAAAAAACTGTTTCCGTCCTTCTCGTCACCCTGTTGACCCTGTCCGCCTGCAGCAGCTGGCGCGATTCCCGGGCAAACCCGTCGAACTGGTTCGGGAACAGCACCCCTGCCCCGGTCGAGACATCGGCCAGCGACGCAGATGCGCTGGTGCCGAAGCAAAGCTCGGGCCGGGGACTGTTCGCGCGCCCTGAACCCGAAGATACCAGCGTACCGATCACCACCATCACTGAGCTGCGGATCGAGCCGAACGCCTCGGGTGCCATCGTTGTCGCGCAAGGCACCGCCTTCCGCCAGGGCGCCTATGACGCAAAGCTCACCTTCGTCGAATCCGAGGAAAACCGGAAGAACGGCGTTATGGAGTTCGTTTTCCGCGTGAACTACCCGACCTATGCCACTGCGCAGGGGCCCGAACGTACGCGTGAAGTGACCGATGCAGTCAATGTCAGCCGTCAGGACCTTGAAGGCATTCGTCTGATCCGCGTGGTCGGTCAGCAGAACGCCCTGGAATCGCGTCGGCGCTGAAATCGATCTTACAGGGGGACGACCTGAACAGTTTGTCCCTTCGCTGCCAAGGCAATCTCGCCTCTGCAGAGTTTGAGCGCGTCCTCTCCAAAAACCTCGAACCGCCAGCCGGACATCGCAGCAACGTCACGGTCCCCAGCCGCGATCTGATCCAGCTCCGAGCTGGTCGCGATGAGCTTGGCCGCGACCCCTGCGGTTTCCGTCTTTGACTTCAGCAAAACTCGCAGCAGGTCAGCCAGCGCAGGGTTCACCTTGATCTTGTCCCGGCTGTTGTCCACTTTGGGAAGATCCTCTGGCGGGCAATTCACACCTGCCTGCACGGCGGCCAGAATCCCGTCGGCGATGGCACCTTTGCGCGCTTCGCGCTGCAGCAAACGCGAGCCGCCCAGATCAGCATGCGTGCGTGGTTTGGTCGACGCCAGTTCGACCAGCGCATCATCCTTGAATACACGGCTTCGCGGCACGTTGTTTTGTTGGGCATATTCCTCACGGAACCGGGCAAGCTCCCGCACCACCGCAAGGAACTTGGCCGAGTTGGTCCGGGTCTTGACCCGCCGCCATGCCTCTTCGGGGCGGATGTCATAGGTTGCGGGATCGGTCAGAACGCGCAACTCCTCCGCTACCCAATGGCTGCGTTTGGACTTTTCCAGCTCGGCGGCCAGATGTTCATAGATTTTGCGCAGATGCGTCACATCCGCCAGCGCATAGGTCTGCTGGGCCTCGCTCAGCGGGCGCCGCGACCAATCGGTAAACCGCGAGGTCTTGTCCAGACCCTGCTTGCAGATCTTGCGAACCAGCGTTTCATAGCCAACCTGTTCCCCGAAACCACAAACCATTGCAGCGACTTGCGTATCGAAAAGCGGTTTGGGGAAAATGCCGGCTTCTACCCAGAAAATCTCAAGGTCCTGGCGGGCGGCATGGAACACTTTGACGACGTTTTCGTTTTGGAACAATTCGTAAAGCGGCTCCAGCGACAACCCATCTGCCAGCGGATCGACCAATACCGCGCTGTCCTCGTCTTCAGAGGGCACAGCCAACTGCACCAGACATAGCTTGGAGTAGTAGGTCCGCTCGCGCAGGAATTCGGTATCGACGGTCACATAGGGATGTTGGGCGGCAGCCTTGCAGAAGTCAGCCAACTCTCGCGTGGTTTTGAGGGTCTTCATGCGCTTGCTATTCTTGCTCTTGCTCTGGTCATTGCCCGTTGGTTTCTTCTGCCCCGAGCGCTTGGCCAGACCATAGGCCGAATTGGCCGCTCATGTAAATCTCTGGCGCAAGATCAGGGGAGTAACACCGGTGCGCGATCGCCACGGGCAAAGCGCTTCAGAACGGCCGGATACAGCTTGTGTTCCCAGGCCAGCACCTTCCGAGCAAGCGATTCCGGGGTGTCGCCGGGTTCGACCGGAACCCGGGCCTGCCCCAGGATCGGACCGTCATCCAGCGCCGCGGTGACCTCGTGCACGGTGCAGCCGTGTTCGGCATCCCCGGCGGCGATGGCCCGGGCGTGGGTGTTGAGCCCTTTGTACTTGGGCAGCAGCGAGGGGTGGATATTCAGCATCCGTCCCTGAAAGCGGGACACGAAATCGCCAGTCAGCACGCGCATGAACCCCGCCAGGCAGACGATGTCTGGCTGCGCCCCGAGCAGCGGCTTGCACAGCTCAGCCTCAAACGCCGCGCGGTCACCGCCAAACGGTCGGTGATCGACCACGGCCGTGGCGATCCCGCGATCCGCCGCCTTGGCCAGTCCGCCCGCATTTGCATTGTTCGACAGAACCAGACAAGGGCGCGCCGGGTGGTCACCGGTCATGCTGTCGACCAGCGACACCATGTTCGACCCGCCCCCGGAAATCAGAATGGCGACGCGCTTGTGGCTCACAGCAGCTTGCCTGCGTAGCTGACGCCCGCCCCTTCGGTGACCGATCCGATGCGCGCGACGCTCTCGCCGGCATCCGTCAGCAGGGCGGCCAGGTCATCTGCGCGGTCGGCGGCACAGACGACGATCATGCCGATCCCGCAGTTGAAGGTCTTGAGCATTTCCGCCTCGGCGATGCCCCCGGTTTCCGCCATCCACCTGAACACCGGCGGCAGGTCCCAGGCATTCAGGTCGATTTGCGTACCCAGATCGTCGGGCAGCACGCGCGGCAGGTTCTCGGTCAGCCCGCCGCCGGTGATATGCGCCAGCGCATGCACACCACCGGCCCGGATCGCGGCCAAGGCGGGTTTGACATAGAGCCGCGTGGGCGTCAGCAGCGCCTCTCCCAAAGGCCCGTCGCAGAAGGGCGAGTCCGCGTCCCATCCCAAGCCCGAGATCTGAACCAGCTTACGCACCAGCGAATAGCCGTTGGAATGCACCCCGTCCGAGGCCAGCCCCAGCAGAACATTCCCGGCCTGCACACCGGCAGGCAGATCGCTGCCGCGCTCCATCGCGCCGACGGCAAAGCCGGCCAAGTCAAAATCGCCATCGGGGTACATCCCCGGCATTTCGGCGGTCTCACCCCCGATCAAGGCACATCCCGAGCGGACGCAGCCCTCGGCGATGCCTTCGATGATCCGCGCGGCAGTGTCAGTGTCCAGCTTGCCTGTTGCGAAGTAATCCAGGAAGAACAGCGGCTCGGCCCCCTGACAGATCAGGTCGTTCACGCACATGGCCACCAGGTCGATGCCCACACCATCGACCACGCCCGTGTCGATCGCGATCCGCAGCTTGGTGCCCACGCCATCGGTTGCCCCCACTAGGATCGGGTCGGAATACCCTGCCCCCTTCAGGTCAAACAGCGCGCCGAACCCGCCAAGGCCGCTCATGACGCCGGGGCGGTTCGTCCGCTTGGCGGCGGGCTTGATCCGGTCAACCAGGGCATTGCCCGCATCGATGTCCACACCCGCATCTGCATAGGTGATGCCGTTCTTGCCCGCTGTCATGGCCGTTCCCTCATGAATGCTTTCAGCGCGGGTTAGTCGATTGTGCGCCGCGTTGCAACGGTCAGGCTTGACGCGGCTGTTCTGCGTGGTACCCAAGCGCTCAGGCGGGCCTGTAGCTCAATTGGTTAGAGCAGAGCGCTCATAACGCTTTGGTTGGGGGTTCGAGTCCCTCCGGGCCTACCATATTCGGCCGAAATCACCGCCCGATGATGATGTCTGCGCACAAACCGCCCAAGCGCTCGCTTTGTCCCAAGCGTAAAACACCGCCGTGGACACGAGCAATATCTGCAACGATCGCCAGCCCGAGGCCCACCCCGCTGCCCTGATTCTGGTTCCGCGACGGGTCCAACCGGCTGAACGGCTTCACCGCCTCGGTCCGCTGCTCGGGCGGGATGCCGGGGCCATCATCCTCAACCCGAATGCGCAGCGATTTGTCAGTCAGGGTCATGCTGACCATCGCGTGCGACCCGTAGCGCACCGCGTTGCCGATCAGGTTTTCCACCGCGCGGCGGATCGCAGTCGGACGCAGCATCACTGCACCCTGCCCTTCGGGCGGCAGCAACTCGACGCTTTGCCCGGCCCGTTGCGCATCATCCACGATCGAGCGCAAAAGCTCATCCGGACGAACCTCGACCTGCTCGCCCTCGGACGCGCCGCGCGAGAAATCAAGGAAGGCATCCAGGAGTGACTGCATTTCGTTCACGTCCTGAAGCAGCGGCTTGGCATCTTCCTCGGGCAGCAGCGACAGGCCAAGCTTGAGCCGGGTCAGAGGCGTTCGTAGGTCATGGCTGACACCCGACAGCATCAAGGTCCGCTGCTCGATCTGCCGCTCGATCCGGGCACGCATGTCAAGAAACGCGCTACCGGCGGCCCGCACCTCGACGGCCCCTCCAGGGGTGAACGGCACGACCCGACCGCGACCAAAAGCCTGCGCCGCGTCGGCCAGCCGAGTGATCGGCCGCAACTGATTGCGCATGTACAAGAACGAAATCGAGGTCATGATCACCGCAAAGAACAGCATCGTAACGATCAACTGGTGCGGAGCGACCGTCGACAGACGCCGGCGATCAAAGCCAAGCTCCAAAACACCCAGATGGGTGTTCAAGAACAAAGTCGCGACCTGACTGTCCGGCAACGATACCGCCACGAGGTTTGGCAGCAGCTCTTGAAGATCAGCGTCGATCTGCGGTGCGATGAAATCATACCAGCGCCGAGGTTCAATCGTAGGCGTTTCGTTGATCCCCAGAAACCGGGCCTGCATGTCCAGCACCCTCAGATCCGGGCGCACCGCGGCCAACGCCTGCTGTTGGGTTTCGGCACCCTGAATATCTTCCAGAACCAGCCGCACTTCGCGCGACGCTGCGCGGGTCATCTGACCGGTCACATCCTCGAGGTGTTCACGCACGAATGCCACCGACACCACCAACAGAACCACGATCACCGGCAGCACCAGAATCAGGGCCGCCCGGGCATACAAGCTGCGGGGCAAATAGGGTTTGAGCCAGCGCGAAGACATGCGTTAAACCTAGCGGGCTGCCCCGCCAAGAGAAAGAGGCCAAGATGCTGCCAGCAGACGATTTCAACCCGAAACCGGGGATCCCTGTCGCCCTGCAGCCGGGCCTCAGGCTCTTGCTGGCCCCAAACCCGTCGCCGATGACCTATCTGGGGACAAACACATACCTCCTGGGCACCAACGACCTTGCCGTAATCGACCCCGGACCGTTGAGCGACAGTCACATGCAAGCCATTCTGGATGCGCTGCTGCCCGGGCAAAAGATCAGCCATATCGTGGTCACCCACAGCCACCTGGACCATTCGCCGCTGGCTGCTCCGCTGTCAGAACGGACAGGTGCCCCGATCTACGCCTTTGGCGGGCCACAGTCAGGGCGCAGCGCGATCATGTCCCAACTGGCCGAGCAAGGCCTCGCCGGCGGCGGTGAGGGAATCGACACGGAATTCCGCCCGGACATCGAGTTGGCGGACGGCGACAGGATCGAGGGGGACGGATGGGGCCTTGAGGTCATTCACACGCCGGGTCATCTGGGCAACCACATCGCGCTGGCCTGGGGAGACGTGTGTTTCACCGCCGATCACGTGATGGGCTGGGCCAGTTCGCTGGTTTCGCCTCCGGATGGCGATCTGACAGACTTCATGAAAGCCTGCCACCGGCTACGCGCACGCGACTGGTCCGTCTTCCATGCCGGACACGGCGCGCCGATCACAGACCCTTCGGGTCGGCTTGACTGGTTGATCCGCCACCGGCTCGAACGTGAGGCACAAATCCTCGACGCGCTGGCCGAGCGCCCGGGCACAGCCCGGGATCTGGCCCAGCGGATCTATGTCGAAACCCCGCCTGCCCTGCTTCCAGCGGCCGAGCGCAACGTGTTTGCCCATCTGGTGGACCTGACCGGAAAAGACCGCGTCGCCCCCCGGGGCGCGCTGTCGGTGCAGACCAGTTTTCATCGCATCTCCTGAACGCACAAAAAATTCGCCCTCGGTGCTTTTCCCCTCTGGACGCCGAAAAACCGGATTGCTATATGCGCCTCAGTTCCGGCGTAGCTCAGCGGTAGAGCAGTTGACTGTTAATCAATTGGTCGTAGGTTCGATCCCTACCGCCGGAGCCAAAATCCTCTGATTTCAGAAGTTTGTGGCGCACCCAACCGCTCGCGTCCCGTGTATGGTCGGTTGCCGATCCGACAGGCCGGGTTTTCAGCTGGTTCCAGGCATACAATCAGCCTGCCCCCAAGGACCTGCGCCGTTAGTTTGGAGTTGGTCTTTCGATCAGCCCAATCCTGTCAATCACACCCGCGAAACATCAGAGAATTTTCCAGCGCCTGTGACGCAAGTTTGGTCCGCCATGCATTTGCACAGCAGATCGTCCGCTACAGTTCGTTTTTGTAGATCACCCCGCCCTTCATGATCAGATCGAAGCGCTCTTCGTATTCGGTCATGACAGACATGTCCTCAAGGGGGTTGCCGTCGATCAGAAGGATATCCGCATGAGCACCTTCCGCAATGACACCCAGCGCCCCGGGATAAGGATTGCGCGGCCCCGACAAGGCAAGCAACTCGGCTGATTTCGAGGTTGCCTGACGGAGTATTTCGGCATTGTCGAACCATTCCGTTCTCAGAACGAACTCCTCGTTTGCGCGCTTGATCATCTCAGGAGAAGTGATCACGTCCGTGCCGAAGACGATATTCTCGAATCCAAGCTCCTTGGCCATGGTGAACATCTGGTTGATGCCGTCATAGGCTTCGTCATGCTTGGCTTTTTGTTCGTCGTTGTAGCCTGCCGGATGGAATGTGTAGACGATTACCTGCGGCGACAGCCAGGCATCATGCTCCATCATCACGCGCATGGCCTCTTCGCTCATCAGATTGCCATGCTCGATGGACTTCACCCCATTCTCGACGGCGCGGATGATGCCATCCGAGTTGTAGACATGGGCGGTAACGTAGGTGTTCCAGTCTTCGGCCGCCTCGACGGCTGCACGGATTTCGTCTTCCGTGTACTGCGTGGTGTCCAATGGATCAGCAAATGACCCGGTGCCGCCACCGACCGAAATCTTGATCTGCGAGGCCCTGCGGCGCAACACCTCGCGTACGGTTTTCAGAACCTCGTCACGCCCATCGGCAACTGCGACATGGAAGTATTTCATCGGAATGCTGGGCTCGAACACCAATGACCCGGGCTCGTTTGCGTCCGTCCGATGATCCGAGTGGCCCGAGCTCTGCGAGATCATGGGACCCGAAGGATAGACCCGAGGCCCCCTCAGGATGCCCTCGTCTATGGCGCGTTTCAGTGAAAACGAGTTCCCGCCGACATCGCGGACCGTCGTGAACCCCTGCATCAGGTATTGTTCGGCGACGGTTGCGGCAACATAGGCCCAGTATTCGCGATCGGCATTGAATGCGATACCGAACGGCATCTGAAACATCAGATGCGCATGCATGTCGGCAAATCCGGGCATCAGGAACCGACCCTGCGCATCGATCACCGTCGCCCCCTCCGGCGCATCCAGATCAGGACCAAGGGCCGTGATCATGCCGTCTTGGATCAAAACGTCCTGACCCTCGATCAGGTCGGAACTGACCCCGTCGAAAATCCGAGCGCCGGTGATCAGGGTTCCGGCCTCTTGGGCGATCCCCGGCGCGGCAAGAACAAAGAAGAAAAGCTTCGCTACAATCCTGCAAGCTGTCCGCATCTTGGGTTCCTTTCCGGTTTCAACAGGTTCACCGAAGCATGGTGCATTATCGAGAGGCTAGTCTCTTTCTGATCCGGATGAAACGATCACGTCGCGACCGGCGCGTAGATCAACGCAACGATTCACTGCCGCAGGAAACAACAAACCTGTGCAGCCCGATTGAAATCCGAAACGGAAACCTGGAGCGCGCAATTCGTCCGGAGAAAGCAATTTTCGTCTGGACCTCGTCTTTGCAGATTGGTACACGCCCCTCAGTTCCGGCGTAGCTCAGCGGTAGAGCAGTTGACTGTTAATCAATTGGTCGTAGGTTCGATCCCTACCGCCGGAGCCAAAAATCCTTAGAAATCAATCGTTAACCTGCCAAGGCGTCCTTGAATTCATCCCGCAGTTTGCGTTTCAGGACCTTGCCCGTCGCATTGAGTGGCAGCGCGTCGACGAAGACCACTTTGTCCGGCACCTGCCACTTGGCAATCTTGCCGTCGAAAAACTCCAGCAGCTCGGCCTCGGACGGATCTTCGCCCTCGGCCTTGACCGCCACCAGCAGCGGGCGTTCGTCCCATTTGGGATGCGGCACGCCGATCACCGCCGCGGTGGCCAGTTTCGGGTGCGCTACGGCGATGTTTTCCAGCTCGACCGAGCTGATCCACTCACCGCCCGACTTGATGATGTCCTTGGAGCGGTCGCGGATGGTCATGTAGCCATCGGGGTCCAACGTCGCCACATCGCCGGTGGCGAACCAGCCATCCTGCAGAAGATCTTGATCCTGCAGCTGAAAATAGCTGTCCAACACCCAATGGCCGTGCACCATCAGGTCGCCCTGCGTGACCCCGTCATGCGGCAGGTCGTTGCCGTCGTCATCGACGATCTTCAGCTCGACCCCAAAGGGCGGACGACCCTGATTCTCGCGCAGTTTGTGCTGTTCCTCGATCGGCAGCTTGCGATGCTTGGCCAGCGGAATGTTGGCAGTGCCCAGCGGGCTCATCTCGCTCATCCCCCAGGCATGCACGGTGTCGACGCCGTATTTTTCCCTGAAGGTCTCGATCATCGAGGGCGGGCACGCCGCACCGCCGATCACCGTACGTTCGAGGCTTTCCAGCTTGGTGCCGCATTTGGCGGCGTGGGCCAGCAGTCCCTGCCAGATCGTGGGAACCCCCATCGCCAGCGTCACGCCATAGGTGTCGATCAGGTTCACCAGCGCCTCGCCATGCAGGTCCGGCCCGGGCAGCACCATTTGCGAACCGGACATGGCGCAGCCATAGGGCGACCCCCAGGCGTTGACATGGAACATGGGCACCACCGGCATCACCACATCCATCGCCGAATACCCGATGACGTCGCGGGTGTTCGAGGCAAAGCTGTGCAGAACGGTCGAACGGTGCGAATACAGAACCCCCTTGGGGTGACCGGTCGTGCCCGAGGTGTAGCACAGGCTCGAGGCCGTGTTTTCATCGAAGACGGGCCATTCGAAATCGGCGTCGCCGGTCTCGATCAACTCGTCATAGAATTCCAGGCCGGGAATCTGCTGGAGTGCGTCCTCGTCGCGCGGCCCCATCAGGACAAAATGCTTCACCTCAATCAGTTGATCGCGGATCGCGGCAACCAGCGGGAGGAAGGTGGCGTCGAAGAACAGCACCCGGTCCTGCGCATGGTTGATGATGTAAACCAGCTGTTCGGGGAACAGGCGCGGATTGATCGTGTGGCAGACGAAACCCGCACCCGAGGCCGCATAGTAGATTTCCAGATGCCGGCGGTTGTTCCAGGCCAGGGTGCCGATCCGGTCCTGCGGCTGCAAGCCCAGCTTGGTCAGCGCCGACCCCAGTCGCCGGGCATTGGCGGCGATCTCGCCCCAGTTCGTCCGGGTGACGGTTCCGTCGGTTTCGACCGACACGATCTCGGTCTGACCATGATAGCGCGCAGCATGATCGATCAGTGACGAAATCAACAGCGGCTGCGTCATCATCTGTCCCAGCATGGACATCCTCCCATTCATCGCGCCGGCCTGATGCGGCGTCTGTTGCGGCCAGGCGACACGGCGGCATGGCCGGCCCCAGGGCTTCTCCTCGGGGCCGATCCTGCCAATCATTTAATTGTCTGACAATAAAAGAATGCGGCCTGCCGTGGCGGCAGGCCGTCAGATTTGCAGTGCTTCAGCCCCGGTGCCGCAGCGCATAGGCCACAAGTGCGGCGGTCGAGCCGTCCTTGCCCTCGGTGCCCGCATCGCCATCGACGATTGGCCCCAGCGAGGTGGCCAACTCCTTGCCCAGCTCCACCCCCCACTGGTCGAACGAGTTGATGCCCAACAGCACGCCTTCGACGAACACCCGATGTTCATACAGCGCAATGATCTGGCCCAGAACGAAGGGCGTCAGCTGCGGATAGATCAGCGTGGTCGAGGGCCGGTTGCCCTGGAACACGCGATGCCGGGCCTGACGCTCCAACTCGTCGCCATGCAGGCCCATCTCGGCCATGCGCGCTCGCGCTTCCTCAAGCGACCGGCCACGCATCAACGCCTCGGACTGAGCCAGGCAGTTGGCCAGCAGCAGACGGTGATGATGGGCCAGTTCGGGCTCGTGGCCTTCGGCGGCCACCATGAATTCGCAGGGGATCACGTCGGCGCCCTGATGGATCAGTTGGTAAAACGCGTGCTGCCCGTTGGTGCCGGGCTCACCCCAGACCACCGGCCCCGAAGGCACGCTCAGCGCCGAGCCGTCCATGGCCACCGATTTGCCGTTCGATTCCATCTCGAGCTGCTGGAAGTAGGCCGGCAGCCGCAGCAGCCGTTGGTCATAGGGCAGAACCGCGCGGCTGGCATGACCCAGCACCTGACGGTGCCAGAAGCCCACCAGCGCCAGCATCACCGGCATGTTCTCGGCCCAGCCCGCGGCGCGGAAATGCACGTCCATCGCCTGCCCGCCGCGCAGGAACGCGTCGAAGGCGTTCGAGCCCACCGCAATCATCACCGGCAGTCCAACCGGACCCCAGACCGAATAGCGCCCGCCGACCCAATCGGCGAAGCCGAACACGCGGTCAGACGGGATGCCGAAGTCCGCCGTCTTGTCCACGGCGCTGGACACGGCCGCGAACTGCCGCCCCGGGTCGCCGCCGCCGTCCAGCATCCAGGCCCGCGCCGTCCGCGCGTTGGTCATGGTTTCGATGGTGGTAAATGTCTTGGACGCCACGATCACCAGCGTCCGCGTCGGGTCCAGTTCGCGCAGCGTGTCGGCGATGTGCGCGCCATCCACGTTCGAGACATAGTGCAGGCGCGGCCCGTCGTGATAGGGCGCCAGCGCCAGCGTCGCCATCACCGGCCCAAGGTCCGAACCGCCGATGCCGATATTCACCACGTCGGTAAAGCTGCCCCCTGCCCCCTGGGCCGTTCCGCCCCGGACCTCTTCGGCGAACACGCGCATGCGCTGCAGGGTGTCCAAAACGTCGGGCATCACGTCCTGGCCATCAACCTCGACCGGGCCGCCGTCCAGATTGCGCAGCGCCGTATGCAGCACCGCGCGGCCCTCGGTCTCGTTGATCTTGTCGCCGCGGAACATCGCGTCGCGCCGCTCGGCCAGACCGGCTTGATCGCACAGGTCGATCAGCGCCGCGCGGATGTCCGCGTCGATCAGGGTCTTCGAATAGTCGAACAGCAAATCGCCGGTCGAGGCCGAGAAGCTCTGCGCCCGGTCGGGATCCTGCGCGAACAGGTCGAGGATGCGGGTATCCGCCGCCTGCGCGGCAAGGGTTCTGAGAGTGTCCAGTTGCATGAGATCAATCCGCCCAGTGTACCGTCATTCCATCCAAGACTGCCGCAATTGGCGCCTCCTCGGGCGGCAGGCTCATGGCACGCTCAAGCGCTGCGCGCTTTTTTTCACCATAGATGACCAGGTGTTTGGACAGGGCACCATCCAGAACCGGACCCGTCAGAGTGATGCGCGTCTCGGGCTGCGTCTGCGGGCGGGCAACGGCCAATGCCGGTGCGTTGCTTGCCAATGCCTGCGCCAGCCCCTCCATCCCCGGAAACAACGAGGCCGTATGCATGTCGTCGCCCATTCCAAGAACCAGCACCGCCAACGGGCGCAGCGGCTCGATCAGAGCTTCGATTTGGGGCAGAACCTCTTCGGGCGCCTTGCCGGGAATATAGAGCGGGACATAGTCCGCCGCCGCCGCCCGGTTGGTCAGAAGACGGTCGCGGATCAAGCGTTCGTTAGACCGGTCACTGTCCGCCGGGACGCAGCGTTCGTCGGTGGGCAGAACACGGACACGCTCCCATTCAAGATCCGCGGCGCACAGGCTGTCGAAGATCGGTCCGGGCGTGGTGCCGCCGGGAACCGCAAAAGCCACGACATCGTTGTGCAGCAGTGCGGCCTCCAACTCGCCTGCCAGAACGTTGGCAACATCAATGGCCAGCATGTCCCTGTCGGCATATTCCTGAATCTTCATGGCTTGATCCCTTGCCAATGGCGACCGTCGCGTTTCATCAGCAGTTCGGCGTCGCCGGGACCGGTACTGCCGCTGTCATAGGGTTTAGGCACGTCGCCGCGCGCCTGCCACCCCGCAATGATCGGGTCGGTCCAGGCCCAGGCGGCCTCGACCTCGTCTCCGCGCATGAACAGTGTTTGATTGCCTCGGATCACGTCCATCACCAAACGCTCATAAGCATCCGGCGCTTCCTGGTTTTCGGGCCCGAGCGCTTCGGCAAAACTCATATCCAACGGGACGTCGATCAAACGCATTCCGCCCTGCCCCGGCTCTTTGATCGTGACTTTCAGCGTTATGCCTTCGTTCGGTTGCAGGCGGATCGACAACGTGTTGGCATGCCGCCCGGCCTCGGCCCCAAAGATCGAATGCGGCGCATCCTTGAAGATGACGTTGATCACCGAGGACCGCGCCACCAGCCGCTTGCCGGTGCGCAAGTAAAACGGAGTCCCCGCCCACCGCCAATTGCTGACATGCGCCCGCAGCGCCACATAACTTTCGGTGGTCGAGCGCGGATTGCCCACCGCTTCGCGGTAGCCCGGCCCGTCGGGACCACCCGAATACTGCCCACGCACGATGTGGTGCGGCTGCACCGGGTCCAGCGCGCGGATCACCTTGAGCTTTTCATCGCGCACGGCGTCCGAATCGAACTTGGCAGGCGGCTCCATCGCGATCAGGCACAGAAGCTGCATCAGGTGGTTTTGCACCATGTCGCGCATTGCCCCAGCGCGCTCGTAATACTCTTCGCGACCATCCACGCCGACGGTCTCGGCGACGGTGATCTGGATATGGTCGACATACTGACTGTTCCACAGCGGCTCGAACAGCATGTTGCCGAACCGGACTGCCATCAGGTTCTGGACGGTTTCCTTACCCAGATAATGATCGATCCGGTAGATTTGGTTTTCGCTGAAATATGAGGCCAGCGTGGCATTCAACGCCCGCGCGCTGTCCAGGTCGTGACCGAACGGCTTTTCGACGACGATCCTCGTCTGCTCGTTTGCCAGACCGTGCTGGCGGATTTTTTCCGCCAACGGGGCGAACAATCCGGGTCCGACCGAGAAATAGAAGGCGCGGATCCGCGAATCCGTCAACAGACCTGAAAGGTTTTCCCACCCATCATCAGAGCTGGCATCCAACCGCAGATACTGCAGCCGGTTCAGGAACCCATCAAGGTTGCCGGGATCTCCCGCTTGACGAGGTGCGTGCTGGGCCAGCGACTCGGCGACGATCGCACGATAGCCCGCCTGATCATGTGCGGACCTTGCTGCGGCGATTATCCGAACATCGTCATTCCACTGTCCCGCGCAATAACGACGAAACAAGGCAGGCAAAATCTTGCGCTGCGCCAGATCCCCGGTGCCACCAAAAATGACCAGATCAAATGGGTCGACGGGTATAACGCGAGAAACCATGAGCCGTCCTTAACGCGCCATCGCCGGCATGTCCAATGTTAGCGCAATCATATCCTGGACTTTCTCTGGTTTTCCAATCTGTACCAATCGTGTGCGCCGCACCGGACCGCCACCGAAACGCACAAGAATATTCAACCGCTCAACGCGTCCGCCGTCAACGGATTGCCAAGATCTGGTTGTGTTCAGAAATTATGAGAGTGAGTAACCTGCGCCGAAACGCAGGTCGGCATTCATTCGATGATCCATCGGCCGGATCAAGGCGCATTGGCCTCGAGCGCAACCTGGCCGAAACGCTAGTTCAGCCGGTATTCTCCGACGACGTTCCGCCATTCTCCGGGTGCGATCATCTTGCGGTGGGTAAAGCGCACCGAATGCAGCGGACCCTCGATTTCGCGCTGCCAGAACTCGATGAAATTGAACAGCTTGGGATGATCCGGCGCCAAGTCGTAATCCTGCCAGATGAACGTGTTCAGAACATGGATGTAATCCGGCATGCGATAGAAGATTTCAGCCGTTGTCAGGCCATACCCCTTCAGCATCAATTCGGTTTCGTTTTTCTCCATTCAGACCTCCAGATTTCCTCAAAGGTCCCTTCAGGGTAACATGATTCCTTTTCAATCCGTATTAAAACAATGTGTTAACCGAAAAACACCGCGGTTTCTGGCCACTTCCGGGTTGCTTGCTTGCACCCTATGTGCCGGGTCTGATAAGATGCATCCACAAGATATAGACCCAGCACAATAAACGGGCAGTTTACGTGAGCGATACGCCAGAAATCCCCGAAAACATGGATGAAACCCCGCCCGAGCGCCCGGTTTACGACGGCCCGACGGTATCCATCGAATCCGAGATGCGGACGTCCTATCTGGATTATGCGATGTCGGTCATCGTGTCCCGTGCGATCCCCGATCTGCGCGACGGCTTGAAACCGGTGCATCGGCGCATCCTCTATGCGATGCACGAGACCGGGAACACCCACGACAAAGCTTACCGCAAATCGGCCCGTCCCGTGGGCGATGTGATGGGTAAATACCACCCGCACGGTGACAGCGCGATCTATGACGCGCTGGTGCGGATGGCGCAGGATTTCTCGATGTCGCTGCCGCTGCTGGATGGTCAGGGCAACTTCGGCTCGATGGACGGCGACAACCCGGCGGCCATGCGCTACACCGAGGTCCGCATGGACAAGCCCGCCGCCGCTCTGCTGGCGGATATCGAGAAAGAGACGGTAGATTTCCAGGACAACTACGACGGCAAGGACAAGGAACCCACCGTCCTGCCCGCGCGGTTCCCCAACATGCTGGTCAACGGCGCCGGCGGCATCGCGGTGGGCATGGCCACCAACATCCCGCCGCACAACCTGGGCGAAGTGGTCGACGCGACGCTGGCGCTGATCGACGATCCGGACCTGACCAGCGAACAGCTGATCGAATACATCCCCGGCCCCGATTTCCCCACGGGCGGCGTAATGCTGGGCCGGTCTGGCGCGCGCAAGGCCTATCTGGAAGGCCGCGGCAGCGTCATCATCCGCGCCAAGACCCGCGTCGAGGAACTGCGCAAGGATCGCTATGCCATTATCGTGGACGAGATCCCCTATCAGGTGAACAAAGCCTCGATGATCGAGAAGATCGCCGAAGCCGTGCGCGAAAAGCGCATCGAAGGCGTCAGCCACGTTCAGGACGAATCCGATCGCAACGGCGTGCGGGTGGTGGTCGAGCTCAAACGCGACGCAACACCCGAGGTGGTGCTGAACCAACTGTACCGATTCACCCCGATGCAAACCTCGTTCGGCTGCAACATGCTGGCGCTGAACGGCGGCCGCCCCGAGCAACTGACCCTGCGCCGGTTCCTGACCAGCTTCATCGACTTCCGCGAAGATGTCGTTGCCCGCCGCACCGCATACGACCTGCGCAAGGCGCGGGAACGCAGCCATATCCTGTGCGGTCTGGCCGTGGCGGTCTCGAACGTGGATGAGGTTGTGGCTACGATCCGGTCCTCGGCCGATGCGGCCGAGGCGCGCGAAAAGCTGATGACCCGCCGCTGGCCCGCAGCCGAGATCGAGAGTTATCTGCGGCTGATCGACGATCCGCTGTCCAAGATGAACGACGACGGCACCTACAACCTGACCGAGGTTCAGGCCCGCGCGATCCTTGATCTGCGCCTGCAACGCCTGACCCAGATTGGTGTCAAAGAGGTGACGGACGAGCTGGAAGACCTGGCCGCCAAGATCAAGGAATACCTGGACATTCTGTCCTCGCGCGAGCGGATCATGAGCATCATCGCAGACGAACTGCGCGAGGTTCGAGAGCAGTTCGCAGTGCCGCGCCGCACTGAAATCGTCGACTGGTCCGGCGATATGGAAGACGAAGATCTGATCGAACGCGAGGACATGGTCGTGACCGTGACCTCTGGCGGCTACATCAAGCGTACGCCGCTGGCCGACTTCCGCGCGCAGAAGCGCGGCGGCAAGGGCCTGTCAGGGATGCAGACCAAGGAAGAGGACGTCGTCACCAATCTGTTCGTGGCGAACACGCATACGCAACTGCTGTTCTTCACCACCGATGGGATGGTCTACAAGCTTAAGACATGGCGCCTGCCCCAATCGGGTCGCACCGGCAAGGGCAAGGCCATCGTCAACATCCTGCCGATTCCCACCGGTGTTTCGATTGCGGCGATCATGCCGGTCGATGTGCCGGATGAAGAATGGGAAAACCTGCAGATCGTCTTCGCCACCAGCGCCGGCGACGTGCGCCGCAACGCGCTGAGCGATTTCACCAACGTCAAGCGCAACGGCAAGATTGCGATGGACCTGCCCGAGGGTGTGGAACTGGTCAATGCGCGCATCTGTTCCGAGGATGACGACGTGATGCTGGTCACCAACTCCGGCCGGGCGATCCGCTTCCCGACCACTGCCGTGCGCGTGTTCAAGGGCCGCAAGTCGACCGGTGTGCGCGGCATCAAGCTGACGAATGGCGATCGGGTCGTCTCGATGTCCGTCATTCGCCACTTCGAGGCCACGGCGGACGAGCGCGCCGCCTACCTCAAGATGCGCCGCCTGATGGCAGGCGTCACCGAAGAGACCGAAACCGACGAAGACGAAGGCAACGCAGACAGCATCCTGCCTCAGGAGCGCTATGCCGAGATGTCTGCGGCGGAAAACCTGATCCTGACCATCACGGCCGGCGGGTCGGGCAAGCTGAGTTCGTCGCATGACTACCCGGTGCGCGGCCGCGGTGGAATGGGCGTGATGGCCATGGACAAGGCGATGCGGGGCGGCGCGCTGGTGGCCTCGTTCCCCGTCGAAATCGACGACCAGATCATGCTGGCCACGTCCAAGGGGCAGTCGATCCGGGTTCCGGTCGACGGTATCTCGTTCCGGTCCCGCAGCGCGGGCGGGGTCAAGGTGTTCAACACCGGCAAAGGCGAGGAAGTCGTCAGCGTCGCCTGGATCGCAGACCAGGGTGACGAAGAAGACGATAGCGAAACGTAAGGATGGCCGCCGCAGATCGGCGGCTCTCACCTCAACGACGACGGAGCGGCTCTGCAACAGCAGCCGCTCCTTTTCGTTTCGGTGGATCTCGAAGCGTTCTTTCTGGGGTCAAGCCGGGTTTTGCGTTAGGCTCATCCAATGAGACCCGAACCCAGGCTGGACATCATCGGCGCCGCCCTCGCCGACCCAACCCGTGCACGCATCCTGTGCGAACTGATGGACGGGCGGGCGTTCACCAACAAGGAGTTGTCCTGCGCTGCCAACATAACGCCGCCAACTGCGACGGCCCATCTCAAGCAGTTGGAGCAGGCCGGCCTGACCACATCGATGCGCAGCGGCAGGCATGTCTATCACCGGATCACAAACGAACAGGTCGCATCGGCTTTGGAAAAACTGTCGACGCTAACTCCCAGCGATCATGTCCGGCGGGCCGCGAAACCGGACTCGGGAGTCCTGTTGGCCCGTTGCTGCTATAACCATCTTGCCGGGCGTCTCGGTGTCTGGATCACGGACAACCTGCTGGATACGGGTGTTCTGCAGCTGGCACATGGGGCACTGGCGCCGGGTCCGCGATATCACGCGTTTCTGACCGATCTCGACCTGAACCCACCGCGGGTCAGCACCCACCGGCCGGTCGCCAAATTCTGTCTGGATTGGACGGAGCGCCGCCATCACATCTCAGGTCCCTTGGGAATCTCGATTCTTGAAAAAGCTCTGAAAGACAAATGGTTGGCGCGCCAAAGGTCCAGTCGCGCCCTGACCATCACGCCGGACGGCAAGATCGCACTGACTCGCCATTTCGGCCTGTCGGACTCCGCGCTTGATTGACTCGAGTCGTCAGTTCGGTCGATGGCGAAGCGATAAGTCACACTTGAGACGCAAACCCGGTCATTCTGAAGTTGCTTGGTTAGGAGACTGGAATGACCCAAAAACCACAGGACACCGAACGATATCTGACAGACGAAGGTTGGCGCCTGATCGTTCAGGTTCCCGAGGACCGTGCGCAGGCGGTGGTTGATGCTGTTCTGGCGGAAGCCAACCTTGTTTATGGCGATTATGATCGCGTCACCTTCCGGTCGACGCCCGGAACTCAGAGCTTTCGGTCACTCGGGACCGGACGCAATGCCGTCACCTGCGACACGGTCGATGTTCCCTGCGTCGAAGTCTCGTTCTTTCTGAATGTGTCGGACGGCGCGCGTTCGGCCGTGCTGCGCGCAATCTACGCGGCCCATCCCTATGAAGAACCGGTGATCTTTCTGCACCCGTGTTTTCGAACGCTGCACATCCGCGGGCAGGACGTAGACAACCCGAACCGGTTCTGGAACCGGCCTCTGGAAGACTGGGTGCCTGATGCACACCGCGGCTAGATGACCCCTATCATGCCCTTGGCGGTCATCTTTCCAGGTCAAAGACCGTAGAGCGTGCCGAATTTGTCTTCGAGATAAGCCAACAACGGCTCGGGTCCGGGCTCCATGCCGCTGGCGCGGCGGATGACATCGCGTGGGGCATACAGACTGCCATGCTGCTGAACATGCTCGCGCAGCCATCCGGTTGCAGCGGCGGTATCGCCCTGTGCCAGTTGATCATCCAGGCTTGGAACTGCCGCCCGCAGAGCCTGATACAGACAGCCTGCGTACACATTGCCCAGCGAATAGGTCGGGAAGTAGCCAAACAGGCCAACCGACCAGTGCACGTCCTGTAGACACCCGTTCGACGGCTTGTCGACCGCATAGCCGAAATCGGCATGGAAGCGGTCGTTCCACGCGGCCTCGAGGTCCTGCACCTGCAGATCGCCCGACATAAGTGCGCGTTCCAAATCGAACCGCAGCATGACGTGCAGATTGTACTGAACCTCGTCCGCTTCGGTGCGGATGTATCCGTTGTGCACCCGGTTGACGGCGGCATAGAAGGTATCTTCATCCGCGATGCCGAAATCACCGAAGGTGTCCGTCATCTGCCGGAACAGCCAGCCCGTGAAGGCGCGCGAGCGGCCCAGCTGATTTTCATAGATGCGGCTCTGACTTTCATGGACACCCATCGAAACGCCCTCACCCAGCGGAGTCAGAGCGTAAGCCGGATTTATGCCCTGCTCATAGCAGGCGTGCCCGACCTCATGGATGGTCGAATAGAAACAGTTGAACGGGTCGGTTTCGCTGGTGCGGGTAGTGATCCGCACGTCATCGCCGCTGCCCGAACTGAACGGGTGCACCGCCTTGTCCACCCGACCGCGGTTAAGGTCGTAGCCAAAGGTCACGGCCAGCTTTTGCGTCAGCTTCATCTGCGCCACTTCGTCGAACGTGCCGGTCACCCCCGCCGGGGACGGCCGGTCCAGCACAGCCGCGCGCAGCGCAACCAGGCGTGGGCGCATGGCGTCGAAGATCGCACCGATCTGGGCAGCGGTCGTGTAGGGCTCGTAATCCTCGACCAGCGCGTCATAGACATCGCCGCCTTGCGCCAGAGCCGCCCCTTCCTCACGCCGCAGAGCCACGACTTCCTCCAGAACCGGAAGAAACGCGGCAACATCCTCGTCGGCGCGGGCCTGTGCCCACTTGCCCTGCGCGGCCGAGGTCACGCGGGCGATAGCCGTGGCCAGATCAGCGGGCACCTTGACCGTGCGCTCGTATGTGCGACGGATTTCGCGCAACTGCGCCTGACCGACCTCAGTGTCGGCATGGGCGTTTTCCAACCACTCGGCCACGCGCGGATCCGAACGGCGCGCATGTAGGACGGCTTCGATCGCGGCCATCTCCTCGGCGCGCTGGTTGGCGGCCCCGCGCGGCATGACAGTCTCCTGGTCCCAGCCCAGACGCCCGGCGATCTGTGCCAGTGCCGAGGTTTCCCGCTGAAAGGCCATCAGGTCGTTGAATGCAGTCATTGGGTCAAGCTCCGCGCAGCGAGGTTGCAATGGGATAAGCGGTCAGGAACCGGGCGCGCAGGATCAGGGTCCAGACGACCACGGCCATGAACTGGTGGAAGATGGCGATCTGCCAGGGCGCGCCATAGACCACGGTGAGGATGCCCACGACCACCTGCAGCGAAAGCGCCGCGAACATGGCGTTGAAGGCGAACCGAGTCTGCGGGTGGGCGCTGCTGCTGCCGCGCCGCCAGACGAAAATGGCGAAGGCGAACAGTGCATAGCCTACGCAGCGGTGGATGAACTGCACCAGTCCCGGACTTTCGAAGAAATTGCGCCACAGCGGTTCAAGCGCGGTGGCGTCCGGCGGCAGCAGTTGCCCGCCGATCAGCGGCCAGTCGGTATAGGACCGGCCGGCGTCGATGCCAGCCACCAATGCGCCGATCAAAATCTGCAGAAAGGCAAAGTGCAGCAGCCCGGTCGACAGCGAGAACAGCCGCGCCTCTTTCGCGCGGCGGGCCTGCATCAGGCCGCGTTCCTCGCGCCCCAGCATGAAGATGTACCAGGCCAGAAAGCCGAGGATCACGAACGCGAGGCCAAGATGGGTAGCCAGACGATAACTGGCAACTGCGGTCATCCCCTCGCCCTGCGTCACGCCCGAAGCCACCATCCACCAACCGACGGCGCCCTGAACGCCGCCCAGCAGTCCGGGGATCGCAAGGCGCCCGGTCCAGCCTGCGGGGATCTTGCGCAGCACCAGAAAGCCACCGAAGCCAAGCGCCCAGACAAGACCGATCACCCGGCCCAGCTGCCGGTGGCCCCATTCCCACCAGTAGATGGTCTTGAAGTCCTCCAACTCCATCCACTGGTTCATGATGCGCCACTGGTCGATCTGTTTGTACTTGTCGAACTCGGCCTGCCAGTCGGCCTCGGACATCGGCGGGATCGCCCCGGTGACCGGTCGCCATTCGGTGATCGACAGGCCGCTGTCGGTCAAACGCGTCAACCCGCCCACCGCGATCATCATGACGACAAGCGCGAACAGGATCATCAGCCAGATACGGATGGCCTTGCGCGCGCCGCCCCGGCCGCGGTCGATCATGCCTGGCTGGACCGTTTCCTGCTTTTGTTCACCCGAGACTTCTTCGAAGATGCTGCGCTTGCCGCTCATGCCGTCCTCATGTCCTTGATTTTCCCGCAAGCTAGGGCCAGTGCCCGGGAAGGTCCAGCCTCAGCCCTTGTCCTTCCAGCGGACCATCTGACGCATGATCCCGTGCAGCATCTGCACATCGGCCCGCGTCATCCGCATGCGCGACCAAAGGTTGCGCAGGTTCACCTTCATCCCTTCGGCCTTTTCCGGCGGGTAGAAGAACCCGGCCTCGTCCAGCCGCTGTTCGTAGTGTTCGACCAGTTTCTCGACCTCGATGCCGGTGGCCCAGTCGCCTTTGCCCAGATCGGTGGCCTCGTGCACCAAGTTGCCGGTCTGGCGCATCCACTCATAGGCGGTCAGCAACACGCACTGCCCCAGGTTTAGCGAGGCGTATTCGGGGTTCACCGGCACTGAGATGATCGCATTGGCCTTGGCGATGTCTTCATTCTCCAACCCGGCCCGCTCGGGCCCGAACAGCACGGCCACTTTTTCGCCCGCCGCCACTTTTTGGGCCGCGATCTGCATGGCGCGTTCGGGGCTGTAGACGGGTTTGGTCAGGCCACGCTGACGGGCGGTGGTGGCGAAAACGTATGTGCGGTCGCCCAACGCGCCGGCCAGATCGTCGAACAACTGCGCCTCGTCCAGCAGCCGCCCGGCACCACTCGACATGGCCACGGCCTTGGGGTTGGGCCAGCCGTCGCGCGGGGCGACGATGCGCATACGGTCCAGACCGAAATTCCACATCGCCCGCGCCGCGGCGCCGATGTTTTCGCCCATCTGCGGGCGGACAAGCACGAATGAGGGCTGGGGTCTGTCGATGGGCATTCTGATCTCCGAAAGTTGCGCCTGCCATACTGCCGCCGCTGGCACAGGGCAAGCCCGGCCGCCCTGCCCGATTGCAAATCACGCGGTCTGCGGGCAATAAAGTTTGCTTCGCCGCCGCAATCGGCTAAACCGCGCCAAAGACCAACCGCGAAGGATCCGCCAATGGACACCCCCGAGCAGCCTCAGATCTATCTGATCACCCCGCCGACCATCGACCCGGCCACCTTTCCCGACCGGCTGGCCCGCGTTCTGGACGGGACCGAGATCGCCTGCATCCGGCTGGCGCTGGCCGGCAGCGACGAGGACGCCATCGCCCGCGCGGCCGACGCCTGCCGCGAGGTGGCCCATGCGCGCGACGTGGCGCTGGTGATCTCGAACCATGTCCTGCTGGCGCAACGGCTGGGGCTGGACGGGGTGCATCTGGAGGATGCGGCCCGCTCGGTCCGGGCCGCGCGCAAAGAGCTGGGGGCGGATGCCATCGTCGGCAGTTTCTGCGGAACCTCGCGCCATGACGGGATGACCGCGGGCGAAGCCGGGGCCGACTATGTGGCCTTTGGGCCCGTTGGAGATGTGTCCTTGGGCAAAGGGACCCGCGCCGAGCGTGATCTGTTCCAATGGTGGTCCGAGATGATCGAGGTTCCGGTTGTCGCCGAAGGCGGCCTGACACCCGAACTGGTTGCCGAACTGGCTGAATGCACCGACTTCTTCGGTATCGGAGACGAGATCTGGACCGCAGAGGACCCGCTCAGCGCCCTGCACACGCTGATCGCGCCGATGAAAACCGGCGGTTAGGACACAACCGCCCAGTACAGCCCTAAGCCCGCCAACAACAGCGAGGCGACTGTGGAGATACGGCCGCGCAGCCTGGGCGAATCCGGCAAGAGCACGGTCAGGGTGGCGAGGATCAGGATCGCGACACCGCTCAGCGCCAACAGGATGCCAGCGGCAAAACCCAGCACCGCCGGCGCGACATGGTGCGGCGGCACACCCAGGCGCGACGATGTTTCTGACAGTGTCAGGCCAAGGACCGCACCGGTCGCCAAAAGGAACAGCACGCGCCAGACCCCCAACCGGTCGGTGACGAGGTTCCAAAGCGCCAACAAGGCGATGGCCGCCGGCACAACCGGCCACGGCAGGAACGGCCTCGCATTCAACACGTCGAACATCCCAAGCGGCAGCGTCACCAGAACGCCCAGCCCCAGCGCGGCAAGTTGAACAAGGACCGGGCGCAACTTCAGTGACAAGAAAACCAGAACCGAGGCCAGCGCCAGAAGCTGTGCTCCCGCGCCCGCGACATGCAGCAGCCCGGCCCGGAAAAAAGCCTCGGCCGCTTGCTGGGCACCCAGCCCGGCTCCGCCTGCCAAGGGAATGCGAGGACTGACCTCGCCGCCACTCAGAAACCCGGTATAGGGCGCCTCGACCCCTTGCTGGCGCAAGACCACGGGGCCGATCCCTTCGGGCCACGTCAGGCGCAGGCTGCTTACATCGGGTGGCAGAGGACCGGCCAAAAGCACTCGGGAAATTCGCGGAACGTCCGGGTTGCCGACCACCGGAATACTTGCGCCTTCATAGGACAACGCAACCGGCCCGTTCACGTCGATCTGCAAGGATTGCTTCCAATCCGTTACAAAATCGTGGACGTGTTCCTCAAGCTCGGACGAGACAAGCCGGCGCAGCTGTGCGTAACGCGCGCTCCCGCCGTCGCCGCCCTTCGCGACCTCTTGCGGATCGACCCCGGCCAGAACGGCCTCGGCGTTCAAGGCGATTTCGACCAGAAGCCGACCGTCCCGAACCTGAAAGTCAACGATTGTCCGTCCGCTCTGTTGCGCCCATGCTGGCATTGCCAAAAAAATACATGCCAGCAATGGCGCAATGATCCAGGCGCGAAACCGCAGGAAGGTCAGCAAACGGATATTGAGACCCATCCGAAAATATCCAAAAGAACCAAAAAACACTGTGTCCGAGTGTTTCGTCCTTCCAAACAATTGGCAAGCCAAATCGCCGACGTGGACCCAGCCCGCGCAGCTTCCGGCTTGCGCGCGCCCTGCGCCTGCGGCATGACGAGGAAATGACTCAGAACAGCGACATCCTGTGTATCGGATCCGTCCTGTGGGACGTGATCGGACGATCCGCCAGCCACATGCGGCAAGGGTCGGACGTGCCCGGCCGCATCACGCGCCTGCCCGGTGGCGTGGCGATGAACATCGCCATGACGCTTGTGCGCTTTGGCATGACCCCGACCCTGCTGACCGCCATCGGCAGCGACCCCGAAGGCGACGAGTTGGTCCATGCCTGCAAGCGGTTGGGCATGGACACGACCCATGTCTACCGCTCGCAGGACCTGCCCACCGACCGGTACATGGCGGTCGAAGGCGCAAACGGCCTGATCGCCGCCATCGCCGACGCCCATTCGCTGGAGGCTGCCGGCGCCAAGATCCTGCGCCCGCTGATCCATGGCCCGCTGGGCTATGAAAACACCCCGTTCGAGGGCCAGATCGCGCTGGACGGCAACCTGACTCTGGACCTTCTGGAAGAAATCGCCGTCAGCCCGGCCTTCGCCCGTGCCGACCTGCGCGTGGCCCCGGCTTCGCCCGGCAAGGCCGAACGGCTGTCGCCCTTCCTCAAGCACGGCCGGGCCACGCTGTACGTGAACCTCGAAGAAGCCGGGCTGCTGTGCCAGCGCGAGTTCGCCGATTCCGAAACCGCCGCCCGCGCTCTGCTGGACCGGGGCGCGCTGCGTGCGCTTGTTACCGACGGGGGCAACTCGGCCACCGTGGCCAGTGCCCAGGCGGTGATCACCCAGAAACCCCCGTCGGTTCTGGTCACGCGCGTGACCGGCGCAGGCGACACCTTCATGGCGGCGCATATCGCCGCCGAAGCCAATGGCGCCAGCATCGACGAGGCTCTGACCCGCGCCCTGCATGCCGCCGCAACCTATGTATCCGGAGAGACCCCCCTGTGATCGACATCCAGTATTCCGCTGAAGTGCGCGCGGCCAAGAACGACGGAACCCCCATCGTTGCCCTGGAAAGCACCATCATCACCCACGGCATGCCCTACCCGCAGAACATCGAGGTGGCGGCCCAGGTCGAGCAGGACATCCGCGACGCGGGAGCCGTTCCGGCCACCATTGCGGTGATCGACGGCCGGCTGCGTGTGGGGCTGGAACCCGATCAACTGAAGGATCTGGGACAGGCGCAGGGCGTGGCCAAGATCTCGCGCGCGGACATGGCCGCCTGTATCGCTTCGGGCGGCACCGGGGCAACGACTGTTGCCGCCACGATGATTGCGGCCCATTTCGCGGGGATCGAGGTCTTTGCCACCGGCGGCATCGGCGGGGTGCATCGCGGCGCGGAAACCAGCTTTGACATCTCGGCCGACCTGCACGAACTGGCGCAGACCCCGGTCACGGTCGTGGCCGCAGGGGCCAAGGCGATCCTCGATCTGGCCAAAACGCTCGAAGTGCTTGAGACGCTGGGCGTGCCGGTCATCGCCCATGGGCAGGATGAATTCCCGGCCTTCTGGTCGGCCAAGTCGCCCTTTGCCGCGCCCTTGCGGATGGACACGGCCGAGCAGATCGCCAAGGCCCATGCGACGCGCCGCGCGCTGGGTCTGCCCGGCGGACAACTGGTAGCCAACCCGATCCCGCTGGCCGACCA
This sequence comes from Ruegeria sp. BJ5, assembly GCF_056537865.1. Classification (NCBI taxonomy): domain Bacteria; kingdom Pseudomonadati; phylum Pseudomonadota; class Alphaproteobacteria; order Rhodobacterales; family Roseobacteraceae; genus Ruegeria; species Ruegeria sp. BJ5. The sequence continues at coordinate 684,558 of NZ_JBQFSH010000001.1, forward strand.
GATCCCGTCCGAGGAACTGGACCCCATCATCGCCTCGGCCCAGCAAGACGCCGAAGCGCATCGCATCACCGGCAAAGCCGTCACGCCCTATCTTCTGCAGCGCATCTACGAGCGGACCGAAGGCCGATCGCTGATCGCCAATATCGCCCTGGTGCGCAACAATGCGCGCCTTGCGGCTGGTATCGCCAAGGCTTTGAAGGCTCAGGCTGGCTGAACGTCAAACGGACCTATTGTACCAAGGCGCCGGACTGATTAACTAGTCCGGCAAACCGCTCGGAACCGCGATGAACACACCGTTTGATGAAGAACCACACCGCCGCCCCGGCCTGCTGTCGCGGCTACGCGCGTCGTTTCTGACGGGTATCGTCGTCATCGCACCGGTCTGGCTGACGCTGTGGCTGATCCTGTCGGTGGTCGGTTGGATCGACAGCGCGGTCCTGCCCCTGATCCCACACCAGTTCCGCCCCGAGCAATATGTTGGCATCAACCTGCGCGGCGTGGGCGTGCTGTTCTTCCTGATCTTCACGGTTCTGGTCGGCTGGATCGCCAAAGGTATCCTGGGCCGGTCACTGATCCATTTTGCCGAAAGCCTGGTCAACCGGATGCCCGTCGTCCGGTCGATCTATTCCGGGATCAAGCAGATCTCGGAAACCGTTTTTGCCCAGACCGAGCGGTCGTTCGAGAAAGCCTGCCTGGTGCAGTATCCTCGCCGCGGCATCTGGGCCATCGGCTTCGTCTCGACCGAGGCTAAGGGCGAAATCAACAAACGCGCCGAAACCGGCGGCGGTCTGCTGAGCGTGTTCATCCCAACCACACCGAACCCGACTTCGGGTTTTCTGCTGTTCTTCCCCGAGGAAGACGTAATCCTGTTGGACATGTCGATCGAGGATGCCGCCAAGCTGGTGATTTCGGCCGGGCTGGTCTATCCGAACCAGAAAGACCCCACGCAGCCGCCTGAGTGATCAGCCGAACATCGCGGGCAGATCAACGGAGCTTCGCGCACCCAGATCGGGTTTGTGATCGGCCAGAAACTGGTCGGCCGCGGCCCGTCCCGCCTGTTTCAGGCTGTGCAGAACCACCGGGTTGGGCACTGTCTTGGTCGCCACCGACAGGCTGTTCATCAGCGCGTCATCGGCGATCATGTGCACGAAGACCCGGCTCATTTCACCCGCCTTCAGCTTGCCCTTGGCCAACAGGCGCTGCACGAAGTTGATCGCCCGCAGCTCGCGCAGAAGGGAAGAATTGAAGCTGATCTCGTTGATCCGGTTCTGAATCTGCTGCGGGGTCTTGGGAACCTCGTCGCGCTCCAGCGGGTTGATGTTCACGATCACAACATCTTCGGTCAGGCCCGCGTTGAACAGCGGAAACAGCGCCGGGTTGCCGGTATAGCCGCCATCCCAATAGGCTTCGGTCCGGTCGGTTTCGGGGTCGTGGATTTCAACCGCCTGGAACAGGTTCGGCAGGCAGGCCGAGGCGAGAATCGCGTCAGTCGTCACCTCATCGCCCGTGAAAACACGGATCTTGCCGCTGCGCACACAGGTGGCGCAGACGAACAGGCGTGGCCCCTGATCGGCGCAGACCTCGCCAAAATCAAACGCCTCGACCACCGGGGCCAGCGGATTGCGGTAGAACGGTCCATAGGCATAGGGCGACACCATCCGCGACCAGGTATCAGCCACCGAGAACGGCAAGGAATACTCCATCGCCTGCGCGATCTGAGCGGGCTCCATCCCGGCCAGCCAGTTGGCGATGCGCATGTCGCCCACCGCGCCCATCCTCTCCCACAGGGCGTTCAGGGTCTCGCGCGCGCCATCGCGACCGGCATGAACCATGCCGGCCTTGAACGCGGCTCCGTTCAGCGCCCCGGCCGAGGTTCCGGTAATCGCCGCAACCTCAATGTCTTCGTCGTCCAGCAGACGGTCCAGCACGCCCCAAGTGAATGCGCCATGCGCGCCGCCGCCCTGCAGGGCAAGATTGATACGCTTTACCATATCGGCCAGCCCCGGCACGCGCCGCGGATCACAACGCGGTCCAGCCGCCGTCGACCGAGATCGTGGTGCCGGTGATCTGGGCCGCGGCGTCCGAGCACAGGAACACGGTGGTTCCACCCAGCTGTTCGACGGTCGCGAACTCTTTCGAGGGTTGCCGTTCGAGCATGACGTTCTTGATCACGTCCTCGCGGCTCATGTTGTATTCCTTCATCGTGTCGGGGATCTGCGCCTCGACCAGCGGCGTCAGCACATAGCCCGGACAGATGGCGTTGCAGGTGATCGGCTCCTGCGCGGTTTCCAGCGCAACGGTCTTGGTCATGCCGACAACCCCGTGCTTGGCCGCCACATAAGCCGCCTTGTAGGGCGATGCAGTCAACCCATGCGCCGAGGCAATGTTGACGATCCGCCCCCACTCGGCCTTGCGCATCATCGGAAGCGCCGCCGCCATCGTGTGAAAGGCCGAGTTCATGTTGATGGCGATGATCGCGTCCCATTTCTCGACCGGGAACTGGTCGATCGGCGCGACGTGCTGAATGCCTGCATTGTTGACCAGGATATCGCAGGCTCCGGCCTGTTCGATCAGCGCCCGGCATTCCTCGCCCTTGGACATGTCGGCCTTGATGTAGCGCGCGTTGGTTCCGGTCTCCTTGCTGATCTCGGCCGCCAGCGCGTGATCTTCATCGCGGTCGGTGAACGAGTTCAGAACCACGTCGGCCCCCGCCTTGGCCAATTCGCGCGCAATGCCCAACCCGATGCCCGAGTTCGATCCGGTGATGATTGCTGTTTTTCCCGACAGGTTCATTTTGGGTCTCCCACAGACTCATGATTTGGAGACACAGTGCCATGCTGCACCTGCAAAATAAACGGGGAAAGACCCGGTTGCGGATACGGTCAATTTATGGGCGGGAAGTTCGGAGCTCGAGGCAGAAAAAAACGCCCGCACGAAGCGGGCGTTAAGTTATTGAGGCAGGTTTCATACAGGCAAGAAACCTATCGAGCAGTGGAACCTTTATAAGCAATTCCGCGCCGTCATCCAAGCTAAAAGTTTGATAATAAGAAAAATCATCGGTACGGTGAATCCCAACAAAATAAGGCCAGAGCAGGATTGTTTCCAAAATGAGCCCCGATATTCTCCGTCCCATCCGCCCGTTGATCGCGGGAATCGCTGCCTCGGTTGTCGCCACGTTAGCGCAAGCAGAATCGACCCATGGCATAGCTATGTATGGAGACCCGGCCCTACCACCGGATTTTGTGTCGCTGCCTTATGCCAACCCCGACGCGCCCAAGGGCGGCAAGGTCGTGTTCGGCAATACCGGCGGCTATAACAGTCTCAACCCGTTTGTGCAAAAAGGCACCGCCCCTTGGCAGCTGAGATTTTGGACCCACGAGGGGTTGATGGGCCGTTCGTGGGACGAACCTTTCACTCTTTACGGGCTTTTGGCCGAATCAATCGACACCGCGCCGGACCGATCCTGGGTCGAATTCACCCTGCGTGAGACTGCCCGATTCTCTGACGGATCGCCGGTCACGGTAGACGATGTGATCTGGTCTTACGAAACCCTCGGAACGCAGGGGCATCTGCGCTATCGCGGTTTGTGGTCCAAGATCGACAGCATTCAGCAGACCGGACCACGCTCGGTCCGGATCATCTTCAACGAGCCAGACCGCGAGCTGGCCCTGATCGCAGGGCTGCGGCCGATCCTCAAGAAGGCCCAATGGGAGGGCAAGGATTTCGCCGAGGCAGCGCTGCAAGATGTCCCGATCGGCACCGGCCCCTATGTCATCGATGACTACGAGGCCGGGCGTTTCGTGAACCTCAAACGCAATCCGGATTATTGGGGCAACGATGTCCCGTTCCGCCGGGGTACCATGAATTTCGACGAGATGCGGTTGGAGTTCTACGGCGACCAGACGGTTCTGTTCGAGGCCTTCAAGGCCGGCGCGCTTTCGGCCGTCCGCGAGTTCAACGCCGACAAATGGGCCACACAATACGATTTCCCGGCCGTTCAGCGCGGCGATGTCATCAAAACCGAGATCCCGCATAAAAAGCCCTCGGGCATGACAGGTCTGGTCATGAACACGCGCAAAGCGCCTTTTGACGATTGGCGCGTGCGCGAGGCGCTGACGCTTGCGTTCAATTTTGAGTTCATCAACGGCACGATCACTGGCGGTGCTCAGCCTCGGATCACCTCGTATTTCTCGGGGTCTGAACTGGCGATGCAACCCGGACCGGCAACCGGCCGGGTGGCTGAGATGTTGCAGCCCTACGCGGCTGATCTGCCTCCGGGAACTCTGGAAGGGTATGTTCTGCCCGAAGGCGACGACTCGGTTCGCAACCGAAAGGACATCCGCAAGGCGGCAGATCTGCTGGAGCAAGCCGGATGGACAATCCAGGACGGCGTGTTGAAGAACGCAGCGGGAGAGCCGCTCAAGATAACCCTGGTCATCAGTCAGGGAAGCTTGAATGTGGTTCAGAACGTGGATGCGATTGCCGAGATGTATGCCCGCGCGCTGGAACGGCTGGGGATCGAGCTGACCGTCGACAAGGTGGATGACGCACAATACACCCAGCGAGTGTCCGAGCTGGATTTCGACATGACCCCGTTCCGCCGCGCACTGTCGTTGTCGCCGGGCAACGAACAACGCCTCTACTGGGGCAGCGAAGGCGCGGATGCTTCAGGGACACGCAACCTGATGGGGGTCACCTCTCCGGCAGTGGATGGGCTGATCGATGCGATGCTGGCCTCGGAAAGCCGTGAGGATTTCGTGGCCGCCACCCGCGCGCTTGACAGGGTTCTGACCGCCGGACGGTTTGTCATTCCAATCTGGAGCTTTGATGTTGGCCGCATCGCCCATGTGAAGGAAATGAAGCATCCTCAGATCTTGCCAATCTACGGCGACGGGCCGCAGTTCATGCCCGACGTCTGGTGGTACGAGGAGTAGCAGGCAACCGGCAGGGGCTTGTGCCCCGGCCCATTTCAAGTGATGCACTTAGCTCGGATCGGACGCCGCGCGGGCGTCGGCAATTTTCGGCACATGTGACCAAACACCAAAAGGCGATCAAACAAATCCGCTGGCCGCTATTTCTAGAGCATTTGACTACTTTTTGCGGGTGGAACGCTTGTTACCACGATATCTCGCAATCCAAGTGAGGATCGACGCAACGGACACCTGCACCGAAAACAGATTTCTTAGATAGAACAAAGCCCTGTATTCGGCGCAGTCCAGAGTGCGAGCATTTGAACGATCGCCAAAACCGACAGTGAGTGGGAAAACGGGCCGAGCACGGCGTGAAAAACCGCTTTGATTTTCCAGCGCCCTGACCTGCGACATTTTGTCATGTCTTCGCGCGGGCTGCGCGCTCCGTACGCTGGTCTGGGGAAGAGCAGTCCTGAAACCCGAACCACGGAAGGCTCGCAGATGTTGAACTGGGCTGATTTGACACAAGACTGGAGCGCGTCCTACGCACGTGCCAAGCACCGTTTTCCGAACCTGCGCGATCAGGATATGGCGCGCGTGAGGACGGACAGGAAACGCTTTGAGGCCTATCTGGCCGAGCGGCACCACCTGACGGTGAACGAGGCCCATGAAGAGGTCGAGGATTTCCTTTACACCGAAGGCCTGAACCGCGAGCTAGCCCGGCGTTAGGCCAGCGACGTGACCCACAGGATGGTCGCGTCCTCATCGCTTACCGAGATCACGTTGTGCCCCATGCTGCCGTCGTAGTAGGCGCTGTCGCCCCGACGCATCTCAACCGGTTCATAAAATTCGGTGTACAGGCGGATCACGCCGGTCAGCACATACAGGAATTCTTCGCCATCGTGACGCACCCAGCCGTCGAACTCGTCCATTGACCGGGCGCGCACACGGGCCCGATAGGGCAGCATCTGCTTCTTGGTCAGCGTTTCGGCCAGCAACTCGTGCTCGTAGGTCGTGGTGGCGTGCGCGGTGCCTTCACCCATCTTGGTCACTGCCATGCGACCGATAACCTGATCCCGCTCGGGCGGGGTGAACAGCTGCGGTACAGAGATTTCGAGACCGATCGCCAGCTTCTTGAGCGCATCATAGGTCGGCGACATTTGGCCATTCTCGATCTTGCTAAGCGTGGACCGGGCCAACCCGGCCTGGTTCGCCGCCTGCTCGAGGGTCCATTTCCGTGCCTTGCGCAGTTCACGCACTCGGGCACCCAGATCCACCGGCTCCAGCTCGGTGCGGGAACCGTTGTCGCGGGCGATGCGTACGATGGATTTGTGGTCTTTGCTCGTCATGCGTCATTCTATAGGGCCAGCGCCGAGCGCTTGCAACGCATGACAAACGGCAATAGCCAAGGCGCATGTTGTCGATTTTCGATCAGGGGCCGCCGACGCCCTGCCCCGCGCCGTTCAACCTGGCCGCCCATGTGCTGCGCCGCGCCGATGCCACGCCCGACAAGGTGGCCCTGTCCGTGCTGCGCCCTGACGGTTCGAACGACTGGACCTTTGCGAAGTTGAAATCTGCAGTTCTGGGCACAGGAACCGGGCTGCTGCGTGCAGGCCTCGTGCCCGGAAACATCGTGCTGATGCGTCTGGGCAATACGGTCGATTTTCCCATCGCCTATCTTGGGGCAATCGCGGTCGGGCTGGTCCCGGTGCCCACCTCCTCGCAACTGACCGAGCCGGAAACGGAGCGGATGATCCGGGAACTGTCTCCAGCCGCCATTCTGCGCGATCCGTCCGTGGCCTGTGCCGCGCACCCCAACCAGATCTGCCTGGCCGACCTTGCCGCCATGCGCAACCTGCCGCCCGCGGCGTTCGACATGGGCGATCCGGAACGCATGGCCTATGTCGTCTATACCTCGGGCACCTCGGGCAAACCACGCGCCGTGGCCCATGCGCATCGCGCGATCTGGGCGCGGCAGATGATGGTCGATGGCTGGTACGGTCTGCGCGAGGCCGACCGCCTGTGCCACGCGGGCGCGTTCAACTGGACCTACACGCTGGGCACCGGCTTGATGGACCCGTGGACCATCGGTGCCACCGCGCTGATCCCCGAACCCGGAACCGACCCGGCAGCCCTGCCTGAGTTGCTGCGCCGCCACCGCGCCTCGATCTTTGCGGCCGCCCCCGGTGTCTACCGCAAGATGCTGAATGCGGCGGACACGCTGTCCTTGCCCGATCTGCGCCACGGCCTGAGCGCCGGTGAGAAACTGTCGCGCGCCTTGCACGAACGCTGGGTTCAGGCCACCGGGACCGAGCTGTACGAGGCCTATGGAATGTCGGAATGTTCGACCTTCATCTCATCCAGCCCATCCCACCCCGCGCGCGGAGACTCTCTGGGCCAGCCGCAACCGGGGCGCCGCGTGGCGATCCTGGGGCCTGACGGGCCGGTTCCGCAGGGGCAGGAAGGCACCATCGCCATTCACCGCTCGGACCCGGGGCTGATGCTGACCTATCTCAACGCCCCGGACGAGGCCCGCGCGCGCATGCAGGGCGACTGGTTCCTGACCGGCGATCAGGGGGCGATGGCCGTGGATGGGCAGATCACCTATCTGGGGCGCGACGACGACATGATGAACGCCGGCGGCTATCGCGTGTCCCCGGTCGAGGTCGAATCCGTCCTGTCGCGCTTTCCCGGAATCTCTCAGGTCGGCGCGGCGGCGGTCGAGGTCAAACCGGACACTTTCGTGATCGCAGCCTTCTATTCCGGGCCGGAAAAACTGGACGAAACCGCCCTGCGCGCTTATGTCGAGGCCAACCTGGCGCGCTACAAGCAACCCCGCGCCTTCATCCATCTTCCCGAACTGCCCACCGGGGGCAACGGAAAACTCCTGCGCCGCGCATTGCCGGCCTATTTCAAGGCACCCGAAGAATGACCCAGACCGTCAAGCTTGATATCCTGTCCGACCCGATCTGCCCGTGGTGCTATATCGGCAAGACCAACCTGGACAAGGCGCTGGCCTCGGTCCCGGACCATCCCTTCGTGATCGAATGGCATCCGTTCCAGCTGAACCCCGACATGCCCGAAGGCGGCATGGACCGGCGCGAATACCTGGAACGCAAATTCGGTGGCAAGGAGGGTGCGGTTCGCGCCTATGCGCCGGTGGTGGAGCATGCCGAAAAGGCCGGCCTGAACATCGATTTCGAGGCCATGAAACGCACCCCGAACACGCTGGACGCCCATCGCCTGATCCATTGGGCAGGGATCGAGGGCAAGCAGAACCAGGTGGTGGATGCGCTGTTCACTGCGTATTTCGTGCAGGGCCGCGACATCGGCGACCACGAGGTTTTGGCCGACATCGCCGACAGCGTGGGCATGGACGCCGCAGTTGTTCTGAAGCTGCTGAAATCCGACGCCGACCGGGACGACATTCGTCAGCGGGATACGCACTCGCGTGAGATGGGCGTAAACTCGGTCCCCACCTTCATCGTCGCCAACCAGCACGCGGTCCCTGGGGCGCAACCACCGGAATTGTGGGCGCAAGTGATCGGCGAAATCATGTCTCAGCTTGAGCCTTCCTCTGCAGAATAGCACAGAGTTCTGTGCGCGATTGCACCTAGCCCACCTTGCCCCGTCGTGTTAGCGCGTTGGGGCAAGGAGTCCCCGCATGGCTGACCGTATTTCCAAGGCCGAATTCATCGCGCTGATCGCGATGATGTTTGCCACCATCGCATTTTCGATTGATTCAATGCTGCCTGCCCTGCCCGAGATCGGCGCGCAGCTCAGCCCTGATGACGTGAACCGGGCGCAGTTGATCCTGACCAGCTTTGTTCTGGGAATGGGGATCGGCACATTCTTCACCGGCCCGATCTCGGATGCGGTCGGACGCAGGCCGGTGATCTTTGCCGGAGCAGCAGTCTATATTCTGGCATCGGCCGTGGCCTGGGCCAGTTCGTCGCTCGAGTTGGTTCTGGCCGCCCGGGTGGTTCAGGGGCTGGGGGCCGCCGGGCCCCGCGTGGTCGCCATGGCGATCATCCGCGATCTGTTCTCGGGCCGGGAAATGGCGCGGATCGTGTCCATCGCAATGATGATCTTCACCCTGGTGCCCGCCATCGCGCCGATGGCCGGAGCCGCCGTGATTGCCTTCGCCGGTTGGCGCGGTGTGTTCATGTCGTTCATCCTGTTTGCGCTGGTGATCATTGTCTGGATGGGGTTCCGACTGCCGGAGTCCCTCGCGCCGGAAAACCGCCGCCCGTTCCGCCTGCCGCTGATGGTCGGTGCGGTGAAAGAGATGTTTGCCCACCCCACCGTGCGCCTGTCGATCTTTGTCCAGACCCTGTGCATGGGCATGCTGTTCACCATGCTGACCATGGTGCAGCCGATCTATGATGTGATCCACGACCGCGCCGACAGCTTCCCCTTCTGGTTCGGATTCGTGGCGCTGATGTCCGGCTCGGCCAGCTTGTTGAACGCTGCCGTCGTGGTGCGCGTGGGGATGCGCCGTATGGTGACCTGGGCGCTGGCCGGACAGATCCTGATCACCTCGCTGGTGATTGCCCTGAACATGTCGAACCTGTCGCCGCAGGCCTCGTTTGCGCTGTTCGTGTTCTGGCAGACCACGGTCTTTTTCATGGCCGGCGTCACCATGGGTAACCTGAATGCCATCGCGATGGAGCCGATGGGCCATATCGCCGGCATGGCGGCCTCGGTCATCGGGTCGATCTCGACCGTGCTGGCCGCCGCGATCGCCGCGCCGGTGGGGCTGCTGTTCGACGGCACGCTGGGGCCGCTGACCATCGGCATCCTGACCATGTGCGCGCTGGCCTTCGGGCTGATGGTCCACATGGGCCGGATCGAAGACCGCGTTCCCGCCTGACCTGTGCAGCGCACCCGAACTGCGCTAGGCTCGCCCCAGTCAGGGAGAGTTCGGCATGAGCGACTATTACGATCTGGGCACGCATAGCTGCCCCGTCACCACGTCCTCGGATCAGGCGCAGCTGTGGTTCGACCGGGGCCTTGTCTGGACCTACGGCTACAACCATGAAGAGGCGGTCGTGTGTTTCCAGCGCGCGCTGGAGCATGACCCCGACTGCGCCATGGCCCATTGGGGCGTGGCCTATGCCGCCGGGCCCAACTACAACCTGCCCTGGGATCTGCTGGACGACCGCGGTAAGGCCAAGGCCCTGAACTGCGCCTATGACGCAACCCAATGCGCACAGGCCCTGCTGGATCGCTGCACGCCCGTCGAACGCGAACTGATCCGCGCCCTGCCCGCCCGCTATCCCCAGCGTGACCCGGCGCCCGACATGCACCGCTGGGACCACGACTTCGCCGACGCCATGCGCGCCGCCTTCGCGGCCCAGCCCGATCATCTGGACCTGCGCACCATCTATGTCGAGTCGCTGCTGAACCTGACCCCTTGGCAGATGTGGGACCTGAGGACCGGCCAGCCCGCCGAGGGCGCCGCCACGCTTGAAGCGCAGGAGGAGTTGGAATGGGCCATGGCTCACGATCCGGCGGCGATGTCGCATCCGGGCCTGCTGCACCTCTACGTACACCTGATGGAGATGTCGCCCACGCCAGAAAAGGCACTGAAGGCCGGTGACGTGCTGCGCACGCTGGTGCCGGATGCCGGGCATCTGGTGCACATGCCAACCCATATCGACGTGCTGTGCGGCCACTACCAGAACGTCGTCCACTGGAACGAACAGGCGGTCACTGCCGATCTGAAATACTACCAGCGCGAAGGCGCGTTCAACATCTACACCGGCTATCGCCAGCACAATTACCATTTCGTCATCTATGGCGCGTTGTTCCTCGGTCAGATGGAGCCCGCCCTGCGTGCCAACAAGGGCCTGTGGGACACCACGCCCGAGGAAATGCTGCGCATCGAAAGCCCGCCCATGGCGGATTACTTCGAAAGCTACATGGCCATGGGGCCGCATATCCTGATCCGTTTCGGCCGTTGGGAAGAAGCCAAGGCTCTGCTCCTGCCCCCCGATCCGGACCTGTATCTGACGGTGACGGCCACCACGCACTACGCCCGCGCCATCGCCCATGCCGCCACCGGCGACGTGGCCGAGGCCGAAGCTGAAGAGCAGCTGTTCCTCTCCGCCAAGGACCGCGTGCCGGAAACCCGCCTGTTGCACAACAACCGCGTGATCGACCTGCTGGAGATCGCGCGCGAAATGCTGCGGGGCGAGATCGAGTACCGCAAAGGCAATTTCGACACGGCCTTCGCCCACCTGCGCCGCTCGGTCGAGCTGGACGACAATCTGCCCTATGACGAGCCCTGGGGCTGGATGCAGCCCACCCGCCACGCGCTGGGGGCGCTGCTGTTCGAGCAGGGCCACGTGGCCGAGGCCGAAGCCGTCTATCGCGAGGATCTGGGTCTGGGCGGCACCCTCAGCCGCGCCTCGATCCATCCCGACAATGTCTGGAGCCTCAAGGGCTTGCACGATTGCCTCAAGGCGCGTGGCGCGGTAGAGGAATTGCAGCTGATCCGACAACGACTTGACCTGGCCCTGGCGCGGGCCGACCGCAGCGTCGGCGCCTCGTGCTTCTGCGCCCAGGCCGCGATGAGAGCCGCTGAATGAAACTGTTGAACGCTGCGCTGATCGCGCTGTGCTGCGGTCCCGCCTGGGCCGACCGTCAGACTTTTCCGCCTGTGGACGAGGCCAGCCAAGACCCGGCACTGGAAGCCTTTCGTGCGGACCTGCGCGCAAAGGTCGCCGCCCGCGACCTCGAGGGCGTGATGGCCGCCACCTGCCCCGAGATCTACACCAGCCACGGCGACGAGGACGGCCCCGAGACTTTCCGCGCCAATCTGACGGTCGATCCCGAAACCCTGCCCGAGGCCGACCGCCGCCACGCCGCCACCATCCGCGAGGACTACTGGCGCGACCTCGAGACCACGCTGACCCAGCCCGGCTATTTCGACGAGGATGGCGAATTCTGGATGCCGCACCAGTGGCGGCTTACCCTGCCAGCGAAGCTGGATCCGTTCACCGCCTATTTCGTGACCGGTCAGGATGTCACCCTGCGCCAGGCCCCAAACCGCGGCGCGCCCATTCTGGACCTGATCAGCCACGAGGTGGTGATCGTGCCGGACTATCTGGAAGAGGCCGAATATCAGGGCGTCATCCTGACCGACGGAACGCGCGGCTATATCTATTCCGAATTCCTGTGGTCGATGGTCGGCTATCGCGCGGCCTTCGTGAAGTCGGACAGCGGTGACTGGCAGCTGTGTACGTTCGTGGCCGGGGACTAGGCCGCGCCCTCAGGCGCTGGCCTTCTTCTTTTTCTCGGCGGCGACCTTCTCGGCCAGATCGCGGGCAATGGCAAAGGCGCCCTTGATCTTGTCGCTGTCCTTCTTCCAGTCGCGCCGCACCACGATCTTGTTGTCCTTGACCTTGGCCAGCCCGCGCTGGTTCTGGATGAACTCGACCAAACCTTGCGGTGAGGCGAACTTGTCGTTGTGGAACTGAATCGTGGCCCCTTTGGGTCCGCCGTCCAGCTTGGCAATGCCCGCGCGTTTGCACATCGCCTTGATCCGCACCACCAGCAGCAGGGTGTTCACCTCTTTCGGCAGCGGGCCAAACCGGTCGATCAGTTCGGCGGCAAAACCCTCAAGCTCGACCTTGGTCGACAGCGACGACAGGCGGCGATAGAGGCCCAGCCGCACGTCCAGATCGGGCACATAGTCTTCGGGGATCAGTACCGGAACGCCCAGGTTGATCTGCGGCGCCCACTGGTCGTCGGCCTCGCTCAGCCCCTCCATCTCACCGGCCTTGATCTTGGCGATCGCCTCTTCCAGCATCGACTGGTAGAGTTCATAGCCCACGTCGCGCATCTGGCCCGACTGTTCCTCGCCCAGCAGGTTGCCCGCGCCGCGAATGTCCAGGTCCTGGCTGGCCAGCGTGAACCCGGCCCCCAGCGTATCGAGCGAGCCCAGAACCCGCAGCCGCTTTTCGGCGGCCGGCGTCAACCGCGCGCGCGGCTTGGTGGTCAGATAGGCGTAGGCGCGGGTCTTGGACCGCCCCACCCGGCCCCGGATCTGATAGAGCTGGGCCAGCCCGAACATGTCGGCCCGGTGCACGACCATCGTGTTCGCGGTGGGAATGTCCAGCCCGCTTTCCACGATCGTGGTGGCCAGCAGGATGTCATACTTGCCGTCATAGAAGGCATTCATCCGATCGTCCAACTCGCCAGCCGCCATCTGGCCGTGGGCCACCACATGGGTCAGTTCGGGCAGCTGTTCCTTCAGAAATTCCTCGATCTCGGGCAGGTCCGAGATGCGCGGCACCACATAGAAACTCTGCCCGCCGCGATAGTGCTCGCGCAGCAGCGCCTCGCGGATGGTGACTGCGTCGAACTCGCTGACATAGGTGCGGATCGCCAGGCGATCGACGGGCGGCGTGCCGATGATCGACAGGTCGCGCACACCGGTCAGGCTCAACTGCAGCGTGCGCGGGATCGGTGTGGCGGTCAGCGTCAGCACATGCACGTCGGACCGCAACTGCTTGAGCCGCTCCTTGTGGGCCACGCCGAAATGCTGCTCTTCGTCGATGATCAACAGCCCGAGGTTCTGGAACCGGATGCCCTTGGCCAACAGAGCATGAGTGCCGATCACGATGTCTACCGTGCCCTTTGCCAGCCCCTCCCGGGTCTGCTGCGCCTCTTTGGCCGAGATGAAACGCGACAATTGTCGGACTTCCAGCGGGAAGCCCCGGAACCGGTCCTTGAAGCTGGCGGCGTGCTGGCGCGCCAGCAGCGTTGTGGGCGCAATCACCGCCACCTGCAGGCCGGACATGGCCGCAACGAAGGCCGCGCGCATGGCGACCTCGGTCTTGCCGAACCCCACGTCGCCGCAGATCAGGCGATCCATCGGCGTGCCCGAGTGCAGGTCCTCCATCACGTCGGCGATGGCGCGCAACTGGTCCTCGGTTTCCTGATAGGGGAAGCGGGCGCTGAACTCTTCCCACGCGTGGGGCGGCGGGTCCATGATCGGGGCCTTGCGCAGGGCGCGTTCGGCGGCGATGCGGATCAGCCGGTCGGCCATCTCGCGGATGCGTTCCTTGAGCTTAGCCTTCTTGGCTTGCCACGCACCACCGCCCAGCTTGTCGAGCAAGCCTTCCTCGTGCCCGTATTTCGACAGCAGCTCGATGTTTTCGACCGGAAGGTACAGCTTGGCGCCCTCGGCATATTCCAGCAGCAGGCATTCATGCGCGGCGCCCAGGGCGGTCACGACCTCCATGCCCATGTAGCGGCCGATGCCGTGATCGACATGCACGACCAGATCACCGGGGCTGAGCGACTGGGTCTCGGTCAGGAAATTCTCGGCCTTACGGCGTTTCTTGGGCTGACGGATCAGCCGGTCGCCCAGCACGTCCTGTTCCGAGATCATCGTCATGTCGGGCGTCTCGAACCCATGCTCCAGCGCCCAGACCGCCAGGTGCAGGCCGCGTTTGCCCATGCGCGAGCCATCCGAAACGGGGATCGCCTCGGCCAGACCCTCATCCTCGATCAACCCGGTCAGGCGTTCGCGCGCGCCCTCGGAATACGAGGCGACCAGAACCGGCCCCTTCTCCAGCTTGTCCTTGATGTGGCTGGCCAGCGCGCCGAACAGACTGATGCTTTCCTGTTGGCGCTCGGGGGCAAAGTTGCGCCCGATCCGACCGCCCGCGTCGATCACCCCGGGGCCGCTGGCCTGCGGCAGAGGGCTGAATTGCAGCACCCGCCGCTGCGCCACAGCTCGGGTCCAGGTGTCGTCATCCAGGTACAGCAGACCCGGCGGCGTGGGTTTATAAACCGAATCCATCCGCGAGCGGTTCTCGAGCGCCAGACGCCGGGTTTCGTATTGATCGGCGATGCTGTCCCACCGGGCCAGACGCGCGGGCGTGACCTGATCGTCCAGCGTGATCGTCGCGTCCGGCAGATAGTCGAACAGCGTTTCCAGCTTTTCATGGAACAGGGGCAGCCAGTGCTCCATGCCCTGATGCTTGCGCCCGGCGCTGACCGCCTCGTACAGCGGATCATCCGTGCCGGCCGCACCGAATTCGATGCGATAGTTCTGACGGAACCGGGTGATGGCGGCCTCGTCCAGTATCACCTCGGAGACCGGGGCCAGTTCGACCAGATCAAGTTTTTCGGTAGTGCGCTGGGTGGCCGGATCGAACCGGCGCGCGCCGTCGAGCACGTCACCGAACAGGTCCAGCCGCACCGGCCCTGCCTCGCCCGGCGGGAAGATGTCGATGATCCCGCCGCGCACGGCATAGTCGCCAGGTTCCATCACCGTGGGGCTTTGGCTGAACCCCATGCGTACCAGAAAATCGCGCAGCGCGGCCTCGTCGATGCGCTGGCCGACCCGTGCGGTGAACGCCGCCTGCCGCAGCACGTCGCGCGCCGGCACGCGTTGGGTGGCGGCGTTCAGCGTGGTCAGCAGAACAAAGCGCTCGGGCATCTGATGCACCAGCGCCGCCAGGGTCGCCACCCGCGCCGCCGCAATGTCGGGGTTGGGCGACACCCGGTCATAAGGCAGGCAATCCCAACCGGGGAACAGGATCACCGGCATGTCGGGCGCAAAGAAACGCAGCGCGGCGCGCATCGCCTCGGCACGTTTGTCGTCGCGCGCCACATGCAGAACCGGCCCGCCCGAGCGGGCGACTTCGTTCAGCACCAGCTGCGCGTCAAACCCCTCGGGGGCGCCGCCGACTGTCACGTGGTTCGGAGCCTTCATCACGCTGCCTTTCTGAATCTGCTATCCCAGAACGCCTATCGAAAGGTTCTGATACATGCCCCACATCGAAGTGACCAGTATCGCAAACATGCCGATGACCTGCGTCGCCAGCCGGCATCGATGCAGCGCCTTGGACACAGCTTCAATCGTCAACTCCTGCCGCCGCAGGTTCCGGGCCACCCGCAGGCTGTTTGCGCCGACAAGAACCATCGGGAACAACAGCAGGAACACGGCCTGGGCGAACTCGACCTGATAGTAAAACCCAAGCGTCGCCAGCCCTGCGAACAGGAAACAGCACAGCGCCAAGATTACGACCCCCGAAACGTCGGCAATGTAGAGGATGCGATTGGTGTTGATCCGCACGATGTCCAGCAGGTCGGTCTCGGCCTGCCCACCGACGCGGCGGGCGCGCACGACCAGGTCATACGGAACCCCCATCACCCAATGGCTGGCTGTCGACCACAGCACCGCAAGCGCGATCCAGTACCACAGATTCGAAAAGCTGCGCATGTCGATGAGTTCGAAAATCGAGGAGTACCAGTCCAAACTCGGTCCTTTAATTCAAAATTCTCAGGCGGTTCTATCGCAACGGCGCGGCTATTGGTACCCTTGAGACCTGTGCAAATTCATGCCACCCAATGCGCGAATGTTCAAGGAGAACGCGCCATGAAACCGACAATCGCCCCCTACCCCCACGGCCGCTTTCGTCGCGCCCGCCAGTCCGAGGCGATCCGGGGCCTGGTGCGCGAGAACACCCTGACCGTTGATGATCTGATCTGGCCGGTGTTCGTGCTCGACGGCGAGGGCGTCGAAGAGCCCGTGCCCTCGATGCCCGGCGTGGTGCGCCGCTCGGTCGATCTGATCGCCAAGGCCGCAGCCGAGGCGCAGGCAATGGGCATCCCGGCGATCTGCCTGTTTCCCTACACCGATCCCAGCCTCAAGACGCAGGATTGTGCCGAGGCGTGGAACCCCAACAACCTGTCGAACCGCGCCATCCGCGCGATCAAGCAGGCCGCGCCCGAGATCGCGGTGATGACCGACGTGGCGCTGGACCCCTACAACATCAACGGCCACGACGGATACGTGGTGGACGGCAAGATCGTGAATGACGAAACGGTCGAGGCGCTGGTCAAGATGACGCTGGCCCAGGCCGAGGCCGGAGCCGACATCATCGGCCCATCCGACATGATGGACGGCCGGATCGGCGCGATGCGCCGGGCGCTCGAGGCCGTCGGCCATCACGACGTCATGATCCTCAGCTATGCCGCGAAATATGCCAGCGCCTTCTACGGACCCTTCCGTGATGCGGTGGGCGCCTCGGGCGCGTTGACCGGCGACAAGAAGACCTATCAGATGGACCCGGCCAACTCGAACGAGGCGCTGCGCTTGATCGAACGCGACCTGACCGAGGGCGCCGACATGGTGATGATCAAGCCCGGCATGCCCTATCTGGACATCTGCCGGAGGGTCAAGGACACGTTTGGCGCACCCACCTATGCCTATCAGGTGTCGGGTGAATACGCGATGATCCAGGCCGCGGCGCAGAACGGTTGGATCGACGGCGAAAAGGTGATGCTGGAAAGCCTGCTGGCCTTCAAACGCGCGGGCTGTGACGGCATCCTGACCTATTTCGCACCGCAGGTCGCCCGGCTTCTGCACGGCTAATCCCGCGGGACTCCGCGATTTTTCGCCGATCGGCCGGCCTTGGCCTGCCGGTTTTCCCGTGACACCCGAGGCGGCTCGGCGTATTCTTGCACACAAGACCGGGACCACCCGGCTTTTCAGGCACATAGACAGAGAAAAACAAACATGAGCAGTTCCAACACACCACGACTGAGCCGTCGCGGCTTTGCCTTTGGCATGGCCGGACTGACCCTGACCGCCGCCTGCGGCAACGGCGTCGGAAACTCGAACGCGGCAACGATCGATGCCCGCGTCGATGCCACGCTGACCGAGATGTATACCCGCTACCCGAACACCCAGGAAATCGCCAACAAGGCCAACGGGATGCTGGTCATGCCGCTGATCACCGAGGCGGGGTTCGTCTTTGGAGGCGGCTACGGAAAAGGCGCACTGCGCATCAATGGCGCCACGGTCGACTACTACTCCGCCGTAAAGGGCACTGCGGGGCTTCAGATTGGCGCCCAGCAATACGCCCATGTCCTATTCTTCATGACCGAAGACGCCCTGAACGATTTCCGCCGCTCAAGCGGATGGACCGCCGGCGCGGACATTGGATATGTCGTCAGCGACCAGGCGGACCAGTTGTCGACCGACCTGACCACCCTGCGCAAACCCGTGCTGGCGGCGGTCTTCGGTCAGGCTGGGCTGCAATTGGGCGCGACGGTCGAAGGCATCAAATACACGCGCATTATTCCCTGACCCCCTGATCCCCCTCAAGAAAACTCCGTCACTGGCCAATGCCGTGGCGGAGTTTTTCGTTTCAGACGCAGATTCCGCGGCGCGGCCTCTTTCGGTCGCCAGAGCCATGAATTAACCTTCGCCTGATCTGCAAATTCAAATGGTGCGCTGCTGATGGGTGTCGTCTTTCGCTGGTTGATGCGTATCGCCTCGGGTCTGGTCCTGCTGACCCTCGCGGCGATCGGTCTGGTGTATTTCCTGGCCAGCCAGTCGCTGCCTGACTACGATCAAACGCTGCAGGTCAAAGGCCTGAATGCCCCGGTCGAGATCGTGCGCGACACAGCCAACGTGCCTCACATCCTGGGGCAGACCGACCCCGACGTGTTCTTCGGTCTGGGCTATGCGCATGCCCAGGACCGGTTGTGGCAGATGACGGTCATGCGCCGGACCGTGCAGGGGCGCCTGTCCGAGGTTTTTGGCCAGCGGACCGTGCATATCGACAAGCTCATGCGTCGGCTGGATCTATACGGGCTGGCGCATCAGTCCTTCGAGGTTCAGGACGATTACACAAAGGCCGCTCTTCGCGCCTATGCCGCCGGTGTCAATGCGCGGCTGGACGAAATCAACGAAAACGCCCTGGGCCGCGGCGCGCCCGAAATGTTCTTGTTCAACGCACCGGTTGCTCCTTGGCAACCGGGTGACAGCATAGCCATGATCAAGCTGATGGCGGTTCAGCTATCCGGGCATTTGCAGGACGAAGTGCTGCGGGCGCGCACCTCGTTGATGCTGAACGATCCGCAGCGGCTCTCAGATATTCTGCCGGACGTGCCTGGCGCGGGCATTGCAGCGCTGCCCGAATATGCGGCGCTGTTTCCCAACCTGCCCCGCTATGCCGCCAATTCGGAACCCGCGGCCTCATGGCTGAACCCGGTCCCGCAGCGCGGGTTGGCGGGTGCCTCGAATGCATGGTCTGCGGCTCCTTCGCGGTCGGCAACCGGTGGAACCCTGTTGGCAAACGATCCGCATCTGGGCCTGACTGCGCCGGGGATCTGGTATCTGGCGCGTCTTGAACTGACCAAGGGCGGCGTGATCGGCGCCACCATCCCCGGCATTCCGGCGGTTATGTCCGGCCGTAGTGACCGGCTGGGATGGGGCCTGACCTCGTCCTATCTGGACGATCAGGACGTGCATATCGAACGAGTGAATCCCGACAACCCCGAGGAATATCTGACGCCCGAAGGCTTCAAACCCTTCAAGTCGCGCCCTTCAATCATCGAGATCAAGGACGCCCCCCCAATCACCCTGACCCTGCGCTGGACCGAGAACGGCCCCGTCCTGCCAGGCACCCATTTCAACCTGGAAACCATCACACCGCCGGGGCATGTCGCCTCGCTGTCCTGGACGGCGCTCAGTCCGCGCGACACCTCGATCAGCGCGTCGATGGCGCTGATGAACGCGGATACCGTACCTGAAGCGATTGAAGCCGCCGAGCTGTTCATCGCGCCGTCGCAAAACCTGTCGGTGGTCGACAAGACGACCGTCGGCATGAAACTCATCGGCGCAATGCCCAGCCGCGACCTCAACAACCAGAGCCGTGGGCGCATCCCGACCCCGGGCTGGATCGCTGCCAACCGTTGGCAGGGCCGTCTGCCCTATTCCGACAACCCCGAATTCGTGGCTCCGGCCGGCGGCGTACTGGGCAACACCAACAACAAGATCATCGACCGGCCCTTCCCCCTGCATGTGTCCTATGAATGGGGCGATACGCAGCGCGTCCACCGCTGGGAATTCCTGATGCAATCCCGCGAGGTGCACACCCGCGACAGCTTCATCGAGGCGCAGTTGGACACGGTCAGCTTCACCGCGCGGTCACTGCTGCCGCTGATCGGGGCCGACCTTTGGTTCACCGGCGAGGCCGCGCCCGAAGGCACCCCCGAACGCCAGCGCCAGATCGCCTTGACCCTGCTGGCCGAATGGAACGGCGAGATGAACGAGCACCTGCCCGAGCCGCTGATCTATGCGGCCTGGGTCCGCGCGCTGCAAAAACGACTGATCGCCGATGACCTCGGGCCGCTGGCCAAGGAATTCAAGCATGTCGAGCCCTTGTTCATCGAACGCGTCTTTCGCGACATCGACGGGGCCTCGACCTGGTGCGACGTCCGGCAGAGCGCACCGGTGGAAAGCTGCACCGACATGGCCCGGCTGGCCCTTGACGATGCACTGGTCTGGATTTCCGAGCGCTATGGCAGCCAACTGGAATCCCTGCGTTGGGGCGATGCCCACCAGGCCACCCATGATCACCCGGTGCTGGGTGAGGTTCCGGTGCTGCGCTATTTTGTTAACATCCGCCAATCGACCAGCGGCGGCGACAACACCCTGCAGCGCGGACGCACCTCGGGCGAAGGGCCGGACCCGTTCCAGAACGTGCACGGCGCGGGCTATCGTGGGGTTTATGACTTTGCCGACCCCGACAGCTCGGTCTTCATCACGGCCACCGGGCAATCGGGCCACTTCCTGTCGCGCTACTATGACGATCAGGCGCAACTGTGGCGCCGGGGTGAGTACATTCCGATGTCGCTGGATCTGGATCTGGCGCGCGCCGCCGCCGTCGGGACCACCCGCCTGATGCCGCAATAGGCGGGGTTTCGGCGGACCCCCGCCCCTTTTTTGTCGCCCCGTGGACGTGGCCCCGTGGCTTGGCCTACCATTCCGGAGCGCCCGGACCGCAGCGCGAGGGGGAAGATCATGGCCAGTTTGCGCGATACCCTGAACAATCTAGCCCGCGACTATGCCATCGCCTGGAGCTCGGGTGACGCCAATGCCGTGGCCGACTTCTTTACGTCGGACGGGCAGATCACGATCAATCGCGGCGCGCCCATCGTCGGGCGGGCGGCCATCGCGGAAATGGCGCGCGGGATTCATACCGACTTTCCCGATCTTGAAGTGCGCTGCGATATGCTGCGATGGGCCGGTCCCCATGCCATTTTCGTCTGGACCCTGGAAGGGCACCATGCACAGACCGGAAATGCGGTGATCACGCGCGGCTGGGAAGAATGGGAGCTGGACGCGGAGTACAAGATCCGGTCGTCGTTGTGCTGGTTCGATGCCGACGACCATCAGCGCCAGATCGACGGGGCCTGATCGTCAGAGGCCCGCGAACTGATTGGCCTGCTTGTCGGTCCACAGAACGGTGATCTCGAACCCGTCCTCGGTCTGTTTTTCATCGCGCACCACGTCCTGACGGAACAGCCAGGCGCGTTTGTCGCCGTCGGCAAAGCCCAGCTTCAAAACCTCTTCCCGGCGCACGCCCTGCAGGATCGTGGCGATCTCGGTCAACAGCGGGTCGATCCCCTCGCCGGTCACGGCCGATATCGGGAACACCGCCGGATCGCGCTCGGCCCGGGCCTGCACGGCATCGCGGTCCTCATCGGACAGCAGGTCGATTTTGTTCCAGACTTCAAGCTGAGGGCGGGTATTGTCCACACCCAGCGAGGCCATGATCGTGCGCACATCCTCGGCCTGCTCTTCGGTCTCGGCATGACTGATGTCGCGCACATGCACGATCAGGTCGGCGGCCAGAACCTCTTCGAGCGTGGCGCGGAAGGCCGCGACCAGTTCGGTCGGCAGGTTCGAGATGAACCCCACCGTGTCCGACAGGATCACTTCGGGTCCGTCGGGCAGTTCGATCCGGCGCATGGTCGGGTCCAGCGTGGCAAACAGCATGTCCTTGGCCATGACTTCGGCCCCGGTCAGGCGGTTGAACAACGTGGATTTGCCTGCGTTGGTGTAGCCGACCAGTGCCACGATCGGATAGGGCACCTTGGCCCGCGCGGCCCGGTGGAGCGTCCGGGTCTTCACGACCTTCTGCAACTGGCGGCGCAAGCGCACCAGTTGATCGTCGATCGCACGCCGGTCGGCCTCGATCTGGGTTTCCCCCGGTCCGCCGACGAAGCCCAGCCCACCGCGCTGACGTTCCAGGTGGGTCCAGGCCCGCACCAGGCGCGTGCGCTGATAGCTGAGCGCGGCCATCTCGACCTGCAGCACACCCTCGCGCGTGCGGGCGCGGTCCGAGAAGATTTCCAGAATCAGCCCCGTCCGGTCGAGGATCTTGACCTTCCACGCCTTTTCCAGGTTGCGCTGCTGAACCGGGGTGACCGGCCCGTCGATCAGAACCAGCTCGATCTCGTTTTCCGCAAAACGCGCGCCCAATTCCTCGATCTTGCCGCTGCCGAACAGCAGGCCGGGCTGCGCCCGCGGCAGGCGCACGATCTCGGACCCGATCACATCCAGATCGGGCAAGGCGGCAGCCAGCGCCACCGCCTCTTCCAGCGCCGGAACGGGGTCGCGGCGCTGGTCATCTGACTTGATATCGGGATGCAGCACCCAGGCCCGGGTGCGCCTCCGGTCATGTTCCATCAAGAGGCGTCTTCGCCCTCATACAGGTTGATCGGCTGCGACGGCATGATGGTCGAGATCGCGTGCTTGTAGACAAGCTGCGACTGTCCGTCGCGGCGCAACAATACGCAAAAATTGTCGAACCAGGTGATGACACCCTGCAATTTCACGCCGTTGATCAGGAAAATTGTAACGGGAACCTTTGCTTTCCGTACATTGTTCAGGAAGGCATCCTGAAGATTCTGTCTGTCCGAAGCCATATTTTGTTATCTCGCCGTTGTTCTTGCTTACGCGCTGCGGACCAACGCGCTCCCTCCGCGCGAGTATGGAGTGACGCGCAGAGATATTCCAGATGAAAAATCAGGCAGTAACGTGAAGGCCCGAATTGCCGGTTCAATCCCGCCACAGGGCCGGAGTGATCAACGCGATGATCGCCAGAGTCTCCAGCCGGCCGATCACCATCCCGGCGCACATGGTCAGCTTGGCTCCGGCCGACAAATCGATCAGACGGATCGGCAGATCGGTGGCCAGTTCGATCAACGGTCCGGTCGTGCTCAGAACCGCGACGCTCAGCACCATGGCGCGTTCAAACCCAACCCCCTCGGCAGCGAGAACGACATCAAGCAACGCAAGCGTCAGCGCGAACATCATCAGAAAGACCCACGCGATAAAGGCACCCTGGCTTTGGATGCGGCGGTTGCCACCGCCCGCCCCGCTGACCGATGACGGGTGGATCAGCCTGTCCAGTTCACGCGCGCCATTCAGGTAAAGCGCATAGACCCGCAACAGCTTGACCCCGCCGGCGGTGGTGGCGACCCCGCCCCCGATAAGCGCAAGCCCCATCAACACTAGCCCCGGTGTTCCCAGACCGGACAACTGTTGCGCGTCGTTCCAATAAGCGCTTTCGAACCCGGCCGTCGTCAGGAACGACATTACCGTGAACAACATACCCCAGATGACATTCAGCGTTTGCAGGCCCGTCACCTGCCCACCGATCTCGGCAACCCCGGCCAGCACCCGGAAAACCAGCAGAGCCGCCACGCCGACGACGATCATCAGGCCGATCTGGAATTCCGGGTCGTGGTCCAGCCGGGAATAGCCGGTTGTTGCGGTGTCCTTTGAGAACGTCAGGCGGGACAAGGCAAAGAACAGGAACAGAAACAGGATGGCCTCGCCGGTGATCCCGGCGGTAGACCCTTCCAACCCGCCCACTGGCGATATGCCGGACGTGGCCATAACCGACATTGCGTGGCAGATGGCCGTCAGGCCCTTTTCTCCGGCGATCAACAGCAAGACCCAGATTACCGCTGTGAGGCTGGCGTAAACCGGGGTCAATGTCGCCGTCACACGGAGCAGTCGCCCCCGCGGGTCGACCTTTTCGCTCTGGGCAACGCCGGAAACCGGGCGGCCCGGCTGTCCCCGCGCGGTAATCTCGAACCCGCCCAACGACAGAGGCGCCAGGATCGCAGCCGCCGAAATCCACATCAGCAGCCCACCCATCCAGCCGACGAGTGCCCGCCACAGGTGAACCGGCGCCGACAGGCGCTCGGGATCGGGAAACAGGTCCGCTCCGGTGGTGGTGATGGCGCTGACCATGTCAAAATAGGCGTTCAGAAAGGTCGTGTTCCCCAACGCGTCATGGACCGGAACGGCCAGAAACAACGGCAATACCGTCAACGAGCCCAGCAGGACCGCCAACTGCCCCAAGGTTCCGCGCCGCGGTTGCCGGCTGGCCGTCGCCAGACCTACGATCGTGACCAGGAACAGCCCAACCAAACCCGAATAGAAGAACGACCGCGACGTTGGATGGTCATCCAAGGCAAGGGCGTAGATCGCCGGGATCCACATCGCCAAGGACACAACCGCCGAGATCAACAGAAACAGCGGTAGCCGCCGAATAACGCTGGTTTTGGGTGCGCGGGCGACAGCCATCAGAAAAAGTCGATCGAAACCTGCATCAGGCGTTCGACCTCGGGTACATCATTGGCCATTGCGAAAATCGCAACCACGTCCTTTTCGTCAATCCGCAGACTGCCAGTGGGCCGCAGGACCTCGTCGCCCTTGCGCACCGCGCCGACCAGGACGCCTTCGGGAAAGTCGATGTCGCGCAGTTTCTGCCCGGCCATTGGCGAGGTCGACAGCACTTCGGCCTCGATCACTTCGGCCTCGGCATCGCCGATCGAATAGACCTGTCGCACCCGGCCATGCCGGATATGGCGAAGGATCGAACTGACGGTCGTGGCCCGCGGGTTGATATAGGCGTCAATCCCCAATGGCCCCATCAAGGCCACCATGCTGGGGTCGTTGATCAGCGCAATCGCTAGCGGACAACCTTCGGCCTTGGCCCGTACCGCAGCCAGCATGTTGGTCCGGTCATCATCGGTGACGGCCAGCATCGCGTCCGCGCGCTCGATCCCCGCTTCGCTCAA
This sequence comes from Ruegeria sp. BJ5, assembly GCF_056537865.1. NCBI lineage: Bacteria > Pseudomonadati > Pseudomonadota > Alphaproteobacteria > Rhodobacterales > Roseobacteraceae > Ruegeria > Ruegeria sp. BJ5. Next base: position 709,388 of record NZ_JBQFSH010000001.1, read on the forward strand.
CAGCGCGGAATCCAGACCGTCGCCGTTCAGAACGATCGTACGCTCCAGCGACTCGGCGGCCAGTTCCGCACAGCGCCGGTCACGTTCGATAACCTTTGCACGGATGCGTCCCTCGCGCTCTTCCAGCGTCCGGGCGACTTCGAGGCCGACGTTCCCGCCGCCCACGATAACCACACGATCCTGCTTTTTCTGTGATTTACCAAAGACTTCCATCGTACGATCAACGTCTTGGACGCTGGTAAAGACATAGCATTCGTCACCGACGAACAATTGGTCCTCGGATTCCGGCGCGAACAGCGTTCCGTCGCGGCGAATACCCACCACGATGGCGCTGAGCGTTGAAAACAGGTCTGTCAGTTGGCGCAAGGGCGTGTTGACGATCGGGCAATCCTCGGCGATCCGAATGCCCAGAAGCTGCGCCTTGCCATCCATGAACAGCTCCGTGTCAAAAGCCGCAGGCGCCGACAGGCGGCGCATGGCTGCTGCGGCAACTTCACGTTCGGGGCTGATCACCACGTCGATCGGAAGATGGTCGCGGCGGTACAGGTCGCGATGGATCGCTTCGAGGTAGGATTTCGACCGCAACCGCGCGATCTTGCGCTGGATCGAGAACACCGAGTGCGCCATCTGGCAGGTGACCATGTTCACCTCGTCCGAATGGGTCGCGGCGATGATCATGTCGGCGTCACGGGCTCCGGCCCGCTCGAGCACGTCTGGATAGCTGGCGAAGCCGGCGATGCCCTGAACGTCCAGAGTCTCGGTCGCCCGGCGTACCAGGTCAGGGTTGTTGTCCACAACGGTGACGTCATTCAACTCGCCCGAAAGGTGTCGAGCAATCTGCCAGCCCACCTGGCCGGCGCCACAAATGATGACCTTCATGCCTTTGGCCTTTCTGCCTGAGCGTTTTGAATGACAGATGCCCACAGAGCGGTCAATCGAATTGTCATGACGGCCTGTGTGATGCAAGATAAGCGAATGAAAACAGTGCTTCGATTGCTTGTTCCCCTTGCCCTGCTGGCCGGATGCGGGCCGTTGTCGATGTATTATCGCGAAGGCGAAAGCGTCTCGCGGATGCAGGCAGAAACGACCGAATGCCAAGTGCAGGCGCTGAAGGATGCACCGGTTGCAAACCAGGTGCGCCAAAGCCCGCCCACCTATTGGCCGGGCCGCACCTATTGCGACGGGCGCGGGCGATGCTACCGCACCGGAGGATGGTGGGAGCCGGGCCGCGTTTACACCGTAGATGTAAATCAGGGGCTGCGAAACACGGTCGAGGCGCAGTGCATGGCCAAGAAGGGCTACCGCCCCATCAGCCTGCCGCCCTGCAAACAGTCGGTCAAGTCGGGCGTTCCACCGACCCGAACAACCGTACTGCCGCCATTGGGCACGGCCTCTTGTTTCGTCAAATTCGACGACGGCTCATTCCAGATCATCACGCCGGGGTTGCCGGGATGACCGGCTGACTTCAGGCCAGATCGCCAGGCGACGATCGCCGGCGGAGTGACAGGAACAGATGTGCTGCGATGGCGGCTGCATAGAATACAAGTACGGCCACGAACATCGAGCTCTCTCCGGCGCGCCAAAGGATAGCAAGCAGAACAGGTGTGCCCAGCAGGTTGCCCGCATTTCCCATCTGCGCCATCGCCCCATAGCTCAGCGCCTGATCCCGGACCGAGCCATTCAGTTGAGGAACCGCCGCGAAACTGCCGCCCTGTACCAGGCCCAACACCGCAAACAGCGCAATGCCGACAACGGGCAGAGGCGCTCCGAAAAACAGCAGGGCAAGGGCAGCCATCCCGGCCGCAAAACCAAGATTTACAACCGTGACCGCGGTCAGGAAAGTCAAGAGCACGGGCACCGCGACCCACGACAGCACGATTCCTGCCAGCGGCATCAGACTGGCTACAAGAACCGACTGATCCTCGGGCATACGGCCGGGCAGGATCGCCAGCAACGACACGAAGGTCAGAGTGTAGAAGAACCATCCGATCGCCGGTGCTGCCATGCGGGGCGAGCGGTAGGTTTCAAGATGCGTCTTCAGGATGGACCCCAGCCCCCACCCCTGCCGTTCCGTCGCGATGGGCGGAACCTTTGGCGGAAACACGGCGACCAGTCCTGCAATCAGCGCCATCAGGAACCCGTGGCCCATGAAGTAATCCGCCAATCCAAAACGCTGGATCATCGGCAGACCGAACCAAGCGTTCAGCGCAAAGGCAACTCCAAAGAAAGAACTCCACAAAACCATGGCGGCATTGCGCGCGGCTCCGCGTGTGATCTGTGCGATCAGCGTCGGAGCGGCAACCACGATCGCCAGATGCGAAACGCCCTCGATGATCCGGCTGGCCAGCATCACTTGAAAGCTAGGCATGGTGGACTGGAACACCGATACAACGCCGCCCAGCAGCAAACCGAACACCAGCAGGCGGACCGGTCCGAACTGCGCGGTAATGGCGCCTGACATGGCCCCCAGAACGGCGCCCATCAAACTGATGATCGACAACAACCAGCCGATCGAATCCCCATAGCCTGGGTACAATGCACCGACCGCGTCGAAGGCAACGGCGATCTTGGCGAACTGCGTGGCCGCGCCCAGTCCAGCCACCCATAACAGGATCACCTGCAGGAATATGCGAAAAGATTGAGTCACACCCGCGTTCTACCCTCGGCCTCTGGCGAGGTGAACGCATATATTATGCGGCGCGTACGCGCGTGCCGCTGACAAGGCGCACTGGGGTTCCATCGGCCAGATACAGCCGCTCCCATACAATTTGGCCTGCGCTGATGGTGATCTGGTCGTGCACGGCCTGAGAAGTAATGAAAGCCTTGGGATTTGGCACCTGCAGGTCCCACCAACCCTCGTCCGTCAGCTCCATTTCGGCCTGGCGGATCTCGTCGGTCGCAAACTGCCACAGCGACACCCCCAACAACGAGTGCTGGCTCGCTGACCAATCCCGTGCGCGGCTGGGTGAATAGGCCAGACAAACATGGCTCGCTTCGTCCACCAGATGGAGACAGGCTTGCGAACTGCCGACAAGCCGCTTCAGTGCTGCATCGTCGGCGCGGTGATCCGAAAGCGCCGTGAAAACCGCAGCTTGTTGTTCAGGGCTTGGGGTCTGGACTTCGTTTTCCCAGCGCGACACCGTGGCCTGATCGACCCGCATCACATGTGCAAGCGCCGCCTGCTTCATCCCGGTGGCCCGCCGAAGCCGTTTGAGACGACGACCAAAGGCGGGAAATCCCTGCTGGATCATCGATAGCGTCATGGCCGGGCGCCTCCCGTTGTCCTGCCGGCATGGCCGGCCCCTATTCCGCCGGTTCAGGCTCGTCCAGTTGGGCCACCCGCGCGCCCGACTTGTTCGACGTGACTACACCCAGCGATTTCAGCTTGCGGTGCAAGGCGCTGCGTTCCATTCCAACGAAACTGGCCGTGCGGCTGATATTGCCGCCAAAGCGATTGATCTGGGTCAGCAGATACTCACGCTCGAACGCCTCTCGTGCCTCGCGCAGTGGCAGCGTTGCCAGAGCGCCCGACAGCACGACCCGGCCGGAATCGTCGGCCTTTTCCTCCTCATTCGGCAATTCCCGCGCTTCGATCGGTCCGGTGCCATCACCAAGGATCAAGACCCGCTCGACCAGGTTCTTCAACTGGCGCACGTTGCCGGGCCAACTCATGGTCTGCAGCAGAGCGACGGCCTCTTCCGACAACTCGCGCACGGGGAGGCCCTGGGTTTCGTTGCACATCTCGATGAAATGCTTGGCTAGGACAGGAATATCTTCGCGCCGTTCTTCCAAAGACGGCACCGCGATCGGGACGACGTTGAGACGGTGATACAGCTCTTCGCGGAACCGGTCCGCGGAAATCTCGGTTTCAAGGTCGCGGTTAGTGGAAGAGATCACCCGCAGATCGACACGGACGTTGTCCGAGCCACCCACCCGCTGAAACTGCTGATCGACGAGAACGCGCAGGATCTTGGACTGCGTGCCCAAGGGCATGTCGGCGACCTCGTCGAAATAGACCACACCGCCATGGGCCTGTTCGAGCAGACCGGATTCAACGCCGCGTTCGGCGGATTCACGGCCGAACAGCACTTCTTCCATGCGCTCGGGTTCGACGCCGGCGCAGTTGACCGTGACAAAGGGCGCGTTCGCCCGGTTCGAGTGCGCATGAATGTAGCGCGCGGCGATTTCCTTGCCCGATCCGGCGGGACCGCGCAGCATCACCCGACCGTTGGATTTGGTCACCTTGTCCAACTGGCTCAGCATCGCGCGGAACGCAGCCGACTTGCCGATCATGTCGGAATTGCTGACTTCCTTGCGCTTGAGCGAGGCATTCTCGCGACGAAGGCGCGACGTTTCCATCGCGCGGCGGATCACCACCATCAACTGGTCGATATTGAAGGGCTTTTCGATGAAATCATATGCCCCCTGCTTGATCGCCGCGACGGCGATTTCGATATTTCCGTGCCCCGATATGATCACTACCGGAACATCCGGATTGTCGCGTTTGACCGCCTTCAGAATGTCGATCCCATCCATGCGGCTGTCCTTGAGCCAGATGTCCAGGATCAGCAGCCCGGGTGGTTCTGCGTTGATCGCGGCCATGCACTCGTCCGAGTTGCCGGCCAGCCGGGTGGAATATCCTTCGTCCTCCAGAATGTCGGACACCAGTTCGCGAATATCGCGCTCGTCATCTACGATCAGAATGTCACTCATCTTTGGCCTGCTTTCAGTGTTTTGGTTTTAATTGCCTGCTTTTGCGGCGCTGCGACCGGGGCCGTGTTGGCCTTCGGCAACCGGATCACGGCCATTGCGCCAAAATGGTCCTGTCCGTCGAACACGGGCGCATCCTCAAGGGTCAGCGTACCGCCGTGTTCTTCAATGATTTTCTTGACGATGGGCAGGCCCAGGCCAGTCCCTTCGTCGCGCGTGGTCACATAGGGCTCGAACAGCCGCGCCCGGTCTTCCGGCAGCCCGATGCCGTTGTCGGCGATGGTAATCAGTGTTCCGTCGTCATCCGTGGACAGGCGCACCTTTATCTGCGGGTTGAGGTTGTCGGGCGGACCCTTCTTTTTCAGGGTTTCGATGGCTTCTCCGGCGTTCTTGATCAGATTTGTGAGCGCCTGGTTCAGCATCGTCGCATCCACATCGGCCGATACAGGCTGGTCCGGGATCTCCGCGTCGATCTGAACGTCTGGCTGACCGGCCTGCTGCAGCAGAACCGCCTCACACACCAAGCCCGCGATGTCTTCCTCGTGCCGGTCGGGCTCGGGCATGCGGGCGAACTTCGAGAACTCGTCGACGATCCGGCGCAGGTCGTTGGTCTGGCGAACGATCACGTCGGTCATGGATTCCAGGCTGGCGCTGTCCTCTTCATCCAGCTTCCGCGCAAACTTCCGCCGGATGCGTTCGGCGCTCAGCTGAATGGGGGTCAGCGGGTTCTTGATCTCATGCGCGATGCGGCGTGCAACATCACCCCAGGCCGCCATCCGCTGGGCACTGACCAGATCGGTCACGTCGTCAAAGGCGACCACGTAACCTTCCAGCCTGCCGTCCTCGCCGCGTCGGGTCGCCATCCGGACCAGCAGGTTTTCCAACTGTCCCTTGCGGGTGACCTTGATTTCGTCCTGAATTGCTTCCTGGCTGCCTTCTTTCAGCGCTTCGAACAAAGGCAGGAACTCGGGCACGGCGATGCCGATAGCCAGTTGTTGTTCATGGCCTTTCCAGTCAAGCAAGCGCTCGGCCGAGCGGTTGACGAATGTCACCTGACCATCCGGATCCACCCCGACCACGCCCGAAGTCACCGAGCTGAGCACGGAGTCGAACAGCCGGCGGCGGCTTTCGATCTGGCGGGTGTTTTCCAGCAGCGTACCCCGCTGCGCCTTCAATTGCCGGGTCATCTGGTTGAAATACCGCCCCAGCATGGCGATTTCGTCGTCGCTGGCCTCCTCGATGACCTGCACGTCCAGATCACCGGCCCCGACCCGCTGCGCGGCCGTGGTCAGACGACCAACCGGGCGCGAGAGCCGCTCGGCGAACCACATACCCAGCGAAACGGCCGCCAAAATAAGGATTACCGCGAACCCCAGATACAGCAGCCCGAACTCGAACAGCACCCTGCCCCGTTCGTTTTCCAACTGTTGATAGAACTGCGCGGTTTCCTTGGTGTCGTCCAAAAGGGTCAACAACTGGCCATCTACGGCGCGGCTGACATACAGGTATCGGTCCAGATAGGCGCGCAGCGGCACCAGAGCGCGAAATTCGTTGTTGGGCCAGTCCGCGATGATCAACAGACCCTCGTCTCGGGCCTGCTCCAACTGCTCGGGTTTCGGCGGTTCGTAGTTGAACAGATAAGACCTGTCTCCGCGGGCCCGGATTTCACCACTACCGTCAATCACGTAGGCTTCGCGCAGTCCGCGCTGAATCTGTGCCTGCCCCTGGGCCAGCACCTCGCGCAGCTCGGCATCCGAGATGTAGAAGTCCAGCTTGCGTGCATTGTCAAGAAACCGCGCAAGAACCGTGGCATCCTGCGTCAGACCCTGTTCGTGCTCTTGTTCATAGGCCTCGGCGGCCGTCAGCGAAGATCCGACCACCTGCCTGACCCTGTCCGAGAACCATCCCTCAAGCCCGATATTCACGGTCAGACCGGCAAAAATCGCAACCGTCACCGTGGGCACCAGCGCCAACAGCGTGAACGCACCGATCAGCCTCAGGTGTAGGCGAGAGCCCGCCGATTTGGCCCGGCGCGCCGCAATAAGATTGCCCAACTGCCCCAGAACCAGGGCCGCCACGACCAGAATGTAGACAAGGTCTGCCAGCAGAATCAGCCGAAGCGTGGGGGCATTCGCACCCAGGTCAAACGGCCCGATTACAAGGTAGGTCGCAAGGGTCAGGACCGGCCCCAACACAACCAGCCCCAAGGTGCCGAAATTGCGCAGTTTCCGGGACTTACGCCACCGATTCAGGGATAATGCCGGCCGTTTCTGTGCCCGGGATACCACCGTCTGCCCTCATCCTGATGTGCCGCTTTCGCGGCGTACCGCCATATGTCGTGGTCTTTTCCGGGACTGTGCCCGGATGCCACGGTTTGTGTGGCGAGATTACATCAGTTTGCGTCGACGTGTCACCTGAATATCGAGATCCGTGATTTTTTTGCGCAGCGTGTTCCGGTTGATCCCCAGCAAATCGGCACATTTTGCCTGATTTCCTCCGGTCGCATCCAGAGCGATTTCGATCAACGGTGCCTCGACCTCGCGCAGAATGCGCTGGTACAGACCCGGTGGCGGCAGCATGTTTCCATGAAGGTCGAAGTAACGCCGCAGATGCCGCGCAACCGACGACGACAGTTTTTCTCGTTCGCTCCCGCTCAGCAGTGGTTCGGCCTCGGGCTGGCTGCCCAAGACGGCCTCGACCTCGGACTTGGTGATTTCGTCGGATCGGCTTGTCAGGCTCAGCCGCCGGATCGCGTTTTCCAGTTGCCGCACGTTGCCAGGCCAGGAATACCGGCGCACAAGTTCGATCGCGTCAGGGCCCAACCGCCGCTTTGTGCCGTTTTCGCGTTCTTCACGGGCCAGAAAATGCTCGGCCAGCAACAGGATGTCGTCGACCCGCTCGCGCAGGGCTGGCACATGGATGGTGGCACCGCAGAGGCGGTAGTAAAGGTCCTGCCGCACCCGCCCGCTTTCCATCGCCTCGGTCAGGTCCGACTGGCTGGTCGCCATGAAGCGCGGAACGTGGTCGCCGGGCGTATCCATCATCCGCACGATCCGGGCCTGGATTTCATCGTCCAGGTCTGCAATCTCGTCGATCAGCAAGGTACCGCCGCGCACTCGGGCCATGACCCGGGCCGGACCCTCCAGGTCGCGCAGGTCTGCTGCTGTAGCAGTCACGAAGGGCAGTGTCCGTCGGTCTGAGAAATCGTGAATTGCCCGCGCAATCAAAGATTTGCCCGTTCCGCTTTCACCTGAAATCATAACCGAAAGATCGGTATTCATGACCCGTGCCACCAACCTGTACAGGGCCTGCATCATCGGTGTTCGGCCGACCAATGGCAGCTCGTCGGGGCGGTCTTCGGATGTGTCCGCGGGTTCGATCTGAACCCGTTGCTTGCGGTCCAGAGCGCGGGCAGTACGCTTCATAAGATCCGGCAGGTCGAACGGTTTGGGCAAGTAATCATAGGCATCCGCCTCGGCCGCCTGGATCGCCGTCATGATCGTGTTCTGGGCCGAGATCACGATCACCGGCAGACCCGGCCGGTCCTGCGCGATCTTGGGCAGCATTTCCAGCCCGTTGCCATCGGGCATGACCACGTCCGAGATCACCACGTCGCCCTTGCCCTCGCCGACCCAACGCATCAGCGTCGTCAGGGACGAGGTCGCATGCACCTTGCAGCCCGCCCGCGTGAGGGCCTGGGTCAGAACCGTCCGGATCGTTCTGTCATCATCTGCAACCAGTACCGTGCCATCCATCTGGTGTTCTCCTTTATTATTCTTTGCCCTGCCCTGCCTCGCGCGGTGCGCGGCGCAGCGACAGCCGGAAGACTGTCCGCCCCGGAACCGACTCGGCCGTGATCCAACCGTCGTGGTCGGACACGATCTTACTGACCAACGCCAGGCCAAGGCCGGTGCCGTTCTCCTTGCCGGATACGAACGGGTCGAAAATGTCGCCGCGGATGTCCTCGGGCAGGCCCGGGCCATCGTCGATGATCTCGATCTGCAGCGGTAACGAGTGGCCCGAGCCATCACTGCGCCGCAGGCGGAAGGAATGTTCGAAATAGGTGTGCAGGCGGATAATTCCGCCCTCGGGGCCTGCTGCCTCGGACGCGTTCTTGAGCAGGTTCAGAACCACCTGTAACAGCTGATCCGGGTCACCATAGGCCAGTGGCAGCGACGGGTCGTAATCCTCGATGATGGTCATGTCCGCGCCAAAGCCCAACAGCGCCGAGCGGCGCGCGCGGTCTAGGACATCGTGGATGTTGACGGGCTTGAACTCGGGACGCGAGAGGTTTCCGAACTGCTCGACCTGCTCGAGCAGCTTCACGATCCGGCGACTTTCGGCCACGATAAGATCTGTAAGCTCAAGGTCTTGCGGGCCGATATTCATGCTCAGCAACTGCGCGGCACCGGTGATCCCGGCCAGCGGGTTCTTGATTTCATGGGCCAGCATCTCGGCCATGCCGATCGCCGACTGCGCCGCCGATTTGACCGTGTTGCCGCGGGTCATGCGGCTGGCCAGTTCGCGCGGCGAGACGATCATGATCATCGACCCCGGGTGCCCCAGCAAAGGCGCGATCTGCAGCGCGCATTGCAGCGGCGCGCGATTGCCCGAGCCCACGTCCACGTCATTAACGAACAGCGGCGTGCCCTGCTCGCGGGCGCGCGTGAACGCCTCTTCCAACGGCGCGTCCACGGCGATCTGGTCCCAGACCGGATGCCCGACCACCGATTTGCGTGAGGCGTTCAGGAATCCCTCACCCGAGGAATTGACATCCGCGATGCGATCCTCGGGGTCGATGATGAAGGCGGGAACCGGCAGCGATGCCCAGATGACCTGATCCGAAATCATGCTGCCACCTCGGCATTTTCCGCCAACGCGTCGCCGATCAGCCGCAGAACTTCGGCCGGATCGCGCGCGGTCAGGACCGCGCGGCGCAGCGACGCCGGCGTTCCGGCCTCGTCCATGTACCAGCCCAGATGCTTGCGTGCGACACGCAGCCCCAGATCGGTGCCATAGAACCCCAGCATCGCTTCATAATGCGCCCGCACCATGTCGGCCAGATCGTCGCCCTCGGGAACCTCTGGCGCCGGCGTCCCCCACAACTCGTGCGCGATCTGCGCCAGCAGCCACGGTTTGCCCTGCGCGCCACGGCCCACCATGACGCCATCCGCGCCCGACTGTTCCAGCGCCGCCTGCGAACGCTCGGGGCTGGTGATGTCGCCATTGGCCACGACGGGAATGCTGACGGCATCCTTGACGGCGCGGATCGCGGCCCAATCCGCCTCGCCCTTGTAGAACTGACAGCGCGTGCGCCCGTGGATCGTCACCATCTGGACGCCGGCCTCCTGCGCCCGCCGCGCCACGTCCGGCGCGTTCAGCAGCGTGTCGTCCCACCCCAGTCGGGTCTTGAGCGTCACCGGCAAATCTACCGCACCCACAACCGCCTCGATCAGGGTCAGGGCGTGGTCGGGCGTCTTCAACAGGGCCGAGCCGGAATAACCGTTCGTCACCTTCTTGGCCGGGCAGCCCATGTTGATGTCGATCACACGCGCGCCCCGGTCGGCAACCTGCCGCGCGGCCTCGGCCATCCAATAGGCGTCGCGCCCGGCCAGTTGTACGGCGGTGTTTTCCACATCCGCCGACAGCTCGGCCCGTTCGCGCACGCCGGGCTTGGCCTGCACCATTTCCTGGCTGGCGACCATCTCGCTGACCACCATCCCGGCGCCGAACCGCATGACGAGGTCGCGAAACGGCCGGTCGGTGATTCCGGCCATCGGCGCCAGCAGAACCGGCGGGGTCAAAGTTTTCTCGGCAATTCGCAGCGTCAACGTGCCTAATCCTTGAGCAATTGCGGGTTTCATATCGAATCCGGGGCATATGAACAACAAATCCGCGACCAACAAGCCCGCAAAATCATCATGTGCCTAATTTTTAATCGACTTACCGCGAGTGATTGCCTCTGCTTTCACCGCCGCCTAAACACGGAAGCCAAACGAAGGTCGGAAATTCAGACATGACAACCGCCGCAATCATCGTCGCCGCCGGGCGCGGCCTGCGCGCCGGAGGGGGCCAGCCCAAGCAGTGGCGCCCCTTGGCCGAGCGGCGTGTGGCCGACTGGACGATCGAGCGGATCAGGGCGCAGGTGCCACTGGTCGTGCTGGTCCTGTCCCCCGATGACCCCGAGGCTTGGGCGGACTTCGCCGACAGCGGCCTGATTCTTGCGCCCGGCGGCGCAGACCGAGCCGAATCCGTGCGCAACGGGCTGCAGGCGCTGGCCGATCGCGGCGTCAGCAAGGTTCTGATTCATGACGTAGCTCGGCCCTGTGTCAGCGCGCGGGTCATTGGTGACGTGCTGGCGGCCCTCGACACCCACGCCGCCGCGGCGCCGGGGCTGCCCGTCACCGATGCGCTGTGGACCGGAGAGAACGACCAGGTAACCGGCACCCGAGATCGCGCGGGCCTGTTTGCCGCGCAGACGCCGCAGGGGTTCCGCTATGACGCCATCGTGTCCGCGCATGCGGCGCATCCCGGCGGGGCCGCCGATGATGTCGAGGTTGCCCGCGCCGCCGGGATCGACGTGGCCATCGTGCCGGGCGACGCGGACAATCTGAAAATCACACGGCCCGAGGATTTTGCCCGGGCCGAACGCATATTGAGGTCAGACATGGATGTAAGGCTGGGCAACGGATATGATGTGCACCGGTTCGGGCCGGGCGATCACGTGATCCTGTGCGGCGTTGAGGTCCCGCATGATCGGGGGCTGCAGGGCCATTCCGACGCGGATGTGGGCATGCACGCCGTCACCGACGCGATCTATGGCGCGCTGGCGCAGGGCGATATCGGCCAGCACTTTCCCCCGTCCGACCCGCAATGGAAGGGCGCCGCCAGCGAGATCTTTCTGCGCCATGCGGTGGATCTGGCCGCGCACATGGGCTTTCGCATCTCGAACGTCGACTGCACGCTGGTCTGCGAATACCCCAAGATCGGCCCGCACGCTGCGGCGATGCGGCAGAAAATGAGCGAAATCATGGGGCTGGACGCCGACCGCGTGTCGATCAAGGCCACCACGTCCGAGCGTCTGGGCTTTACCGGGCGCAAGGAAGGCATCGCCGCTATCGCGACCGCCTGTCTGGTGAAACCATGACCCTGGCGCGCCTGATCGGAACCGTGGGCGGGGTCGGTTACCTGCGCCCTGCCCCCGGCACCTGGGGCTCGCTGGCCGCACTGCCTTTGGCCTTGGCGCTGCACCTGCTGGGTGGCTTCCCGCTGCTGGCCGTCGCAACCGTCGCCGTCTTTGTGGCCGGCACCTGGGCCACAGGTGTCATGACCGCCGGGCAGGACGATCACGACCCTTCGGAGATCGTCGTCGACGAGGTCGCGGGCCAGTTCATCGCCATCTGGGCCGTGTCCTATCCAGCCTGGGCGCATGACATCGCGATCACCGCCCTGTGGCCGGGCTGGATCGCCGCGTTTTTGCTGTTCCGCTTGTTCGACATCACCAAACCCGGCCCCATCGGCTGGGCCGACCGGCGCGGCGACCCCTTGGGCGTGATGCTGGACGACGTGATCGCGGGCGCGTTCGCGGCCGCGGGGGTTCTGATCCTGGCCGGGATCGCACATGGAGTACTGGGCCTATGACCGTCGCCGAACTGCTCGACCGCGCCAAGGCGCTGAACGTCATGATCGCCACCGCCGAAAGCTGCACGGGCGGCATGGTTGCCGCCGCGCTGACCGACATTCCCGGCAGTTCGGCCGTGGTTGACCGAGGCTTCGTCACCTATTCCAACGCCGCCAAGCAGGACATACTGGGCGTGCGCGCCGACACGCTGGCGGCCCATGGGGCCGTCTCCGAAGAGGTCGCCCGCGAAATGGCCGAGGGTGCGCTGGCGCATTCTCAGGCGCAGCTTGCGGTCTCGATCACCGGCATCGCGGGGCCCGGCGGGTCCGAGTTCAAACCCGAGGGCCGGGTTTGTTTCGGCCTCGCCGTCACAGGCCAGCCCACCCTGACCGAAACCGTCGAGTTCGGCACCGCGGGCCGCGCCAATGTCCGACGCGCGGCGCGGGATCATGCGCTTAAGCTGCTGGAAAACGGCCTTTCCGAAGTCGCCTAAATTTTTGGCACCCACCCGGACAAGGCGCACTTTTTGTCACCACTTGGAAAAAGGACGCCAAAACAGGCACCTTTTTCACAGCCTGCCTCTTTTTTCCTCGGCCGCCGTTCGGTTGAACCCTCAGCACGTCACTCACACCGCGCCCCTTGGCGCAGCTACAGGAAAGAGGAGAACGGCCCAATGAACGGAGCCGATACCGCCTGGATCATCGTCGCGACGGCGCTGGTCTTGTTCATGACCTTGCCGGGCCTCGCCCTGTTTTATGGCGGGCTGGTGCGCGCCCGCAACGTGCTGAGCGTTTTCATGCACTGTTTCGCGATCGCCTGCTTGATGAGCATCCTGTGGCTGGTCGCCGGGTATTCGATCGCCTTCGGTGACGGCGGTTCGGGCCTGTGGGGCGGGCTGGGCAAGGCGTTTCTGAACGGCGTCGATGCCGACAGCCTGTCAGGCACCCTGCCCGAGGTGCTGTTCTTTGCCTTCCAGATGACCTTTGCCATCATCACTCCGGCTCTGATCGTAGGCGCCTATGTGGAGCGCGTGGGCTTTGGCTTCGTGTTGGTCTTCTCGGGCCTTTGGATGCTGCTGTGCTATGCGCCGGTGGTTCATTGGATCTGGGGCGGCGGCATCCTGACCGATGGCGGCATTCTGGGCGAAATCGGCGTGCGCGATTTCGCCGGTGGCATCGTGGTGCACGAAACCGCCGGTCTGGCCGCTCTGATCATCGCGTGGGTCCTGGGGCCGCGCAGGAACCGCACCACCCCGCCGCACAACCCCGGATACGTCATGATCGGGGCCGCGATGCTGTGGGTCGGCTGGTTCGGCTTCAACGGCGGCTCGCAGCTGGCCGCGGATGGCGGCGCGGCCATGGCGCTGACGGTCACGCATATCTCGGCCGCCACCGCATCGCTCAGCTGGGCGCTGTGGGAGCGGATCAAGTACGGCAAGGCCTCGCTGGTCGGTCTGGTCACCGGAACCATCGCGGGTCTGGCCTCGATCACGCCGGCCTCGGGCTATGTCGATCCGGTTCAGGCGCTGATCATCGGCGCGGTCGCCGGCATCCTGTGCCAAGAGGCGGTGAACGTGGTCCGCAACGTGCTGAACATCGACGATACGCTGGACGTGTTCGCCGTGCATGGCGTGGGCGGCATTTTCGGCACCATCATGATCGCCGTTTTCGGCCTGGGCGCCTGGACCGCGCAGCTGGGCGGGCTGGTGATCGTGGGTGTCTTTACGTCAGTTGTCACATTTGTGCTGATCAAGGTGGTTGCGCTTGTCACCCCGCTTCGCGTAGACGCCGAGACCGAGACGAACGGGCTCGACCTGTCGGTCCACGGCGAACGGGCCTATGACATGAGCAGCTAAGCCCACCTTGGCTGGCTCGACTGCCCATCCGGGCATCAAGCGGACCTCTTGCGAGGTCCGCTTTTCTTTTGGGCCAACCCCTCTCGACATCGGGCCGGTCGGCAGGCTATCAGCCCGCAACGTCATTTCAGCACCGAGGTCCCGCCATGATCCCCAGTTCCTTTCCCGACAGCACGGAAATCGCCCGCCTGACCGCGCGGATGCTGCTGGAGATCAAGGCGGTGCATTTCAACGCGCGCGAGCCGTTCACGCTGGCCAGTGGCCTGCCCAGCCCCACCTATATCGACTGCCGCAAGCTGATCTCGTACCCGCGCATCCGGTCGACCCTGATGGACTTCCTGACGGTCACCGTCATGCGGAATGCCGGCTTCGAAGCCTTCGACAACATCGCCGGCGGTGAAACCGCGGGCATTCCCTTCGCCGCGATGGTGGCCGAGCGCATGGCCCTGCCGATGACCTATGTGCGCAAAAAGCCCAAGGGCTATGGCCGCAACGCCCGGATCGAAGGGGTCATGACCGAAGACCAGCGCGTGCTTCTGGTCGAGGACCTGACCACTGATGGCGGCTCGAAACTGTCCTTTGTGGACGCGATCCGCGAAACGGGCGCCACCTGTGGGCATACGGCGGTGATCTTCTACTATGGCATCTTCCCCGAAACCGAAAAGACGCTCGGCGATCATGGCGTGCAGTTGCACCACCTGTGCACCTGGTGGGACGTTCTGGCCGAGGCCAAGGCGCAGGGCACCTTTGACGCGGAAACGCTGGACGGGGTCGAAGCCTTCCTGAACGACCCGCGCGGCTGGCAGGAGGCCAACAAGAGCTGACTATCTGGCCATTGTTGACGGCCGGGAAACACTGGCCGTCAGCCTTGCTGCCTATCCACAAGATGTTGACGAATGACCAGTCCCTGCGGCAAGATGCAGGAGCGGAAGATATGCACAGCATATCCCCAGAAAACATACAATTTGCCCCGACTCACGGGGCCGAGATATGACCTTTGTCCCATGGGGACAGCGAGAGCAGCAATGAACGAGATCAGCAGTATCGAGCAGGCAGCGGCGCAGATTCAGAACGCCGAGACCATGCCGCATTCCATCGAGGCCGAACAGCAGCTTCTGGGTGCGATCCTGACCAACAACGACCTGTATGACCGGGTCGCCTCGATCATCGGGCCCGAGCATTTCTATGACCCGGTCCATGCCCGTATCTATGAGGTCGCCGCCGCGCGCATCGCCAAGAACGCGCTGGCATCGCCGGTGACTCTGAAATCCTTCATGGCCGAGGACGAGGGTTTGAAGGAACTCGGCGGCCCGGCCTATCTGGTCAAGCTGGCCGGGGCCTCGATCAGCGCCTTCGCCGTGCATGACTATGCCCAGATGATCTATGATCTGGCGATCCGGCGCGAACTGATCCGGCTTGGCCGCGACATCTCGGACAAGGCCGCGCGGGTCGAAGTGGCCAGCGAACCCAAGGAACAGATCGTCGAGGCCGAACAGAAGCTCTACAAGCTGTCCGAACAGGGCCAGACCGAACAGGGGTTCAAATCTTTCCTCAAGGCTGTGACCGAGGCGGTGAATGTCACCAACGAGGCCTATCAGCGCGGCGGCGGCATGGCCGGGATTTCGACCGGGCTGGCCGATCTGGACAAACAGCTGGGCGGGTTGCACCCGTCGGACCTGATCATCCTTGCCGGGCGTCCGTCGATGGGTAAGACCTCGCTGGCGACCAACATCGCGTTCAACGTGGCCAAAGCCTATAAGCGGGGTCAGCGCGCCGATGGTACCGAGGGTGCGGTGGACGGCGGCGTCGTCGGTTTCTTCTCGCTGGAAATGAGCGCTGAGCAGCTGGCCGGACGGGTTCTGGCCGAGGCGTCCGAGATCTCCAGCCACAAGATCCGCCAAGGGGACATGACCGAGGACGAGTTCCGCCGTTTCGTCGATGCGGCCAAGGCGCTGGAAGCCTGTCCGCTTTACATCGACGACACGCCGGCTCTGCCGATCAGCCAGCTGGCGGCCCGGGCGCGGCGGCTCAAGCGGACGCATGGGCTGGACCTGCTGGTCATCGACTATCTGCAGCTGTGCCGAGGCATGTCCGACAACCGCGTGAACGAGATCGCCGAGATCTCGATGGGTATGAAGGCTATCGCGAAAGAGCTGAATATTCCCGTCATCGCCCTGTCGCAGTTGTCGCGTCAGGTCGAGAACCGCGACGACAAGCGCCCGCAGCTGTCCGACCTACGCGAATCCGGCTCGATCGAGCAGGACGCCGACGTGGTGATGTTCGTGTTCCGCGAGGAATACTACAAAGAGCGCGAAAAGCCTGGAGATCACGAGCTGGAGAAGATGGAAGAGTGGAAGCAGGCCATGGAACGCCTGCACGGCAAGGCCGAGGTCATCGTCGGCAAGCAGCGCCACGGCCCCATCGGCACGGTCGAGCTGTCCTTCGAAGCGCAGTTCACCCGCTTTGGCAACCTTGTCAAACCCTGGCAGCAGGGTAGCCAGATCGAAGGCTACTAAGCCTATCAGGCCCGAATCCATGTGCCGCGGCCCAATGCGCCGGATGAACGATCTGGATCAGCCAACGGTTTTGGCCCGGATAGGCGGACAATGCTGGCAGGCTGTCTTGCCCGCGTTCAAGCCCGCCCGGACCTGCGCAACCCGGCTACAAGCCGCCCATGGCAAGGACTTTACGCGCGTTTGCAGCGCATTCCCCCTTGACCTCGTGCGGCGCAATGTCATGAACGGGTCATGAGTACTGCACGTTTGACGATCAACCTTCATGCGCTGGCCAGTAACTGGCGGGCGCTGGACGCAAAAACCGATGTCGAGACCGGCGCCGTGGTGAAGGCCGACGCCTATGGTCTGGGCGCCGGACCTGTGGCCAACACGCTGGCCGAAGAAGGCGTCCGCAAGTTCTTTGTCGCCGTTGCCGAGGAAGGAGCCGCCGTCCGCCAAGCGATTGGCCCCGGCCCCCTGATCTGCGTCTTTTCAGGCCATATGGAGGGCGACGCCGACCTGTTGCGCGATCACGACCTTGTGCCGCTGATCAACTCGCCCGAGCAATTCCAACGCCACCTGCAGGCGCTACCGGTCCATCCGTTCGGGATTCAGTTGGACAGTGGCATGAACCGCCTCGGGCTGGAGCCTTCCGACTGGGCCGCTCTGCGCAGCCGGGCCGAGGCGCTGAACCCTGTCGTGGTCATGTCGCACCTGGCCTGTTCGGACGAACCGGACCATCCCATGAACCGGCAACAGCTGAAAACCTTCCGCGAGATGACCGATGGCGTATCGGCTCCGCGTTCGTTGGCGGCCACCGGTGGCCTGCTGCTGGGGCCGGAATTCCACTTTGATTTCTGTCGGCCCGGCATCGGCCTGTATGGCGGCTTGCCCTTTGCGGGCGCCAAACCTGTGGTCACCGTCGATCTGCCGGTGATACAGGTGCGCGAGCTGGCGATCGGAGAAACCGTCGGCTACGGCAACACGTGGAAAGCCCGGCGCCCCTCGCGGATCGCAACCGTGGCTGCGGGTTATGCCGACGGGCTGCACCGCGCCATCGGTGGCGGCATCGACACCTTCGCCGGTGACCTGCCCTGCCCCGTCGTCGGACGCATCTCGATGGATCTGATCACCGTCGACGTGACCGACCTGCCGCACACGCCCGAACGTCTGCGCATTCTGAACGGCCACCAGACGGTGGACGACCTGGCCGAGGCCGCGGGCACCATCGGGTACGAGATCCTGACCTCACTCGGCAGCCGCTATTCGCGGGGCTATGTCGAATGAACCCACTCGCATGGCTTGGCGAACTGGGCCGCGCGGTCCTGAACCTGCTGGCGGCGTTCGGCCGCGTGGCGCTGTTTGCATTGGATGCTCTGTCACACATCTTTCGACCGCCGTTCTACCCGCGTGAACTGGGCATGGCTCTGCTGAACATCGGCTGGCTGTCGCTGCCGGTCGTAGGCCTGACGACCATATTCACCGGCGGCGCGCTGGCGCTTCAGATCTACGCCGGCGGCGCGCGTTTCAACGCCGAGGCCGTGGTGCCCCAGATCGTCGCCATCGGCATGGTCCGCGAGTTGGGTCCTGTCATGGTCGGCCTGATGATTGCCGCGCGCGTCACCTCGTCGATCGCCGCCGAGATCGCCACAATGAAGGTGACCGAGCAGATCGACGCGCTGGTCACCCTGTCGACCCACCCGATGAAATACCTGGCGGCCCCGCGCGTTCTGGCCGCATTGATCACCGTCCCTGTTCTGGTTGCCGTGGGCGACATCATCGGCATCGCAGGCGGTTATGCGGTGGCGACACAGAACCTCGGTTTCAACCCGGCAGCCTATCTGAAAAACACGGTCGATTTCCTCGAGCCGCTCGACATCCTGTCCTCGCTGGTCAAAGGGGCGGCGTTCGGGATGATCGCGGCGATCATGGGCTGCTATTTCGGCATGCATTCGGGACGCGGCGCGCAAGGCGTGGGCCGCGCAACCAAGGGCTCGGTCGAGGCCGCCGCAGTCCTGATCCTTGCCGCCAACTTCGTTCTCACGGGGGTGTTCTTCTCGCTATGATCCGAATGGAGAACGTACACAAGGCCTTCGGCGACAACCATATTCTCAGGGGCATGAACCTCGAGATTGCCAAAGGCACGTCCATGGTGATCATCGGTGGTTCGGGCACCGGAAAATCCGTGGCGCTGAAATGCATCCTTGGCCTGATCAAACCCGACAGCGGCAAGATTTTTGTCGATGGGCAGGACGCCCGGACCGGCGACCGAGACGCCTTTCTGGCCAGGTTCGGTATGCTGTTTCAAGGCGCGGCCCTGTTTGACTCGCTGCCCGTCTGGCAGAACGTGGCCTTCCGCCTGCTGCGCGGCTCGCTGAAACGACCGACGGACGAGGCACGTGAAATCGCGATCGAGAAACTGCGCCGCGTGGGCCTGCGCGCCAAGGTGGCAGATCTGTATCCCTCCGAGCTGTCGGGCGGCATGCAGAAACGCGTGGGTCTGGCCCGCGCCATCGCCGCCGAGCCCGAGATCATCTTTTTCGACGAACCCACCACCGGCCTGGACCCGATTATGTCGGGCGTCATCAACGACCTGATCCGCGAGATCGTGACCGAAATGGGCGCCACCGCGATGACCATCACCCACGACATGAGCTCGGTCCGCGCGATTGCTGACAACGTGGCGATGCTGCATGACGGGGTGATCCAGTGGACCGGCCCGGTCAGCCAGATGGATTCCTCGGGTGATCCTTTCGTCGAGCAGTTCATCAGTGGGAGTGCCGAGGGACCGATCGAGGCGGTGCGGTAGGTCTATTCTACATCCATCCACAGTTTCGCTTTTTCTGAAACATCACCGGGCAACACCTCAGCCCGGCGTGTTTCCAAGTTCAGCAAAACACATTTAAACACAGCGATGAAAGCCGTTTCACCGTCCGCTACTTTTCTAAGCGTGTGGCGGAAAGTCATGGATTTCTTTCCAATTTCCAGAATTTCGCTCTCCATTTGGATCGCTTCGCCTGAACCAAGTTCCTGCCGGAAGTCGCTGTTGATATTCACCACTGCGAAGGAAAGCCGCCTACCGCTCCGCATATCGTCTGCCGTCAAGCCCATTTCGGCCTGCATGGCGAAAACGGAATCTGAACATGCTGCAAAATACCTGGATACATTCATGTGCCCAAGGAAATCGCAATCGGAAGGATCAACCACCGACTTGAACGCCAAATAGGCGGGCATAGAAATTATCTCCTTGCCGAATGACTTTACATGACTTCACTTGTACACGTTATCACATCATTCAGTCGAAGAAAGCGTCGTCCATAAACCCTACGATTTAAGCATAATGACCCTCCGCCTCGCCACCCTCTCGCTGCTGATCCTCTACCCCATCGCGTGGTTCGCCCCGTTGATGCGCGCGGGCCTGCTGCCGATCTTCGGCCTCAGCGAGATCAGCGTCATCACCGGCCTCCAATCCCTCTGGAAATCCGACATATTCCTCGCGCTGGTCGTCACCGTCTTTGCCCTGTTCGCCCCGTACATCAAAACCATCGGAACCGCGCTGGTCCAATGGGACCTGCTGGACCCGCGCGTCCAACCCGCGCTGAACATCATGGGCAAGCTGGCCATGGCCGATATCTTCCTCATCGCGCTCTACATCACCTTGGCCAAGGGCATCTCATACGCAACGATCGAAACAGCGTGGGGCCTGTACCTGTTCACCGGCTGCATCCTTGCGTCGATCGCACTGGGATACGTTACCGAAGTGAAACTTGGTTCACGAAACCGCCGGACCTGATTGATTGAAAACGCATTTCTGGCTATGATGGCCAGTATTCGAGCAGCCAAGTCATTTTTGTTTCAGGGTCCGACGCGGACCGTCTTGCACGTTTGATGGATACTCCGCCCGGGCCCGGTTTTGCCGGTTTCAAAAGGAGTAGGACTGCCATGGCCGCCCTCCATTCGATTTCAATTCATTTCCAGAACGTATTCCTGCGACTGACTTTTTTCCTGATCTGTGCCGCCGCTCTGTTTGCCGTATCCGCCACCATGCTCGCTGCCGTAAATGTCTGGCCTTGGCTGACGATGCGGGCTGGATTGGGCGGGCAGGACATCCCGAACGCAGGCATCTACATCCAGATCGGCCTGACCGCTCTGGTTCTGATGCTCGCCTTCTTTCTGCCCTCCAGCGCGCGCATGATGGCGTTGGAAAACGCGCATCGGAAGTTCTCGCTGCAGATGCAGGACGTGGTCGATGCCTACCAGATCGCCCATGCAGCCGACCGCAGCGGCGTGTTCGCGCTGGCCTCGGAATTTGACGCGGTCAAGGAGCGCATGGCCTTCCTGCGCGATCACCCCGACTTGCAATCGCTGGAGCCCGAGATCCTTGAACTGGCCGCGCAGATGAGCCAGGTCAGCCACGAACTGGCCGAGACCTACGGCGCGGCCAAAGTTGCCCGAGCGCGGGCGTTCCTGCAACAGCGGCAGGAAGAGGTCGAACTGTTCCAGCAACGGATCGAAGACGCCCAGACCATACAGCATGAATTGCGCCAGTGGACCCGCGACATCGAGATCGAGGAGTCCATCGCCAAGGCGCAACTAGCCCGCCTGCGCGAGGAATTGTTCGAGCTTTTGCCCGAGCTTTCCGCCCAGTTGCAGACACCGCCAGACGACAGCGACCCGACCGCGTCGAGCGTCATCGCAATGCCCCCGCCCCGCGCCGCAGAATAGCCACTCACTCACCAGGTGCGTCAGCACCCGCCGCGAAGGATGGCCCACACGGGCCTGACGCAGCGGCCCGTAAGTCCGGATTGAACACCGGAAGGGCTTGAAGAACCGCGCAAGCTCGGGCACGAATTGCGCCATGGCAAAGACGACGACTTTCACCTGCTCGGCCTGTGGCGCCTCGCATTCCCGCTGGTCCGGCCGCTGCGACGGCTGTGGCGAGTGGAACACCATAGTTCAAGAGGCCCCATTGTCGGCAGGCCCGGCCAAGAAATCGCTGGGCGGCAAACGCGGCCAGGCCGTTACCCTGACCGACCTGTCTACAGAAGAGGCCCCGCCGCCCCGCACGGTCTGCGGTGTCGAGGAACTGGACCGTGTCTTGGGCGGCGGGCTGGTCCCGGCCTCGGCCCTGCTGGTGGGCGGCGATCCGGGCATCGGCAAATCCACCCTGTTGTTGCAGGCAGCCGCGCGCTTTGCCCGGTCGGGGCTGAAAACCATCTATGTCTCGGGCGAGGAAGCCAGCGCCCAGGTCCGCATGCGCGCGCGTCGTCTGGGGCTTGAAGACGCGCCGGTGCAACTGGCGGCCGAAACCAACCTGCGCAACATCCTGACCACGCTCGAGGCCGAGAAACCCGGTCTTGCCATCATCGACTCGATCCAGACCATGTGGGCGGACAATGTCGACAGCGCACCGGGATCAGTCAGTCAGGTCCGCGCCGCCGCGCACGAGCTTACCAGCTTCGCCAAGCGCCACGGTGTATCCATCATCATGGTCGGCCACGTCACCAAGGAAGGCCAAATCGCTGGCCCCCGCGTGGTCGAACACATGGTCGATACCGTCCTCTATTTCGAGGGCGAGCGCGGCCACCAGTTCCGCATCCTGCGCGCGGTCAAGAACCGCTTTGGCCCCGCCGACGAGATCGGCGTGTTCGAGATGACCGGGAAAGGTCTGGCGCAGGTCACCAACCCCTCGGCCCTGTTCCTGTCGGAACGCGGCACACCCAGCCCCGGCTCGGCCGTTTTCGCAGGCATCGAGGGCACGCGGCCCGTGCTGGTCGAACTGCAGGCGCTGGTCGCCCCCTCGCCCCATTCACAGCCCCGCCGCACGGTCGTCGGCTGGGACAGCGGGCGGCTGGCGATGATCCTCGCCGTGCTCGAAGCGCGCTGCGGCATCCCCTTTGCAGGGCTTGACGTCTATCTGAACGTTGCCGGGGGCCTGAAGATCAGCGAACCCGCAGCCGACCTTGCCGTGGCCGCCGCTCTGCTGAGCGCGCGCGAGGACACCGCCCTGCCCGCCGACACCGTGGTTTTTGGAGAAATCTCGCTATCCGGGGCACTTAGACCAGCGCCGCAGACCGAAAACAGGTTGAAAGAAGCGCAAAAACTTGGTTTCACAGCAGCAATTGCTCCGGCAGGCGGCAAAACCGGTACTGTGGCAGGTCTGACACTCACCCGACCCTCTGATTTGGTCGGGTTTGTTGGCGAAACCTTCGGAGCAGGTTAAAGTCGCGCCTCGAGGGGCAGAAAAAGAACAGGCGAGGGCCATGGAAGGTTTTACAATAATTGACGGGCTCGTTGCCCTGATCATCGTGCTGTCGGGGATTCTGGCCTATTCGCGCGGCTTCATGCGCGAGGTCATGGCCATTGCAGGTTGGGTCGCCGCCGCAGTTCTGGCCTTCATCTTTGCACCGCAAGCCGTGCCGCTGGTCAAGGAAATCCCTGTGGTCGGAGACTTCTTGCGTGACAGCTGCGAATTGTCAGTGATTACGGGCTTTGCCGCAGTGTTTGCCATTGCGCTCATCGTGGTCAGCATCTTCACTCCGTTGTTCTCGTCCTTGGTACAGCGCTCGGCGCTGGGTGGGCTGGATCAGGCGCTGGGTTTCTTCTTCGGCATTGCCCGCGGCATTCTGCTGGTTGCCATCGCCTTCTTTGTCTACGACACCGTGATGACCGGCCAGTCCTACACGATCGTCGACGAAAGCCGATCGGCCAAGGTGTTTGAGCAGTTCAGCGACAGGATCGAAGAACAGAACCCCGAGGCTGCCCTGGGTTGGGTGACCACCCAGTACGAAGAGCTTGTTGCATCCTGCACCGCGGATTCGCAGGGCCAGTAACAGCTACCAGCCAAGCAAAACGAACCAGCCCGGCAGCTAGCCGGGCTTTTCTTTTGTCAGAGGGTCAGACGAACCCTTCGCCCCCACAAACCGAGCAGCGGTTGGTTTTCAGGCCAAAGCATCCGTCACACCGGCTGAACTGCGGCTTGCCCAAGTGGTCTCGGGCCTTCAGGACTTCGCCCTTGCCGTTGCATATCTGGCAAGGTGCACGTCCCATTCCGCGGCATCGATGGCACCGGCGTTTGACGTGCTCTTCCTTTTTCTGGCCCGGTCGTCCCTGCCACATACTTGTTTTGCCCTCGGTCAAATGCTGCCGGCAACTTTCCACGCAGCGCGTTCAAAACACGGGAAACACTCATGTTCGCGGCCCCATCAAACCAGAAACCCGGCCTGCGGCAAAACGAATTATGATCCTTTGGTGACATGGGGGGCATTAGGCATTATGTGAGGGCCAACTCGCCATGGAATCGGAGCTGCCTGTCTTGCATAGCCCGCAGATGCCCCCCGCCCACCCGTTCGATGATGACAAGCTCCGCGAGGAATGCGGGATTTTCGGGGTCGTCGGCGTCAAGGATGCCGCCAATTTCGTTGCTCTTGGTCTGCATGCCCTGCAGCACCGCGGGCAGGAAGCCGGCGGGATCGTCACCCATGATCCCGAACTCGGTTTCAACTCGGCCCGTCGATTTGGCTATGTGCGCGACAATTTCACCTCGTCCGACGTGATGGAAAGCCTGCCCGGACCGATCGGGATCGGCCATGTGCGCTATTCCACGGCCGGGTCCAAGGGCCAAACCGCCATCCGTGACGTCCAGCCGTTTTTTGGCGAGTTTTCGATGGGCGGGGCCGCGATTGCGCACAATGGCAACATCACGAACGCCAATGCCCTGCGGCGCGAGCTGATCGAGCGCGGCTCGATCTTCCAAAGTTCGTCCGACAGCGAATGCATCATCCACCTGATGGCCCGCTCGTTACAGCGCAACATCCCCGAACGGATGGAAGACGCGCTGCGCCGGGTCGAGGGCGCCTTCTCGGTGGTCGCCATGACCCGCACCAAGCTGATCGGCGTACGCGATCCGCTGGGCGTGCGCCCGCTGGTATTGGGCAAAATCGGCGATGGCTGGTGTCTTGCTTCGGAAACATGTGCCCTGGACATCATCGGTGCTGAATTCCTGCGCGAGATCGAGCCCGGCGAAATGGTGGTGATCAATGCCCAGAACGGCGTTGAAAGCCACTTCCCGTTCCGCCGGCAACCCAGCAAGTTCTGTATTTTCGAGCATGTCTACTTCTCGCGCCCAGACTCGATTCTGGGTGGACGCTCGGTCTATGAGACACGCGAAGCCATCGGACGCGAGCTGGCCAAGGAAAGCCCGGTCGAGGCGGATCTAGTCTGCCCCGTGCCCGACAGCGGCACGCCCGCGGCCATTGGGTACTCGCTGGAGTCGGGTATCCCCTATGCGATGGGGATCATCCGCAATCAATACATGGGCCGCACCTTCATCGAACCCACCGAACAGATCCGCAACATGGGCGTACGCCTCAAGCTGAACGTGAACCGCGCCCTGATCGAGGGCAAGCGGGTGATTCTGGTTGACGACTCGGTGGTGCGCGGTACGACCAGCCGCAAGATCAAGGAAATGATCTTGGATGCCGGAGCGAAAGAGGTGCATTTCCGCATCGCCTCGCCGCCCACGGCCTGGCCTTGTTTCTACGGCGTGGACACGCCACAGCGCGAAAAGCTGCTGGCCGCCACCATGACCGAGGAAGAAATGACCAAGCATCTGGCGGTCGACAGCCTCAAGTTCATCTCGCTGGACGGGCTGTACCGGGCGGTCGGCGAATCGCAGGGCCGCAGCAAGGACTGCCCGCAATACTGCGATGCATGCTTCTCGGGCGAGTATCCCGTCACTCCGGCGGACATGGTTGAACAAGGGTTCAAGATGCAACCGGCGGCCGAATAAGGCCGGAATTCAGAGACTTCTCCAAGGGGCCGCAGGGCCCCTTTTTTCATGGTCCGGATCTGCGTGGCGAAACATGGCCGAAACCTGCTGCACCGGCTTTTCCTTCCCCTTTGGCTCTGCTAGCCAACCGGCTGCTCACTCACGCAATCACACGGAGGCCGGGCCACCGGGCCGGCCAGTTTACATGGCAAATCCCAGCGTCGACAGCGCGGCCACCCAAAAGGGCGCGCTCAGCAAGAATGGTACGACCGTCCTGGGCGTCTTTGGCCCGCAGAACGACATGCGCGCCCTGATGCGCTCATCGTCTGGACGGGTGAAAGAGGTCAAGACAGGCAGCCGCTTTGGTTCGGGCACGATCGTGGCCATCGACAAAGACGGCATCATGCTGCGACAAAGCGGCCGGACCCAGCGCATCGCCATCCCCGGAAGCTGATCCGGGCTTGACGGGCTGCGCGCTTGGGTTCAAACCCCGCGCATGACCGATCAGACCAAAATCGCACTTGTTACCGGCGCGTCGCGCGGCCTGGGTGCCGCTCTGGCCGAGGCCCTGGCGCCCGAATATCACATCGTCGCCGTTGCCCGCACCACCGGCGGGCTGGAAGACCTGGATGACCGCATCAAGGCCAAAGGGGGCGCGGCCACCCTGGCGCCGATGGACATCGCCGACCCCAATGCCATGGCCACGCTGTGCCGGGGCATCCATGACCGCTGGGGCAAGCTGGATCTGTGGCTGCATACGGCCATCCACACCGCACCGCTGACGCCCGCAGATTTCATCGACCCCAAGGATTGGCAAAAGTCCGTGGACGTGAACGCCTCGGCAACTTCGGTGCTGATCCCCTATGTCGCGCCCTTGCTGGGTGAGGCTGGACAGGCCGTGTTCTTTGACGACCCGCGTGCCGGCGAGAAGTTCTGCGCCACCTACGGCGCAACCAAGGCCGCGCAGATCGCCATGGCGCGCAGCTGGGCCGCCGAAACCGTTCGCACCGGGCCGAAGGTTCATGTGTTGCAGCCCAAGCCGATGGCCACAGCCCTGCGCGCGCGTTTCTTCCCCGGTGAGGACCGGTCGAAGCTGGCCAGTCCCTCGGACGAGGCCGCGCGCCTGCTGTCCATGCTGGGCTGAGACCTTTCGGTCAGATCGACGGGAAAGATGCTGCGGCGCCCCAAGCGGGCGCCGTTTTCATTCGATGTGAACGCCCTTTCGGCCCGCCAGATCGACAAAGAACTGCCACGCCACGCGGCCCGAACGCGCGCCGCGCGTGGCCTGCCATTCGATCGCCTCGGCCCGCAGAACGTCGGCATCGACGCTGACGCCATAAGCCGCGCAATACTGGTCGATCATCGCAAGGTATTCGTCCTGATCGCAGGGGTGGAACCCCAGCCACAGGCCGAACCGGTCGGACAGCGAAACCTTTTCCTCGACCGCCTCGGACGGGTTGATCGCGCTTGAGCGTTCGTTTTCGATCATGTCGCGCGGCATCAGGTGGCGGCGGTTCGACGTGGCATAGAACACCACGTTTTCGGGCCGGCCCTCGATCCCGCCATCCAACACGGCTTTCAGCGACTTGTAGTGCTGATCGTCATGGCTGAACGACAGGTCATCGCAGAACAGGATAAACCGGTAAGGTGCGGCGCGCAGGTGGTTCAGCAGCCGCGCGACCGAGCCCATGTCCTCGCGCTGCAGCTCGACCAATTTCAGGTCCGGAAACTCGGGCTGAAGGGTGCCGTGCACCGCCTTGACCAGGCTGGACTTGCCCATGCCGCGGGCACCCCACAGCAGCGCGTTGTTGGCCTTGTACCCGGCGGCGAAGCGGCGCGTGTTGTCCAGCAGCGTATCGCGCGACCGGTTTATGCCCACCAGCAGATCCAGATCGACGCGGTTGACATGGTGCACCGGCTCAAGCCGGTCGGGCGAGACATGCCAGACAAAGGCCGGCGCCGCCGAGAAATCAGGCGCGGCCAACGGCGCCGGGGCCATGCGTTCCAATGCGTCGGCGATGCGGTTCAGAGCTTGGTCGTCCATGGGTCCTCCAAAGTCGTGCGGCCGATTTCAACCACGTTCAAGAGCCGTCAACAAGACCCGCATGAAGAAAGGGCGCACCCGTCAAGGCACGCCCTTCCCCGTTTATTGCTCGGGTTTATTTGCCGTCTTCTGCGTCAAACTCGTTCATCATCGCATCATCGGCGGCTTCTTCATCGTCGTAATAGCCCTCCTCGCGCAGCTGTTCTTCACGCTTTCTCTCGACCCGGGCCACCAGGAAGATCGAAATCTCGTACAGGCCATAGACCACAACGAACAGGATGATCTGGGTTATCACGTCCGGCGGTGTCACGATGGCGGCCAGAACCAGAATGCCCACCACGGCATATTTGCGCACCGCGCCCAAACCTTCGGCGCTGACCAGCCCGGCCTTGCCCATCAGGGTCAACAGAACCGGAAGCTGGAAACACAGACCGAAGGCCACGATGAACTTGATCGTCAGGTTCAGATATTCCTGCGCCGAGCCCTGGAAAACCACGCTCAGCGGCGCAGTGGCACCATCCGCCAAGGCCTCGCCCTCGGCCCCGAATTGCTGGAACCCAAGGAAGAAGTCATAGGCCAGCGGCGTGACCACGTAAAAGGCAAAGCTGGCGCCCAACAGGAACATGAAAGGTGAGGCCACGAGGAACGGCAGAAAGGCGTTCTTTTCCGACTTGTAGAGCCCCGGCGCCACGAACCGCCACATCTGCATACCGATATACGGAAAGGCCAGAATGAACCCACCCAAGAGCGAGACCTTGATCGCCACGAAGAAGCCCTCCTGCGGCGAAATGAAGATCAGGTCGCAGTCCTGTCCGCGCTCGGACAGAACATCGCACAGAGGCTGGGTCAGAAAGTTGAAGATCGGCGTGGCAACCGTGAAACAGATGATCATACCGATCAAAAAGGCCACGACGCTGTGGATCAGACGCGTGCGCAGCTCGGCCAGATGCTCGATCAGGGGGGCCGAGGTATCTTCGATCTCGTCGGTCTTGCTCATGTCTTGCCTTCGGTTTTCAGCGCGGCTTCGGCCTCTTCGGCCTTGGCCAAGGCCTCGGCGGCTTCTTTCGCTTTGCGCTCGGCGGCGGCACGGGCGGTTGAGGCCTGGATCTTCTTCGCCTGCTCGGCCCGCTCAGCGGCCAGTTTGCCGGTTTCGCTGTCGGGGTCGAACTTGGTCGGGTCCATGCTCTTGGCCATGTCCTGGGCCGCCTGCTTGACGCCGTCCATCGCACTGCCCACCGGGTTGGTGGCCGCGTCCAGACCTTTCTTGATATCGTTCACGCCCGCCTGGTCGGCCGCTTCGTTCATGGCGCTTGAGAACTCGCGCGCCATACCGCGGGCCTTGCCGACGAACCGTCCGACATTGCGGAACAGAACCGGCAGGTCCTTGGGCCCCACGACGATCAGGGCAACGATGCCGATGACCAGAAGCTCGGTCCAGCCCAGATCAAACATGGGCGATTAGACCTTGTCTTTGTCGGACTCGGGCGTGACATCCTTGGCCAGCTCGGACGCGTCCTGTTCGATCTCTTCGGTACCGTCCTTGACGCCTTTCTTGAATGCGGTGATGCCCTTGCCCACTTCACCCATCAACGAGCTGATCTTGCCGCGGCCGAACAGCACCAGCACCACGACGGCGATCAGCAGCAGGCCGGGAAGGCCGATATTGTTGAGCATGTCTCTTCTCCTTCTACGTCGGCGCATCGCGCCGGGAATGTGATCTGGAAGCCTGTCTACGCCCACCGGGCCGTCGAAAAAAGTGACGCAAGTCAAATCCGCGTTCAAATCCGCGCTGCTCATGTGGTTTTTGCGGGCTGGTAATTTCCAACTGACAGGTTTATGTCAGTTGCAGGCGGCTAGGAACAGGGCATGGAAACCTGGTCAACGGAGACTCACATGACCCATGTTGCTGAAATCGTCACCTTCACCCTCGCTGATGGCACCACGCCGGAAGAGTTCGTCAGGCTCAGCCAGACGACCGAGGCCTTCGTGCGCGCGGCCCCGGGCTTTGCACACCGCCAGCTGAGCCAGGGCGAGGATGGCCGCTGGACCGATTATGTCATCTGGACCGACATGAAGGCCGCAAAGGACGCCGCCGCGCAGTTCCCGCAGCAGGATTTTGCCGCCGGTCTGATGGCGGCCATCGACCCTGCCAGCATCCAGATGCGTCACGAGAAAGTGCTATGGAACATGACGGCCTGATCGCGGTCCGGACGGCGTGTCATGCGCCGCACTGACCGCCTGTTCGACATCATCCAGATCCTGCGCGACGGCAAACTGCACCGCGCGCAGGACATCGCGGACCGGCTCGAGGTTTCGGTCCGCACCATCTATCGCGACATGGACACGCTGATGGCGTCGGGCGTCCCGGTCGAGGGCGAACGCGGCGTGGGCTACATGGTACGCGAGCAGATAACCCTGCCCCCGCTGAACCTCACCCCGGCCGAGCTTGAGGCCCTGAACCTCGGGATGGCGATCGTGGCCGAGGCCGCCGACCCCGACCTGAAGGCCGCCGCCGAGTCGCTGGCCGCCAAGATCGACGCGGTACTGCCCACCCAGGTGGTGGCCGAGGCCGATGCATGGAAATTCGCCGTCTACCCCTTTGCCGATGCCGCCCGCGGGTTGGCGCATATGGCGCCGATCCGGGCAGCTATCAAGTCGCGCCAGAAACTGCGGCTGACCTACCGGCGCATCGACGGAACCCTGACCGAACGCACGATCCGCCCCCTGCACATGGAATACTGGGGCCGGGTCTGGACCCTGACCGCCTGGTGCGAGCTGCGCAACGCCTTCCGCGTGTTCCGCATCGACCTGATCGAAAGCGTCACACCGCTGCCCGAGATATTTGCGGACGAACCCGGAAAGCGGCTGGCTGACTACGACCCGACCGCCTGATCCCGTTTTACTACCCAAGGCTACTTGGAACGGCGCTCAGACCCTCAGCGCAGATAGGTTTCGGGGTCGACGGATTCGAACCCTTTGCGCACCTCGAAGTGCACATAGGCGTTCTCCCCCCCGCGCAGCTTGGCAATGCTTTGGCCGCGGCTGACCCGGTCGCCTTTCTTGACCGAGATGTTCTCGACATTCGCGTAGACCGTCAGCAAATCGTTGGTGTGCTTGACGACGATGATCGGGATCTGATCCGCATCCGCCGTAATGGCCGCCACGGTACCGGCTTCGGCCGCCTTGACCGATGCACCGGGCGAACCGGCGATGTCGATCCCTTCGTTCTTGCCCTTGGCATACGGGCGAATGATCTTGCCGGTTACCGGCAGAGCCAAGGCTGACGAGCTGGAATTCGTCGGGGCCTCGGCCGTCACGTCCGGAGCGGGCGTCAACGGCGCAACTTTTTCGTCCGGCAGCGGCTGCGTTGCACTGGGCGGCGTCGGGGTGGGCGATCCCTGCCCCGGTTCGGTGGTCGCCGTGGGCGCTGCGGCGGCAGCTTGGCGCGGTGCAGCCTGATTCTTGACCGGGATCAGCAGAAACTGACCTTCGCGCACGGCGAAGTCCGAACCCAAACCGTTCCATTCAGCCAGCGCATCGACCGGAACCTGATACAGGCGCGAAATGGTATAAGCCGTCTCACCCCGCTTGACCTTGTGCCGGATCGGCTCGTCCGTCGAGGTGACGGGCGCCGGTTTGGCCGGCTCAAGGTTCGTGACCCGCACGCCGCCCGTGTCCGGCGCCTGATCAATCGCGGTCGTGGCGATCGAGGCGATATCGACATTCCCCGCTCCGGCGCCGACGGACCGTGGCAAGGCCAGCACTTCGCCCTCGCGCAGCTGGTCGGTGGGCTTGAGACCGTTGAACCGGGCCAGCTCTGCCTCGGGCAGACCGACCCGCGCAGCCACGGCGGCGACGTTGTCACCCCGTTGCGCTACGGCAACCTGATATGTCGGATAGGTGATCACGCCACGGCTGTCCGGCGCCGGCCGGTTCGTGGTGGCTGATTGTGCGGCCGGAGTGGTCGAAAAACCGCCGACCTGACCGCGCAGGTCGTAATCCAGCGGGCCTTCGCATCCGGCAAGCACCAGCGCGGCAACCATCGCCGTTGTTCCACGACCCAAGACTGACTTGGAAACTGCTCTCATATCACTGTCCTCAACACCTGCCCCTGTTTGCCGGGGTTCTGGCGCCCAAATCCTAAACCTACGTTACGCCTCATCCTTTCCAAGCCCTTCCAGCAAGGGCACGAACCGAACAGGCAACAGTTCGTCATACTCCAGCCCGGTCTCGGTTCTGGTGACCCGTATCAGGGTCTGAACCGCATCCGACTGCCCAACGGGCAAAACCATGATACCGCCGATTTTGAGCTGCGCCAAGAGCGGGCCCGGCGGGTCCTCGGCAGCGGCTGTGACGATGATGCGGTCAAAGGGAGCCTGTTCGGGCAACCCGAAAGATCCATCCGACAGCATCGCCGTGATATTCGTCAGACCCAACTCGCGAAACAGCTCACCGGTTTCGCGTACCAGACGCTTGTGGCGTTCAACGGTGTAGACCCGCCGCGCCAGCTTGGACAGCACTGCAGCCTGATACCCCGAACCCGTCCCCACCTCGAGCACCTTGTCGCGCGGCGTGACCTGCAGGGCTTGGGTCATCAGACCCACGACAGAGGGCTGGCTGATCGTCTGGCCGCATGCAATCGGCAGCGGCGTGTCCTCGTAGGCACGCTCGGCGAACAGGCCGCGCACGAACTTGCCGCGGTCGATCTGCTCCATCGCGTCCAGAACACGCGCATCCGTGACCCCGCGAGACCGCAGGGCGAACAGGAACTGCATCTTTGTTTCGGGGTCCAGTCCGGTCATTCGATCGTCTTCAATGCCTCCAGCGCATCATCGGCGGTCAGGTCGGCCCGCATCGGCGTGACCGAGATATAGCCGTCCAGGTTCGCCGCCGCATCCGTTCCCGGAGCCGTCGGGTTGTGCTGATAGCCCCCCTTGATCCACAGGAAACGGCGACCCGAGGGCGAGCTGTGCGGTTCCACCCCAAAATGCGTGTCTCGTCGGAATCCCTGACGCACGACGCGTGTGCCAAGAACTTCATCGGCAGGCACCGGAGGAAAATTTACGTTGTAAAACAGGCGGTAGTCTTCCTGTGCGGGCGGATCGGCCTCAAGAATGCGTCGTACCAAGTCCGCTCCGAACCGTGTGGCGGCCTCGAACGGGTCGTCCAGCCCAAGATTGCGCGGACCAAAATACTGCGACAAGGCGATCGCCGGAATGCCCTGAAGCGCCGCCTCCATCGCCCCGCCGATCGTGCCCGAATACAAAGTGTTCTCGGCCGAATTGTTGCCCCGGTTCACACCAGAAAGAACCAGATCAGGCCGCGCGTCCTTCATCACGTCATGCAGCCCGGCCAGAACGCAGTCGGCCGGCGACCCTTCGGCCGCGAAACGACGCTCGCCCAGTTTGGCGACCATCATGGGATGGGTATAGCTGATACAATGCCCGACCCCCGACTGTTCGAAAGCCGGAGCCACGATCCAGACCTCACCATCCGGGCCGGCCACATCCGCAGCAATCGCCTCGAGCGCGATCAGGCCCGGGGCGTTGATCCCGTCGTCATTTGTCAGAAGTATGCGCATTGCCTGCCTGTGCCCCCGCGTTTCGCCCTTGATAGACGCCCCCAAAGGATGCGGCAAGCGATGCCCCGGCGCATTCTGCGGCATTCGCGCACCACTCGCCGGGAAATCGACCAGTTGCGGCGTCTAGGCTGGAAAAACGAAGCAGCGATCCCGCCGGATGGTCAACCACATCACCCGGCCCGGATTGGGCACGAACACGTTCGGGACGGTCGCCTTGAGGATCGAGCCGTCATAGTCCATCCGAAACTCGATCAGGCTTTCGTTGCCCAGAAAGCGGGCGCGCTCGACCACGCCGCGGGCGGCAACGCCATCGGTCGCCGTCGGCAGCGGCCCCTTGCCGTTGCGGTCAAAGTCCAGCCGCACATGCTGAGGGCGGAAAACGATTTCGACGTCAGTGCCATCGGGGACACCCGGCGCCAGGAATTGACCAAATGGCGTTTGCGCCAATGCTCCATTCACCTGGGACTGCAACACATTGACATCACTAAAAAATGCCACGGCAGCCTTGTCTACGGGTCGGGTGTAGACATTGTAGGGCGCGCCCTGCTGCACGATCTTGCCGCGGCGCATCAGTGCAATCTCGTCGGCCATGCGCATCGCCTCTTCGGGCTCGTGCGTGACCAGCAGAACGGCGGCGTCCTCTTCCTTGAGGATGGCCAGGGTCTCGTCGCGGATGCCGTCGCGCAGACGATTGTCGAGGCCCGAGAACGGCTCGTCCATCAGCATGATCCGCGGACGCGGCGCCAACGCTCGGGCCAGCGCGACCCGCTGCTGCTCGCCCCCTGACAGTTGATGCGGAAACCCGTCGATATGGCGGATCAGGTCGACCTTTCTCAGCAGCTCTTCCACACGTTCCCGTTTTTGCTCTTTGGCCCCCTTCAGGCCAAAAGCCACGTTATCAGCCACGCTGAGGTGCGGAAACAACGCGAAATCCTGGAACATCAGTCCGATCTCGCGACGTTCCGGCGGCACCCGGAACACTGTGTCACAGACCAGCTTGCCATCGACGTAGATTTCGCCCGAGTCCTGCATTTCGACGCCAGCAATCATCCGCAGCGTAGTGGATTTGCCGCAGCCCGACGGGCCCAGCAGACAGGTCACCTGCCCCGCCTGAACGGTCAGCGAGACATCATCCACCACCGTGCGCCCGCCGAACCGGCAGACCAGATTGCGGATTTCCAATCGCGGAGGAGCTGTGTTGATTGCCACCGACGGACCCCAATTGCCTTTTCCCGATCAATTTCATCGGGCTTGCGCCGGGATAACAACCCCGCCCATCGGGCGCAAGAGAGGCGCTAGGCCAGCAGCTCGAATGGCACGCCCGCGCGGACCTTGCCGTTGACCTGAATCTCAAGCCGATGCGGCCCCGGCACCAACCGAAACGTCGTAGCGTCGCCCTTGAGCTTGTGCCGCTTGCTCAGCCGCAGGCAGCCATCTGACAGATTGGCCTGCTTGAGCTTGTGAACCTTGGGTGAGATTTTCCCTCCAGGCCGCTGAAAATGCACAATATAGTCAATCAAGACCGGTTGGTCATCGGGGCCTGAAACCGACACGGTGAACTCCAGAACCCCGCCGATGCGGGCGTCGCCAATCACCGCAATATCCACCTCCAGCGGTGCGTCGGGATCATAGCCCAGCAGCGCCATGGCCCCGCCATGGCCGGACTTGACCAGCCCGCGCAGCGCATGTGCGGTGATCCACCGCATCTCGTCGGCCTCTTGCGCGCCCGAGGCGCGCCACGCCTTCAGGCGGTCCAGCGCCAGGTCGGGGTCTTTCTTGGTGATGTCGTTGAGATGGTTCGCCACCGACCGCGTGACATAACGCGTCGGATCCGAGTGCAACCGATCCAGCAGCGGCAGCGGGTCAGACAGGTCCAGCCCGACCGCCTGCCCCCACGGCAGCCGCGGGCGTGTGCCTTCGGAGACCAGCCGCCGGACGTGATAGCTGGAATGCCCGCACCAGTCCTGCATCCGGTCCAGCACCAGATCGGGATGGCTGTTCAGAAAAGGCCGGATCGCCCATTCCATCGAAAACCGCTGGGTCAGCTCTGCAAGGACATCTAGCGCCATTTCTGGATGGTCCGCGCCGACCTGCGCCACCCAGTCACCCAGCGGAGCAAAGATGAAGTCACCAAAATCATCATCGCTCAGGGACGGGTCCAGAGGCGGCGGCAAGGCGCGCAGGATCACCGGGGCCACGTCGGGCAGCGCGCCAGGAAAGGCCGTCTGCAAACAATCGGCAATCCACGCGATCCGCTGCTTCAGCTCCAGCTCCGGCAGGCGCGACATGACCCGCGCCACGAATGCGTCGCCGTCAAACCCGGCGTCGGCCTGCGTGAACAGGCCGGCCAGGTAACGGGTCTTTTCCGCGTTGAACAGCTGATCCTTCAGCGAAAACCCCTGCGCCACGGTCACATCGTCAGGTTGGTCGCGCCGCCATCCAGCAGGATGTTCTGCCCCACGATGAACCCGGCATGTTGCGAGCACAGAAACGCGCAGGTCGCGCCGAATTCCTGCCGCGTGCCATAGCGCCGCGCCGGAATCGTGGCCGCGCGCTCGGCCCTTGCCTCGTCCAGCGAGATGCCCTTCTGTGCCGAAACCCCGGCATCCAGCGAG
This sequence comes from Ruegeria sp. BJ5, assembly GCF_056537865.1. Lineage (NCBI taxonomy): Bacteria > Pseudomonadati > Pseudomonadota > Alphaproteobacteria > Rhodobacterales > Roseobacteraceae > Ruegeria > Ruegeria sp. BJ5. The sequence goes on from NZ_JBQFSH010000001.1 coordinate 745,079, forward strand.
TCCGCCCGGTCGGTGGCATGAATGCCGGGCAACAGGTTGTTGATGGTCACGCCATAGGGCGCTACCTGCCGCGCGGTTCCGGCTACATAGCCGGTCAGCCCGGTGCGCGCCGCGTTCGACAGGCCCAGCACCGCGATGGGCGCCCGCACCGATTGCGAGGTGATGTTCACCACCCGGCCCCAACCCTTGTCCATCATTGACGGCAACAGCGCCTTCATGAAGGCGATCGGCGTCAGCATGTTGGCATCCAGCGCCTTGATGAAATCCTCGCGGTCCCAGTCCGACCACAGGCCCGGCGGCGGGCCACCGGCGTTTGTCACAAGAATATCAACGCCCTGCGCGGCCTCGATCACCTGCGCCTGACCGTCAGGCGTGGTCACATCGCAGGCCACGGTCTGCACCTCGACGCCATGTTCGGCGCGCAACCGGTCGGCCTGCGCCTCCAGCACGTCAGGCCCACGCGCGTTCATCACCAGATCAACGCCCTCGGCAGCCAGCGCCTCGGCGCAGCCCAGCCCCAAGCCCTTGCTGCTGGCACAGACCAGCGCGCGTTTTCCTTTTAGTCCCAGATCCATGTGATCCCCCCTGTCAGTTGTTACCCGCATGTCTAGCACCGGCCAGACAGGGAAGACCAGATTGGCGTCGGCAAATCAGTAGAAGAACTCTTCCCGCACGATCTTGCCGTTGACCACGTGATAGACTCCGACCTCGCGCATGTCGAAAGCTTCACCGCTTTCCTTCACCTTGCCCTGCACTTCAAAAATCACGGCAAAGCTGTTCTCACCATGCAGGAACGGGTCGCTGACTGACGCGCCCGAGACCTCGTGTGCGCTTTCCCACCAATCATGTTTGCCGCGAATGCCCTCGATGCCGTGGGTCTCGCGACCCATGCCCTGCATGTCCATCGCTTCGACCGAAACGGCATCGGCTGCGTATAACTTGTCCAGATTCTCCTTGGCGCGGTCCTCGCGGCAACCTGCCACCAGTTCCTGGGCGATTTCTTTCAAATTCATTGGTCCACTCCATTATTTGTTCACTATATGTTCTTATTGGCATATCCACCCGATTCGAACCACCCCCTTTGTCTTGCCTCGGCAGGATTCCCCGCCTATACGCGCCTTCATGCTTGATACCGCCTCGAACCAGCCCACCCTGCCGCCCGAGATCGCACGGCGCCGCACGTTTGCCATCATCTCGCACCCGGATGCGGGCAAGACGACCCTGACCGAAAAGTTCCTTCTGTATGGGGGTGCTATCCAGATGGCCGGACAGGTTCGGGCCAAGGGCGAGGCACGGCGTACGCGGTCGGACTTTATGCAGATGGAAAAGGACCGGGGCATTTCGGTCTCGGCCTCGGCCATGTCGTTTGACTATGGCCCCTACCGGTTCAACCTGGTGGACACGCCCGGCCACTCGGACTTTTCAGAAGACACCTATCGCACGCTGACGGCCGTTGACGCCGCGGTCATGGTGATCGACGGGGCCAAGGGCGTTGAAAGCCAGACGCAGAAGCTGTTCGAGGTCTGCCGCCTGCGCGACCTGCCAATCCTGACCTTCTGTAACAAGATGGACCGCGAGAGTCGCGATACGTTCGAGATCATCGACGAGATCCAGGAAATGCTGGCCATCGACGTGACCCCGGCCAGCTGGCCCATCGGCGTGGGGCGCGATTTCATCGGCTGCTACGACATGCTGCGCGACCGGCTGGAACTGATGGACCGCGCCGACCGCAACAAGGTGGCCGAAAGCATCGAGATCAACGGGCTGGACGACCCCAAGTTGGCCGAGCATGTGCCCGCGCATCTGCTGGACAAGCTGCTGGAAGAGGTGGAGATGGCGCGCGAACTGCTGCCCGCGCTGGACCCGCAGGCGGTTCTGGAAGGCCACATGACCCCGATCTGGTTCGGCTCGGCGATCAACTCGTTCGGCGTCAAGGAGCTGATGGAGGGGATCGGCCAATATGGCCCGCAACCGCAGGTGCAATCGGCCGAACCGCGCCAGATTTCGCCAGACGAGAAAAAGGTGGCGGGCTTTGTCTTCAAGGTGCAGGCCAACATGGACCCCAAGCACCGCGACCGGGTGGCCTTTGTCCGCATGGCCAGCGGCCACTTCAAGCGCGGCATGAAGCTGACCCATGTGCGCAGCAAGAAGCCCATGGCGATCACGAACCCGGTGCTGTTCCTTGCGTCCGACCGGGAACTGGCCGACGAGGCCTGGGCCGGCGATATCATCGGCATCCCCAACCACGGGCAGCTGCGCATCGGCGACACCCTGACCGAGGGAGAGGCGATCCGCGTGACCGGCATCCCGTCCTTCGCGCCCGAACTGCTGCAGGGCGTGCGCGCGGGCGACCCGATGAAGGCCAAGCATCTGGAAAAGGCGCTGATGCAGTTTGCCGAGGAAGGTGCTGCCAAAGTGTTCAAACCCTCAATCGGCTCGGGCTTTATCGTCGGCGTGGTGGGCGCGCTGCAGTTCGAAGTGCTGGCCAGCCGGATCGAGCTGGAATACGGCCTGCCTGTGCGGTTCGAGGCCTCGCAATTCACCAGTGCGCGCTGGGTGTCGGGCGACAAGGCCGAGGTCGAGAAGTTCGTCAATGCGAACAAGCAGCACATTGCCCACGATCACGACGGCGACATCGTCTATCTGACCCGCCTGCAATGGGACATCGACCGCGTGGTGCGCGACTATCCCAAACTGACGCTTACCGCGACCAAGGAAATGATGACGTGATGCTGACCCTGCCCCCCGTCAAAGCATCAGAGGCCGTCATCGCATGACCGCAGTGGGGCCGAGCTGGGGCATCGTCTCGACGGTGCGTGGATCGGCCTGCGACATTCTGAGTTTTGCGGCCTACCACCTGGATCTGGGCGCGGATCACCTCTACCTCTACCTTGACGAGCCCAACCGGCGGGCTTTTCGCCCCCTGCGCCGCCACCCCAAGGTGACCGTCCGCATCTGCGACGATGCGTTCTGGGCGGCGCGCAAACGGGACAAGCCCGAGCGCCACCAGGTCCGCCAGACCGTTCATGCGACCTATACCTATCGCCACACCGATCTCGATTGGCTGGCGCATATAGATGTGGACGAGTTCCTGTGGCCCACGGCCCCTATCGCGGACTTGCTGGGCGAAGTGCCCGAAACGGTACACGCAGTTCGGATTCGTCCGATCGAAGCCCTGGCCTGCGGCGACGATCTCTACAAGGCGTTCATCCCCCAGGGCCCCGAACGAGAAGCGCTTGTCGAGACGATCTATCCAAACTACGGCGCCTTCGTTCTGGGCGGCTTTCTGAGCCACGTACAGGGCAAGCTGTTCGTGCGTACGGGGATGGAGAACCTCAATTATCGCATCCACAACCTGTTTCAGAACAAGGTCATCTTGCCCTGCAAGACCGAAATGCCGCAGATCGACCTGTGCCACCGCCATGCCCCGGATTGGGAGCATTGGTGGTCACACTATCGGTTTCGGCTGGAGCGCGGCTCGTACCAGCCCGGCATGGCTCCGAACGTACATCGCGATCGGGGTGGGCTGAACATGAACGAACTGCTCAGTTGGATCGAGGCCGAAGAAGGCGAGAAAGGTCTGCGCAAGTTCTTTGACGAACTCAGCGCCACCGACCCGCAGGTCCGCGCGCGCCTGCAGGAACGGGGTCTGATCAAGCACCGACCGCTTGATCTTGAGGAAAAGCTGCAGAAACACTTTCCCGGAAGCTGCTGAATTGTTGCACGAAATCGCCAGTGACGCGATGTAGCGGTACAGATGAAACTGTCTTCATTTGACCCTGCCACACCTTTTTGTTATGTCCGCATCCAAGCCGAAACGCGCATGGTGCGCATGGCCATCCGGGCCCGGCATTTTTCATACGCGCGGGCCAGGTCAGTGTCCGCATGAACCGGACATACATGACGAAATTCACCGATCTGAATCTGAACCCCAAGGTCCTCAAAGCTATTGAGGAAGCCGGCTACGAAACCCCGACCCCGATCCAGGAAGGCGCCATCCCGCCAGCCTTGGAGGGACGTGACGTTCTGGGCATCGCCCAGACCGGAACCGGCAAGACGGCCAGTTTCGTCTTGCCCATGATCACCCTGTTGGCGCGCGGTCGTGCGCGGGCGCGGATGCCGCGTTCGCTGGTGCTGTGCCCGACGCGGGAACTGGCGGCGCAGGTGGCCGAAAACTTCGACACCTATACCAAGCATCTAAAGCTGACCAAGGCGCTGCTGATCGGCGGCGTCAGCTTCAAGGAACAGGATGCCCTGATAGACCGCGGCGTGGACGTGCTGATCGCCACGCCCGGCCGTCTGCTGGACCATTTCGAACGTGGCAAGCTGTTGCTGACCGGCGTGCAGATCATGGTCGTGGACGAGGCTGACCGGATGCTGGACATGGGGTTCATTCCCGATATCGAACGCATCTTCTCGCTGACGCCCTTTACCCGGCAGACGCTGTTCTTCTCGGCCACCATGGCGCCCGAAATCGAGCGGATCACCGACACGTTCCTGTCGGCCCCGGCCCGGATCGAAGTGGCCCGTCAGGCCACCGCGTCCGAGACCATCGAACAGGGTGTCGTAATGGTCAAAGGCGGCCGCCGTGACCGTGAGGGCAGCACCAAGCGCAAGGTCCTGCGCGCACTGATCGATGCCGAAGGTGACAAATGCACCAACGCCATCGTCTTCTGCAACCGCAAGACCGACGTGGATATCACCGCGAAATCGCTGAAGAAATACGGCTATGACGCGGCCGCGATCCACGGCGATCTGGACCAGTCCGTGCGCACCAGGACCCTTGAGGGCTTCCGCGAAGGAACGCTGCGTTTCCTGGTGGCGTCCGATGTCGCCGCGCGGGGACTGGACGTTCCGTCGGTCAGCCATGTGTTCAACTTCGATGTGCCCAGCCACCCCGAGGATTACGTGCACCGCATCGGCCGTACCGGCCGCGCCGGGCGCGAAGGCAAGGCCATCACTCTGTGCACGGCCCGCGATGAAAAGGCGCTGGACGCGATCCAGAAGCTGATCCAGAAGGAAATCCCACGTCTGGACAACCCGGTTCAGGCCGAACCGGCCGGGGACGAGGACAAAAAGCCCGAGAAGAGATCGCGCGCGTCGACCCGCAAGGGCGAGGGCAAATCCGAGGCCAAGGACACCGGGAAGGACAAGCCCGCCAAGGACGCTACGCCCAGGGAAACAGCCCCCAAGGACAAGCCGGCACGAGAAAAGGGCCAACGCGGCAAAAGCCGTGGACGCCGCGACGATGGCGGACCAGCCGTCGTCGGCATGGGCGATCACCTGCCCAGCTTTATCGCTCTCAGCTTTGACGAACGCCGCGCGGGCTGACTCGCCTGCATGGCAAAAAGATCAGAAGGCGCACGGACCTCCGCGCGCCTTTTTGCATCTCAGATCGCGGCGACCAGGATCAGGATCGAGAGACCCAGCAGGACCATCCCCATAATCTCGCGCCGCGTCACCGTCTCGCGGAAGACCAGGACCGAGGCCATGAGGCTGAAAATCAGCTCCACCTGCCCCAGCGCCTTGACGTAGGCCGCGTTCTGCAGGCTGAAGGCCCAGAACCAGCAGAACGACCCGCCCAGGCTGGTCAGCCCGACGAAGATGCCGGTGCGCCGCGTGTCCCATACCGCGCGCAGCTCGGCCCGGTCGCGCCAAGCCAGCCACAGCGCCATCGACAGGAACTGGATCGAGACCACGACCGCCAGCGTCACCAGCGCCCGAAACCAGGCCTCGCCATCGCCCAGTTGCAGCGACGCGCCACGGTAACTGACCGCGGAAAAGGCGAACAAGACGCCCGATCCCAACCCCAATTGCGAGGCGCGGTTGGTCAGGTGACGCCACCACGCCCCACTGCCGCCCGGCGTTTTCGACAACAGCAGAACCGCCAGAAGCCCCAGCAGGATGGCCCCGAAGGCACCGGCCGAAACCCGGTCGCCCAGCACGACGAAACCGACGATTGCGGTCTGGATCACCTCGGTTTTCTTGAAGGTGATGCCAACGGCAAAGTTGCGCTGTTTGAACAGCGCCACGACGCAGATCGTGGCGAGGATCTGGGACACCCCACCGATGGCGGCATAGAGCCAGAACAGAGGCGGCAGCGCAGGCAGCGGCAGACCGCTGAGACGCATCGCCACCACCAGACCCAGCAGCACCAGAGGCATCGAATAGGCAAAGCGCGCAAAGGTCGCGCCGGTCGCCGACAGCTTCACGCTGCTCAGCGATTTCTGCAGCATGAAGCGCACCGTCTGAAAGGTGGCGGCGGCCAAGGTTACGGGAATCCACAAACTCATGGCTTCCCTTCTGTCGTCAAATCAGGGTTTTGGCCAGAGCGGATGTTCCACAGGATCTTTGGCACGCCAGAAATACTGCCGGAAAACCTGCCCGTACGAGCGATAGACATAGGCCTCATTGCAGGCAAGATAGCGTTCTTTCCCTCGGCGATAGAGCGCAGGCAGCCGATACCATGGTGCCGCCGGGTTCATGTGATGAACGACGTGCAGGTTGTTGTTCAGAAACAGAAACGCAAGCGGTCCGCGGTCTTCGACGATCACCGTGCGGGCGCGCGATTTTTCGTGCGCGCGGTGTTCCAGAAAGGTACGGATCTTGACCAGCGCCAGCCCCAGATAGGCCGCCAGGACAAAGGCCCAGACCGGCATCGCTGATCGCGCCACGATCCACAGAACCACCGCCACGCCCGGCAGATGCAGGGCCCAGGCCAACCAGATGTCGCGGTCCCCGCGCACTGCGCCGCGCCAGTCGTCGCGCAGAAAGGCCAACTGCCCGATGATCGGACCCAGCACCATGCGCCCCAACAGCGTGTTGTTCGCCTGATAGACCCACCGCTGCCACCGGGGCAGCCTGATCCAGACCGCCGGATCCAGATAGTTGGATTCCGGATCGTCATAGGGGTCGGTCAGGTTGGCATCCTGATGGTGCGCCAGATGCAGATCGCGGAAACGGTTGTAGGGGATGAATAGGGTCAGCGGCAGCGCCATCAGCGCCTCGTTCAGCCACTTTGCGCGGAACGGGTGGCCGTGCAGCGCCTCATGCGTCAGCGAAGAATGCAGCGCCGCGACGACGCCCATCATCGGCACCGCCAGCCACAGCGACCACGCAGCCACGCCGAAAATCGCAATCAGCCAAAGGGCATAGCAGGCAACGATCAGGGCAAAGGTCGGCCATTCGGGGGATTTGGGGGTGGTCGCCTCAGCCATGCCGCCCCCAGGAAATTCCGGCCCAGATGCGTTCGTAAATCACGTAGAGTGTCAGCCCGATGGCCGTGTTCACCACCGCCAATGCGCCGCCAATAGCGGCCGAACCGGTGGCGACCAGCCCCACCACGGTCATGACCGCAAGGCCCATCGCATTCCAAATGATTGCCTTCACGACAGATCTTCGCCGCGTTTCCATTCCGGTCCCCAGTCTTTTTGCTTTTCACACAAGCGTTACCTGCCAGTGGCCCTGTCGAGAATTCCGAATATAATTAACAAATCTCAGCGTTCGTGATATTTATCACCACATGCAGGAAAATTTCGACAAACGCGACCGCGCCGCGCAGTTCCGCCTGCGCCTGGCCCGCGCAATGGACCAGCGGAAGATGAGCCAAAGCGCGCTGGCGCGCACCATCGGGGTCGATCGCTCAACCGTTTCCCAGTTGCTGACCGATACGGGCGCACGCCTGCCCAACGCCCATGTCGTGGGCAGCTGCGCCTCGGCTCTGGGGGTGTCGGCGGATTGGCTGCTCAGCCTCTCGAACCGACCCGAGAGCGCGGCCGAGCTGCTGGCCAGTTCTCTGACCATGACCGAGGCACCCCGCGCCCTGGTCGACGAGCGCATCTTTGAATGGCATCAGGAGGCCGCCGGCTACAAAATCCGCTATGTTCCGGCCACCCTGCCCGACATGCTGAAAACCCGCGCCGTGCTGGAATGGGAATATGCGCCGCATCTGGGCCGAACCGCCGACCAGGCCATCGGCGCCTCCGAGGACCGCCTGACCTGGATGCGCGGGGCCCAGTCCGACTATGAAATAGCCATGCCGCTGTATGAGATTCACAGCTTTGTTTGTGGCACCGGCTATTATGACGGGCTGCCCCTGCAGGTGCGGCTGGACCAGATCGATCATATGCTGGAGCTGTGCGAACAGCTGTATCCGCGCATGCGCATCTACCTGTTCGATGCCAAGCGGCTCTATTCCGCGCCGGTCACCATCTTCGGTCCGCTGCTCTGCGTGTTCTATGCCGGCAGCCACTACATGGCCTTCCGCGACCGGGACCGGATCGAGGTTTTTACGCGCCATTTCGATACCTTGGTCCGCGAAGCTGATCTGACTGCCCGGCATTTCCCGATTCACCTGCGCCAACTGCGCGCGGCCATTTCGGCAGGGTAACACAAGCCAACAGGTGCAATTTCCCACCCGATCCCCTATATTGAGGTGCGCGAAAATCCGAACGATCCGACCAAAAGGAGGATATCAGGAATGGACGCTCTCAAAACCGCTCAATACGCGCGCGCCCTCTACTCGGCGCATGGCGACAAGGCCGAGGCCGAAGCCGCCCAGAAAGCCCGCGAATTCGAAGCCGCCGGAAACGTGGAAGAGGCACAGAACTGGCAGGCCGTTCGCGCCTCGATCCGCCAGATGCGCGGCCCCAACCAGGGCTAGAGCTTGGGGTCGGGGTTCACGGTGTGCCCATCGACGGCGATGACCTGCCCCGACACCAACCGTGCCGCATCCGAGGCCAGGAACACCGCCATGGCGGCAATGTCATGCGCTTCGACGAAGCGGCCCATCGAAGTACCCGCCGCATAGCCCTGATAGACCTGATCGCGGGTCATGCCCTTGGCGGTCGCTTCGCGCTGCAGTACGCCCTCCATCCGCGGGCCTTCCACCGCGCCGGGGCAGATGACGTTGCACCGCACGCCGTGCGGCCCCAGTTCCATCGCCAGGGTCTTTCCCAGCCCGATCACCGCCCATTTCGCCGCCGCATAGGGCGCACGGTTGGGATAGCCGTACTGCCCGGCGGTGGAGGATGTGATCAGCACCGCGCCGCGCCCCTGCCGCTTGAGCATCGGCGCCGCGTATTTCGCGCACAAAAACGCCCCGTCCAGGTTGACGGAAATACATTTTTGCCAATCGCTTAGCGCAACATCTTCGACCAATGCGGTCGGCCCCGCGATACCCGCATTCGCGCACAGAACGTCCAGACCGCCCCACTGCGCCGCGATCTTGCCGAACAGCGCTGCGACGGCGGCCTCATCCGACACATCGACCTGCGATCGCCCCCAGTGATCCGGGCAGGCCTGAAGCGCAGCCGCGTCCACATCGGCCACCCAAACCTGCGCGCCCGCGGCGTCGAACGCCTCGGCCATCGCGCGCCCCACGCCCGAGGCACCGGCGGTGATCAGAACCCGCCCCGTCATGCCGGTTTGCGGATCGCCGCCCCCGCGCCCTCGGGATAGGGCAACCCGGCCTGAGCTTCGGCGATGCGGGCCATCGCGGCCTCGATCCGCGGCGACGGCGCACAAGGCCGGCGGGTTTCCAGACTGACATGCAGCAGAAAGCTCTCGCCCGTGGCCAGCAATTTGTCGCCCTCGTACATGCTGTGGAACAGGTGCAGCTTCTTGCCCTGCCCCAACAGCATCTGCGTGCGCACCTCGATTTTCGCCCCGGCATGGGCCTCGTCCAGATACCGGATGTGATTTTCAGCGGTGAAATAGCTGCCGCCCGAGGCGATGTAATCGGCATCGCAGCCGATGATCTCCATGAAGCGGTCGGTCGCTGCGGCAAAGGCCTCGAGATACCGCGCCTCGTTCATGTGACCGTTGTAGTCGGTCCAGTCCAGCGGCACCGCGCGGGCCAGCGTCAGGATCGGCTGGCTCGGATCCGCCTGATCCAGCGTCGGCAGGGCACCCGGCTTCAGCAGCGCGTCATGCTGGTTCAGCACTGCCCCCGCGCCCCAGTCGCGCGCCTTCAGCGCCCGCATCATGCCCACCAGATTGTTGTCACGAATGCGCTCCAACTCGCGGATCGAGTGCATCCCCGATTGCGCGTCCGACTGGTCGGCGATCATGTCGACCAAATCGTCGGAGAACTCGGGCACGTCCATCAGCTTGGTCCAGGGCCATTTCAGCGCCGGGCCGAACTGGGCCATGAAGTGCCGCATCCCGGCCTCGCCCCCGGCCACGCGATAGGTCTCGAACAGGCCCATCTGCGCCCAACGGATGCCGAAACCCATGCGGATCGCCTCGTCCACCTCCTCGGTCGTGGCCACGCCGTCCTTGACCAGCCACAACGCCTCGCGCCACACGGCCTCGAGGAACCGGTCGGCGATATGCGCGTCGATCTCCTTGCGGACCTGCAGCGGGAAGAAACCGACCGAGCGCAACACATCCTTGGCCTGCGCGACCAGTTCGGGCGAGTTGGCGGCCGAGGGCACCAGTTCGACCAGCGGCAGCAGATAGACCGGGTTGAACGGGTGCGTCACCACGATCTGTTCAGGCCGCAGCGCGCCGTCCTGCAGCTCGGACGGTTTGAACCCGCTGGTCGAGGACCCGATGATCGCCCCCGGATCACAGGCCTCCTGCAGCCCCTTGTAAACCTTCAGCTTCAGATCCAGCCGCTCGGGCACGCTCTCCTGTATCCAAGTGGCCCCCTGCACCGCGTCGGCCATGTCGCCATGAAAGCTCAGCGCGCCTTCGGGCGGCAGCGGCACATCGCTCAGCCCGGGCAACGACCGCCGCGCGTTGTTCAAAACCTCGCCGATCTTTCGCTCAGCCTCGGGGTCCGGGTCGAACACCCGTACATCCCAACCATTCAGCAGAAACCGCGCGGCCCATCCGCCGCCGATCACGCCACCACCGATGATCGCTGCCGTATTCATCTTCTCTCCTTCGCCCCAAGCGTCCACACGGCATCTGGGGCCATCGTTGTTTGACAGAATTTCCGAGGGTCGCCCCGCTCGTCAGGTTGCCACAGGCGCCCGTTTGACCAATCCCAACTTCTCGCGCACTTCAGCCGGGCCGATCACCCGCGCGCCCATGTTCTCGATGATTGTTCCGGCGCGTTCGACCAGTTGCCAGTTTTCAGCCAGCACCCCCTTGTCCAGCCACAGGTTATCCTCGAGCCCCACGCGCACGTTGCCGCCAGCCAAAACCGAGGCCGCCACGTAGGCCATCTGATGCCGCCCCAGCGAGAACGCGCTGAAGGTCCAGTCGTCGGGCACGTTGTTCACCATCGCCATGAAGGTGTTCAGGTCATCCGGCGCGCCCCACGGGACGCCCATGCACAGCTGCACCAGCGCATTCGGGGCCAGAACGCCCTCTTTCACCAGTTGCTTGGCAAACCACAGATGGCCAGTGTCAAAGGCCTCGATCTCGGGCTTCACGCCCAGATCGGTCATCATCTGCCCCATCGCCCGCAACGCGCCGGGCGTGTTGGTCATCACATAGTCGGCCTCGGCAAAGTTCATGGTGCCGCAATCCAGGGTGCAGATTTCGGGCAGACACTCGGCCACATGCGCCACCCGTTCCGACGCACCGATCATGTCGGTCCCCTCGGCCACGGGAAACGGGGCTTCGACCCCGCCGAACACGATGTCGCCACCCATGCCGGCGGTCAGGTTCAGAACCACGTCCACCTCGGCATCGCGGATGCGGTCGGTAACCTCGCGATACAGGTCCAGACGGCGGCTGGGCGCGCCGGTTTCGGGGTCGCGCACATGGCAATGCACCACTGCCGCTCCGGCCTTGGCGGCCGCGATGGCGCTGTCGGCGATCTGCTTGGGCGAACGCGGCACATGCGGGCTGCGATCCTGCGTCCCGCCCGAGCCGGTCACGGCGCAGGTGATGAAAACTTCGCGGTTCATTTCCAAAGGCATGGTGTTATCCCCAGGTTATACCGGGCTTCGCCATGGGTTTTCCCCAGGCTTCTCCCCGGATTCCGATTTGCGTCTGGCCCCGACTCTGGCGCAGCCTTGAGCAGACAACTTGCCAGAATGCGAATCAGACTTGATGAAATCCGCAAAAAACATCCTCCAGCCCGAGCACCGCGCGCTGAAAACCGCCGTTCTGGTGCTGGACGAGTGCAACACGCTCAGCTTTGCCTCGGCGGTGGACCCGATGCGCGCCGCCAACCGGCTGGCCGACCGCCCAGCCTTCGACTGGGACTACGTGACCGCAACGCCCGAGCCGGCGATGCTGACCAGCGCATTGCGAGTGCCGGGCATCCCGCTCGCGCGTCTCGACCACTGCGACCTGATGATCGTGATCGCGGGGTTCAATCTGGTGCGCCACGCCACGCCCAGCCTTCTGGCCGGGCTGCGTCGCATCGCCAATACCGGTGCCACGATGGCGGGCATTGACGGAGGCCCATGGCTGCTGGCCGAAGCAGGGCTGCTTGACGGTCACGCCGCCACCACCCATTGGGAAGATCTCGAGACCTTCGCCAGCCGCTTCCCCGAAGTCGACGTGCGCCCCGACCGGTTCACCGTGTCGGGCAACCGCCTGACCTCGGGCGGCGCGATCCCCGCGGTCGAGATGATGCTGCAAATCATCGCGGCACGCCACGGCGCCGGCTTCGCGGCCCGTGTCTCGGGCCTGTTCCTCTACGAAGGCGCCCCCGAACCCGGCAGACCACAGAGCCGTACTGGGGCGCCACACCGCCACAGTGCCCTGACCGCCCGCGCCAACGCGATCATGCAGGCCGCGCTGGACGACCCGCTGCCCCTGGCCGAGATCGCAAGGGCCCTGGGAACCAGCCCGCGCACCCTGCAGCAGCAATTCCGCCTGCGGCTGAACACCACGCCACAGGACCACTACCTGCAACTGCGCCTGGCCGAGGCCCGCCGTCTGGTCACCGACACCGACATGCCGCTGATGGATGTGGCACTGGCCACGGGGTTCACGTCACAATCCAGCTTTGCGCGCGCTTTCCGCACGGCGCATGGACTATCCGCCCGCGACCTCAGGCAGGACCGCACCCAGCCTACCCATCACTGACGGGCGAGCTTGATTTGGTCATAGATTGGGGGAGTTGGCTGCGACGACGGGGGCAGCGCCCCCATCCCTCAATACGGCATCGGATGCGCGCGATGGGCCGCGTTGATCTCGGCCAAAATCTCATCCGACAGCACGACATCCCGCCCCTCCAGGATCCGCTCCAGCTGCGCCTGCGTGGTCGCGCCGAAGATGACCGAGGTCATGAACGGCCGCGTCTGGCACCAGGCCAGCGCCATGTGCACCGGGTCCAGCCCGTGTTCCGCGGCAATCGCCAGATAGGCCTCGACCGCGTCGAAAACCCGGTCGCCCTTGCGCCCGCCCATCTGCGGCACGATCGACATGCGCGATCCCTCGGGCACCGCCCCGCCCTGATACTTGCCGGTCAGAAATCCGGCGGCCAGTGGCGAGAAGGCCAACAGACCCACATCCTCATAGGCGCTCAACTCGGCCATGTCGGTGTCATACAGGCGGCACAGCAGGGAATACTCATTCTGGACCGAGGCCACCCGCGGCGCACCCATCTCTTCCGACAAGCGCAGCCACTGGGCGGTTCCCCAGGCGCTTTCGTTCGACAGGCCGAAGGCGCGGATATTGCCCTTGTCCACCTGCGACTGCGACGCCTCGAGGCATTCGCGCATGTTGTCCAGAACCGCCTGCCTGTCGCCGCCCGAGGGGTCATAGTCCCAGTTCTGCCGGAACATGTAACTGCCTCGGTTGGGCCAGTGAAATTGGTACAGGTCGATGTAGTCGGTCTGCAGACGCCGCAACGATCCCTCGATGGCCCCGGGGATCGTGCTGGCCGAGATCGGTGCTCCGTCCCGCGCATGCGTGAAGCCGGCCCCCGAGTGCTTGGTCGCCAGAACATAGCTTCCGCGGCGGGCCGGATGTGCCGCATTCCAGTTGCCGATGATCTGCTCGGTCTTGCCTACGGTCTCCTTGGTGATCGGGTTGACCGGGTACATCTCGGCGGCATCAAGGAAATTGATCCCGGCTGCCAGCGCCGTGTCGATCTGACGATGCGCATCCGCCTCGGGGGTCTGCGTGCCGAATGTCATGGTTCCGAGGCACAGGTCCGAGACCTGGATGCCCGTGCGGCCCAACGGTTTCATTTTCATCAATCAATCTCCTGTCGCGCGGATCGCCACGCCTGCAATCTGATTTTGGTCCCAAGTCAGCCGGATTCGGCCTTTTTCTCCCAACGGCCGGATTCCTCCGACCAATACTGCGCCGCGCAACCCGCCGCGGTCAGCGTCTTCCATTGACCACGCGCATGGTCCACCGCGCTTGGATCGTTGCCGTCGAACAGGATGCAAACCCGCTCCGAGGCGGTCACCTCATCCGGCGTCACCTCGGCCCCGTCCACCGCCATCAGGCAAGACGGGTTGTTGGCAGCGTCCGCCTCGGTAGTCAGCAGAATCGGCTGAACCGCGTCATACGGCCCACCTGCCTGCCCATGCGGCAGAAACGCGTCTTCGGGGCCCAGCCAAAGCCTTTCGTCCAGCCAGTCCATCCGCGCAGGGTCAGTGCCTCGCACCGCAATCCGCCACCCGGCCTGTCGTGCCTTGTCCAGCAATACCGGCAAGGTCTGCTCAAGTGGATGGCGGGTCAGGTGGTAGAAGTAGACGGCGCCCATCGACCTACTCGAAATTGTCCTGCACGAAACGGCTGAGCGCACGGACGCCCCAACCCGTGGCGCCCTTGGGCGCATAGGACGTTTCCGCCGCGACCGAGGCCACGCCCGCGATATCCAAATGGATCCAGGGTGTTTCTTCCTTGACGAAACGCTGCAGAAACTGCGCTGCGGTGATCGAACCGGCCGGCCGGCCGCCCACGTTCTTCATGTCCGCGATGCGCGACTTCAGCAGATCGTCATAAGCCTGCCCCAGCGGCATACGCCACGCGCCTTCATCCTCGGCCCGGGCCGCCTTCAGGAACGCGTCGCAGAAGGTGTCGTTGTTGGAAAACACGCCTGCGTTTTCATGCCCCAGCCCGATGATGATCGCGCCGGTCAAGGTGGCCAGATCGATCATGCCGACCGGATTGAACCGCTCTTGCGCGTACCACATGACGTCACACAGCACCAAACGGCCTTCGGCGTCGGTGTTGATGATCTCGACCGTATCGCCCTTCATCGACTTCACGACGTCGCCCGGCCGCGTGGCACTGCCCGAGGGCATGTTCTCGACCAGCCCAACCAGGCCCACGACATTGGCCTTGGCCTTACGCTTGGCCAATGCGCGCATGGTGCCCGCAACGACGCCTGCGCCGCCCATGTCCATGGTCATATCTTCCATACCAGCGGCCGGTTTGATCGAAATACCGCCGGTGTCGAAAACGACCCCCTTGCCGACCAGAGCCAGCGGTGCGTCATCAGCATCGCCGCCATTCCACTGCATCACGACGACTTTCGAGGGGCTGTCCGACCCTTGCCCGACGCTCAGCAGGGTCCGCATGCCCAACTCGGCCAGCTTGTCTTCCTCCAGCACCTCGACCTTCAGGCCCAACTCCTCCATCTCTTTCAGACGGTTGGCAAATTCGCTCGTTGTCAGGATGTTGGCGGGTTCGTTCGTCAGGTCGCGGGTCATGCGCACACCATCAGCAACCGCATAGAGCGGTGCGAAGGCGGCCTTGGCGTCGTCGGGCTTGGCGTGGCAGATGGACACCGCGCCTTTTGCGTCATCGTCCGTGGTTTTGTGCGCGTCAAAATCATACCTGCGCAAAGCAATGCCCAAGGCCAGTTCCTCGGTCCGCACCTGGTTGCCCGCCATGACCAGCAGGTCCTTGCCACCTGCCAGCTTGGCCAGCGCGGCTCCGCCCTTGCGGGCTTCGTCCGGCTCGGGGCGGCGTGGCAGGACGAGAATGTCCAATGCCTCTGCCTCCATCCCGCCGGGCCAAGCCAACGAGATCACGTCGCCTGTCTTGACCTTGGCGAAACGGTTGCTTTCCACCAGCCGGGCCACGGCACCACGGGTCAGTCGGTTTGCGCGGCGCGCGGCGGGGTTCATCTTGCCATCGGTCGGTATGAGAATGGCCACCCGGCCTTGGGCCTGCGCCATCAGGTCCAGTTCGAAGGCTTGAAAACGGATCGGTACCAGACTGCTCATTTCTTGCTCCTGAAAAACTCTGCCCACAGACCTAGCCCGCGCCGCCGCCATTGACCAGATAGCAGTTTTCCCCGCCCGCCAATTGCATTAAGGTCGCGCCAAAATGACCGGCAGGCTCGGGGGAGAAAACTTGGCATCATTCGGCAGGCATAGGCCGTCGCGCATGTTTTTGTGCCTTGGCGATTCTGGCAACAGGCCTGCTGGACGCCCCGTGCCGGGGATGCGGCCGTGATTCTGGACCGGTACTTCGCCCGCCGCTTTTTGCAGAGCTTTCTGGTGATTGGGGCCATCTTCCTGACACTGATGATCCTGATCGACCTGATCGAACAGGCCCGTCGGTTCAATGACGCCGACCTGTCCTTTGGCCAGGTTCTGCAGCTGACGTTGTTGAACACGCCCGCTGCGATCAGCGAGATGCTGCCGCTGTTGATGATCCTGTCGACCATTGCTTTGTTTGTCGGCCTCGCCCGAAGCTCGGAGTTGGTGGTGACCCGGGCGATCGGCCGCTCGGGTATCCGCGCGCTGGTGGCACCGGTCCTTCTGGCGCTGCTAATCGGAACGCTGGCGGTGGCCCTGCTGAACCCGATTGCGGCGGCCACGTCCGAGCAGTACCGGCATTTCTCGGATCTATACAAAAACGGTGGCAATTCCGCCCTCTCGATCAGCCGCGACGGGCTTTGGCTGCGTCAGGGCTCACCGCAGGGCCAATCGGTGATTCATGCCCGCGCATCGACCAACGACGCCGAGCTTGAATTGATCGACGTGACCATCATCACGTTTTCGCCCGAAGGTCTTCCGACCCGTCAAATCATCGCCGACGGCGCTCGCCTCGAGGACGGGGCCTGGATCTTGCGCAACACCAAGGAATGGCCCCTGTCCAGCGACACCAACCCCGAGACCCACGCCGTTACGCATGAGACCCTGCGGCTGCCCACTTCGCTGACCCGTCAGCGCATCTTGGAAACCTTGGGCCAACAGGACAGCGTCTCGGTCTATGACCTGCCCCAGCTGATCCGCGACCTGCGCGAAGCGGGCTTTTCAACCAAGCAATACGAGGTTTGGCTGCAGGTGCAGCTGGCGCGCCCATTCTTCCTGATTTCGATGGTGTTGATCGGCGCGGCCTTCACCATGCGGCACGTGCGGTTCGGCGGCACCGGCGTCGCCGTGCTGACTGCTGTTTTGCTGGGGTTCGGCGTATACTTCGTGCGCAATTTCGCTCAGATTTTGGGAGAGAACGGCCAATTGCCGATTGTGATTGCGGCCTGGGCACCACCGTTTGCGGCCATATTGCTGTCGCTCGGCCTTCTGCTGCACGCGGAGGACGGTTGATGCGGCGCCTTCTGCCCCTTCTTTTGTCCAGTGCCGTGTTCTTTTCCGGTCCGGGGCTGGCATTGGCCCAGACCTCGGAGACCAGTACGCCCGCGTCTGACACGGCACAACAACAGGATCAGCCTGCCCTGCTGGTCGCCGACAGGATCTTCATCACCCCGGATCGCAAACTGGTGGCCGAGGGCAACGTCGAAGCTTTTCAGGGCGACGTCAAACTGTCCGCACAGCGCGTGGTGTTCGACCGCGAGTCGGGCGAGCTGACGCTGGAAGGTCCGATCCGGATCGATCAGGGCGGGCGCTCGACCGTCCTTGCGGACTCAGCGCAACTGGATGACGGCATCCAGAACGGGTTGCTGACCGGCGCACGGCTGGTCTTCGATCAGCAGGTACAGATCGCGTCGGTTCAGGCGACCCGCGCGGCAGGACGATACACGCAGTTCAGCAAGGTCTCGGCCACGTCCTGCCATGTCTGCGCCGACGGTCGGCCGCCCCTCTGGCAGATCCGGGCGCGCAAGGTCACGCATGATCAGCTCGAACGGCAGTTGTATTTCGAGGGCGCCCAGTTCCGCATTCTGGATGTGCCGGTTTTCTACTTTCCAACCCTGCGACTGCCGGACCCGACACTGGATCGGGCAACCGGATTTCTTGTGCCGTCAATCCGCACGACCTCGCAGTTGGGTACTGGCGTCAAGACGCCGTATTTCTTCAAACTGGGCGATCACAAGGATCTGACGCTGACCCCCTACCTGTCGTCCAAGACCACGACGCTTGGCTATCGCTACCGGCAGGCCTTCAAGAACGGCCGCATCCAGTTTGAAGGGGCCTATACCCGCGACGACGTCCAGCAGGAGCAGGATCGGGGCTATTTCTTTGCAAATGGCTGGTTCAATCTGCCGAACGATTTCCGGCTGACCTTTGACGTCCAGACCGCATCGGACGACTCGTACCTGGCGGACTACGGGCTGCCTGACTATGACCGCCTGCGCAGCGAGATCGCGCTCGAGCGCATCAAACGCGACACGGCGTTTCGGACCAGCTTCATTCACTACAAGACCCTGCGCGACAGCGAGGAACAGGATGAGATCCCGTCGCAGGTCTTCGATCTGTTCTACCAGAAACGCTATTTTCCCGCCTCCGCTGTCGGCGGTGAGGTGCGGTTGGGCTTCGTCACCCACACCCACACCCGGACCAGCGACGAGGATATCATCGGGCGCGATGTGGCCCGCGCCACATTCGACGCCCAGTGGCTGCGCAGCTGGACCTTTGCCTCCGGGTTGCGCGCGGATGCGGAACTGGGGGCTTCGGTCGACACGTTCGACATTCGCAACGACAGCGCCTACCCCGACCAGATCACCCGGTCGACCCCGCGCGCGGCTTTGACGCTGCGCTACCCGATGACCCGGCGCGAAGCCTCTGGTGCGACCCAGTTTCTGGAGCCGATCGCGCAGTTTGGCTGGACCCATGTTTCGGACACCGATGTGCCCGATGACGAAAGCACCTTCCAGGAATTTGACCAGGGCAACCTGTTGTCCCTGTCACGCTTTCCGGCCGAGGACCGACGCGAAGACGGCACGACCGCGGTCGTGGGCGTGAACTGGGCTCGGTATGCCCCGGGCGGCTGGCGGGCATTGGCCACGGTCGGCCAGGTCTTCCGCTCGACCGCCGATCCGAACTTCACCGCTACGTCCGGCCTGCAGGGAACTTCCTCCGACCTGCTGCTGGCAGGGCAGATCAAGACGAACAATGGCCTGACGCTGGCCGCACGCGGATTGATGGATGGCGATTTCAGCTTTACCAAGGCTGAATTGCGCGGAACCTGGGCCAACGAGGGGACCCAACTGGGCGGAAGCTATATCTGGCAGCAGCCGGACCCGGCCGAAAACCTTGACATGGAAACATCCGAGATACGGTTGACCGCACGTCAACGACTGGATGAAAACTGGAGAGCCAACGCCCTGGCCCGCTATGATCTGGCAGAATCCGAACCGCTGCGGCTGGGCTTGGGTGTGACGTATGAAAATGAATGTGTGCAGGTTAACATGTCCGTCAGCCGGCGATATACTTCGACATCAAGTATTGAGCCTTCGACGGAATTCGGCTTTACCGTTGCACTGACAGGATACGCCGTTGAAGGCGGGGGCAAGAAGTATAAAAGAAAATGCAGCTGATTTCAGGTTTTTCCAGGTTCTTTCGTTCCCGTTGGCTGACGGCATTTGCGCCCAGCCTCGCGGTCGCCATGCTGACAGTTGCGCCTCAGCAAGCCCCCGCGCAAAGCTTGTTTTCACCGGCTATCCGCGTGAATCAGGATATCGTCACCTGGTACGAACTGGATCAGCGCCAGCGGTTTCTCGAAATTCTGGGTATCCCGGGCAGCTCGGAGGCCGAAGTCCGCAAGGCGCTGATCGACGAGCGCCTGCGCAAACAGGCCATGCGCGAAGCCGGCATCCAGCCCACACCCGAAGACATTCAGGTTGCGATCGACGAATTCGCTTCGCGTGGTCAGCTGACCCCGGATCAATTCCTGAAGGCGCTGGCTGACGCGGGTATCGACCGGGAAACCGTGCGGGATTACGTATCCAGTCAGCTGGCATGGCGCGACTATGTCAGCGCCCGCTTTATCTCTCAGGCCCGTCCGACGGACGACGAAATTGACCGTGCAATGGGTCAGACCGGCGGTGGCGGTCTCCAGGTTTTGCTGTCCGAAATCATCATCCCCGTGAATGCGCAAACCTTGGCACAGGCCGAAGCCTTGGCCGACGAGATCGCCCGTGTCGAAACCATCGATGCATTTTCGGCCGCTGCCACGCAGTACTCGGCAGCGCCGACACGCGAAAATGGCGGACGCCTGGACTGGTTGAACGTCAGCAACCTGCCTCCGGCGCTGCAACCGGTTATCCTTGGCCTGAAGAATGGCGAGGTCACGGCCCCGCTGAGCCTGCCCAACGCCGTAGCCCTGTTCCAGATGCGCGGCCTGCGAGAAGTGGCCGCCAGCACGCCGCGGTTCTCCAAGATCGACTATGCGGCCTATTACCTGCCTGGCGGACTCAGCCCCGAAACACTGCAAAGAGCCGCCGAACTGAAGGAAACGGTGGATACCTGCGACGACCTGTACGGCATCGCCAAGGGGCAACCGCCCGAGGTACTCGACCGGGTCTCGGCAAGTCCGTCCGAAATCCCGCGCGACATCGCGCTGGAACTCGCGAAGCTGGACCCAAACGAGGTGTCGACCTCTCTGACCCGAAACAACGGCCAGACGCTGGTGTTCCTCATGCTGTGCAATCGGACGCGCGATCTGGGTGAGGACACGTCGCGCGAGGACGTGGCCAACGCGCTGACGCAGCAACGCCTGCAGGCATTCGCCAACAGCCTCGTCGAACAACTGCGCGCCGACGCCACCATCATCGAGCAATGACCGCGCCCATCGCGCTCAGCTGCGGAGAACCTTCGGGCATCGGTCCGGAGATCGCCGCCAAGGCTTGGACCGCATTGCGCGACAGCTGCCCATTCTTTTACATCGGCGACGCCGGTCACCTGCCCGACGACATCCCCACGACCGAGATCGTAGACCCGGCCCAAGTGGCTGACATCTGCGCAGAGGCGCTGCCGGTGTTGCCGCTGACCTTTCCGGCCCCGAACCTGCCCGGCCACCCCGATCCAGCCAATGCGCCTTCGGTGATAGACGCCATCGAAACCGGCGTGTCACTGGTGCAATCGGGCGCGGCCTCGGCCCTCTGCACGGCACCGATCCACAAGAAGGCCCTGATCGACGGCGCCGATTTCGCCTATCCTGGCCATACCGAATTTCTGGCGGCGCTGGCAGGCCGTTCCCGCGTGGTGATGATGCTAGCCAGCGAGCAACTCCGCGTGGTACCCGCCACGATCCACATCCCTTTGTCGCAGGTGCCCTCGCGCCTCACGCCCGACCTGCTGCGCGACACGATCGCAATCACCGCCGACGGCCTGCGCCGCCAATTCGGCATCCCGCATCCTCGCATCGCGGTGGCCGGGCTCAACCCCCATGCCGGCGAGGGTGGCAAGATGGGCCGCGAGGAACTGGACTGGATCGCCCCTCTGCTGGCCGATCTCACCCCCGAGGGCTACACCGTCACCGGCCCGCACCCGGCAGACACGATGTTCCACGCCGCCGCACGCGCCCGCTATGACGCCGCCATCGCCATGTATCACGATCAGGCGCTGATCCCGATCAAGACCCTCGACTTCGACCGTGGCGTGAACGTGACCCTGGGCCTGCCCTTCATCCGCACCTCGCCCGACCATGGCACCGCGCTCGACATCGCCGGACAGGGCATCGCAAACCCCACCAGCCTGATCGAGGCGCTGAAACTCGCCCAACGCATGGCACAAAGCACTTGATCCTTCATCTGGCGCCAAATATCCCCGCCGGAGGCAAAAATTCTCTGGCGCACCGCCTGCCCCTCGCGCCACGGTAACCGGATCATGAGCGCAATCGACACCCTCCCCCCGCTGCGCGAGGTCATCGCCAAGCACCAGCTCTCGGCCCGCAAGTCGCTGGGCCAGAACTTCCTGCTCGATCTCAACCTGACGGCCAAGATCGCCCGGCAGGCCGGCGACCTGAGCCAATGCGACGTGCTGGAGATCGGCCCCGGCCCCGGAGGCCTGACCCGCGGTTTGCTGGCCGAAGGTGCGCGCAAGGTGGTGGCGGTGGAAAAAGATATCCGTTGCATCGCCGCGCTTCAGGAAATCGCCGCTGCCTATCCCGGGCGGCTCGAGGTCATCAATGGCGACGCTCTTGAAATCGATCCGCTTGAACATCTGACCCCGCCCATCCGCGTGGCGGCCAATCTGCCCTACAATGTGGGCACGGAACTGCTGGTGCGCTGGCTGACCCCGCCGGAATGGCCACCCTTCTGGCAGAGCCTGACCCTGATGTTCCAGCGCGAGGTGGCCGAGCGCATCGTGGCGCAGCCCGGCTCCAAGGCCTATGGCCGACTGGCGATTCTGGCCCAGTGGCGGGCCGAGGCGCGCATCGCCATGTCCCTGCCCCCCGGAGCGTTCACGCCGCCGCCCAAAGTCAGCAGCGCCGTGGTCCACCTGACCGCCCGGCCCGAACCCCGCTTTCCGGCGGATGCCGACACCCTGTCCCGCGTCGTGGCCGCTGCGTTCAATCAGCGCCGAAAGATGCTGCGCGCAGCGCTCAAGGGGTTGGCCCCCGATATCGAAGACCGTCTGACAGCCGCCGGCATAAAACCCACCGAACGCGCCGAGCAGGTCTCGCTCGAGGCCTTCTGTGCGCTGGCACGGGAACTGCAGAAAACCTGATCCCGAACGAAAACGGCCCCGGACATCTCTGACCGGGGCCTTTGAACTCTGTGCGCAACCGCTATGGCTTATTCGGCAGCCTCTGGTGCATCACCGCCGCCTTGGGGGGCCTGCTCTTCTACGGCCTTAGGCTTGCGTGCGCGCGGTCTCCGGGCAGGTTTGTCCTTGCGCTCGGCCGCTTCGGCCTTGGCGCCCGCGCTTTCGGGCGTCTCGACAAGCCCGGATTCAGGAGTATCCGAATCGGCGTTCAGATCAACGATGTCCGGCTGCGGAGCCTCGGCCGGGTCCGCCTGGCGTGCGGCTTCACGTTCCTGCCGTTCCGCCCGCTCCCGATCGCGCTCGGCCTGACGCTCGCGGTTCTGGCGTTCCTGCTCTTCCCGACGCGCTTCCATTTCGCGTTGCGCCTCGCTCAGCAGGCGCAGGTAATGCTCGGCATGTTGCTGAAAGTTTTCGGCAGCGACGCGGTCATTGGCCAGCTGTGCATCGCGCGCCAGCTGGTTGTACTTGTCAATGATCTGCTGCGGCGTGCCGCGCACCTTGCCCTCGGGCCCCGAGCTGTCGAAAACCCGGTTAACGACGTTTCCACCAGAGGGACGATTGCGGTTGTTCTTTGCCCGCGAGCGGGATTTGGAGGATCTCATCTTACTGTACGTCAGCCTTGTCTTGCACTGTCGATCCACCCGTATTCTGCGCTGCTCTGTGGCCTGTGCCGTCACGGGATGTCGACTTTTTTGGGCTTGGCGTCAGGGGTGCGCCGAAGGGGCGTCAACCGCGCTGACTACTCTGAGTAAGCATGTCCTGACGGCGCAGACAAGGGGTTAATACACCAAATGCCGGGTTTTTTACCCCGACCGGCGTAAATCGGCCTCAGAATCCGCGGCTAGCCCGGCATTCTAGCGCTTACCACCCGATCCCGCCCGTCCAGATCAGGAACGACACGGATATCCGCCAGCCCCGCCGCGTCGAACAACGCGCTGACCACCTGCGCCTGTGTCGGGCCGATTTCCACCAGAAGTCGTCCGCCGGGAACAAGGTGGTCCGGGGCGCCGGCCGCAATCCGACGATAGGCGTCCAGCCCGTCCGCTTCATCCGTCAAAGCCAGACGCGGCTCGTGCTCGCGTACTTCGGGCGACAGGCCATCCATCTCATCCAGCGCGATATAGGGCGGATTGGAAACGATCAGGTCGAAATACCCGCCAATGTTCTCAAACCAGTCCGAGCGCTGGATCTCTGCCCGATCCTGCACCCCATGGGCCACCGCATTGGCGCTGGCCTGCAGACAGGCGGCCTCGCTCAGATCGACGCCCAGCCCGGTTGCGCTGGTGCGTTCCGCCAGCAAGGTGATCAGGATGCAGCCCGAGCCGACGCCCAGGTCCAGCACGCGGTCAAACGGCTGGCTCAGGGCCGCTTCGATCAGCGCCTCGGTTTCGGGGCGCGGGTCCAGCACGTCGCGGCTGACGCGGAAGCGTCGGCCGTAAAACTCGCGCTCACCCAGCAGATGGGAAACCGGAACCCGGATCGCGCGCAGCGACACCAGTTGCTCATAGCGTTCGGCGATCTCGGGCGAGAGCTCTTCGGGAGCGATCAGGGTCACGCGGCTGGCCTCGATCCGGGCGGCATGGGCCAGCAGGACCCTAGCGTCCCGCGCCGGGTCGTCCACACCTGCGGCCCGCAGGCGCGCGGTGGCGGCCACCATGGCCTGTGCCGCTGTCAGCGCCGCGATCATTGCGCCATCTCCGCCAACAGGCGCGCCTGATCATCGGCGGTCAGCGCGTCGATCACCTCGTCCAGATCGCCCTGCATGATCTGGTCGAGTTTGTAGAGCGTCAGGTTGATCCGGTGATCGGTCATCCGGCCCTGCGGGAAATTATAGGTACGGATGCGCTCGGAGCGGTCGCCCGACCCCACCTGGCTGGCCCGGTCGGCCGAGCGTTCGCTGTCGATCCGCTGACGTTCGAGGTCATAGAGACGCGTCTTGAGCACCTGCATCGCGATCTCGCGGTTGCGGTGCTGCGACTTCTCGGAACTGGTCACCACGATTCCCGTGGGCAGGTGCGTGATCCGCACCGCCGAGTCGGTGGTGTTCACATGCTGTCCGCCTGCGCCCGAGCTTCGCATCGTGTCGATACGCAGGTCATTGGGGTCGATCTGGATGTCCACGTCCTCGGCCTCGGGCAGAACCGCCACGGTCGCCGCCGAGGTGTGGATGCGCCCACCGCTTTCGGTTTCGGGCACGCGTTGAACGCGGTGCACGCCGGATTCGTATTTCAGCCGGGCAAAAACGTTGTCGCCCTTGATATGGGCCACCACTTCCTTGATACCACCCAGTTCGGTCTGCTGTTCTTCGATGATCTCTAGCTGCCAGCCGCGCGCCTCGGCATAGCGCTGATACATCCGCAGCAGGTCGCCCGCGAACAAAGCCGCCTCGTCGCCGCCGGTGCCGGGGCGGATCTCCAGCATCGCCGGCCGCGCATCGGCCGCGTCCTTGGGCAGCAGCGCCAGTTGCAGCGCATGCTCGACCTCGGGGATGCGCGCCTTGAGCTGCGGGATCTCCTCCTCGGCCAGCTCTTTCATGTCGGGGTCGCCCAGCATCGCCTCGGCCTCGGCCAGATCGGCCCGCAGCTGACGCCAGGCTGCGATCTGTTCGACCACCGGCTTGAGGTCGGAATATTCCTTGGCCAAAGCCGCGATATCCCCGCCCGAGGCGCCATCGGACATGGCCGCTTCGAGGTACTGGAATCGCTGAGTGATCTGTTCAAGACGTTCTTCGGGGATCATTGGGGCGGTGTCTATCATCCGACGGCTTTGGTCAAGGCCCCGGCTTGTGCTAAGCTATGCGCATGAAACGGATCATTGCCCTGTTGATTGTCTGCGCAACGCCCGGTCTGGCCGATGTCATCGGCCCCGGTGGCAAGGTGCAGGATTGCTATTGCACCGACACATCCGGCAGCCGCGTCGAACTGGGCGAGATGGTCTGCCTGCAGGTCGATGGCCGCATGTTCATGGCTCAGTGCCAGATGTCGCTGAACGTGCCGATGTGGCGCGAGGTGTCAGAGGGGTGCCTGTCTTCAGGACTGCAGAGCCGCCAGCCAACCGTCGACCCGGCTCCGGTTGACGTCGAAATCCCGTCGGCCAAATCGTAACCGTCCATAGATGCGCAGTGTGTCGCCGTCCTGCTGGGCGGTGGTGTAGTCGGGAAAGCCGAACACCCGGCTGCGGGTCACATAGGTGATCAGGCCCTCATCCACCGATCCGGCCAGCACCGTCGTACGCGGAGTCGCCCGCGCCACTTGGTCCAGCCGCGCGAGGCCGTCCGGCCCGGTCTGCGCCACGCGGATCACGCCTCCGGGCAGGTCACGATCTGCCTCGGCCACGACCTGCACATGCCAGCGCGCGGGATCGGCCGGTGCCAGCCGCACATAGAGGCCAAGCCCGACAACCGCGGCGACAACCAACCAAACAACCATGCGTTTCATTCCAATCAGACCTTCCGGCAGAACCCTAGCCGCCCGCCGGTACCTGGCAAGACCTGCCGGCCCCGCTTACCGTGACGTCACACCGGGCAGGATGCACAGCAGCTCGAACAGCAGGTTGGCCGCCGTCAGCGCGGTGTTGCCCGACGGATCATAGGGCGGTGAGACCTCGACCAGGTCGCAGCCAACCACGTTCATGCCCCCCAGCGCGTGGATCAGCTGCAGCGCCTGCGGCGTGGTCAGCCCGCCGATCTCGGGCGTGCCGGTGCCGGGGGAATAGGCCGGGTCCAGGCTGTCGATGTCGTAGGTGACATAAACCGGATGCTTGCCGATTTCCTTGCGGATCAACGCCCCGATCTGGGTCAGGTTCTGTTGCCACAACTCCCACGCAGGAAACTGCCGGAACCCCCAGCCCTTTGCCTCGGTGAAATCGCTGGCCGCATAGCCCGAGCCGCGGATACCGACCTGAAAGGTCCTGTCGGGCACGATCAGCCCCTCTTCATACGCGCGGCGGAAGACGGTTCCGTGGGTCTCACGCTCACCGAACATCTCGTCATTGACGTCGGCATGGGCGTCCACATGCACCAGGGCAACAGGCCCATGTTTTGCGGCAACGGCCCGCAGAATCGGCAGGGTGATCGAATGATCGCCCCCCATCGCCACCGGGATCACGCCCTGCGCCAGGATCGCGTCATAGCTTTCCTTGATGATCCGAAGGCTGTCGGCCAGCGAGAAGGTGTTGATCGCCAGATCTCCGATATCGGCGATCTGGAGGCTGTCGAAAGGCGCGGCGAAGGTAGCCATGTTGTAGGGCCGGATCATCGCGCTTTCGGCGCGGATCTGCTTGGGGCCGAACCGGGTGCCCGACCGCCATGAGGTTCCGATATCCATCGGCACGCCCAGCACCGCCACGTCCAGCCCCGCCAGCGTATCGGCCGCGGGCAACCGCATGAAGGTGTTCGGCCCGGAAAACCGCGCCAGATCATTGCCGCTGATGGGTTGGTTGTATTGGCTCATGGCGTGCGCGCCCCCAGTCCCGTTGGTTCACCTGATACCGGCCATAGCAAAACCATGGCTAACCAATGGTTAAAGCTGCCCATCTTTCGCCAGCTTGGTCCATCCCAGCAGGCAGATGATCTGGGTCGCCACATGCGCCCCCGCGATCGCCGTGGCCCCCGACGTGTCAAACGGCGGAGACACTTCGACCACGTCGCCGCCCTTGATGTTGATCCCGGCGATGTCGCGCAGAATGATCTGCGCCTGGATCGAGCTGAGCCCGCCCCAGACTGGCGTGCCGGTGCCGGGGGCAAAGGCCGGGTCTAGCCCGTCGATGTCAAAGCTCAGATAGACCGGGCTGTCGCCCAGGATGCCCTTGATCTTTTGCGCCACGGCGGCGGGTCCGGATTCATAGACCTCACGCGCGTCGATGATGTTGACGCCCAGCGTGTCCTCGTTGGTGGTGCGGATCCCCACCTGAACCGAGCGTTTCGGGTCCACGATTCCCGACTTCACCGCCTTGTAGAACATGGTGCCGTGGTCCACCCGGCTCATGTCGTCATCGGCCCAGGTATCGGTATGGGCGTCGAACTGCAACAGCGACATCGGCCCGTATTTCTCGGCATAGGCCTTGAGTATCGGAAAGCTGATATAGTGGTCGCCCCCCAGCGTGACCGAGGCCACATCCGCCGCCAGAATGGTACGGATATGATTGGTCAGCGTGTCGGGAAAGGCGGGGATATTGGCATAGTCATAGGCCATGTCGCCATAGTCGATGATCGCCAGCTCGCTGAGCGCATCGAAGGGCCAACCATAGGGCGCATCGGGCGATTGGAGGGCGCTGGCCTCGCGGATCGCGCGCGGGCCCAGACGGGTGCCGGGGCGATTGGTCACCGCCTGATCAAACGGCACGCCGGTCACGGCGATATCCACGCCTTTCAGGTTCTTGGTGTAGAGCCGCCGTAGAAAGGATGTGGCCCCGCCAAAGGTGTTTTCATAACTCAACCCCTTCAGGTCGGGGTTGGTAAAGGCCTCATCGACCTGATTTTTCGCGTCTTCCAATGCCATTTTGGCCCGTTTCCTTCCTGATATTGACCGGACCGTCAGGTCAACGGCTGCGCCTTTTCGACGATGCGCGCAAAGAACGAGGCACCCACCGGTGCGATCTCGTCGTTGAAATTGTACTTGGGGTGATGCAGCCCCGGCCCGTCGCCCTGCCCCAGGAACAGATAGGCGCCCGGGCGTTCCTGCAGCATGTACGAGAAATCCTCGGCCCCCATCTCGCGGCCCGAATTTGCGATCACCCGATCGGCGCCTGCCACTTCGCGCGCCACCTCGGCGGCGAAACCGGTCTTGTCCGCATCGTTGACCGTGGCCGGATAGCCGACGACATAATCCAATGTCGCCGTAACGCCGTAGGACGCCGCCTGCCCCTGCACGATTTCCTCAAGGCGGGTCATCACCATCTGCTGCACCGCCGGATCGAAGGTGCGGACGGTGCCGTTCAGATAGGCGGTGTCGGGGATCACGTTGTTCACGGTCCCGGTGTGGATCTGGGTGACCGAGATCACCAGGTCGTCCAGCGCATAATGGTTGCGGCTGACGATGGTCTGGATTGCTTGTGCGATTCCGCAGGCGGCCATGACCGGGTCGCGCGTCTCGTGCGGCATGGCGCCATGGCCACCGATGCCCTGAATGTGGATGTCGAACGTGTCGACCGCCGCCATGATCGGCCCGGGCGTAGTATAGAAAGCACCCTCGGCAAAGCCCGGCGCATTGTGCAGCGCATAGACCTGAGCGATGTCGAACCGGTCCATCACACCCTCTTTGACCATGATATCGGCGCCGCCGCCCTCTTCCTCGGCGGGCTGGAACAGCAACGCCACGCGGCCCCGGAAATTCCGCGTCTCGGCCAGGTACCGCGCTGCGCCCAGCAGCATGGTGGTGTGCCCGTCATGCCCGCAGGCATGCATCTTGCCAGGATTCTTCGAGGCATATTCCACACCCGTTTCTTCAACGATCGGCAGCGCATCCATATCGGCGCGCAGCCCGATCGTGGGGCCATCGCCCTGCCCGTTGATGATCGCAACGATCCCGGTCTGGGCGATCCCTTCGTGCAGCTCGTCCACGCCGAATTCGCGCAGCCGTTCGGCCACGAAGGCGGCGGTCTGATGGCAGTCCAACTCCAGTTCCGGGATCGTGTGCAGGTGCTGGCGCCATTCGGCCATGTCGGCGGCGTAATCGGCAATTCGGTTGACGACGGGCATCGGGGGTGGACTCCTGATCCAAGCTGCGGGATGGATGCATCTGACACCGGAACAAGGGGCTTCGCAATGGCTGAAAATCCACTGATCCACGATACTGACGCCGGAATCGAGCGGCTGCTGGAAATCATGCGCCGCCTGCGTGACCCGGACACCGGCTGCCCGTGGGACATCGAACAGGATTTCGCCACCATCGCCCCCTACACGATCGAAGAGGCCTACGAGGTCGCCGACGCCATCGAACGGCAGGCCTGGGACGAGCTCAGGGGCGAGCTGGGCGACCTGCTGTTCCAGTCGGTCTTTCACGCGCAGATGGCCGAAGAGGCCGGGCATTTCACCTTTCAGGACGTGGTGCGCACCATGTCCGACAAGATGGTGGCCCGCCACCCGCATGTGTTCGGCGACGAATCCCGCGACAAGTCTGCCGAACAACAGACCCGCGACTGGGAGGCGATCAAGGCCGCCGAGCGCGCCGGCAAAGAGCAGAAAGGTGCGCTGGACGGCGTGGCCGCGAACCTGCCCGCCCTGCTGCGCGCCTACAAGCTGCAGAAACGCGCCGCGCGGGTGGGTTTCGACTGGCCCGATGTCAGCCATGTGCTGGCCAAAATCACAGAAGAGGCCGCCGAACTGGCAGAGGCGCGCGACCAGAGGGACGCCGACGCGCTTGAGGATGAATTTGGCGACCTGCTGTTCGTGATCGTCAACCTCGGCCGCCATTTGGGCATCGAGCCCGAGGCCGCGCTGCGCCGCACCAACGCCAAGTTCACACGCCGGTTCGAACAGGTCGAATCCCGGTTGGCCACACGTGGCAAGTCACCGTCAGACAGCACGCTGGAAGAGATGGACGCCCTGTGGGACGCGGTAAAAACCGAAGAACACCGGGCAAATGGCAAACTCCCGCCGGTGGCCACCGGAACAGGGGCCTGAAACCGCTGGACAAGCGGCGCGCGGATTGACAGTCTCCGCCCTTCAAGACCCCGGAGGCCCCATGACCGCGCGCAAGATCATCATCGACACCGACCCCGGACAGGACGACGCCGTCGCCATCCTGCTGGCGCTGGCCAGCCCCGACGAAATCGAGGTGCTGGGCATCACCGCCGTCGCCGGCAACGTGCCGCTGGAGCTGACGGCCAAGAATGCGCGCATCGTCTGCGAACTGGCCGGTCGCACCGATATTCCGGTCCATGCGGGTTGCGATCGCCCGCTGAAACGCCCGCTGATCACCGCCGAGCACGTGCATGGCAAGACAGGGCTGGACGGCCCCGTCCTGCCTGACCCGCAGATGCCGTTGGCCGAGGGGCATGGCGTCGATTTCATTATCGACACGCTGCGCGCGCAGGATCCCGGCACCGTCACCCTCTGCCCGCTGGGGCCGCTGACCAACATCGCCACGGCCTTTCAGAAGGCGCCCGACATTGTTGAACGCGTGCAGGAAATCGTGCTGATGGGTGGCGCTTACTTCGAAGTCGGAAACATCACACCCACCGCTGAATTCAACATCCATGTCGACCCCGAGGCCGCTGATATCGTGTTCAAATCCGGTGTTCCGATCGTGGTGATGCCGCTGGACGTGACGCACAAGGCGCTGGTCACCAAACCGCGCAACGACGCGTTCCGGGCCCTTGGCACAAAGGTCGGCATCGCCGTCGCCGAAATGACCGATTTCTTTGAACGTTTCGACAAGGAAAAATACGGCAGCGAAGGCGCACCACTGCACGATCCCTGCGTGACCGCTTATCTGATCCGGCCCGAGCTGTTCTCGGGCCGACACGTCAACGTCGAGATCGAAACCCAGTCGGATCTCACCCTCGGCATGACCGTCGCTGATTGGTGGGGCGTCACCGACCGCACGCCCAACGCGCTGTTCATCGGCGACGTGGATGCCGACGGGTTCTTTGCCCTGCTGACCGAACGGCTGGCGCGGCTATGAGCGCCGCTCTGCGCCTTGCCCGCCCCGAGGACCTTGATCGCCTGATGGGCCTGGTCGCCGCCTTTCACGCTGAGGCCGGGATCCAGCAGGACCCCGACCAAAGGCGCGATGCGCTGATGCCTCTGCTGGAAGGCATCCCGCACGGCTGTATCTATCTGATCGGCCCGTCGCGCGCGCCGCTGGGTTATATCATACTGACCTTTGGTTGGTCGGTCGAGTTCGGGGGGATGGACGGGTTCGTGGACGAAATCTACATCCGGCCGGCCATTCGCGGCCGCGGAATTGCCACCGAGGTTCTATTGGACTTGCCCAAAGCACTGGCCGGGGCCGGCCTGACGACCCTGCATCTGGAAGTGGATCGAACCAACGAGGCCGCGCAGAAACTCTACCTTCGGACCGGTTTCAAACCGCGCGACCGTTACATGTTGATGAGCAAAAAGCTCTAGCGTGATTCACCGCGGAAGATCAGCCCGGGATTGTAGTACATTTCTTGCACCGGATCGTTCTGCGACACCGGCTCGCCGGTGATCGGGTAAGTGTCAGGACCTGCGCAGGCCGCCAGAACCCCGACGGAAAGCACGGAAATAACGAGAAGGATTCTTGAAGCGGACATCACGTTCTCCTTTTCTGCTGTACCGTCACACTACGCCCGACAACGTCGCACTTGTAGGAACAAGTTCACACATAATCACATTTATGTTTGCATTTTTTCTCCCTGCCTGCCCCGAACTCCGGGTTAAAGGGAGATTACCCTGCAATTCCATTGGGTTCAGCGGGGTCACCCGTCAGCGACATTTCGAAGAATAACAGCTGACCCTGGGCGATTTCGGGTATATCCGAATAGGCATCGCGCAGCTTGAACCCCAGAGACAGATACAGCCGAGTCGCCGCCTCCAGCGGTTTCCCGGTGTCCATCCGGATCAACTCAAACCCGTCTTTGCGGCACTGAGCGATCAGCGCCTGCATGATCGCACACCCCGCACCAGTGCCCCGAGCGTCATCGGTCACGAACACGCGCTTGATCTCGGCGATACCCGGACCGATCGTCTGGAACATCCCGCAGCCCACCGCCTGCCCGTCCAGCATCGCCAGCCGGGTCCCGCCCTTGGGCGGCATATGCTCGATCTCGATGGCGGACAGAACAGCCGCATATTTCTCGGGTGGATAGAACGTGTTCACGACCTGCCGCGACCGTTCATCCAGCGTCAGCAGATAGGCGTGATAATCCCAACACAAACGCCGGACAGCATCAAACTGGTCCGGCGTTTTTGGTTCAACGATACTCAGCATAAAGGACCCCCGGCCAATGTCGGGGGCAGCCTAGCAGCTTGCGGCTTACTTGCGAAGGATCGAACGCCCCGCGTATTCCGCGACCTCGCCCAGCGATTCCTCGATGCGGATCAGCTGGTTGTACTTGGCCAGCCGGTCCGACCGCGCCAGCGAGCCGGTCTTGATCTGACCGCAGTTGGTCGCCACGGCCAGATCGGCGATGGTGGCGTCCTCGGTCTCGCCCGAGCGGTGGCTCATCACGTTGGTGTAGCCGGCCCGGTGCGCCATATCCACGGCGCGCAGCGTTTCGGTCAGCGAACCGATCTGGTTCACCTTGACCAGCATCGAGTTGGCGCAGCCTTTCTCGATCCCCTCGGCCAGGCGCGCCGGGTTGGTCACGAACAGGTCGTCACCCACCAGCTGCACCTTGCCGCCCAGCTCGTCGGTCAGCGCCTTCCAGCCGTCCCAGTCATCCTCGGACATGCCATCCTCGATCGAAATGATCGGATAGTCGTTCACCAGGGCTGCCAGATAGGCCACGTTCTCGTCGCTGCTGAGCGTCTTGCCCTCGCCCGCCAGAACGTATTTGCCATCCTTGAAATATTCGGTCGCGGCGCAGTCCAGCGCCAGATAGATCTCGTCGCCCGGCTTGTAGCCCGCCTTCTCGATCGACTTGAGGATGAAATCCAGCGCCTCTCGGGTCGAGGCGATGTTGGGGGCAAACCCGCCCTCGTCGCCGACACCGGTGGCCAGCCCGGCGGCCGACAGTTCCTTTTTCAGGGTGTGGAACACTTCCGAACCCATGCGCACCGCCTCGCGGATGTTGCTGGCGGCCACGGGCATGATCATGAATTCCTGGATGTCGATCGGGTTGTCGGCATGTTCGCCGCCATTGATAATGTTCATCATCGGCACCGGCAGGACGCGCGCCGAGGTACCACCCACGTAGCGATAAAGCGGCTGGGTGGTGAAATCCGCGGCCGCCTTGGCCACCGCCAGCGAGACGCCCAGAATTGCGTTCGCACCCAGGCGGGCCTTGTTGGGGGTGCCGTCCAGCTCGATCATCGCGGCGTCGATCGCCACCTGCTCGGTCGCGTCAAAGCCCACCAGCTCTTCGGCGATCTCGCCATTCACGGCGGCCACGGCTTCAAGCACGCCCTTGCCCATGTAACGGGACTTGTCGCCATCGCGCTTTTCAACCGCCTCATAGGCGCCGGTCGATGCGCCCGAAGGCACGGCCGCCCGGCCCATGGTGCCGTCTTCCAGAACCACGTCCACCTCGACGGTGGGGTTGCCCCGGCTGTCCAGGATTTCGCGTGCGTGGATGTCGATGATGGTGCTCATGATACCGGTCCCTGAAAATGCGTTCGGTTGCATGCCTCATACCAGCACGCGGGGAAAAGTAAACCGGGTCCGTTATCGCTAACACGCATATTTTCTGGCCTTTAGCGCCAACAGCGGCGTGTTTGCGCCAACAGGTCAGCAGACCGCCGGGGCCATGGACCGCGCGATGCGCCGTTCGCGGATGAACGTGTACATGCCCGACCCGATGATCAGCGACGCGCCGATCATGGTCATCAGGTCCGGCCGTTCGCCGAACATCCACATCCCTGCCAAGATCGAAAACAGCAGCCGCGTATAGCGGAACGGCGTCAGGGCCGAGGCCTCGCCCACGCGCATTGCGGTCACGATCCCCAGATAGCCTAGAACACCAAAACCAACGGCACCGAAATAGGGTCCGATCTGCCCCATCTGCAGCGGCGCCAGAGGCTGCGCCGAGGTCAGCATCAGCACGCCGCCGGCAATGGCGACCGCCGCATAGGCCTGCAACGCCACCACGGCCGAGGCCACGCGCGCGTCCAGCCGGCGGGTGATCAGGTCCCGCGCGGCAATGGCGATGACGCTGGCCACCACGAACAGAGCCTCGGGCCGAAACCCGTCCAGACCGGGGCGGATGATCATCAGAACGCCGATGAACCCAACGCCGATTGCGCTCCAACGGCGCCAGCCGACCTGCTCGCGCAGGAAGAGAGCGGCCCCCATCGTGACCACCAGCGGCATCGCTTGGAACACGGCCGCAACGGTCGACAGGTCGACCAAGGACAAGGCGGTGACAAAACTCAGCGCCCCGACCGCCTCGGTGCACGCGCGGATCACGAACAGCGGTTGCCAGGCTGCCGAGTCAAAGATCGGTTTGCGTGTCACGATGGCCATGGCGGCAAAGACAAGCGCGCAGAACAGCCCCAGCACGATCATGACCTGACCGGTCGGCACGGTGACCGACAGATGCTTGATGAACATGTCCTCAAGCGTGAAGGCGGCCATAGCGCCGATGACCAGCAGGATGCCGTTCGCGTTGTTCATGTCATTGCCTATTGATTTCGTACGGCCTAATTGCCGCGTCGCAACTCAGAAGACCCGGATCGCGCCGCCGTGGCAAGCGCGAAGAGGGCTTGGAACCATGAATAGATTTTAGATGACCAATCGCTTTTGGTGATGTGTCCCGGCCGGATCAGTCCTTGTCCAGCGGAACTCCGTACAACTCCAGCCGATGACCTTTCAGGCGATAGCCCAGCTTCGAGGCGATCTTTTCCTGCAGGGCTTCGATCTCGGGGTCCACGAATTCAATCACCTCGCCCGAGTTCATGTCGATCAGGTGATCGTGGTGGTCGCGCTCGGCGTCCTCATAGCGCGCACGCCCGTCGCCGAATTCCAGCCGTTCGAGAATGCCGGCCTCTTCGAAAAGTTTGACGGTGCGATAGACGGTTGCGATCGAAATGCCCGCATCCAGCGCCGAGGCGCGTGCGTACAGTTCCTCGACATCGGGATGATCATCACTGTCCTGCAGTACCTGTGCGATGGTTCGACGCTGGCCGGTCATGCGCAGGCCTTTGGCTTCGCAACGCGCGATGATCGTGTCCGCCATGTCATCCCCCAGAATCCGTTCGGGTTTCTGTCTTAGTACGTCCGCGCAGATTTCGCCACTGTGATTTGCGCCCGCTGCGCCTTAGCCCGCCAGCCGCAGATCGGCCCAGACCGGCAGGTGGTCCGAGGCGATATGCGCGGGCCGTTCCCCGTGCACGCCGTGGGCCAGCGCCTCGAGCCCACCGCCCAGCGCGATCCGGTCCAGCGCGCCCAGAGGCTGCGCGGCGGGAAAGCTGGGCACAGGCGGCAGGAACCGCATGTCGGGAGCCAGACGGTCAAGAATCGGTTGGCGTGACCATTCGTTGAAATCCCCAGCCCAGACGGTAGGCATCCGGTCCAGCGCGCGGCCGTCCTGCCGCAGGTGGATGATCTGCTGGCGGCGCCACGCCGAGAACAGCCCCAGATGCATCCCCATCACCCGCAAAGGCCCGATATGCGTGTCGAATTCGACCCGGACCGCTCCGCGCGGCTCCAGCCCCGGCAGATCGTGATGCGCGGCGCGGCGCACCCGGATGTGGTCTCCCCGCCAGATCACCGCGTTGCCATGCCAGCCCAGACTGCCCGCACCGCCCAGATCGACGATCTTCCACCCGGCCTCGTCCAGCATGAAATGCGGAAGCGCCGCCGGGCGCGGCGGCAGGCGTTTGTCGGCCTCTTGCAGCACCACGATATCGGCGCCCAGCCGGTCCAGCACCTGCAGGATGCGCTGCGGCTGGCGTCGCAGATCCAGTCCGACGCATTTCTGGATGTTGTAGCTGGCAAGGCGCAGCTTGGGCAAAGTGGTCATCGGTTTTCTACGGTTGTACCCCGTCAGGATTCGCAGGATCGCGCCCGGACGCAAGCCGATAGTTCAGCACAGATGCCGAAACCCGCTCAGGTGCCGCAAAAGGTGGCATGCACCACCTCGTCCTGCGTGGGCGGGCGCCTCAGATCGGCGGCGTCGGGCTGGTCGTCATAGGGCCGGGCCAGCACCGCGTTCAGCCGGTGGAACGGGGCATAGTCGCCCTGAACGGCAGCCTGGATCATCTGCTCGACCCGGTGGTTGCGCGGGATAAAGGCCGGGTTGGCCGCGAGCATCACCGCGGCCGGGTCCGCCTCGCGCGTCAGTCGCGCGCGCCACCCCTCGGCCCAGCCGTCAAAGGCCGCCGGATCGGTGAACTGGTCCCGCGCCGCATCGCTGCCCAGCGCGCGGAAGGTATTGGTGAAATCGGCCTGATTCTGCGCCATCCGCGTCAGCAGGTCCGAGATCAGTGCAAGGTCGCCATCCTCCTCGGTGGTCAGGCCGATCTTGGCCCGGAACCGCCGCAGCCAGTGCTGCTGCATCAATTCGGGCATGGCATGTACGATCTCGGTCGCCTCTTCCACGGCGGCCTGCTTGTCCTCGATCTGCTGGATCAGCGCCGTCGCAAGCTGTGCAAGGTTCCACACCGCAATCTCGGGCTGGTTGGAATAGGCATAGCGCCCCATCCGGTCGATCGAACTGTAGACGGTGTTCGGATGATAGCCGTCCATGAAGGCGCAGGGGCCATAGTCGATGGTTTCGCCCGAAATGGCGCAGTTGTCGGTGTTCATCACCCCGTGGATGAAACCCACCGCCATCCATTGCGCGATCAACGCGGCCTGCGCGTCACGCACGGCGCGCAGCAGGCCCATCGGCCCGACGGCGTCCGGGTAATGGCGTTCAATGGCATAATCCGTCAGCCGCCGTAGATCGGCGATCTGGCCGCGTGCGGCGAATACCTGGAACGTACCCACCCGCAGATGGCTCTGCGCCACGCGGGTCAGCACCGCGCCGGGCATCGGGCCTTCGCGCAGCACGACCTCACCGGTTTCCACCGCCGCCAAAGCGCGTGTGGTGGGAATGCCCAGCGCGTGCATCGCCTCGGACACGACATATTCACGCAGAACCGGCCCCAGCCAGGCCCGCCCGTCGCCCTGCCGCGAGAACGGCGTGCGCCCCGAGCCCTTGAGCTGAATGTCGCGGCGGATCCCGTCCGTGCCCACAACCTCGCCCAGCAGCACCGCGCGCCCGTCGCCCAGCTGCGGGTTGTAGTTGCCGAACTGGTGGCCGGAATACAGCTGCGCCAGCGGCTCGGCCCCGTCAGGCAGGGTATTGCCTGCAAAAACCTCGGCCATGTCCTGCGCGTCGCCGGGCGAAATGCCCAGCACCCGCGCCAGATCATCATTGAAAGCCAACAGCCGTGGCGCGCGCACGGGTTCGGGCGACTGGCGCGCATAAAAGGCGCCGGGCAGCCGGGCATAGGAATTGTCGAAGGGGATCGTCAGGGTCATGGCGCAAACATATGATCTGTGCGCAGTATTGCCAGCACCAAATCCCATCGCCGTGAAAGGCTCGCCATGACCGCCGACCAGATCATCGACCACCTGCAACTGCAGCCCCACCCCGAAGGCGGCTGGTATGCCGAGACCTGGCGCGCGGACAACAACGGCCGCCCCACCGCGACCTGCATCTATTTCCTGCTGAAACAGGGCGAGGCCAGCCACTGGCACCGGGTCGATGCGACCGAGATCTGGCTGTTTCACGCCGGCGCGCCGCTGATCCTGTCGATCAGCGAAACCGATACCGGGCCTGCAAGCGATCACATGCTGTCCCCTGACCTGAGCGAAGGTACGCCGCAGGTCATCGTACCCGCCGGACATTGGCAGGCCGCCCGCAGCACTGGGGACTACACGTTGGTCAGCTGTACCGTCTCGCCGGGGTTCCAGTTCGACGGGTTCGAACTGGCGCCTCCGGAGTTCGACATTCCCAGAGGCTAAACCTTCAGTCCTTGCTGAACCATGCTTGAACTTGCCCTGCCCGATGCGGCAAGGTTCGCTTGTGTATGATTGGGCAAGGACGAGGGCGCGATGCGGCTGATCAAGACTTTGGTGACCGTGGCCGTAATCCTCGGCTTGGTCGTGCTTGGGCTGCGGTTGGCCTTTCCGCTGCCCGAGACCAATTTCTCGGAGCAGACATACCGGCAGCCGACGGATTGGACTGGTCCGCTGGGCCAAGCCATCGAGCCGGCGATGCAGCGCAATCCCGGGCTGGATGGCGTCCGCCCCCTCGGTCAGGGGCATACCGCATTTGCCGCACGCGCCGTTCTCGCGCGTGAGGCGGTCTCGTCCATCGATGCCCAATACTATATCTGGCAGGATGACGTGACCGGCCTGATGCTGCTGGACGAATTGCGTGCGGCGGCAGAGCGAGGCGTGCGCGTGCGCCTCCTGGTCGATGACAACGGCATCTCGGGGCTGGACCCGCTTCTGGCTGAACTGGATGCCATGCCAACGGCCCATGTCCGCATCTTCAACCCGTTCACGCTGCGCAATCCCAAGCTGCTGTCCTATCTGTTCGATTTCGGAAGGTTGAACCGCCGCATGCACAACAAGTCCATGACGGTGGACGGCGTGGCCACGATTGTCGGGGGCCGAAACATCGGCGACATCTACTTCGACTATGGGGCCGGGACGCACTATCTGGATGTCGATACCATCGCGATCGGTCCGATCGTGGACGAGGTAGCCGAGTCGTTCGATGCCTTTTGGAACAGCGGCTCGGCCTATGATGCCGCGTTGTTCCTGCCCGATGCAACCGACCCAAGCCTGAAAGCGCTGGCCGAGGCCGCGCGTCAGACCGCGGCCGGGGCCGGATACCAAAAGGCGATCCGCGACAATGAACTGGCCGACCGCATCGCCGCCCGCGATCTGCCGTTCGAATGGAGCGCGGTCGAACTTTTTGTCGATGACCCGGCCAAGGGGCTTGGCCAGGTGGAGGACGAGAACCTCATGGTCGAGCGTCTCATCGCCTTTGCCGAAAGCTCTGAGATATCGCTCGATCTGGTCTCGGCCTATTTCATTCCCGGTCCCCGCGGGGCCGAGTTGCTTGAGCGGTTGGCGTCATCCGGGGTAAAAGTCCGGGTCCTGACCAATTCACTGGATGCGACCGATGTGATGCCGGTTCATGCCGCTTACATGGCCTATCGCGACGACCTGCTGGCAAGCGGGGTTCAGTTGCTGGAGCTGCGCGCGTTGCGCGACGAGCACAAGGAACGCAGCCTGCCCGAGATTCTTGCAGGTTCCGCGTCGGGCCTGCATGCAAAGGTGTTTGGCTCGGATGGCAAAAGGATCTTCATCGGCTCATACAATCTGGACCCGCGTTCGGCCCGGCTGAACACCGAGATGGGCCTGCTGATCGAGAGCCCCACGATCGCGACAGATCTTGCCCGGCAACTGGACAAGCCGGAATTTGCCTATCGCGTCGAGATGGACGATGACGGTGGGCTGGTCTGGGTTCAGCAGACCAAGGACGGGACGACCACGACCTTTGAGACCGACCCGAACACCTCTCGGTTCCAGCGCGGCCTTGCCGCCGTCGTCAGGTGGCTGCCGGTCGAGTGGATGCTCTGACCACCGCTGGCGTCAGTTCAGGACCGCGATCGACAGGTTCAGAACAGTCGCAAACGCCACCCATGCCAAATAGGGCACGAACGCCCATGCCGAAACGCGATCCACCGGGCGGACGTGTTTGATGAACAGAACAATCACCACCAGCAGCGCCAGGATCACTACCAATGCCAGCCAAGGCTGGTGCAGCACGAAGAATGCGGGCGACCACAAGAAGTTCAGGCCCAGCTGCGCCCACCACAGGCGCATCGCGGGCGATCCCCGGTCGCGTTCGAACTGCCGCCATCCCGCCATCGCGATCAGCACGTACAGAACCGTCCAGACCGGGCCGAACACCCAGCCCGGCGGGTTGAAGACCGATTTGTTCAGGTTTGCATACCACTCCCCCGGCCCCGTCAGAGTGCCGATCAGTATGCCGCCTCCCATTACCAGAACCAGAAATGCGATACGTGTCAGGGTCTTGGTCATGCCGGTTCCATCCGCAGGTGCACTGCCGCTCAGCAGGTCCCTACCGGTATAGCCGCGCGGGCCGCCGAGGAAAAGACGCCACGCGGCGGGTTTTGCGCGCCTTCCAGAGAGACCGTCGCGCCCTGAATCTCGGCCCCCGACACGGTGATCTCGCGTCCGCCGCCCGTGTCATCCACGTCGATCGTAAAGGCGATTTCCGCACCGGGCGGCATGGCACGGATGTCCAGATCGACCATTGACTGCCCGTCCTGAACCTGAGGCAACCCGTTCAGAAACTCGGACCCCGAAACCATTTCAAAGGGCTGAAATACTTCAACCCCTGCCCCCGCACCGGTGACATCAAAGATCAGCCCGCCCTGCGACGAGGACAAATCCAGACGCACCGTTGCAGCAGACAGGCTGCAATCGCTGGCGTTGCGAAGAACGAAGCGGTCCTTTGGCGCTCCCTCGACGAACTCAACCTGCACGTCGGCCATGGCAGGCACTGCGAGCATGAACGCGGCGGCACAACCGGCCGCATTTTTGACAAGGGAACCGATCATCTTCATCTCCGGCATTGTTGTGGCTACTGCTACAATTACGCCCGAGCGCCTTGGCAGGATCATTTTTCGCCGCGTTTCAGCGCGGTGCGCCCTGCGACACCCGGCTGACCGTGCCCCCGCCGACCAACGCCTTGACACCGGTGGTGCCGGGGCAAGAGGTCGGCATCCCCCGCGCCACGCGCACCGCCAGATAGGCAAAGGCCTGCGCCTCAAGCATGTCGCCATCCAGACCTACGGCCTCGACCGGATCGACCGGGCAGTCCATCGCCACGCGCAGCATCTCCATCAAGACCGGGTTCCTGCGCCCGCCGCCGGTGACCAGCACCCGCGCGGGCGGTTTGGGGCAATGCTCCATCCCCTGCACCACCCCGGCGGCGCTCATGCCAGTCAGGGTGGCGACGGCGTCGGCGTCACTCAATTCCTTCACCAGGCCGATCATTTCGGCGAAATCGTTGCGGTCCAGCGATTTGGGCGGCAGACGGTTGAAATACGGCTCGGCCAGAAACAGCTCCAGCGCTCCGGTCTCGACCGTTCCCTGCCGGGCCAGCGCGCCGTCGCGGTCCATCGGCAGGCCCAGACGCGCCTGCACCAGGTCGTCGATCGGCGCATTGGCCGGGCCGGTGTCAAAGGCCAACAGCGCACCTGGCGCCTCGGGTCCGTCAAAGGACGGGTCCACATAGGTCAGGTTGCCGACACCGCCCAGGTTCAGAAAGCACAAGGGCGCCGGGGCCCCGACATACTTGGCGCAGGCAAAGTGGAAAAACGGCGCCAGCGGCGCGCCCTCGCCGCCCATGGCCACGTCATCACTGCGGAAATCCCAGACCACGGGCACACCCAGCGCAACCGCCAGCCCCTCGCCATCGCCTACCTGCAACGTGCCCTTGCCGCGCGGCTCATGCGCAAGGGTCTGGCCGTGAAAGCCGATCAGTTCCACGTCCTCGAATTCCGACAGCAGCTCGGCATGGGCGCGGGTCACCAGATCTTCGGCGGCGTGCACCTCGGGTCCGCTCCATTTGCCAAGCGCGGCGCGCAGCAGCTTGCGCTCGTCCTCGGTATAGGGCCGGTAGGCACTGTCGCCGAACCGCAGGATCTGCCGCCCGTCGGTTTCCACCACCGCCGCATCGACCCCATCGAGCGAGGTGCCCGACATGGCCCCCAGTGCCCGCACTGGCCCAACTTTGCCTCGGGCCTTATTCATGGCCTTTTCCTTCCCTCGTTCGCCGCCTATAACGTGCCCCGCAATTCAACCCCGAGGCAAGACATGACGTATCACCCCAAATCGGATTTCATCGCCACGATGATCGAGCGCGGCTTTCTGGCCGATTGCACCGATTATCAGGGCCTTGACGATGCTCTGACAAGCGGGGTGCAGACAGCCTATATCGGGTATGACGCCACCGCCCAGTCCCTGCATGTCGGGCATCTGATGAACATCATGGTGCTGCGCTGGTTCCAGAAGCTGGGGCACAAGCCGATCACCCTGATGGGGGGCGGCACCACCAAGGTGGGCGATCCCTCGTTCCGCTCGGACGAACGCCCCTTGCTGGGCCCCGAGCAGATCGACGCCAACATCGCCGGCATGCAGAAGGTGTTCGACAAGTACCTGTCCTATGACGACAGCGACACCGGCGCGCTGATGCTGAACAATGCCGAATGGCTGGACGATCTGAACTATCTCGATTTCCTGCGGGACATCGGGCGCCATTTTTCGGTCAACCGGATGCTGTCCTTTGAATCGGTGAAATCGCGGCTGGACCGGGAACAATCCCTGTCGTTCCTCGAGTTCAACTACATGATCCTGCAGGCCTATGACTTTCTGGAACTGAACCGTCGTTACAGCTGCATCCTGCAGATGGGTGGATCTGACCAGTGGGGCAACATCGTCAACGGCATCGACCTGACGCGCCGAGTGCTGGATCATGAGATCTATGGCCTGACCACGCCCCTGCTGACCACCAGCGACGGGCGCAAGATGGGCAAAAGCCAGGGCGGCGCCATCTGGCTGAACGGCGACATGCTGTCGCCTTACGAGTTCTGGCAGTTCTGGCGCAACACTACTGACGCCGACGTGGGCCGCTTCCTGAAGATCTTCACCGAACTTCCGGTGGACGAATGCGACCGCATGGGCGCGCTGCAGGGGTCCGAAATCAACGAGGCCAAGATCCGTCTGGCCAACGAGGTCACGACCCTGCTGCACGGTTCCGAGGCCGCGGCCAAGGCCGAGGCCACCGCGCGCGAGGTGTTCGAAAAGGGCGGCGTGGGCGGCGACCTGCCCACCCTGACCCTGACCGCCGAAGATCTGGGCGATGGCATATCGGTCGTGCAGCTGATCGTGAAGTCTGGCCTGGCGAAATCGGGCAAGGAGGCCAAGCGCCTGATTTCGGAAAACGGCGCCCGTCTGGACGACGCACCGCTGACCGATGCCGGGCTGATGATCGACGCGGCGGCCCTGTCCTCGCCCATCAAGCTGAGCGCCGGCAAGAAACGGCACGCGCTGGTGCAGCTGGGCTGAACCGCCTGACCCCGAACACGACGGCCGCCTTCGGGCGGCCGTTTTTCTATCCGCGTTCGACCGAGCCCAGCGGCAGGTCCAGACCGGCCGGCGTCACGAACAGTTCGATCTGATCGCGCGACAGCGCCCAGTGATCGGCCGCCAGCTGCCCCGCCGCCGCCTCGTCGCGCGCCTCGATCGCGGCGATGATGGCGTCATGCTGGTCGCAGGCCAGATCCAGGCTTTCACCCATCCCCGCCTGATCCGGGCGGTAGAAGGTCATGCCGATACGCGCATGGTCGATCAGCAGGCGCTGAAACGACGGCAGCAGGTAGACATTCGCCGCCATCTCGCCGGTGATCTCGTGGAACTGGTTGTTGGCCAGCGCGCGATCTTCGGCCGAGCCCGCCCGCAGCGTTTCCCGAAACGCCGCCTGCGCCGCCTTCAACCGGTCGATCTGGTCACCTGTCGCGTTCTGCGCTGCCAGCCGCAGCACCGCGCCATAGATCATCGGCGCCACCAGGAAGAAATCGCGCAGCGTGGCATAGGACATCTGCGCCACCCGCGCGCCCCGGTTTTCACGCAGTTCAAGATAACCCAGCCCGGCCA
This sequence comes from Ruegeria sp. BJ5, assembly GCF_056537865.1. Lineage (NCBI taxonomy): Bacteria > Pseudomonadati > Pseudomonadota > Alphaproteobacteria > Rhodobacterales > Roseobacteraceae > Ruegeria > Ruegeria sp. BJ5. Next base: position 789,183 of record NZ_JBQFSH010000001.1, read on the forward strand.
GATGCCGGAACACTTCGCGCAGGGGCGTGCGCGACAGGCCGAACGCCTCGGACAGCTGCGCCTCGTCTAGGTCATCGCCGGGGCGCAGTTTCAGCGTCATCACCGCCGCCTTCAGATGCGCGGCCAGCGCCGCCTTGCGGCTTTTCGTGTCGTCTTTCATCCCCAACCTTCGCTTTGGTCGAATCGCGACACCCAGGATGTCGCCCCTGCTCTTGCCCGATAAAATGCAACTTGTACACAATCAGCCTGACCGCCCGTGATAGACTAAGCGCATGACCCGCCCGCAACATTTCTGTTTCATCCTCGTTCCCGAGTTCTCGCACCTGGCCTTCTCCTGCGCGGTCGAACCGCTGCGCATCGCCAACTGGGTCAGCGGCGAGGAGCTGTACCGCTGGTCCTTCGCCTCGGAGGACGGCGCGCAGGCGGTGTGTTCGAACGGGTCCGTAACGCTGGTGCATGGCGGGCTGACGGACCTGCCGAAATGCGACCAGATCTTCGTTTTGTCAGGCATCCACATGCGCGATCACGTCAGCCGCCCCCTGCTGGCCGCGCTGCGCCGCGAACGGGCGCGCGGAACGGCCATCGGGGCGCTGTGTTCGGGCGCGTGGCTGCTGGCCGAGGCCGGGTTCCTGAACGGGATGCAGGCGGCAATCCATTGGGAATATCACGACGCCTTCATGGAAGCTTTCCCGGACGTGAACCTGGTGCGCAGCGTCTTCGTGGCTGATGAAAAGCACATGACCGCCTCGGGCGGCACGGCGACGGCCGACCTGATGCTGCACCTGATCGAGCGCGACCACGGGCAGGACCTGTCGATCGCGGTCGCCGACCAGATGGTTTATAACGCCGTGCGCAACGCGACCGCCGATCAGCGTGTGTCGCTGCAATCGCGCAACGGCATGCGCAACGCGCATCTGGCCAAGGCGATCCAGATCATGGCCGACCGCATCAACGACCCGATCTCGCCGGCGGTGATCGCCGAACAGATCGGCATCTCGACCCGCCAGCTGGAACGGCTCTTCGGCAAATACCTCAACGCCTCGCCCAAGAAATACTTCATGGAACTGCGGCTGGACCGCGCGCGCAACCTGTTGTTGCAGACCGAATCCTCGGTCACCGACGTAGCCTTTGCCTGCGGCTTCGAAAGCCCCGGCCATTTCTCACGCGTGTACCGCGCCGCCTTTGGCGTCACCCCGATGCAGCAGCGCAGCCGGCTGGACTGAGTCACTGCCGACTGGACAGGACGGGCCATCTCGGATTATTTGAACGAACGTTCAGATCACTGGGGAGGAGCCCGCCATGCAATTGTCCACCACCGCCGCCGTCATCACCGGCGGCGCCTCGGGCCTCGGAGAGGCCACCGCACGTTACTTTGCCGAGAATGGCGCGCAGGTCACCATCCTCGACCGCGATGCCGAGCGTGGCGCGCAGGTCGCGACCGAGATCGGCGGACATTTCGCCCAGACCGACGTGACGGACGAGAACTCGGTGGCTGCGGCCATTGCGCTGGCGATGGAAAAGATGGGCAAGATCACCGCCTGCGTGAACTGTGCCGGCATCGCCTATGGCATCAAGACCGTCGGCAAGGACGGCCCGCACCCACTGGACGCCTTCCAGCGCACCATCGACATCAACCTGGTGGGCACCTTCAACGTGTCGCGTCTGGCCGCCGTCGAAATGGCCAAGAATGACCCCGAGTCGGATGGCGCGCGCGGTGTGATCATCAACACCGCCTCGATTGCCGCGTTTGACGGGCAAAAGGGTCAGGCGGCCTATGCGGCGTCCAAGGGCGGTGTTGTGGGCATGACGCTGCCGATGGCGCGCGACCTGGCCTCGACCGGGATCCGGGTGATGACCATCGCGCCCGGCATCTTCATGACGCCGATGCTCGCCGGCCTACCCGAAGAGGTGCAGCAGCAGCTGGCCGCCGACGTGCCCAACCCCGCCCGCCTGGGCGACCCGCGCGAATATGGCCGGCTGGCCGGATTCATCGTCGAGATGGGCTATCTGAACGGCGAAGTCATCCGCATCGACGGCGCCCTGCGGATGCGCTGACCCTCACTGACGATTTCCGGCCCGGTCGATCTTCGTCCGGGCCGGCCATTTTCGTTTCGTACAAAACGGAAGACCTCCGTCCCGGGGCCGGTACAAAACAGACGAATTGGCTCAGCCCGCCTCGGCCTTTTCTTCCAGTTCCAGCCATTCCTCCTCGGCGGCGGCCAGCTTCTCCTGCCGCTCGACAAGGGCTTCGGTCGCCTTCTGGAATTTCACCGGCTCGCGGGTGAATAGCTCGGGGTCCGACATCAGTTCCTCCAGCTTGGCGATCTCGGCTTCCAGCCGCGCGATCTCGGCGGGCAGTTTCTCGAGCCGGTGCTTTTCGGAAAAGGACAGGCCGGTTTTCGGCTTGGATTCTTGCTTGACCTTCGGCTTGTTCTCTTTTGTTTTCTCAGGCTTTTTCTCGACCAGATCGCCGCGCTGCGCGACATAGTCCGACCAGCCGCCCGCATAGACGGTCGCGCGGCCGTTGCCCTCCATCGCGATCGTGGTGGTCGCCACGCGATCCAGGAAATCCCGGTCGTGACTGACCAGCAGCACGGTGCCGTCATAGTCGTCCAGCAACTCCTGCAACAGGTCCAGCGTCTCGATATCTAGGTCGTTGGTCGGTTCGTCCAACACCAGCAGGTTCGACGGTTTCGCCATCAGCTTGGCCAGCAGCAACCGCGCTTTTTCGCCGCCCGACAAGGACTTGACGGCCGCTCTTGCCTGCCGTTCGTCGAACAGGAACTCCTTGAGGTAGCCGACCACATGCTTGGGCTGGCCGCGCACCATCACCTGATCGGCCTTGCCCGAGACGCGCATCTCGGGGTCGCCGGTCAGGCTGTCCCACAGGGTCATCTCGGGGTCCAGCTGCGCGCGGGTCTGGTCGAAAACCGCGATTTCGAGGTTGGTGCCCAGCGTCACCGCCCCCTCGTCCGGCTCCACTTCGCCCAGCAGCATCTTCAGAACCGTCGTCTTGCCCACACCATTCGGCCCGACAAAGGCCACCCGATCGCCGCGCTGCACCAGCAGGTCCAGGTTACGCACGATAGGCTTGCCGTCGAACGCCTTGCTGATGCCGCGCGCCTCGATCACCTTGCGCCCGGATTTCGGACCGGTCTCCAAGGACATGGCCGCCGACCCCTGACGCTTGATCTGCGCCGCGCGTTCGGCCCGCAGGGCCTGCAACGCCCGCACCCGGCCCTGGTTGCGCTTGCGGCGGGCGCTGATCCCCTCGACCGCCCAACGCGCCTCGGACTTGATCAGCCGGTCCAGCTTGTGGCGTTGCTGGTCTTCCTCTTCCCAGATCTTGTCGCGCCAGGCCTCGAAGGCCTCGAACCCCTGCTCCTGTCGGCGGACCACACCGCGGTCGATCCACAATGTCGCCCGGGTCAGCGCCCGCAGGAATGCGCGGTCATGCGAGATCAGGACAAAAGCCGCCCGCGTCGCGCCCAGTTCACGTTCGAGCCAACCGATGGCCTCGATGTCCAGATGGTTGGTCGGCTCGTCCAGCAGCATCAAATCGGGGGCCTCGGCCATCAGCTTGGCCAGCGCCGCGCGGCGCCGTTCCCCGCCCGAGGCAGTCTGAACCGCGCGCGAGGGGTCGAATTTCAGCCCTTCCCCGGCCCGTTCCACCTTGTACAGCTCGCCGGGTTCCAGCCCGCTGGCCGCATAATCGCCCAGCGTGGCAAAGCCCTCCATCGTCGGGTCCTGCTCCATGTAACCCACGGATTTGCCGGGCGGCACCACAATGTCGCCCCGGTCCGGTTCGACCAGACCGGCCATGACCTTCATCAGGGTGGATTTGCCCGAGCCGTTCCGCCCGACCAGCGCAACGCGGTCGCCGGGCTGAACCACCAGGTCAAGGTCGGAAAACACCGGCTCGCCCCCGAAGGTCAGCGAGATACCGGACATTTGCAACAAAGGAATACGTGCCATAAGCGCCAGCTAAACCGGCAGGCATTGGGCGTCAACGCCCCAACCTCACCTTTTGCCAGCAGCGCGGCTTCAGCCCGCGATCATCCGCAAGAGGCGTTTCCGCGCCGCGGGAATCGCGCCGATCTCGACACCGGTGAAGACATGCAGCGTGTTCAGCTGGCGGTCTACCACCGCATGATCGCTGACCCAGCCGCCCATCATAAGATAAGTACGCAGCAACGGCGGCATTCGCAGCATGGCCTTTCTGGCATCCGGGCGCCGCCGCAGCCGCGCGGCAAAGCGGAACACGTCCGGCGCCTTGACCCGCGGCAACCAGCGTTTGGGCGCAAGGTGGCGATGTTTGAGCATCGCGAAGGCATCCAGGTATTCCGCAGTCTCGGTTCCTGCGAAGGACGAGCATCCGAACAGCAACTGGATCCCGTTGCGGTCGACGAAGGCCGTCATCGCGCCCCAGGCTACTCTCAGGATATCGGGGTCCGTCCAATCCGGATGGATGCAGAACCGCCCCATTTCCACCATGCGCCTATCAAAGCTCTGCAAAGCGGAAAGGTCATAGAACTGTGCCGAATAACTGCGGCTGATTTCGCTGCCGCTGTCCATGACCAGCATCCGAAAACAGCAGACCAACTGGCCACCTGCCTGCGAATCCTCGACCAGAACATGGGCGCAGGTAACGTCGAAGTCGTCCCGATCCGTCTCGGCTGTTCGGAATGCAAGAGTACGAAGATTCTGGGCCGCCCGCACGTCCTCGGGACACCGCGCCAGGCGCGCGCGGAAGCGGCCTTTGTCCAACAAAATATCATCGGCCATGGTCGCATCCTCCACGGTTTCTCACCGATTGCGATCTGCCTGATCCCATGCACCAATAGTGTGACCGCCGTGTGAAGCTTTCAACCGGCGGCCGGAAATTAGCTGGCCCCCGGGATGTTCGACGGGCTGAATTGGCCGATGTTGCCCAGCAGCTGCCGCAGGAAGCCTTTGTCCTGAACACTGGAGTCCGTCACACGGCGATCCAGCACGATGACATAGCCGTCTTCGAGACCGAATTTTTCGATATTGCGGACGACGCCACGCTGGTCAAAGCTGATCGCCACCAATTCGCGCGAGACGACCTCGGGGCGTTTGGGGCCATAGTGGCGAACGCGCGACGCCACATAGTAGAAACCCGAATCCTTCAACACACCTGACGAGCTGGGCGCGCCAGCCTTTTCCAGAACCGTGTCGCGGGTATCGACGCCAACCTTGATCTCGGCCAGCTCTTCCGGGGTGGGGATATAGCCGTGCTTCTTGTAGACCGGGGTACAGGCAACAGCGGTGGCCAGAACAAGCGTGCAGGCAACCGCCCTGGACGCCGGTTTCAGCCTGTTCAGTACTTTCAACATGTTCACCCTCTTGCCTTGGTCCCTTGCGGCTTCTATCCGATTATAGAAACCCATGCCCCGGTTCAACACAGGAAAGGGTCACAATGTCCGACCTCTCAACATTGCGCGTCGCCGATCTGCCTCAAAACGGCCCGACCGCGTTCGAATTGCGCCCCCCTTCTCGGCAACTCGAGGAAATTCGTGATGCGTTGGGCCTGCTCGGGCTGCGCAAGCTGAGTTTTGTCGGCGAGCTGCGCGCGCAGGGCAAGCGTGATTGGGTGTTAACCGCCAAGCTGGGCGCGACCGTCATTCAGCCCTGCGTGGTGACGCTGGACCCGGTCACGACCCGGATCGAGGCCCCGGTGCGGCGCGTTTTCATGGCCAATTGGTCCGAACCGGACGAACCCGAGTTCGAAATGCCCGAAGATGACGAGACCGAAGCCTTGGGCCCGGAAATCGATCTGGACCAGGTGATGCGCGAAGCATTGTCCCTTGCGTTGCCCCAATACCCCCGGAAAGACGGTGCACATTTGGGCGACGCGAACTATACCGAACCGGGCAAACAGGCGATGACCGACGAGGATGCCAAACCCTTTGCCGGGCTGGCGTCCCTGCGTGACGCACTGAAAAAAGACGAGTGACAGGGGATCGATTTCCTGTCATAGCAGGCGCTCAGAAAAATCGCTTGAACATGTCGAGAATCGCAGTATTTTCGCGCGCTCATCGGAATTTGGGTTGGACATCGCGGGGCTTGTTCCCTAAACGCACGTCACACCACGAGAAAACGAAGAATGAAACCCGGCCTGCAGCGAATCTGCTGGCCCTTAGTAGACAAAGGTTGAGACCATGGCCGTCCAACAGAACAAAGTTTCCAAGTCGCGTCGCAACAACCGCCGCGCACACGACGCTCTGGTTGCTGCAAACCCGAACGAATGCGCGAACTGCGGCGAGCTGAAGCGCCCGCACCACGTTTGCGCAGCCTGCGGCCACTATGACGATCGTGAAGTCGTCGCTCAGGCCGACGACATCGACCTGGACGAAGACGCGGCCTAAGCCTGATTGAACGCAGGTTCTGGCATGACAGCGCAGCCCACGCAGACCGGAAAGATCATCATCTCGGTTGACGCAATGGGCGGGGATTCAGGTCCCGGCGTGGTCGTGGCTGGAATCGCGAAGTCAGCAAAGAAGAACCCCGAGATCGGATTTCTTCTGCACGGCCCGGAAGATGTGCTGAGCAAGCTTGTATCGAAACGGCGCGTCCTCGACGGACGCGTCGTTTTTCGTGATTGCTCCGACGTGGTCACGATGCAGGACAAGCCCAGCCAAGTGGTGCGCAGCGGCAAGAACACCTCGATGTGGTCGGCGCTGGAATCGGTGCGTCAGGGCGAGGCCCATGGTGCCGTATCCTGCGGCAATACCGGTGCGCTGATGGCGCTGTCGATGATGCGGCTGCGCAAACTGCCCGGGGTGAACCGCCCCGCCATCGCGATTCTGTGGCCATCCCGCAACCCTCAGGGTTTCAACGTCATGCTGGACGTGGGCGCGGATGTGCGGGCCGACGCCAAGGATCTGCTGCAGTTTGCGCTGATGGGCGCTTCTTATGCGCGCAACGGCATGGAACTGACCCGCCCGCGTATCGGGCTGCTGAACGTCGGCACCGAAGAGCACAAGGGCCGCGCCGAACTCAAGGAAGCCCATGCCCTGATCACCGAATTCGCGGATCAGGCAAACTTTGATTTCGTGGGCTTCGTGGAAGGCAGCGACATTCCAGGCGACAAGGCGGATGTCATTGTTACGGATGGGTTTACCGGAAACGTCGCCATCAAGACCGGAGAAGGCACGGCCAGCCTGATCGGTGACCTGCTCCGCGAGGCCTTCAAGTATTCGCCCCTATCTCGCCTGGCCTCGGTTCTGGCCATCACCTCTCTGCAGCGATTGAAGAAACGCATCGACCCGCGCCGCGTCAACGGCGGGGTCTTTCTTGGCCTGAACGGCACTGTCATCAAATCCCACGGAGGCGCCGACGCCACCGGCGTGTCTGCCGCGATCAAGCTGGCTTTCACCCTGGCCAAGTCCGGCTTTGCGGAAAAATTGGCAGCACGGGTTGCATCCACGGCTGAGCTTGAACAAGATGCAGCGCAATCTGCGCTGCAGACCAAATAAGAACAAAGAAGGCAGTACCCCAGATGGCAGGCCGTTCAGTCGTTGTAGGTGTCGGGCATTACCTGCCCAAGCGGGTGGTTCCGAACTCCGAATTCGAAAAGACGCTTGATACGACCGATGAATGGATTCGCACCCGTTCCGGTATCGAACGTCGGCACTTTGCGGCCGAAGATGAAACCACGTCCGATCTGGCAACCTATGCGGCCAAAGCCGCTTTGCAGGACGCCGGCCTTACAGCTGATGACATTGACGCAATCGTACTGGCGACCTCGACCGCGGATCTGACGTTCCCGTCGGCCGCAACCATGGTTCAAGCCAATCTGGGCATGACCCGGGGGTTTGCCTTTGATGTTCAGGCCGTCTGCGCCGGTTTCGTGTTTGCGCTGAGCAACGCCAACGCCCTGATCCTTTCGGGTCAGGCCAAGCGGGTGCTGGTGATCGGCGCTGAAACTTTTTCGCGGATCATGGACTGGACCGACAGATCGACTTGCGTGTTGTTCGGGGATGGGGCCGGTGCCCTCGTGCTCGAGGCGCAGGACGGTGCCGGAACAAGCGATGATCGGGGTATCCTGTCCACGGATCTGCATTCGGACGGACGTTACAAGGACCTTCTGTACGTGGACGGCGGGGTGTCGACGCAATCGACAGGCCATCTTCGGATGCAGGGCAACCAGGTGTTCCGCCATGCGGTCGAAAAGCTCACCGCCACGGCAGAAACTGCCCTGGAACGCGCCGGACTGAACAGCCAGGACGTCGACTGGATCGTGCCGCATCAGGCCAATATCCGCATCATTCAGGGCACCGCAAAGAAGATGGGCCTGCCCATGGATCACGTTGTGGTGACCGTTCAGGACCACGGAAACACATCGGCCGCCTCGATTCCCCTGGCCCTGTCGGTGGGCAAGGAACGGGGCCAGATCAAGCAAGGTGATTTGATCGTGACCGAGGCGATTGGCGGCGGTTTGGCATGGGGCTCGGTGGTCCTGCGCTGGTAACCGGCGCAATCCGGCTTACACAGCCGCCCGCAATTCATTGATATTGACAGCGAATTTGCGCTACCCCTATGCTCGAAAATCAATAGGGGAAATGTCATGGGCGATAATACACTGACGCGAATGGATCTGAGCGAAGCCGTGTTTCGCGAAGTTGGGCTGTCACGCAACGAAAGTGCACAGCTTGTCGAAAGCATTCTGAACCACATGTCGGACGCGCTGGTGCGTGGCGAACAGGTCAAGATTTCGTCCTTCGGCACTTTCAGCGTTCGTGACAAATCAGCCCGTATTGGACGCAACCCGAAAACCGGTGAAGAGGTTCCGATCCAGCCGCGCCGCGTGCTGACTTTCCGCCCGTCGCATCTGATGAAGGATCGCGTCGCCGCCGGGAATCGCAAGTAAACCCGGGGCCAGGAGGATATGAGCAAGTCACCCGACGCGTTTCGCACCATCAGTGAAGTTGCGGATTGGCTCGGTGTTCAGGCCCATGTCCTGCGCTTCTGGGAAAGCCGGTTTGCACAGGTCAAGCCAGTGAAACGTGCAGGCGGTCGCCGTTACTACCGCCCCAACGACATGCGCCTTCTGGGTGGCATCAAGAAACTGCTGCACGAGGACGGCATCACGATAAAAGGCGTTCAACGCATCCTGAGGGAACAGGGCGTGGCCCATGTGGCGGCGCTGTCACCCGACATCGATGTCAGCGCAGAATCACCACAGACGCCACAGGACGTGGTGGTGTCTTTTCCGCCCAAATCGACCGGCCAGCAAATCGACCTCGATCTACAGGCCGACACTGATGGTCCCGGATCGCCCGAGCTTCAGGTAACACCCAGTTCGCCACACCCCGAGCCGACACCCGCGCCCGCTGCGGTCAACGGGGACTATGGCATCAGCCCTGCCCCGCTGTTTGGCGGCATCGCCTCCAAAGCTTGGCAGACTACGGATTTTGACGCTGAGGCACTGCGCCAGATCGCCCCGATCGCGAGGGACCTCAGGGCATGGCTCAGCCGGGTCGAAGGTCAAAAGGCGGGATAAGAAGAAAGGCAATGTTTTCCTCTTGCCCCTGCCGGGAAAATCATTATGAACAGCCCAACGTCGGGCTATGGCGCAGCCTGGTAGCGCGTCCGTCTGGGGGACGGAAGGTCGCAGGTTCGAGTCCTGCTAGCCCGACCAAATCACACCGACGTTTATGGCAGATAGGCCAGATCCCGCTCTGGCACCAGGGGGGATCGGAATGACAGGTGTATGCCCGAACCAGCAAATCGAGGCGATGATCGCGCGCAGTGAGATCACCGCCGAGCCGGCCATTCTGCCCGCCCAGATCCAGCCCGCCAGCCTTGATCTTCGTTTGGGAACAGTCGCTTACCGCGTTCGCGCGTCATTTCTGGCGGGCGAAGGGCGTTCGGTGTCCGAACGGCTCGCCGAGTTCGAGATGCACCGGATCGACATCACCGACGGCGCCGTTCTCGAAAAAGGTTGCGTCTACCTTGTGCCCCTGATGGAAGCGTTGTCCCTGCCCGGTGACGTGACCGCTGTCGCCAACGCCAAAAGCTCGACCGGGCGTCTGGACCTTCTGACCCGCACAATCACCGATGGCGGCACCGAGTTCGACCGGGTGCCCGCAGGCTATTCTGGGCCCCTCTACGCCGAAATCTGCCCGCGGTCCTTTTCTGTCTTGGTGCGTCCGGGGATGCGGCTGAACCAGATCCGGTTCCGGCAAGGCCAGGCAGTTTTGTCCGATGCGGATCTGACTGCTCTGCATGCGGAATCCCCATTGGTCGATGGTCCGGCCGTCATTCAGGACGGTCTGGGGTTTTCGGTCGACCTGCGCCTGCCCAACACTGACCTTGTTGGCTATCGCGCGAAACCGCATACCGGCGTGATCGACCTTGACAGGATCGGCGAATACGACCCGCAGGAATACTGGGAAGAGGTGCGCACCAAGGACGGACGGATCATTCTGGATCCGGGCGCATTCTATATCCTGGTCAGCCGAGAGGCAGTTCACATTCCACCGATGTACGCGGCCGAAATGGCGCCCTATCTGGCGATGGTGGGCGAATTCCGGGTGCACTACGCGGGCTTTTTCGATCCGGGCTTCGGTCATGCCGAAGCCGGAGGCGCCGGGTCACGTGGAGTTCTGGAAGTTCGCTGTCACGAAGCGCCCTTCGTACTGGAGCATGGACAGGTCGTCGGGCGGCTGGTCTATGAGCGTATGGCCGAGATGCCGACACAGCTGTACGGGGCAGGAATTGCTTCGAACTATCAGGGCCAGGGCCTGAAATTGTCGAAGCATTTCAAGTCCGTAAAGTGAACCTCAGAAGCGCATGAACCGCCGCATCTGGCGGGTCAGCTGCTTGGCCTGCTTCATGCTCGGGCTCTGTCCGCCTGCACTTTGCGCCATGCGCCGGTCGGTCTGAGGATCGCGCGCCTGGCTCTGTTGGCCCGGTTTGCGGGTCGCACGATCGGCAAGGTCAAAACCTTTGTCGACACCGCGCGTGACCAGCCGGCGCACGACTTGCCGAACGATCATGTCGATGATGCGGTTTGCGTTCATTCCGGTCTCCGTTCCTCGGTGTCAAACCTGGCGAGGAATTCGCCGACAAAAGGGCGACGCGTTCAGTCTTCCTCGAACAATTCGGTCTGGTCTTCGTCGCCGGGTTCATCTTCATTGGCCTCGCCGATCGGCATGGTCCCCGGCGGCGGGCGGTTCTCCAACAGCCCCGCAGCACGCAATTCCTTAAGGCCCGGCAAGTCTCGGGCACTTTCCAGGCCGAAATGGTCCAGGAACTGTGGCGTCACCACGAAGGTGACCGGGCGCCCTGGCGTCATGCGGCGGCGGCCCAGCCGGATCCAGTCCATTTCCAGCAGTTGGTCTATGGTTCCCCGCGACACGGACACACCGCGGATTTCCTCGATCTCGGCGCGGGTGCAGGGCTGATGATATGCCACGATCGCCAGGGTCTCGATGGCGGCGCGGCTAAGCTTGCGGGTCTCGACCGTTTCCTTCTGCATCAGGAACCCCAGATCGGGCGCCGTGCGGATGGCCCAGGCTTCGCCGACCCGAACCACGCGCACCCCGCGCCCCTCATAGCGTTTCTGCAGCAGTTCCAAGGCCTGCTTGGCGTCACAGCCATGCGGCATCCGCGCCTCAAGATCGGCCACCGTCACCGGCTCGGCGCTGGCAAACAATACCGCCTCGACCATGCGTTCCTGCTCAGCCAGTGGGGGGGCTTCGAACAGGGTGCCGGTGCCGTCGTCTTCGGGGGCGTCAGTCACTGGGCTTCGTCCTTCTGCGCAGTTGGATCGGGGCAAAGGTCTCGCTTTGCTTGATCTCCATATGTCCTTCCTTGACCAGCTCCAGCGAGGCCGCAAACGTCGCCGCCGTTGCCGAACGGCGCCGCATCGGGTCAACGTCCCAGCCTTCGGGCAGGTAGGTTTCCATGTCGGTCCAGGTTCCGGCAAATCCGATCAGCGGGCGCATTCGCTCCAGCGCCTGTTCCATCGTGAAGACCGAATCGCGGTCCATCACGAAGGGTCGGAATTCGTCACGGGTGCGGATGCGGGCATAGCCCTGCATCAGGTCCAGCAACGTGGCGGAATAGGTGACCGTGCGGATGCGGGTCACGTCCTCGCCCTGCCCGCGCCTGAAGAAATCGCGCCCCAACTGGTCGCGCGCCATCAGGCGGGCGGCCGCGTCGCGCATCGCCTGCAGGCGTTCCAACTGAAAGGCCAGGTGCGCGGCCAGTTCTTCGCCCGTCGGCCCCTCTTCATCGGGGTCAGGCGGCAGCAGCAGCCGGGATTTCAGAAAGGCCAGCCACGCCGCCATCACCAAGTAATCGGCGGCCAGTTCGATCCGCAGGGCGCGGGCCCGTTCGACAAAGGCCAGATATTGCTGCGCCAGCGCCAGAACCGAGATCTTGCGCAGATCGACCTTTTGCGTCCGCGACAGGGTCAGCAGCACGTCCAGCGGGCCTTCAAACCCGTCGACGTCCACGATCAGCGCCTCGGCGGCCAACCGATCGGCGACCGAAACCGGGTCTTCGCTGAAAAGGTTATCCGTCATATACCTGCCCGCCCATCAGACGGGATAGTTCCGTCTCGGCGGCACGGATGTCAAGTTCCTCGGGCGATTGGCGTTGTGCCAGCGCCTTGTCTGCGCGGGCTTGTGCCGCCTCGGACATCTCGCCCGCAGCTTCCATGACCGCCGCCCTTTCGGCAAGCGAGCCGTTGCAGTGCAGCACAACATCGCATCCTGCGGCCAGCGCCTGACCTGACAGGTCGGCCAAAGACCCGCTGAGCGCCTTCATCGAGATGTCATCGGTCATGATCAGGCCCTCAAACCCGATCTGATCTCGGATCACAGCCATCATCTGCGCAGAGATCGTTGCCGGTCGTTCATCAAGCTGCTCAAAGACCAAATGGGCCGTCATGCCCATCGGCAGATCGTTCAAGGCGCGAAACGGGGCAAAATCGGTCTGCAACAGATCGTCCAACGGCGCATCGACATGCGGCAGATCGAAATGGCTGTCCAAAGTCGCCCGCCCGTGGCCGGGAATATGCTTGACGATGGGCAACACGCCACCGTGCAGATGACCCTGCGCAACAGCCCGGCCGATTTTCGCGACCGTAGCAGCATCGCTACCGTAGCACCGGTTGCGCAAAAATGCGTGGGTGTCCGGACGCGCCAGATCCACCATCGGTGCGCAGTTGCTATCGATCCCCATGGAATACAGTTCATGCGCGATCAGGCGATACCGAAGGTACATGGCCCGCTCGGCATGTTCGCCGGCACGCTCCGCATGATCCAATGGGGGCATCCATTGCCGCGCAAGTGGCGCGCGCAAACGTTGGACCCGTCCGCCCTCTTGGTCGATGGTGATCGGACAGTTTCGACCGACGGCCTCGCGAAAGTCGTCACACAAGGCACGGACCTGATCCGCAGTTTCGATATTGCGGGCAAACAGAATGAACCCAAACGGGTTCATCTGGCGAAACAACGCCTTTTCTTCGGGTGTCAATCGCAGCCCGGCCGCATCCGTGATCGTGGCGCCAAACCTCACCGCACGGCAACCGGGATACAGTCAGCGTCCTGTGCGACCAGGGCGGCGCAGAACTGGCGCGAGTCGCTCAGGTCATCGAACCCCAGGACCCGCAGACGGTAAAACGTGCGGCCTCCGCTTGAGGTTTTCTGGATAACCCTCTGCTTCCCGTCCATATATTCACCAAACCGACGATACAGCCTGTCCCATTCGGCCTGCGCGACCTCGGGGCTTTCAAACGCACCCAGCTGCGCCAGCCGGGTACCTTTAGTCAAGGTGTTCGGGTCGACATCCAACCCTACAGCAGCTTTGACCGCGGCGTTGATCGCGTCTTCACTGACTGCAGGCTGTACAGCCGAAGCTGCGCGCGCCGGGCGGCGGAGCGGACGCAGAGACCGGCGCACGCCCGGCAGGGCCGCGATTTCGGGATCGGGCAGCTGAGCGGCAAGATCGGCCGGATCAATGGCTGGCTCGTCATCGTCCAAGTTCAGGGATGCAAGCTGCACGCCCTCTTCGGTCTGCGGTGCCTCAGCGGCAGGCGCGCCGGACAGTTCGGCCACCACGGCGTCAACCGCGCCTTGGCGCAGTTCGGCCGCTTCCTGGTTCGAGATTTCTTGTTCGACAACATGCACGGCAGGGGTCGGCTTCAGCTCACCCATCGCCACGTCTTCATCCGTCAGAGAAACGGGGCGCGGCGCAAGGATCAGCCGGTCGGCCGGAGGCGCGGCGGTCCCGACCGCCGCAACGGCATTGACCGCAAGTCCCTGGTGATCGGCGGGGGTGCCGCCCGGAGTTTCCGGCTGCACCCGCATCGGCCCCTCGGCCGCGCGTACGACCGGTACGCCGCTCACATCGCGCATGACCAGCTTGTACCCCCAGATCGCGACACCGGCGACAAGCGCCAGAGACGCGGCAGCGCCCAGCAGGTTGACCACCCGCCCAAGGCCCGCGCCAGCCGGCGCACCCTCAGCCTGATCCATCATATCGTCGGGATATTCATACCCATCTTCGGGGTGGAACTGATTCGAGTAATGCGCGTGCTCGGGGCTGGTCTGCCCCGAGAAATCGTAACTGGTCATATCCGCCTCACTGCCCGTTTCGCGCCTGAAATTGGGGCGCGCGGGTCATTTCTTGCCTACCTCGGGCCGGCGGTTCGGGCAGTGTTGGTTACCGCATCTCCTGCGCCGGCGTGACACCAAGAATACCCAAGCCTGCTGAAATCACAACAGAAACGGCCCGGGCCAGTGCTATTTTTGCCTGGCTTGTTGCCGCGTCACCATCTTGCAGGAAGCGCAGCGACATTTCTTCGTTGCCCTTGTTCCACAATGCGTGGAAATCCCCTGAAAGTTCATACAGATAGAAGGCAACCCGATGCGGTTCGTTGGTACGCGCAGCGATCTCGACCAGCCGTGGCCATTCGGCCAGCTTTTTGGCAACACCCAGCTCGGCCGCGTGGTCGATCTTGCTCAGATCGGCAGCCTTGAGGGTCGCGTCGTCCGCGGCGATGCCCGCTTCGGCGGCCCGGCGCAGCACGCTCATGACCCGGGCATGGGCGTATTGCACGTAGAACACGGGGTTCTCGCGGCTTTGCTCAAGCACCTTGTCGAAGTCGAAGTCCAGCGGCGCATCGTTCTTGCGGGTCAGCATCACGAACCGGGTCACGTCCGGGCCGACCTGGTCGACCACATCGCGCAGCGTGACGAAATTGCCGGCCCGCTTGGACATCTTGAACGGCTCGCCGTTTTTCCACAGCTTCACCAACTGGGTCAGCTTGATGTCCAGCGGCACCTTGCCGTCTGACAGAGCCGAAACAGCGGCCTTCATCCGCTTGACGTAGCCGCCGTGATCTGCGCCGAACACGTCGATCAGCGCGTCGAACCCGCGGCTCACCTTGTCGTAGTGATAAGCGATGTCCGGAGCAAAATAGGTCCAGCTGCCGTCGGATTTCTTGACAGGGCGATCCACATCGTCGCCATGCGCGGTAGACTTGAACAGGGTCTGCTCGCGCGGCTCCCAGTCTTCGGGGGTTTTGCCCTTGGGCGGCTCAAGAACGCCTTCATAGATAAGACCCTTGTCGCTGAGCGACTTCAGAGCGGCCTCGATCTTGCCGGTTCCGTACAGCGACTTCTCCGAGAAGAACACGTCCATCTCGACGCCCAGCGCCTTCAGATCGGCGCGGATCAGATCCATCATCGCGTCGGTTGCAAAAACGCGGACCTCGGCCAGCCATTCGCTTTCAGGCTTGTCCAGCAAGCTGTCGCCGTATTTTTCCTTCAGCGCCTCGCCGATCGGGATCAGGTAGTCGCCCGGGTAAAGGCCTTCGGCGATCTCCGGGCTCAGGCCGTTGGCCTCGCGGTACCGCTCGAACGCGGACCGGGCCAGCACATCCACCTGCGCACCGCCGTCGTTGATGTAGTATTCACGGGTCACGTCGTGGCCGGAATAGGCCAAAAGGCTGGCCAGCGCGTCGCCGAACACTGCGCCACGTGTGTGGCCCACATGCAGCGGTCCAGTAGGGTTGGCCGAGACGTATTCCACGTTCACCTTCAGCCCCTGCCCCATGTTCGAGCGACCATAATCCGTGCCCTGTTCCAACACCGCACCCAGAACGCCCTGCCAGACCGGCGGAGCAAGCCGCAGGTTGAGAAAGCCCGGACCTGCAACCTCGGCACTCGTGATCCGCTCATCGGAAGCCAGTTTCGCGGCCAGCGCATCGGCAATGTCACGCGGCTTCATCTTGGCAGGCTTGGCCAACACCATCGCGGCATTGGTCGCCATGTCTCCATGGGCGGCGTCGCGCGGGGGTTCGACCGCAACGTTGTCAAAGCTCAGCCCCTCGGGCAGCGCGCCTTCGGACTGCATCTGCATCAGCGCGTCCAGAACAAGGCCGCGGATCTCGGAGAACAGGTTCATTTCGGATGTCCTTTTGCTTGCGCAGCGGTTTACCACGCAAGGCGGCAAGGTCAATGCAGGCGAGCGGCCCAAACCAGCTTTCGCAGCATGCAGCCCTAGACCTGCGGGGGCTGCGCGCCGGTCAGGCGGGCATGATCCTGCAAGGCAAACCGATCGGTCATGCCCGCGATATAGTCTGAAACGATCCGGGCCAGCGCGGTCTCGTCCGGCGCCGCTTCGATATCCGAATGCCAATGCCGAGGCATCTGGCGCGGGTCGCTCAGATAGATCGGGAACAGCTCCTCGACTACGCGACTGACCTTGGCGCGCACCTCCATGACGCTGGGCGCCCGGTACATGCGGGTAAAAAGAAACGCCCGGATATCGTTGAGCTGCGCCCACAGATCATCCGAGAAGCGGATGACAGGAGCCCCGAGGTGACGAACATCCTCGACTGTTTGCGCACCTGATCTCTCCAACACCGCGCGAGAGGTGTCGATTACATCTGAAACCATCACGCCGAACACCCGCCTCAGCGCCTCGTGACGACGACGGTAAAAATCCAACCCGGGATACTTGCGATCCACCACGGCATAACACTCCCGAACAATCGGTAATTGGGCGATCGCGTCGTCGGTAAAAAGTCCGGCCCGAAGGCCGTCGAACAGGTCATGATTGTTGTAGGCGATGTCGTCGGACAGTGCCGCAACCTGCGCCTCTGCGCTGGCATGGGTGTGCAGTTCAAGGTCAAAATCAGCATTGCACTCGGCCAGCGCCCAGGGCAGATCGCCCGTAACCGGGCCGTTGTGCTTGGCGATGCCTTCAAGGCATTCCCATGTCAGGTTGCACCCGTCGAAATCCGCGTAATGCCGTTCCAGCTTGGTGACGATGCGGATCGCCTGAGCGTTGTGGTCGAAGCCCCCGTAGGGCGCCATCAGCGCGTGAAGAGCATCCTCGCCGGTATGGCCAAACGGCGTGTGGCCCAGATCATGCGCCAGGGCCACGGCCTCGGTCAGTTCCGGGTTCAGCCCCAATGCCCCCGAGATCGTACGCGCGACCTGCGCCACCTCGATCGAATGGGTCAGGCGCGTGCGATAGCTGTCGCCCTCATGCTCGACAAAAACTTGTGTCTTGTGCTTCAGACGTCGGAACGCGCTGGCGTGTATGATCCTGTCCCGGTCCCGCTGAAAGCACGACCGGAAACTGCTTTCTTCCTCTGGCACCAGCCGCCCGCGCGCCCGGCCCGGATCGGCAGCAAATCCTGCTCGCTCCAATGGTCTTGTCCTTGTCGCCTGTCTCCCGGGTTTCTATATTGTAGACCAACGAGGAAATAAACCTTTGGAGCATGGCATGAATCTGCCTCCGAGAGTCACAGAACGCGCCTTCGAGAGGCTTGCCGAGATCGGCGCCGCCGACAACGGCAAGGCCCTGCGCATCGCCGTAGAAGGCGGAGGGTGTTCAGGCTTTCAGTACGAAATCGCATTGGACGAACCCAAGGACGATGATCTGGTGCTGGAAGGCAAAGGCCAGAAGGTTGTCGTCGACGAAATATCTCTGCCGTTCCTGGAAAATGCGACGATTGATTTCACGCAAGAACTGATCGGCGCCCGGTTCGTGATCGACAACCCCAACGCAACCTCTTCCTGTGGGTGCGGCACGTCTTTTTCGATGTGATCAATCGTGGGGGCGTTGCGCCCCCGTCCTCTGGATATCTTCATGATCTGCAGGAGCGCCCGCTGGCCCGCGATCAGGCCTTAGGGCGCGGTTGACCGTTTTTGGCCCCGCGGCAACTGGGCCAGTTCGTCATGGCGTCATCCGTCCCCAAACGCCCCCGGTGCCCGCGGCAGACCTGACTGACACCTTGTGATGGCCTCCGTTCTGGGCGATAGGTTTCGGCAGAGCTTCGGAGGGGCCGGGATGAAAATCGCAACATTCAACATCAACGGCATCAAGGCGCGGGCCGAGGCTCTGCCCCGCTGGTTGGACGAAGCCCAGCCCGATGTGGTCCTGCTGCAGGAAATCAAATCCGTCGACGAAAACTTTCCGCGCGAAATCTTTGAGGAACGCGGGTACAACGTCGAAACCCACGGTCAGAAAAGCTTCAACGGCGTGGCGATACTTTCGAAGTATCCGCTCGAAGACGTCTCGCGCGGGCTGCCCGGGGATGAAGAGGACGAGCAGGCGCGATGGATCGAAGCAACCGTCATCAACAAGCGGGCGCTGCGGATTTGCGGGCTTTATCTTCCCAACGGGAACCCTGCTCCGGGGCCGAAGTTCGACTACAAGCTTGCGTGGATGGAGCGGCTGTATGAGCGCGCCCGCGATCTTCTGGCCACGGAAGAGCCGGCCCTCATGGCCGGGGACTACAACATCATTCCGCAAGCCGAGGACGCGAAACGCCCGGAGGCCTGGCGCGAAGACGCCCTGTTTCGGCCGGAAAGCCGCGCGGCGTTTCGCAAGGTGCTGAACCTTGGCTTCACCGAAGCGTTCCGTGCGCGGACACAAGGCCCGGGCCACTATTCGTTTTGGGATTATCAGGCCGGCGCGTGGAACCGGAATGACGGCATTCGCATTGACCATTTCCTTCTGACACCGCAAGCGGCGGACCTGATGCGCGATTGCCAGATCGACGCCGCAGTGCGCGGACATGAAAAACCGTCCGATCACGTCCCTGTTTGGGTGGACCTCGACATCTGACCCGTCAGGCCGTCGGGTCGTAGTCGTAGATCCAGTCGTATCGACGCGTCAGGCGCGGACCGATCAGGGCCAAGGCCGCCTGCGCGGCCAGTCGTGCGGGACCGCGCAAATGAAAGTTCCGCGCGTTGGCACCGGCGGCTGCGACCACCTTGCGCGCGCGGGGTTTCCTCGTGCTTTCATAGGCTTCGAGTGCGCGGCGGACACCCGACTGTTCGTCAAAAGATCGGGCCAAGATCCAAGCATCCTCAAGCGCGAGGCACGCCCCTTGAGCCATAAACGGCAATGTGGGATGCGCGGCGTCCCCCAGAAGGACAACGCGACCATTCTGCCATTTCTGTGCCACCGGGCGCAGAAACAAAGCCCACAGATGGACATCCTGCACCTGCGCAAGCGCGGCGCCGGCCGGACCGCCGAAATCGGAAAAACGCGCCCGCAGGTCCTCGGGGTCACCGCGCAGGCGCCAGTCCTCTTCCCGCCAGTCGGACCGCTCTTCTACCGCCACGATGTTCAACATGGACTGCTTTCGCAGCGGATAGGTCACGACATGACGCCCGGGGCCCATCGTCAGCGATGCCATGGGCTCGGCTTCGTGGTCGGTCCAGGGCACAGTTGACCGCCAGGCCACCTGATGCGTGAACGCGGGCGCTTCGGTTCCGTTCAGGATGGGCCGGATACCGCTGCGCCCGCCATCCGCTGCAACGGCGAATTCAGCGCGCAGCCGGGTGCCATCCTGCAGCGCAATCTCGGCTTCGGCTGGATGCTTCCGAACATTGGTGACGCGGGCATTCAGTCTGATCGACACCCCTGCGCGCTCTGCCGCCATTTGCAACGTTTCCAGAAGGTCAGCACGGTGGAAATACCACGTGGGTCCGGCCGAGGGTGCCGGAAGACGGCTGACGACGCGGCCCCGCCGGAAATCGCGCAGAACAGTGCCGTGAGAGAGTTGTGCGACCCGACCGGGATCATCCACAACACCCAGCGCACGCAGGACCGCCATGCCGTTGGCGCTGATTTGCAGACCGGCCCCGACCTCGGTCAAGGCCTCGGCCTGCTCGAGAACGGTCACCCGTGCACCGCGTTGCTGCAAGGCCAGCGCAGCGGCCATTCCGCCGATCCCGCCGCCGATGACACCGATTTGCATACCGTCGATCTTCATGGCACGGGCTTAACGCAAAAAAGCCGGAGCCACAGGCCCCGGCGCTTGTCTTTTTTGAAAGAACCCAGCGATCAATCGTCGCGGTGAACTTTTTCGCGACGCTCGTGACGCTCTTGTGCTTCCAGCGTCATGGTCGCGATCGGACGCGCATCCAGACGCTTGAGCGAGATCGGGTCACCGGTCTTTTCGCAGTAACCGTATTCGCCCTCGTCGATCCGGCGCAGAGCGGCGTCGATCTTGGCAACCAGTTTGCGCTGCCGGTCCCGGGTGCGCAGTTCCAGCGCACGGTCGGTTTCCTCGCTGGCGCGGTCTGCAACGTCGGGAATATTACGGGTGCTGTCCTGCAGCCCCTCGATCGTATCCCGGCTGCCTGCCAAAAGTTCGTTTTTCCAGTTCAGCAGCTTGCGGCGGAAATACTCAAGCTGGCGTTCATTCATGAAAGGTTCATCTTCGGCCGGACGATAGTCCTCCGGCAGAAAAACTTCCTGCTTCATATTGGCTCCCTCGGTATGGCCAGAAACGTCTTTTGCGGTCGTGTCGCCTGACATTTGGCACCCCCTTCTGCGCAGCGTTTAACTGACGGGACGGGGAATGTCACTATCCAAACGCAACCCCGACGCGCCGTTATGAGAACCGGTATAAACATGAGACTTTGGGCACCAAATCGTTGCCATTCTGTGAAAGCGAAAAGACTATTTTGCGGCAGAACACCCGCGAGCGGATGATGGAATCGGTGCGATTCGTCCCTCGCGCCCGTCGTTGGCAGCCTGCGACGCTGCGGCCCGGCTTGTCATTCGGCCCCGCCCTAGGTAACCCGGTTCCCGTCTCCTGTTGCTGCGACCATCATACGAGGGCCCCATGACCGCACGTTTCAAAGGCACAGCCGAATACGTTGCCACCGACGACCTGACCATTGCCGTAAACGCAGCCGTCACGCTGGAACGACCGCTGCTGGTCAAGGGTGAACCCGGCACGGGCAAAACCGAACTGGCCAAACAGGTCGCCGGCGCGCTGGGTCTCAGGATGATCGAGTGGAACGTCAAGTCGACCACCCGCGCGCAGCAGGGTCTCTACGAATATGACGCAGTCAGCCGTCTGCGCGACAGCCAGCTGGGCGACGAGCGCGTGAACGACGTCCGCAACTACATCAAGAAGGGCAAGCTGTGGCAGGCCTTCGACGCCGATGAAAAGGTCGTGCTGCTGATCGACGAGATCGACAAGGCCGATATCGAGTTCCCCAACGACCTGCTGCAGGAACTCGACAAGATGGAGTTCCATGTTTACGAGACCGGCGAAACGATCCGGGCCAAACACCGCCCCATCGTGATCATCACCTCGAACAATGAAAAGGAACTGCCAGACGCCTTCCTGCGCCGCTGTTTCTTCCACTATATCCGTTTCCCCGACGAAGCCACGATGCGCCGCATCGTCGAAGTGCATCACCCCGGCATCAAAGAGGCGTTGCTGACCACCGCCCTGACCCAGTTCTACGAGATCCGCGAGACGCAGGGGCTGAAGAAAAAACCCTCGACCTCCGAGGTGCTGGACTGGCTCAAGCTGCTCCTGGCCGAGGATCTGGATGCCGAAGACCTGAAGCGCGACGGGGTCAATGCCCTGCCCAAGCTGCACGGCGCCCTGCTGAAGAACGAGCAGGACGTGCATCTGTTCGAACGGCTGGCCTTCATGGCGCGCGCCAAGCGCTGAAGCCCGCCCATTCATGAATACTTGGTGATCACGGCTTGCCTTGCGGCAAGCCTGATGCCAGCATTGCTGCAACAAAGATCAAAGAACACGACACCGAGCACGCTGTAGAGCAGGACCACCCGAATTGACCCAAGCGCCGCGCATTCGTCCCCTCAAGCCCGAAGACCGGCCGAGCTGGGACTTGTTGTGGCGGGCGTATCTTGAATTCTACGAAACGGTATTGCCCGACGAGGTCTACGACAGCACGTTTGCGCGCCTGCTGGGGGATGATCCGCAGGACTTTTCATGCCTAGTGGCCGAGTTGGACGGCGAATTGATCGGGCTGACCCACTTCCTGTTTCATCGCCATGCCTGGAAGATCGAAAACGTCTGCTATCTGCAGGATCTCTATGCCAGCCCGCATGTACGCGGTACCGGTGTCGGTCGGGCGTTGATCGAGGCCGTCTATGCCGAAGCCGACCGAAAAGGCGCGCCCGATGTCTATTGGCTGACGCAGGAGTTCAACCACACGGCGCGCCAGCTTTATGACCGCGTCGGCCAACTGACGCCTTTCCTCAAGTATCGGCGTCCATGAAACGTCTGGCCGGCATATTTCTTGGCTTTGTCCTTACCGGATGCAGTTCAGTCGACCGGATTGAGTTGCCCGATGAAATCAAGGTGACCGAGGCCGCAGCACCGGTGACTCAGACTTTCGGCTCGCCACGTCCTTTCCCGCCGGCCCGGTCAAATACGAACATCGCGGCAGATTTTGTGGACCTGCATTTCTCGCTGGAAAGCGGCACTGCCCTGCCCGTGTTTACGCGGTTCGAGGGTCCGATCACAGTTCGGCTGACGGGCGCCCCTGCCCCCACGATGCAATCCGACCTGACGCGTCTGCTGACCAGACTGCAGCGCGAAGCCCGGATCGACATCCGCCAGGTCAACGATGGGCCAGCCAACATCACGATCGAAGCAGTGACCCAGCGCCAGATTCAGCGGCTGCTGCCGCAAGCCGCGTGTTTCGTCGTGCCCAACGCGTCCAGCCTCGAGGAATACAATCGCGACAAGCGCAAGACCAAAAGCAGTTGGCGCGCGCTGCGCAGCCGCGAGCGGCTGGCCATCTTCATTCCCAACGATGTCAGCCCCCAGGAAATGCGGGATTGCCTTCACGAAGAACTTGCACAGGCGATCGGGCCTCTGAACGACATGTACCGCCTGCCGGATTCGGTCTTCAACGACGATAATTTTCACACTGTCCTGACCGGGTTCGACATGCTGATCCTGCGCGCGACCTATGCGCCGGAACTACAGACCGGAATGACCCGGGAACAGGTGGCGCAGGTCATACCCGGGGTCATCGCCCGCCTGAACCCGCGCGGCGCCAATCTGCCCGTCCAGCCAATCTCGGAAACCCCGCGCGAATGGATCGACGCCGTGCAACTGGCGGTCGGCAAGGGCCGGGCCTCGCCGCGGCAAATGCGGGCCATCGACCGCGCGATGCGGATCGGCCGAGAGCAAGGTTGGACCGATCACCGCCGGGCGTACCCCCATTATCTGAAGGCCCGCCTGGGTGAATTCGACGCCCCCGAGGAAGCGCAGCGCGAATACGCCATCGCCATGCAATACCTGCGCGCGACCCCCGGAACCGAGCTTCAGCGCGCGCATATCACAGTTCAAACGGCGGCCTATGCCCTGACGCAGGGGCGCGGCCCCGAAGCTCTGCCGGACCTCGACCGGGCCATAGCGACGATGACGCGGGCCGAAAACGCCTCGATGCTGGCGACGCTGCTGCTGCTGAAGGCCGAGGCCCTGAAGCAGGCCGGCAAACCCGAACAGGCACGCTCCGTCAGGCTGGACAGTCTGGGGTGGGCGCGCTACGGGTTTGGCTCGGAATTGGTGGTCGGCTCGTTGATGCAGGACGTCGCGCTGGGGGCCCCGTAACATCGCAAAAGGCGGATGACGAACACATGCTAGTGGTTGTGGGAATGGCGGTCCTGGGAGCGGCTCTGGGCGCACTGACGGCACGAAAACGCAAAGGCAGCGGCGCGGATATCGCCCAATATGCGGCCGGCTACGGCATTGCATTTGCATTGGCGGGACTGGCCATTTCGCTTGTTCTGGTGCGGGTGATAGGCTGAGCCGATGTTCATCCCCTTTTTTGAAAACCTCAGAAAAGCAGGCATCCCCGTCTCGTTGCGGGAATACCTGACCTTTCTGGAGGGGATGAAGAAGGGGCTGGCCACCTACGACATCGAGGCGTTCTACTACCTCGCCCGTGTCTCGATGGTGAAGGACGAGCGCAACATCGACAAGTTCGACCGCGCCTTTGCCGCCAGCTTCGAGGGGCTGTCCGAGATCACCATGGATCAGGTGCTCGAAGCCGTGGACATTCCGGCCGACTGGCTGGCCAAGATGGCCGAGAAGCACCTCTCGGACGAGGAAAAGGCCGAAATCGAAGCGCTTGGCGGGTTCGACAAGCTGATGGAGACGCTGCGCGAGCGGCTGAAGGATCAGCAAAGCCGCCACCAGGGCGGCAACAAGTGGATCGGAACGGCAGGCACCTCGCCCTTCGGCGCCTATGGCTACAACCCCGAGGGCGTGCGTATCGGCCAGAAGGAAAGCCGCCACCAGCGCGCAGTCAAGGTCTGGGACAAGCGCGAGTTCCGCAATCTGGACGACACGGTCGAACTGGGCACCCGCAACATCAAGGTCGCCTTGAAACGCCTGCGCCGCTGGGCCCGCGAGGGCGCCGCCGAAGAGCTGGATTTGGACGGCACCATCCGCGCCACGGCCGAGCATGGCTATCTCGACGTCAAGACCCGGCCCGAACGGCACAATGCTGTGAAAGTGCTGCTGTTTCTCGATGTGGGCGGCTCGATGGATCCGCATATCAAGGTGGTCGAGGAATTGTTCTCGGCCGCGCGGTCCGAGTTCAAGCACCTGGAGTATTTCTATTTCCACAACTGCCTGTACGAAGGCGTCTGGCGCGACAATCGCCGCCGGTGGGATGCGCAGACCCCCACGCATGAGGTGCTGCGGACCTACGGCCCCGACTACAAGTGCATCTTTGTGGGTGACGCGTCGATGTCGCCCTACGAAATCGCCTATCCCGGCGGGGCCAACGAGCACTGGAACGCCGAGGCCGGTCAGGTCTGGCTGCAGCGCGCGCGCGAACAGTGGACGTCGAACCTGTGGATCAACCCGGTGCCCGAGAAATACTGGGAATACACCCATTCCATCGGCATGATCCGCGAGATCTTCGAAGACCGGATGGTGCCGATGACGCTGGCCGGGCTGGAACGCGGCATGCGCGAGCTGACGCGATAGCGCCAGCCCGGCTTTGGTTTTATCCCGCGATTGCCTGAATTCCCAGGAACAGCAGCCCCGACAACAAGGCCGCCGCGGGCACGGTGATCACCCAGGCCGCGATGATCGTCAGGAAATGCGACCGGCGTACCAGCTTGCGGCGGCGGCGCTCTTCGGGGGCGAGCACCGGGCGTTCCGGCACGGCACCGCGCGCCTTGATCAGGCGTCGCTCGGCGTCCCATTCCCGGAAGAACCCGACGCCGAACACCGCGCCAACGGCGATGTGGGTCGAACTGACCGGCAGGCCAAGCCAGCTGGCCACGATCACGGTGATCGCCGCCGACAGCGCCACGCAATAGGCGCGCATCGGGTTCAGCTTGGTGATCTGGCTGCCGACCACCCGGATCAGCTTGGGCCCAAACAGGAACAGACCGAACGAAATGCCGAAGGCGCCGATGATCATGACCCAGGGCGGAATGCTCACCGCATGAGTGAAATCACCTACCGCCGAAGCCTGAACGATCGCGGCCAGAGGCCCGACGGCATTGGCCACGTCATTGGCCCCATGCGCAAAGCTGAGCAGCGCCGCTGAAATGATCAGCGGGATGCCGAACAGGATCTTCAGCGACTTGTTGCGGTTCTCCAGCCCTTCGGCCTGACGGCGAATGACAGGAATTGTCACCATCCAGATCAGCACTCCGCTGACCAGGCCGATCACCAGCGCCGTCTGCAGGTTGATCTTGAACAGATGTTTCAGGCCTTTCAGCGCAAGGTACGAGGCGAACGCCCCGGCCATGATGCCGACCAGAACCGGAACCCATTTGCGCGCCGCGGCGATCTTGTCATCCTGATAGATGATCCGTGCCTTGATGAACCACAGGAACCCGGCGGCGATGATGCCACCCAGAAGCGGCGAGATGACCCA
Organism: Ruegeria sp. BJ5; assembly: GCF_056537865.1. Lineage (NCBI taxonomy): Bacteria > Pseudomonadati > Pseudomonadota > Alphaproteobacteria > Rhodobacterales > Roseobacteraceae > Ruegeria > Ruegeria sp. BJ5. The sequence goes on from NZ_JBQFSH010000001.1 coordinate 815,375, forward strand.
GCTTGCTGCGATCTGGCTCATCTTGACCCAGCTGACCGCGCCGAACCCCGCCGCCGCGATCCCTGCCCCCATGACGCCCCCCACGACCGAATGCGTGGTCGAGACCGGAGCGCCGACCCAGGTGGCCAGGTTGATCCAGAGCGCGGCAGACAACAGTGCGGCCATCATGGCCCAGATGAAGACGGTTGCCGTTCCCATGCTTTCGGTATTGATGATGCCTTTGGCGATGGTCGAGACCACGTCTCCACCCGCGATCAGCGCGCCGGCGCTTTCGAAAATTGCGGCAATCGCGATGGCGCCGCCCATGGTCAGCGTGTTCGCGCCCACTGCCGGGGCCATGTTGTTGGCCACATCGTTCGCCCCGATGTTCAGCGCCATGTAGGCTCCGAACATGGCCGCAATCACGACGATCATCGTGTTGCTGGCCTGTCCGAACAACAAAGCAGCCGTGATCCCGGCGATCACGATGAACACGAAGGCGATGCCCGATCCGACGAACGGCCGCCCGACCTGCGCCGTTGCAACCTCGAGGCGGGAAAACCGCCGCAGGTCACGATCCAGTGTTTCAAGGTGCCGGGCTTCTAAATCATTGTTGGCCATTTGTCCCTCTTGCATAGCGCGCGCTCGCACAGCGTGCGCCGTGCCCTAGAAGGCTTTTGCCTTCATTTCAACCTTTGAAATATGGAAACTGCGATCTGACGCCGCGCGATTTCCGTCTCACGAACTGCCCCAGGTCGCCCATGTTGCCCGAAAGTGATGAGGAACGACTTGCCCCCGCATCCCGATCCGCCCATATCTGAGATATGTTGCGTCTGACCCCAATTCTGCTGGCGATCGCCTATGCCATTGTGATGTATCGGATTTCCGTCTGGCGCACCCATCGCGAGCTGGATGCGAAGTCGACCGAACTGGCTGATCCCGAGTTGAAGCGTATGACCGACCGCCTGGCCGCCGCCTTGGATGTGGCGCGCGTGCCGGTCTATATCTATGAAATCGACCCGGTGAACGGGCTGGCCGCACCGGACGGGCGCATTTTCATCACCCGAGGCTTCTATCGCAAGTTCCGCAACGGCGAGGTCTCAGCCGAGGAGATGGCCAGCGTCATCGCGCACGAGCTGGGACATGTTGCGCTGGGCCACGCCCGGCGGCGGATGATCGATTTTTCCGGTCAGAACGCGATGCGGGCGGCGCTGATGATGCTGCTCAACCGGTTCATTCCCTTCATCGGCGCGTGGATCGCAAATGCGCTGACCGCGCTGCTGGCCTCGCGCCTGTCGCGGGCGGACGAATACGAGGCGGACGAATACGCAGCCGCCCTGCTGACCAAGGCCGGAATCGGGATCGGGCCGCAGAAATCCCTGTTTCACAAGCTTGAGGATCTGACCCAGCAGCGGGCGGGCGTGGTTCCGGCCTGGCTGATGAGCCATCCCAAGACGGACGAGCGGATTGCCGCGCTGGAGGCCCTTGAACAACGTTGGGAGCGTGGCTGAGGGTCAGAGTGCGAGAGGCCACACTCTCGCGATATTTGGAGCCAGGGGAAGAGGTCAGGCCGCCAAAGCCTTGCCGAGACGCGGCAGGCGGGCTTTTTTCATCAATGCGCGCAGAGTCCATCTGTCGCCCGACAGACGGTTGGCTTCGGTCAGGACCGATTGAGCCACCTCTTCGACACTGCTCGGGTCACTCTGCCAGATGCCGTGAAGGAAGCTGTCGGGGTCGATACGCGCAAGGCCCTCTTCCGCCAGAATATTCCTTGGAAAGTCTTTGGCATTCACGGTGATGATCGTGTCGGCCGAAGCGGCGACCGCGGTGGCCAGCACATGGGTGTCGGCCGGATCGGGCAGCCAGAGTCGCTGTTCCAGGCCGGGTGCCTCGGGGCGTTCGGCCTGCGGCCAATGTGCCTGCACCAGCGCGATTTCGGCCCGGGCCTGCGCCTCGCCCTCGGGTCCGAGTTTGCGGGCGGCGCGGGTCCATTCCTCGAGGATGCGAGCCGACCAGAGCGGGGTGAAATGGCCCCGCGTGGCCACGCCCAGCAGCATCTCGCGCATCACCGTCGGATAGATGACGCAGGTGTCAAGAACCGCCTTCACAGCCGGTAGAACACGGATTTCAGATAGCCGCTCTCGGCCAGCTGCGGCAGTTGCGGATGGTCGGGTCCGGCAAAGCCGGTGTGGATCATCTGCGCCTGACACCCGGCCCGACCGATACCGCGGGCACAGGCCTCGCGAAAGCGGGTCAGGTCGGCGGCATGCGAGCAGGAACACAGGCCCAGATACCCCCCCGGTTTGACAAGCGGCGCGGCCAGGCGGGCGATCCGCTCATAGGCCCGCAGCCCGGCATCCAGCGCCTGTTTCGACGGCGCAAAGGCCGGCGGATCGCAGATGACCACGTCGAACTGCGCACCGTCCTCACCCAGCTGGGTCAGAACTTCGAAGGCATCGCCCTGTCGGGTTTCAAAGCGGTCACCGAAGTCCGATGCGGCGGCGCCCTGCTCGGCCAGAGTCAACGCGGCGGCCGAGCCATCGACCGACAGCGCATGATCTGCCCCACCGGCCAGCATGGCCAGGCCAAATCCGCCCACGTGGCTGAACACGTCCAGCACATGCGCGCCGGGGCCCGCCAGCCGGGCGGCAAGAGCGTGGTTGGGGCGCTGGTCGTAGAACAGCCCGGTTTTCTGGCCCCCGGTCAGGTCGGCCATGTAGGTCGCGCCATTCATCGGGACGGGCAACGGAGCATCGGGCGCGGTGCCGCGCAGTGTCTGGTTCACGTCATCCAGACCTTCCAGCCCGCGGGTGCGGCCCGAGGCGTTCTTGAGCACGGTCGTCACCCCCGTCACCGAGACCAGCGCGTCGGTCAGAAGGTCCAGATGCGCCTCGGCCCAGGCGGCGTTGGGCTGGATCACGCAGGCATCGCCAAAGCGGTCGATGATGACACCGGGAAAACCGTCGGCCTCGGCATGGACCAGCCGGTAGAAGGGCGCATCGAACAGCCGTTCGCGCAGGTCGAGCGCGCGGCGCAGGCGGGTTTCGAACCACCCGGCGTCCAGCTGTGCCGACAGGTCACGATCCAACACCCGGCACATGATCTTGGAATCCGGGTTCACTGCCACCAACGCGATCGGGGCGCGTTTGTCATCCTCTAGCACGGCCAGCGCACCAGGCGCGATCTTGCGGGTGCGCCGGTCGGTAACGATGTCATTGGCATAGACCCAAGGAAAGCCGTGGCGCAGACCGCGCGCATTGGCTTTGGGTTTCAAACGGATTCTGGGGCGGTCGGGCATGTCGGCATGGGTCATGGCGCCCTCATAGTCGCGATTGCGCGGGCAGAAAAGCCCCTCTGGCTATCCGTCAGCGTTGGCGCGCCCGCCAGCCGCCGCGCCGGCGCGGAGCCTGCGCGGTGTCCAGCCCTTCGCGCAGAACCTGTGTCATGGGATGGTCGGCATCCTGTGCGGTATAGACAGCATGCAACTCGGTCAGCGCCTGCTTCTGGTCGCGCCCGTCCGGCAGGCTGAGCGCCCAGTCCAAAAAGATGCTGCGACACTCGGGCAGCGTGATTCCGTCGATGCGATAGGCCTCGCGAATCAGGCCCTTGGGGTCGTTCGGGTCGTCACTGCGCGCCATCCGCACTCTCCTCGATCACCGCGCCGATCACTTCGGCTGCGGCAGCATAGCTGTCCTGCAAGGCGGACTGTAACTGTTCGACCCGCTCGAACCCGGTCGCCCGACACAGAAAGGCCGTGCCCCCCTGCCCGATCTTGTCGGCCTCGATCACCTTGCCCGACAGTAGCCGCGCCGCGCATTGCACCGACCAGCATAGGTCATATGCGTCCTTCAACACCTGCGCCTGAGCGACATCCAAAAGACCCGCAGCGACCGCTCCGTCCAGGCCCGAGTCGACGTCGCGCTGTGGCGCGCCGGACAACAGTGCGCCGGTTTCGGCCATCAGTTCGATATCCAGCAGACGGCCGGAGCCGGTCTTGACATCCCAGACACCGGCGGGAGATTTCGCCGCCGCCAGGCGTGCGCGCATATCCGACACTTCGCGCAGGACCTGATCCTTGTCGCGCGGGCAAGACAGGAACTGCGTGCGGAAAGCTTCGAAATCGGCGGCCAGATCCGTATTGCCTGCAACTGCGCGCGCGCGGGTCAAGGCCAGATGCTCCCAAACCCAGGCTTCCTCTTGTTGGTAATGAGTGAAGCTGGCCCAGCTTGTAGCAACTGGCCCCTGATTGCCGGACGGCCGCAGTCGCATGTCGACCTCGTACAACCGTCCCTGCGCCATCGGTGCCGACAGGGCGGTAATCAGCGCCTGTGTAAAGCGCGCATAGTAGGTGCGTGTGGCCAGTGGCTTGGGGCCGTCGGACATGTCCACCGCTTGCGGGTCGTAGATCACGATCATATCCAGATCGGATTGCGAATTCAGCCGAGCGGCCCCCAACGACCCCATTCCCAGCACCACAGCGCCACGCCCTGGGGGGGAGCCGTGCTTCTGCGAAAACTGCCGCTCTACGCAGGGTAAGATCGCGGCGATGACAACCTGCGCGAGGTCCGCGTATTGCCGCCCCGCCTGCAACCCGTCGATCAGACCGCGCAGGTGGTGCACACCGATACGGAAATGCCATTCCTTGCACCAGCGCCGCGCCAGATCCAGCTGGGTTTCATAGTCCGTTTCAGCCGCCAGCGCGTTAGACAGTTCAGCCTGCAAGGCGGACTGACCGGGCCAATCGGCAAAGAAGCTGCCACCGATCACCGCGTCGAACACCTGCGCATTGCGCGACAGATGCGCGGCCAGCGCGTGCGAGGTGCCGACGATATCGACCAGAAGGTCGATCAGATGCGGGTTGGCTTCGAACAGGGAAAACAGCTGCACACCGGCGGGCAAGCCGGCCAGAAACCCATCCAGCGCCAGCAGCGCCTCGTCGGGCCGGGCGGTCTTGGCCAGCCGGGCCAGCAACTCGGGCTTGAGCCGCTCGAAAATGCGCGCGCCCCGTTGCGAACGCAGCGCGGGATAGGTTGTCCACCGGGCCAGAACGCCGGCGTCGAACTCGACCTCGGGTGTTGCGGTCGGCGCGGGGCCCGCGCCGGGGGCAAAAAAGCCCTCGGTCAGCTCGTGCACCTCGGTCAGGCGACGGATCAGATCGGCCGTCAGGTCGGCGCTGGTGGTGCCCATCAGGCAGGCGATGCGCTCGATTCCGTCGGGCGATTTCGGCACCTTGTGAGTCTGCGCGTCATGCACCATCTGGATGCGGTGTTCGACCTCGCGATGGGCGCGGTAATGGTCGGTCAGCCTGTCGGCCACGTCTTGCGGCACCCAGCCCTTGGTCGCCAGCGCCGCCAGCCCCGGCACCGTGCCACGCACCCGCAGATCGGGGTCGCGGCCGCCGGCGATCAATTGTCGCGTCTGGGTAAAGAACTCGATTTCGCGAATGCCGCCCTGCCCCAGCTTCATGTCATGGCCGGAGATCGTCAGAGCCCCACCGGTGCCCTTGTTCTCGCGTATGCGCAGGCGCATGTCGTGGGCGTCCTGGATGGCGGCGAAATCCAGATGGCGGCGCCAGACGAAGGGCCGCAGGGTTTCAAGAAACCGCTGTCCGGCGGCGATGTCACCGGCGCAGGGGCGGGCCTTGATATAGGCGGCACGCTCCCAAGTGCGGCCCAGGCTTTCGTAATAGCGCTCGGCCGCCTCGGTCGCCATGCAGACGGGAGTAACCGCAGGATCGGGGCGCAGGCGCAGATCGGTGCGGAACACGTACCCATCGGCCGTCTTGTCACTGAGCGTGGCGCAGAAATTGCGCGTGGCCCGCACCATGCCCTGCCGCGCCTCATAGAAATCATCCGGATCGTACCGGGTTTCGTCGAACAGCACGATCAGGTCGATATCCGAGCTGTAGTTCAGTTCGTGCGCGCCCATCTTGCCCATCGCCAGGATCACCATCCCGGCGGCGGTCTCGACGTCGTCTTCGGTCATGCCGGGCAGCTTCTTGCGCCGGATCAGCGCCGCGATCTCTGCCTTGGTAGCGATGTCGACGGCAAGCGCCGCAAAGTCGGTCAGTGCCGTCGTGACTTGCTCGAGGTTCCAGGCTCCGGACAGGTCGGCCAGGGCCGTCAGCAAGGCAAGCCGATGCTTGGCCTGCCTCAGGCCCGGTTTCAACTGGTCAGGAGCCAACGCGCGCGCGTCCTCCATGATCTGCGCAAGGGCGTGCTGTGGCCGATCCAGCGCCGGGGCCAGCCAATTGCGCTCACGGTCGATCAGGCTCTTGAGGTACGGGCTGCTGCCTGCGGCACCGGTCACCAGTTCGGACTGATCAGCGGTCAGATCCGGCACTGCGGCGCAGGCCTCTCGCCCCAGTTCGGGATCGTAGGGACGCGGGGCGCGGCGGATGGTGAAAATGTCGGTCATGGGCGAATTCCGGTCAGTTAACGTCGACCAGAGTGTCCTGGCTGAAGGTATTGATCCAGCCATCATCCCGGCGTTCCCACAACGAAGAGATCAGCATCGCCTCGCGCGCGGACGCACCGGGCCGCCGATAGTCCGCCCGGTAGGACAACAGGACGATATCCGCGGTCAGAACGCGCAGTTGCGCCGCGCTCAACTCATATGACTCCATGGTCGGGCTGTCTGCGAACTGACCCACATGATCCTCGCGATTGGCGAAACCGGATGGGTAGACGCCCAGAAAATCGGCGCTCAGCAACGCCCGGTCCGCCTGCGCATCACCCTCGACCAAAGCGGTCCAGACCTGCTGCTCCAGGTTCAGGATTTCTTCAAGCGTCGGGGCGGGCTTGTCGTTGTGCGTGTTCATGCCCGCACGTTGCGCAGGATCAGAACCGTCGTCAACCGGGCCCCTAAATGTAAATCTTTTTCACATCGCCCCTTGCATCCGGGCCGGGCCACCCCATCTAGATCAATGTGAACACAATTTACATCAACCTGGAGAGCCCAAATGACCGCATTGTCCGAACACGCCGTCCCCCGCAACCCGGGATGGTTGCACCGTGCAGAGGCCTGGCTAGACGACAAGGGCAAAGGCGCCTGGATCGCTGCCATGGTCCTTGGTTTCATCTTCTTTTGGCCCGTCGGCCTGGCCCTTCTGGCCTATATGATCTGGAGCAAACGCATGTTCAGCAAATCCTGCAGCCGCCGCCATTCCTGGCACAGCCACATGAGCGCGATGAAGCCCTCGGGCAACAGCGCATTCGACGCCTACAAGGCCGACACGCTGGCCCGCCTGGAACGGGAACAACAGGATTTCGAAGCCTTCCTGCACCGCCTGCGTGAAGCCAAGGACAAGGCCGAGTTCGACCAGTTCATGAATGAACGCGCTCAGGAGAATACGGCGGACGACAAGGACGAAACCGCCTGATACCCTACCGCCCTGCCCCTCTCTGTGGGACAGGGCAAACCTCAACAACCGACCGGAAATTCCTTCATGTCTCATCTGCCCGACCCGGATCGTCAGCCGGACTTCTACAAATCCGTGGCGATCAAACGCTTTTTCGCGTGGCTGTTTGATATCGCCTTCATTTCGCTGCTGTGCACGGTTGCCATTCTGCTGACCTTCGGCATGGGCCTGTTCGTCATCGCGCTGATCTATGCGGTCGTCAGTTTCATCTACCGTGTCGTCACCATCGCAAACGGGTCTGCCACGCTGGGCATGCGCTTTATGGGAATCGAGCTGCGCGACGCATTTGGCGAACGCATGGATACCGGCAAGGCCGTCGCGCATACAGCCGGTTACTTTGTCAGCATGGCGTTTCCGATCCTGCAGATCATCTCGGTCATCATGATGCTGACCAGTGCCCGCAACCAGGGCCTGACCGATGCCTTCCTCGGCACCGTAATGCTGAACCAGCGCGCCTGACACGGCCCGTTTCTGGGACTTGGCGACCCCAGAAACGGTTGCTATCATCGGCCCCGAGGAAACACGGGGCCTTCATGCGACACACGCTGCCGATTGCGCCGCAGTTCTATGTGACTGCACCACAGCCCTGCCCTTATCTCGAGGGCAGGATCGAGCGTAAGCTGTTCACCGCCCTGCAGGGCGAAGGCGCGGATCAGCTGAACAACTCTCTGTCGCAGCAGGGTTTTCGCCGGTCTCAAAACGTTCTGTACCGGCCCTCTTGCACCGATTGTGCGGCCTGCCTGTCGGCCCGGATCGACGTCTCGGCCTTTTCTCCGACCAAAAGCCAGAAACGCGCGGCGCGGCGCAATGCGCACCTTCAGCGACGCGCGACCTCACCTTGGGCCACCGACGACCAGTACGAGCTGTTTCGGCGGTACCTGGACACCCGGCACGCCGATGGCGGCATGGCGGATATGGACGTGTTCGAATTCGCCGCGATGATCGAAGAGACCCCGATCCGCAGCCGCGTCGTTGAATATGCCGACCCCAAGACCGGAAACCTGATCGCCGTCAGCCTGACCGATGTTCTGGATGACGGGTTGAGCATGGTCTATTCGTTCTATGACCCGAACCAGCCGCAAAGCTCGCTGGGAACCTATATGATCCTCGATCATATCGACATCGCGCGCGAGGCCGGGCTGCCATATGTATATCTGGGCTATTGGGTCCCCGGCAGCCCCAAGATGGGCTACAAGGTGAAATTCGCCGGGCTCGAGGTCTATGTGAAAGGCGGGTGGCAGCGTGTGGACGACCCGGAGGCATTCACCGACTCAACGCATCACCCGCTTTCGACTGCTCCGATTGCCGAGCAGGTCGCGAATATCCAACTTCCCGATCGCCACCCTACCAAAGGTTGAATTCCGATGCAGCAAGGTTTGCACGCCGTCACCCTGGTGGTGCCGGACTATGATGACGCGATCGCGTTCTACACCAAGACGCTTAGGTTCCGGCTGACCCAGGACATCGATCTGGGCGAAGGCAAACGATGGGTTTTGGTTACGCCCCCCGGCAGCGATGGGGCTGCTCTGCTGTTGGCCAAGGCTGACGGAGACAGCCAACGGGCCGCAATCGGTAATCAGACCGGAGGTCGTGTCGGGTTTTTCCTCAGAACCGATGATTTCGCCAGCGATCACGCAGACATGCTGGCCAACGGGGTCCGGTTCGAGGAAGAGCCCCGCCATGAACCCTATGGCATCGTTGCCGTCTGGCAGGATCCGTTCGGGAACCGTTGGGACCTGATCCAGTTCACCTGACAACCGGCGTCAGCCGGGACCAAAGCAAAGGGGGCCTCGCGGCCCCCTTTTCACTTTGATAACGCCATCACCGATCAGTTCGGGATCAGGTCCGGCACGATCGTCACGATCGACGGGAAGAACCACAGGATTCCGATGCCAACCACCTGGATCAGCACGAAGGGGATGATCCCGCGGTAGATATGGCCCGTCGTCACTTCTTTCGGCGCCACGCCGCGCAGATAGAACAGCGCAAAGCCAAATGGCGGCGTCAGGAACGAGGTCTGCAGGTTCACCGCCACCATGATCGTCACCCATTTCGGGTCGAACGACCCGCCATAGATCACCGGACCCACGATCGGGATCACGATGTAGATGATCTCGAGGAAGTCCAGCACGAAGCCAAGGATGAACAGCACCAGCATCACGATCAGGAAGACCGTGAACTCGTTGTCAAAGCTTTTGAGGAACTGCTGGATGTAGTGTTCCCCGCCGAACGAGATCACCACCAGGTTCAGCAGCTGCGATCCGATCAGGATGGTGAAGACCATCGAGGTCACCTTGGCGGTTTCCCGCACCACCGGAGTCAGAACACCGCTGGTGAACAGCACCCAGCACGCGAACAGCAGCCCGAACAGCGCGTACAGATACGCGGCGTAGGCCAGGATGAACGCGATCCAGCTTTCCACGGTCACGCCACCCTGGTTGACGCGCAGATCGAAGTTCACGCCCATCAACAGGCAGATGACGACCGCGAAGGTCGACCAGATGATCACCTTTCCGGATCGCCCCTGATCCTGCAGCTTGCGATAGGCCGCCAGCATGATAGCGCCGCCTGCCCCCAGCGCCGCAGCCGGCGTCGGGTTGGTCACACCACCCAGGATCGAGCCTAGAACCGCGATGATCAGAACCAGCGGCGGGAAAACCACGCGGATCAGATCATTGGTGGCACAGCGCGCCGCCGCGGCTTTGCAGCCATACATGGCCAGCGCGAACGGCACTGCCAACAGCAGGAACGTGGCCCCCGACGAGGTGGTCGGCGCGATCAGCAGCACATCGACCAGCAGCATCAAGACAAGCCCGATCCCCCCCACGATCAACGGCTGCGGCGATTGCGACGGCGCAATGCCCCGGCCCATCACCAGCGTCAGACCCAGCAGCACGACAATCACCGCAACACCGGTGCCGATCGGAGCCGCGGCGGCGATCTTGGCTTCACGCGCTGCGGCCAGTTCTTCCTCGCTCAGTCGCTGCGACTCGGACACTCCGCCGGCAGCGTCGATGGCTTCCTGCTCGGCCACGGCCATGTCCCAGGCCTCCTGACCATGCAGTTCGATCATCGAGGCCTTGCACTCTTCGGACACGTTGGTGCGCAGCGTGGCTGCCTCACCGATATCCGAGAAGCCCGAAACCGTGATATTTTGGCTGCCGATGGCGCCCAGGTTGCCCAGCAGCACCGCGCCCACGATCAGAGCGACAGGGGCACCCAGAAGCCAGGTCAGGCCTTCCGAGCGGGTGATCGGCTCGCCGCTGCCGCCTGACAGTTCGACCGCAGGTGCCTTGTGCGGGTTGAGTAGCGCGTAGCCAAAGGCATAAAGCGCATAGAGCAGCGCCAGCATGATCCCCGGCAGCAGCGCCGCCTGGAACAGCGTACCAACCGAAACCACGGCCGGCTCGCCCAGATAGGTCAGCGCGTCGGTACAGCCCGCTTCGACCGCGCGAGTCTCCTGCGCCGTCGAATACAGGTCACCCGCCAGCGTGCCCAGCAGAACGATCACGATCGAGGGCGGAATGATCTGCCCCAGCGTGCCCGAGGCCGCGATCACACCCGTCGCCAGCTCTGGCGAGTAGTTGTTGCGCAGCATGGTCGGCAGGGCCAGCAGGCCCATCGTCACCACGGTCGCGCCCACGATACCGGTCGAGGCCGCAAGGAATGCCCCCACAACCACGATCGACACCGCCAGACCGCCCGGCAACGGGCCAAAGACGCGCGCCATCGTGGTCAGCAGATCGTTGGCGATTTTCGAGCGTTCCAGCGTGATGCCCATCAGCACGAACATCAGCACCGCCAGCAGAGTCTCGATCGACTGACCGGCCAGAACCCGTTCGTTGATACGGTTCACGATGAAGGACACGTTGCGGTCCAACGCGGTTTCCCAACCCTGAACAAAGACCGGCTCGGCGATCCTTGGCAGGTCCGGGTATCGGAACACGGATATCACATCGGGTTTCACACCCGAATTCACGATGTCCCGATAGGCTTGCGAGCTTGTGTCGATCGCCTGGTGGATCAGCAACCCGGCGCTGTCCAGCGCGGCGATGATCCCGAAAGAGATGATACCGGCCCCGCCGATGGCAAACGCCACCGGAAAGCCGCTGAGAATCCCGCCAAACAGGCAGAGGAATACGATAATGAGGCCTATCTCGACGCCATCAAGTCCGAATAGCATTGTCTTGGTCTCCGTCCTTAATGTGTGCCTTCGTAGGCTTCTTCACCCTCACCAAGGCTGTCCTTGTCGAGGTATTTTCCAGCGCTTTCCGGGCCTTCGACATATTCGAGATAGGACCGGTAGAAGAACGCGATCGCGTGCAGGAACACCATCGCGGCAAAGGCCACAAGCAGGATCTTGAACAGGAAGTAGGCATTGAAGCCGTTGGGGCTGAAGCCGATGGTTTCGACGTTCCAACGCAGCGCGCGGGATTTCATCACCAGCCGGTCCAGCGTGTCGCTGGCCGAGGGCTTCGGCACGATCAGGTGACGCCACATGAAGTACCAGCCATACATCCAGGTCAGCACGGCGATGGGCATCATGAAAAGGATCGAGCCCAGCATGTCGACCACACGCTTGGCCCGGTGTGAAATGCCGGCATAAACGAGGTCCACGCGGACGTGGCCGCCCTGCACGAAGGTGTAGGTGCAGCACAGGCAGACGACGAGCGCGTTGTACAGCTTCAGCTCTTCGGCGTACCAGCTGATATCCATCTGGAACGGGATACCCAGACCAAACGCCATGTCAGGCCGCGCGAACACGCGCTGCATGAATACGATGACGATTTGCTGGATCACCATCAGCAGGCCCGCCCAGGCAAAGAAACGCCCGGTCGTGTTGGCGAACCCTTCCAGAACGCGCACCATGCCCCACATGAAGCCACGGAAGTAAAGCCCGATCGCGGTCAGCACGAGGAAGATCGTGAAGACCACGAAAAAGAACTCGACCGACCCGCCGTAGTAGACAAAGCGCATGATTGCTTCTTTGTCCGACCAGTTCAGCCACAGCTGCGGATGCGTGATGGCGTATCCGAAATTATAAAAGGCTTCGGCGATGCTCTGAACGAACCAGACCAGTCCGTTCCACAGGGCGCCGAAGAACGAGATACCGTTTTCGTCCTGCATAATGTCCCCAGGTCCCGTTGGTTGCGACGCTGATTATAGCGGAAAACCGTGCGATCCGCGCATCTGCAACAGGAAAGGTTTCCCCGCACGTGGCGGGGAAACCGTTTGATTGCTAGACGGCCAGTTAGCCTAGAACGCGGTCGCGCTGCGCGGTGTAGACGCCCGACGACATGTTCAGCCACGACGACGAGGCTTTCATCGATGCCATCGCGCTGTCGTGGATCTTCTTGAACAGTTCGTCGCTCATGTTCTCGGCCAGAACTTCCTGGCTGGCTTGTCCGAAGGCATCCCAGACACTGTCGGGGAATTCCATGACCTTTACGCCACCGGCCTGCAGACGCTGCAGCGCCGCGCCGTTGTTGGCCAGGAACTGTGCCAGGTTCCACTGGTGCGCTTCGCCGGCAGCGATTTCGATGATCTTCTGGTGCGCCGGCGAGAGGCTTTCGAACACGTCGCGGTTGGTGGCCAGCGACAGGCCTGCGCCCGGCTCGTGGAAACCGGCGGTGTAGTAGATCTTGGTGATCTCCTGGAAACCAGCCTTTTCGTCGGCCCAGGGACCGATCCACTCGGTGCCGTCGATGGCACCCGAGGACAGCGCCTGGTACACTTCCGAACCCGGAATGTTCTGAACCGATGCGCCCAGTTTGCCCAGAGCCTTGCCGCCCAGACCCGGCATACGGAACTTCAGGCCGTTGAAGTCTTCGGGGCTGTTGATCTCTTTCGAGTACCAGCCGCCGGCCTGCGCACCGGTGTTGCCTGCCAGGAACGATTTCAGGCCGAAGATCTGGCCCAGTTCGTCATGCAGCTCCATGCCGCCATCGAAATAGTACCAGTTCACCAGTTCCTGCGCGGTCATGCCGAACGGAACGGCCGTGAAGAACGCGTAGCCCGGGTGCTGACCGACAAAGTAATAGTCAGCGGCGTGATACATGTCAGCCTGACCCGACGAGACGGCGTCGAACACTTCGAACGCACCCACCAGCTCGCCCGCGGCCTTGATGTCAACGGTCAGGTTGCCGTCGGACATTGCGGTGATGCTGTCGGCGCAACGCTGCGCGCTGTCGAACACGCCAGCCAGACCGCGGCCCCACGAGGTAACCATGGTCAGCGTGCGCTTGCCCTGCGCATAGGCGGGTGCCGCCAGTGCGGTTGCCGCTGCGGCCGAGCCGCCCAGTGCCGACGTCTTTAGAAACTTACGACGATCCATAAGAGTAATCCTCCCCTTCATAGTCACGACTCGGGCAGCGCCCGAGCCAGTCGTTTACGGTAGCGTCACCCTAATGAAGGCCGTTTGAAAAGGAATACCTATTACTACGTAGATCAGATGGTTTTTTCTGCGGAACGCTCAATTGAGGGGCTCATTTTGACCCGCAAACCGCCAGTCCTGGGCGTTTCGAACACCGGAATGCCCAATCTCTTTGCAATTTCACCCCCGCTTGCGTATCGATTCGACCATGGGGAAACTCCGCGCTCTGCTTTCACTGACCTACGCTCAGAAGCTGTCGCTGGTGGCGGCCATTCCGCTGGTCGTGGCCGTGGCCGCGATCGCGGTCATGGTGGCCTACGAATCCCGCGCGACGGCTGAACGCGAGATCAAGGCGTTGGAGCGTCGGCTGATCGAGGCCAAGAAGGAAGAGCTGCGCAATTACGTGACACAGGCCCGAAACGGGTTCGCTTATATCTACGGACGCGCGTCTCCGGATGACAAGGTCGCCCAGAATCTGGTGACCCAGATCCTGTCGGCGATGATTTACGGAAAGGACGGGTTCTTCTTCGTATATGATTATGACGGCAACAACCTTGTCAGCCCGCGCCAGACCGAGTTCATCAATCAGAACTGGGAGGGCCTGACGGACAGCGAGGGTGTTCCGGTGGTCGACGAGTTCATCCGCCTGGCCCGGCAGGGTGCCGGATGGCACAGTTTCATGTGGCAGAAGCCCTCGACCGGGGAAGAGGCGATGATGATCGCCTATGTCGTCGGCCTGCAGGATTGGCGCTGGGCCGTGGGCACTGGTGTATTCATCGACGACATCGTGGCCACCGTTGCAAATGCCCGCGCCGAGGTCGAAGCGCGGGTGCAACGCACGTTCCTGTACATCGGCGGCATCGTTCTGGCGGCGGTTCTGATCGTCTTCGCCTCGGGGATGCTGTTGAACATCCGCGAACGCCGGCTCGCGGATGCCAAGCTGAAAGAACTGACCAAGCGGGTCATCGACGCGCAGGAAGAAGAGCGCGGCCGGGTGGCGCGTGAGCTGCATGACGGGATCAGCCAGATCCTGGTCGGGGTGCGCTATGCGCTGGACAATGCCCGGCGGCGCTTGTCCAAGGGCGATCATGATGGCGCACGTGCGCCGCTGGACAAGGGCATCGACAACCTGGGCACCGCGATTACCGAAGTGCGCCGCATCAGTCGCGATCTGCGGCCCGGCGTTCTGGATGACTTGGGACTTGGCCCGGCCCTGAAGGCGCTGACCGACGATTTCCGCGAACGGACCGGGATCGAGACTGAGTTCTCGACGGTCGTGTTCCGCAATCGTCTGGACCAGGACAGCAAGATCGCCCTTTACCGTATCGCGCAAGAGGCGCTGACGAATATCGAACGCCATTCTGGCGCAACCCGCGTCACGATCGACCTGCGCGGCCACAAGAAGGGCGCGACCATGCGCATCACCGACAACGGCCGTGGCCTTCGGTCACGACCGGGCCGGGTCAGCACCGGGATCGGGCTGCGCAACATGCAAGAGCGCATAGAACAGCTTGACGGATCCTTGCGTATCCTGTCATCACGCGGCGCACAAAGTGGTACAGTGATCGAAGTCAGCCTGCCGCTGAGCCACCTGTTGCCGCCGCAGGAAGACGCGACACCCAAAGGAAAGGCCGGTTCCTGATGACCGAAACGATCCGAGTCCTTATCGTCGACGATCACCCCATGGTCGCCGAGGGCATCCAGTCGATCCTCGAGAGCTTTGACGACATCAAGGTGGTCGGCACGTTGGGCAATGGCCGTGACGCGGTTGATCAGGCCGCGCGCCTGCAGCCCGATGTCATCCTGATGGATCTGAACATGCCGGGGCTCGGGGGGCTCAGCGCCACGGAACTGATCCTCGAACGGTTGCCCGACACCCGCATTCTCATTCTGTCGATGCATGACAGCCCGGAATACATCTCGACCGCATTGAGCCATGGGGCCAAGGGCTACGTTCTCAAGGATGTGCCGACGGACGAAATCAAGCAGGCCATAGACGCGGTCATGCGTGGAGAGCGCTATTTGTGCACCGGGGCGATCGGATCGCTGGAACCGAAAGAGGATGCGGCGCGCGAAGCGCTCACCGGGCGTGAACAGACGATCCTTCTGGAATTGGCGCAGGGCAAGTCGAACAAGGAAGTCGCGCTGGCGCTGGATATCTCGGTTCGCACGGTCGAAACCCATCGCAAAAACATCAAGCGCAAGCTGGGCATCTCATCAACTGCCGGTCTGACCCGATACGCGCTGGAACATGGCGTTTTGCAAGGAACCGGCGTGGCCTTCTGACGGCCGCGCCATCAGCGCAGCTTCCGCGCTTTAGCGGATTCCCTCGCCGAAAAAGACCAGCGTGCCGTCCTCATCCAGAACGTGAAACTCTCGCTGATGATATGGCTGATCGAATGGCGCACGAACCCGCCCTTCGGGGAGATCTTCGAGTTTGGGACGCAGGCTTTCATACAAGTCGTCTATATCCTCGACATCGATATAGAAGGATTGCTCGTGACCCAGCGGCAGGCCATCCGCGCGCGGCGGGCATTCCAGCAGGCGAATTGCAACCGGGCCAAGCCTGAGAAAAGCATAGTTGTCTTGCGTGAACCCACACGCGAAACCCAGACGATCGCAGTAGAATGCAATTTGCCGGCTCAGCGAGGAACACAGGACAAAAGGGGTCAGCTGAAGAATACGTGGCACCTTGCACTCCCTGGCAGGATCTGACTGCTCCACCCTAGCACGGGTCAGTCCAGAAGCTCATCGTTTCGCAACCCCTCCCTGTCGTGATGACACGGCAGCACACGGCCATAGAGCTGCCGGGTACGCTCGACCCCGCCACACATGCCTTCGGCCTCGACAAAGGAGAATATCCCCACGTAGCGCGGCCGTGCACCCGACACAGGCGCCACGCGATGCAAGGAATAGCGCCCCCGAAAGATCTGCAGATCACCGGGATTGAGCTCCAACTGGCGTACCATTCCCATATTGCCGTCTAGAACCGAGGCCACCTTGTCAAAGTTCTCCTCCTCGGCGGTGCGCAGGTTCGGCGCGTATTCAAAGGCGCCGCCATGCTCGCCATTCTGGATCGCCAGAGTAACCGTGTAGTTGTTCGTGTCGAAATGCCACGGAAAGCCCTGCCCCTCTTCGACCACGTTGATGATCACATCCGCCAATGGATCATCGTAGCGAAAGAACCGATCCTCGGGTTCATTCAGCGCTTCGCGGATGAAGGGCAGAAATCCTTCGAACTCGTAGATTCTGCGCAGGGGACCGGTTGACGGGAAATTGTCGGCCGGAACAAAGGCGTTCGACCGGTCATAGAACCGACGGATCGGGTGGGCGATACCAAAGCGGGGATCGTCCTTGGTGAAATAGGCGTTGGTCCGGTTGAAACTGCGATGCGCGCTCGGCGCGACGGCTTCGGCTTCGGTCAGCAACTGGCTCAACCCGTCTTCGTGGACAAATCCGGGCAAAACTGCGCAACCATCTTTGTCGAGGTCACGACGAATGTCATCGATCAACCGATCATAGGCCGCCGAATTCGGACGATCTATCGGATAGCGCCCTAGGTCCACCAGATCCACCAGCATGCCGTCCTCCCTGACTTGTTCGCAGCTCCAGCCTGACCCAGCCCGGACCCCGCATCATGCCCGTTTCAGACATCGCTCTGACGCATTCTGACCTCGACCACCGCCCGAGACTCGGCAAAACCCGACCAGTATTTCCGGAAATTTCTCGACATGCGGCAATCTGCGCAACAAAATGTCGCAAAATTCGACATCAGAGTCAGGAAATTGGCTAGATTGCCTGTTGACGCCCCTTCGCGCCGCCCATAATGTCTGCCCCACGCAAAAAGGAGCCTCTGGCGATGAGAGCGCTAGTCGTAATCGTAGGAAACACGCGCATGGGCCGGTAACGGTAAGCCATAATCGAACCCATGCGCCTCCGAAACTTCGGGGGCTTTTTTTTGTCAAACGCAAGACACATGTCGCGAACGGAGCAAAGCAGATGACACGTGAGATGACCGGCGCAAAGATGGTGGTCCAGGCCCTCAAGGATCAGGGCGTGGACACGGTATTCGGGTACCCCGGCGGCGCCGTGCTACCGATCTATGACGAGATCTTTCTGCAAAATGACATCCGTCACATCCTGGTGCGGCATGAACAAGGCGCGATACATGCGGCCGAGGGCTACGCCCGTTCAACCGGCAAACCCGGTGTTGCACTGGTGACCTCGGGGCCCGGCGCGACCAACGCGGTGACCGGCCTGACCGACGCGCTGATGGATTCGATCCCGATCGTGGTTCTGACCGGACAGGTGCCGACTTTCATGATCGGCTCGGACGCGTTCCAAGAGGCGGACACGGTGGGCATCACCCGACCCTGCACCAAGCACAATTGGCTGGTCAAGGACACCAACTCGCTGGCGGAAACCATGCACGAGGCGTTTCACGTCGCTACCGCGGGTCGTCCCGGTCCTGTGTTGATCGACATCCCCAAGGACGTCCAGTTTGCCACCGGCAAATACACCGCGCCGAAACCCTCGACCTCGCATTATCAGCCGGCACTCAAGGGCGACATCGAAGAGATCACCGAACTGGTCGCCGCCATCGAAACCGCCAAGCGACCCGTGTTCTACACCGGAGGCGGCGTGATCAACTCAGGCCCCGCTGCCAGCCAACTGCTGCGCGAGCTGGTCGACGCGACCGGGTTCCCCATCACATCGACCCTTATGGGCCTGGGCGCCTACCCCGCATCGGGCAAGAACTGGATCGGAATGCTGGGCATGCACGGTCTGTACGAGGCGAACATGGCCATGCATGACTGTGATCTGATGATCAATGTCGGCGCCCGGTTCGACGATCGGATAACGGGGCGTATCGACGCCTTCTCGCCCAAGTCGAAAAAGGCACATATCGACATCGACCCATCCTCGATCAACAAGGTGATCCGGGTGGACATCCCCATCGTGGGGGACGTGGCGCATGTTCTGGAAGACGTGCTGAAGGTCTGGAAGGCGCGTGGCCGCAAAACCAACACCGAAGCGATCGCCAAGTGGCAATCCCAGATCTCGGACTGGCGCAAGGTCAACTGCCTTGCCTACACCAACAGCGAAAAGGCGATCAAACCCCAATACGCGCTGGAACGGCTCGAGGCGCTGACCAAGGACCACGATCGCTATGTCTGTACCGAGGTGGGCCAGCATCAGATGTGGGCCGCGCAGTTCCTTGGGTTCGAAGACCCCAACCGCTGGATGACCTCGGGCGGGCTGGGCACCATGGGCTATGGCTTCCCGGCTTCGATCGGTGTGCAGATGGCGCACCCGGACGCGCTGGTGATCAACGTCGCGGGCGAGGCCAGCTGGCTGATGAACATGCAGGAGATGGGCACCGCTGTCCAATACCGCCTGCCGGTGAAGCAGTTCATCCTGAACAACGAACGCCTGGGCATGGTGCGCCAGTGGCAGGAACTGCTGCACGGCGAACGCTACTCGCATTCCTGGTCCGAGGCCCTGCCCGATTTCGTCAAGCTGGCCGAGGCCTTCGGGGCCAAGGGGATCATCTGCAAGGACCCCGCCGATCTGGATGACGCCATCATGGAGATGATCAATTATGACGGTCCGGTGATCTTTGACTGCCTCGTCGAAAAGCACGAGAACTGCTTCCCCATGATCCCGTCGGGCAAGGCCCATAACGAGATGCTGCTGGGCGAGGCTGAAACGAAGGGTGTCATTCAGGCTGGCGGCGCGGTGCTGGTTTGATATTGCTTGCGGACACAGGGCCAAACTGTTGGCCCTGATGGACGCGCACAGGACAGGACGGAATATGCCCGGCATCCCCACTCAGACAACTCCACGCGAGAACCTGCAGATTTTTGCGGGGCGTCGCGGCTGGCAGCTGGGCATTCTTGTCCCGGCGCTGGTGCTTGGGGTCTTTGTCATCTGGCTCGGCCTCAGCTGGAGCGAGATCGCGGCCAATGGCAGCGCCGGCTTTCCGATCGACTTTCGGGTCTTTTGGGCCGCTGGGCGTCTGGCCCATCTGGGTGAGCCTCTGTCGGCCTTCAGTGTCGACAGCCTGACCGCCATGCACAACGTCATCAAGGAAGATGACTGGATGCCCTGGTCTTACCCGCCGGCGTTTCTTGCAACGCTGCAACCCTTGGGCGCCCTTCCCTTCCCCATTGCCTGGCTGGTCTTCTCGATCGCGTCGATCGTTGCGATGATATTCGCAGCCCGGCCGTTCGCGGAAGGCATCACACCGGTCTGGTTTGCGTTTGCGCTGCCGCCCGCGATACTGCCGACCCTGTTCATGGGGCAAACCGCTGCCCTGTGGATGGCCGGTTTGCTGGCGGCGCTTGCGGCGCTCAAGAACCAACGTTTGGTCCTTGCCGGCTTTTTCATCGGCCTTCTGACCCTCAAACCTCAGCTGGGCATCCTGATCCCCTTTGCTTTGCTGGCGTGCCGGGCGTGGCCGACCATCATTTCGGCCGGCGTCACGACCCTGGTTATCTCGGGATTGGCGACCGCGCTCTACGGTCCGGAATACTGGCTGGAAATGCGCAACATGATGGCGGTCCACTTTTCGGTGGTGCGTGAAACCATCGTCGAAAACAATCTAATGCTCAGCCCCTATTCGACGCTCGCCAGTTTTGGGCTACCCGAGCCTGTCGCCTTGGCTGTTCAGTGGACGATCACAGCCTGCGCGGCCATCATGGTCACGATCACTTGGCGCAGCCCCCGCATCGGTTTTGACCTGCGTGCCGCTGTGCTTGCGCTGGCGGTCATGCTGTCCACCCCATACCTGTGGTTCTACGAATCTGCCCTGATCGCCGCTGCGGGACTATTCCTCTTGCGCGCAGGTGTATTGACGAACAGCCCATGGGGCCTGGCGCTGGCCGGAGCGATGTGGTTGGGTGCCGCCCCCGCTTTCTTCGCCTTTCTGTTCCGCGGCGAAGCCGACATCTCGATCCGCCTGCTTTTTGCACCGCTTTTGTATCTTTCCTGTCTGGTCTGCATCGGCGCCGTTGTTCAACGGCTGCGGGCGCCAGACTATTCCTCTGCCAACGATGAGGTCTTCCAATGACTGCACTCAAGATCCGAAAAGGTTCCACCCGCCACTCGGCCTACAACCTGCGCCCGACCTTCTCGGACGTGCAGGAACGCCACACGATCGCTGTTCTGGTCGAAAACGAACCGGGGGTTCTAGCCCGGGTCATCGGGCTGTTCTCGGGGCGCGGCTACAACATTGAAAGCCTGACCGTGGCCGAGGTCGATCACACCGGACACCTCAGCCGAATCACGATCGTCACCACCGGTACACCGCAGGTGATCGAGCAGATCAAGGCTCAGCTGGGCCGCATTGTCCCGGTGCATGACGTGCATGACCTGACTGTCGAAGGCCCCTCAGTCGAGCGAGAACTGGCGATCATCAAGGTCGTTGGCGAAGGCGACAAGCGGGTCGAGGCGTTGCGTCTTGCAGACATTTTCCGGGCCAATGTCGTGGACAGCACGTTGAACTCGTTCATCTTCGAAATTACCGGCGCGCCGGACAAGATTGATGCATTTGCCGATCTGATGCGCCCGCTGGGCTCTGTCGAGGTTGCACGGACAGGCGTCGCGGCCCTGCTGCGCGGCAACTGATTTTCCGCGAACCCATCAAAACGCCCCGTCGCCCTTGTCGACGGGGCGTTTTGCGTTTTCGGATCGATTTCCGCAGGTACATAACTGAGCAATCACAAGAAAAAGACCATACAAATGGGCTTAATGCCTATTGCGTTCGCGCCTGAGCGCGTTACGCTTGACCAAGAACATGCAACCCGCGTGTTCCATGGGGTCAATTTTACGATTTCTTGACTGGCGACCGGCCTTTCTGGCCCTTCCGGTCGTGTTTCCCAAACCTTTGCAAACCAGAGTGAGACATGGCCGTAGACACTCGCACGCCCGCCGAGCTGCGCAGCATGCTGGGGGCGAATCTCAGGCAACTTGCCGACCGCTATCCTTCGGTCGCCGAGCTGTGCAGACAGCTGGGCGTCAACCGCACGCAGTTCAACCGGTATCTTTCTGGCGAGAGTTTTCCACGCCCGGACGTTCTGGACCGGATCTGCCGGTTCTTTGACGTGGATGCCCGCATTCTGCTGAAACCGCTTGAGGAAATCCCCGCGCCCCGGCGCTGTGACCTGCCTGAAAGCGTGGTCCAGTTCCTTCGGCCCGGACTGTCAGCCTTGACCGAGGACGCGTTTCCAAGCGGCGTCTATCTTGTGACGCAACATGGCGGCGAAGACGATCCACGCGCCCATCATTGGCTGGTTCAAACCCGGCACCTGCATCAGTGTGCTGTCCTGCGCGGCTTCCTGCCGCCGGCCATGGCAGGCACGCGTTCCGCCACGGGTCGTGAGCTTCGTGGCTTCGCCGCCTGCGCCGGGCCCAATATCTACGCAGTGTTGTCGCGCGAGGCTGGTCGTGACAGCAAGACGATCGTGATCCGCAAAGACATGACCGATGGCAACGGCGTATGGATCGGTTCGTGCATGGAGCACTCTGCGGCTACTCCGCACATCTACAGATTGGAAATCCGCCATCTGGGCCACGACTTCCGGGCAACGCTGGGGGCAGCGCGGCTGGCGCGCCGGACATAGGAAACCGCCTAAAATCCCGTGCATGTCGTTGTGAGAAAAGCCGGAGTCGCAGAAGTGTAAGCGAGGGCTGGTCCCGGATGCCTAGGCTGGTGGTGAAGCGAGGAGAACCAGATGGCCAGCACCCCAACCGATCTGTCGGCTGTTCGTCAGAGCATTGAAACCGCTCTGGGCCTGCCCAATGCACATTATACGGACCCTGCCCTGCACGCCGAAGAAACTCGGGCCCTGCTGCTGGCTGGCTGGGCCGGTTTCGCGGTAACCGCCGATGTCCCCGAGCCCGGGGACGCGGTTCCGCTGGAGTTCATGGGTATTCCGCTCCTGCTGCTGCGTGACCGTTCCGGTACGGTCCGTGTGTTTCAGAATATCTGCCGTCACCGCGGCATGATCCTGGTCGAAGAGCCCCGCAAGATCGAAGGCGCCATTCGCTGCCCCTATCACAGCTGGTGCTATTCCACCGAAGGCCGGCTGGTCGCCACGCCGCATGTGGGCGGTCCGGGCCAGAACGCACATGACGCGGTCAGCAAATCGGAACTTGGCCTGATCGAGGTGCGCAGCCATATCTGGCGCGACGTGGTGTGGATCAACGTCTCGGGCGACGCGCCAGCCTTCGTGGATGCCAACGCCAGGCTGATCGAGCGTTGGGCCGAGTTCGACAAACCGCTCTACCACGGCGGCCCGGAAAGTTCCTTTCGGTTGGACGTCAATTGCAACTGGAAGCTGGCGGTCGAGAACTATTGCGAAAGCTATCACCTGCCGTGGGTGCATCCCGGGTTGAACAGTTACTCGCGGCTTGAGGATCACTATCACATTCAGGAGCCCGGCCTTTATTCCGGTCAGGGAACCTTGGTCTATCGGCAACTGAAAACTGAGGACGGTCGGGTTTTTCCCGATTTCGACGGCCTCAGCGAGAAATGGGACACCGCAGCCGAATACATCGCCGCCTTCCCCAACGTACTGTTGGGCGTGCACCGGGACCACGCCTTCGCCATCATTCTGCGGCCCGAGGCCCAGAACCGGACCTCGGAGCACATCCACCTGTTCTATTCGGCCCCGGATACCGATGCGGATTTGCGCGCCCGCAACGCCAAACAGTGGAAAGTGGTCTTTGAAGAGGATGTGTTCGTCGTCGAAGGGATGCAGCGTGGTCGCGCGGCGCCGGGGTTTGACGGCGGGCATTTCTCGCCGACGATGGACGGGCCGACCCATCTGTTCCACGACTGGGTGGCGCAGCGTCTGATGGCGCATCGCACCGACCTGGCCGCTGAATGACCAACCTGCACACCCGCCTTCTGCAGGCGCATGCGGCGGGTGACATCGCGGCTTTGGCTGAATTGTACGAACTGGCCGCTGCCAGCCAGCAAGACGACAACGCCCGGAGCTTTTTTCTGACCCACGCCTATGTTCATGCGCTTGAAGCCAACCTGCCCGGCGCGGGCCGGCTGCGTCAGATTCTGGTCGACATGGGCCGCGAAGTGCCCGATTCCTGACCCAGAGAAGCTAGGCTTGGGCCGGTTCCGCCTCCGGCTCCGCGGCTGCGTCGTCTTCGGTGATCTGCCGATACAGGTGCCAGCTGGCATGACCGAACAGAGGCAACACGATCAGCAATCCTAAAAACCAGGGCACCATGGCGACAAAGGTCGTGACCGCAATGAAAGCACCCCAGCCCAGCATGACCCGCTTGTTCACGCTGACATAGGCATAGCTCGAGATCATGGCAGTGACGAAGTCGAGCTCCCGGTCCAGCAGCATCGGGATCGACAACACCGTGATCATGTAAAGCAGTATGGCAAAGATCGCGCCCACCGCAGTGCCGACAGCCAGCATGGCCAGACCGTTGGGTGTCAGAAATACCTCAAGCGATGACGACACGTTTGTCATTGTCGACAGCCCCATGAACAGCGCAAAGATCATGTGGCCGAGAAAGAACCAGAACAGAAACATAACGACGATGATGGCGCAGATCGACGGCAACTGACGGCGGCTCTGCTGGATCACGACACCGAAGATGGCGCCATAGTCCAACGGCTCATTTCGCTCGAGCCGGTGCGATACCTCGTACAAACCCACGGCGGCGAACGGCCCGATCAGCGGAAAGCCGATGGCAGCCAGCACCAGCCAGAACGAGGTGCCCGTTTGCACGGTTACCCAGGCCATCAACCACCCGACCAGAACGTAGAAGCCACCGAACAGCAGGCCAAAGACTGGTGCGCGGCGATAATCCTGCCAGGCACGATGCAGCGCCGTGCGCAACATGCCGATATCCGCCGGTTTCAGCGTTGGCACTCCGAATGGCTTTTCCATGTTCCGTTTCTCCTCCCCTTGCCCTCAGGCCATGGCCGGGCGTTTTTGCGGCCAATGCGTCACGGCGTGATAGGCGGCCCCCAAAGCGAGCAGTTGCGCGTCGCTGCCGCGCGACCCGAACAGTTGCATTCCCATCGGCAGGCCTCCGGGGCCGAACCCCGCCGGTATCGACAGGCAGGGCAGACCAATCAGGCTGACCGGCGTCACGACCTGCATCCAGCGATGATAGGTGTCCATCGCGACCCCACCAATGCTGCGCGGATACGGCTGATCCACAGGGAACGGCCACACCTGAGCCGCCGGCAACACCAGCGCTTCATACTCGGCAAACAGTTCGACCGCCCGACGGTGCCAATCCGAACGGGTGACGCTGGCCGCATGGACCTCCATCGCTGTCAGGGCCAGACCCCGCTCCAGCTCCCATTGCGCGGTGTCCTTCAGGACGTCTTTCCGGTCGGCTAAAGGCAGCAGACTTGCTGCTACGTTCCACGATCGCAGGGTGATCCAGCTGTCCCACAGGCGCTCGGCATCGAAGGGCGGCGGTACGTCCTCGACGGTTGCGCCGAGTCCCTCAAAAATCGCCAACTCGTTGCTGCATTGGTTCAGAATCCCCTCCTCGGTCGGGAATGCGCCGCCCCAATCGCCCAGCCATCCGATCCGCATCCCGTCCAGGCTTTCGACAGACAATGGGGTGACGGGGTCGCAAGGAACGCTCAAAGGCTGCCTCGGATCGGGGCCAGAGATCACATCCAGCAATAGCCCGATATCCTGCGGGCTGCGGGCCATCGGCCCCAAGGTGGAGAGCTGGTGCAGGAACAAATCACCCTGTGGTTCCGAAGGAACCCGGCCCCAGCTGGGCCGGAAGCCATACACGTTGTTCCACGCGGCCGGATTGCGCAGGCTGCCCATCATGTCCGAACCATCCGCAAGCGCAACCATCCCAGTGGCCAAGGCCACCGCTGCGCCACCCGAAGACCCACCACAGGACCGGGCCGGATCATAGGGGTTCCGGGTTGCTCCATAGACCGGATTGAAGGTGTGCGAGCCCAACCCGAACTCCGGTGTGTTCGTCTTGCCGATCAGAATAGCCCCGGCAGCCCGCAACCGTGCTGCGATCAGATCGTCGACGGCTGGGACGTGATTGCGAAAAACCGGCGACCCCTGGGTCGACGCGATGCCTGCCACATTGACCAGGTCTTTGACGGCAATCGGAAGCCCATGCAGCGGCCCGCGGCCCGACTTGTCGTCGGCGGCCCGGGCTTGTGCCATTAGCTTATCCTCGTCCTGCAGCGCGACGATTGCATTGACCTGCCCGTTCACCTGGGCAATCCGGTCGAGCGTCGCGCGCATCAACTCGGTAGCCGACAAATGCCCTGTCGCAAGTTTCTCGAGAAGATCAGCGGCTGAAGTATCGCTTAGGTTCATGGGGTTACGTCCGAGCTTTGCTTGCGCTCAGCCTAGCGACCCCATGTGTGCATTTAAACCCGGTG
This sequence comes from Ruegeria sp. BJ5, assembly GCF_056537865.1. NCBI lineage: Bacteria > Pseudomonadati > Pseudomonadota > Alphaproteobacteria > Rhodobacterales > Roseobacteraceae > Ruegeria > Ruegeria sp. BJ5. Next base: position 841,562 of record NZ_JBQFSH010000001.1, read on the forward strand.
TTTTGGATATATCTTTTCCACGCAGATCAACTGCGCGGCATCAGTCGTCCGACTGCGCCTCGGCCCGGCTTTTGCCCGAGACCTTGAGAGCCAGAGTGGCCGCCATGAATGCATCCAGATCGCCGTCCAGAACCCCTTTGGTGTCCGACGTCTCGTAGCTGGTGCGCAGGTCTTTGACCATCTGATAGGGCTGCAGAACATAGGACCGGATCTGGTTGCCCCAGCCGGCATCGCCCTTGGCTTCGTGCGCAGCGTTGATCTCGGCGTTTCTGCGGTCCAGTTCCATCTGGTACAGGCGCGATTTCAACGCTTTCATGGCGATGTCGCGGTTCTGGTGCTGCGATTTTTCCGAGCTGGTCACCACGATGCCGGTCGGGATGTGGGTGATCCGCACCGCCGAGTCGGTGGTGTTGACGTGCTGACCGCCCGCCCCCGAGGACCGGTAGGTATCGACACGGATATCGGCCGGGTTCACTTCGATCTCGATATTGTCGTCCACCACCGGATAGACCCAGACCGAGCTGAACGACGTGTGCCGTTTGGCCGCCGAGTCATAGGGCGAGATACGCACCAGCCGGTGCACGCCGCTTTCGGATTTCAGCCAGCCATAGGCGTTATGACCCGAGATCTTGTAGGCCGCCGACTTGATCCCCGCCTCTTCGCCCGGGGTTTCCGACTGCAGCTCGACCTTGTAGCCCTTCTTTTCGGCCCAGCGGACATACATCCGCGCCAGCATCGAGGCCCAGTCGCAGCTTTCGGTACCCCCCGCGCCGGCGTTGATCTCCAAAAAGGTGTCGTTGGCATCGGCCTCGCCGTCCAGCAGCGCCTCAAGCTCTTTTTCGGCCGCCTTGTCGCGCAGCTTCTTAAGGGCTTCCTCGGCATCCTTGACGACCTCTTCATCGTCCTCCATCTCGCCCAGTTCGATCAGTTCGATGTTGTCGTTCAGATCGGTCTTGATCGACTCGTAGGTTTCGATGGCATCGACCAGAACCTGCCGTTCGCGCATCAGCTTCTGCGCGTTTTCGGGGTTATCCCACAGGTTGGGGTCCTCGACGCGGGCGTTGAATTCCTCCAGCCGGTGCGGCGCGGTTTCATAGTCCATACGCTGGGCCAGCAGCTCCAGCGATTTTTGGATCTCGGCCACGATGTTCTGGATTTCGGCGCGCATGGTCAGGTCCCAACTTGCTCAATCAGGCCTGCGTGATAGCAAGAGGTTCAGGCCACCACAAGATGACCCGAAAGGCAAATGCAGCACGGACCGGAGCAGTTCCTGAAGAAATGGCATCTGGCCGACCCGCGGCTGGTGGCTGATACCGGCGCGGCACGTGTCTGGCGGGCCAAACGTGATAACGGGTCTGAAGTCGCGCTCAAACTCTATCGCCGCGCCGGTCGCGGAAACGAGGCGCCGGGATGCAGCCTGCTGGCCGCCTGGCGCAACCGGGGCGCCGTCGCGATCCTGGCCGAAGACCGCCGGGCGGTCATGATGGAGTGGCTCGAGGGTCCGACCCTCGGCGATCATGCACGGGCAGGCAACGTGGCCGACGCCCTGACGCTACTGGCTGAAACGGCGCGGAACCTGCATGCTGATCCGATTGTCGAAGTGAGCGGGCTGAGGCCTTTGGAGCAAGTGTTTGCACCGCTTTTCGACGTCGGATTTACCGATCAATGTACGCGGCCCCTGCAAACCGATATGCGGCGCGCCATAGCTTTGGCTCAGGATCTGCTGCAGACGCAACCCGTGCATCTCCCCCTGCATGGAGACCTGCACCCCGACAATGTCATCCTGACCGCGTCCGGCCCGCGCGTGATCGATGCCAAGGGTTATATCGGGGATCCGGCGTTTGAAATGGCAAATGCGCTGCGGCACCCAAAAGGCATGCCGGACCTTGTGCGCGAAGTCGGGCAGATTTCCGCGTGCCTGGATCTATACGCCGCGGCGATGAATGTTTCGCGGGCGCGTCTGGCCCGATGGGCGGCGGCCAAATGCGCCCTGTCCATATGCTGGCGGTCCGGCGGATCGGTCGAGAGTGACCCGGAGGCCGATCTGCTGCGCCTGTTTCTAAGCGCTGCAGATCAGTAAAGTCCGCCGCCCTGAAGGTCGCCCTGGCTGGCCTTGGGCCCCACGATGATGGTCTGCCCGGTCGAGGTCTGGACCTGGCGCCCGCCATTGGTCACTTCTTCGAACAACGGCAGATCGGACCCCATCGCAAAACCACCGTCATAGACACGGTCGATGAACCCGTCGACGCCATCACGGAAATACTCGGCCACCACATAGTCACCCGATGCGTCATCCGGCAGACGGGCACCGCTGAAACGGTCGATCTTGATGAAGTGCCCACCCGGCGGCACTTCGAACGGACCGCCGCCGTATTTCTCGACGGCCTTTTCCATAAAGCTCTGGAAGACCGGACCGCACAGCGTGCCGCCGTAAGCACCCCGCCCCATCGGGCGCGGGCGATCATACCCGATGTAGCACCCGGCAACGATGTTCGAGGTGAAGCCGATGAACCAGGCGTCCTTGGATTCGTTGGTCGTACCGGTCTTGCCAGCCGTCGGAACCGGCAGATTGACCACACGTGACGCGGTGCCGCGATCAACCACGCCCTTCATCATCGACGTCAGCTGATAAGCCGTGATTGCATCCATCACCTGCTCTCGGTCGGTCACGATCGTGGGTGAGGCGTCGGGCTCCAGCCAGCTGGAGTTGCAATCCAGGCACTGCCGGTCATCATGCCGATAGATCGTTTTGCCGAACCGGTCCTGGATCCGGTCGACCAGAGTCGGTTCGACCCGCTCGCCGCCGTTGGCGAACATCGCATAGGCCGCCACCATCTTGTAGAGCGTCGTCTCCTCGGCCCCCAGCGCATTGGCCAGGTAGGGACCCATGTTGTCATACACACCGAACCGCTCCGCGTATCCCGCAACCACCGGCATCGAAACCTCTTGCGCCAGTCGGATGGTCATCAGGTTTCGCGACTGCTCGATCCCGGTGCGCAGGGGCGTCGGCCCGTAGAATTTGTTGGTCGAGTTCTTCGGGGTCCACAGACCCTGCGGTGTGTTCACCTCGATCGGGGCGTCCACGACGATGGTCGCTGGGCTGTAGCCACTGTCCAGTGCTGCCGCATAGACGAAAGGCTTGAAGGCCGATCCCGGTTGGCGCTGCGCCTGGGTTGCCCGGTTGAACACCGAGTCCTGGTACGAGAACCCGCCCTGCATCGCCAGAACGCGGCCCGAGTTCACGTCCATCGCCACGAAGCCGCCTTGGACCTCGGGGATTTGACGGGCGGACCACTGGCCCTCTTCCCCGGCAACGACCAGGATCACGTCGCCGCGTTTGAAGTTTGCCTTGAAGTCGCCCTGCATCCATTTGATGTCGCTGCGCGGGATGATGCCGTCGGCGGGACCGTTCTCGATCCCCACCGTCAACTGCTGATCGGCCACATCCAGCACGACCGCGGGGTACCATTGCGTGGGCAGCACCACGTCGCGCGGGATTTCCATGATCGCCAGAGCTTCGCGCCACTGGGCTTCGTCTGCCAGTTTTTCCTCGGGGATGGTTTCACCCGTGCCGCGCCACTTGCCGCGCGACTGGTCATATTTCTGAAGCGCCTCGCGCAGGGCGCGTGCGGCTTCAACCTGCATCTCCTCGTCAACCGAGGCCCGGACGGTGAAACCACCGGTAAAGAACTCACCCTCGCCGAAGTCCTCGCTCAGCTGGCGGCGGATTTCGTCGGTGAAATAGTCGCGCGGTGGCAGTGCGGTGCGGAAGCTTTCGAAATCACCGTTCTGAACCGAACGCAGAGGTTGCGCCACTTCGGTCTCGTAGGTTGCCTGATCGATGTATCCGTTCTGGTACATCTCGCGCAGCACGTAGTTGCGGCGATCCAACAGACGCTGTTTCTGGCGCACCGGGTGATAGTCCGAAGGCGCCTTGGGCATCGCAGCCAGCGTCGCGGCCTCATGCGGGGCCAGTTCCTGCAAAGTCTTGTTGAAATAGGTCTGGGCAGCGGCGGTCACGCCGTAGGAGTTTTGGCCAAGAAAGATCTCGTTGAGATACAGCTCAAGGATCTGTTCCTTGTTCAGCGTTTTTTCCAACCTGGTCGCGAGGATGATTTCCTGAATCTTGCGTTCGACCCGCCGGTCGCCTGACAGCAGGAAGTTCTTCATCACCTGCTGGGTGATGGTCGACGCGCCGCGCAGCGTCTCGCCCTTGGATTGGACCGCCTCGATCCCGGCAGCGATGATCCCGCGCGGGTCGTACCCCTGATGCGAATAAAAGTTCTTGTCTTCCGCCGAGATAAACGCGTGCTTCACGAGGTCAGGGATTTCCTCGGACGGGGTGAACAGGCGGCGCTCCTGCGCGAATTCGTCGATCAGTTGGCCCTTGCCCGAATAGATACGGCTGATGGTGGGCGGCTTGTACTGGGCCAGCGACTCGTGGCTGGGCAGGTCGCGGCCATACATCCAGAAGACCGCGCCAATCACCAGCGCGACCATGAAAATACCCAAGGTGACGAGGCTGAAAACCGCCCCGAAAATCGAAAGAATGAACCGGATCACGTTGCTGCCTTTTGTTCGCGGTGACGCCTATATAGTGTCGCTGCACCCAAGGGTCAAAACACACGGGCGCATTCTAGCCACTTTGCGCCGCAGGGTCACTGCCCAATCAAGCCGCGGCGGATCAGATCCTGCTGGCGCCAGGCTTCAAGACCTTGGTGAATTCCCTGCGCCATTCCGATGCGCCACTCGGGATTTACGAGGTTTTTCAGGTCTCTGGTGCTGGAGAGGAATCCGATCTCGACCAGAACCGAGGGAATGTCGGCAGCCTTGAGGACGGAAAACGACGCACTGCGGATCGGGCGCCGATTCATGGGACCGCCCTGCTGCCCCATGCCGTGCGCCAGTGCATGGGCCAAAGCTTCTGAGCGCGGCTGGGTCTCCTGCCGTGCCATGTCCAGCAAAACGTCGGCGATCTGGTCGTCCGAGCCGCTCAGGTCGATACCCGCGATCAGATCGCTGCGGTCGTGCCGTTCGGCCAGTTTCTGGCTGGCCACGTCCGAGGCCTCATCGGAGAGGAAATAGACAGTGGCCCCATGAGCCTGCCCCTCGGACAATGCATCCGCGTGCAACGAAACGAACACATCGGCGCTGGCCCGATGGGCCAGAGATATTCGGCGTTCGAGCGACACGAAGTGATCGTCCACCCGGGTCATCACGACCTCGTATCCGCCGGCGCGCAGCAAGTGTTCCCGCAGTTCGCGCGCAAATGTGAGCATCAGGGTTTTTTCGTTAACGCCACCCGACTCCGCGCCGGGGTCGATGCCACCATGTCCCGGGTCCAGCATCACGCGCAGTGGTCGTTCGCCATCTCGCGGCACAACCGGGGGCATGACAGCAGGTGCAGGCAAATCCCAGCCCGGATTGCGTGGCGCACCCGCGCTGGCGGCAAAACTGTCGAAATCCGTACCTTTCAGATTCAGCGTCAGAACCGCGGCCCCGCCGTCGGGGTCCACGCGCATGGCCGCCGTATCGACAGCAAGGGGCGCCCCCAAATCCAGCACCATCCGAGACCAACCGGGCACATAAGCGCCGAACTGGACCCCGCTGATGCGACGGGTCTGCAACAGCTTGGCCCGGTCAAGCCCGCTCCAGTCGACCTCCTGAAAATCGATGACCATACGGTACGGGTCTCGAAGCGTGAAAACGCGATACGGGACGCCCTGGCTGAGCCCCAGCTCAAGCGTCACCCCCGCCCCCTTGCCGTCAGTGATCCGGCTCTGTTCGGGCAGGACCCGCGCCAAGGCGTTGAAGTCCTGCGCCCAAACGGCTCCGGCCAGCGCCCAAATCAGCGCACATACGAAGAAGATCCTGCTCATGGCCTCAAGTTTTCCCGAGATCGTTTGGCAGCAGCCTATCGCAGCGTGGCCGGTTTGTGAACGCCTCAGGCCGACTTCTGCGGGGTCTGGCGATCCGCCATGAAGCTGCGCAGCCGTTCAAGGCCCTGCTCGATGTCCTCGGTCGACCGGGCGTATGAAAAGCGCAGGGTCGTGTGGCCGCGCGCCGGGTCGAAATCCAGCCCCGGCGTCACGGCGACGCCGGCTTTGTCCAAGATCTCGGCGGCAAAGGCGCGGCTGTCCTGGGTCAGGTCCGAGACATCGGCATAGACATAGAACGCCCCGTCCGGGGGCGCGATGTTGGTGAACCCGGCCTCGGGCAGGCCCTTCAGCATCAGGTCGCGGTTGCGGCGATAGACGGCCAGGTTGCCCTGCAGTTCCTCATCGCAATCCATCGCGGCCAGCGCGGCGACCTGGCTGGCATGGGGCGCACAGATGAACATGTTCTGGGCGATACGCTCGACCACCCGCACCTGATCCTCGGGCACCACCATCCAGCCGACGCGCCAGCCGGTCATCGAGAAATACTTGGAAAACGAGTTGATGACATAGCACTCGTTGGTCAGCTCCAGCGCGGTCACGGCCTTGGCCTCGTATTCCAGCCCGTGATAGATCTCGTCGCTGATGAACGAGGCCCCCTGCCCTTGCGCAGCCTCGATCAGCGCGCCCATGGCGGCGTGATCCAGCATGGTTCCGGTCGGGTTTGCGGGCGAGGCCACCATCAGCCCCTGCAGGTCGAGCCCGGCAAAGTCCTGTGGCACGGGTTGCAGGCGGTTTTCCGGCGCAGTCGGCAGATCGACCGGCACCAGACCCAGCGCCCGGAGGATCTGACGATAGGACGGATAGCCCGGCGCGCCGATCCCCACACGGTCACCGCTGTCGAACAGCGCGGTGAAGGCCAGCAGGAATCCGCCCGAAGATCCGGGAGTGATGACCACCCGTTCGGGGTTCAGATCAACGTCGTACCACTCGCCGTACATCCGTGCGATGCGTTGCCGCAGCGCCGGCAGACCCAGCGCGACCGTATAGCCCAGCGGACCTTGCCGCATCGCCTTGGCCAGCGCATCCAGCGCGCCTTGCGGGGCGCCGGTTCCGGGTTGGCCGACCTCCATGTGGATGATGTGGCGCCCGGCCTCTTCAGCACGGCGCGCGGCCTCCATCACGTCCATCACGATGAAGGGATCAACGCCCGACCGGGTTGAGTTTCGCATGCCCATCTCCCATGTTGCGACCATGGCTTTTGAACGCGGATCCAGGCTGGCGTCAATCCCGGCAATTCTGCTGGCGGTGACGCTGTGGATGGCGTCGACCGCGCAGAGCCACGCGCAAAGCCTGATCCGCGACCCCGATATCGAACACGGGCTGCGCGAACTGGCCTTTCCGATTTTGCGCGCCGCCGGCCTGAACACCAACCGCGTGCGGGTGATGGTCGTCAAGGACGGCACGTTCAACGCGTTCGTCATCGACTACAACACGATTTACCTGAACCACGGACTGATCCTGACGGTCGACAGCCCCGAGATGCTTCAGGCCGTGATCGCGCATGAGGCGGCCCATATCGCCAACGGGCACCTCGCCCGTCGGGCCGAGAACCTTCGGGCCGCTCAACGCGCGGCCGGTTTCGGTACCGCGCTGGCTCTGATTGCCGCCGCTGCGGGCGGCGGAGAGGCCGCCGCGGGCATTGCCGCTGGCACCCAAGGGGCCGCAATCCGCAGTTTTCTGGGCCACACGCGCGCCGAAGAATCCTCGGCGGATCGCAGCGCCGCCAGCTACCTGCGTTGGGCCGAGATTTCGCCCATTGGCATGGTCGAACTGCACCGCAAATTCGCAGGCCAGGAATTGCTGAGCGAGATCAATCAGGATCCCTATATGCGCTCGCACCCGACCAGCCGTGAACGCCTGCGCGCTGCCGAGGAATTTCTGTACCAATTCGGGGATCGGGCGAAATCTAACCCCAATGCCGACTACTGGTTTGCGCGGGTCAAGGGCAAGCTGTCCGCGTTTCTGCGCTCTCCCGGCTGGACCCTGCGGCGGGCCAAGGAAGAAACAGCGCAGGATATTCGCCTGATGCGCGAGGCCGCCGCCCATCATCAGAACCGCAACCTTTCGGCTGCCCGGGCAGCCATCGATGGTGCGCTGGCCATCCGCCCCGACGATCCGTTCTATAACGAACTGAAGGGGCAGATCCTTTTGGAGAACCTTCGGGTCTCGGAGGCGGTCTCGGCCTATGCCAAGGCGTCCGAGCTGGCTCCGACCGACGCATTGATCATGGCAGGCTACGGGCGCGCGCTGCTTGCTGACGGACAGACGAAAAAGGCCCTGCAGGTGCTGGAAAGCGCACGCGCCCGGGACTACCGGAACGGCCGCCTGATGCAGGATCTGGGAATGGCCTATTCCAAGGTCGGCAACAACGGTATGGCATCCGCCGTCACTGCCGAGCGTTTCGCCCTTGAGGGGCGCCTGCTGGATGCCGGAATTCACGCAAGACGAGCCATCGGTCAGTTGCCCGAAGGCTCGACGGGTTGGCAACGGGCACAGGATGTGCTGATTGCCGCAGAACAAGCTGAGAAATCGAAAAGGAACCGGAAATGATCCTCAGACACGCAGCACCTGCCCTTCTGGGGCTTTCCCTGATTGCCGGTCCGGCCAATGCGCTGGATCTGTCCTCGATGACCGAATCCGAAAGAGCAGAGTTCGGAGCGCAAGTGCGGGAATACCTCTTGGAAAATCCCGAAGTCATTCTCGAGGCGATCAACATCCTGGAGCAACGTAACGCTGCCGCCGAAGCACAGGCCGACCAGCAATTGATCGCAGAAAACGCCGACGAGCTGTTCAATGACGGCTATAGCTGGGTCGGTGGCAACCCGGACGGCGACATCACCCTGGTCGAGTTCATGGACTATCGTTGCGGATACTGCCGCCGCGCGGTCCCCGAAGTGGACGCGCTGCTGGCCGAGGATGGCAACATCCGCCTGATCATCAAGGAATTCCCAATTCTGGGGGATGCGTCGGTTCTTTCGTCGCGCTTTGCCATCGCCACCAAGCAGGTCGCCGGGGATGACGCCTACAAGCAAGTCCATGACGCCCTGCTGGAATTCACGGGTGAGCCTTCCGAAGTGACGCTGCGCCGTATCTCGGACGGGCTGGGACTGGACAGTGACGCCATCCTTGCGGCGATGGACAGCGACGAAGTGACCGAAGAAATTGCCAAGACGCGGGCACTGGCGCAGCGCATGCGGATTTCGGGCACCCCATCCTTTGTTCTGGGCACCGAGATGCTGCGGGGCTTCCTGCCCGCAGATCAGATGAAACAGATCGCTGACGGTGTGCGGGCTGAACGCGGCTGAAGCAGCTGGGGCGGCCTGATCGCCGCCCCGTTGAAACGACGCCCTAGTCGTATGGATACGGGGCGTCGCATTTCATCGACACGACCCATGTCGGAGTTCCAGTTTTTCTGAATTGGGTCGCGGGCACGGATTTGCCACGAATTCCCGATGGAATGACGCCACGCCCGTGCCGTTTGCTTTCAGCCAGAATTGTCTGCAGATCCTGTGGATCATCGTACTTGCGAATACCGGTGTTTTCAGAAATGGGGCCGGTTGAACAATAGGTCGCCCGGGCGATTTGTTTCGCCAAAGCATAGGCCGCCTGGGCATCCTGACCGGTTTTGAACGATACCGCGACCCGAGACGCCAGCTGCGGGTCGACATTCATGATCGGGGTCAAACGGCCCCGCGGTTTGCCGGTTCCACCCGGGCTGAGCCGGACGTCTGCGCGCGTCGTCATTCCGTCATTGCTGAACCCGGACACATGCACCGACATATACCCAAGTTGCGTCCCCGGTGCAGACTGCGGAACTGGAACACTAAAAAACCGGGGCGTTTGTCCGACCCGGTAGAGGGGCTGCTGCACGCAGAAAGAAGGACGACGGCAAACGCCGTCACGAAAGGCATTGGTTTCAAAGAATCGAACTCCGGTCCATGTCAGTAGATATCGCGATTGATACTGCGAATTTGGGCCAAAAAATATCTTATGAAGAATTAGTTCCGGATCGAAGTTAAAGTACTATTCAGCCGCCTCTGCAGCAGCGTCCAGCTCGGCCGCTTTCCTTTCCACCTGCTCGACGATGTGGTCGATCATCTGTTCGTTCGACATCTTGTGGCTGGCCTTGCCCGCCAGATAAACCATGCCCGAGCCCGCGCCGCCACCGGTAAAACCGACATCGGTCATCAGCGCCTCACCGGGGCCGTTCACGACGCAGCCGATGATCGACAGGCTCATCGGTGTTTTGATGTGCTCCAAGCGCCGCTCCAGCGTCTCGACCGTCTTGATCACGTCGAACCCCTGCCGCGCGCAGGACGGGCACGAGATGATGTTCACGCCCCGGTGGCGCAGGCCAAGAGACTTGAGGATCTCGAACCCGACCTTCACCTCTTCGACCGGATCGGCGGACAGGCTGACCCGGATCGTATCGCCGATCCCCATCCACAGCAGGTTGCCGAGCCCGATGGCCGATTTTATCGTGCCGCTGACCAGCCCTCCGGCCTCGGTGATGCCCAGATGGATCGGTGCGTCGGTGGCCTCGGCGATGCCCTGATAGGCGGCGGCCGACAGGAACACGTCGCTGGCCTTCACGCTGATCTTGAATTCGTGGAAATCGTTGTCCTGCAGGATACGGATATGTTCCAGCCCGCTTTCCACCATCGCTTCGGGGCACGGCTCACCGTATTTCTCGAGCAGGTGCTTTTCCAGACTTCCCGCGTTCACGCCGATGCGGATCGAGCAATTGTGGTCGCGTGCGGCCTTGATGACCTCTTTCACCCGCGCCTCGTCACCGATATTGCCGGGATTGATGCGCAGGCAGGCGGCACCAGCCTCGGCGGCCTCGATGCCGCGGCGGTAGTGGAAATGAATGTCGGCCACGATCGGCAACGGGCTTTCGCGCACGATCTCCTTCAACGCCTTCGACGACGCCTCATCAGGAACAGAGACGCGCACGATATCAGCCCCCGCCTCTGCCGCAGCTTGTACCTGCGCCACGGTTGCGGCAACATCGGTCGTCAGCGTGTTGGTCATGGTCTGAACGGCAATCGGCGCGTCGCCGCCCACCGGAACGTTGCCCACCATGATCTGGCGGGATTTGCGGCGATAGATGTCGCGCCAAGGGCGCACATGGTTCAGAGACATGAAAACGGATCCGCGTCAGCCTGGGGTCTGGCCCTTAGATAGTCCGGGGGCAAGCCCGCCGCAATGGCAAGATCACTCTGCCGGCACCTCGGCGGATTGTGTCTGAAGCTCGGCCACCAGCTGTTTGAGCGCAATGTTTTGCTCAGCCTCAAGATCCGCCACGGCATAGGTCTCGGCCACAGCGTCCTTGGACAGAACCACACCCTTGGCGACGGTTCCCGGTGCACCGGCCGGCCCATAGAGCTCGCCGTTCATCGAGAAATACACGTTGCCCGACGCTCCGGCCCGCAATTGCGGCGGCTCTTCCGTCAGGGGAACCTCAAAGCTCTTGCCGTTTTCGACGGTTCCCAACGTGCCCTCGAAGATCACGCTGCCATCCGCTGCGGTGACCCGCATCCAGGCCGGTTCGACCGCGACGATTTTCAGCGACGTGTCGACCTTCTCGACCACCTGCGGAAGGGTCGCGGCAGTTCTTTCGACGGTATGAATCTCAGCCAGCGCGATTTCCGGAACTTCCGGCGGACGGAACGTTCCAACGGTCCGCGGATCGAGGGTGGAAATCGGGGCATCCCGCGCAACCATCACCGGTACATCCAGTGCTTGGGGGCGGTAAAGACGGTCCAGCGCTTCGGGGCTGGGAATTTCAGCGGCCGCAACCTCGGTCGTTCCGGACTCGGTCCGGATGGCCGACAGCGGGTCAAGATCGGACAACACGACCGGGGCCTGTTCGACGGGCGAGACCTGAACCTGCTGGATCTTGTTCAGAACCGACCAGCCGCCATATCCGATCCCGGCGATCAGCGCGAGGAGGACAAGCGACGAGCCTACGGCGCGCGGCTCGATCTGGCTGAACACGGACTCGCGGCCGGGAACGTAGGGCGTGTTCGGCGAAATGAACGGATCGCGCCCCATCGGGCCACGGTTCGGAAGGTCCCCGACCGATTTTTTGACCACGGATGCCTGTGCGGACATTCCATGTGCCACTTCGAACCCGCTTTCCTTGCAGAACGCGGCGAAAGTGTCGTCAGGGTTCATCCCCAGATAGCGGGCGTAAGAACGCACATACCCGGCAATGAAGCCGGGTGTGTCGAATGCGTCGGGATCGGCATTCTCGATGGCAGCGATGTAGTTGGCCTTGATCCGCAGTTCGCGCTGTACGTCGAGAAGAGACTTGCCCATCGTCGCGCGCTCACCGCGCATGACGTCGCCAAGCCGTACTTCGTAGTCGTCGAACCCCTTGGGCCTGACGTCCACGTCTTCTTCGGAATTGCGCTGTGTCCTGCGCCCAATCATTCCTGCTGCCCCATTCTGCCCATCGCGTGTTTCACGCTAACGGCGAATCGTCCCCATAACGATTCGTCCGCTACTTTTGTTAGCGTAAGCTTAACACGCGGCAAACAAGTTGCACATGTCGGCGTTAGGTTAACCAGCAAGTTCGGCGCGATTTAGCGCACAATGTGACCAAAGTTCGTCCATGGCCTGGACCAGACGGTTCATTTCGTTGGGTCCATGGACCGGCGAAGGCGTAAAGCGCAGACGCTCCGTCCCCCGCGGAACGGTCGGGAAATTGATCGGCTGCACGTAGATCCCGTAGTCGTCCAGCAGCATGTCGCTGAGCTTTTTGGTGTGCACCGGGTTGCCAACGATCACCGGAACGATGTGGCTGCCGTGATCGATCAGCGGCAAGCCCAGGCCCTTCAGTCGCAGCTTGAGGATCTTGGCTTGGGTCTGATGCTGCTCACGCAGTTCGGGCGCTGTCTTGAGATACGCCACCGAGGCCGCAGCACCGGCCGCGACCGATGGTGGCAGCGAGGTGGTGAAGATGAAGCCCGGCGCATACGAGCGGACAGCATCGCACATCTTCGCGCTTGCTGCGATATACCCCCCCATCACGCCGTAGGCTTTGGCCAAAGTGCCATTGATGATGTCGATCCGGTGCGCCAGGCGGTCCCGCTCGGTCACACCGCCACCGCGCGGGCCATACATGCCAACTGCGTGCACTTCGTCGATATAGGTCAGCGCGCCGAATTCGTCGGCCAGGTCGCAGATCTGTTCGATCGGACCGAAGTCGCCATCCATCGAGTAGACCGACTCGAACGCGATCAGCTTCGGCGCCGCCGGATCGTCGGCTTGCAGCAGCTCGCGCAGGTGCTCAACGTCATTGTGGCGGAAGATCCGCTTGGCCCCGCCATTGCGGCGGACCCCTTCGATCATCGACGCGTGGTTCAGTTCGTCGGAATAGATGATCAGCCCGGGAAACAACTTGGGCAGCGTGCTGAGCGTGGCGTCATTTGCAATATAAGCGCTTGTGAACAGCAGGGCCGCTTCCTTGCCGTGCAGGTCGGCCAGCTCGGCCTCGAGCCGCTTGTGGTAGACGGTCGTACCCGAGATGTTGCGCGTCCCGCCAGAGCCCGCTCCGGCTGCGTCGATCGCCTCGTGCATCGCCTCCAGCACGACGGGGTGCTGCCCCATGCCAAGGTAGTCGTTGCCGCACCAGACGGTGATGTTCTGCTGTGACCCGTCGGGACGCGCACGCACGGCATGGGGGAAATGTCCGTTGCGGCGTTCGATGTCGATGAAGGTCCGGTAACGGCCTTCGTCGTGCAGCCTGGCAATCGCTGAGTCGAGCTGAGCAGTGTAGTCCAAAGGACCCTCCTTCGTGACCCCGCCGCAGGGTGATTGCACGGCAAGGCTGTGTTCCGATGCGTATCATAACCGAATTTTCGGCCGCATCCGCGCCTATTTTCAGGTTTCCTGCCTAACGCCCAGACAGGGGTCGCAACTTTGATTTGCATCAATTATCGCCTTGAACCCGCAGCGACAAGTAAAGTTGAGACCATAAGGCGCGAGGAAACGACGCAGGTTACGTGCCGTTTCACGCAGAATGTTTCCGATCAGACGCGCGTTTTCCCGCCGCTACGGGCTGGACGGCGCTGCCAGCGCTGTTAGGGTCCGCCGCAATATCTCATCCATTCAGGAGCACACCCATGTCGCTTGACGTCACTCTGAGCAAAATCGACTCTGACCTCTCAGCCTCCATCGAGCGGCTGATGGAGTTTCTGCGAATCCCGTCGATTTCCACCGATCCGGCCTTCAAGAAAGACGTGGACAAGGCGGCCGACTGGTTGGTCGACGACCTTAAAAGCATCGGGATCGATGCGAAAAAGCACCCGACCCCGGGCCACCCGATGGTCGTGGGCCATGTCGGCGACGATGCGGACGCCCCGCATGTGTTGTTCTACGGCCATTACGATGTGCAGCCCGTTGATCCCTTGGACCTGTGGAACCGTGACCCCTTCGACCCGGCGCTGGAAGAGACAGTGCACGGTCAGGTCATCCGCGGACGGGGCTCGTCGGATGACAAGGGCCAGTTGATGACATTTGTCGAAGCCTGCCGCGCCTGGAAGGCGGTCAACGGCAAGCTGCCTTGCCGCATCACGTTTTTCTTCGAAGGCGAAGAGGAATCCGGTTCACCTTCGCTGGTCCCATTTCTCGAGGCCAACAAGGAAGAGTTGAAGGCCGATCTGGCGCTGGTCTGCGACACCTCGATGGTCTCGCGCGGTGTGCCCTCGATCGCATCGCAACTGCGCGGCATGCTCAAGGACGAATTCACCATCATCGGTCCGCGCATCGACCTGCATTCCGGCCATTACGGCGGCCCCGGCTTGAACCCGCTGCGGGAAATCTCGCGGATCGTTGCATCGTTCTACGATGAGGAAACCGGACGGGTCGCGGTGGAAGGTTTTTACGAGGGAGTTCACGAAGTCCCCGCCGAGCAGCTGCGCCAGTGGGAGAACTGTGGTTTCGACGAGGCCGAGTACCTCAACTCGGTGGGCTACACGCAACCGCATGGTGAGAAAGGGTACTCGACCCTTGAACAGCAGTGGGCGCGACCGACGCTGGAGATCAACGGGTTGTGGGGCGGCTACAACGGCGCCGGTTCGAAAACGGTGATCCCCAGCCAGGCCCATTGCAAGATCACATGTCGCTTGGTCGGTGAAATGGACCCGGACAAACTGCGCGACAAGATCCGTAAGCATGTTGAAGACCGGCTCTCTCCTGACGCCAAAGTCGTCTGGGACAATGATCTCGAGGGCTCCCCTGCGTCGGTCATGAACCTGGATCGCCCGGAATTCGAAGCGGCACGCGCCGCACTGTCCGACGAATGGGGGCGCGAAGCCGTTTTCACCGGCATGGGAGGATCGATCCCGGTGGTGGGATACTTCAATACGGTCCTGGGCTTAGATTCAATGTTGGTCGGCTATGCCAACGACGATGACGCAATCCATTCGCCCAATGAAAAATACGACGTGAAAAGCTTTCATAAAGGGATCCGCTCGTGGGCCCGAATTCTGGACGCTCTGAGCCGATAGCCGCGTTTTATCGCAAGGCGCAGCCTTGCGCTCCGGGATATTCCGAGCCGGGTGAAGCGCGGATGCGAACTTCATCCGGCCGGCGGTATCCCGGTGTGTCGCGGGCAACGCGGCCGGGGGCAGCGCCCCCTTAAGCCGCGGCCCGCGGACAGACCGTCTTACATGTGGATCACGCGCCCGTAGGCGTCCAAAACCGATTCATGCATCATTTCCGACAAGGTCGGGTGCGGGAAGACTGTATTCATCAGGTCCTCTTCGGTGGTCTCCAACTGGCGACCTACGACATAGCCCTGAATCAGTTCGGTCACTTCCGCGCCAACCATATGAGCGCCCAGCAACTCGCCGGTTTTCGCGTCGAATACGGTTTTGATCATGCCTTCCGGCTCGCCCAATGCAATTGCCTTGCCATTGCCGATGAACGGGAAGCGGCCAACTTTCACATCAAAGCCAAGCTCCTTGGCCTTGGCCTCGGTATAGCCAACCGACGCGACCTGGGGATGACAATAGGTACATCCCGCGATGCTTTCCGGTTTCACGGGATGGGCATGTTTGCCAGCGATGAGTTCTGCGACCATCACGCCTTCGTGGCTGGCCTTGTGCGCAAGCCAAGGCGCTCCGGCGATGTCGCCGATGGCATAGAGGCCATCGACCCCGGTCCGGCAGTATGCATCCGTCACCACATGGGTGCGGTCAATTTTGACGCCCAGCGCCTCAAGCCCGAGGTTCTCGACATTTCCGACGATCCCAACGGCGGAGATGACGGTATCGAAGTCGTGCTTTTCGACCTTGCCACCGGTTTCGATATGAGCCGTCACCTTGCCTTTGCCGCGATCCAGCTGCTTGACCATGGACTTCTCCATGATCTTCATGCCCTGTTTGACAAAGGATTTCCTGGCGAACGCGCTGATCTCGGCGTCTTCGACCGGCAAGACCCGGTCCATCACTTCGACCACGGTCGTGTCTGCGCCCAACGTATTGTAGAAGCTGGCAAACTCGATCCCGATCGCTCCGGACCCGATAACAAGCAGCTTTTTCGGCATCCGCGCCGGTTGCAGCGCATGTTTGTAGGTCCAGACCAGATCGCCATCTGCCTCCAGGCCCGGCAACTCGCGCGCACGGGCACCGGTGGCCAAGACGATGTTCTTCGCCGTCAGTTCCTCGGTGCCCTTGTCGGTCTTGACCGTCACTTTACTTTTCGACGGGATTGTCGCCTCGCCCATCACGACGGTGACTTTGTTCTTTTTCAGCAAATGCCCGACACCGCTGGTCAGCTGCTTGGCAACCCCGCGCGAGCGTTTGACGACCGCGTCCAGATCGTAACCGATCTTGTCCGCACTCAGACCGAAATCCTTGGCGCGCTCCATCAGATGGAACACTTCGGCCGACCGCAGCAAGGCCTTGGTCGGGATGCAACCCCAGTTCAGGCAGATGCCGCCCAAATGCTCGCGCTCGACCACGGCGGTCTTGAGGCCCAGTTGGGCCGCACGAATGGCAGCCACATAGCCGCCGGGGCCCGCACCGATTACGATCAGATCAAAGGATTGTGCAGCCATGTTTACCTCTCGGCGCAGGTCGATTGAAAACTAGTTTACCGTTAAACTATTTTTTTGAACGCATCAATATGCTGCCCCGCGACATATGTGACGCAGGGTCATCAAAACAAGAGTGCGCGCTATTCAGCCTATACCCCGCGTCCCTCGAAGGCTAGAAAAGACCTGCAACCATGTTCGAATTTCGGATCTACAGATTTTAGGGAAACCAATCATGGCCAAGACCCTCAAAGACTTGTTGCTTGCCCTTTTGAACGCCACACTGATCCTTGTAGCTCTGTGTCTGTTCCTTGGTTGGAAGCTGGCGCGAAGCGTCGAGAATATTCAGGACAACTTCAGAGAAAGCCTGCAAATCGTTCAGCCGCTGCGTGAACAGGCGCAGGGCGTCCGAGAGGATCTTGCAAGTCTGCGCGCTGATCTGTCCGGTATTCGCATCCTGGGAGATGATGAGCCGGAGTTGAAGCAGAAGCTTCAGCAGGCGCTGGTGCGATTGGACGAGGTTCAAGCTAAGCTGGAAACCACGCAGGCCCGCCTCAACGAACTGGTCGAAAATCCTCAGATGCTGATTGATTATGCAGTCACCACGACCGTCGATGCCACAACGGCCAGGCTGATCGAATTGCGCGGATGTGGAGAGGCGGCCTAACCCGCCTGCAACTCACGAACCGTAGTGCCGTATCCACCGCCGCTGACATATGCGGCTTCGGGTGCCGTGGTCTGACGGGCAAGCGCCGCGTTGCGGTACGGGAAACGCCCGAACTGGCGGATCACCTCACGATGGGCCCGGGCATGCAGCAGATTGCTTGAACCATGTTCAGGCATACGCTGGCACATCAGGCGCACACAGCGCTCCTGATCGCACAGGTTCTCTGAATGCATCATCGGCAGGTAGAAGAACTGTCGGGCGGGCTCGTCGATCTTCAGATCCCATTCCTTGTCGACGGCACATTTCGCTGCTGCCAGTGCCGCCTTGTCGGATGAGAAGGCTTTGCCGCTGCCTCGGAACATGTTGCGCGGAAACTGGTCCATGAGGATGATGTAGGCCAGCGATCCGCTGGGATAGGTCAACCACAGAGAGAACTTACCCTCGCACGCGGCTTGCCATGTCTCAAGGAAGCGGTCCCGAATCTGCGCATCCAGCGCTTCATCTTCGCGGTACCACCCCTCGGGGCCTACTTCATCTAACCAGAAACTCAGTACTTCTTCAGGACCAACCATTGCCCTTGTCTCCGTCTGTTCCCCCCCGAGGGACGTAACGTCATTTAAGTCGGTTTTACAGACTTGTTACAGTAACATATTGCAACAGTGACGACACAAATCCGGCGGTCAAGCGGGTTGGTGCTCCTCCTCTTCGTCCTGCGCCGCTTCGATCGCGACTTCCTGAGCAACTTCCAGTGCGACCGGCGATGCCGTCGGGTACAGCGGCGACATGGTGCCGGTCTCGTCCACGGGCACCGAGGCCCGCTGGGTCATCCGGTAGACCGCATAGCCTGCCATGACAAACAGTAGTGCGGCAATGAACAGGAAAAAGCCGGGCGGCCCGAACACGGCATCCCCCATCAACCAGCCGGTGATCAGCGGGCCGGCAATTGCGCCAAGCCCGTTGATGAAAATAAGCCCGCCGGACGCGGCTGCCATATCTTCGTGTTCGAGGTAGTCGTTGGTGTAGGCGATGAGCAGGGAATACAGCGGATTGGACATGCCACCGATGACAAAGGCCGCAGCCAGCAAAACCGGGAAGTCGACCCCGAAAACCATGCCCACCGCCGCACTGATGCCGCCAACGACCGAAACCAGCAGGATCAACAGGCGCCGGTCCATGCGATCCGAAAACCAGCCCAACGGATACTGCAGGACCAATGCGCCGATATAGAATGACGCCACGAAGGTCGAAATCTCGACCAGTGTCAGCCCGGCCCGCGCGCCGTAAACCGCGGCCATGCCGAACTGAGCCGAGAAGATGCCGCCCAACAGGAACATGCCGACACAGCCCAAGGGCGACGTGTCCATCAGCTGCTTTAGCGTCATCGGCTTGGTCGTATCAAAAGCCGGGGTCGGAGAAATCGACAACAGGATCGGAGCAAAGGAAACGGAAACCAGGATCGAGGCAATCACAAAGGTTTCGTACCCGGCCGGGTCCCCTGCAAGCATCAATGCCTGCGCGCTGACAATGCCGATCATCTGGACGATCATATATAGCGACAAAGCCTGGCCACGGTTTTCGTTGCTCGCAGCGTTGTTCAGCCAGCTTTCGGCGGTCACGTACACGCCGGAAAAGCAGAACCCGATGACCACACGGCCCAGCGACCACGCGATCGGATCGGTCAGCATCGGATAGCTGATCATCACGGCAGAGATGAACGACGCCAGCGCAGCGAAGACCCGCA
This sequence comes from Ruegeria sp. BJ5, assembly GCF_056537865.1. Taxonomy (NCBI): domain Bacteria; kingdom Pseudomonadati; phylum Pseudomonadota; class Alphaproteobacteria; order Rhodobacterales; family Roseobacteraceae; genus Ruegeria; species Ruegeria sp. BJ5. Next base: position 860,956 of record NZ_JBQFSH010000001.1, read on the forward strand.
CGTGCCCGACCCTCCGTATCATCTCGGGTGCAAGTCGGGATCCGCCCAGAAAACCGAGGAAATACGCGGACATGACAAACGACATCTGCAGGGTCGAAAACCCTTCGATCTCGCCCCGGACACCCAACAAGGTGCCCTGCAGGCCGTTGCCGATCATCAGCAGACCCATTCCGAGTAGAAGCGCCCACGCGCTGGCAAGTACCTGAAGCATGTTTGCACTCCAAATCCGCTGAACAATGGCTTTCGTTAAAGGATCAAACGATGTCCCGGTCGCGCTTGTCTACGACATTGACCAGATTCGATCCCGCGATCCCGCCCTCTAAGGGATCAAAAGCGACGCGTCACCATAAGAAAAGAAGCGATAGCCACTTTTGATCGCATGATCATAGACCCGCAGCATCCTGTCCGGTCCCATCAGCGCCGAAACCAGCATCAGAAGCGTCGATTTCGGCAGATGGAAATTGGTCATCAGCGCGTCGGTGACCTGAAACTGGAAGCCGGGGTAGATGAAGATGTCGGTCTCCCCCTCCCAAGGCTGGATCGATCCATCGCGCGCGGCACTTTCGATCAGTCGCAAGGCGGTGGTGCCGACCGGGATGACGCGACCACCCGAGGCTTTGGTCGCCTGAATCTCGGCTGCGGCCTGCGGGCTGACCTGTCCCCATTCGGCGTGCATCTTGTGGGTCGTCACATCCTCGACCTTGACCGGCAGGAACGTTCCGGCCCCGACGTGCAGGGTAACATGGGTGAACTCGACTCCCCGATCCGCAAGGGCCTGCAACAATGGTTCGTCAAAGTGCAGAGAGGCGGTCGGTGCCGCCACAGCCCCGGCCTGCCGCGCCCAAACGGTCTGGTAATCGGTCTTGTCACGCTCGTCCGCCGGCCGTTTGGCCGCGATGTAGGGGGGCAAAGGCATTGCTCCGGCCTGCTCGAGCGCCCGGTCGAAATCATCGCCCTTCAGATTGAAGCGCAGATGGGCCTGGCCGTCGGCGACCCCTTCCAGAACCGCGCTGAGGTCGTCGGAGAACACGATCTCTTCGCCCACCCGGATCTTCTTGAGCGGTTTCAGCAATGCGCCCCAGGTGCCGTCGGCGCGTGGCTCCAGCAAGGTGGCCTCGATCGCAGCCGAGACCGGACCCTGGGCGCTGTCACGGTGACGCCGGCCGCTCAGTCGGGCCGGGATGACGCGCGTGTCGTTCAGCACCAGCCGATCACCGGGGCGAAGCCAGTCGGGCAGGTTGAACACCCGATCATCCGAGATCGCATCACCCTGTGCCACCAGCAGGCGCGCCGAAGACCGCGGACTGGCGGGCCGCGTGGCAATCAGGTCATCAGGCAGGTCGAAATCGAAATCACTCAGCTTCATGGCCGCGCCATACATCGCCCGAACAGATTCGGCCACACTCTGCGTCAGCGGTCCTCGCCCCGGCTACCCACCGAAGGGCTGGGTCCGTCCGGTGCAACCGGCGTTGCGTTGGGGCCGTCGGAAACTGTTGGGGCAGGTTCTCGCAGCAGGTTGCGCAGAAACAGTGGCGCAAGACCGGACAGCGGGTTCACGGACACTTGCGGGGCCGAGATCGGGCCCACCAGCGTATAGTTGAACGCGAAAACGCCCTCGCCCTTCTTGGTCAGGACGCTGCCAATCGCGTTCACCATATAGATCGGAGAGATCGCGCCGCGCAGGTTCAGGAACTTTCGTTCGGTATCCACCGTCCCGTCGAAGGACAGCCCCATCGACGGCCCGACCGCACTGCCGCTGAGAATCTTGACCTCGGTCGGCGTGATCCGCATCTCGCTGTCGATTGATGAGAAGTAGATCCCCTGCCCGGCCATCTCGGTCAGCAAACCCACAAGGCTGATGGCATTCAGCAACGCCGCCATGGCCGGAGCATCCTGGATCCGCGTGTCCGTGATTTTCAGTGTCAGATCGTAGTTGCCCGGGCCAGCCACCGGATTCAACCGGAGTTGCAGCTTTCCCCCTCTGGCCTGGGTCAACAAACCGGCAGACCGCAGCACCGCACCGGCGTCCACGGACTGCAGGCTAACCGCACTGCGTGATCCGCTGGGCACGACCTGACCCTGGACCGGGGCGCCTCCGTTGACCTGAGCGGAAAATCCACCCTTCAAACCTCCGGTCGTTTCGAAATTGCCCTTCAAACCGGTCAGGGCTACTTCCTCGGTCACCTGCAGCCGGTCCAGCGCCACGTCAAGGTTCGGGCCTCGACCGGATGACGCGCCGCCGCCGCTGCTACTGCCGAACGTCGCTTTGCCCAGGTTGAGAACGCCCCCCAGAACGCGGATATCCGGCGCCGCGGCGCCACGGCCGATCAACTCGGCCGGAACAGCCAACCAATCGCCCAGTTCAAAAGAACTGAACTGAACCCGATCCAAAGCGCCATTCGCGATCGAGATCGAAGCCACCGCGCGCAATCCGGCGGCATCAATCCGCAGGCTGTCCACTCGCAGTTGATCGCCCAGCGTCGCCTCAGTGGCCAACGTGCCGGCAGTGGCTGCGGATTTTTGCCAACCCAGTTCGGGAATTCCCATTCCGACGCCGACCAGATCAGAGGTCGCGGTCAGCTTTGTCGGCTCTCCCCCTCCAATTCCAAGACTGATCTCCGCCACGCCTTGCCCGGTCAGCATACCGGACGGCAATCCGGCCTTCAGTTCATCCATCAGCCGCGGGGACAGTTCGATCTGCCCGCTGAGCGTGCTGCGTTGCGCTGTCTTGCCGCCGATCGGCTGTCGCCAAGTCGCCTGTATCGGCACCTCTCCGAACAGACCGTCTCCGTCTATGGCCACCTGGGTCTGATCCCCGCTCAGGCGCAGTTTGGCGGCGCTGATGCGGAAGCCCGGAACCAGTTTTTCCGTATCCAGATCAATCAATTCTCCCAGAAAGTGAAATTGCGTGTCCTCGAATTTCAACCCCTTGATCAAGGGCAGAGACAGAGTGCCGCCCAGTCGCACGCTGCCCGAAGCCAGATCAACCGGAAGGTTTGCCTTGGTCAGCAATTGCAGCGGCGCCCGGTCAAGCAACGACAAGGCCGAGGTCACACTGCCACTAGCCTGAACACGCACAATGCCCGGTGTATTCTTTTTGATGTCTGTATCCGGGATGATGAACGACGTCCCAGAGGCATCAACCGCGCCACCGTCATCGGCGATCACCACGCCCTTGCGGGCGGTCACCGTGAATCGACGGCCAATCAGCGTGGCCTGCCCACGCCCGCCTTGGATCGGCGGCAAGGTCTTGGCAAACCGAACCAGCGCATCATCGAAATCGAAATCAAGATACAGTTCGGGCTTGGAGTCTCCGGGCCGCAACCTCAGAACAAAGTCCATGTCCGACAGATTGCCTTCGTACAGGTTTTCGGTCACCCATTTGCGCGGCTTCGGGGCCAATCGGGGCGGCCAGTAATGCAGCAGCTTGTCCGATGCCATGTGCCCCAGCCGCGCGTTCAGATCCACGCTCCACCCCTCCGGCAGGCCCACAAGCTCGCCCGAAGCGCGCAACAGGTCTTCGCCATCCTCGACCACGACCTGCCCCAGCTGCAGCCGGAACGGGTTCAGGCGCACTTGAAAGTCCAGATCGGCCTGCTTGACCTCTAACGCATCAACGAACAGGTCGGCTGGGTTCACCCGGATACCGTTCAGACGAAACTGCACCGCCATGCTTTCCAGCGCGCCGGCCTCTACACCCTTCAGATAGGCCTTGCCCTCGCCCTGTACGCTACCCCAGCCCGACACCACGGAAACCTCGTTGAAATCCAGAACCTGCTGCGCCGGATCATAGGTGAAATACGTGCGGGCGGAGTCGAACGGAACCGGTCGGGTCTCGGGGTTGGGCTGAACAGCCCCTGCCCCAAGGTTCAAGGTTGCAAATACAGGCCCGAGCGCCCCCGCCCCGTCGATACTGCCGCGCAATGCGCCCGAGATCGGCGTGTCCAACACCTGCAACCAGGCCAGCGCCGGCGATTGCGCCGCGACGTCGGTCGCTGGAAGATCGGTGATCGAAATCCCGAACTGCGCCTCGGGTGAGCCGAGCGTGCTGGTGTAGTTCGCTTCGATCATGCTGACATAGTCACGGCCCGCCAGCACCGAGAACCCGGTCGCCAGGCGCAAGGCGCCTTCGCTCCGCGTCGCCAGAATATGCCCGCCGTCCAGAACCCAGGACCGCCCAAGGCGCAAGTCGCGGTAATCCAGCGTAATGGCGTCAAGCTCGACCGAGGTCAGGGACGACAGGACCGGTGACAGGAACACCTGATCGGACTGTTCGATCAATTCGGCCAAGGTTGGCGCATTCTGCACGGGCGCGCTGCCTGAACCGACGGTCAGCGAGAGCGATCCGTCCTCGGCTCGGGTCAGTGCGATCTGCGCTCCGTTGAGTGTGATCCGCTTGGGCCGGACATGGCCGCGCAGCAGCGGACGCATCGCCAGGCTGGCCTGCATGCTTGAGACCTGAGCGATCTGGCGCCCCTCGGCGTCGCTGATCGAAACATCGCTGAGCCGCAGACGCGGGCGCCATTCCTGATTGATGATAAAGCTTACATCGCCGAACCGGATCTGCAAACCGCCCAATACGTTTTCCAGCCGCGTTTCGACCCGGTCGCGCAGCCATTCCGGCGCATGGATCCGATGGCCGAACACCATGACCCCGGACAGGACGGCCAGAAACACCAGCAGGAACACCCCGCGCAAGGCCCACAGCCCGGCTGTCCGCCGACGGGATCGGCGGCGCGGCGGTTTCCCGCCCTTCTCAGCCTCGTCCTGTTCGTCTTGCGCCAATTTGCCGTCCACGTCTTTCAACCTGCCCGAGCCGCCCTATGATACGCGGCATCACCTACAAATCCTGACCGGAGTTCAAAATGCCTGACGTTGCAGACATCGCCACCGATTTCACCTTGCCCCGCGATGGCGGCGGCACGGTTACCCTGTCGGACCTGCGCGGTCGTCCCGTTGTTCTGTTCTTTTATCCCCGCGATGATACGCCGGGCTGCACCAAGGAATCCATCGGTTTCTCGGAGCAGCTTCAATCCTTTGCCGACGCCGGTGCACAGGTTTTCGGCATCTCTCGCGACAGTGTCGCCAAGCACGACAAGTTCGTCGCCAAGCACGGGCTGACCACTCCGCTGCTGTCCGACGAAGGTTCGACCGTGTGCGAGGATTACGGCGTCTGGGTCGAAAAAAACATGTATGGCAAGAAGTCGATGGGGATCGAGCGCTCGACCTTCCTGATCGACGCCGACGGAAAGATCGCCCGCGTGTGGCGCAAGGTCAAAGTTCCCGGCCATGTGGATGAGGTGCTGGAGGCCGTACGCGCGCTTTGACGCTGCGGGCCATCCGGTCTAAGAGGCGGCAGTTTTCATCCAACCCGAGGATTACCGTGGCCAAAACCCTGACCCAGATGGCAACCGAGGTTCTGACCACTGCGGATGGGCGGTCCAAGACCGCCCTTTCCAAACGCTATGCCGCCGAATGGTTTGCGGCGCGCAACGGCGACACCCCCGCGATCGAAGTCGGAACAGCCACGCCACCGTTGCATCCGTCGCGTCCTGACAAGCCCGAGCTGCTGTCGCCGCGCGACGTGCCGCGCCGTCGCCCCGGCTCGGAGGCTGGACGCATCGCGCTGCTGCACGCTGTGGCCCATATCGAGTTGAATGCCGTGGACCTGCACTGGGACATCATCGCACGGTTTGGACATGTGCCGATGCCGGTTGGCTTCTACGACGACTGGGTCAAATGCGCCGAGGAGGAATCGCGCCATTTCGAAATGGTCTGCGATTGCTTGGAGGCGATGGGCAGTTATTACGGCGCCCTCCCCGCCCATGCCGGGATGTGGCGTGCGGCCGAGGACACCGCCGAAGACCTGATGGGCCGGCTGGCGGTGGTGCCCATGGTGCTCGAGGCGCGCGGCCTCGATGTGACACCGGGCATGATCGACATCTTCCGCAAGGCAAAGGCCGATCAGGCCGTGGCCGCGCTTGAGGTGATCTACGCCGAAGAAGTCGGGCATGTGGCCTATGGCTCGAAATGGTTCCACTTTCTGTGCGGCCGCGAGAATGCCGACCCCAAGGACGTGTTCCATCAACTGGTCCGGCGCTATTTTCATGGCGCGCTCAAGCCGCCCTTCAACGAGGAAAAGCGGGCCGAAGCCGGCCTGCCGCCCGATTTCTACTGGCCTTTGACCGAGGATCTGCCGCCCCCGGGAGACGGGAAACGCTGACGGAAACGTGCCGCTTTCGGCAATTTTCTGCCGATGACGTGCGGGAAAACACCGTAATTGTCGACCAATCGGTTAACAAACTTGCCCAACCGGGACCGGCCCTTTAAGCAATCGGCCCAAGGGGCGGCGATCCACTCACGACCGGTCCCGACATTGGGGATGAGAGGTAAGGCGCGTGAGAACACGTCTGGCAATCAAACTACACTCACTGCTCGAACGGCACTTCCCGGAACGCCGGGTCTTCCTGAAATCCGACAATGACACACGCTTCATCCGGCTCAGCTCGGAGACGCAGATCGTGGCCGCACTTGGCGTTTCGATCATGGTCGGCTGGACGGCGGTCGCCACGGCGATCCTGCTGATGGACAGCATCGGGTCGGGCAACTTCCGTGAACAGGCCAAGCGCGATCAGGCGACCTATCAGGAACGGCTGAACATCCTGTCGCAGGAACGCGACGCGCGGGCACAGGAAGCACTGGCCGCACACGCCCGGTTCAACTCGGCGCTTCAGCAGATCTCGGCGATGCAGTCGGAACTGCTGGAATCCGAAAACCGTCGACGCGAGCTGGAAACCGGCATCGAGGTCATTCAGACCACCCTGCGGTCGACCATGAAGCAACGTGAGGAAGCCCGGGCGCAACTCGCCGAGCTTCAGGAGAAATCCGATGGCGCATCGGTTGCGATGTTCGCCTCTGCCGCTCCGGCACAGATCGAATTCATGGCCGACGCCCTGACCCGGACAGCACAGCAGCGGGACCAGATCGCAACGGATGCACAGGCGGCACTGGACCAGCGCGATGAGCTTGAGCTGGAAATCCTGCTGATGCAGGAACGCAATGACGAGATCTTCCGCCAGTTGGAAGAAGCCATGGTGATCTCGGTCGAACCGCTGGACAAGATGTTCCGCGAGGCCGGAATGCCCACCGACCGGATGCTTGACGAAGTGCGGCGCGGCTACAGCGGCATGGGCGGCCCGCTGACGCCGATTTCCTTCAGCACCCGCGGCGAAGAGCTTTCGGCAGATGAGGTGCGCGCAAATCAGCTTCTGCAGCAGATGGACCAGCTGAATCTGTATCGCATAGCGGCCGAAAAGGCCCCGTTTGCCACACCGGTCAAATCGGCGTTCCGGTTCACCAGCGGATATGGTTATCGCCGCGACCCCAAAACCGGCGGGCGCCGGATGCACAAGGGCACCGACTTTGCGGCTCCGACAGGCACGGATATCTTCGCCACCGCCGACGGTGTCGTGACCCATGCGGGCTGGCAATCCGGCTATGGCCGTCTGATCAAGATAAAGCACGCCTTCGGGGTTGAGACACTTTATGCCCATAACTCGAAGATCCGCGTGAAGGTCGGCCAAAGGGTCTCGCGCGGGGATCACATTGCTGATATGGGTAATTCCGGACGGTCGACCGGAACGCATCTGCACTACGAGGTGCGCGTGAACGGAAAACCTGTAAACCCAATGGACTTCATCAAGGCTGCGAACAATGTTTTCTAAAAGCAAAATCAACGAGCCCGCACCCAAGGCATCCGAAACGGCCAAGCCGGCAGCCCCGGCGCCTCAGGCGACCCCTGCCCCGACCGAACAGAAGGCCGCAAGCACCGCGCCCAAGCCCAAGCCGCCGGCATCGGTTCTGTCGTCGGACCTGCACATCACCGGCAACATCAAGACCACCGGTGACATCCAGGTCGAAGGAACCGTCGAAGGCGACATCCGTGCGCATCTGCTGACTATCGGCGAAACCGCGACCATCAAAGGCGAAGTGACCGCAGATGACGTGGTCGTGAACGGCCGCATCGTGGGTCGTGTACGGGGTCTGAAAGTACGTCTGACCTCGACCGCCCGGGTTGAGGGCGACATCATCCACAAGACCATCGCCATCGAAAGCGGCGCGCATTTCGAAGGCTCGGTTCAGCGTCAGGACGATCCGCTGAACCCGGGACGCAGCGGCAAAACCGGAGCCAATCCGGCGGCTGAAGTCAGCCAGTAAACCGCTCCGAGTACCGAATTCCAAGAACGCCGCGGCCACTGTCCGCGGCGTTTTTCTATGCCCATCAGACAACAATCCGGACCCCTATCAGGGCCGCAAAGCCCTGCACGCGCGATACATTTTCACAAAAGGTGTTTTTTGAATTAAACTTCACCTCGTTGAAATTGGGAGGTTTTATCATGCGAGCAAAACTGATGGCCGAATTCTTCGGCACGTTCTGGCTGGTTCTCGGCGGTTGTGGCAGCGCGGTGCTGGCTGCCGGGGTCGCCGATGTGGGCATCGGATGGCTGGGCGTGTCGTTCGCCTTCGGCCTGACGGTCCTGACCATGGCCTTTGCGGTCGGCCACATATCGGGTGGTCACTTCAACCCCGCCGTCAGCCTCGGGCTGATGATCGGTGGGCGTTTCCCGTCCAAGGATCTGCTGCCCTACTGGGCTTCGCAGGTGCTTGGAGCGATACTGGCCGCAGCCGTTCTGTACGTGATCGTCAGCGGCGCACCCGGCTTCGAAGGCGTTGGCAGCTTTGCCTCGAACGGGTATGGCGGGGCCTCGCCCGAAGGATACTCGATGATGTCGGCGCTGGTGATCGAGATCGTTTTGACCGCCTTCTTCCTTATCACCATTCTGGGCGCGACATCCGAAAAGGCTCCGGCCGGGCTCGCGCCCATTGCCATCGGTCTTGGGCTGACGCTGATCCACCTGATTTCGATCCCGGTCACCAATACGTCGGTGAACCCGGCCCGCTCGACCGGGGTGGCGCTGTTTGCCGATGGCCCCGCCTTGGCGCAGCTGTGGCTGTTCTGGGTCGCCCCGCTGATAGGTGGCGCTTTGGGGGCCGCGATCTGGAAAATGATGGCCTCGGACGAATAGAAACCCGTCCTACTAATGCAAACCCCCTCCCGGCCTACGCCGGGAGGTGACTCTGTTATACGGTTGCGTGGGCCACACCCGCGGCAAGAATTCGACCGGTCGGATCAGGGTGGTTGAATTTCCGGAACGAACCGCCAGAATTCGCAGAACTCTGTGAAAGACCTGATCATGATTTCCTGGCCAAAGTTCCGGCGCCCCGCTTCCGCAATTCCCGCATCCACCGCCTGGATTGCGATGGCCAGTATTCCGCTGGTTCATTATTTCTGGCCAGACCTCGGCGCGGTCTCTGATCGGGATCAGACTGTTCTGTTCGCTCTGACGATCTTTGCCATTCTGGCCCTATCCGAGATTTTCATAGCGCGAATTCATCGCAAGCCGGGCAGCGGCTTGGTCTACAACCCGGAAAACTTCAAGGACCCGGCGTATCTGGCTGATTTCTGGATCAAACTTATTGGTCTGGCGACCAGTCTTGCGCTTCTTGCGCTGTTCTACTCCACTGCCGACCTCTACCGGGATGAATGGTATCAGCCGTTCTTTTCGCTGTTTGCCGACTACTGGCATCTGATCCTTGCGGTTGTCCTTTCCGTTGTCACGGCGGTTCATTTCTCGATGCGACATCCGCGCGACGGCATGTGGCATCTGGGACGTGTGGTTTTGTCTTTTGGTCGCCAATCCACCGGAGCCCGCGAGTTGAAATCCTTTCTTCTTGGGCTGGGCGTCAAAGGGTTCTTTCTGCCACTGATGTTCTGCTATCTGGTCTATGACTGGAGCTTTCTGCAGACCCGTTCGCTGTGGGATGCGCAGGACTTTCAGCAGGTCTATGCATATCTCTACCGCTTTGCCTTCTTTCTGGACCTGACGATCGTCACCATTGGCTATGCCACTGCCACCCGGCTTCTGACCTCTCATATCCGCTGGACCGAGACGACCGTGAGCGGATGGCTGGTCTGCGTGATCTGCTATGCCCCGTTCTGGCAACTGCTGTCGCGCAGCTATTTCAACTATGTCGAGGATGGGTTCGCCTGGGGTGTCTGGCTGTGGGATTACCCTGTCCTCTACGGATTGTGGGGCGGCACCATCCTGTTCTTCCTGGCGGTCTATTGCCTGACCGCCGCACGGATGGGTCTGCGGTTCTCGAACCTGACCTATCGCGGGCTGGCCTGCGACTTTCCCTACAACATCAGCAAACACCCGTCCTACATCAGCAAGAACATCACCTGGTGGATGATTTCGATCCCGTTCATCGCGGTCGACTTCTGGGCAGGTCTGGCCAACTGTCTGGCCCTGCTGGGCGTGAACCTGATCTATTTCGCACGGGCCTGGCACGAAGAGCGCTGCCTGTCACGCGCGCCGTCCTACCGAGCCTACAAAAAACACGTGAACGAATACGGTCTTCTGGCCCGCATCCGACGCGGCCTGAGCGGCTGGACCCGGAGCGTTGCCAGACAGGTGAATTGATCGCGCGACGCGCGTGTCAGCGCCCTGTCATCCAGATACCGTCGGGCCAGAAGGCGTGGAAGGCAAAGGCGAACATCACATCATGCACGACATCCCGTCCGGCACCATCCGTGACGCGGATCGATCCTATGTCGCGTCCCTTGTCGACGCGCCCGGCGTCCAGAGCCGAGGCTTGCCCCGCCGACCAAACGATGACAACGCCTGCTTCTGACAATCGCCCAGCCGCACGCAATCGCGTCAGCGGCCAGGCCCGCTCTCCGACACGCACCACCCGTTCGAGCGGTTGAATACCATGCGGAGGCAGCGCGCCGTCATACAAGAACGGTCTGCGCGCGCTGTCATAACCGCGATAGGGGTTGCGCCCGTAGTCCCGCGCAAAATTCGGCTCGGCCATTACCAGACCGTCGGGATTGCGCTTGCGGAACTGGTCCCACCCTTCCATCCACGCTGGCAGCGCTGTCAACTGAGCACCGGTCAACTGGCCCACGATCGCTTCGCCTGTGGCTTGCTGCCACCAGCTTTCGGTTTCGCGGTCATACATGATCATGTCCGAATTTCGCAACTTGCCGGACACGCCAAAACTGAGCAACCGTCCCGGGATACGCCGATCAAACACCAGCCCCGAATTGCACAATGGGCAATATGTAACCGCGACTGGGCGGTTTCCGATGCGATCATTCACGATCTCATGCCAGATCAGATATCGAAGCGGATAGGCGCGCGGGCGCTTACCGGGCAGTTCAACCGTGATCACGGCCTCGGTCATACCCAGCCCGGTTTTCGCTGAAACCGGGACAAACTCGGGCTTGTCGATGGCCGGGATACCGTCTTTCGGCGGTCCGCCGGACCGGACCTCAGACCAGTCACCGATCGAGGTGACCGAAAAATCGGTTTTGGGCCATTCGTCGCGCCACAGGCTCGGGTCCGCGGACACCGCGGTTGCGCAGAACAGCAGAAGGGCAAACAGACGGCTTCGCATGAGGCACCTTTGGATACCTGCCATCGTGCCTCAGGCCGTGCGGTCGGGCCAAGCCCCTTACACAGGGAGGTGAAGCGCCGTGCGCGGACAACCCGGCGCGCAGTCCGCGCCGGGTCTAGGGATCATTCGGTGACGGTCACCTTGGTCATGACGTCCGGTTGGCCGACCACCGCGCCGTTCGGGCCTGTGCCGCGCTTGATCGCATCAACAACGTCCATGCCGTCGGTCACCTTGCCCACCACCGTGTACTGGCCATTCAAGGTCGGGGCCGGTTCGAACATGATGAAGAACTGCGAATTTGCGCTGTTTGGATTGCTGGCGCGAGCCATTCCGACGATGCCGCGCTCGTACGGAACTTCGGAAAACTCGGCTGGCAGGTCCGGACGGTTTGAACCGCCGGTACCGGCGCGACGCATGTCGCTGCCCAGTTTACCGTATTCCACGTCCCCAGTCTGTGCCATGAACCCCTCGATCACGCGGTGGAACACCACCCCGTCATACTTGCCTTCGGCGGCCAGAGCGGTGATCTGCTCGATATGCTTGGGCGCGACGTCTTCGAACAGGTCGATGGTGATCGTGCCGTTGGCCTCGCCCTCGACTTCGATCTGCAGGCCTGCGGCCAGCGCGGGGCTGGACAACAGGGCAAAGGCGGCGGCCAGCTTATACATCGGCGGCCACCTTGACGCTGATCATGCGGTCGGGGTTCGCAGGCGGCTCGCCGCGGGTGATGGCATCGACATGCTCCATCCCCTCGATCACGCGGCCATAGACCGTGTATTGGCCGTTCAGGAAATGGTTGTCCTTGAAGTTGATGAAGAACTGCGAGTTGGCCGAGTTCGGGTTGGCCGAACGAGCGGCACCGAGGGTGCCCCGGTCATGCGGCAGCTTGGAAAACTCGGCCGGAAGGTTCGGCAACGACGACCCGCCGGTGCCTGCCATGCGGATGTTGAATCCGTCTTCCATGTCGCCGTGCTGCACGTCGCCGGTCTGGGCCATAAAGCCGTCGATCACCCGGTGAAAGGCCACGTTGTCATACTCGCCCGCGCGCGCCAGTTCCTTCATGCGCTCGCTGTGCTGAGGCGCCACGTCCGGCAGCAGCTCGATGACGACGTTGCCGTCCTTCAGCTCGATGATGATGGTGTTTTCGGGATCCTTGATCTCGGCCATGGGGCCCTCCTGTGGAATTGATTTGCGCAAATACCTATGCGCCAGACGCGCGAAAGCCAAGTGACGCATTGACCTGAGGGCAAAATGCAGGAAAAGAACCGCTTACGCGTGGTGACAACGGCGAGGATGAAACGATGGGCTGGAAAACTCTGGACGACATGGATTTGCAGGGCAAACGCGTTCTTGTGCGCGTGGACATCAACGTCCCGGTTCTGGATGGCGCCGTGACCGATGACACCCGGGTCCAGCGGATCGTGCCCACGGTCCGCGACATTCTGGCCGCTGGCGGCAAACCCATCCTACTGGCCCATTTCGGCCGGCCCGGCGGTGAACGTCGGCAGAACCTGTCGCTGAAACAGCTGGTGCCCACACTGGAAGCCGCCTTTGGCACGAAGGTCCGTTTCGGAGAGGATTGCGTCGGATACGAGGCTGAAATCGCTGCCGCAAACCAAGGCGACGGCGAGGTCTTGCTGCTGGAGAACACCCGCTTTCACGCCGAAGAGACCCAGAACAGCATGACCCTGGCCGAAGGTATGGCCAAGATGGGAGACATCTACTGCAATGACGCCTTCTCGGCGGCTCATCGGGCGCACAGTTCGACCGAGGCTCTGGCGCGCCTTCTGCCCTCCTGCGCCGGGCGCCTGATGCAGGCAGAGCTCAGCGCACTCGAAGCCGCTCTGGGCAACCCTCAGCGTCCTGTGACCGCTGTGGTCGGTGGGGCCAAGGTATCAACCAAGCTGGATCTGCTGGGCAACCTGATCGAGAAGGTCGACAACCTGATCATCGGCGGCGGCATGGCCAACACCTTTCTGCTGGCCAAAGGGCTGGACGTTGGCAAATCGTTGGCCGAGCACGCGATGACCGATACTGCAGCCGAAATCATGGCAAAAGCAGACGAGGCAGGCTGCCGGATCGTCCTGCCCAGCGATGTTGTCGTTGCCGAGAAATTCGAAGCACACGCCCCACACAAGGTCGTCCCAGCGAACAAGTGCCCCGCAGAATCGATGATACTGGACGCCGGGCCGGACAGCGTCGCCGCGATCTGCAACATCTTCGAACAGAGCAAGACTCTGATCTGGAACGGCCCATTGGGGGCATTCGAACTGGAACCCTTCGACGCGGCGACAAATGCCGCTGCATTGAAAGCCGCAGAACTGACGCGGGCGGGCAAACTGGTTTCGGTCGCCGGTGGCGGCGACACGGTTGCAGCCCTCAATGCGTCGGGTGCCGCGCAGGATTTCACCTACATCTCGACCGCCGGCGGTGCGTTCCTGGAATGGATGGAAGGCAAAACCCTGCCAGGTGTGGCAGCGCTGGCCCAATAACCCCATTCTAGTTGGCGATCGGCATTCATGGTATTCTCCCACAGACCGGGAGATGGGCCATGAAAGCCGTTGCCACGTTTGCAGTTATCCTCCTGCCCAGTGTTTCTGGCGCGCAGTCCCATTGCGCCGGGCAAACTCAGATCGACGCCACTTTCTGTGCCAAAGAGAAATGGGAAATCGCTGATAAAGAACTGAACCGCCTCTGGAAAGAGGTCAAATCAGCGGCGGACAGGCGCGGAAACGGCGAGGCTTTGTTGAACGAACAGCGTACTTGGTTGAAACGCAGGGATGCAACTTGTGACCCCGAATTCAAAAGCGATGGCAGTGCCGCGCAAATGTTCTATTGGTCCTGCATGGAAGAACAGACCCTGAAGCGAAATAGGGAACTGACCGCTTTGCGTTGAGCGGATACCTACGTGGTCATGGCTCTACGAGCATCACTTTTTTCGTCGAATTGCAAAAAGTGCGAATCGGGGGATTCACAACCCGAATCACCTGTGACATAGTGCCGACAGATGCCCGCAAAGGGCACGTTTTTTTGAGGCAGTATTCATACGGCGGTTAACAGAGTGTCCCGTTCCAATCGGCCCGGTCTGGGCGCAGTCGCATTCTTCTCGGTGGCTTTCATGCTGGGTGTCTATTTCACCTTTGCTGCCGTTCAGGGCGACTACGGCCTGTTCCGACGGATCGAGATTTCAGCGGAACGGGACGCTCTGTCACGCGACCTTGCGGCGCTGAACGCCGACATCGCTCGGATGGAAAACCTGACCCGACGCCTTTCAGACACCTACCTGGATCTCGACCTGCTGGATCAGCAGGCCCGAACCGTTTTGGGAATGATCCGGGCTGATGAAATCGTCATCCGCTAACTAGCTGTTTGCCCGACCGCCCCGGGTTCCTCTGCAGTTGGCAACTTATACCCGAAAGCATCGATTTCCCTTCGGAACAGGTCAGCCACCAGGTCCACGGCTTCGCCGTCCCAGTTTTCACCGTAGAAGACATCGAACTGCTTTGATTTCCGAATGCCGGAATTCAAACGCTTGTCGCCGAGACTGACATCGCCAAGGCCGAAGTCATCCAGCACCTGCGCCAAATCGCTGTCCAGGCTTTCGTATCGCAACACCCGATCAACCGCGATCTCCCCGCCCTCAGAATAAAGACGGAAGTCAGAGAAGAACTTCAGGCGAGTCCTGCAAAAGCTCAGGAACAGTGCATTTGCGTCGTTGATCTGTGTTCCGCGCTGATGCATCCAGAAATAGAACGCTGAGACAGCCTTGTCCCAAGGGTTTCTCTCAACGCAAATGCTGCTGCAGCCCTCCGCAATATCAGACAGATACCGATTGACCACACCGATCCCATTGTGGGGATACCGAGCCTGCACTTCGCCTTTGGCTCTTTCCCGCAAAAGCTGGACCGACCGGCGGACGATGTATTGCTTCCCCGGACGTTGAAGTTCGGCTTCCTTGCCGAACGGTGTTGCGAAATCTCCGTCCTGCAGTTTCGCGCTCAGTGCAATTTCGATGGATGATCCGGCGGTTTTCTTCGTTTTGATGAAAACCAGCTTCGGCTCTCTGAGGATCATCATGCCAATCTGTCTCCGGCGCCTGTTCAAAATTGCCTGCTAATGGAAGCATACTAACCGTGCATAGGGCGAACCAAAAGGCGAAAACCTGCCGGATATCGGGTAGAAACAGATACCCCCACCCCGTCCAGGACGCTGCGTCACATTTCCGCTCGCCAGAAAGCGCGAAATGCTTTATGAGATAGTTTAACGCTAAACTATCTTGCCGGAAGGGAGAGGTCGCCACGATGGCTGCGCGAAAAACCACAAAGAAACCAAATGTTTCTGCGGAAGAACTCAAAACCTACTACCGCGAGATGCTGTTGATCCGCCGATTCGAGGAAAAGGCAGGTCAACTGTACGGCATGGGTCTGATCGGCGGTTTTTGCCACCTTTACATCGGTCAGGAAGCCGTCGTCGTGGGGCTCGAAGCTGCGGCCGAGGATGGCGACAAGCGCATCACCTCCTACCGCGACCACGGCCATATGCTGGCCTGCGGGATGGATCCGGGCGGCGTCATGGCTGAATTGACCGGACGCGAAGGCGGCTTGTCCAAGGGCAAGGGCGGCTCGATGCACATGTTCTCGAAAGAAAAGCATTTCTATGGTGGCCATGGCATCGTCGGCGCACAGGTTCCGCTGGGTGCAGGCCTGGCCTTTGCAGACAAGTACAAAGACAACGGCCGCGTGACCTTTACCTATTTCGGTGACGGCGCAGCGAACCAGGGTCAAGTCTATGAAACCTTCAACATGGCGGCCATTTGGCAATTGCCGGTGGTCTTCGTGATCGAGAACAACCAGTACGCGATGGGCACGGCGCAATCGCGCTCAACCTCGACCAAGGACATCTATCACCGCGGCGAGGCGTTCGGCATTCCCGGCGAAATCGTCAACGGCATGGACGTTCTGGCGGTGAAAGAGGCCGGTGAAAAGGCCGTGGCGCACTGCCGGGCTGGGAAGGGCCCGTACATCCTCGAGGTCAAGACCTACCGCTATCGCGGCCACTCGATGTCGGACCCCGCCAAGTACCGCACCCGCGAAGAGGTGCAGAAGGTGCGCGAGCAGAGCGACCCGATCGAACACGTGCGCGAGCTGCTGCTGACCGGCAAGCACGCCACCGAGGATGACCTGAAGGCGATCGACAAGGAAATCAAGGAGGTCGTCAACCAGGCCGCCGAGTTCGCCAAGGAAAGCCCCGAGCCGTCGCTGGACGAGCTCTGGACCGACATTTACGCCTGAGAGGACGAATAAGACATGGCAACCGAAATTCTCATGCCCGCCCTTTCGCCGACCATGGAGGAAGGCACACTGGCCAAGTGGCTGGTCAAGGAAGGCGACACCGTAAGCTCTGGCGACATTCTGGCCGAGATCGAAACCGACAAGGCCACGATGGAGTTCGAAGCCGTCGATGAAGGCATCGTCGGCAAAATCCTGATTGCCGAGGGCACCGAAGGCGTGAAGGTCAACACGCCGATCGCGATCCTGGTCGAAGAGGGCGAAGACGCCTCGGCCGTGACCGCGGCTGCCCCCGCAGCCGCAGCGGAGGCCGAAGCCGCCCCGGCGGCGGTTGAGGCCCCCGCTCCTGCCCCTGCTGCACCGGCCGTGCCAACCGTGGACCTGTCGCCGGACTGGCCAGCAGATGCCGAGATGAAATCGATGACGGTCCGCGAGGCTCTGCGCGACGCGATGGCCGAGGAAATGCGCTCGGACGAAGACGTCTACCTGATGGGCGAAGAAGTCGGTGAATACCAAGGCGCCTACAAGGTGAGCCAGGGCCTGCTGGACGAATTCGGCGCAAAACGTGTGATCGACACGCCGATCACCGAGCATGGCTTTACCGGCATTGCCGTGGGTTCCGCCTTTGGCGGCCTGAAGCCGATCGTCGAGTTCATGACTTTTAACTTCGCCATGCAGGCGATCGACCAGATCATCAACTCGGCTGCCAAAACGCTTTATATGTCCGGCGGTCAGATGGGCTGTCCGATCGTGTTCCGCGGCCCCAACGGCGCCGCCGCGCGCGTGGCGGCCCAGCACTCTCAGGACTATGCCGCCTGGTACATGCAGATCCCGGGCCTTAAGGTGGTGATGCCTTATTCGGCAGCCGATGCCAAAGGTCTGCTGAAATCGGCGATCCGCGATCCCAACCCGGTCGTGTTCCTGGAAAACGAAATCCTTTATGGTCGGTCGTTCGATGTGCCGCAGGTCGATGATCTGACCGTGCCGTTGGGCAAGGCCCGCATCTGGCGCGAAGGCACCGATGTGACCATCGTCAGCTTTGGGATCGGTATGCAATACGCATTGGAAGCCGCCGACAAGCTGGCTGAGGATGGCATCAGCGCCGAGGTGATCGACCTGCGCACCATCCGCCCGATGGACACTGGCGCGATCGTCAACTCGGTGATGAAAACCAACCGTCTGGTCACGGTCGAGGAAGGCTGGCCGCAAGGCTCAGTCGGCAGCTACATCAGTTCCGTGGTCATGCAGGAAGCGTTCGACTATCTAGATGCGCCCGTCATCACGCTGACCGGCAAGGACGTGCCCATGCCCTATGCGGCGAACCTGGAAAAGCTGGCGCTGATTACCACCGACGAGGTGATCGCCGCCGTCAAACAAGTGACCTATCGGTAAGGAGCGACTGACAGATGCCCACCGAAATTCTGATGCCCGCCCTATCGCCGACCATGGAGGAAGGCACGCTTGCCAAATGGCTGGTCAAGGAAGGCGACACCGTCTCCTCCGGCGACCTGCTGGCCGAGATCGAGACCGACAAGGCCACGATGGAGTTCGAAGCCGTCGATGAAGGTATCGTCGGCAAGATCCTGGTTCCTGAGGGCACCGAAGGGGTCAAGGTCAACACCCCCATCGCCGTGCTGCTGGAAGAGGGCGAAAGCGCCGATGACATCGCCGCCGCCCCCGCCAAAGCGCCCGAGGCTGCACCCGCAGCCGACTCGGGCAACGAGGCCGCCGCACCTGCGGCGTCCGAGGCGCCCGCCCCCGCTTCGGCACCTGCGGCTCCGGTCAAGGCAGATGGCGGTCGCATCTTTGCTTCTCCGCTGGCCCGTCGCATTGCCGCCCAAAAGAGTCTGGATCTGGCACAGATCAAGGGCTCGGGCCCGCATGGCCGCATCGTCAAAGCAGATGTCGAAGGCGCAACCGCTCCGGCAGCGGCACCGGCACCGGCTGCTTCGGCAAGCGCAGCGCCGGCCCCTGCCGCTGCTCCTGCAGGCCCCTCGGCCGACATGGTGGCTCGCATGTACGAGGGCCGCGAGTACGAGGAGGTCAAGTTGGACGGCATGCGCAAGACCATCGCCGCCCGTCTGGCCGAGGCCAAGCAGACCATCCCGCATTTCTACCTGCGCCGCGATATCAAGCTGGACGCGCTGCTGAAATTCCGCAGCCAGTTGAACAAGCAGCTGGAAGCCCGTGGCGTGAAGCTGAGCGTCAACGACTTCATCATCAAGGCCGTCGCCAACGCGCTGCAGCAGGTGCCCGAGTGCAACGCCGTCTGGGCGGGCGACCGGGTGCTGCAGCTGAAACCCTCGGACGTGGCCGTAGCCGTCGCGATCGAAGGCGGCCTGTTCACCCCGGTCCTGCAAGACGCCGACACCAAATCTCTGTCGGCCCTGTCGACCGAAATGAAGGACCTGGCCGCGCGCGCGCGCGAGCGCAAGCTGGCCCCGCATGAGTATCAGGGCGGCACCTTCGCGGTTTCGAACCTGGGCATGTATGGCATCGACAATTTCGACGCCATCGTGAACCCGCCGCATGCGGGCATCCTGGCCGTCGGCACCGGCGCCAAGAAGCCAGTCGTGGGTGAGGATGGGGAGCTGACCGTGGCGACCGTGATGTCGGTTACCATGTCGGTCGATCACCGGGTGATCGACGGCGCGCTTGGGGCACAGCTCCTGCAAGCCATCGTGGACAACCTCGAAAACCCCATGGTCATGCTGGCCTGATCCAAGTCACAAAAATCAAAAAAGCCGCCTCGGACCCCGAGGCGGCTTTTTTCGAACCTGAGAACAGGTTTACTGATCCTTGCCCAGCATGTGATCCATCGAGATCGAGGGCTGGTCGCACCCCGCCTCACCCACGATCTTGGCGGGGATACCCGCTACGGTCTTGCAGGGCGGCACATCCTGCAGCACCACCGAACCGGCGGCGATGCGGCTGCAATGACCCACGCGGATGTTGCCCAGAACCTTGGCCCCGGCCCCGATTAGAACGCCATCCTCGATTTTGGGATGACGATCCTCTTCTTCCTTGCCGGTCCCGCCCAGAGTCACCGAATGCAGCATCGAGACGTTGTCGCCCACGACCGCAGTTTCACCGATCACGATGGAATGCGCGTGGTCGATCATGATGCCCTTGCCGATCTTCGCGGCGGGGTGAATGTCGATCCCGAAGATTTCCGAACTGCGCATCTGGAAGAAATAGGCCAGATCGTGCCGGCCCTTCTGCCACAGCCAGTGTGCCACGCGATAGGCCTGCATGGCTTGGTAGCCTTTGAAATACAGGATCGGCTGCAGCAGACGATGGCAGGCCGGGTCGCGCTCGTACACGGCCATCAGGTCCGCGCGGGCTGCATTCATCAGCGCCTTGTCATCGGCATATGCCTCTTCGACGATTTCACGCAGAACCATCATCGACATCTCGTTCGAGCACAGCTTGGCCGAGATCCGATAGGACAACGCACGTTCCAGAGACTTGTGGTGCAGGATACAGGCATGCACCAGTCCGCCCATCAAAGGCTCTTTTTCGACGGCGGCCTGTGCTTCGGCCGTGATCCGGTCCCAGACGGGGTCAACTGACGTAACTTGGGTGCGCGTTTCAAACATGGCTTTTGATCCTCTGCTGCGCCTAGAATAGCCATCTAGGCCCAAAAAGGCCAAACGCAAACCCTTGATGTGCAACACAACAGAAAATGAACCGGTCCGAACTCAGGGAATTTGAAACACTTATCCTGTCCCGGCTGGAGGAATTGGAACGCAATTCCCTGGCCGGTCAGGACGCTCAATCCGTGGTCGAGCTTGACCAGCAGGCGGTCGGGCGGCTCAGCCGAATGGATGCGTTGCAGAATCAGGCCATGGCCAAGGCGCAACAAACGCGACGAGATCTCGCAGCCCGACGGCTGAGAGCCGCCCTCGACCGGATAGCCGAGGGCGAATTCGGGTATTGCGAGGATTGCGGTGACGACATTCCGCGCAGGCGGCTGGACCTGGACCCGGCCGCCAGCAAGTGCGTCAGCTGCGCGGCCGGTTGAGTTGAAACCGGATAAGTTGGCGCAGTACCGCCTCGAAACACCGGCAATACTCGGTGTCGCTAAAGCTCGGCTCATCTGCCAGCGGGCGGCTGCGTGCCGCTGCCATCAATGCTCCGTTCCCGTAAACAGGATGCAAACGACCCGTCGCGGTTACGTGACGGTCAGCCAACTCGGCCTCGGCGATCATGCGCGCGCACAGCCGCTCACGCTGGGCTTGCGGCACGGTCAGCAAAACCCGCGCCGCAGAACTGACATCGCCGTGCAAAACAGGGCGCATGGTCTCCCTACCCCACACTCAGCCGCGCGGCCGCGCCCGGCCCGTAGCTGGCCGAAACCTGCGCCACCTCGACCTCGTAGAGGCCCGTGACCCCGTCCGAAGACTGTGCCGCCGCGGAATAGGTCCAACTTGGCGTCGTGGCGATCTCTTCCCGAACAAGGGTGCCACCTGACCGAATCCGGATCAGATAAGTCTCGGACTCCTCGCCCAGCGGCACGTCCAGCACGTCCCAATCGTCGCCGTCGATCCGGGTTCGGCGTACCCAGGTGAACAGGTCATCGCCCCCGTGTCTCTCGACCTTCAGATGAACTGGCGCGTAGGGGCGCAGACCGTTTCCATCAAAGACCTCGACCTTATGGACATAGGAATCGTCGTCGTATCCGCGGGTGGCAGGCCCGATCCGGTAGTGCCGGGCAATTCGGCGTTCGGTCCGCAGCAGGCTGGTCTGAAGAACCCTCTCGTCAAGCAACACGAACACAGAACCCTCCGGCCAGCTTTCAGGCATGACTGCGTCCGTACCCAATTGGCCGCGCAGGCGGCCAGACAAGGCATAGACCCCGGGTTCCTGCAAGACGGCATCCGCGAATTGAAACACTTCCCAATTTCCGGGCGTGCCGTCTCCGATCGCCGCCAAGTTGGCGCCTGTCAAAAGCGAGTCACGCGACCGCGACTGCAAGACGCCATCAACAAGGCGCACGCGCAGCGGCTCACCTTCATCCCAAACCCCTGCGCTCGCGGACAGCAAGGCGGATTCGGTGAACCCGATCACAGCCTGACCTGTCACCAGATCGCGCAGCGCGTAGCCCTCGTCGCTGTCCGAGGAATAGACGGCGACGCTGCC
The DNA here is from genome assembly GCF_056537865.1 of Ruegeria sp. BJ5. NCBI lineage: Bacteria > Pseudomonadati > Pseudomonadota > Alphaproteobacteria > Rhodobacterales > Roseobacteraceae > Ruegeria > Ruegeria sp. BJ5. The sequence continues at coordinate 882,909 of NZ_JBQFSH010000001.1, forward strand.
TTGCCAAGGATCGGCCGTGACGGCCAGATAAGGGGCGTGCGGCTCTTCGGCGCCGGTAATGAGTGGCAGATCCAGAAAAATCGGAAGAACCGGGACTGGGGCCACAAAGGGTTGTGAGACAAACCCATCATCCGCCATGTCGGACGGCGAATAGACCCCGGGCTCGATCCGCACGGCAGCCGCCAGCTGGATGTCAGCCTGTTCCAACCTGTCTATGCGATACAGCGCATCGGCTCCCCCATTCCAAGATGGAAGTCGAACAATGTCGCCGGCGCCCAGATGCATCTGCGACGGCGGCAGCGCAAACCGAGCGGTGTTGCGCGCGACGCGGGCCTCGGCCAGCCAACGTTCGACCGTCTGCCTCCCTTCGGCGCGGGTCATCGACAGAGGCATTTCGTTCACGGCAACAGAATGTGTCCGATCATCGGGCAGCACGGCCTCCTCTGATACCACATCGTGGTCCGCATCCGACTGCACGAAGCGCAGACGCACGCGGCCAGCCATTTCGGCCTCGGCTTCGCGCTGGTACTGGACCCTGCCATCGACCTCGGGGCTTTCCGCGACCTGATCCAGCGACAGATCGAATGCCCGGCGCCCGGCCCTCATGCGGAATGTCAGAACACCGTCCCGCTCGATCGCATCAAATCCGTAGCGCAGCATCAGCGGTTGCAGGGCCGCCCGCGCGTCCGAAACATCTTCGATCACGTATCCACGGACAACTCCGTCCAGCGCAGACACATCAAAATCGGAAACGCCTGCAGCCTGACAAATCTCGGCCACCACCGAGGCCAGTGTCCTGGCACCAGAACGTCCGTTCAACCAATGACCACGGGCGTAGTTTTCGCCGTCGCTCCACTGCGAACGCAGGTTCGGAAATGTCGGGTAAGGTCTCGCGTCCCACGCCCACACGTAGGCATTCGAAACGTCCACCATCGGACCATCGTAGATATCCGAAACCGGGTTAATCTGCGGATCGGCCCAATATCCCAGAACTGCCTTCAAATACTGAACCTGAATGAAATCGTCGCGTTGACCGTTTGAGTATTTGGGCAGATCGGATTCCGAGGATTTCGGATCCAAAAACTTGTTGGGTTGGTTCGTTCCCTTGTCTATGGCCGCACAGCCCAATTCCGTGAACCAGATCGGCTTTGATCCCGGAACCCAATCGGTCGGGTCAGCTTGGCGCACTCCTCCGATCCGTTCGTGGTGCAAGTTCGACCACCAGTTGCGGATGTCCTTATATCTCCACACCCATGGCTCTGAATGTTCGCCGTCCTCGATCGGATACCTTATCTGCGCGTCCTGTTCCTCCGGCGTTGGATAGTACCAGTCGTATCCTTCACCGCCTTCGATGTTGCCGCGCAAATAATCCAGGTCGTAGATTGACCGGGCACCATCCATCGCATCACGATGATCGTCGCCATCCCGCCAGTCCGAGACCGGCATGTAGTTGTCGATCCCGACGAAATCGATGTTTTCGTCTGCCCACAGTGGGTCCAGATGGAAGTATCGGTCACCGCTGCCGTCGGCAGGCTGGTACCCGAAATACTCTGTCCAATCCGCAGCGTAGCCTATCTTGGTGTCTGGCCCCAGTATCTGCCGCGCTTCCGCCGCCAATGCCTTCAGCTGAGCGACGGCCGCGAACCCGGACGCGCCGCGTATCTGGGTAAGACCACGCATTTCCGAACCGATGCAAAACGCCTCGACCCCGCCTGCTGCCTTGCACAACGCCGCGTAGTGAAGAATGAAACGGCGCATGCTCCATTCTTCCGGGCCGGTATAGGTCACGCTGCCATTACCGATGATGAAATCCGAGGCTTGGGCTGCACCAAAAAAGCTTGCTACCTGAGCGTCCGCACCTGCGGTTCCGTCCAACGACCCCGGACGCCCCGGAGCCACGTCCAGCGTGATCCGGCCGCGCCACGGCAGATGCGGCTGATCGCCGGCATCCGACCATGGGTCTGGAAGACCATTACCCTGCATCTGATCCATCAGGATGAAAGGATAAAACATTACCCGGCTGCCGGAGCCCTTGAGGTGTTGAATGGCCTGAACCACCGACGCATCGGCCGGGGTACCGCCATAGACCGGTCGCCCGTCCACCTGTTGCACGACCTGAGCCGATTTGCGCTTTAGCCCAGAGACTTTCCACGGCATGTTGGCGCCGTCCACGTCTTGGGGGATCACCTTGGGTCGAATGCTGCAAGCGCCGCAACGCAAGTCATCTCCGAACCACGAGACCACCAGCGACGCAGCCTTGCAGCCCGGAAGTTCTTTGCTCAGGGCACGCATCGAGGCCACCAAATCGGGCTCGCCCGAGGGCGCATTGACGTTGGCGGCCCAGCTTTGACCCGACCCTTTGGAGTAGTTTACCTGCGTGCTGGCCAGCGTGTATTCCCCGGTGCCAGGCATCAGGGCCACGGCCCGGACAATCCGTTGCAATTCGAACTCGTAGTCTGGTGCGGATTTCTGGTCCGGCCGAACAACCTCGAAGGAGAACTGGGGAACGCGATTGCCAAATTGCGCCAGCGGCAGATCTTCGATCACCACATACGCTGTGCCGCGATAGGCCGGAACCGTCCCGTCACCTTCGATCGTTTCGATCAGGGGATCCGGCAGCTGATCCTGGCTACCCGTATAAACCCGCATGTTCAGGCTGTTGCGCTCAAGCTCTTCCCCATCGGCCCATATCCGCGCGATGTCCGCGATCTCTCCGACGCCGACAGCAATCGCCAGTGATATCGAATAGCTGTAGCTATGGGTGGTCGTGGTGACTTCGGCAGGTTTTGGAGTTCCCTTGCCGCCAGCAGACTGCGTAGACGTCGTGGTTTTGCGGGTCTCAAGGAAATCCGACGCCCAGATCACCTGCCCACCGACCCGCATTCGGCCGAACACAGTGGACAACGGCACGCCCTCGCCTGTTTCCGTAAGTCTGAACCGGTCCAGCCGGCCGGACTCGACCACCTCGCTTCCGGCGCCCATGACCGACTGGCTCATCAATCGCTGGTCGATAACCCGCCCGAGCGTCGCGCCGACTGCCCGCCCCACGATGGCCGTTGACAACCCTGCAACGGTTCCACCGATGGAGCCGCCCAGCGCAGCCCCCGCCGCAGATAAAACTATCGTCGCCATCAGTTGCCCTCCAAAGGAAATTCAAAGCAGGCGACCACCCGGCGGCGCCAGGGGTCGCTCAGAGTGTTCTCGACAACGCCATGTCCGGAATAGGCATGGATGAAGCGTGGCACGGCGCCCGCTTCGCTCACGATACCAAGGTGTTTGGCCACACCGGCATCGCGCATCCGGAACAGCAGCACGCACCCAGGGGCCAGAAAGTTGCGCGGACGTTCGACCAGATTGCGCCGCGCAGCCGCCCACATGCGCTCTTCACCCTGCGGTTCAGACCAGTCCATGCTGTAGGTAGGCACCGCCTCGGGCTCGTGGCCGATGGCGGATCGCCAGACGCCGCGCAGCAATCCCAAGCAATCGGTTCCTGCGCCCTTGACCGAGGCCTGATGCACATAGGGCGTTCCCAGCCAGCCTCGCGCTTCGTCCACGATATCCTGAGCCGTCACCATCACCGCCTGCTGCCTCCATTGTTCGCGTTGCCTTGTTTCGGCACCGCCATCACCCAGTCTTCGCTCGGCAGATCCGGAAAACCTTGAAAATTTATGACGTTGTTGAATTTCAACCGACATGTCTCCATCCGCTTGTCGCAGCCCGCCAGCACCCGCACACGGTCACCCGTGGCCAGACCCGAGCCCAGAGCAGTCCAAAGATGCAATTCCCGCCCGATCTTGATGCTCCGGTCCGTCTTCACCGAGGCCCAGAGCCCCTGAGAGCGGCCAGTCAACACATCGACGCGGCCGCGTTCGAACCAGCCGTCCTCAAACGCCTCCGCCCCCTGCAGCCAAAGGATCGGCCCCTCGTCGATCTCGGCAATCTCGGCCTCGGCCCAGTAGCCGGGGGTCAACCTGTCGAAGCCGCAGGCTTTGTCACCCAGAACCGCCGTACAGGGCTTTTGGTAGATCCGCCCCAAGGGTCGGTTCAGAAGATCGGTCAGCCCGCGCAATTCGGCGTGAAACGCGCCCCCTGCGCGGCGCAGCTCGCCGATTGAGCCACGGAACTGCAACATGCGCTGTTCCGGCGCGGCCCAGTTGACCAGCCATGCTCGGACATCGGCTCCGTCAAAGCGGCCGTCTTCGATATCCTCGTCGCGCACGGCTGCATCAGACAGCGCCCCCATGGCCTCGGAATTGTCGATCGACAGCCCCGTCGCCTGTTCGATCGCCGAGGCTGTGAGGCCGGTGCTTGCCTTGAACACCAGCCCGTCAAAGGCCAGTTCGCGGTCATGGTCGGTGAACCCGAAGGACACGCCATCGGTTCGAGTAATCGCCCAACAGCGGCAGACCGTGGTCATGCCGGACTGCAGATGGGTCAGCAATGCCTGCTTGTCACCGCTCATCAGACCCGCACCTCCACCACCGGAACATTGGGTACGTCGCCTGCCTGAAAGCTGGCCACGCTGACCTGAATCCTGTCGGTGTCGAAGCGCACCGGCACGTCGAAATCGAACCCGGCGGTCACCTCGACCCCCTCGGCCGGCGGGACCGCGAATTGGATCAGACCGCTATTCAGGTCCACCTCGAAATCGACGCCTTCTCGGGCCTCATCCTGATCCAGCCCAACCTTGACCGTGCCGAGCACCGGCTTGACGATGGGCCTGACATAGCTGGCCACGCCCGAGGCATAGGTCTTGACCAGTTGGAACACGGTCGTGACCCCGTCGCCCTGCCCGATTACCTGGTCGCCCTTGTCGACCTCGGCGGATGCGGCGCAGGACTTGTAGTCCGACCAGTCCTTCCAGCGGAACCCGTACATCTGCCCCTGGCGCGCCTCGAAAAAGGCGATCAGCGTCTGGATGTCGTCCAGCGACCGCATCCCCAAACCGGCGTCATAGCGCCGCCGTGAATGCGCCCAGGGCGTGTTGCGCTCCTCGAACCCGTTGGCCAGCGTCACGATATCCGTGCGTCGCTCGGGTCCGCCGACCGAGCCGAAACTCAGGCTGGCGGGAAATCTGACTTCGTGGAAATTCATGTCCTGCTCCCCAAACTACCGGTTGCGATTGCCGCGCCCCAGGGCGCGGCTCATCTGGGCCGCGATCTGGCCCTGGCTGCGGCGGAAACCCTGCACGTCGGGCGTGGTGATGTTCATCACCACGTTCACCGCCCGTCCGCCGCCCGAATTGCGCACGCCCAGCTTGCCGTCGGGTCCGCGCGCCAGCGGCATGATCGCCTCGGGGCCGGCCTCACCCATCAACCCGGTCGCACCGCGCATCGGAAAGGTGGTCGGCCCGGTAACCACGCCGCCATTGGCAAAAGGCATGACGCGTCCTTGGGCGAAACTGCCGCCGTCGGCAAAGGGCAGCAGCCCCTGCACCAGGCCGCCGACCGTATTGGCCAGCATGCCGCCGAAATGATCCGTCACCGGCTTGATCGCCGCCGAATAGGCCGTGCGGATCATGGAGTTCTTCAGCACGTCCAGCGCGTCCGACAGGTTCATGCCGTCCAGAACCACGCCGTCGAAGGCCTTGCGCAGCCCGCTCGACATGCCCCGCTCCAGGGTGGCGACATCCTTCCCGGTCTCTTCGAAAGCGGCGCTGATCCGCTTCATCTGGGCATCGAAGGCCGCCGCCATCGTGGCGGCATCGCCCAGGGCATCGCCCAGCGCCTCGCCGCGCTCCTGCAGGTCGTCAAACCCGTCCCGATCCGTCATCACGCTCTCCTTGTATCTTGTCGGGCCAGGCGGCCAGCAACCTGTCCAGCCGCGCCCGGTTCATCGCCGGCATCCCGCGGCCCTGCCCCAGCATCAGCCGCAGTTCGGCCGGGGTCAGACGCCAGAACTGATCCGGCGTCAGCCGCAGCTCGTGCAGCCCGGCACGTATCAGGCCGGGCCAGTCAAAGCCGCTCATGACTCACCCGGCACCATGAAGGCCCGCGCCAGCAGCTCGGCCGCCGCCCGCGCCGCCGCCATCGGGCCGCCCTCTATCTCGGCCCGCAACATGTCGGCGCGGGTCACATCCATCCCGCCACCGCGCAACCCCGCCAAGATCAGCGCCAGCACGTCACCGCTGGAATAGGCGCCGCTCTCGAACCGCTGCACCAGTTCCACCAAAGACCCTGCGCCCAGCTCCTGCTCCAGCTCGGCCAACGTGCCCAGCGTCAGCTTGAGCACCCGGCGCTGGCCATCGACCACCAGCGCCACTTCTCCCGCCCACGGATTGACCATCACAACGCCACGAAGGTCAGAGCACCGGCGCTGGCCAGGCTCATCTCATAGGTCGCTTCGCCATTATGCGAGCCGGCATACTCGATCCCGGTCACTTGGAACGGTCCTTCGACGATGCCGAAATCGGGGATGATCACCTGAAAGGCGGGCGTTTCGCCGTCAAAGAACAACTGCCGCGCGCGTTCATCCGTGCCGGCGTCCTTGAACACGCCCGATCCGGAAATCGAGGCCGACTTGACCCCCGCCCCCGACAGCAGCTCGCGCCAGCCGCCTTGGCTCTCCAACGAGGTGACATCCACGCTTTCCGCGTTGAAACTGATCCGCGTGGCACGCAGCCCCGCGATGGTCTGGAACAGGCCTGTGCCATTCATGTCCACCTTGACCAGCAGGTCCTTACCGTTCTGGGCACCCATATGCTCTCTCCATTGATTGCTTAGTTGTCTTCCACGCGGGCGCGGAATCTCAGGTCGATCTGCCGGATCGCGCCGCCGGTCCCGGTGCGCCGGGCCGAGGCCCGCTCGAACCACAGCCCCACCAGCCGTCCCCGATCCAGCGTCAGCGCGGCCCCGTCCAGCGCGTCGCACACGGCCCCGGCCAGCGTCTTGGCCGCGCCGAACCCGGCCGCCTCGGACACCACCGACACCGTGAAGCGATGCAAAGTGCCTTGCCCCGTCTTGTCCGAGGCCTCGCGCACCTCCTCGGGGCCAAGCGTCACGTAGGTCTGCGGAACCGTCCCCGAAGGCACCGCGTCATAGATCGCGCCGCCGCTCAGCGCGCCCACCTGGGCATCCGCCACCAATTGCTGGAACACCGCCGCCTGCAGCGCCGCCGAAACGCCATAGCTCATGCCGCCACCTCCTCATCCGCGAAACAGGTCAGATAGCGCCCGGCCGCGTCGTATTCGGCCACCGCGCGGATCACGAAGCGCCGATTGCCCTCGCGAAACCTCTGATCGGGTGCCGGGCGCATCGACGACCCCTCGGGCGCGCCACGCACCACGATGCGGTAACTCACGCGCGAGACCGCCACATTCGCGACCGCGCGCTCGGTGCCTGTCCGGGCGGTCACCTCGGCCCACAGCGTGCCCAGAGGCGCCCAAGTCTCGGCATAGCCGCCCGCGCCATCGGCCACCCGCACCGGGGCCTCCAGCACCAGCTGCCGGTTCAGGCGGGGAGCGCTCATTGCATCACCCCCGCGCCGAAGCGCACCATGCGATAGCGCTGGATCAGGCTGGTCACGCCGAAGGGCATGCAGCCGTCACTCAGGCTGGTCTCGTTGCGATACTCATAGTAATGCGCCGCCAGCAGCAGCACCGCCTGCCCCAGATCCGCCGGCAGCCCGCCCCAATCCGCCGCCATCCCAGCCGTCAGCGCGATGGTCACCTCTCCACCGGTGGGATTGGCGGGCAGGCAAGCCCCCAGCGGGCGCAGGCAGGGGCGCTGGTTGTCGCGCTCCAGGCGGTAAGTCCCGGGCGCCACCACCTGCTGGGTGCCCCGCGCGTCGGTCAGCGTCACCGCGTCGATGCTCGTCACCGGCGCGACCGGCAAAACCTCGCCCGCGTCGTTCCGCCAACGGCTCAGGGTCCAGGTGAAACTGCGCGATATCAGCACCTTGCCCGTGCGCGCCTCGATCGCGGCCATCGCCGCCCTCAGGAACCCTTTCAACACGTCGTCCTGCAGGCCGGTCTCGGCAAATCCCGTGCCCAGCCGCAGATGCGCCTTGAATTGATCCACCGGCAGCGCCGCATCCGCGATGGCGGTTTCTTCGATCAACATCATCCATTCACTCCGCAATCTCGGACCCCTCCGGGGGCCGCATCCTTGGAAAATGGCGGGCACGCGCCGCCCCACGTTGCTCGGACGGAGGGGAGCAGCTAGACAACGCGGGGGATCTCACCCCGGCCCGCGCCCGCCGCCCGAGGGACCGGCCCACCGGCCCCCCGGATCCGTCACCACTTAGGCGGTGCCGAATTTCACCAGCTTGATCGCGGCAAAGTCGCTGATGTCGCCGCCCACGCGCTTGGTGGCATAGAACAGGACATGCGGCTTGGCGCTGAACGGATCGCGCAGCACGCGCAGGTCGGGGCGCTCGGCGATGGTGTAGCCGGCCGAGAAGTCACCGAACGCGATCGAGAAACTGTCGGTGCCCGGATCGGGCATGTCCTCGGCGATCAGCACCGGATAACCCATCAGGCGCGCGGGCTCACCCGCGGCCAGGCCATCCGACCACAGGAAGCGGCCGTCGGCATCCTTCAGCTTGCGGATCACGCCCGCGGTTTTCGAGTTCATCACGAAGGTGCCGTTCACGCGGTACTGCGCGCCCAGCGCATAGACCACGTCAACGATCGCATCCGCGTCGATGCCGCCCGCGACACCGGTGGGCACATAGCCCAGGTTGCCCCAGGTCCAGACGTCGTTGTCCACCGCCGGATGGCTCAGGATGCCCTTCGGCTTGTCGATGCCGTCACCGTTGACAAAGGCCGCCGCCTCGGCGCGGGCAAACTTGTCGGCGATACGGCCGGCCAGCCAGCCCTCGACGTCGAATGCGCTGTCGTCCAGCAACCGCTGCGAGGCCTTGGGCAGCGCGCTCAGCTCGTGCAGCGGGATCGAGATGCGGTCGATCGACGGGGTGCCGGTCTCGGTGGCCGCCGCTGTTTCATCGGCCCAGCCCGCGCCCACATCGGTGTGGTCGATCAGCACGTCGAACGAATTCGCCTCGACATTCACGACCGACGCGATCGAGCGGATCGAAGCGGTGGATTTCAGCACCGACTTGATCATCTCGGCGGTCTGAGGATCGACCAGATAGCCGCCATCGCTGTTGACGGCGGTCGACAGCGACTTGGCCTCGATCTCCAGCCCGCGCAGGGCATCGTCATCGCCCGAACGCACATAGGCGTCAAAGGCCTTCTGGTGCGGCGCTTCCTCCAGGGTCGAGGCCGCAAGATGCGGGCGCGCCGCGATGGTTGATTTACGATCCAGCATGGTCAGTCGCTCTTCTGTTTGTTGCAGTTTCTGTTGAACTTCAGCCTTCAGGCCCTTGAATTCGATGACGAATCCAGCCATCGCCTGCTTCACCTCCTGAACCAGGGGCACACCCTCTCCGGTCAAGGCCGCGGTCTCGGTCTTGCTCATCAGCACTTCCTTTCTGGGTGGGGGTTGAGGCGCGCTAGGTTCGCGCCAGCTCCTGCCGGGCGTTCTGGAACACCTCGGCAATACTGCGCCAGGTTTCCTCGGCATCGAGGTCCGACCCCTTTGCCGCCACCCGCGCACTGGGCAGCATCGGGAAGGTCACCAGCGACACCTCCCACAGCTCCAGTTCCGTCAAGAGCCGCCGGCCCTTGTCATCCTTCACGGCCCGCTTGGTGCGATAGCCGATCGACAGCCCGTCAAGCGCACCGGCGCGGATCAGCTCTGCCGCCTCGCGGCCCTTCTGGGTGCTTTCCAGCAGCCGCCCCTTGACCCACAGGCCGCGCTCGTCCTCGCGCACCTCGTCCCACACGCCGATGGGCTGGGCCGGGTCGTGCTGCCACAGCATCTTGACCCGCTGCCCGGCCGCCTTCAGCCCGGCCAGCGACGCGGCATAGGCGCCTTTCTGCACCACGTCGCGGCCCTGATCGACCTGGCCGAACAGGCTGGCATAGCCCTCGATCACCGCGTCCTCGGTCACCGACAGCCCATCGCCGAACCGCGCGAACTTGCGTTCCAATTTCATGAAATACTCCTCGTAAGCCGCTGAATTCATGGCGCCACCGTCAGGAAAGACTGGAACGCCTGCGCCAGGATCACCGCCGCCACGCCATAGACCGTCAGCCACAACCGCCGCTCCAGCCGCTCCATCATCTCCTCGATCTGATCCAGCCGCCTGCACAGATGCGCGTGCTGGATCTCGGCCACCCTTTCATGCGCGGCCAGGCGCAGCCCCGGCGCGCAGTCAAAGGGCGGATATCCCGGCGTGTCAGCCATCCGCCGTCTCCGCCAGCGCCGGCAGGCCCAGCAGAGCACGCTTTTCGGCATCGGTCAGGAAATCGGCATTGGCCACCCGCGCCCATTGCGCATCGCGTTCCGCCGCCAGCGCCGGCACCTGGTCCAGATCGGGCTTCAGCATCAGGTCCTCGCCGGTAAAGTCCGACAGCCAGTCCGACAACGCCGCCGCCACCCGCGTCACCAGGGGCAGAACGGTCAGGCGATAGAACGCCCGGTTGGCCTCCTGATAGTTCGAATAGGTCGCGTCACCCAGGATCCCCAGCAGCATCGGCGGGACACCGAAGGCCAGCGCGATCTCGCGGGCAGCGGCTTCCTTGGTCTTCTGAAACTCCATGTCCGAGGGGGAAAAGCCCATTGGCTTCCAATCCAGCCCCCCTTCCAGAACCATCGGACGCCCGGCATTGCGCGACCCGCGATAGTTCGCCTCGATCTCGTCACTCAGGCGGCGGAACTGTTCTTCGGCCATCACGCCCTGTCCGTCGCCGCCCTTCCACACCAGCGCGCCAGAGGGCCGCGCAGCGTTGTCCAACAGCGATTTCGACCAGCGCGAGGCGCTGTTGTGTACGTCGATCGCCATCGCCGCCGCCTGCAGGGGCGAGAACCCGTAATGGTCATCCTGCGGATGAAACGACTTGATGTGGCAGATGGCTTCGGCCGGGAAACGATGCGTCTTGCCCCCGGCGGTATAGTCATAGGCTCTGGGCCAGCCATCCGCCCCCGGCACCACGCTCATCCGGTCCGAGCGCAGCACGTGCAGCTCGACCGGCAGCCCGCCCTCGGCCTGCACCGCCTCGACATAGGCATTGCCCGACAGCAGCAACTGCCCGAACAGCGCCTCCAGCAGCTCGGCCTTGCCCTGCGCCGCATTCGGACGGCGCATCAGGCGCAGAACCGGGTGCGTCTCGTACCGCTGCGCATCGTCCTGCAGAACCAGGGGCAGCGCCGCCGCGGCCTCGGCAATCAGCTTGACCGACCGGAACCCCACCGGGTTGCCCGAGAACCCCGTGCGCGTCAGCGAGGCGGTGTCGCGCGGGCTCCAGGCCACGCGCCCACCGGTTTGCCAGGCCACCACCGGCCCGGCTGCGCTTGCTTTTGCCTCGGGGGCCTTCTCAGCCGATCCACGACGCAAGAAATCGAATACCATGTCCAGATGCTCCTTTCTGCCGCCGCTCTGCCCGGCTTGTTGAAAGGAGTTATGACGGAAAGGTCTTTAAGCCTCGGGAATGGGGCGTACGGCGGTTGCGCAACGGCGTCGGAGCCTATGCCTTCAGGTTTTACCTCGGCATCAACCAGAAATGCGCTACCCTCGTCGTCAATCTGTCAGGAGGGACCAGTCATGTACAAACGTGCAATTGAAACCGGCGGGATCGCCGTCGTGACCGGCGCCGCCAGCGGAGTCGGGCGCGTCGCGGCACAGCGTTTTGCCCAAGCCGGGCTGGACGTGATACTGGCCGACCTGCCCGGACAGGCGCTCGACGAAACAACGAAAGACCTCAAAGCTGGCTTTCACGCGGCAAACATCACTGCGGTGCCGACGGATGTAACCTCTCAAGCCGACATCGAAAACCTGGCCGACACAGCTTTCGCCGCTGGGCGGGTCGCCGTTTTGATGAACAACGCAGGGATCAGCCTGCCGACGAAAGCGTGGGAGTCATTCGACAACTGGCAGAAAACTCTCGACGTGAACTTCCTGGGTGCCCTGCGCGGCGTCCAAGCCTTTTTGCCCCGCATGATCGAGGCTGACCGCCCGGCGGTCGTCATCAACACCGGATCAAAGCAGGGGATCACCACCCCGCCGGGCAACCCCGGCTACAACGTGTCCAAGGCCGCCGTCAAAACGCTGACCGAACAGCTCGCGCACGAGCTTCGCGAGGCTGGCGCTCCGATCTCAGCGCATCTCTTCGTTCCGGGCTTTACCTACACCGGCATGGTCGCGTCATTCCTACCCGAAAAGCCCGCCGCCGCCTGGACCAGCGAGCAGACCGTCGACTATTTCCTGGACCGCATGGCCCAGGGCGATTTCTACATCCTCTGCCCCGACAACGACGTCGACGCCGAACGCGACCGCCGTCGCGTTCAATGGGCTGCCGAGGACATCATCCACAACCGCCCCGCCCTCTCGCGCTGGCACCCCGACTATGCCGAGGGCTTCGCAAAGTTCGAAAAACCTAAGGGCTGATCACAAAACCCGCACCCGGGGCCGCCGGTAAGCCGCAGCCGGCCCCACCACCAACTCATGCAGCGCCCAGACCAGCGCATCGACCCGGTCGGGCGAGCCCTGCCCCTCGAACCCACGTGCGGTCATCTGGCACATCTGCTCCTCCAGCGCCTCCAGCCCGGCCACGTGGAACACCCGCCCCTGCTCATACAGCGCCGCCACCGGCTCGGCCCGCGCCACCTTCCCGCGCGAGGCCCGCACCGCCCGGAACGGGACCAGAGGGTCCACCTGCCGCACCACCTCTTCGACCAACTGCCCGCCCTGATTGACCTCGGCCACCAGCCGCTCGGCCCCGAATTCGTCCATCGCGTCAATCGCCGCGCGCGCCCAGCCCGCCGGGCCAACGCCCTGCACCGTCCGGTCGGCCAGCACATAGGCGCGCCAGTCCTCGGGCGCCCCCTGCACCTGCGCGCCGACCACCACGATCCCGCAGGCATCGGCCCCCGACCCGCCGGTCACCGCGGGGTCCAGCGCCACCACCACGCGGTCCAGCTCGGGCAGCGCCTTGACCCGCGCCGCATCCAGCATCGAGCCGGTCCACAACGCCCCCTCGGCATCGGCTAGCAGCACACCGTCCAATTCCTGCCGCCCCAGCCGCGTGCCGGCATAGCGCGCGCGCACCTCCTCCAGAAAGGACTCCGCCAGGTTGGCCCGGTTCGCCTCCGTCGGCGCATGGGTCATCACCGTGGACGGCGCCGCCAGCAGATCTTTCAAAACCTTCACGTTGCGCGGCGTCGTGGTGACGCAGACCCGCGGCCGCTCGCCCAGTCGCAACGCGAATTGCAGCATGTCCCAGGTCTCGCCCGCCTTTTTCCACTTGGCCAGTTCATCGACCCAAGCCGCGTCGAACTGCGGCCCTCGCAGCCCCTCGGGGTCATGCGCCGAAAAGGCCTGTGCCTCGGCCCCGTTGGGCCAGAACAGCTTGCGTTCCGACGCCTTCCACTGCGGCCGCCGGTCGGGCGGAGAGCACTGCATGATCCCGCTGTCGCCAAAGATCATCACGTCGCGCACCTGGTCAAAGGTCTCGCCCACCAGCGCCACGCGCCGGGCCTCACCCTCGTCGAAAGGTTTGCCCCCTTCGACCATGGATCGCACCCATTCAGCCCCGGCCCGCGTCTTGCCCGCGCCACGCCCGCCCATGATCACCCATGACCGCCAGTCGCCCTCGGGCGGCAACTGGTGCGGCAGCGCCCAGAACTCGAACAGGAAAGGGAGGGCACATAGCCCTCCCTCCCCGATCTCACTCAGAAATCTGTCCCGCACCGCAGCAGGCGCAGAGGCGAGCCAATCGGCACCCGATCTCAGATCGGGCCCACTCCAGGTCGAGCGCATAGCCCCCTTGGGCAATTCCCGCTTGTCTGTGACATTGTTCGACAAAGCTTGTCTCCACTTTCTGGCAACTCCGGATCAGCCCCTCTAGCTGCCCGAGTTGTCTGGCTGAACTCGCCAGGTCTGCATCCTCCCCGGTCTCGATCCGCTTGCGCAGGTCTTCCGCCGCTTGCCGCAAACCGCGAATGGACACCTCCAACGACTGCAACAGCTCGGCCGTCCGGGACATCCGCTCTTCCGGGGTAATCAAAGTCATGTTTGCCTGTGACCTCATGCGTGAGTGATCTCCGCACGAGAGAAATGAAAAACGGCCGCCGGGTTGCCCCGGGGCCGTTGCCCACTTCTTCTAGCATGACACAACTTATACGAGAAAACGGGCGCTCAGTCAAGCTCTGAAGCAACAGCGCGCAACAAGTAACGCACTGTCATTGTTAACAAAATCCTAATCCGGCCCACGGACCGCAATCAATTCTCCGATCGGCGAGATTTCCGCGACGGAGTAATTCCCGTCGTGCGTTTCAAAAACTGATTGCACACGCAATCTGCACCAAAACCATAAACCACAAGCATACGAAAAATATCTGAAGGACAAAAAATGTACCATCCCCTCAGCTATGTCTCGGTAATCTGTCTGGGCGGCCTGATGCTCTTGGGCACAGTGGCGCAGGCTCAGACAGGGCACCGCAGGCCTGATCTTGGCAAGATCGCAAGCGAGATTGGCGTTCCGCAATCTGCGCTCCAAAGCTGCCTGGGCGATCGTCCCAAGCCCGGCAACCGCCCCGAGCGCCCTGACGCGGGCAAAATTGCTTCGTGCCTGTCCAAGGCCGGTCACCCTTCCACCACACAGGCTGTCGAAAAGGCGCTGGCTGCCGCCGCCCCGACGCCTCGTCGTTGAACATCCATTTGCAACGAATAGGACACCGGCAGCCTTGACTGCCGGTGTCGGCTTGACATTCGCCTCAGCAGCGCTCATTTACGCCACAGCGCTGCCGCGTGAGCACGCGGACCGAACCGAGGTCCGAGATAGCGCCCAATTTTCCCAGTTCCCATTCACGCAGGGTTCTTGACGCAAAAGCCGGATGTTGCGGGACTCGCCCGCAAATTCTGAGGCTGCGCACACTCCCTGCCGGTCGTGCAATCTGCACGGCCAGCCACTCTCGTTCGCGCACGGCCAATGCCGGCGCGGATCACAAAGGAAGACTACTTGTTCGATTTCGACATGCTCGGCCTCGCGCCGGCTCTGAACGACGCGCTCGAGCGCGCAAATTTCACACAACCCACACCGATCCAGAACCAGGCCATCCCGTTGGCTCTGGAAGGACACGACATTCTGGGCCTTGCACAGACCGGCACCGGCAAGACGCTGGCCTTTGGCCTACCGTTGATCGACCACCTTCTGGCGCAACCCGGCAAACCGGCGCCCAAAACCGCCAAGGCGTTGATCCTGGCTCCCACTCGCGAACTGGTGAACCAGATCGCTGACAGCCTCCGCACGCTTACCAAAAAGACGAAACTGCGTGTGGCCACAGTTGTCGGCGGACAGTCGATCAACAAACAGATCATGTTTCTGTCGCGCGGGACCGATATTCTTGTCGCGACCCCCGGTCGTTTGATCGACCTGATGGAGCGTGGCGCGGTCGATCTCGGCTCGGTTCGGCACCTAGTTCTGGATGAGGCCGACCAGATGCTAGACCTCGGCTTCATCCACGCTCTGCGCAAAATCGCGCCGCAACTGGGCACTCCGCGCCAGACCATGCTGTTCTCGGCCACCATGCCGAAGCAGATGGAGGAACTCAGCCGCGCCTACCTGACCAACCCGCAACGGGTGCAGGTCTCGCCCCCGGGCAAGGCGGCCGACAAGATCACCCAGTCGGTGCATTTCGTTGAAAAGCCGGGAAAACCCGCCAAGCTGCGCGAGATCCTTTCGCGTGATACCGACGCCCTGACGCTTGTGTTCTCCCGGACCAAGCATGGTGCGGAAAAGCTGATGAAAGGGTTGGTGGCTGACGGCTACAACGCAGCATCGATCCATGGCAACAAGAGCCAGGGCCAGCGGGATCGCGCCATCAAGGCCTTCCGCGCCGGCGAAATCACAGTTCTGGTTGCCACCGACGTGGCAGCCCGTGGCATCGACATTCCTGGGGTGGCCTATGTCATCAACTACGACCTGCCGGACGTTCCTGACAACTATGTGCACCGCATTGGCCGCACCGCTCGGGCCGGCCGTGAAGGCGAAGCCATCGCCTTCTGCGCACCGGATGAATTTGATCTGCTGCGTCAGATTCAAAAATTGATGAAGATCGAGATCCCGGTCGCCAGTGGAACGGCACCCGAAGCCGCAGAAGCCGCCAAGCCCGGCGGTCGCCAGCGCAATCGACGCCGTGGCCCGAAACCGCAGGGCACAAACGGCCCCGCCAACCGCCGGCGCCATCCGCGCCGCAAATCGGCCGCATAAAAAACTGCGCGCATGTCTCCATGCGCGCAGTCTTTTTCCAAGATTTTGCCTTTTCATAAATCAGGTGGGTCGTCCGCCTGATTTTTGCTGGCTCTGATTTCAACCAGCGAGCGGATCAGTTACCCGAATTGTTCCGCTCGGCTTCGATCTCACGCCATTTGGCAACGTTTCGGTTGTGTTCCTGCAGCGTCTTGGCGAAGGCATGGCCGCCGGTTCCATCTGCGACGAAGAACACGAAGTCGGTCTCGTCTGGAGTCACGGCAGCCTGCAAGCTGGCCAGGCCCGGATTGGCAATCGGCGTGGGCGGCAACCCGTCGATCAAATAGGTGTTCCAAGGCGTGTTCCGCCGAAGCTCGCTGCGGCGAAGGCCTCGGCCCAGCGTACCCTGACCCTTGGTCACGCCATAGATCACCGTGGGATCTGTCTGCAGCTTCATGCCTTGCTTCAGGCGGTTAACAAAGACACTGGCAACCTGACCGCGCTCTTCCGGAATGCCTGTCTCCTTCTCGATGATCGAGGCGAGGATCAGCATTTCTTCAGGGCTGGACAGGGGCAACCCCTCTTGACGCGTCTCCCAAACCCGCGCAATCCGCTCTTGCTGCCGGTCCTGCATCTTTTGCAACAAAGCCGTGCGCTCATCACCGGGTGAGATTTCGTAGCTGTCCGGGGCCAACATGCCTTCCGGCGGAATTTCCGAGACCTCTCCGGTCAGGGCATCCACGGCCTTCAGCCCCTCAACGACCTG
The DNA here is from genome assembly GCF_056537865.1 of Ruegeria sp. BJ5. NCBI lineage: Bacteria > Pseudomonadati > Pseudomonadota > Alphaproteobacteria > Rhodobacterales > Roseobacteraceae > Ruegeria > Ruegeria sp. BJ5. The sequence continues at coordinate 899,927 of NZ_JBQFSH010000001.1, forward strand.
CCAACTGGTGACACCTTCGGCCAAGGACACACGGTATCGCGTATCGGCTTGATTCCGCTTTTCCTGATAGACTTCAGGAACTTCGTCCTCACCAACGACAAAAGACGCGACCTCGACGAAATTCAAGGTTGCAGGGTCCAGCTCACGTACGCGTGTCTGAGTGCGGGTCACACCGATGCGGTACTCGACCTCGGTTCCGCATGTGCTGGCGCCGCTGCGGGTGACTTCGTCGATGATTTCCGCCATCGATGCGCCTTCGGGGATCAGGAAACTACCCGCCTTCAGCTGCTGCGACTTGTCGGTGTAGTCTGCCGCCATACGAAAGATCGTTGCGCTGCTGATCGCGCCCTGATCTTCCAGGTCACGGCTGACCTTGTTCATGTTCGAGCCACCCTTCACCCGAAGGCAAATGGCGGTATCGAGCGGGCCCTCGGCCTTATATTGCGATTGCCCCCAAAGGATCACACCGCCAAGAAGAAACATGGCGACCACAAGAAAGGTAAGCGCATTGGATGCCAGAGCCCGCCACATTTATGACGCTTTCCCGAAAATCACGCTGGCATTGGTGCCGCCGAAACCGAACGAGTTCGACAGCGCCACGTTGATTTCCCGCTCGCGCTTGGCATTCGGCGCAAGGTCGATCGGTGTTTCCACCGCCGGATTGTCCAAGTTGATCGTCGGCGGGGCGACCTGATCGCGGATCGCAAGGATCGAGAAGATCGCCTCGATCGCGCCCGCGGCCCCCAGCAGGTGTCCTGTGGCCGATTTGGTCGAACTCATCGTCGCCTTGCTGGCATGTTCGCCCAGCAGCCGTTCAACGGCACCCAGCTCGATCGTGTCGGCCATGGTCGAGGTGCCATGCGCGTTTATATAGTCCAGATCCTTCGGCTCGAGCCCTGCGCTGCGTAGCGCTGCCTTCATCGAACGTTCGGCCCCGTCACCATCCTCGGCCGGCGCGGTGATGTGATAGGCATCGCCCGACATCCCATAGCCCAGAACCTCGGCATAGATCTTGGCGCCGCGGGCCACGGCATGCTCGTATTCTTCCAGAACAACGATACCGGCGCCCTCGCCCATCACGAAACCGTCGCGGTCGACGTCATAGGGGCGGCTGGCGGCCTTGGGGTTGTCGGCATATTTGGTCGACAGCGCCTTGCATGCGTTGAAACCGGCAATACCGATCTCGCAGATGCAGCCCTCGCCGCCGCCGGCGATCATAACGTCGGCATCGCCCGACCGGATGATACGGCTGGCATCGCCGATCGCGTGGGCACCGGTCGAACAGGCGGTCACCACCGAGTGGTTCGGCCCTTTGAAGCCAAAGCGGATCGAGACCTGACCCGACGCGAGGTTGATCAGCGCGCCCGGGATGAAGAAGGGCGACACACGGCGCGGACCCTTGTCACGGATCAGGTTGGCGGTTTCAGCGATCGAGCCCAGACCACCGATGCCCGACCCGATCAGCACGCCGGTGCGCAGACGTTCTTCCTCGTCTTCGGGCAACCAGTTCGCGTCCTTGCAGGCCATCTCGGCGGCAGCGATCGAATACAGGATGAAATCCTCGATCTTGCGCTGTTCCTTGGGCGGCATCCAGTCATCGGGGTTAAAGGTCCCGTTGGTCCCGTCACCACGTGGCACCTCGCAGGCATAGGTCGTGGTGACTCCTGCGGCTTCGGCATCGAACAAGGTGATCGGGCCGGCGCCCGACTCTCCGGCCAGCAGCCGCGACCAGGTTTCCTCGACCCCGCTGGCCAGTGGAGTGACCAATCCCAGACCGGTTACAACGACTCTGCGCATGAAATGCCTCTTGCCTGCTTCCTGTTTGAGAAACGCTCATACCCCGGCCCGGGGGCCGGGGGCAAGAGCAACAGCATATTCCGCACCGGCAGCTTGCCGCCTGCCTCCGCGCCACACACCGCGCACGGCCAGAGCAGAACCACACGAGCCGCCCCCGACAACCTGTCAGGGGCATCTCGGACGGATTAGGCTGCGTTACTGGAACTGCGCCACAGGTTCATGGGCGGTTTTGGCAACCGCCAACGCCTCGGACAGGTCGACCGCCTTGCGGAATAGCGCCCGCCCGACCAACGCACCCGAAATATTGGGAATGTACGCCAGACGCGAGATGTCGTCGCTGCTGCGCACGACGCCGCTGGCGATCACCGGCGTACGCGAATGCGCGGCCAGCCCCGAAATCAGGCCCAGCTGCGCCTCTACATCCACCATGTCGCTGTCGATATCGGTGACCAGAATGGCAGCGAGCGGAGCATCGGCAAACGCTTCGATGAAAGCCTCCGGTGTGAACGCGCTTTGGGTGCGCCAGCCGTCGGTCATCACGTAACCTTGCCACACGTCCACGGCCAACACGATCTGGTCTGGGTATAGCTTGGCCAGCTCTTTGAACAGATGCGGATCACGCGCCGCAAGGGTGCCGATCACGATGCGGCCCGCCCCTTTGTCGATCCAACGCTCGACCTGCTCGCGCGAGCGGAACCCGCCGGCCAGTTGAACAGGCAGCTCGGCGCTGCGGATGATCCGTTCGACAAACGCAGAGTTCGTGTCCCGCCCCTCGATCGCGTCGAAATCGGTCAGGTGCATCCACTCGGCACCTGCGGCGGCCCAGCCTTGGGCCGTTTCCACCGGATCGACATGCCAGATCATCGGCTCGTCCAGACGGCCCTTGTCCAGCGTGACACAGCGGCCGTTCTGCAATTCCATTGTAGGATAAACCCTCATGAGCACACTCCTCCGCTCAATCGTTCCGGATATCCATGATAGCATACTGGTCGCGCGCAAGTTCGCATTTCTCAGTTTCGGCAAACGGCGATCCGTTTGCGGCACCGCGAAAAAAGAAGCGTTTCAGTTCCGGGCCGGAGGGCCGTCGCGGCGAAACAGTTTCACCGGGCTGTCCCGATACTCTGTCTGGCGAAGCAATTTGTATCCAAGCTTGGCCGCCAGCTTTTGCGAGGCCTCATGATCCGCGTCAATCATCGACACCAAGGGCCCGGGCATGATCCGGTCGAACCAGTCATGCGCGGCCTGAACGGCCTCGTGCCCGTATCCCAGGCCATGCGCCTCGGGCGCCAACACCCAACCGGCCTCGGGGAAGGTATCGAAATCTTCGCCCAGACAGCGGTTGCCGTAAAAGAACCCGGCCTGACCTATCAATTTGCGATTCGCCTGCAAGAACACGGCCCATTGCCCGAATCCAGCCATCTGCCAGTGCCCCGCATTGCGCAGGAACGCGTCCCACGCCTCGCCGCGGGTGCGGGGTTTGCCCCCGATATGACGCACCACGCAGGGGTCACGCCAAATCTCCGCGAACCGTTCAAAGTCCTCGGGGCGCATTGCACACATCATCAGGCGCGCGGTGTTGATCATCGGGGCGGATCTTTTCATGCCCTTACCCGGTGTTTTGTTGCCTCATCGCAAACAGTGCAAACCGATTTTCCACGAGGCAAGCGGGAATTCCAGCGGGCAAAAAAAAACGGCGCTTCCGTTGCCCGGAAGCGCCGTTTTCGGTCAAATTCAAAGCGATCAGGAAGCTTCGCTGATGAACTTCACGGCGTCGCCGAAGGTTTGGATGGTCTCGGCTGCATCATCGGGGATCTCGATGCCGAACTCTTCTTCGAAAGCCATGACCAGCTCAACGGTGTCCAGGCTGTCCGCGCCCAGATCGTCGATGAAGGACGCGTTCTCGGTGACTTTGTCCTCTTCAACACCCAGGTGCTCAACAACGATCTTTTTAACGCGATCTGCGACGTCGCTCATGTCTATTCCTCATTCCATTTCAGGGCGGTCTGCCCGGTTCTGCCCTTGCCCGCTCGGGGTGGCCTTGGTTTGCCCGATCCGGGCGGTTTGAGTCCCGGGTCTCCGGGAAAGTAGAAGGCCGACCTGAACGACCGGCCCCTGATTACATGCGCCGCCTATAGCACAGACGACGCAAGAGGCAAACGCTTTCGCATCTGCCTCTGGCTGCGCCTACAACATGGCCATGCCGCCGTTCACATGCAAGGTGGTTCCGGTAACATAGCCCGCTTCGGGGCTTGCAAGGTACAGAACGGCCGCCGCAATTTCAGATGGCTCGCCCATCCGACCGGCGGGAACCTGCGTCAGGATGCCGGATTTCTGCTCATCGGTCAGCTTGTCGGTCATCGCGGTCGTGATGAAACCCGGCGCGACGGCATTGGCGGTGATGCCACGGCTCGCGACCTCGTAGGCCAGCGATTTGGTCATGCCGACCATGCCCGCCTTGGACGCGGCATAGTTCACCTGACCCGGGTTGCCTGTTGCACCGACAACGGACGAAATGTTGATGATGCGGCCCCAACGCGCCTTCATCATGCCGCGAAGAACGCCTTTGCACAGCTTGGCGGTGGCGGTCAGGTTCACGTCGATCACGCTCTGCCATTCCTCGTCGGACATGCGCATGAAGATGTTGTCGCGGGTGATGCCTGCGTTGTTGACCAGAATATCAACAGCGCCCATGGCATCGGCGGCCTGTTTCGGCAACGCGGCCACGGCCTCGGGGTCACCCAGATTGCACGGTAGGACATGAGCGCGCTCGCCCAGTTCATCCGCCAGCTTCTGCAGCGGTTCGACGCGCGTGCCCGACAGGCCCACAGTGGCCCCTGCGGCGTGCAAGGTGCGTGCAATCTCGCCCCCGATCCCGCCCGAAGCCCCGGTGATAAGGGCGCATTTTCCAGTCAAATCAAACATACCGGTATCCTTTTCGAGTGTCCTGTCGGACCAGCTTTGAGTTAATCGCCTGCCTGCAGCGCTTTTTGAACGTCTTCCGGCGTACCAACGGCGGAGCAGGCCACGGACCGGTCGATCTTGCGGATCATGCCCGACAGAGCCTTGCCTGCACCGATCTCCCACGCTTCGGTCACACCCTGCGCCACCATGTACTGAACGGATTCGCGCCACCGGACCGAACCGGTAACCTGCTCGACCAGCAATTGCCGGATCAGGTCGGGATCGGTCACCGCCTCGGCGCGGACATTGGCAACCAACGGAACCGCCGGCGCCTTGATTTCGACTCCCGCCAGAGCTTCGGCCATCACGTCGGCGGCAGGCTGCATCAGGGCACAATGGAACGGAGCGCTGACCGGCAGCATCACAGCGCGCTTGGCGCCCTTTTCCTTGGCGATTTCAGCGGCGCGTTCAACAGCGGCCTTGGCACCCGAAACCACGACCTGCGTGGGGTCATTGTCATTGGCTGCCTGGCAGACCTCGCCCTGTGCGGCCTCTTCGGCCACGGCTCGCACGGCGTCCAGGTCGAGCCCCAGGATCGCGGCCATCGCACCCTCGCCCACTGGGACGGCGCTCTGCATTGCCTGACCGCGCGTGCGAAGAAGGCGAGCAGTGTCCGCGACACTCAGCGCGCCGGCTGCGGCAAGGGCCGAGTATTCGCCCAGCGAATGACCGGCCACGAAGGCGGCCCGTGTCACATCGACCCCTTCGGCCTCAAGCGCGCGCATCGCCGCCATCGATGTGGCCATCAACGCCGGCTGCGCGTTCTGCGTCAAAGTCAGGGTCTCGATATCGCCATCCCAGATCAGGCTGCTGAGGCTTTCGCCCAGCGCTTCGTCCACCTCGTCAAACACGGCCTTGGCGGCCGGATAAGCGTCGGCCAGCGCCTTGCCCATGCCGATGGTCTGGGCGCCCTGCCCCGGAAAAACGAACGCAAGTGTCATTGCAACCTCTTGGATGACGTTAGGTTGCGCCGGGGTGTAAACCGAGTGAGGGTCCGGCACAAGCACTGCCTGCACTCTGCGTGACGGCACCGGGTCTGTGCGCCACACGCTATTGTCTATGTGCGTCACACGGTTACCTTGGCCACAGCAGAAAACCCGGAGCGCAAGATCGATGTCCCTAACCAACACCAATGTCAGCTATGGCAGCGTGACCAAGACATTCCACTGGCTGACCGCATTGTTGATCTTCACCGCCTTGCCGTTGGGGTGGTTCGCCAACAACCTGGCCCATGCAATCTATGACCCGACCATCCCCACCACCGAGGCCGATCTTGCCCAAGCCGCACGGCTGTTTTCCCTGCACAAAACCGTTGGGATCACCGTCTTCTTCGTTGCGCTGGCACGCATTCTCTGGTCGCTCACCCAAACCAAGCCCGGGTTGCTGAACGCCGACAAAAAGCCCGAGGCCTTTGCGGCTGAAACGGTCCATTGGCTGCTGTACGGGTCCTTGGTTCTGGTTCCTCTGTCGGGTTGGATCGACCACGCTGCTACCGAAGGCTTCGCGCCCATCCTTTGGCCATTTGGGCAGAACCTGCCACTGGTGCCCAAGTCCGAGCATCTGGCCGAGGTGATGGCAACGCTGCACTGGCTTTTCATGCTGGTTCTCGTCGCAGCTTTGACCCTGCATATCGCCGGAGCACTGAAACACCACGTCATCGACAAGGACAGCACCCTGCGGCGAATGTTGCCCGGGGCGTCCGCTGCGCCGGTTCCGCCGGAACAGAAGCACTCGATGGTTCCCGCCGCGGCTGCTGGGCTTGTCTGGGTTGGCGTTCTGTCAGCCGGCCTGCTGACCGGCAGTTTTTCAGACAAGCCAGATGCCGAGGTTGAAACGGCCGAGTTGGCGGCCGTTCAATCGGATTGGCAGGTGGAAGAAGGCGCGCTTGCCATCACGATCACACAACTGGGCAACCCTGTAACCGGTCAGTTTTCAGACTGGACCGCCGCAATCACGTTTGACGACCCCGTCGAACCCGGTCCGGCCGGGTCGGCAGAGGTCACGGTCTCCATCGGGTCTTTAAGCCTGGGTACGGTAACCGATCAGGCCATGGGAGCTGATTTCTTCGACAAGTCGCAATTCCCGACGGCCCAGTTCGATGCCGAGATCTACAAAACCGAAACGGGGTATGAAGCAAGGGGTCCGCTGACCATCCGCGATCAAACACTGGACGTTGTATTGCCCTTCTCTTTGGACATCAAAGGCGAGACTGCCAAAATGTCCGGCAGGATGGACCTCAACCGCCTCGACTTCGGGGTTGGCCAATCGATGCCGAAAGAGGATTCGTTGGCCTTCGCCGTCACCGTTTCGGTCGAGTTGACGGCAACACGCAACGCTCAGTAAGCCGACGACACGAAAAAACCGCCGGGGCATCGGCCACCGGCGGTTTCTCTAGTTCTGAGGCCCGGATCAGTCGGCCTTCTGCGCCTCGATCGAAATCGCGATGGCAACTTCATCTCCGACGAAAGGCGCGAACTTGCCCAGTTCGAAATCGCTGCGCACCAGGGTGGTGGTGGCATCGAACCCGGCCCAAGGCTTGCCCGCCATCGGATGCTCGCCGACCTGATTCAGCTTGGCGTCCAGAACCACTGGCTTGGTCACACCATTCAAGGTCAGGTCCCCGGTGATCTTTGCGGTGTTCTCACCCGTCACCTCGATCGAGGTCGAGGTAAATGTCACCATTTCCTCGGCAGTCGCCGCGAAGAAATCTTCGGACATGAAATGATCTTCACGGGGTTTCCAGCCGGTGATCATCTCGACCACGGGCATCGAAACCGTCACGCTCGACGCTGCTGGATCTTCCTGATCAAACATGATCTCGCCCTCGAAACCCGAGAACATGCCGGTGGTGGTCGAAAAGCCAAGATGGTTGTAGCTGAAAACAACCTGGCTGTGGCTCGGGTCCAGAACGTATTTCTCCGGGGCCGCGATGGCCGAGGTCGCCGCCGTGGCAAGTGCTGCTGCAATAAGGGTGGATTTCATGACAATCTCCGAAAATTTTCAAAGCGCAAACCGGTTGGGTTGCTCCAAAACAAAGATGTGCCGCCCATGGGCGGCACACAACCTTCATTCTCTCACAAATTCTGTTCCTCAATGAACAGAATAAAATTCAGGCGAAAATTGTTACGCTTCCGCTGAGTTGCCCTTTCAGCGCTCGGCTGACATCCGCCGATTCCAGCGGCAGCTTCATCAGAAGGCTGCCATCGACTTCAAAGAGTTCAACCTGGTCGTCCACGAACCGCGCTCCGCCCAACGTATCGTAGCTGCGGCGCAGTACGGTCTGCGGACGCCCGTTTTCGTTCTTCTGCAGCACCCGAACCTCGCGGCGGACCGGGTCAAAATATGCGTCGGGGCGCGGATCCAGAACCTCGATGGTCAGCAGGCTCACCCCGAGGATCAGGAACATCAGCGACGCGACCAGCTTGATGGTCCAGACGTCGGCCCCGATGACCGAACCCGGCATCAGCCACATCGAAAAGGCCGATACGATCAGAAATGCACCCAGCACACGGAACAGGACCAACCGGGCCTTCCAATTCGGTGCAAAGGAAATAAGCACGGGCACCGACTTGTCGTATGCTGCGCCGGCTGCGGACTGTTGAAATGTGTTCGTGTTCATGACGGCCATCGCTTTTGCCCTGTCCAAGTTTCTTGAGACCCCCCGGGTAACGCCGGGCTTGCAAACAACCTCAAGCCGAAAAGCGTCAGGATTTGGGCGGCCCAAAGGTAATTGGGCGGCGTGAGAAAGGCATTCATGGCAGGGCTTGCCCCCCATCCAGAAACGTGTATACGGGGCCATCCTTCGCTATACGCATGAACCGCGCAGCCTCTCGTGGCAGGGTCGCGAAGGGAACTGGCCCCGCCTATGAAATGCGCCTTGATACAAACAGGAGTGAACATGCCACTGTATGAGCATGTAATGATCGCGCGTCAGGATCTGTCCAACGCGCAGGCCGAGGGCCTGATCGAACACTTTGGCACCGTATTGGCTGACAACGGCGGCAAGATCGTCGACAGCGAGTATTGGGGCGTCAAAACGATGGCCTACAAGATCAACAAAAACCGCAAGGGCCACTATGCCTTCCTGAAGACCGACGCACCGTCGGGCGCCGTTCAGGAAATGGAGCGCCTGATGCGCCTGCATGAAGACGTGATGCGCGTTCTGACCATCAAGGTCGACGAGCATCCCGAGGGCCCCTCGGTCCAGATGCAGAAGCGCGATGAGCGCGATGGCCGCCGCGAGCGCCGTTGATCAACGCCTGAGGAAAGGACACCAAACCATGGCCGCAAAACCGTTTTTCCGCCGCCGCAAGGTCTGCCCGTTCTCGGGCGAGAACGCGCCGAAGATCGACTACAAAGACACCCGTCTGCTGCAGCGCTACATTTCCGAGCGTGGCAAGATCGTGCCTTCGCGCATCACCGCCGTTTCGGCAAAGAAGCAGCGTGAACTGGCCCGCGCCATCAAGCGCGCCCGCTTCCTCGCCCTGCTGCCCTACGCCGTGAAGTAAGGAGAGACTGACATGCAAGTTATCCTTCTGGAACGCGTTGCGAAACTGGGTCAGATGGGCGATGTCGTCGACGTCAAGCCCGGCTACGCCCGCAACTTCCTGCTGCCGCAAGGCAAAGCGCTGAGCGCGTCCGAGGCCAACATCGCCTCGTTCGAAGCCCAGAAAGCACAGCTGGAAGCACGCAACCTGGAAACCAAGAAAGAAGCTGAAGCTCTGGCTAAAAAGCTGGACGGTCAGCAGTTCATCGTGATTCGCTCGGCATCGGACGCCGGCGCGCTGTACGGCTCGGTCACCCCGCGTGACGCAGCCGAGGCCGCAACCGCTGCTGGCTTCACTGTTGACAAGAAGCAGGTCGTTCTGGTCTCGCCTATCAAAGAGCTGGGCCTGCACACGGTTTCCGTCAAACTGCACCCCGAAGTCGAGGTCGAAATCAAACTGAACGTTGCCCGCTCGGAAGAAGAAGCCGAGCTTCAGGCATCGGGCAAGTCGATCCAGGAACTGGCCGCTGAAGAAGAGGCCGCCGCAGATTTCGAAATCGCGGAACTGTTCGACGACATCGGCTCGGCCGCTTCGGAAGACGAAGAATTGGTTGCCGCCGATGCTTCGACCGAGGAAGACGAACCCAAAGCCTGATCCGATCAGGTCTGTAAATCTCAAAGGCCGCGCTGCATTGCGCGGCCTTTTTTTTCGACTGGCAATTTTTGGCCACCACAGCGCGCCGGACTTGCGACCCCGGGCCACTTTCGTATCATCCAGCCGCGTAACAATCCGGAGAAGTTGCATGGCAAAGGTCCTGCGTCGAATAATGCTTTCAGTGCTTCTGGCTGCCCCGATTGCCGCCTGCAGCGACCCATCTGGCAAAGCGACGAAGGAACAGGCATTCGAGCCGCCGCTCCACCCCAACGAAACGCCCGAATTGCGCGAATCGATCAACAAATGGGCTGATCACTACGAACTTCCGCGAGAGTTGGTCCATAAGCTGGCGATCCGCGAAAGCACGCATCGCCCCTGGGCGACGAACCGGCCATATTACGGCCTGCTGCAGATCCTTCCCGCCACCGCTCGTTCGATGGGCTACAAGGGCGACGCCAAAGGTCTTCTGGATGCTGACACCAACCTGGAGTATGCGGGCAAGTATCTTCGCGGCGCATGGATGTTGGCCGACGGCGACCAGCAGCGCGCGATCTTCCTCTATGCAAAGGGGTACTACCCCGAAGCCAAGGCTCGCGGAATGCTGGTTGAAACTGGCTTGCGGTCCGAATAGCTTGAACGGGGCAATCGACCCCGGTCTACACAGCATTCAATTTGACCGAGAATACCTCACAGGACGAAATAATCCGGAGGTTGTCTGTTGCCATTAGCACTCAATAACTCCATGTGATATGTACAAATGGGTTGCGCAATTTGTTCAGATTGACGCAACGTAGGCTGTGATACGGGCAGATACGGCATTTTTCGGGGGAAATGCCGTAGGGACAAAGGTTGGACGAGTGAAACTTATTGACTTGGCCACAATTGATCATGATGAACGGTCGGCTTACGACATCATCAATTCTGTCTGCAACGAACTTGGGTTCGACTATGCGTCCTATGCGACGACCCATCCCGTGAATGGTGACGTCCAAGGTTACGCGAACTACCCGGACGAGTGGAAGATCCACTACGCCACGCAAGGCTACCATCACCTTGATCCCACCCTATATCAGTCGGCGCTCAGCATCGCGCCGGTGGACTGGGGCCGCTTCAATCACGACGACAAGTTCAACGCGGTGTTCCGCGACGCTCATGATTTCGGGATCACCGACCGCGGCCTGACGGTTCCGGTTCGGGGACCTTATGGCGAAACTGGCTTGCTCAGCGTGACCAAGGATTGCACGGACGAGGAATGGAAAAAGCTAAAAAAGCACGTGATGGGTGACCTGCAGATGGCCGCGGTTCACGCACATGACACAGTCATGCAGTCTGGCCTTTTGGCCAAGGCTCTATACCTTCCGACACTTTCCTCGCGCGAAAAAGAAATCTTGCAATGGGTCGCCGAGGGCAAGTCCCAGCAGGATATCGGGGACATTCTGTGCATTTCGCACCGGACGGTCGAGGTGCACATGCGTTCCGGACGAGAGAAACTGGGCGCACTCACGACCGCCCAGGCGATCGGCCGTGCCATTGGTCTGGGGTTAATTTACCCCGGTTAACAATTAAGGCAGAAAAATACGGGATATCCCCAATAGTCTTGTTTCGAAACTTGGTTAATCTGCTCCTTACGGTAACCAAACTGTAGGGGGATGGAATGATCATCGTTATTGATGGCATCAACCAGCATAAGTTCAAAGACGTCTTGGATGAGATGTTCAAGCTGCGCGCACGCGTGTTCGGGGATCGCTTGGGCTGGGAAGTGAACATCCAGGACGGGCGCGAATTCGATCAGTTCGACTCGCTCAATCCTGCACACGTGGTCAGCATCAACGACGAGGGGGACGTCGTTGGGTGCATGCGCCTCTTGCAGACGACCGGCCCGCACATGCTGGCCGATGTGTTCAGCTCGATCCTTGATGGCGAGCCGCCAATCCGCAGCGCCCAGGTCTGGGAAGCCACACGGTTCTGCGTCGACACGAAACGGCTCGGCCGGGGACGTGGCAAAAATTCCGTATCCTACGTGACCAGCGAGGTCATGATTGGGTCATTCGAATACGCCCAGGAAGCTGGAGTGCTCGACTCGGTCGCGGTCATTGATCCGGTTATGAACCGGGTGCTGCAACGGTCCGGAAATGCTCCGTACGACTATGTCGGAACGGCCAAGCCGATGGGCAAAGTGGTCGCAATGGCCGCTCTGATGGATTGTTCGGACGAGCGTATCCAATCGATCCGCGAGTATTCGAGCATCGACTACGACGTGTTCCTGACCGACGATCAGGCGCTCGAACTGTTTAATTCGGGTCAGCAAGCCAAGCTTGCACAGGCCGGTGCCGCCAATCTTGACCACCAGCCACTGACCGATCTTGAGAAATACTTCGTCGAGCAGATGCACGCTGCGACGACGAAAGAAGAAGTCCAGGCCGTACTCAAATTGATCGAGAGCCTGTCGGACCGCTTCACCCCAGAGCAGAAAACCGCTTTGTTGCAAACCCCCCGTGCTTTTGCTCATGAGGCCTGACCCCCTCACCTCATAAGTCCAAAAGCCACCCATGCGGAGCCGTCTCATTCCAGGCGGCTCCGCTCTAATTTCGGCAACCGATCCGCCGCTGGCGCCATACGTTCCGGTTCTCGGCGGCAACAAAAAAGGCCCTCCGAAGAGGGCCTGTTTTCATTTCTTTCTGTTCGGACATTCGCCGTTTGACCGACCGGGTGCGGCGGCACCCGGACCGACCTGAAAACGCGGCTTATTCCTCTTCGAGGGCTTCGATTGCCTTCTGCAGCTCTTCCTTGCTGACTTCCTTTTCGGTCACTTTGGCCAACTCGACCACGTAGTCTACAACCTTGTCCTCAAAGATCGGCGCGCGCAGTTGCTGCTGCATCTGAGCGTTCTGCTGAACGAACTCGAAGAACTGACGCTCCTGACCCGGGTACTGGCGAGCCTGGTTCATGATCGCCTGGGTCATCTCGGCGTCGGTGACTTCGACTTCAGCCTTCTGGCCCAGCTCGGCCAGCAACAGGCCCAGACGCACGCGGCGCTCAGCCAGTTTGTTGTGCTCTTCGGTCGGCTCGATCTCATCGTGGTTGTGATCGGTCACCTCGGGGTTTTCTTCGTGCCACAGCTGATGCGCGATTTGCTTGGCTTCGGCTTCGACCAGGGTCGGCGGCAGGTCGAACGACACTTTCTCGTCCAGCGCGTCCAGCAGTGCGCGCTTCATCACCGCGCGCGACGCACCCGCGTATTCGGCTTCCAGACGCTCGGCAATCTGCGCCTTCAACGCAGCCAGATCCTCAGCGCCAAACTTCTGTGCCAGTTCGTCGTTGATCTCGGCGGCAACAGGTTCCTTCACCTCTTTGACGGTGCAGGTAAACACGGCCTCTTTGCCGGCCAGGTGCTCGGCACCGTATTCCTCGGGGAAGGTAACGGTGACGTCCTTGACTTCCTCGGCCTTCACGCCAGCCAGCTGGTCCTCGAAACCGGGGATGAAACTGTTCGAGCCCAGCACCAACGGGTAATCCTCGGCCGAACCGCCTTCGAAGGCTTCGCCGTCAACCTTGCCGACGAAATCGATGACGACCTGATCGCCTTCCTTCGCCTTTGATCCCTTGCGGCGGGCTTTGAAATCCTGAGCGGTTTCAGCCAGGTTCTGCAGGGCTTCTTCCACGGCCGCGTCGTCCGCCTTGACGACCAGCTTCTCCAGCTCGACCGATTTCAGGTCAACTTCGGGGATTTCCGGCAGGGCTTCATAGGACATTTCGACGTGAACGTCGTCGCCTTCTTTCCAGTCTTCGTTGGTCATCTTGACCTGAGGCTGCAGCGCCGGACGATCACCACTGTCTTCGAAGTGCTTGTTCATCGCACCGTCGATGGTTTCCTGCATTGCTTCGCCCAACAGGCGCTGGCCAAACTGCTTCTTCAGCAGTGCCATGGGAACCTTGCCCTTGCGGAAGCCTTTCATCTCGATTTCCGGCTGAGCTTCGATCAGTTTCTCATTGACCTTCTCGTCCAGCTCGGCGGCGGTAACAACGATGTTGTAGCCGCGTTTCAGACCCTCGTTCAGCGTCTCGGTAACCTGCATTCTGGTAGTCCCCATAGGATTCGGGGCGCGCAAAACGGGCGCGCCGGGCAAATTTGACGCCTTCTATTTGCCTAGCCGCCGAAGGGCAAGGGGCAAGGTGCCAGATTGGCCTTGTTTTGCCACCCTGCCCTACAAAAAACGCCCCGGACAGAGCCGGGGCGCCATGAATTCAAAACAACGTCGGGATCAGAACTTCCAGCGGGCCCCCAGGACCCAAGCTTCGTTCTTGTCAAACGACGTCCCGTCGTTGAAGTCGTGGTTGCGATATTTCAGGTAGGCATCGGTGTTGATGCTGTCGATGCGCTGCACCACTGCGATACCCCAGGACTCGGTGCTGGACCCGTCCGTGTTGAAATCGGAACCATCATAGTAGTCGATGCCGATACCGGTCTTGCCCCAGGACACCCAATTATCCTCATAGGCGATCTTGGTGTACCAGAAGTTGGGATCGCTTTCGCCCGACACGTTGTTTCGGGTACCGGCAGCAGCGGTGAAGCTGAAGCCGCTGGGCAGCAGTACCGATGCCGAACCGATCGTGTCTTCACGGTCGCCCGAACCATCGTCGAAATCACGCACCGCATAGGCCACGCTTGCCGCGAACTCGACGCCACCGGCAAAGGTGTTGTTGTAGTTCAGTGCAACGTCGTAATAGTCGTCGTCATCACTGCTGGACAGGATGTTCTGACCATAGGCGAAGCTTGCCGAAAAACCGCTGAAATCCGGCGTGTCATACCGCACGCGACCACGGCGCGCGCCGTCAAAGTTGCTGCTGGAGTCGCCGACGGTGATGTCGCTGAGGGTTCCGTCGGTTCCGCGGTAGAAGAAGCCCGAGTTTTCATCGTTGGTGAACGAATACAGCGCGGTGCCGACATAAGACAGGTCAGTTTCCGCTGCACCGTCAGACGCCATGCTGCCCTGACCGGCCGAGAATTTACCCCAGCCACCTTTCAGCGCAAAATCCACGTGACGAATGTCTTCCCGGGTCCAGCCGCTGAAATCGGTGCCCAACTGGTTCCACTCACTGGAGTTCGGCAGACCCAGCGCGGTTTCAAAGCGGAAGGTGAATTCGTTCTGGCCAAACGGCTGCATCAGGCTCAGGCCGACGCGGCTGTTGGACAGGTCGTTGTCCAGCAGGCGGGTATCGGTCTCTTGGCCGTCGTCAACCGAGATGATTGCCGGGTTGAACTGCCCATATAGCAGAACATAGCCACCGCTGTTGTTCTCGTATTTCAGCTCTGCCGCGGCGGGGATGGCCGTGGTGGCTGCCAGAACAGCGACGACTGAGGAGAGTTTGATATTCAATGTCATAGCACTCACCATGAAAGGTTCGGGTTTCAGGTACTGCCCAGATGTTCAGTGGAACTGTCCGGTTCCAGAGGCCCCTACGCCATTCAGCTCGATCATTGCAAATCCGCCACAAAGACAGAGTGGCAGCAAAGCAAAATGTCCGTGTTATCAATATTTTAACAACAAACGCGTGCAGGCTTCAGACGGCCCGCAAGAGAATTCTGCCATCCGGCCATGCGTTTGGCAAACACTCGCTATGCATTTGCGCGGTCTTGACAGCAAAAACCCGCCGATATTTTAGCCTTGCGCCTTGGGAACACGCAAGAACTTCATACCTGAAGACGCTTGAGCACACCGGGCAGTTGCTCGGGAAGGTCTTCCGCGATCAATCCCGGGCCAAAAGCGCGCGCGCACTCCACGTGAAGCCAGACGGCGGTTTCGGCGGCTTTCAGCGGGTGCAATCCACGTGCCAGCAGCCCTGTCAAAAAACCCGCCAACACATCGCCCGCGCCTGCAGTCGCCAGCCACGGCGCGGCCCGATCATTTTGGGCTGAATGGATCGAGCACTGACCGTCCGGACCCGCAATCACAGTGTCCGGTCCCTTGAAAAGAACCACGCACCCTGCCCTGCCGGCCGCCTCGCGCACGGCATCAACCTTTGAGAAAGCTGGTCCATTCTTGGGATGTAAGGAAAGCTTGGCCGAGATGTCGGGGAACAGACGGGCGAATTCACCGCCGTGCGGTGTCAGGACGCAGTTTTTATGCAGGATCGCCATCAGTGACGCTGGATCTTCAGCAAATGCCGAAAGAGCGTCAGCATCCAGCACGGTTGCCCTGCCGGACTCCAATGCCACGGGGACCAGCGATCGGGCCTTGTCCAGGCCCAATCCGGGCCCTAGGCACAGCGCGTTCAGGCGTTGGTCCCGCAATGCAATGGCCAGCCCATCCTCGCCTGCGATCTGCTCAATCATGACCGCGGTGACTTGGCCGGCGACTTCCTGCGATGCGGCGGGAGGGACACCCAGCGTGACAAGACCAGCGCCCACGCGCAACGCTCCGCGGGCAGCCAATCGCGCGGCACCTGTTCTACCTGTGTCGCCTGTCAGGATCAGCGCATGACCGTGACCGTATTTGTGATCGAAAGCCGATTTCCGCAGATCAGGCAGATTTTCGGGGTCCAGCAACACACTCGGCCGATCATCTGGCGTTTCTTCAACTGACAGAGCCGGCAGACCGATGTCGACAACGGACATCCTGCCACAGCACTCTGGTCCCTCGGCCAGATAATGGCCCGGCTTTGCGGTATGAAACGTCACCGTCAGGTTGGCTGAAACGGCGCAGTCTTCGGGGGCAAATCCCTCTGACACCAGACGCCGACCACTGTCCGCGCATAGGCCGCTGGGAATGTCCACACAGACGACACGTGGGTAACCACCTTCCGACTGTGACGCTTTCCACTGGCCCAATTTACGCATTGTCCGTGGCAGCCCGGCTACCGGTCTCGTCAACCCGGTTCCGAACAAGGCATCAACCGCCAGAACAGTATCCAAACAGGCCGCGGCGTAGGCATCGAACGCGTCATCGGACAGCCCATGGCACGAACCCATCGCGCACCAGCGCTCATAATTCGCCCGCGCGTCTGCAGGCAACTTCTCGGGGTCGCCCAACAGGAAGAGGTCCACGACCCACCCCCACTCTTTCAGAATGCGCGCAACCACAAAACCGTCGCCGCCGTTGTTGCCCGGCCCGCACAACACAACGGCCCGCCCTGACCCCGCCGCCAGGTCAGGCCAGGTTTCAAAGACGGCCTCGACCACCCCGCGACCTGCGCTCTCCATCAGCTCAAGGCCGGTGACAAACCCGGATTCGATTGCGGCGCGTTCGGCCGCCCTCATCTGGGACGAAGTCAGCAGTTTTGGCATCCGAAACCCTCGCACGTTTCAAATCTGATTAATTTTTGCGCAACTTGCCTAAAAATTGGCCCGCCGCCCAGAATCCCTTCACCAGCAGACGGTCAATTCGGCAATCGCATTGCCGCCCGATCTTAGACGTGATCACTGCCATTCTGACAACCATGCGAGGTGAGCCCGGATGAAAAAGATCGAAGCGATCATCAAGCCGTTCAAATTGGACGAAGTGAAAGAGGCCCTGCAGGACGTTGGCGTCCAGGGCCTCAGCGTGATCGAAGTCAAGGGCTTCGGCCGCCAGAAAGGACACACCGAACTGTACCGCGGTGCGGAATATGTCGTGGACTTTCTGCCCAAGGTCAAAGTTGAGGTCGTTCTGGATGCCGATCAGGTCGACGCGGCCATCGAAGCCATCGTGTCGGCCGCCAAGACCGACAAGATCGGGGACGGCAAGATCTTTGTCTCGTCCGTTGAACAAGCCATTCGCATCCGGACCGGCGAGACCGGCTCGGACGCGCTGTAATACCAATTCTGCAATCTAGAGGAACATAGTAATGAGCAAGGACGCAGTTCTTCAGCTGATCAAAGACGAGGGTGCCGAGTATGTCGACATCCGCTTCACCGATCCGCGTGGCAAGCTTCAGCACGTGACCGTCATGGCCGACCAGGTCGACGAAGACTTCCTTGAGGAAGGCTTCATGTTCGACGGTTCGTCCATCGCCGGTTGGAAGTCGATTGAAGCATCGGACATGAAACTGATGCCCGATACTGAAAGCGCGTATGTCGATCCCTTCTATGCGGAAAAGACAATCTGCCTGCACTGCTCGGTCGTGGAACCCGATACCGGCGAAGCCTATGAGCGTGACCCGCGCGGCACCGCGCAGAAGGCCGAAGCCTACCTGAAGTCTTCGGGCGTTGGCGACGTGGCTTACATGGGCCCCGAGGCCGAGTTCTTCCTGTTCGACGACGTGCGTTTCTCGAACAGCATCAACAAGGTGTCCTACGAAGTTGATGCAACCGATGCATCCTGGAACACCGACACCGAATACGAGATGGGCAACATGGGCCATCGTCCGGGCGTCAAGGGTGGCTACTTCCCCGTGAACCCAATCGACGAGGCGCAGGACCTGCGTTCGGAAATGCTGTCGACCATGAAGCGTCTGGGCATGAAGGTCGACAAGCACCACCACGAAGTGGCCTCGTGCCAGCACGAGCTGGGCCTGATCTTCGACAGCCTGACCAAACAGGCGGACGAGCTGCAGAAATACAAGTACGTCATCCACAACGTCGCGCACGCCTACGGCAAGTCGGCCACTTTCATGCCGAAGCCGATCGCGGGTGACAACGGCACCGGTATGCACGTCAACATGTCGATCTGGAAGGACGGCAAGCCGCTGTTTGCAGGCGACAAATATGCCGATCTTTCGGACGAAGCTCTGTGGTTCATCGGCGGCATCCTCAAGCACGCCAAGACCCTGAACGCCTTCACCAACCCGTCGACCAACAGCTACAAGCGCCTGATCCCGGGCTTCGAAGCGCCGGTTCTGCGCGCCTACTCGGCCCGCAACCGCTCGGGCTGCGTCCGTATTCCATGGACGGAATCGCCGAAAGCCAAGCGCGTCGAGGCCCGCTTCCCCGATCCGTCGGCAAACCCCTACCTGGCGTTTGCGGCACTGCTGATGGCCGGTCTGGACGGCATCAAGAACAAGATCGATCCGGGCGAAGCCATGGACAAGAACCTCTACGATCTGCCCGCCGAAGAGCTGGCCGGCATCCCGACCGTCTGCGGCAGCCTGCGCGAGGCGCTGGAATGCCTGGCGGCCGATCACGACTTCCTGCTGCAGGGCGACGTGTTCACCAAGGACCAGATCGACGGCTACATCGCACTGAAGATGGAAGAGGTCGAAACCTACGAGCACACTCCGCACCCGGTCGAATACGGCATGTACTACAGCTGCTGACCCCGGTCGGAAGTCCAATGAAAAGACCTTGGGGGCGTCCTGTCGGGCGCCCCTTTTCAGTGCTGCGCGGTCCCCATATTTCCCTTTGTGACAGGCGCCTTTGCCGCTAGGCTGAAGATCAATTCAATTATCAGGATTATTCATGCGCCTTCTCGCCCTGACCCTCTCCGCTGCACTTCTTGTTTCAGGCGCTGCGGCGCAGACGATCGACCGGATCAAAGAAACGCGCGAAATCCGATTTGGGTTTCGCACGGATGCTGCCCCGCTTTCGTTCATCAACGACAAGGAGCGTCCCGACGGGCTGTCCGTGATGATCTGCGACCAGGTTGCCCGAGCCATCGCCGGCCGACTGGGTGCGGATGACCTGACCGCACAATTCATTCCGGTGCAGTCGGATACGCGCTTTGACATGGTCGCCTCTGGCCAGATCGACCTGTTATGCGGCGCGGCGACAATCACCCTGTCGCGGCGGGAAACCGTTGATTTCTCGATCCCGATCTTCGTAGACGGAACATCGGTTTTGCTGCCGATAGATGCGGATGTCACGATGGCGTCGCTTTCCGGCAAGAAAGTCGGCATGCGCAGCAGCACGACCACCGAAGAAGCCGTGTTCAACTCGTTCGGATCAGCGGGGATCGAGGCAAAGCTTGTTCGGTTCGCCTCGCATCCCGACGGGATCAAGGCTTTGAGGGACGGAGAAATCGACGCCTATTTCGCCGACCAATCCATTCTTTTGGTCAACTATTTGGCAGCCGGATTGAAGGACGACTTCAAAATCTCGCAAGAGATTCTGACGATTGAAAAGCAAGGTCTGGCCCTTGCGCGCGGCGACGATGACTTTCGCCTGATGGTCGATGAGATCCTGTCGCAGCTGTATGCCCAAGGCACGATGGAAGAGATCTTTCGCGCCGCACTGCCCGGGATTGAACCCAGCGAGGCCCTAAAAGCCCTGTACGTTATCGCACCCACCCTGCCCTGATTTCCAGGAGGTCCCCATGCGCCTTACGGTCCTGTCCGTTTTCATTGCACTGAGTGCCCCCGTGGCGGCGCAGTCCGCTCCCTGCGGGAACACAGGCGCTGGTTTTGAAGCCTGGAAGGCCGACTTTGCCAAGCAGGCGCGCAAAGCCGGAGTAAAGAAAAAAGGGCTGCAGGCTCTGGCGCAAACCCAATATGCCACACGGACCATCGCCGCGGATCGGGGGCAGAAAAGCTTCAAATATTCCCTCGACAAGTTCATGAAGGTTCGAGGGGCGGATACGATCGTGGTCCAGGGGCGCAAGCGCAAGGCCCGAAACCCGGGATTCTACGCGGCGCTGGAGCGTCAGTATGGTGTCCCGGCCGGCGTTCTGATTGCCATTCACGGCATGGAAACCGGGTTCGGAAACTTCATGGGCGACAGCCAGGTTGTTTCCGCAATCACAACATTGGCCTACGATTGTCGACGGTCCGACTTCTTTGTTCCCCATGCCATCGGGGCGCTGAAACTGGTCGATCAGGGGGCGATCACGGTGGCAACAAAAGGGGCAAAACATGGCGAGTTGGGCCACACCCAGTTTCTGCCCGGCAATGCTCTGACCTATGGCGTGGACGCCACGGGTGACGGGCGCGTGGACTTCTACAACATGACGGATGCGTTGGCCTCAACCGCAAATTTTCTTCGGCAGAAAGGGTGGAAACCCGGCCGGGGCTATCAACCCGGCGAACCGAATTTTGCGGTGATACAGCAATGGAACGCCGCATCGGTTTACCAAAAATCAATTGCGATCATGGCCGCTCGAATCGACAACTGAGGCTTTGTTGGCCACCGGGCCACCGCACTCAATTCCGCCACATTGCTGCCACAGTGTCGGGTGGAAAGCTCTAATTTCTTGGTTTCCAAAGCGTAATCAATCGTCGCAAAAATTCATTTTTTTGCAATATGGTCAAAATTTGACCCTCATCACCGACTAGAGTGTTGGTTCAGTATTCGTACGGCAGAGGGCAAGACTGTGACCACGAAGCACAGATACCACGGTGGCCTGCAATTCAACGGCGACACGAACGGCGCGTTGGAGCGGTTCGGCCATATCGTGGTGGCAACTCTTGAGGACTACGGGCATCTTGTGGAACGAAAGACCCTGCTGAGCCAGACCGAGGCAACCATCGTGTCCAGCCAGTACCTTGTCCGTTTGACCCTCGAGTCCGAACCCCGGGAGACCAGCGACCGCTATGGGCGTCTGGACCGTACGGTTGGTCTGAAGACCATGGTGCGCCCCTCGGCGACACGCCCGCGCAACCGATTGGTGATTTCGGTCTCGCCTGTTTCAGGCCTGATGGATGACCCTGAGATTTCCGAATTGATGCTTGTCGTCATGCTGTATCGGATGGTCGACATCTGCTCGACGCAACGAGTGGAATGGCTGTCGCCGCAAACCGTTTTGACGATCGAACAGTTCATGGGCGCGTTTGACTCGTTGATGCCACGCAAGCAGCGGAACCGCCGCGAGGCGTTCGAGGCGGTCAGCGGACCTTTTGCGGGCCTTGAGCCCGCAGCAACTGATGACCACGAGGCCGTCAAAGCACCGGCAAAGCCGCCTCGCCCGATTCAATTGACCGATGAGCAATTGCTCAGCATTGCCTTCCGTTCCGACGAGGCCAACGCACCCGTTTCCGATGCACCGGCCGCGACGGATGGCGATGACGACCGGCCCAGTGACGCGTTGCGACTGACCAGCTGGGCCCTGACCGGTGCCGTTGCCAGCCTGTCGGCCCCGATCGCTCTGTCGATGGCCGCTGTGAACCTCATCCGGGGCGAAGACTTTCGCCTGAACACTCAGGTCCTGGCCTATACGGTCGCCATCGTGTCGCTGAACTCAAGTGGTGCGTTTGCCGATGTCGCCAATGCGATCGGACTGTAACTGAATTACCAGAAGACCCTCCTTGGAGGCCCCGCCATCAGGCGGGGTTTTCCATTTCTGGCAGGTGCTCGACCGGCACGACATAGGTGTGGATCGAGAACACCACGGCCCGTGTCTCGGGCAACCGCAAAAGCGTTTGTCGCTCGCTGCGCAGGTACCGTGCAGTGCCGCGGTTGCGGATCTCGCGCGGGGCGCTGGCACTGCGGGGCTGGTGCAACTCGGGGTCATCGTACCACAGCGCGTTGAACCGCCACAAAGGCCGAGCAATTTGAATCCCGTCAAACAGGCGCTGCACCCGGCGAGCGATGTTGGGATCATAGCTGTCGACCGGCTCGTGAATGGCGATCAGTGGTCGCATGAATTTCTCGGACAGACGCCAGCTGGCGGGAAAGCACAGGATGGCCCCGGTCAACACATGCTCGTCGCCCCGTTTCTGCAGGATGCAGAAATCCTCCTGCGCCAGCATGCAAAGCGTATCCAAAGGATTGTCGCGGTCAATCGGCACGGCGGCCCCATCCGGGCGCTGCGCGGTGTCGGCCGCCTCGGGATAGGCCTGCGCCAAGACCAGATCCAGCAGTTCGACGGCGGCCGGGTGGGCCTGCGGGTCCAGCGCAAGCACGTCGTCCCGACGGGTTTCAAGCAGGTGCTGGCGGTGGCGCATCTGCGCGGCGAAGGCATCATCGCGATGAAGCCAGTCCTCCATCGTTGTCGGCGCGATCCCCGGCAGCGGTCGCTGTTGGGTCGGATCGTAGGGCAGAGTCTGTTGCAGAATGGCTGTCATGGCCTTGGGTTAGCACTCCAAACAGGCCTTGTCGGTCAAAAAGCGACTGGCAAATCGTCGCAATTCACCCAGACGGGGCCGCCCTGCCCCTTCAGGCTGAACCGGCAAGCAGGGAGGCGCGCCGTGAACCACCACTACCGAGACACCCGCAAGATCGACCCCAGCCGCGGCGCGACGCTTGGCGACGGCACGCCGAACGACAATGACCGGATAGAGATCGGCCCCACCCAACTTGCATTCAGCGAATGGGCCGCCGCCGGGTTGCAACTGCCCAACCTGGACCGGATGCGCGAATATCGCTGGAAACGGCTGACCCAGGCAATCGTCGATCGAGGCTATGGCGGGCTGCTGATGTTCGACCCGCTCAACATCCGCTATGCGACCGACAGCACCAACATGCAGCTGTGGAACACACACAACCCGTTCCGGGCGGTGCTGCTGTGCTCCGATGGCTACATGGTGATCTGGGACTACAAGAACTCGCCCTTTTTGTCGAAATTCAACCCGCTGGTGCGGGAACAGCGCTCGGGCGCGGACTTGTTCTATTTCGACAGGGGCGACAAGGTGGACGTACAGGCGGACGTGTTCGCCAACGAGGTGCGCATACTGATGCAGGACCACGCCCCCGGCCACACCCGGCTGGCGGTGGACAAGATCATGCTGCACGGCCTCCGCGCGCTCGAGGCACAGGGCTTCGAGATCATGGAGGGCGAGGAAGTCACCGAAAAGACCCGCGCCATCAAGGGCCCTGACGAGATCCTTGCCATGCGTTGCGCCAGCCACGCCTGCGAAACCGCCGTGGCCAAGATGGAGAAGTTCGCCCGCACCTATGTTGGTGACGGCAAGACCTCCGAGGATGACATCTGGGCCGTTCTGCACGCCGAAAACATCAAGCGCGGCGGCGAGTGGATCGAAACGCGCCTGCTGGCCTCGGGGCCGCGCACCAACCCGTGGTTTCAGGAATGCGGGCCGCGGATCACGCAGAGGAACGAGATCATCGCCTTCGATACCGATCTGATCGGCAGCTACGGCATCTGCGTCGACATCTCGCGCACCTGGTGGATCGGGGATCAAAAGCCGCGCCCCGACATGGTCTATGCCATGCAGCACGCGCACGAGCACATCATGACCAACATGGAGATGCTGAAGCCCGGCGTGATGATTCCCGAGTTGACCGCCAACTGCCACAGGCTGGACGACAAGTTCCAGGCGCAGAAATACGGCTGCCTGATGCATGGCGTGGGCCTGTGTGATGAATGGCCGTTGGTGGCCTATCCGGACAAGGCGGTGCCAGGCTCATATGATTATCCGCTGGAACCCGGCATGGTACTGTGCGTCGAGGCCGCCGTGGGCGAAGTCGGCGGCGATTTCTCGATCAAGCTGGAAGATCAGGTTCTGATCACCGAAGACGGCTTTGAGAACCTGACCCGCTATCCGTTCGATTCCGCGCTTATGGGGCTTGACTAGGTCTCAATCCGCCCAGTGAGAGCGACGCACATTTCCGTGCCAATCCTCAAGCACCGGCTCTGCCGATGCGCCCGGTGAAAACATGTCTTGGGGCCAGTGCAGTCCGGCGGCAAATCCGATGGCCGTGGCCAGAAGGACAGCAACCGCCGTACCGACCTGTACAGCTTCGAAATGCGCTGCGTTTGTCGAATTTGTCATCTCCGCGCTCCTTGATCCTTTGTTTCGGTTAGGCCGAACATGGGAGCTTCTGAATCATTGTAAAAACGAATTGTTGTTCGCTTAGACTTCACAAATTGTGATCACCTCCCGGACAAAGGGCGCCTCACGACCACCGCCTGCGCCCTCACCTTCCCGTGACGGTCCTGTCACAAGGGTTGAGACTGCACTGCCTTATTCACAGTATTGCGCTTAGCATCACAGCCTGAGGACCCCACATGCCCACAGAACGCGTCACATTTTCCGGTCACGATGGTGGCAAGCTGGCTGCTCGGCTGGATCTCCCCGATGGGCCGGTGCTGGCAACTGCGTTGTTTGCGCATTGCTTTACCTGCTCCAAGGACATTCCCGCGGCCCGGCGCATCAGCGCGCGGCTTGCAGCGATGGGATTTGCCGTTCTACGGTTCGACTTCACCGGGCTGGGCCATTCCGAAGGCGAGTTCGCCAACACGACTTTCACTTCGAACGTTGAGGATCTGATCGCCGCTGCGCAGTTTCTTGCGGGTCGGAACATGGCGCCTGACCTGCTTGTCGGGCATTCTTTGGGCGGGGCCGCGGTCTTACGGGCGCGGGCCGGTATACCCTCGGTAAAGGCGGTGGTCACGATCGGCGCCCCGGCCGATCCCGGCCATGTGGCTCATCACTTTGAAGACGCGCGGGGCCAGATCGAACAGGATGGCAGCGCCGAAGTTCTGCTGGGTGGGCGCCCCATCCGCATCGGCCGAGAGTTTGTGCGCGACATCTCTGAATCCGAACTGACGCCCTCGATTGCCGAGTTGAAGGCCGCGCTGCTGATCCTGCATGCGCCGCGTGACGAAACAGTCAGCATCGACGATGCCAGCACGATCTTTCTGGCCGCCAAGCACCCCAAAAGCTTTGTCACGCTGGACGACGCAGACCACCTGATCACCCGTCCGAAGGATGCAGAATACACCGCCGATGTCATCGCCGCCTGGGTATCTCGCTATGTGCCGCTGTCGCCGCCCGCCCCGCCGCCGGGCGCGCCCGAAGGCGTTGTGCGCGTGACCGAAGTGGACCCGGGTGGTTTTCTTCAGGACATTCAATCAGGTCCAAGCCATCATGCCGTGGCGGATGAGCCGGCCTCTTACGGCGGGACTGATCGCGGCATGTCGCCTTATGGCTTTGTTTCTGCCGGGCTTGGGGCGTGCACTTCGATGACCATCCGAATGTATGCGCGACGCAAGCAATGGCCCCTGACCGGGATCAGCGTGGATGTCTGTCACAACAAGGTGCACGCGCAGGACGCGGGGTTGGCGGGGGATGGAAAGGTCGACCAGTTCCGCCGCAAGATCCGACTGGACGGACCGCTGGACAATGACCAGCGGATCAAGCTTCTTGAGATTGCCGACAAATGCCCGGTGCACCGCACGCTTGAAAATTCGGCGCATATCACCACCGAACTGCTGCCGCCGGAACCTGTTGCGGCTCCGGCGTGAACCGATATCCGGTCCGGATGGCCTATCGCCGAGGCGCAGGCCTGTGGATCGGGGGCCGTGCCGCTGGTGGGCGGGCCACGGGCGGTCGAGGACGCGCCGGCGGCTTGGCGATCGGAGGTTTGGGCCGCGCAGGCGGTTTCGCAATTGGCGGCTTGGGTTTGGGCGGCGGTTTTCCACCCGGCGGTTTACCCGGCGGCGGTGGGCGGTCCACGTCAATGTCGACATTCACGTTGCGGTAATAGTCGTTCCACAGCATCGAGTCATAGAACGGGTCATATCCGTATCCTACACCGACCGTGACGCCTTCACAGCCCGAGAGGGTGAATCCCCCGGCCCCAAGCCCCAGAACGATGACGGATCGCTTCAAAAAGGTTCCTGCCATTTTCACGCCCTCACTGCACTGACCGGAATGACGCGAAGATGGCATTCAGATCCTCGACATAGCCAGGATCTGCACCGTCGCGCAGGATGGTCACTACAACCGCAACACGGTTGCGCGGCAGGTCGATCACCGTAGCGGTGAAGTTGATCCCACGCCCGTCACGGGTGCCGGTGCCGCGAATGACCCGGGCCGGCAAACCGCCGATGCGCATGTTCGCATCACTTGTCACCTCTGGGTTTTTGACCAGAAACTTGTCGACATCCTGCAAGTAACGGACCCCGTCCTCGATGCTGGCAACGCCGAACGGCGAAACGAATCCGATCCAGACCGAGTCATCTGTGACCGGACGCGCGGCCATCACCCGGCTTACGGACCGGGTATCGCCCAGTTGTGTATCCTCAAGATCGCGTGGGCCGCCCGTGCGCAGCATCCAGAAATCCGGGACATCGAACTGAAACAGCGCACGCCCCCCTTCGGTGTAGGTGACCGGCGTATCGCTCAGCCCCGCACCCGCCATCCCGACCCAAAAAGCCGCGCCGATGGCAAAAAGGTTTTTCTTAAACAAGCTGATATCTCTATTTGTTGGTGTCATCGTCCCGAGGATGAGCGATGCAACCCGCGCTTGTCCAGTTTTTAAAGAGTTTTGCTCAGGGGCCCGCCCGACCTGCATTGCCGCCTAGTCTGCATATACGCCGACTGTCGCATCGCCCGCCTCACCCACAAATCGGATCCGCGTACCGTCCGACTGAACATCGTAACAGGCCCAAAAGTCAGACGGTGGCCAGATCGAACAATATCTGTCATCCCGCACGGCCCAGCGCCCCGAGCTGGGTCGACCCGAGAAATACTGCGTGGCCATAGACGGCTCGAAGACCTGTGTGGCTCCATTGTCATAAGCCAGCGTCCGGCCCGACAGAGCGTCAAGAATCTGCGCGCCCGTCAGCGGTAGGAACGTGTCGGCCGCCAGAATTCCGGGCCAAACCAACAAAATCAGGGCAAACCGTCTCATCCCGCGTCTCCTGCCTTGTCCCAACGGTCCGGCGAGTCTATCACCCGCGCCAACACCCATTGCCAACCGAAAAAGGTGCCGCCGCCCATGATTCCCCGCTATTCCCGCCCCGAAATGGTTGCCGTCTGGTCGCCCGAGACCAAGTTCCGCATCTGGTACGAGATCGAGGCCCATGCCTGCGACGCGATGGCCGATCTGGGCGTCATCCCGCGTGAAAACGCCGAGGCCGTCTGGAAGGCCAAGGACGTGGAATTCGACGTGGCCCGCATCGACGAGATCGAGGCCGTGACCAAGCATGACGTCATCGCCTTTCTGACCCATTTGGCCGAGCATGTCGGCAGCGATGAGGCCCGCTTTGTCCACCAAGGCATGACCAGCTCGGACGTGCTGGACACCTGCTTCAACGTGCAGCTGACCCGCGCCGCCGACATCCTGATCGCCGATCTCGAAGGCCTGCTGGCCGCACTCAAGCGCCGCGCCTACGAGCACAAGGACACTGTCCGCATCGGCCGCAGCCACGGCATTCATGCCGAGCCCACCACCATGGGCCTGACCTTCGCGCGCTTCTATGCCGAGATGGACCGCAACCTGTCACGGATGCGCGACGCGCGCGCCGAGATCGCCACCGGCGCCATCAGCGGTGCGGTCGGCACCTTCGCCAATATCGATCCGCGCGTCGAAGAGCATGTCTGCGAAAAGCTGGGCCTGGTGCCCGAGCCGATCAGCACGCAGGTCATCCCGCGCGACCGCCATGCGGCCTTCTTTGCCACGCTGGGCGTGATCGCCAGCAGCATCGAGAACATCGCCATCGAAATCCGCCACATGCAGCGCACCGAGGTTCTGGAGGCCGAGGAGTTTTTCTCCAAAGGCCAAAAGGGCTCGTCGGCGATGCCGCACAAACGTAACCCGGTGCTGACCGAAAACCTGACCGGCCTGGCCCGGCTGGTGCGCATGACCGTGATCCCGGCGATGGAGAACGTGGCCCTGTGGCACGAGCGCGACATCAGCCACAGCTCGGTCGAGCGCAATATCGGCCCCGACGCCACCGTGACCCTGGATTTCGCCCTGTCGCGCCTGACCGGGGTGATCGACAAGCTGGTGGTCTATCCGGACAACATGCTGGCCAACATGAACAAGTTCCGCGGTCTGGTCATGAGCCAACGCGTGCTGTTGGCCCTGACTCAGGCCGGCGTCAGCCGCGAGGACGCCTATCGTCTGGTGCAGCGCAACGCGATGAAGGTCTGGGAAGAAGGCAAGGACTTCAAAACCGAACTGCTGGCCGACTCGGATGTGACCGCAGCGCTGAGCAAGGAAGAGATCGAAGAAAAATTCGACCTCGGCTATCACACCAAGCATGTCGACACGATCTTCGAGCGGGTGTTCGGCGAGTAACCCTCGACGCAGGAACGGCTTTTGTTGGGGCCCGGGTCGCACAGCACGATCCGGGCCCCTGTCTTTTGCGGAAACGTCCGAAATCGGCTATGCTGGGTGGGCAATTTCCGTTCAAGGAGAGCCCACCATGATCCGCACGACCCTCTGCGCACTGGCCCTTGCCCTGTCTGCGTCGTCCGCATTCGCCTGCCAGGGCCACAGCAAGCAATCGCAATCCTGTGCGCCCGGCACGACTTGGGATTCGGCCTCGGAAAGCTGCGTGAAAAACGCCAGCAGCTGAATTCTTGTCCTACTTGTGAATAAAAGCGAGCCATTGGTTGTTAGCTTTTTTGAAGAACGCACTATGCTTCTTGCGAGCAGCCCTTGGAACGGAGTAGGACAATGCGCCTTTTGATGGCCACGGCACTAGCCCTTCAGACCTTTGCCTTTGCCCCTGCGGTCAGCGCCGCCGGCGGTGACAGCAGCCCCCCAAAACCAACAAACACCACCAAGAAATGCCTGTTCGGCCGCGTCTATGACGAAGCAGCCGGCCGATGCGTCAAACCGAACAAGACCAATTTCAGCGAAGAGCAATTGTATCAGGCCGTGCGCGAGCTTGCCTATGACGGCCAGTTCGAAAATGCGCAGGACGTGTTGCGGGTCATGGATCAAGACGATGATCGCGTTTTGACGTATTGGGGTTTCACCTACCGCAAAATGGGCGAAGCCGAGCTGGCCAACACCTATTACCAACGCGCAATCGAAACCAATCCTGACAACATTCTGGCCCGCAGCTACATGGGCCAGGGATATGTCACCGAAGGGAAAACCGAACTGGCCATCACGCAATGGCGCGAGATCAAGGCACGCGGAGGAGAAGGCACCTGGGCCGAAGCGTCTCTGCGCGAGGCGATCCGCACGGGGCTGACTTACAGCTACTAGGTTCAGTCTTTCTTTACTCGACTCTCGCTAATCTGCCTGCGGAACAAAAATTGACACCGCAGGCAGATGCAAGATTCACATGCTTTGGTACAGACCGCGCCGGGCAATTCTGCTCCGGCCGCGAAACAGACGGATGACGCCCCTCGCGTCGTTCCTCGTCAACTCACGCCCGGCCAGAAGGCCGCCATCATCGTACGCCTGCTGTTGAACGAGGGGGCCGATCTCCCGTTGGAGGAGTTGCCCGACGAACTGCAGGAACGGCTGACCCTCCAACTGGGCCGGATGGGGCTGGTTGACCGCGTGACCCTCGCTGCTGTCGCGCAAGAATTCGCAGACACACTGGACAGCATCGGACTTGCCTTTCCGCACGGCTTGGCCGGGGCGCTGGACGCGGTAAATGGCAAGATTGCCCCGGCGACCGCTGCCCGGCTGCGCAAGGTCGCGGGTGTGCGCCAGGTCGGCGATCCATGGCTGCGCCTGCGTGACACCCCTGCAGAAGACCTCGCGCGTATGGCTCAGGCAGAAAGCACCGAAGTTGCAGCCGTCATGCTATCCAAGCTCGAAACGGCAAAGGCGGCACAGTTGTTGGCGCAATTGCCCGGGCCGGTGGCCAGACGGATTACATATGCCGTTTCAAAAACCGCCAACGTGACGCCCGAGGCGGTGGAGCGGATCGGCTGGTCACTAGCCGCGCAACTCGATCAACGCCCGGTTCCGGCCTTCACCGATTCACCCGTCACGCGCGTCGGGGCGATCTTGAACCAATCCCCCCCATCCACGCGTGACGGGCTGCTGGATGCGCTTGACGAGGAGGATTCTGAGTTCGCCAGCGCTGTTCGCAAGTCCATTTTCACCTTTGGACACATCGCCACGCGTATCGCTGCACGGGATGTGCCTGCCATCCTGCGCGAAGTCGATCAGCCACTTCTGATAACCGCTCTGGCTGGCGCAAGAGCCGAGGATGACAAAGCCTCGGTCGACTATCTGTTGTCCAGCATATCCGCGCGGATGGCCGACAACCTGCGCGAAGAAATTGCTGAACGCGGCAAGGTCAAGCAGGCCGAAGCAGAGGAGGCCATGACCCAGATTGTCGGGGCGATCCGCACATTTGTGGACGCAGGCACAATCACCTTGGTCGAAGCGGACGCCGATGGCAACGACGACTAAGGGCTGCCTGCCGCTGGCTCGGATGCCGTAGAACCCGGGATCGGGACAATACTTGTGGTTGTTGCGCGCCGGCTGTATGTCTGAATCCGCAATTCACAACACCCGGTGAGATCCCCCGATGCCCGTCGAAAAGTCGGAACTGAGCCGTTTTGAGCTTGGTCAATACTATGTCGCCAACCTGTTCCTGAAAGGCATGATCGGCGCAATGCGTCTTTTGCCCTATGAGCGGCGCATTGCGACGATGGGGGCGTTCGTGCGCGGGTTGGCTCCGGCGGTTGGGTTCACCAAACGCGTGCGCAGCAACCTGAAACTGACCTGCCCTGACCTGCCCGAGACCGAAGTGAAACACATTTGCCGTGCAGTGCCCGATAACGCAGGCCGCGCGATCATGGAACACTTCTCGCCCGAGGATTTCACTGAACGGCAGAAGAACGCAAAAGTATCAGGTTCAGGAATCGCCGCCTTTGAACAAGCGGTGGCCGAAGGTCGGCCGGTGATGATGATCACCGCACATTTCGGCCACTACCTTGCTGCGCGGATCGCATTGCAGGCGCGCAGCGGCAAGCCGATTGGCTGCCTGTACCGCCGCATGGCCAATCCGTATTTCAACGAGATGTATGTCGACGCCTTCCACAAAACCGGAGAGCCGATGTTCGAACAAGGCCGGCGCGGCATGGTGGAAATGGTTCGGTCCCTCAAGAAGGGCGGCATCATCGCCATCGTATCGGACCTGCACGCCCATGGCGGTGAAGAGCTGACGTTTTTTGGCAAACCCGCAGTCACGTCGGTTTTGAACGCGGAATTGGCAATGAAATACGATGCCGTTCTCATTCCTTGTTATGCGGTGCGCCAAGCCAACGGTATCGATTTCGAGATCGTTTTGCATGATCCGGTGCCCCATACGGACCCCAAGACCATGACCCAATTCATCAACGATGACCTCGAAGGCATGGTGCGGAAACACATGGGCCAATGGTTCTGGATTCACCGACGGTGGAAAGCCTGGAATGGGCTGGGTGTGCAGCCTCAGGACATGCCCTGAGCCGCCCTCTACTTCACCCTTGTTGAGGCGATGATCGGGCCATTGCCGGTGCTCTGAATCAGAACCACCGCGGGCAGGTCCGAAGACAGTTCGATCTGAAAATCCTGTTCAGCCGACCCGTTCCATCGGCCCGCTTCGTGCCATTCCTCAACGACATTCGCGTAGTCCAGATCGTGTCCGGCCAGCTCGCCCCGTCGAATCGACGCGTGGCGCAAGGGCGTGTATTGCACGACCACCACGTCATAGTTTTCCGCGGCGGCGAGATCGACCGGAGCAACACGGACCGTAACCGTGTTCCCGGACCTCTGCGCCGAAACCGACGCGGTGGGCGCAGCGGTCAAATGCGCGTCGATCAATCGGTTCAAGTCACGGGATTTGGCACCAACGACATCCTGCTGTCCGTTGATCACCATCTGAGGGGTATAGATCATCGAACGGCCGCCGCGCCGCGCATAGGCGCGCTGACGGTCCGTATGCGCCGGATCGGCATACTCGTCCTTCCAACCGATGTAGTCCCAATAGTCCACGTGCAGCGCCAAGCCGATCACGTCGTCGCGCTTGGCGAGATCGTGCATGATCGCATCTGCCGGCGGGCAGGACGAACACCCCTGCGAGGTAAACAATTCGACCACTACCGGGCCGTCCGCCCAGGCTGAAGACGCCGACAGGAACACGGACGCAAGAACTGTGGTCAGGGCTGATCTTTTCATTTCACTCTCGGTTTGAGGGGGCGTGCAAGCACCGGTGTACTCCGCCACCGGATCAAGCGCCAATCAAGGTTTCTTGAGACAGGTTTCGGCGCCAATCCGCAAAAATGTGTGCAATGGTATACAAAAATTGCCGCACCCGCCCTGTTGGACCTTGAACCGCAGGCCATGGTGATGCAGATACCGCTCAGCGAATCCCAATTCCACGTCATTTGAGAGGGAGGCCACAGATGCCCATCAAAGTCGGACAGGATACCGCCAAGACACGCCGCAGCCTGAGCGTGAATGGCAAGTCCATCTCGTATTACTCGATCCCCGCCGCGCAAGAGGCCGGCCTGGGCGATTTCTCCAAGCTTCCCGCCGCGCTGAAAGTGGTGCTGGAAAACATGCTGCGGTTCGAGGACGGCGGTTTTTCGGTCTCGGTCGATGACATCAAGGCCTTTGCCGAATGGGGTGCCAACAACGGGAAGAACCCGCGCGAGATCGCTTATCGCCCTGCCCGCGTGCTGATGCAGGACTTCACGGGCGTTCCGGCCGTTGTCGACCTGGCCGCGATGCGCGACGGCATCAAGGCGCTGGGGGGCGATCCGCAGAAGATCAATCCGCTGAACCCCGTCGATCTGGTCATCGACCACTCGGTCATGATCGATGAATTTGGCAACCCGCGCGCCTTCCAGATGAACGTGGACCGCGAATACGAGCGCAACATGGAGCGCTACCAGTTCCTGAAATGGGGCCAGAGCGCGTTCAACAACTTCCGCGTGGTACCGCCGGGCACCGGCATCTGCCACCAGGTGAACCTGGAATACCTGGCCCAGACCGTCTGGACCGACACCGACCAGAACGGCGAAGAAGTCGCATATCCCGACACGCTGGTCGGCACCGACAGCCACACCACCATGGTCAACGGCATGGCCGTTCTGGGCTGGGGCGTTGGCGGGATCGAGGCCGAGGCCGCGATGCTGGGTCAGCCGATCTCGATGCTGATCCCCGAAGTGATCGGGTTCGAATTGACCGGCGAGATGGTCGAAGGCACCACCGGCACCGACCTGGTTCTGAAGGTCGTGGAGATGCTGCGCGCCAAGGGCGTGGTGGGCAAGTTCGTTGAATTCTACGGCGAAGGCCTGGACCGTCTGCCGCTGGCCGACCGTGCAACCATCGCCAACATGGCGCCCGAATACGGCGCGACCTGCGGCTTTTTCCCGATCGACAACGAAACCCTGCGCTACCTGCGCAACACTGGCCGTGACGAGGACCGCATCGCGCTGGTCGAAGCCTACGCCAAGGAAAACGGTTTCTGGCGCGACGAGAACTATGCCCCGGTCTACACCGACACCCTGACGCTGGACATGAGCACCATCGTTCCGGCGATCTCGGGTCCCAAGCGTCCGCAGGACTATGTGCCCCTGACCAACGCCAAGGCTGCCTTCCGCCAGGAAATGGAAAACACTTTCAAGCGCCCGATGGGCAAGGAAGTGCCGGTCAAAGGCGAAGACTACACCATGGAATCGGGCAAGGTCGTGATCGCTTCGATCACGTCGTGCACCAACACCTCGAACCCCTATGTGATGATCGGTGCGGGCCTTGTCGCACGCAAGGCGGCGGCTTTGGGCCTGAACCGCCAACCGTGGGTCAAAACCTCTCTGGCCCCGGGATCGCAGGTCGTATCCGCATATCTTGAGGCCGCTGGCCTGCAGGAAGATCTGGACAAGATCGGCTTCAACCTCGTTGGTTATGGCTGCACCACCTGCATCGGCAACTCGGGCCCGATCCAGAAAGAGATCTCGGGAGCCATCGCCGAGGGCGACCTTGTGGCGACCTCGGTCCTGTCGGGCAACCGCAACTTCGAAGGCCGGATCTCGCCCGACGTGCGCGCCAACTACCTGGCTTCGCCGCCGCTGGTGGTTGTCTATGCGCTGGCCGGCACGCTGGACATCGACCTGACCTCGGAACCGATCGGTCAGGACAAGGACGGCAACGACGTCTACATGAAAGACATCTGGCCGACCCAGAAAGAGATCGCCGAACTGGTCGAGGCAACCGTAACCCGCGAG
This sequence comes from Ruegeria sp. BJ5, assembly GCF_056537865.1. Taxonomy (NCBI): domain Bacteria; kingdom Pseudomonadati; phylum Pseudomonadota; class Alphaproteobacteria; order Rhodobacterales; family Roseobacteraceae; genus Ruegeria; species Ruegeria sp. BJ5. Next base: position 934,549 of record NZ_JBQFSH010000001.1, read on the forward strand.
GCATTCCAGTCGAAATACGCTGATGTCTTCAAGGGCGACGAGAAATGGCAATCGGTCGAAACCACCGATGCCGAGACCTATGACTGGCCGCCGACGTCGACCTATATCCAGAACCCGCCCTACTTCCAGGGTATGGGGGCACAGCCGGGCACCATCTCGAACATCGAAGGCGCCAAGGTTCTTGCCATTCTGGGCGACATGGTCACCACCGACCACATCTCGCCGGCTGGTTCGTTTGCAACCACCAGCCCCGCGGGCAAATACCTGCTGGAGCGCCAGGTGCAACCGCGCGAGTTCAACTCGTACGGGTCGCGCCGTGGCAACCACGAGGTCATGATGCGCGGCACCTTCGCCAACATCCGCATCAAGAACGAGATGCTGGACGGCGTCGAGGGTGGTTACACCAAAGGCCCCGATGGGCAGCAGACCTCGATCTATGACGCATCAATGGCCTATCAGGCAGAAGGCACTCCGCTGGTCGTGATCGGCGGCGAGCAGTATGGCGCCGGTTCCTCGCGGGACTGGGCGGCCAAGGGCACCGCGCTGCTGGGTGTCAAGGCCGTGATCGCAGAAAGCTTCGAGCGTATCCACCGCTCGAACCTGGTGGGCATGGGCGTCATCCCGTTCGAGTTCACCGCCGGCGACAACCGCAAGACGCTGGGCTTGAAAGGCGACGAGACCTTCTCGATCCACGGTCTGGACACGATCCAGCCGCTGCAAGAGGTGCCATGCACCATCACCTACGCAGACGGGACCGAGAAGACCATCACGCTCAAGTGCCGCATCGATACCGCACCCGAGATCGAATACATCGAAAACGGCGGCGTGCTGCACTATGTGCTGCGGAACCTGGCCAAGGCCAGCTAAGCCGGCACAAAGCCAAGAACGCAAGGGCGCCCCGAACGGGCGCCCTTTTTCATTTCAGGTCTAGCCACAATCGCGTTGTGTTCCGTGCAGATAAGCGATCTGCTGGGGGCATGGAAAAAGTTGCCTTGATAACGGGTGGTGCTCGCGGAATTGGCCGCGCCATCGCGGTTGATCTGGCCGCAGATCATCAGGTGGCCCTGACATGGCACACAACCGAACCGAACCCCCTGCCCGATGACCGGCAGGCGCTGACCCTGCACAGCGATCTGACGCAGGAAAGCCAGCCCGAAGACGTGGTGCGCCGCGTCATCGACAGGTTCGGGCGGCTGGATGTGATCATCAACAATGCCGGGCTGGTTCAGGCCACGCCGAAGGACAGCTTCAGCCGAAAGGACCACAGGGCCATTCTTGATCTCAACCTGCTGGTTCCAGCCGCGCTGCTGGCTGCCGCGTTGCCTCACCTGCAGCGGGGAGCGTCGATCGTCAGTATCTCGTCAGTCAATGCCCAGCTTCCCCCGCGCGACGCCGCGACCTATGGGGCCAGCAAGGCCGCGCTGAACCTGTGGACCCGCGCCATGGCGAAAGAACTGGGGCCGGACGGCATTCGCGTCAACGCGGTGGCACCCGGAGCGATCAACATCCCCGAAGCCCCCAGGCCCGACGATCTGACCGACTTGTTCGTTCAGAACACCGCGCTGGGGCGTGTTGGCACCCCCGAAGACATCGCGCGCGCAGTTCGCTTCCTCGCATCCGAAGACGCGTCTTTTATCACCGGAGAGGTGCTGACCGTCTCTGGCGGGTATCGCCTTTAGCCTCGGCGTTACTGCGCGGCGGCTTTTTCCAATGCGGGTCGGATAGTGCTCTCGATCACGCGCTGGGTGATCGGGCCGGCAAACCGCAGGATGATCGTGCCGTCACCGTCGATCACATAGGTCTCGGGCACGCCGTAGACGCCCCAGTCCAATCCCATGCGGCCATTTTCATCGCGCCCGATGGCGGCATAAGGATCACCCAGTTCGCTCAGGAAAGCGTCGGCGTTGGCCAGTTTGTCTTTGTAGTTGACGCCGTAGACCGGAATACCTTCCTGCGCCAGTTTCTCGAGGTTCGGATGCTCGGCACGGCAGGGGGCACACCAGCTGGCCCAATAGTTCACCAGCTTGACCTGGCCGTCGCGCAGGGTTGCGTCGTCGAACCCCTGTTTGCCAGGAAACTCGGCCAGAACAACGGGCGGCGCGGGCTGGCCTTCGCGGGCCGAGGGCAGCGCGTTGGGGTCTTCGCGGAACATGCCAATGGCCGCAAGCACGGCGAAGGCGCCGAAGATCAGCGGCGGAGCAATCATCAACGGCGAGATCTTAGCCATTGCGCGACATCCTTTGTTCGATCTTTTCCATCTCGGCCCGGACCTTGCGACCACGCAGGATGCTGAAAATCACCAGCGCCACCAGCAAAACGATCGAGGCCGCGTAGGAGGACAGAACCGTCTCGGCGTATTTCCCCAGATCAGGCATCATCCGTTTACCCTTTCCCGTGCCAGCAGCGCCTTGATGCGCCGCGCGCGGATTTCGGTGCCGGTCCGGTACAGGACCAGCGCGATGAACAGCAGCACGAAGCCGATGATGCAAGTCAGCAGCGGGTAGAAGAACACGTTGCTGACCTTCTCGGTGGTGTCCGTGCCGGTGATCGCACCTGCGCGCATCACCGATGCGCCCTGATGCAGGCCCTGGTTCCAGAAATTCACCGCATATCGGCTGAGAATGGCAAAGACCGAGCCCACGATGCACAGGACCGAAGTCAGGTCCGCCGCCGTGTCGGGGTCTTCGATCGCCTCCCACAGGGCGATGTAGCCCAGATAGAACAGGAACAGGATCAGGAACGAGGTCAGGCGCGGATCCCAGGCCCACCAGGTGCCCCACATGGGCTGCCCCCAGATGGCGCCGGTGGCCAGTGCGATCAGGGTCATCACGATGCCGATCGGCGCTGCGGCGCGTGCGGCAAGCGCGCTGACATGGTGGCGACGCACCAGCCAGACCAGCGAGGTGACCAGCATCATCAGCCAGCAATTGATGGCCATCAGCGCCGATGGCACATGCAGGTAGATGATCTTGACGGTCGACCCTTGCTTGTAGTCATCCGGCGTGAAGAAGAACCCCCACACCAGCCCGACGACCAGAAACAGGGCCGAGCTGATCCAGAAGAACGGCAGAACCCGCTCGCTGGTGGCGAGGAACTTGCGCGGGTTGGCGTATTCCCACAGGGCGTTGGCTTTGGCTGCTATCGACATGGGCCTTATCTAGTCCGAGTCGGGGGCGTTCTCAATTGACATCGGTCAACGTGCCCCAATCATCTGAGGTTGATGCGCAGCACCGCCGCGCTGGCAAAAGGCAGAAGGGCGACCGTGGCGGCGGTGATCCCGGCCAGCATCAGCAGCGGGGTCTGGACCTCCATCCCGGTGGCACCACGGCGCGCGACCTCGGCCCCGAAGATCAGCGTGGGCACATATAGCGGCAGCACCAGCAGCGACAGCAGCAGGCCGCCGCGCTTGAGCCCCACGGTCAGGGCTGCGCCAAAGGTGCCGATCACGCTGAGCGCGGGCGTGCCGATCAGCAGCGAGACGACCAGCCAGCCAAAACCGGGGCCGGGCAGGTTCAGCAGCACACCCAGCACCGGCGCGGCCAGCACCAGCGGCAGGCCGGTGGTGATCCAATGCGCCAGCGCCTTGATCGTGACCACCGATTCCAGCGGCAGCGGCGCGGTGGCCAGCAGATCGAGCGACCCATCCTCCCAATCCAGTGCCAGCAGGCGATCCAGCGACAGCAGGCAGGCCAGCAATGCGCCCAGCCACAGCACCCCCGGCGCGATGGTCGCCAACAGCGAGGATTGCGGACCCACCGAAAACGGCACCAGAACGGTGACGATCAGGAAGAAGGCCAGCCCGAGGCCGAACCCTCCCCCCGCGCGGAAGGACAGTTTCAGGTCACGTAACAGCAGGGCGATCACAGGAAGCCTCCGTCGAAGTCATCCAGCGCCTTCGGGCGCGCCTTGTTGGGGCCGACATCCAGGACCTCACCATCGAGACCCAGGTCGATATGGGTGGCAATCAGGGCCGAGCCGCCCTGCCCCAGATGCGCCCGCACTGCATCGGCGAACATTGCCACGGCGGTCTTGTCCAGTGACACGGTGGGTTCGTCCAGCATCCAGATCGGTCGGCCGGTCACCAGCATTCGGGCCAGACCCAGGCGGCGTTTCTGGCCGGCCGACAGGTTGCCTGCGTGACGATCGGCCAGTTCGTTCAGGGCGAAGGCCTCCAGCGCCGGCTGTATGTCACGCGTGCCAAAGACCGAGGCCCAAAAGGTCAGGTTCTCGGTCACGGTCAGGGTGGGTTTCAGCCCGTCGGAATGGGCGGCATAGGCGATCCGGTCTTCGGCCCCCTCGATCCGGCCCGAGAGCGGCGGTTGCAGACCGGCCAGCGTGCGCAGAAGGGTGGTCTTGCCGATCCCGTTCGGGCCGCGCAGGATCAGCGCCTTGCCCGGGGGCAGCGCGAAACTGAGGCCTTCGAGCACGGGCACACCCCCTCGGGCGATGGCAAGGTCGGTCACGGTCAGTGTCATGAGACCCGCTTATCCGATTGGTTGCGGGGGAAAAAGGACGGATTTGCCGCAGGGCCTTTTGGCGGGGTGGGATGTGAGGGGCCAGATGAAGCGGTCAGACCGGCAACAGGGCCAGAGCGATACGGCGCCCCTCGGACAAAAGCACGTTGTAGGTGCGGCAGGCGGCGGGCGAGTTCATGATCTCGACCCCGATGCCGGCCTCTTCGAGGGTCGACCGCAAATCAGATGGTATGTGAGACAGATCAGCGCCGGTGCCGATGAACAGAACATCAACCTGATTGGCCAGCCCTAGAAGGCTCTCGCTGTCCGTGAAACCGCCCCAAGGTCCGGTGCCCCCGGGGCCTGTCAGAACACTGCCTTCGTGAACCTCGCCGCCTATCCGAAAAAATCCCGGCCCATAGCCATCAATCGGAACTGCGTTGGTATATGTGATCTCGTTCAGACGCATGTGATCTTCTATCCCCAAAGCGGCAAGCCCGACAAGGCCGCAGCAGCGATGACTGCATAGGCGATCACGCGGTAGACCCGTTCCCTGGCAGGCTGAAACATCCAGCCGCCCAGCCAATTTCCTGCCAGATTCGGAACGGCAAGCGCCAGCCCCAACCCGACCGTTGACCAGGTCAATTGCCCGAACGCAGCGAGATATCCGAAGATCAGAAAATCAAAGGCCAGAAGGAACAGCAGGATCGTGGCCCGAACAACTGCCACAGGCAACGGGCGAGACATGTAGAACAGGATTACCGCCGGACCCGGGATGCCTGCAACGCCCCCCAAAAAGCCGGCCGCAGCGCCGATGGCAGTTACCATGTTGCGCCGGACTTCGCCGTTGTACCGCAGCCCCGAAATCAGCACGACCAGCATGAACAGGGTCACGAGGCTGACGGCGTAGCGAAAAACCTCAGGCTGGACTCGGGTCAATATCGACAGTCCGACCGGCAGCAAAAGTGCACACCCGACGACAAGTCGCACGAGATCGCGTTTGTCGACATCAACCCAGGCGCGGCGCAGATTGGGAAGTGGCCCGAAGACATCCATGCAGGTCAACGCGATCAAAGCCCCGAACGGACCAAGATAAGGCGTCGACACCGGCAGAAAGATCAGCGCGGTGCCGAACCCGGAAAACCCTCGAACGATTCCACCCGCGAGGGCTGCAAAAATGATGACGGCCAATCCCGTTGGGGATTGGCCGAACACATCAGGCATCAATATTGGCAAACTGGTTGCCGGCCGTGTTCGATGGCTTGGACCAATCGCGTTTGACCCCCAGCCACAGCAGGATGGTCGAGGCCACAAAAACCGACGAATAGGTCCCTACGATCACGCCCCAGATCATCGCGAAGACGAACCCGCGGATCACGTCACCGCCGAGCACATACAGCGAGACAAGCGCCAGCAACGTGGTGACCGAGGTCATGACGGTTCGGCTGAGCGTTTCATTGATCGAGAGGTTCAGCACCTCTTTCAGGTCCTTCTTCTTGTATTTACGCAGGTTCTCCCGCACCCGGTCGAATACGACCACGGTATCGTTCAGCGAGTAACCGACGATTGTCAGAAGCGCGGCGATAATCGCGAGGTCGAAGCGGATCTGCAGCTCGGAAAAAATACCGATCGTCAGCAACACGTCATGCACCAGCGCGGCGACCGCCCCCAACGCGAACTGCCATTCGAACCGCAGCCAGATGTAGACCAGCACCGCTCCGATCGCCAGAACCACAGCAATCACAGCTGTTTGGATCAGCTCGCCCGAGACTTTCGGGCCCACGGATTCCACCGAAACGAACTGGATATCTGGGATTACCGCCTGCAAGGCGCCTTCGACTGCCGCGATGGTGTCGGCCGTGACAGACTCGGCACCGTCCTGCGCTTGAATGCGGATCATGGCCACGTTCTCATCAGGCCCGAACGTCGGGTCGAAGATCTCGGTGATGGTGACATCCCCGAGGCCCAGCGGCGCAATGGCGTCGCGATAAACTCCGACGTCCAGTTCCTGCGTGCTCTGCGTCCGGATCGTGGTACCGCCCCGGAAGTCGATCCCGAAGTTCAAACCCTGCAGCATGAACGAAGCGAATGCGATGACCATCATCAGGCCCGAGATGCCCAGCCACAGCTGCCAGCGGCTGAAAAAATCGAACGAGGTGTTTTCGGGTACGAGTTTCAGTCTCATGTCAAACCTCGATCGTTTTCGGGCGGCGCCGTTCGAACCACATGATGATCATCAGCCGCGTCACGAAGATCGCGGTGAAGACCGACGTCAGAATGCCCAGGCCAAGAGTGATGGCAAAGCCGCGAACCGGGCCGCTGCCGATGGCGAACAAAATGACGGCAGTGATGAAGGTCGTGATGTTGGCATCCAGGATGGCCGACAGGGCCTTTTCATAGCCCAGATCGATTGCCCGAGCGGGGCCTTTGGCCGATTTCAGCTCTTCGCGGATACGTTCGAAGATCAGCACATTGGCATCCACCGCCATACCGACCGTCAAGACGATCCCGGCAATGCCTGGCAAGGTCAATGTCGCGCCAATCAATGACAACAGCCCAAAGATCAGCCCGACGTTAATCAGCAAAGCGATGTTGGCGAAGACGCCAAAAAGACCATAGCTGAGCGCCATGAAGATCAAGACTGCTGCAAAAGCGACGGTGGTCGCGACCTTACCCGCGTCGATGCTGTCTTGGCCCAGTTCGGGGCCGATCGTTCGTTCTTCGAGGAACTCAAGACCCGCCGGCAGCGCGCCGGCACGCAGCAGAACAGCGAGGTTCGTGCTTTCTTCGACGGTGAAGTTGCCGGTGATGATGCCGGAACCGCCAGGGATATGGCTTTGGATCACCGGAGCCGAGATCACCTCGTCATCCAGCACGATTGCAAAAGGGGCACCGATATTGTCACGGGTGTAATCGCCGAATTTGCGGGCGCCGGATGTGTTGAACCGGAAGCTGACCGCCGGGCGTCCGTTCTGATCGAAGGAAGGCTGCGCGTCGACCAATTCCTCGCCCGTCACGACGGGTGCGGATTCGATGGTGTAGTACACGCCGTTTTCGTCGATCGACGGCACGACCTCTTCACCGACGCCGGGCACGACGTCCGGATCGGTGCCGCGGGCCACGACCGGATTGAAGGTCAGTTGCGCCGTGGTACCGATGATGTCCTTCAACTCGCTGGCACTGCCGATCCCGGGCACCTGAATCAGGATCCGGTCGGTGCCTTGACGCTGGATGGTCGGCTCACGAGTGCCAACCTCGTCGATCCGGCGGCGCACGATTTCCAGAGCCTGACGCACCGTGCGATCATCCGAGGCCAGTTTTTCCGCCTCGGACAGCTTTACGATCAGGGTGTCGCCGTCGGCGCTGACTTCGATATCCGTGGCACCGACGCCGGTCAGCGTCTGCACCTGACGGGCCAGCCCGCGCACCGCTTCCAGAGCGCTTGGCATCCCGTCCGGCTGGCTGATGCGAACGCGAATCTCATCCGGGGCCGAGGGTTGACGGCGGATGGTTCCGACCGTCGCCCGTTCGTCCCGCAGGGCATCACGAACTTCGGGCCACATGGCCTCCATCCGTGTCTCGTAGACATCGCCAACCTGAACTTCGGCCAACAGATGCGCCCCACCGCGCAGATCAAGCCCCAGGTTGACCAATGACGACGGCAACCAGTCGGGCCATTGTTCTGCTTGCGCCTGCATCTCGGGCGTGTCGATGCCCAGTTCGATGGCGGCCTTGGCGTCGTTCGATTGTTCGACCCGCGTGTAAAACGCGTTCGGCAGGGCCATCAGCAGGCCAACCACGCAGACCAGCCAGATCAGGACCCGTTTCCAGGTATCAATTTGCAGCATTACCCTGCCTTTTCAGGAAGTTGCGACGCGAAATTACTTCGCCGGTTCGGTCTTGTTCAGCACCTGAGCGATGGTCGACTTGACCACACGAACCCGGACACCGTCCGCGATCTCGACCTCGATCTCGTTTTCGCCTTCCTTGACCTTCGACACTTTGCCGATGAGGCCACCCTGAGTGACGACCTGATCGCCGCGGCGCACTGCCTCGACCATGGCCTGATGTTCCTTCATCTTCTTCTGCTGCGGACGGATCAGCAGAAAGTACATGATCGCGAAGATCAGGATGAGCGGGAGAAACTGGGCGATTGCGCCACCTTCCATGGGACATTCCTTTTTTCTTGAGGTCGCGGAGTGAGCACCGCGAATTTGCCGGGAAACTATGCTTTGAAATCAACCTTTGCAAGCGATGCCCGACTTGGCATGCCGTGCGACAGTGTCACGATCCCCGAAGATGATGAATTACACCGCAGATATCCACTAGGATGGTACGGGGCTTTGGGTATAGTCAAAGTCAGGGAGGACCCATGCGGAGTTTCGTCAAGGCCCCATTTCCATTGGGTGTTTTGCTGTCCATGCTGTTTGCAGCTTGGGCCTTTTCGGTGCCTGTCATGGCACAGGATGCCCCGCAGGACGTACCCGAAGCCGACAGCGCCGCCGCCGAGACCTTCATGGCTCCGGTCATCGTTGACGGCGACACCTTGTTTCACATTCGAGGCTCCAGCGCCCTGCCCGCTCCGGAAAGGGCCGAAAACATTCAGGACGCGATCATCAAGGTCGCCGAATCCTCGGATGCCACGGATGTCGACATCACCTATCAGGACACCGAGATAGGCACCCGCATTCTGGCGGACGGGCAGATGGTCACCATCGTCACCGAGGCCGATGCCGAGCTGGAGCAGATGGAACTGAGCGTCCTGACGGTCTTGCATGGCGACGCCATCAGGGACGCGATCATGGCTTACCGGGCAAACCGCACGGACGAGGCGCGTGTGTCGGGTGCGATCGAAGCGGCGGCGTGGACGTTGGGGTTCATCGTCTTCGTCCTGGTGATCCTGTGGCTGCACAGGCGCGTTCGGCGACGCACGCTGATCTTTGTCCGGCGATACTTGAGGGACGTTGAGGAAGCTACCGCCAAGAGCGTACAGGCCGAGGCGATTGCCGCACTGATCCGATACGGGCTGAATTTTGGCCTGCTGATCATCTTCTTTCTGGGTTTCTATTACTATCTGTCGTTCGTCCTGCTGGCATTTGCCGAGTCGCGGTACTTTGCGCAGCTGCTGCTGACCTACCTGACCGAACCGGTTCTGCTGATTTTCCGGGGTATTCTCAGCTATATCCCGAACATGATCATGCTGGCGTTGATCGCTTGGGTGACGATGTACATCATCAAGGGCATGCGGGTGTTCTTCGACGCGGTCGAGGCCGGCACTTTCGACATGGGCGATTTCGAGAAACATTGGGTCAATCCCACGTTCAACATCGCGCGTGTCGTGGTGATCCTGATCGCCCTTGTCTTTGCGGTTCCGTACATCCCGGGCTCGGACTCGGCGGCCTTTCAGGGGCTGACCATCCTGGTTGGTGCAATGCTCTCGCTGGGCGCGAACTCGGTTGTCAGCAACATGCTGGCTGGACTGTTCGTAATCTATCGCCGGTCGACGTCGATCGGTGACCGCATCCAGATCGGTGACCACATCGGTGATGTCGTGCAGATCAAACTTATGGAAACCCACCTGAAGTCCATCAAGAACGAGCTGATCTCGATTCCCAACGCCCAATTGATGAACTCGGACGTGGTCAATTTTTCCAAGCAGACCGACGGCAAGGGCCTGCTTTTGCACACGACGGTCGGGATCGGCTATGAAGAGCCCCCCGAAAAGGTCGAAGCCATGCTGATCGAGGCAGCCCGCCGTACCGATGGCCTTCGCGCCCGCCCCGAGCCATTTGTCCTGTGGACCGCGCTGGCCGATTACGCGATCAACTACCAGATCAACGCCTACACGACCCGTGGCAACTCGATCCCGCGGATCAAGTCCGACCTCCACCGCAACATCGTCGAGGTGTTCAACGAGAACGGTGTTCAGATCATGACGCCGTCCTACGTTGCCGACCCGCCCGCGCTGAAGATCCCGAACCATCCCTGGGACGGTCGACTGGCACATGAAGCGGTTGAAGACACCGACAACTAGGCCGATTTTCCAACCCGGTGCTACACCCTGCCGGTCAGATGGTGCATAAGCGGGCCTAGTGATTCACTTGCCAAGGATCTGACCTATGCACGACATCCGCGCAATTCGCGAAAACCCAGCAGCTTTCGACGCCGCGCTCGCGCGCCGGGGGGAAGCTCCGGTATCGTCAGACCTGCTGCGCCTGGATGAAAGCCGTCGGGCCAAGATTCTGGCAGCCGAAACGGCTCAGGCCGAACAGAACAAGGCCAGCAAGGAAGTCGGCGCAGCCAAGGCGCGCGGCGACGAAGCCGAGTTCGAGCGTCTCCGGGGACTTGTGGCCGAGAAAAAAGCCGAAATCGCCCGTATGCAGACCGAGGCCAAGGATATCGACGCCCTTCTGACTGACCAGTTGGTTCGCATCCCGAACTTGCCGGCCGAGGACGTACCCGACGGCAAAGACGAGAATGACAATGTCGAAGTCAAACGCTGGGGCACGCCGCGGGACTATGACTTTGAACCGAAGGAACACTTCGAGATCGCCTCGGTACAAAACGGCATGGATTTCGAGACTGCGGCCAAGCTGGCCGGATCTCGTTTCGTGCTGCTGTCGGGCGGTGTGGCGCGCATTCACCGGGCGCTCGCGCAGTTCATGCTGGATACACATACCAACGAGAACGGTCTGACCGAAGTGAATGGCCCGGTTCTGGTGCTCTCCGAGATGATGCAGGGCACCGGCCAGCTGCCGAAGTTCGGCGAGGACAGCTACCAAACCCGCGAGGGGTGGTGGCTGATCCCGACCTCCGAGGTGTCGCTGACCAACATCGTCAACAATTGCGTCATCGAAGAAAGTTATCTGCCGCGCCGCTACACGGCGCATTCGCTGTGCTTCCGCTCCGAGGCGGGCTCGGCCGGCAAGGACACGCGCGGCATGCTGCGCCAGCACCAGTTCGAAAAGGTCGAGATGGTCTCGGTCACGCATCCCGACAAATCGGACGACGAACAGCAGCGCATGCTGCGCTGTGCCGAATGCATTTTGGAAAAGCTGGGCATTCCCTATCGTACCGTCGTCTTGTGCACCGGCGACATGGGGTTTGGCGCGCGCCGGACTTTCGACATTGAGGCCTGGTTGCCCGGCCAGAACACCTATCGCGAGATCAGTTCGGTTTCGACCTGCGGAGATTTCCAGGCCCGTCGCATGAATGCGCGCTTCCGGCCTGAAGGCGGGGGCAAACCTGAATTCGTACACACGCTGAACGGATCGGGGCTGGCGGTGGGGCGCTGCTTGATCGCGGTTCTGGAAAACGGCCAGAACGCCGATGGCACCGTGACCCTACCCGAGGTGCTTTCGCCGTATCTTGGCGGCAAGCTGACCCTGCAGGCTGACGGCACGCTGGCGTAAGATAAAGCGGTCACCCCAGCCGCGACCGCATTGCTTCGGATCAGGGCAAGGAAGTGACTACTTCTTTACCCTTTTCTTGGCCTTCTTGTCCTTTTTGTCTTTCTTGGACTTACCGCTGACCGTCTCTTTTTCCTTCTTGGATTTCTTGTCTTTTTTCGACTTGGCTTTGGATTTTATCTTTTCCTTCGCCTTCGAGATCGCCGCTTCCATCTCTTTCTTTTTCTTCGCTGCCTTTTCGGCCTTGGCTTTGGCCTTGGCCTTTTTCCGGGCCTTGGCCTCTGCTTCAGCTTGCTCAGCCGCCACCTTGGCCTCTGCCTCGGCTTTCTCGGATGCCATCTTGGCCTCTGCTTCGGCCTTGCGCGCAGCAGCTGAGGTCCGAGGTTGCGCCGTCTTGCGCGTTGGGGCCTTCGGTGGGCGGGTCTTGGCCACGGGTGCAGCGCCGGACGTGGCCTGTTTGGCGGCGGCGATCAATCCGGGCGCCCGGCGCGCTCCGATACCGGGAACGGCGACCAGCGCAGCCGGCTTGGCCTTGGCTAGGTCCTCGGCCGTCTTGAAGCCATTGTCGTTGAGAGCGCGGCCAAGTGCTTCTCCGATGCCGCGAACCTTGGTCACCGCTGTCATTCCAAAACTCCTAAACGATCCAACTCAAAAACTACGTCCGACAGGCAGCAAGGCAAGGCTTTGCTCTGCACAACCTTCGGAAAACCACCTTTAACTGCCCCGGGCCAGCTCACCGGTTTCACCTTGCCGCGGAAAGGGAACGAGCCGCTTGGCATCTTCATCCCACAGTTTCAGGTTCAGCGCGGCCACCGCCTCGGGAAACTTGATCCGGCGGGGTGTGTATTCAGGTGGCAGGTTGTAGTGACAGGCGCGCAGCCGGTAGGACGGGATGCGGGCATTGAAATGGTGGATGTCATGCAGCGTGATGCAGGCGACCGCATTGTCGAACCACCATCCGAAATCCAGTGCTGACGAGCCCTGAAGCGCAGCCAGTTGCGGGTCCAGATCCGGGCGGCGATCCCAGTAGGTGTCCTCGAAATTGTGCTGAAGATACACTAGAAACACACCCAGCATTCCACCGAGAAACGAGAAGGCCAGCCAGACGAGTATGCCCGTCATGCCAGCAATCCAATACAACAGCCCGAGGAAAACCACGATGGACAAGTTGTGCAGCACGACCCCACGGACGCCGAACCGCACCGTGTTTTTGGGCCAGCGATAGCGGATGAAATACGTGAACAGGGCCCCGACCGGCACCAGGATGAAGGGATTGCGGTAAAGCCTGTAGAACAGACGGGTTTTCCAATCCGCTTCATTCCATTCCCGCAAGGTCATCGTGTTGATTTCCCCGGTCTCCCGATGCTCGAGATTGCCGATGCCCGCGTGATGCAGATTGTGGTTCTGTTTCATCACTTCGAACGGAGCGAAGGTGAACGGCGACAGCACGTGGCCAGCCCATTCATTCTGCCGTCGGGTTTCGAACAATGAATGATGACCGCAATCATGCTGAAGAACATAGAGACGCACTGCCGAAAAGGCGAACACGATCCCAGCCGGGATCATGATGAACCACTGATCCTCATAGACGATCGCCAGCGTCAGCGATGCGAAATACACCACGAACGTCCCGAAATAGCTGAGCGCGGCCAGCCGATTGTCCTGCACCGCGTACTGTCTCGTATATTCTCTCAGGTCCATCCAGCCCGCTCCCCACGATGGTCCGGTTCAATAGTCCTTGCGAAATTTTGCACGTCACTGGCACGCGCAAATCGCGCGCGAAATGAATGCACGCATGCGAATGCTAGCGCGATGCTTGAGGGCTGTCACGCCCCAAGCCCGAAAATGCTGAAAATTGGCGCAGTTACGCCTTGCCCTTGAGATGTTTGGCCAGCGCACCCGCGTTTTTCTTGCGGCGCCCCTTGTAGGGGTTCTTGTCCCCCTGCCCGCGCAGCGTCAGCCGGATCGGGGTTCCGGGCATATCGAAATCCTCGCGCAGACCGTTGACCAGATACCGCGAGTAGCTTTCCGGCATCTTGTCCGGGTGCGAGCACATGACGACAAAGCCCGGCGGGCGCGTCTTTGCCTGGGTCATGTAGCGCAGCTTGATCCTGCGCCCCTGGGGGGCTGGCGGTGGGTGCTGCTCCAACATGGCGGTCAGCCAGCGGTTCAGGGCCGCGGTGGGAACCCGACGGTTCCAGACATCGTGGGCGCGCAGGATCGCATCACGCAGCCGCTCCAACCCCCTGCCCGTCTTTGCCGACACGGTCACCAGAGGTGCGCCGCGCAGTTGGGGAAGCAGGCGTTCGAACGAGGTTTTGAGCTCGCGCAGCTTCTCCTGCTTGTTATCCTCGACATCCCACTTGTTCACCGCGATCACCACGGCACGGCCTTCACGTTCGGCCAGATCGGCAATGCGCAGGTCCTGCTGTTCGAACGGGATCGCTGCATCCAGCAGGACAACCACGACTTCGGCGAACTTGACGGCGCGCAGGCCGTCCGACACCGAGAGTTTCTCGAGCTTTTCCTGTACCTTGGCCTTCTTGCGCATACCGGCGGTGTCAAAGATGCGCATGGGGGTGCCACCCCAATCCAACTTCAGACTGATGGCGTCACGGGTAATGCCGGCCTCGGGACCGGTCAGAAGACGATCTTCGCCCAGGATCTTGTTGATCAGTGTGGACTTGCCCGCATTCGGACGCCCGACAACGGCCACCTGCAACGGCTTGTCCGGCGTAATTGCAGGGGCTTCGCCCTCGGTTTCCCCATCCTCGTCCAGATCGATATCCGTTTGCGGAACGTCCTCTGGCTGTTTTTCCTCCATGGCGTCAGCCAAAGGCATCAACGCCGCGTAAAGGTCGGTCATGCCTTCGCCATGCTCACCCGACAGGCGGATCGGCTCGCCTAGACCCAGGTTGTACGCCTCGAGCACACCGGCATCCGCCGCCGCCCCCTCGGCCTTGTTGGCCGCCAGGATCACATGCTTGGACCGCTTGCGCAGAATCTCGGCAAACATCTCGTCGGTCGGGGTCAGGCCCACACGGGCGTCGATCATGAACAGGCAGACATCGGCCATGTCCACGGCACGCTCGGTCAGGCGCCGCATCCGGCCCTGCAGGCTGTCGTCGGTGGCATCCTCCAGCCCGGCCGTGTCGATCACGGTAAAGCGCAGGTCACCCAGCCGCCCTTCGCCCTCACGCAGATCGCGGGTAACGCCGGGCTGGTCGTCCACCAGCGCAAGGCGCTTGCCCACAAGGCGATTGAACAGGGTGGATTTGCCCACATTGGGGCGCCCCACGATGGCGAGGGTCAAAGACATGATACTCAACTTTCAAGACTCAGACGCGCCCTTTAACGCATCTTGTCGTCAACGGAAAGCGTGCAGTTGCCCTTTGGTCGAAACCACGTAGAGGGTCTGGTTCGCGACGACCGGTGCCGTTGTCGCCCCGCCCGGAACCTCGACCTGATGCACCAGCGTGCCGTCGACTGGGTTGTAGAACCGCAGATAACCGTCGTTCGAGCCGATGACGATACGTCCGCCCGCCATGATGGGGCCGTAATGCGCAAAGATCGGTCCGCGACGGTTGGGCTTGTCCTTGACGAAGCCCGGCAGGTCGATGGCCCAGACCACAGACCCGTCTGACACGTCCAACCGCACCAACTGGCTGCGGTCGCTGATCAGGAAAACGCTGTTGCCGACTGGCCAGACGGTATCGACCGCGCCTTCGAAAGCGGTCCAGATCCGTTCCCCCGAGCTGGCGTCGAAGGCGACCGTGCGTCCCGAGTGGTTGCCGATGTAGATCGAGTTTCCGGATACGATCGGGCCGCCCGTCACATCCACGATCTGCGCTGCGGCCCGCCCCCTGCGGCCGCCGGCGACAGACGCGTTCCAGCGACGGATACCGCCTTTGCGGAAAGCGGCCGCCACATCACCGGACCCAAACGCAAAGACTGCGAACTCGTTCGCCAATACTGGTGCCGGAGCGCCCAGAACATTGCCCACGCTGGGCGTGCCCTCGATCTGCCAGGCAATGCGCCCGTCCTTTGCATCAACCGCCCAGCCAGTCTGATCCCCCGCCACAAGGTAAAGCAGGCCGCCAGAAACCAGCGGCGCTCCGCTACCCGTCGCGTTCAGCTTCTTTTGCCAGCGAATTCCGCCGGTGCGCGCATCCAGAGCGGTCAGACGCCCGAAACCGGACGAAACGTACAGCGTGTTGTCTGCATAGGCGATGCCGCCCCCGGTTGCCTGCTCTTCGCCATCCGTGGCGGGGACGAGGTTTGTGCTCCAGACCAGTTGCCCCTGGGGAGAGACAGCGGAAACGGTTGCCGCCGCGTCCAGGGTGTAGATCAGGCCACCTGCGACGACCGGATCAGCGGTGATCCTTTGTTTGCGCCCGTCGCCGGCCCCGATCGAGGTTGACCAGATGCGCTGCGGCGCGGGGCTGAGCGCCGCGTTGGTGGTACGGAAAGCCGCGGTTCCCGGGCTCTGCGCCCATTCGGCGTTGCGCTTTGCGGCCGGCAGGCTGATCGGTTTGGCACCGGTCGTCTGAACGGTTTCCAGATCCTGGGCCGGGCGGATGTCTTCACGCTCGCCCGGCAGGATCACTTCGGGTTCCTCGCAGGCGCTCAGCGCCGTCAGCGCCAGGGCTGCGACCGGCAAACCAAATCGGGAAAATAGTCTTTTTGCCATGAAACTCCGAACTCGCCTGTCTTGGTTCACTGAAATGGGCCGCGTATCAACCCTGCTGTGCGGTGATCGGTTCGGGCGTTCCGCCCAGCGCGACGATCAATTGGGTTGCACGCTGCTGGATGTCGGCACTGACCTCTGCATCCTGACGGATGGACTGCAGACGTTCCAGCGCGGCCTGAGTGTCACCATCGGTGAGGTCGATCAGGGCCAGTTGTTCTTCTGCCAGTAGACGCAGCGGCGCGCCCGGAGCGGCCAGTGCCTCGAACTGTTGCCGGCGCTCGGCGGCGGGCATGGTTTCGGACTGCAACAATAGGGCTTTGAAGGCAGCGATCGAGCGGTAGATTTCCGGAAGATCACCCTGAACCGCAATCGCGTTCAGCTGTTCAACGGCCTGTTCGACCGATCCCGACTCGGACAATGCGCCCGAGAGGAGAAAGCCCAAAACAGCCTGTTCGCCGGCCGAATTGGCCGTGACCTGCGCCAACGCATCCGCACGTTCGGCAGCGTCGTTAAGCTGCATCGCGGCCAGAATATCGTCGCCCAGCTTCTGGGCCTGACTGGCATCGCGCGCCTTGCGGTATTCATTGAAAGCGGCGCCGCCCACGATCAGAACAACGGCCAGAACACCGACCCAGCCCCATCGACGCAGCTGCAGGTAGAGCCGGTCGCGGCGCACCTCTTCGGTGACCTCATCAATGAAACTGTCGACGTCGCTCATTCCTGCCCCCGGGCGTTGCATTCAGCTTTCTGGCGCCATGTCATACCCCGGCACCATCAGCAAGCCAAGTACCCGAAATGCACAATTGCTCAGCGTCAGGGCGCTCTTGCGAAAAAAAACAAACCGAACTATTCAGTTCAGTATGGACTTCGCGCACGCACGCCCCCATGTCATTGCGTGCTCATCGGCATTTGTGCGGACATAATATTTTAAGGAGAATGACGGCATGCGATTGATATCCCTCGTCAACGCCGCATTGGTCATCGTTGCATTGTATTTCGTGGTTTTCGAGCGCGATGCCCTGTTTGCATTTGCCGGTCGCGAAGATGCTGCGAGCCAGTCTGACGCTGGCGCTGAAGCAAACGACGCCTCGGCCGTGCAGGCCGTTGGGGTTGTTGCGTTGCGCTCCACTGCGCGCGAAATCGACAGCGCGGTTTTGCTGCGCGGTGAAACCAAAGCAATCCGTCAGGTCGAAGTTCTGGCGGAAACGACGTCAACCGTCATTTCGGAACCCAAGCGTAAGGGCACCTTCGTCGAGGCCGGCGATCTGCTGTGCGAATTGGATCCCGGCTCACGCCCGGCACAGCTTGCCCAAGCCAAGGCGGCCAAGCTGGAGGCGGAAAGCCGTGTGCCCGAAGCCGAAGCACGGCTGGAGGAAGCGCATGCGCGCGTTGCCGAGGCCGAAATAAACCTGATTGCAGCCCGCAAACTGTCGGAAACTGGCTTCGGCTCCGAAACCCGGCGGATCGCGGCCGAGGCCGAGATGAGTACCGCAAAGGCCGGTATCAAGGCGGCCGAGGCCGAGTTGAAGGCTACGGAGGCGGGCATCGAGGCGGCGGAGGCGGCGGTTGCGGCTGCCGAACTGGAATTGGACCGCATCACCATCGAGGCCCCGTTTCAGGGCCTTCTGGAAAGCGATGCCGCCGAATTGGGCAGTCTGATGCAGCCCGGATCGTTGTGCGCGACCGTGATCCAGCTTGATCCGATCAAGCTGGTTGGCTTTGTTCCCGAAACCGAAGTGAACCGTGTCACCGTCGGCGCTCCGGCGCAGGCACAATTGGTGACCGGATTGCAGGTCGAGGGCCGTGTGACCTTCCTCAGCCGTTCGGCGGACGACACAACCCGCACATTCGAGGTGGAAGTTACCATCCCGAACCCCGAGCTTCTGATCCGGGACGGGCAGACCGCAAGCATCCGCATCGCGGCCGAAGGCGCCAAGGCTCACCTGCTGCCGCAATCGGCGTTGACGCTGAACAACGAAGGCCAGCTAGGCGTTCGGACGGTCGGAGCCGGTAATATCGTCGATTTCGTACCCATCCGCCTGTTGCGCGATACGGCCGACGGTGTTTGGGTCGGCGGTCTTGCGGAAACCGTAGACATTATCGTGGTCGGACAAGAGTTCGTGACTGCGGGTGTGGTCGTAGCGCCCACCTATAAGGACGTTTCCCAATGACGGGCATAGTCAGCTGGGCCGCCGACAGGGCCCGAATGGTTCTGGCATTCATTGCCATCTCGCTGATCATCGGCGGGTTTGCCTATGTCAGCCTGCCCAAAGAAGGTGAACCGGACATCGAGATTCCGGCCCTGTTCGTGTCGGTTCAGTTTCCGGGCATTTCGGCCGAAGACAGTGAAAACCTGCTGATCAAGCCGATGGAAACCGAGCTTGCGGATCTGGACGGCCTGAAGGAGATGACCGCCACCGCCGCCGAGGGCTATGCGGGGATCGCACTGGAGTTCGACTTTGGCTGGGACAAGACAGCCATTACCGCTGACGTGCGCGACGCGATGAACAGCGCGCAGGCCGACTTCCCCGAAGGCGCCGAGCAATACACGCTGACCGAGATCAACTTCTCGGAATTCCCGATCGTCATCGTGAACCTGTCGGGTGCCGTGCCCGAACGCACGATGGCGCGGGTCGCCAAGGACCTTCAGGACGAGCTCGAGGCGCTGGATTCGGTCCTTGAGGCCGGGATCGCCGGCAACCGCGATGAAATGCTGGAAGTGGTCATCGATCCGCTGCGGCTTGAGGCGTACAACGTCACCGCGGCCGAGCTGATCAACGTCGTGCAGAACAACAACCAGCTGATCGCCGCTGGTGAGGTCGAAACCGAACAGGGTGCGTTTTCGGTCAAGATTCCTTCGTCCTTCAAGACCGCACAGGATGTCTATGGACTGCCGATCAAGGTCAATGGCGACCGGGTCGTGACCTTGGGCGAACTGGCCGAGATCAACTATACCTTCGAAGACCGCGAAGGGACCGCCCGATTCAACGGCGAACCGACCGTGGCGCTGCAGGTCGTCAAACGCAAGGGTTTCAACCTGATCGACACCGTGGCCCAGGTGAAAGAGACCGTCGCCAAGGCCGAGACCAAGTGGCCGGCCGAGCTGCAGGCTGCCGTGAATGTCGGCACTTCTAATGACCAGAGCCGCATCGTCGGCTCGATGGTCAGCCAGCTGGAAGGTTCGGTTCTGACGGCCATCGCGCTTGTGATGATCGTGGTACTGGCTTCGCTGGGTACCCGCGCGGCGCTGCTGGTGGGATTCGCGATTCCGACCTCGTTCCTGTTGTGCTTCGCGTTCCTGGCCATCATGGGCGTCAGCATCTCGAACATCGTCATGTTCGGCCTGATCCTGGCTGTGGGGATGCTGGTCGATGGCGCGATCGTGGTCGTGGAGTATGCCGACAAACGCATCAAGGAAGGCGTCGGCCCGATGCACGCCTATGTCGAGGCAGCCCAGCGGATGTTCTGGCCCATCGTCTCGTCAACCGCCACGACGCTGTGCGCATTTCTTCCCATGCTGTTCTGGCCGGGCATTCCGGGCGAATTCATGGGTATGCTGCCGGTCACGCTGATCTTCGTTCTGTCGGCCTCGCTGATCGTGGCGCTGATCTACCTGCCGGTGATGGGCGGTGTCTCGGGCCGGTTGAGCCGCGTGTTCGACCGCAGCTCGGATTGGTTGCGCGCGCGGACGCCCTGGTGGGTGCGTGCCATCATGGTTCCACCCTCGGTCTACATGATCTTCCTGGGCGCAATGCAGCTGCTGAACCCCACGTATCTGTTGCCGGAAGGCGCAGGCGGTGGGTTCTTGCTGGGCGCGGTTCTGTTCCTGTTCGGCGCCTTCGCCGGATCGGTCACGCTGAGCGCAGCCCGGATCGAGCGCAAGCCGGACGAACGTGTCCACACAGCCAAGGAGCATACGCCCTTCGGCTATGTCATCAAGTTCCTGGTCGGCAATCCGATCATGCCGATCGTCTCGATCGTGGCGGTAGGCTTTGCGGTGATGACGGTGATGACCATGTACGGTCAGAACAACCGCGGTGTTGAATTCTTCGTCGAAAGCGAGCCGGAACAGGCCACCGCCTATGTCCGTGCGCGGGGCAACCTGTCTCTAGCCGAAAAAGACGCGCTGGTCTTTGAGGCTGAACAGGTGATCAGCCAGCATCCGGCGGTGATCAACGTGTTCTCGTTCGCCGGTGAAGGCGGCCTGAACCAGAACAACGGCGGGGCGCAGGCTCCGGCGGACACGGTGGGCCGCGTGCAGTTCGAGATCATCCCGTGGGAGGATCGCCCGAACGTGTCAGAACCTGTCGCAGGCGGATTGTTCGACAAGCACACCGTCGCGCCCGAGTATGACGGCGACTTCGTGATCGAGCAGTTGAACGCCGAACTGGCCAAGCTGCCGGGTTTCGTTGTCGAGATCCTGCCGTTGGAACAGGGTCCGGCATCGGCCAAGCCCGTGCACCTGCGGATCAAGGGCGACAACTGGGACGACCTGACCGGCGCCACGCTGACCGCGCGCGAAGTGTTCGAAAACACCCCAGGCCTGATCAAGATCGAGGACACCCTGCCCTTGCCCGGCATCGATTGGCAGATCGACGTCGACGTGGCCAAGGCCGGCCGGTTCGGGGCCGACGTGGCAACCGTGGGCGCGATGGTGCAGTTGGTGACCCGTGGCATCCTGCTGGGCGAAATGCGCCCCGAAAGCGTGGATGAAGAGATCGAGATCCGCGTTCGCCTGCCCGATCAGGATCGGGTCCTGTCAACGTTGGATACGCTCAAAGTGCGTACACCGGACGGGCTGGTGCCCTTGTCGAACTTCATCACCCGCAAACCGGTGGCAAAGCTGGCCGAAATCAACCGTGTGGATCAAGAGCGCTATTACGACGTCAAGGCCGATGTGGAACCCAGCCTGAGCAAAGTGGTGATCGCCACCCCGGACGGAGAACAGCGGCTGGCCGTGGTGCGCGAAGTGACCGAAGGCTCGGAACCTGAAGGTGCGACGGTCAACGGTGCCGATGGTACGGCCTATTCTCTGGTTCAGTTGACCGGCGCCGAAACCCTCCAGGAGGTGCAGGCCGCCATTGATGACGGCGACGCCCGCCTGACGCTGATCAACCCGAACGAGCGGATCGCGGTACTGACCGAGTGGCTGGACACTCAGCCCTTTGCTAACACGATCACTTGGGAATGGACCGGAGACCAGGAGGACCAAGCCGAGAGCCAGGCCTTCCTCTCCAGCGCCTTCCTGGCCGCGCTGGGTCTGATGTTCGTGATCCTGCTGGCGCAGTTCAACTCGTTCTACAACTCGGTGCTGGTGCTGCTGGCGGTGGTTCTGTCCACCACTGGCGTGCTGATCGGGATGATGGTGATGCAACAACCCTTCTCGATCATCATGACCGGGACGGGCATCGTTGCGCTGGCGGGGATCGTGGTGAACAACAACATCGTTCTGATCGACACCTACCAGGAATACAGCCGCTACATGCCCCGGATCGACGCCATCGTGCGCACGGCCGAGGCGCGGATTCGTCCGGTTCTGCTGACCACGCTGACCACGATGGCGGGCCTGACGCCGATGATGTTCGGCCTGTCACTGGACTTCATCAACGGCGGCTATTCGATCAATAGCCCCACCGCGCTGTGGTGGAAACAGCTGGCGACGGCGGTGGTGTTCGGCCTGGGCATCGCCACGGTTCTGACCCTGATCGTGACGCCCTCGTTCCTGGCGTTGCGGGTGTGGGTGACCACTTATGCCATATGGCTGGGCAAACTGATGGCGCGGGTCACTGCAGGAAAGTCCAGCCAGATCGCGCAGGACATGGCGATCGGAGACTCGGCCCGCCGGATGCAGGCAACCGTGATCATCTGGACCGAGGTCGAGGCCACCGATGCCGAGGAAAGCCCGGGCGACACACCGGGACATCCGCTGAAAGCGGCAGAGTAACAAAGGAAACGGGCCGGTCCTGCCGGCCCGTTTTTTGTTTGAGACCTTAGCCGCAGAGGTTTCAGGCTGCCTGCGTATCCGATTGCTGGCGGTTCCACAGCTGGGCATAACGCCCTTCACGGCGCAGCAACTCGTCGTGGGTGCCCCGCTCGATGATCTCGCCCTTTTCCAGAACGACGATCTGGTCGGCCTCGGCGATCGTGCTCAGGCGGTGGGCGATGGTGATCACCGTGCGCCCCTCGCCGGCGCGGGCCAGGGCATCCTTGATGTCCTGCTCGGTGTCGGTATCCAACGCGCTGGTGGCCTCGTCCAACAGCAGGATCGGCGGGTTCTTCAACAGCGTCCGCGCGATGCCCACGCGCTGCTTCTCTCCACCTGACAGCTTCAGGCCACGCTCACCCACCTTGGTCTCGTACCCCTCGGGCAGAGAGGTGATGAAGTCGTGGATCTGGGCGGCCTTTGCGGCGGCTTCGATATCGGACTGCGAGGCCCCCTCGCGGCCATAGGCGATGTTGTACCGGATCGTATCGTTGAACAGCACCGTATCCTGCGGCACCACCCCGATGGCGGCGTGCAGGCTTTCCTGCGTCACGTCGCGCACGTCCTGCCCGTCGATCCGCAACGCGCCTTCGGTCACGTCGTAGAACCGGAACAGCAACCGACCGATGGTGGATTTGCCCGAGCCGGTCGCGCCCACGATGGCCACGGTCTGCCCCCCCGGCACCACCAGAGAGACACCGCGCAGGATCTCGCGGTCCGGGTCATAGCCGAAATGCACATCGTCCAGTTCGACCCGGCCTTCGGTGATCTGCAGGAGCTTGGCGTCTGGCTTGTCCACCACTTCGGCGGGTTGCTCCAGCAGTTGAAACATCTGGCCCATATCAACCAGAGCCTGTCGGATCTCGCGATAGACGGTGCCCAGAAAGTTCAGCGGCACGGTGATCTGTATCATGTAGGCGTTGACCATCACGAAATCGCCCACCGTCAGCGACCCGTTCTGCACGCCTATCGCGGCCAGAACCATCACCCCGATCAACCCGCAGGTGATCAGGAAGGACTGACCGAAATTCAGGAAGGCCAGCGAATATGCCGTTTTCAATGCGGCCTGCGCATAGGCCTTCATCGACACGTCATATCGTTCAGCTTCGCGCCGCTCGGCATTGAAATACTTGACGGTTTCGAAATTCAGCAGGCTGTCGATGGCGCGCTGGTTTGCCTCGGTGTCCTGGTCATTCATCTCGCGCCGCAGCTTCACCCGCCATTCGGTGACCGTGAAGGTGAACCAGATGTACAGCGCGATGGTGACGGCCACCACGACCAGATACCAGACGTCGAACAGCCACATCAGAACCACCGCAACCAGCAGCAGTTCCAGCATCAACGGGCCGATCGAAAACAGCAGAAAGCGCAGCAGGAACTCCACGCCCTTGACCCCACGCTCGATGATCCGGCTGAGGCCGCCCGTGCGCCGGGTCACATGGTAGCGCATCGACAGCTGGTGGATGTGCTGGAAGGTCTCGAGCGCCAGTGCCCGCAGCGCGCGTTGACCCACCGGCGCGAACAGCGCATCGCGCAACTGCTGGAACCCCACGGTCAACATCCGCGCCACGCCATAGGCCACGGTCAGCCCCACGGCGCCCAGCGCCAGCGGCGGCACGCCCTCGCCCGCCAAGGCATCGACCGCGCCCTTGTACAGGATCGGCGTATAGACCGCGATCAGCTTGGCCAGAACCAGCATGGCCATCGCGAAGACCACCCGCCGTTTGACCCACGGCTCATCTTCGGGCCACAGGTACGGAGCCACTTTTCGGATGGTCAGCCAACCCGACTTGCGTTCGTCCATCTGTGGCATGTCTGCGGAATGCATAGGCGCAAGTCTTCTCATGTCTGACCCGGAAAGCTTCGAGGCCGGGCGAAAACCCGGCCCCGCAAGACCTAAGCCTTTATTCCGGGATGGTGAAGACCTGGCCTGGATAAATCAGGTCAGGGTCGCGGATCAGGTCGCGGTTCGCATCGAACAGGCGGACATACAGAACACCGTCGCCAAAACGCTCTCGCGAGATCGCCCACAGGGTATCGCCCTTCTGCACGGTAACAGACCGGATCGGCGTGCTCTGGTCAGCACCCGGCACCGCATCCTGCGCCTCGGCCGCCTGCAGAACTTCAACCGGTTCGCGCTTGAATGGCGTTTCCAGACGGCTCAGCACCGTTCCGTCCGTGTCGACTTCGTCAACGCGTAGAGTATAGACACCGGGATCGACTTCCTGGATTTCCCCGCGCCAATCACCGTCCTGTCCTGGCGTGATGTCGGCCACCAGCTTGTTGTTCAGATAGAGCCGAACCGCAGCACCCTCGGATACGCGGCCGGACAATTGGACATCGCCAGCGTCGGAATAGCCGATCGTATCAAGCGCAACCTGCTCAGGCGATGCGTCTTCGGACGACGGCGACTGGACAAGCTCAACCCCTTCCTCACCGGACCGCAAAACGGCCACCTGCTGGCTTTCGCTGGATTTAGTCTCGGTCGTGGCCTCGGGTGAGGTTGCTTCTTCGTCCTGCGCCCTGGTAACGGTCTCGCCCGCTTGCGCGACCTCGGTGCCTTCTGCCGCTGCTGCCACAGACGGTTGTTCCGCCGTTTCGTCTTGCGCTTCGGTGTCCGTGCTGGCGACTTGCTCGTCCGTAGCGGGTGGCGCAGGCGGCTTGGGCAACGCGGCAATTAGATAGTCATCCGATTGCGCAGACCGGGTACCGTCACCGGCTTCAAGAACCAGACCTCGCGCGGCCTCGCTGAAGGGGATGGTGACGAACTCGGCGAACTGGCCGCTGCCATCGACCGTGAAGCTGTGGATCGGCTCGCCATCCAGCAGGATACGAATTTGACTGCCCGGGTCGCCTTTGCCGGACAGAAGCGCATTGCCGTCGGGCTCCACGAATATCTGGTCGAGCGTCGGAGCAATTGCGGCCGCGTTAGCCTCGGGTGAGGGAGGAGCCTCTGCCGGCTGTTCTTCAACCGTCGCGTCCTGCGCAGTCTGCTCGTCGGTCGCGGTTGTCTCTTCGGCTTCCGGCGCGGTTGCTTCTTCGGTCTCGGTCGAGGTCTGAACCTCGTCCGCGTTGTCAGGTTCCGCAACGACCTGCGAGTCCTCTGCATCCGGGCTTGGTGCCGGTGTGGCGGCTGGCTCAGTCGTCTCTTCGCTGGCGCTTTCGGCGACGGCCTCTTCCGTAGTGGATTGTTCAGACTGCGGCGCAGGACCGAAGACACCCGAAAGATACAAGCCCCCGGCGCCAATCACAGCCAAGATACCCGCAAGGATACCCCAGACGAATGCACCCGACCTACCGCTTCCCGATTTGGCGTCCATGTTTTTTCCTTCACTCCGCAGCGCAAATGCCTTGACTCAAAAGCTTTCCGCCGAACGGTTGAGCCAATTTACCAATCCCGCTATCACGGGTCAAAACCTCTGACACAACCCCGGAGTCGCTGTTTGATGTCCCAGAAATCGATCTGTGTGTATTGCGGGTCACGCAATGGCGGGAATTCGGCCTACACAAAGGCCGCAGGCACCTTTGGACGGCTGCTGGCCGCCGAAGGCTGGCGGCTGGTCTACGGTGCGGGTGACGTGGGCCTGATGGGCGAAGTCGCCCGGGCCACGCAAGCGGCCGGAGGCGAAACCTTCGGGGTGATACCGGTTCATCTGCTCCGGCGGGAAGTGGGAAAAACAGATCTGACGCGTTTCGTGGTCACCGAAACGATGCACGAACGCAAGAAAGTCATGATCATGAATGCGGATGCCGTGGTCGTGCTGCCCGGCGGACCAGGGTCGTTGGACGAGCTGTTCGAAGCGCTGACCTGGCGCCAGTTGGGCCTGCATGACAAACCCATTCTGGTGATGAATGTGGACGGATACTGGGACGCGCTTCACACGCTTTTGGATCAGGTGATCGACGCAGGTTTTGCGGATGCCTCCTTGGCCCGTTTCATCACATGGGTGGACGACGCCGAGTCCGCGATGAACGAATTGCACAAGTTATTGAAATAATAGGCGTCACGGGCGGCTTCCTCGCCCGTGACGCCTGAACCAGCAAGATCAGGCGGTCGAGGTGCGCAGTTGGCGTTGCAGCACCTTTTCGACCTTGTGCAGTGGATGATTGGTCAGGGTCTTGTCGACTTCGGCTACGACTTTGGCCAGAACTTCGCTGTGAAGGCGCCGGCGCAGCAGGCCCAGGACCTGTGGGCTGGCAACCAGAACAAGCCGTTTGTACGCGCCCTTCAGCCCTTTTTTGTTGAGCAGATTGGCCACATCCTGAACGAACAGGGATTTGGCATGGGTGCGCCAGGTGTCTTCTTCCACCGCAGATTTTTGGTTCGGCCCGGTATCGTTTCGCCGTCCCGCCCGATCCGAGGGCTTGCCCCGCGCGGCGAGATGATCCTGTTCCTCAACCGATACGACCACCAGATTGGGGTTCTCAGCATCCGTCACGTTTTCCGTGAACAGCGCTTTTTCCCCATCGGCGATGATGACCCAAGTACCCTGTGCAAGTGCGACCATTGCGATCTCCCGTTGTGGTTTTCGTGGCCGTCCCCCGCCCGAACAAGAACAGCCAACACCTTGCACCCACGGCACAATTTGGCAGCTATTCCCTCATTGTTTTGGTTTTGGCGGTTCTCTCCTCCCGCATCTACCAGCTAATCACTCTTTGGCGTCTTGCAACGGCACATGCGCGCAAAAGTTGACGTATCGGCAAGTTTCCACCCGAAGCGCGGATCAGGCAGAAATCTCGACAAGCGTAATCTCGGGTGTAACACCAAACCGGACCGGAAGGATCGAGCACCCGATGCCGCCGGAAACTACCAGATCCCTTCCACCTTCACGCACAGGGCCGTAGGCATAGCGATTGCCAAACCGCGAGGGCACCACGGGCGACCACCCAAACAGTCTGATTTGCCCACCATGCGTGTGACCGGACAGTGTCAAGGCAACGCGATCTGGCACTTGGGGAAATATATCCGGTTCATGCGCCATCAGGATGACGGGCGCGTCATCGGTAATCTGCCGCAACGTGCCGGACAGATCGTCCAGGCCGCGGTATCGCCCATTGCCCTCCACGATGGCCAGTTGGTCTTCGAGGCCCGCCAGCCAGATTCCCGGACCATCCAGTTTCTGCGCAGAATTGGATAGGACCGGGATGCCACTCGCGGCCAACGCATCGGCATATAAGTTGGGCCCACCGCCCCGGCGTTGAGCGGCCGTATCATCCCACCAGTCATGGTTTCCCAGCACCGCGAAAACCCCATGGCGCGCGGTTAGTCCGGCAAGAACCGGGGTGATGTCCGCCATCGCGACAGGTTTCGAAACCATCCTGTGGCTGGCGGTGAAATCCCCCAGCAGCAAGACCAGATCGGCATCCAGCGCATTTGTGCGCCTTACGACCTGCTTGATACGCTTTATGGTAACGAATGGCTCGCCGGCATGAAGGTCGGCGATGGCCGCGATCCGCAGCGGAGGCGCCGTCCAGTCCGCACGCTTAAGCTTCCATTTGCGAACCCGCAGCCGCATAGCCGGTTCGATAAAGAACCCGTACAGCGAAACAACAAGGCCTGCCAGCGTCACCGCCAGCAGGCCCTTGATAAACCCTCGTCGGGTCAAGTCTTACATCCGCGATGCAACGTTTTCCCAGTTCACCAGGTTGTCGAGGAAGTTCGACAGGTAAGCCGGACGCTTGTTGCGGAAATCAATGTAGTAGGAGTGTTCCCATACGTCGCAACCCAGCAGCGCCGTCTGGCCGAAACACAGCGGGTTCACGCCGTTTTCGGTTTTAGTAACCGCCAGCGAGCCGTCGGCATTCTTGACCAACCACGCCCAGCCCGAACCGAACTGACCGGCACCGGCCGCACTGAACTGCGATTTGAATTCCTCGACCGAACCGAAGCTTTCAACCAACGCCTTTTCCAGCTCGCCCGGCATCTTCGACTCGCCCGGACCCATCATTTCCCAAAACTGGTTGTGGTTCCAAAGCTGGCTGATGTTGTTGAAGATACCGTTCTGTGCGACGGCCGACTTGTCATAGGTGCCGACGATGATCTCTTCCAGCGACTTGCCGTCCCACTCGGTCCCGGCGATCAGCTTGTTGCCGTTGTCGACATAGGCCTTGTGGTGCAGATCATGGTGATATTCCAGCGTTTCCGCCGACATGCCCTTGGCTGCCAGCGCGTCATGTGCATAAGGAAGATCAGGAAGTTCAAAAGCCATCTCGGCCCCCTGTAAATTTGTGTTGCGTTCCCAAGGTTAAATGCTTTGGCAACCGCCGCAGGTCAAGGCCCGAGCGCAGAAAACCCGGAGGTCCGCTATGCTGACGCAGGCGCGCAAGATGTTCTACCGTGCCCGCGGTCATTATGCAGGCAACCTGAATGGCGAGGCGTTCCGGCTGGACCCATACCATTCGAAATTCTGGCGCAAGGCCTCGGCCGGCGACTGGGAGCCCGAGACATTCGCGGTGCTGGACCAGCACCTGTCGCCCGACCGCGACTATCTGGACATCGGCGCGTGGATCGGCCCGACAGTTCTGTATGGCGCGCGCAAAGCCCGGCATGTCTGGTGTTTCGAACCCGACCCCACCGCCTTTCGCCATCTGGCTTGGAACCTCGACCTGAACGACATCCGCAACGTCTCGGCCTTTGGCGTGGCTTTGTCCGACCGGTTTGGCGTGGCCCGCATGGCCTCTGTCCGGGGCGAGCCCGGCGACTCCACCAGTTCTCTGCTGCATGACGGCGCGCATGGAACCAACGCCCTGACCATCGCCTGGGACCAGTTCGCCACAGCGACGGACCTGTCAGGCATTTCGCTGGTCAAGATGGATATCGAAGGAGCGGAGTTTGCGGTTCTGCCGACGCTCGCCGACTGGCTGCAGGATCAGAAGCCAGCCCTGTATCTGTCTCTGCACGCGCCCCTGCTGGACGAAAACAACCGCGCCGAACGGGTCGAAGCCCTGCTTGCGACGTTGTCTTTATACTCGAACATGCACGATGAAACCGGGCGCCCAATCTCAGCCCAGGACTTGCTGGGCCCGAGCGCTTTGACCCAGTACCGCAGCGTCCTGTTCACGGAATAGAGTTCCGTCACGGAAACTCTACTCAAACGAGAATTTGCCCTTGTACACCCAGCGACGCGGTGTTCATTTTCCTGTATTGACCACTGAAGTCACAGGAAAATTGACTCGCGACTTATTCTATTCCTCGCCGCGGCCCTGACGGCACAGGCGGCTGCCGCATCCCCCATGGCTTACAAGTGCACGATCACAAAGAGGGATAGCCACGGCTAGATCGCGCCCGAATATGCCTTTCAAATCGACCCCGAGGCCGGCACGGCCCAAGCCGCCAGCAACTACCATGACTGGACCAACGCGCAGCTTCGGGATCGTGGGGCCAAGAGCTGTCGGATGATCTGGAACGTGACGCTCAAAAGTACCGAAGGTCAGGCCATTCGCATGCGCTATCAGGCGAATCTTGCAACAGACGGTGGGCTGAAGGTGAGCGGCAGTTTCGTGAATGTCGGGGCATCGAACAAACCCTACGGAACCGGCAGATGCGAGGTCGTCAAATAATGAAAAGCCCCGGTGATGTCCGGGGCTTTTTCTGTCTGCCAAGGTGGGGTCGGGTTCAGTAGTATCCGACCTCGCTGCCGGGCTGCGCCGCAACCTTCAGCAGCTTGAAGACGTAATCCGCAACTGATCGGAAGCACACCACGCGAAAGGATTCCTCGTCGTCCATCCAGAACGCCCCCGCAACCTGCGCCAGGCGCGTGCGCCGGATCTGACCGGGCTGGAAGACATCGGACGAGAAATCGACGGGCGCAACCTTGCCCAGCACCTCACGCGCGGTCGGTCCCGAGACCCGGAACACCGCCCGCGCGTCCGAGACATTGACCGCCAATGCATGCACGCCGCTCAGCGCGCCCTGCATGGCGGCCAGTTTGGCCTCGACCTCGGCGTAGGGAACAAGCACCAGCAGCTCGTCCGGCGACATCCAGCAGACGCCGGTTTCGCCATCGACGAAAGCCTCGCGCTGGCCGGGCATCTTCTGGCCGGTGGCATCCTTGACCGCTTTGGTCACCAGCTTGTCGGACAGATCGCCGCGCAGGGTGATCATCCCCTGCAGGCCGCATTCCTCAATCCGGGCGATGCCGTCAAAGCTTGCGTGGTTCAGTGCGCTGATGGGTTCAGACATTCTGCTTCTCCCCGTCCTTGTCGTAGAACACCGGGTCCACGATTTTGGCCTTGTAGTTTTTGTCGTCGGTGCCCGGGAATTCGATCACTTCTCCCATGCGGTTCGGCCCATTCTTGACCAGCCCCATGGCGATGCCCCGGCCCAGGTTGGCCGAGTAATAGGTCGAGGTGACGCGCCCGATCACGTTGCGCTGGCCGTTGGCATTCACGCCTTCGCCCACCGCATAGGCACCGTCGGGCAGAACCGATCCATCCACAGTTTCCAGACCCACCAGTTTCCAGCGGTCCGGGTCGGTCATGTGAGTGCGTTCCTGCGCGCGCTTGCCCAGGAAATCCTCTTTCTTCTTCGAGATCGCCCAGTGCAGCCCCAGGTCCTGCGGGATCACGGTGCCGTCGGTCTCGTCCCCGATCATGATGAAGCCCTTCTCGGCCCGCAGAATGTGCAGACATTCCGTGCCATAGGGCATCACGCCAAACTCATTCCCGGCCTCCATCAGGGCATCCCAGAAGGCCTGGCCCTGGCTGGCGGGCACCGCGATTTCATAGGACAGTTCGCCCGAGAACGAGATGCGGTAGGCCCGGCAATCAAAGCCGCCGATCTGGCCGTCGCGCCACTCCATGAAGGGCAGCGCCTCGCGGCTGACATCCATGCCGCCGAGCTTCTCCAGCACCTTGCGGGCGTTGGGGCCCACAACGGCGACCTGGGCGTATTGCTCGGTCACGTTGGCGACATAGACCTTCCAGTCCCACCACTCGGTCTGCAACCACTCCTCCATATGGGCATGGATGCGCTCAGCCCCGCCGGTGGTGGTGTGGCACAGCCAGGTGTCCTCGTCGATGCGGGCGACGACGCCGTCGTCGATCAGGAAGCCGTTTTCCGAGCACATCAGGCCATAGCGGCATTTGCCGACCTTCAGCGTGGACATCATGTTGGTGTACATCATGTCCAGAAACTTGCCCGCGTCCGGGCCCTTGACGATCAGCTTGCCCAGGGTCGAGGCATCCAGCAGCCCGAGGTTTTCACGGGTGTTCCGGACCTCGCGGTTCACCGCGTCATGCACGGTTTCCCCGGCTCGGACATAGGCGTAAGGACGACGCCAGTGGCCCACCGGTTCCCAATCGGCACCATTCCGGTCATGCCAATCATGCATCGGCGTGCGGCGGATCGGCTGGAACACCTCGCCGCGCGCCTCGCCCGCGATGGCTCCCATCGAGATGGGTGTGTAGGGCGGGCGGAAAGTGGTGGTGCCGACCTTGGGAATCTCCGACTCCAGAGCATCAGCAAGGATCGCCAGGCCGTTGATATTGCTCAGCTTACCCTGATCCGTCGCCATGCCTAGCGTGGTATAACGCTTGGTGTGCTCGACGCTTTCATAGCCCTCGCGCGCGGCCAGTTGCACATCCGAGACCTTCACGTCGTTCTGGAAGTCCAGCCACGACTTCATGCGCAGCTGCACGTCGGCCTTGGCGGGCATCAGCCAAACGGCCTGCATGGGCGCTTCGGTCTCGGCCTCGCCCTGCGGTGCCTTGGTGTTCTTCGGCTTGAACCCGGCTGCCTTGGCCGCGGACTTGCCCGCGGCGTGGGCATCGGCCAGAACCTCGCCCAGCGCCATCGGCCCGCTTGCCGAGCCTGCGGCCACAACAAAGCCTGCGCCATCCGCGCCCAGCGGCGGACGGTCGGGGTCGGGTCGGAAATGGGCGTTGGCTTCGTCCCAGATCAGCTTGCCGCCGCAATGTGACCACAGGTGCACCACCGGAGACCAGCCACCCGACATGGCAACCGCATCACATTCGACCTCTTCCCGAGCGCCGCCGATGCCTTCCTGGTTGCAGATCGCGACCTTCTTGACCCGCTTGCCGCCCTTGACCTTGGCGATGGCCTTGCCGGGATCGACCCGGATGCCGAGGCTGCGCGCTTCGTCCGCCAGCGGCCCGGCCGAGGGACGGGCATCGACGACGCGCAACACATCCACGCCCGCCTGTTTCAGGATGATCGCGGTGCGGTAGGCGTCGTCATTGTTGGTGGCGACGATCACGCGCTCGCCCGGGGTCACGCCCCAGTTGACCACATAGTCGCGCATGGCCGAGGCCAGCATCACCCCCGGCACGTCATTGCCGGCAAAGGACAGCGGGCGCTCGATCGCGCCGGTGGCCGTGACGACCTGTTTGGCGCGGATGCGCCACAGCCGATGGCGCGGGCCTTGGGTGCCCGGTTTGTGGTCGGTCAGCCGCTCGTATCCCAGCACGTAGCCGTGGTCATAGACCCCGGCCCCCATGCAGCGCGACCGCAGGGTGACGTTGTCCATTGTTTCGAGTTCGGAAACCAATTGTTCCACGAACTTATCCACAGGCTCGTCGTTGACGGTGCCCCCATCGACGGGCGCGCGGCCACCCCAATGGGCGGTCTGTTCGATCAGCATGACCTTGGCGCCCGATTGCGCCGCGGCTTTGGCTGCCTGCAGGCCCGCAACACCGCCGCCGATCACTAGAACGTCGGTGAAGGCATAGAAATGTTCATACGTGTCCGCGTCGCGGCTGTCCTTGTCGGGCGCCTTGCCCAAACCGGCCGACTGGCGGATGAACGGCTCGTACACATGTTTCCAGAACGGTTTGGGGTGGATGAACGTCTTGTAGTAGAACCCCGCCGGCAGGAACCGTGCCAGCGCCGTGTTCACCGCGCCGATGTCATACTCCAGGCTGGGCCAGTGGTTCTGCGAGATCGCGGTCAGGCCGTTGAACAGCTCGGTCGTGGTGGCGCGCTGGTTCGGCTCGAACCGGTTGCCCTGCCCTAGACCGAACAGCGCGTTGGGCTCCTCGGAACCGCTGGCGACGACGCCGCGCGGACGGTGGTATTTGAAGGACCGGCCGACCATCATCTGGTCGTTAGCCAGCAGGGCTGAGGCCAGCGTGTCGCCCTGATAGCCCTGCATAGAGGTACCGTTGAATGAAAACGTGACCGGTTTCGACCTGTCGATCAGGCGACCTTGATTTGCGAGACGGGTGCTCATTTTGCGGACCTTTCGCAAGTGGAGGCGTCAGGGCCTCCGGCAGATGTGTTCTTGAAAAGACGAAGCATCAGGAGAACTCTCTCCACGTCCAACCCTGCCGTTTGGCCGAAATCGCATCGCGGATTTCCTTTGGCGGCTCGGTGACCTGGGCCGAATAGGTGCCGAACACCTCAAGCGTCGCGGTGCACCGCGCGGCATGAAACCACTTGCCGCAGCCGTTGCTGTGCCGCCAGCGTTCGAAGTGCACGCCCTTGGGGTTTTCGCGCATGAACAGATAGTCATGGAACTCTTCGTCCGACGAGCCGGGACCGAAGCGTTTCATATGCGCTTCGCCGCCGGCAGTCAGTTCGGTCTCTTCGGCGTCGACGCCGCAATAGGGGCAACTCAGGATCAGCATGATGCCACTCCTCGCTTGAAAAATAGGGACCACACGCCCAGATTTAGCGCATGGATATTTTGACCATTGTTTTGACCGTTGCTGGCACGCTTGCCGTTTTTGGACTGATCGCCTTCGTCATTTTCCGATCGGAAGAAAGGAAAACGATCAAACCAGGATCCGACAGGGCGAACAGTTCCGAAACCATGCACGGGGCGCATTGGGGCGACTGACATCAGTGTGCCACCCCGGCGGCGACGCTTTCGTCGATGAAGCGGCCCTCTTTGAACCGGTCCAGCGAGAACGCCTCGGTCAGCGGGGAATGTCCGGTGGCCATCAGCTGGGCCATGCCCCAGCCCGAACCCGGGATGGCCTTGAACCCGCCGGTGCCCCAACCGCAGTTGATGAAGCAACCGCCCAGCGGCGTCTTGGACAGGATGGGCGACCGGTCGCCGGTCATGTCGACGATCCCGCCCCATTGCCGCAGCATCTTGAGGCGCGAGATCATCGGGAAGGTCTCGACCAGGGCGCGGACGGTTTCTTCGATATGATGGAAGCTGCCGCGCTGGGTGTAGTTGTTGAACCCGTCTGTGCCACCACCGATCACCATCTCGCCCTTGTCAGATTGCGACATGTAACCATGCACGGTGTTGGCCATCACCACCACATCCATGCAGGGTTTGATCGGCTCGGACACCAGCGCCTGCAGGGCCAGCGCCTCGACCGGAAGGCGGAAGCCCGCCATCTCGGCCAGTTGGCCCGAATGGCCCGCGACCACGATGCCCAGCTTGTCACATTCGATGGCGCCCTTGGTCGTCTCGACCCCTGTGACGCGACCGTTTTCAGACCGGACGCCCGTAACCTCACACTGCTGGATGATGTCCATACCCATATTCGAACAGGCGCGAGCATAGCCCCAGGCCACCGCATCGTGGCGTGCGGTGCCGCCGCGCTCTTGCCATAGCGCACCCAGAACCGGATAGCGCGGGCCGTCGATGTTGATGATCGGGACCAGCTGCTTTATGCGCTCGGGCTCGATCCATTCAGTCTTGACCCCCTGCAGCGCGTTGGCATGCGCCGTACGCTGATAGCCGCGCACCTCGTGCTGGGTTTGCGCCAGCATCATCACGCCGCGCGGGCTGAACATCACGTTGTAGTTCAGATCCTGGCTCAGATCCTCGTACAGGCCGCGCGATTTTTCGTAGATCGCAGCCGACGGGTCCTGCAGATAGTTAGAGCGGATGATGGTCGTGTTCCGCCCGGTATTGCCGCCGCCCAGCCAGCCCTTTTCGATCACTGCGACGTTCTGGATACCGTAGTTCTTGCCCAGATAATACGCCGTCGCCAAACCGTGCCCGCCGGCACCGACGATGATCACGTCATACCGTTTCTTGGGTTCTGGCGAACGCCAGGCGCGCTCCCATCCGGTGTGATAGCGCAGCGCCTCTCGCGCTACGGCAAAGGCTGAATAGTGTTTCATGAGCGAATCCGTCCGGTTCGTGATTGGCCGAAGATATGCCGTGCGGCGACAGATTACCCCTGCCGTACAGCGCCGCAATATCGCACTATTGCGACATGTAGACCATTCGCGGCCATTTGTCCCTTTTTTCCGGGCGCGCGCAGGTCTAAGTGAGGGCAACAATTCCGGAGAGATCATGACATTCTGGGTTCTGCTTCTGCTCTTTGCGCTGTCGATCACCGCATTCCTGGCCTTTGGCCTGACCCGAACCCGCCGGCGACAGGAACATCCGGCGGCCTACGATTTGCGGGTCTACAAGGAACAGCTGGCCAGCGTTGATCGCGATCTGGCCCGCGGAGTGATCGCCAAAGCCGACGCCCAGCGGGTTCGGACCGAGATTTCGCGCCGTATCCTGGCCGCCGACGCGCAAATCCGTACCGGTGACGCGACGACCGGGCCGTCGACCACTGTTCGGTTGGCCGCCATCGGGTTCGTTGCCCTGGTTCTGATCGGCGGAGCGTTTGCTTTGTACCGCCAACTGGGCGCTGCCGGATACCCTGATCAGCCGCTTTCAGCGCGCATGGAGATGGCCGCCGAACTGCGTGAGAACAGACCCGGCCAGGAAGAGGCCGAGCAGATGGCCCCGCCCGTCGAAGCGCCTCAGCTTGAAGACAGCTATGCCAACCTTCTGAACCAGTTGCGCACGACCGTGGCCGACCGACCGGACGATCTTCAGGGTCACATTCTATTGGCGCAGCACGAAACCAACGCGGGCAATTTTCAGGCCGGTTATGAAGCCCAACGCCGTGCAATCGAATTGATGGGGGATGAGGCCCCGGCGGACGCCTATTCGAACCTGGCAGAAATGCTGATCCTGGCGGCGGGGGGCTATGTCTCTCCCGAAGCCGAAGCGGCCTTGCGTCAGGCACTGGAACGCGACCCGCAATCGGGACCGGCGCGCTATTACTGGGGACAGATGCTGCTGCAGATCGGACGGCCGGACCAGGCCTATCGCGTCTGGATGGACACGCTGCGCACGTCGCCGCCGGGCGCGCCTTGGGCCAACGCCATTCGCGCCCAGATCGACGAACTTGCCTGGCGCGCCGGCGTGTTCAACGCGCCCGAAATCGCAGCTGCTCCGGCGGGTCCGGGCCCCAGCCAGTCGGATATGGAAGCAGCGGCGGAAATGACGCCCGAGGAGCGTCAAGAGATGATCCGCGGCATGGTTGACGGATTGTCGGACCGGCTGGCGACCGAAGGTGGTTCTCCGCAGGAATGGGCTCGACTGATCTCGGCGCTTGGGGTGCTGGGAGAAACCGAGCAGGCCGCCGCGATCCGGGATGAAGCCGCGACCAAGTTTGCCGAAGACCCCGCCGCGCTTGAACTGATCAACTCGGCCGCGCAGCAGGCTGGTCTTTCGCAATGATCCAGGACGTGTTCGAGGATTTCGCAGCCGCATTGCCCCCGATGCAGGCGCTGATGGGTCTGGACCTGGGCGAAAAGACGATCGGCGTGGCTGTTTCCGACCGCATGCGCGGTGTGGCCAGCCCACTTGAGACCGTGCGCCGCAAGAAATTCAAGCTGGACTCTGCCCGCCTTCTGGAGATCGCCGCCGATCGCGAGATCGGAGGGATCGTCCTTGGTCTGCCCATGAATATGGACGGATCCGAGGGTCCAAGGTGCCAATCAACCCGCGCGTTTGCCCGCAACCTGTCCCAACTGACCGACATCCCGCTCGGCTTCTGGGACGAGCGCCTGAGCACAGTTGCGGCAGAAAAGGCACTTTTGGAGGCGGATACGACACGAAAACGTCGCGGACAGGTTATCGACCACGTCGCGGCGGGTTATATCCTGCAAGGAGCGCTGGACAGGCTGCGCTTTCTTTAACGAGCCCGGAGACCGGCGATGACGAACATGATTTGGAAAAGGGACGAGGTCGAAAGCCCGTGTGTCCAGATCTGCGTCGTGCATCCAACCGAGCGTATCTGCACCGGCTGCTATCGCACCATCGACGAAATCACGCGCTGGTCGAAAATGGAAAGTTCGGAACGCGCCGAAATCATGAATGACCTGCCTGCCCGCAAGCCTCGCTTGGCCAAGCGACGGGGTGGTCGCGCGGCCCGTCTGGACAAAGCCTGACGATCAAAGGGCTTTGTCGGTCTTCCGGCTGTCTTCTTCATC
This sequence comes from Ruegeria sp. BJ5, assembly GCF_056537865.1. NCBI lineage: Bacteria > Pseudomonadati > Pseudomonadota > Alphaproteobacteria > Rhodobacterales > Roseobacteraceae > Ruegeria > Ruegeria sp. BJ5. The sequence goes on from NZ_JBQFSH010000001.1 coordinate 972,290, forward strand.
TCTCGCTGTGTCTGCGCATGTCTTCACACCGGACCGTTGCCCGGCCTTCAATTCACTGCGGAACAAACGGGTGATTTCCGACTTGCTGGTCTGCGACCGCCGAAGAGTGGATTCCTGAAAATCAACTTCGACAGCCGCGCTGGTCATGGATTTTCTTTTCAAAAACTTGATCAGCCGCATACGAGCCTTCCTGAATAAATCTGCGTCGCTGCGGGCCGGTCGAGAGCTCGGGAAAAAGGGGATCGAGCCGTATGACTATGCGTGAGTGAGTGGCGGCCCGCAGCGACGATTTGCGCATACCGGAGTCAGGCTTTTGAGAAAGGGGGAAAACCTGCCGTCGCGCTTCAATTTTTTTACCAATTAGACAAATAAACCGGAGAGACTCAACAGTTACAATCCCTTCGCGCCCCGCGGCTGGGCGAAAAGGACGTGACGTAACAAGTTGGACCGGCCCGCGACAGCGTCAGGTGTCAATCCAGGATTTACCCCCGGACGCGCAGCGCGGCCCATTCTTTCGGGCCGCGCGCAACCGTCATCCGGCAGCCAGCCACGCTTTGGCGTTTTCAATCTCTTCGGACGGGAAAAACTGGGTACGTGTACCCAGAATGTGGCCACCCACGCGCTGCGCGATGTTCTGCCATGCCTTGTCGCCGACGATGGCTGCCCGGTCCAGCATTCCCACGTGACCGCGGGCCAGACGGAAATGCGCGGCCAGAGCGGTCAACCCTTGCCAGCCATCGAACTCCCTCAGGTCGATCAGCAAGCGGAACGCATCCCGGTCGCCCAGGATGGCATCCAGATCAGCTTCGGCCTCTTCGTATTCCTCGGGGTCCAGCTTACCCATCAGGCTGACCTGCACGCATGGCCCGCCCAAATCCACAATGTGGATCGCGCCCAGAGATTCACGGATCCAGCGGCGCGCTTCTTCCAGTTCGGCCAGCTCGAATACCTGCACCGGACAGGGCATCAGCGGAGCAGCCAGGCGCACGCTGGTCTGGACCCATCCCTTGTCTGCGACGACCGCGGCCCGATCGAACCCGCGCCAATGGCTTAGGCCCAGCTTGGTATCTTCCCAAGCAGCGCCCAGATCATAGCCTTTGAACTCGGGGCCGACGATAACCAGCAAGCGGACGGCGTCATGTTCCGCCAGCGCAGCCTCGATTGCGGGAACCAGAGTGTTTGTGTAATCGGCGCTTGTAACTTCGCCGGACAATTCGATTTCGATCAATGCACCGTCGGAATTCTTGTGGACCGTAATCATTTTGAGCCTCCAAAGCCAAAGAATGGCAGAAGGTTACGGGGATTCGATCCATTCGGCCACACCGCCCGGCAGCTCGGGCCGGAAATAGGCAATCATCCGTCCGTCCGGCCCCGCCGTTGCCCCTGCCCCCCAAGGCGCGACCCCATGCAAAGAATGGCGATGCAACACGTAGGTTTCGCCGGGCGAGGCCGACACTTCGATACGCGGGCAGGTTTCGAACACTTTGCGGCGAGCCGCCTGATAGGCCTCGGTGATATCGGTCCGCGCCCACTGAGCGCGAGGAACACCGGCCAACGCAGCTCGGAATGCCGCGCCCATGATCCTGTGGCTGCCATCCCAAACGACCAGAGGCGCGGCGTCTGCGCTCGCCTGTGTCAGTGGGATGCCCAGGACCCATGCGTGAGGCTCGTCGATCTTGCGCCGACGGTCCGGACCGCCGGGTTTCAGACCATCCACATGCGCCGCATCGCGCTTGGCCCGGTATCGGGCCGCCGCCTCGTTCTCGCCCCTGCGCGGGCGCGGATAGCCGGGATAAACGACCGAGACCTGCCCTTTGTGCAATTCGATCGAACCATATTGTTCAACCAGAAACTCGACAGCCTGCCCACTCAACGGGGCTGAGGCGCCGACACGCCCTGCGCCGTCATTGGGCAGTGCATCGACGCCGATGAACCAGGTGCTTTCGCAATCCAACCACTGCCGGTGGGCCGGGTCACTGGCGGCCTTCTGCGCCAATGGTAGGGCGTGGGCCACCCAGTCGGCTATGGGCTGGTCGTAGGGGAATACTTCCCAACCCCGCGACCAGAAAGGCCTTACCACCCTACTGCCTTGCGCAGCATATTCAGGGCCACCAGCGTGAGGAACACGGCAAACACCCGTTTGAGCGGCTTGGGGTCCATCGCATGGGCCAGTTTCACCCCCCAGGGCGCGGTGATCATCGTCATCGCAACAACCACACCAAAGGCCACAAGATTGACGGCGCCGATTGTCAGCGGCGGACGGTGTTCAGCTGCGATCGGCAGAAACAGAAAGCCCAGTACCGAGGGTACGGCGATGATCACGCCAAAGCCCGCGGCGGTCGCAACGGCCCGATGGATCGGTGTGTTGTAGAGGCTCATCAGGGGCACCCCAAAGCTACCGCCGCCAATTCCCATCAGCACCGACAGAAACCCGACCAACGGCGAAATCACCAACCGCTTCAGCCCGCCGGGCATGGCATCACCCAGTCGCCATTCGGACTTGCCAAGTCCCAGATAGGCGCCAATCACCATTCCAAGGATACCGAACAGCGCCTGCAACGCTTCCGTGCGCAGGGCCGAGGCGACCAGTACGCCAACAATCGCACCGACAGCGATACCCGGACCCCAACCGCGTAGAATATCCCAATCGACGGCGCCTTTCTTGTTGTGACTCAGCACCGAACGAACCGAAGTCACGATGATCGTGGCAAGTGACGTCGCAAGACACAGCTGCATCAGCTGCGGGCCACCATATCCCAGCGTTTGAAAAGCGTAGAAGAAGGCCGGCACCAGAACGATCCCGCCACCGACTCCCAAAAGGCCAGCCAAAACACCGGCCAGCGCGCCGATCACAAGCAAAAGGCCCAGCATCTGGGCCAGCAACATCGTATCGGGCATCCGTCCCCCTCGGTCCCCGGCCCGTGGGCCGTCTTAAATTACCTGCGCCGCCTCGGCATCCGGTGCCACGCGGGACAGCGCGTCCAGAACCACGTCAGGTCCGGCATGGTCTTTGACCGCGCCTTCGGACAAAGCGCGCCTCCAACCACGAGCACCCGGGCGTCCTGCGAACAATCCCAGCATATGTCGGGTGATCTGGTGCAAACGCCCCCCGCCAGCAAGATGCCGATCGATATAGGGCAGCATTTTCATCACGACTTCAACCGGATCCGCCCTTTGCCCCGACCCGTAGATCATCGGGTCGGCCTCGGCCAGAATATCGGTTGGCTGATGATAGGCAGACCGCCCGATCATCACCCCGTCCAGTCCGGCGTCCAGATGCACCTGGGCTTCGGCCAGTGTCGTGATGCCTCCGTTGATCGAGATGTGGAGATCTGGAAAATCTGCTTTCATCCGGTGAACCAGATCGTAGTCCAGCGGCGGTATATCCCTGTTTTCTTTGGGGCTAAGCCCCTGAAGCCAAGCCTTGCGGGCGTGGATCGTCACGCGCTGACAGCCGGCGGCGCGAATCCGATCCAGAAACTCGGGCAATACGTCCTCGGGGTTTTGGTCATCCACGCCGATCCGACATTTGACCGTGACATCGACATCTACAACTTCCCGCATGGAGGCCACGCATTCGGCGACCCGGCCCGCCTCTTTCATCAGGACGGCCCCAAACGTTCCCGATTGAACCCGGTCTGACGGACAGCCACAGTTCAGGTTGATCTCGTCATACCCGGCCTCAGCCCCCAATGCGGCCGCCTGAGCCAGCTCCTGCGGGTCAGATCCGCCCAATTGCAGAGCAACGGGATGTTCCTCGGGGCTATGGTCCAGAAGATGCAGCGCTCCACCCCGTACCAGAGCAGGGGCCGTCACCATTTCCGTGTACAACAGCGTTTCAGCACTGAGCAAACGGTGCAGATACCGACAGTGCCGATCGGTCCAATCCATCATCGGCGCAACCGACAAGCGCGCAGCGCGAGTGACTTCGCTGCGATCAGCAAGTGCCCGAGATTGAGACCCCGCCATCAGTGCACGTTCCTTTTTGTGGCCCAGACAAATCTGCGGCGCCCGGCCAAGCCGGGTCCGCGCTAGGCGTCTACCACTGTTTGACGCCGGATATCCACCGTCGGATTGCTAGGCCCGGACGTCCTCTGGAGATTGTTCCGAGCGCTCGGCAAAACTGCCGCGCGTCCGGTTGGCGAAAGCCACCAGCGAAAGCATCACCGGCACCTCGACCAGAACACCCACCACCGTGGCCAGAGCCGCACCCGAATTCAGGCCGAACAGGCTGATGGCGACGGCCACCGCCAGTTCAAAGAAGTTGGACGTGCCGATCAGTGCGCAGGGTGCCGCGATCCGGTGCGGCACGCGCAGGGCAAAGGCCGCCGCATAGGCCACTGCAAAGATCCCGTAGGACTGGATCAGGATCGGGACGGCGATCAGCGCGATAACCATCGGGCGGTCCAGGATCACCTGCCCCTGCAGGCCGAACAGGATGACGACGGTCGCGATCAGGCCGACAACGCCCCACGGCTTGACCCGGTCGCGGAACGCCTCGATCCGCTCGGCCGAGCCCAGCCGGTTGCGCGTCCAGACACCTGCCGCCAAGGGCAGAGCCACGAACAGGACAACCGACAGCACCAGCGTCTGCCACGGAACCGAAATGTCGGTCACGCCCAGCAGGAAGGCCACGATCGGAGCAAAGGCAAAGACCATGACGATGTCATTCACCGACACCTGCAGCAACGTATAGTTCTCGTCCCCCTTGGTCAGATGCGACCAGACGAACACCATTGCCGTGCAGGGTGCCGCACCCAGCAGGATCAGCCCTGCGATGTACTGCTGGGCATCGGCGGGCGCGATCAGGTCGGCAAAGACGTATTCGAAGAACAGCACGCCCAGCGCGGCCATGGTGAAGGGCTTGATCAGCCAATTGACCGCCAGAGTGATCGCCAGCCCTTTGGGCTCTTTTACCACGTCGCGCAGGCTGCTTGGGTCCACCCCCACCATCATCGGATAGACCATGGCCCAGATCAGCACCGCCACCACCAGGTTGACATTGGCCACCTCGGCCGCCGCGATGGCCTGGACCAAACCCGGCGCGAATGAGCCGATGGCGATCCCGGCGGCCATTGCCAGCGCGATCCACAGGGACAGATACCGTTCAAATACGCTCATGCAGAGATCTCCGAAGTTGTGTGGGGCTGCAAGCGCCCCGCAGCCAAGGCGGAAAGCGCGACCATGGCGGCCGCCGTCCCGAGCATCAAGGGCAACCCGCCCCATTGATAGGTCAGGCCGGACAGCAGCGTACCCAACAGCCGCCCGCCCGCATTGGCCATGTAGTAGAAGCCCACATCCATCGTCACCCGCTCGGCCCGGGTGAAGGCCAGGATCAGATAGGAATGCAGCGAGGAATTCACCGCAAAGACCGCGCCAAAGGCCAGCAGTCCACCCACCAGCGTCAGCGTCAGCCACGGCGCGGGCCCAGAGGACATCAGCGCAGCCACCGTCAGGACGGCCGGCACGCAGGCCAGCCCCCAGGCCCAGCTGCGCGCTGCTGCGACCAGATCGGCCTCATCCCGCGCCCCTGCCCGCAGCAGACGCGGGGCGGCAGCCTGAACAATGCCGTACAGAATGATCCACAAGGCCATGAACCCGCCGACCAGAAAAAAGGCCGAGCGGTTGCCCGCTTCGCTGCCATCCGACAGCACGGCGTAGAAATAGATCGGGATGCCGACGACGAACCAGACGTCGCGCGCCCCGAACAGGAAGACCCGCGCCGCGGACAGCCAGTTCACATTGGCCGATTTCGAAAAGACCTCGGAAAATTTAGCGCCCTTGCGGCCCTTGGGCAGCCCCGGCGGCATCGCCAGCAGCACCGCCACCAGGATCAGGAACAAGACCCCCGCCATGCCCACCACGGCACCCGTGAAGCCGAACCCGGCCAACAAGGCCGCTCCCAGCAGGAAGCCCACCCCTTTGACCGCGTTCTTCGACCCGGTCAGCACCGCGACCCAGCGGAACAACCCGCCACCTTCGGTGGGGGCCAACAGCTTGACCGCCGATTTCGACGACATCTTGGTCAGGTCCTTGGCCACGCCGCTGGCACCCTGCACGACCATCACGAAGGCGACGGACATACCGATGGTCCAGCCCGGATCCAACTGCGCTAGCGCCAGCAAGGCCAGCACCTGTATCGTCAGCCCCGCGTACAGGGTCGCGGTCAGACCGAACCGCGCGGCGATCCACCCGGCGGCCAAGTTGGTGGCCATCCCGGCGATCTCGTACAGCACGAACAGATAGGCCAGCTGAACCGGCGAAAAGCCCAGCGTGTGAAAATGCAGCAGCACCAGCATCCGCAGGGCGCCGTCGGTCAGCATGAAGGCCCAATAGGCAGCCGTGACGGCCATATAGGCCGACAACCCGTCCGGACGCTGGGAAGCGCTTGTCAAAGCGATACCCCGACCATCATCGCGACATCCACCAGACGGTGCGCGTAGCCCATCTCGTTGTCGTACCAGGCATAGACCTTTACCTGCGTTCCGTTCACCACCATGGTCGAGGGTGCATCCACGATGCTGGACCGGGTGTCATTGGTATAGTCGGTCGAGACCAGAGGACGCTCCTCATAGCCCAAAATGCCGGCCAGAGGCCCCTCGGCCGCGGCCTTGAACATGGCGTTCACCTCTTCGGCCGTCGTTTCGCGTTCAACCTCGAACACGCAATCGGTCAGCGAGGCATTCAGCAGCGGCACCCGCACCGCATGCCCGTTCAGCCGCCCCGTCAGTTCGGGATAGATCAGGGTGATCGCCGTGGCGCTGCCGGTGGTCGTGGGGATCAGCGAGTTCAGCGCCGAGCGCGCACGGCGCAGATCCTTGGCCGGACGGTCCACGATCGTCTGCGTGTTGGTCACGTCATGAATCGTGGTGATCGAGCCGTGCCGGATACCAAGGCTCTCGTGGATGACCTTGACCACCGGGGCCAGGCAGTTCGTGGTGCAACTGGCCGCGGTCACGATGCGGTGGCGGGCCGGATCATAGGTGCCTTCTTTCACGCCAAAGACGATATTGGCCGCATCACCATCCTTGACCGGCGCCGAGACCACCACCTTTTTCACACCGGCGTCAAAGTAAGGGGCCAGCTTTGCCTCGGTCTTGAAGACCCCGGTGCAGTCGATGACGACGTCGACGCCCTCAAGCGGCAGCTCCGACAGATTGCGGGTTCCGATGAAGGGCAGCCGCACGCCGTCGATGGTGACCGAGCTTTCATCATGGCGGAACTCGGCGTCCCAGCGGCCATGCACGGTGTCGAACTCCAGCAGATGTGCGTGCATGGCCGGGTCGCCCACCGCGTCGTTGATCCAGGCGATCTGCGCGCCTTTCTCAAGCAGGGGTTTCAAGGCCAGCTTGCCGATGCGGCCAAGGCCGTTGAGAGCATAAACGGTCATGCGATTTCTCCGGTATGGATCTGGCCGATGTCATCCACGGCCTTCTGAAGGGACATGCGGTCAAGGGTTTCGAACGGCAGCGAGGAAAAGGTCAGGATCCGGTTGCGCAACGCGCCGTAGGCCTGCTGGAAGGCAAGGCTTTTTTGGGCCTCTGTCCCCTCGGCCTTCACCGGATCGGGCATACCCCAATGCGCGCTGATCGGCTGCCCGGGCCAGGCGGGGCAATCTTCGTTCGCAGCCTGATTGCATACGGTGAACACGAAATCGAATTTCGGCGCGCCCGGGGCCTGGAACTCGCCTACATTCTTGGCGCGCAGGTCCGAGATGTCGTGCCCATTCTGCCGCAGCACCTCAAGTGCCGCTGGGTTCAACTGGGACTGAGGACGTGTACCGGCGGAAAACACGTTGAACCGGTCGCCGCCAAGCTGCTTCAACAGGGCCTCGGCGAAAATCGAGCGCGCGGAATTCCCGGTGCATATGAACAAAACGTTGTAGGTACGCGCGGCATTGACCGCATGCGCGTCAACGCCGTTGAGCGGACTGGGCGCGCAGAGTTCCGGACGCCCACGGCAGCAATCCAACAGAAGGTAATCGAACGTCTCCCGCACGGCTTTCATATCCACCGAGTAGCGTAAGGACGTCCCGACCCTTTCCTGCGTCACAAGTCCCGCCTGCATCAGCGCATTCACGTAGTTGGACAGCGTATTCGGCTTGAGGTCCAACGCGATGGCAATCTCGGTCGCGGGTATGCGATCGGGATACCGGCGCATCAACAACCGAAAAACGGCCAACCGAGACGGATGACCCAAGGTGGACAGGCGGTCGGGAATCACTCTTTCCATAATTCATGGATATTCGAATTAACGGCGAAATCAAGTGCCCGTTTTTGGCGCGTTGAAACCGCTCGCAAGAATTCGCGATTAGCCACAATGCCGCCCCTCGCCCAAAACGGAACGACGGGTGAATTGACAAGGAAGAAAATGGTGCGGCCGAGAAGACTCGAACTTCCACGGGAGTTACCCCACAGCGACCTCAACGCTGCGCGTCTACCAATTCCGCCACGGCCGCACTGCCTGTGACTTGGTAGGCGGCGTATAGACGCTTGGCAAAAGGATGTGAAGAGGCAAAAGCAACCGCATTGGAATTCCCGGCCCGCAACCATATCTGTGGGGTCATGAAACCCGATGCCACATCGCAGCAGGAGCATACGATGCCCACATCCGATCCCCGCCCCGTCATCCAAGTCGACATCGTATCCGATGTCGTATGCCCGTGGTGCATCGTCGGGTTTCGTCAGCTTGATCTGGCGCTGGAGCAGGAGAACGTGATGGCGCAGCTCCGGTGGCACCCATTCGAACTGAACCCCACTATGGGGCCGGACGGCCAGAGCCTGCGAGAGCACATCATGGAAAAGTACGGCTCGACCGCCGAGCAGAGCCAGCAGGCTCGAGACCGGTTGACAGCGCTCGGTGCAGATTTGGGTTTCACGTTCAATTTCAATGATGACAGCCGTATAGTGAACACCTTTGCTGCGCATCAACTTCTGGACTGGGCCGAAACGCAAGGCAGGCAACACCCGCTGAAGCTGGCCTTGTTCAAGGCCTATTTCACAGATCAGCGGGATGTTTCGAAAGTTGAGGTGTTGCTGGATGCCGCTCAGACGGCTGGCCTCGACCCAGACGCCGCCCGCGCGGCGTTGGAATCGGGCGCGCATGCAGGCCCGGTAAGGCAAAAGCAACAATTCTGGACCAGCCGAGGCATCACCGGAGTTCCGGCAATGGTTTTTGGCGGCAAGTACCTGCTGGCGGGTGCGCAGGGCACCGAGACCTACGCTCAGGTCCTGCAGCGATGCCGGGCCGAGGCCGCCTAACCTCTTTCGCTTGGACAGCAGGACAGCTATGAGGCGCGCATGGAATGGAAGATCACCGACGGACTGACCGACTATGACACCGCCGTCGCCTTCATGGAGGCGCGGGTGGCCGAGATTGCGGCCGGAACCGCGGACGAGTGCATCTGGTTCTTGGAGCATCCGCCGCTCTATACGGCCGGAACATCAGCCAAACCCCAAGACCTGACCGACCCGGATCGATTCCCGGTCTATGCCAGCAAGCGCGGGGGCGAATACACCTATCACGGACCTGGCCAGCGGGTCGTCTATGTCATGCTGGATGTCGGAAAGCGCGGCCATGATGTCCGCCGCTTTGTCAAACAGCTGGAAACCTGGGTGATCTCGGCACTGGCCGAGTTCAACGTCCACGGAGAAATCCGCGAAGGCCGTGTCGGTGTGTGGGTGCCGCGCAAGGACAAGCCGCTGACCGTCAGTGGCGAACCGGCCGAGGACAAGATCGCTGCGATCGGCATCCGCTTGCGGAAATGGATCAGCTTCCACGGCATCTCGATAAACGTGGAACCGGACCTGGAGCATTTTTCGGGCATCGTTCCCTGCGGCATCCGGGAGTTCGGCGTGACTTCGTTGGTGGATCTGGGATTGCCGGTGACAATGGCCGATGTCGATGTGGCTCTGCGCAAAACCTTTACTGACGCTTTTGGCCCCGAGGTGGTCTGACCCCCACGCATCGACCATGTTCTCGAATCGCAGAATCTGACCCTGCGGAACGACAATCCTCGATGCAGGCTTCTTCTGTTTCTCAATACGGTCGCAAATTTCCGAAGATTGCCGCGAATTGCCTTAAAATTTAGGGAATCTCCTTCTTCCTTCCACACAACAGCCGCAGTTTGAGGTATCATGAATATACCGTTCAAGAGTGAGTGGTATGTTAACCGGTGATCGCGGCCAGCCCGCGAAAATCGATCAAGTGTTTGGTTACGAGTCTGCCGTTCCGACCCCATATCGGAACGGCAATTCTCGTTTTTGGGGCCTCAGTTTTCGCCTGATTGGTCCGCGGCATGGCCGAACCGCATGGTCTTTGGGCAGGACCGAGCGGCCATTTCCACCTCAAGCGTCAGGTGGCCGATCCCAAAACTGTCGCGCATTGCCTGTTTCACCAGACCGCGCACCTGTTCAGCCTGCGACCAGGCGCAGTCTTCGACCACCAGATGCGCGGTAAGAGCGGGCTGGTTTTCCTGCATGCTCCACAAGTGGACATGGTGAACCTCGCGCACGCCGTCCGTTGCCTCAATGGCCGAAGCGACCTCCTCGGGGTCCAGATCGGGCGGCGCTCCAAGCATGAGAACACGGATCGTTCCTCCGATTTCGCTTTGGACATGCCAAAGGATGTACAGCGAAATCAGAATGGTGACGGCCGGGTCGACCCAGGTCCAGTTGAACAGGATCACAGCCACCCCGGCCACGATCACTGCAACCGATCCCAGCGCATCAGCAACGTTGTGCAAAAAAGCCGCGCGGATATTCATGCTGGTTTTGGCCATGCTATAGGTCAAAAGCGCGGTGATCAGATCCACCACCAACGCCAGCATGGCTATCCAGACCACAAGCCAGCCGTCAATCGGCTCGGGCTGAAAGAACCGGGCCACCCCTTCGTACATCAGGTACGCGGCGATGACGATCAGTGTGGTATAGTTGACCAGCGCCGCGACCACTTCGGCTCGACCGTATCCGAAGCTCATGCGCGGGTCGGCTGGGCGCCGGGCAATCGTGCGGGCAAGGAACGCGATGATCAGGGCAATCGCGTCGGAAAAATTGTGCAGCGCGTCAGCGATGAGCGCCAGCGACCCCGAAAAGATCCCACCGACCACCTGTGCCAGCGTCAGAAACATGTTGACCGCGATGGCCCATGCCACCCGCGCGTCTCCGGCATCGGCGTCGATTTGGGCGTGGTGTTTGTGTCCGGCGTGGGAATGATCATGCGCCATGATGTCGTGTCCTTGTCTTGGCCATTGTCCATACCTAATTCCTCTAGTGACTAGAGGTTCAAGGGGGGGATTGGAGAAAATGTTCTCGATCGGGGATTTGTCCCGGCGCACAGGCGTCAAAACCGCCACGATCCGGTTTTACGAAGAAAGGGGCCTGCTGCCACCGCCAGAACGGACCGCCGGCAACCAAAGGCGTTATGACCGCGCCGCGCTCGAGCGGCTGCACTTTGTCAAACACACGCGCGATCTTGGACTGCCATTGGCCGATGTCGAGGCCCTGCTGTCATTGGAAGGCGCCCAAGGCGCCGATCTGAACCGGGCGCACGAAATCGCCGAGCGGCAGCTGACGGACCTGCAGGATCGGATTGCAAAGCTGCGCCGGCTCGAGACCGAACTTGCCCGGATCGCAGCCGCCTGCGACGGGCAGCACGACCATGTCTGCTCAGTCTTGCGGGCGTTTGGGGATCACGATGCCTGTTCTGGGGCGCATCAGGCTCCCCCACCCGTCACGCCAGCGCAGCCCTGATGCGCTCGGCGTGTTTGGCGATCTCGTCGAAATCGCCCATTTTGCCGGGCGGGCGCAGAGAGACGCCCTCGTGCCGGGGCAGGACATGGAAATGCAGGTGAAACACCTCCTGCCCTCCGGCTGCCTCGTTGAACTGCTGGATGGTCACCCCTTCGGCGTCAAAGGCGCGCATGACCGCACGCGCCAGTTTCTGAACCGTGGTCATGACTGCGGCCAATTGCTCGGGTGTGGCATCCAGCACGTTGCGGCAAGGCGTCTTCGGGATCACCAGAAGGTGTCCGTCCGCGCGCGGCATGATATCCATGAAAGCCAGCGTGTCCTCATCCTCGTAGACGCGGGTCGAGGGGATCTCGCCCCGCAGGATCTTGGCAAAGATGTTTTCGGGATCATAAGCGGTCATGGTGGGTCTCCGACAAAGGGGCTGCGTGTTGTTCTGCGGCCAAGCCCGCAGCGGGTCAAGGCGTGATTCCGCCCTTGCGAAGCCCCTGTCCTTGCAATTCGCCTGTTCATCCCCAGATACCGGTCATCCAAGGCTGAAATCGCACGGGTGTCCTCCTGCCCCGCGACAATTAATCTTGATCCAGATCAAACTCGGCCATTGAAGGCCGCCCCCTTGCATTCTAAAACCAGCAGGAATCCCGCGCGCCGGAGAGGTCCGGCTGCGCGGTCTATTTGCAACAGGAGGCACCTAAATGGCAGACGCAGCCATTCATGGTCACGATCATGAAGACCAGCGCGGGTTCTTTACCCGGTGGTTCATGTCGACCAACCACAAGGATATCGGGATCCTATACCTGATCTTCTCGGCCTTTGCCGGGTTCATCTCGGTCGCGATGACCATCTACATGCGGCTTGAACTGATGCATCCGGGCGTTCAGTACATGTGCCTGGAAGGCTTCATGGCCGATCCCTGCACGCCCAACGGACACCTGTGGAACGTGATGATCACCTATCACGGTGTTCTGATGATGTTCTTCGTGGTCATCCCCGCGCTGTTCGGCGGATTCGGCAACTATTTCATGCCGTTGCAGATCGGTGCGCCGGACATGGCGTTCCCACGGATGAACAACCTGTCCTTCTGGCTGTATGTCGCCGGCACCTCGCTGGGCATCGCGTCGCTGCTGGCCCCCGGCGGCAACGACCAGGCCGGCTCGGGCGTGGGCTGGGTTCTGTACCCGCCGCTGTCGACGACCGAAGGCGGCATGTCCATGGACCTGGCGATCTTTGCCGTGCACGTATCGGGCGCCTCCTCGATCCTCGGCGCGATCAACATGATCACCACCTTCCTGAACATGCGTGCCCCGGGCATGACCCTGTTCAAGGTGCCGCTGTTCAGCTGGTCGATCTTCGTCACCTCGTGGCTGATTCTGCTGTCGCTGCCGGTTCTGGCGGGCGCGATCACCATGCTGCTGATGGACCGCAACTTCGGCTTCACCTTCTTTGATCCGGCCGGTGGCGGTGACCCGATCCTGTACCAGCACATCCTGTGGTTCTTCGGCCACCCCGAAGTGTACATCGTGATCCTGCCAGGCTTCGGCATCATCAGCCACGTGATCGCCACTTTCTCGCGCAAGCCGATCTTCGGCTATCTGCCGATGGTCTGGGCGATCATCGCAATCGGCGCGCTGGGCTTTGTCGTGTGGGCACACCACATGTACACCGTCGGCATGTCGCTGCGCCAGCAGGCCTACTTCATGCTGGCCACGATGGTCATCGCGGTTCCGACGGGCGTGAAGGTGTTCTCGTGGATCGCCACCATGTGGGGCGGCTCGATCGAGTTCAAGACGCCGATGCTGTTCGCCTTCGGCTTCCTCTTCCTGTTCACCGTCGGCGGTGTGACCGGTGTGGTTCTGTCGCAGGCCGGTATCGACCGGGCCTACCACGACACCTACTATGTCGTCGCGCACTTCCACTACGTGATGAGCCTGGGTGCAGTCTTTGCAATCTTTGCAGGCGTGTACTTCTACTTCTCGAAGATGACGGGCCGTCAGTACTCGGAGTTCTGGGGTAAGGTGCACTTCTGGATGTTCTTCATCGGTGCAAACCTGACCTTCTTCCCGCAGCACTTCCTGGGCCGTCAGGGCATGCCGCGCCGGTATATCGACTATCCCGAAGCCTTCGCTCAATGGAACTTCGTGTCTTCGATCGGTGCGTTCGTCTCGTTCGCTTCGTTCCTGCTGTTCTTCGGGATCGTGTTCTACGCCCTGTTCCGGGGCGCCAAGGAAACACGCCCGAACCCGTGGAACGAATACGCGGATACGCTGGAATGGACCCTGCCCTCGCCGCCGCCCGAGCACACGTTCGAGCAGCTGCCCAAGCAGGAAGACTGGGACAAAGGCCACGCGCACTGATCCCTTCCCGAAAACAGGAAACCCCGCCTTCACGGCGGGGTTTTTCTTTTACTGTTCGCGCTCTATCGGCCATCGCATTCCGCGGGCGGTCGCAATATCGTTGAAAATCGGGTATCCTTGGGGCGCCGCATGTCCGGCCAATCTCCGAGGTCACCATGCCCGATATTGATTTCTGGTACTCCATCGGCAGCACTTACAGTTTCCTGACCATCATGCGTCTGGACGATTGGTGCGCAGAACACCAGGCGCAGGTTAACTGGCGCCCTTTCGACGTGCGCGCGGTCATGTCTGAACAGAAGAACATTCCGTTTGCGGGCAAACCCGTCAAGTCGGCCTACATGTGGCGCGACATCGAACGCCGCGCAGCCAAGTACCATATCCACGCCAAGCTGCCCGCCCCCTATCCGATTTCGAACCTCGAATTGGCCAACCAGGTCGCGCTGCTGGGTTTCCGGGAAGGATGGGGCAAGAGCTTTACCCAAAACCTTTACAGGATCTGGTTTGAGGACGGTATCGAAGCCGGCAGTGAAAACGCCATGTCCGAGGCTCTGTTCCGTTGCCAGCTGGACCCGCTGCCGGTCATGGCCCGCGCGCGCAGTCCCGAAATCGAAACCGCGTTGAAAGCTGAAACCGAAACGGCGGTGGGCCTGGGCGTATTCGGCGCGCCCAGCTTTGTCACGCGGGGCGAAGTGTTCTGGGGCGACGACCGGCTTGAGGATGCGCTGTCCTGGGCGAGGGTCGGACACGTCGTTTGAAATTGGCAATCGACACCGGATCAGCAGGCGCTATTTTTGCAATATGCCCTACCATTGGAACGACAGCTCGAACTCGGAACAGGAATTGCGCCTTTGGCCGCACAATTCCCTGCCACCGCGCGGCGCGATAGCCGTCGTGCTATCGGTTTTCCTGTTTGGACTGATACCCCTGCTGGCAGTTCTGGGATCGGTTCTGCTGTGGGGGCTATTGCCGTTCCTTCTGTTGACGGTGGCGGGCCTATGGCTTGCGATCCAGGCGAACTATCGGTCCCGAAACGTGTTTGAGGTACTGACCCTTACCGGAACCCAAGCACGCCTGATCCATCACAGCGCCCGGACCGGCCAGCAGGAATGGACTTGCAATCGATACTGGGCCCGTCCGGAAATGCACAAGGCCGGCGGACCCGTCCCGAACTATGTGACCCTGTCGGGTGAAGGACGGGTGGTCGAGATTGGCGCGTTCCTCTCAGAGGAGGAACGCATTGCCTTGTATGATGATCTGGTAAAACGGCTGCGCGAACCGGCGCTTGAATAAAGCGCGTCAGCAGTCGCCGTTCGACGCTGCGCACAGGTGGTCTTTGACCAGCGGCCCCACCTTTCCAAAGTCCATCTGGCCTGTGTAGTTGGCCTTGAGCTCGCCCATGACCTTGCCCATGTCCCGGATCGACCCGGCACCGGTCGCCGTGATCGCCGTCTGGATGGCCTTTGCGACCTCATCATCATCCAACTGCTTGGGCAGGAATTCCTCGATGATCTTCACCTCGCGCAGTTCGCGCTCGGCCAGGTCCAAACGACCGCCTTCCTCATAGGCCCGCGCGCTTTCCTTGCGTTGCTTGCTCATTTTCCCAAGAATCTCAAGAACATCCGCGTCATCGCAGCCCTTGGCCTCTTCGTTTCCGGCCGCGCGCAGCGCGATGTCCCGATCCTTGATCGCGGCATTGACCAGCCGCAGCGTCGACAGACGCTCGGCATCCTTGTCCTTCATTGCTTGCTTCAGGGCAGTGGTCACCCGAGTTCGCATATCCATCTGTTCTGTCCATCCCCATGGCAACGGAACCCCGAACATATCTAAACAAAATCCGAGGCACAACAGCAGACAGATAAGGCTAAATCATTGAAAAACAACAATAGCCCAAAATTTGAACAGGGTTGACCCGAGGCACCAACCCCCTTAGTTATGCGCCGATTTACCCGATAGGAGAGTCGCGCCATGGCCCATCAAGCCACGTCCAAGCCCACCGCATGTCTGGCTCTGGCCGACGGAACACTCTTCTTCGGAACCGGGTTCGGCGCCACGGGACAAACCGTGGCCGAGCTGTGTTTCAACACCGCGATGACCGGGTATCAGGAAATCATGACCGACCCGTCCTATGCCGGGCAGATCGTGACTTTCACCTTCCCGCATATCGGCAATGTCGGCGTCAATCCCGACGATGACGAAACCGCCGATCCGGTGGCCGCGGGCATGGTGGTCAAGTGGGACCCGACCGAGCCGTCGAACTGGCGCTCGGCCGAGCGGCTGACCGACTGGCTGGCACGCCGTGGCCGGATTGCCATCGGTGGGGTCGATACCCGCCGGCTGACCCGCGCGATCCGCCAGCAAGGCGCTCCGCATGTCGCGCTGGCCCATGACCCGCAGGGCAACTTCGATATCGAAGCCCTGGTTGCAGCGGCGCGTGGTTTCGCCGGGCTGGAGGGCATGGATCTGGCCAAGGATGTGACCTGTGCCCAAAGCTACCGCTGGGACGAGATGCATTGGGCCTGGCCGGACGGCTACCAGCGTCAGCAAGCACCCGTGCACAAAGTCGTCGCGCTGGACTACGGCGCAAAACGGAACATCCTGCGCTGCCTGGCCTCGGCCGGTTGCGACGTGACGGTCCTGCCCGCAACCGCAACCGCGGCTGAGGTGCTGGCGCACGACCCTGATGGCGTGTTCCTGTCCAACGGCCCGGGAGACCCGGCTGCTACCGGCACTTATGCTGTGCCGATGATCAAGGAAATTCTTGAAACCACGGATCTGCCGATTTTCGGGATCTGCCTTGGTCACCAGATGCTGGCACTGGCGTTGGGCGGCAAGACCATCAAGATGAACCACGGACACCACGGCGCCAACCACCCGGTCAAGGACCTGGAAACCGGCAAGGTCGAAATCACTTCGATGAACCACGGCTTTGCGGTCGACGCCCAATCGTTGCCTGCCGGGGTGGTTGAAACCCACCGGTCGCTCTTCGATGGCTCGAACTGCGGCATCCGCATGTCCGATCGCCCGGTGTATTCGGTTCAGTATCACCCCGAAGCCTCGCCCGGCCCGCAAGACAGCTTTTACCTTTTTGAACGGTTTGCCGCGGCCATGGCCGACCGAAAAGTGCGCGCTTAATCCCGCAGGTTTGCGGACCGCGTCAACGTTAACCCGGAATTAACCTTGATTGAGCAACTCTGACCCGACACTTCGGGCAGGGTTTTCTTATGGTTGAATTGAATTTTCTGGGTCACGGACCCGCGACCCCGGTTTCCGGAATTGGCCCCCGCAAACCTTTGGGCACTTGCCTGATCGACTTGGGGGTGATCACCCCCGCTCAACTGGATCACGCCCTGAAACTACAGGAGCGGCAGAACGCTCCTCTGGGCGAAATTATGGTTGGCGAGCAAATGGCCGCGCGCAGCGATGTGCTGTTGGCGCTGGGTCAACAACATGGGCTGCAGATCGCCGATCTGGAAAGCACGCCGCCACCCGATGACCTTTGCGCGCTGCGCCCAATGCAGTTCTGGCTGACGCACAACGCCATTCCGTGGCTGCGAGTCGGGCCCGTGCTCTTGGTCGCGACAGCCTACCCAGACCGCTTTGATGAAATAAGGTCCGGGTTGGCGGATTGCGCCCAGACAGTCCTTCCGGTGCTAGCCGCACCCGATGACATCGACCAAGCCATTGCCCGACATTACGCAAAACCTTTGGCTGAGGCGGCGGAAACACGGGCGCCGCTATCGCAAAGCTGCCGCTCATGGACTGCGAGTTCACGTCTCCTGCCGACCCTCTTGGCGCTGGCCGCGCTTGTGGGCCTGGGTCTGCAACCGAATGCCGGGCTATCCCTGCTGTTCTGGGCAGCAGTTTCAACGCTGATCCTTTTCCTGATTCTTCGGCTGGCCGGGTTGATATCGTATCTCTTCCCCAAAAAGGCCGAGAAACCAGACGGTCTGCTTGCGCAACACCGCCTGCCCTGCGTGTCCATTCTGGTGCCGCTGCACAAGGAACGGGAAATCGCCGGTGCGCTGATCCAACGGCTGACACGCCTGACCTATCCAAAGGCGCTGTTGGACGTGATCCTGGTCTTGGAAGAGCATGATGACGTCACCCGGTCAGCGCTTGCGCAGACCACCCTGCCCAGCTGGATCCGAACGCTGGAGGTGCCCGATCTTGGCAACCTGACCACCAAACCACGGGCGATGAACTATGCGCTGGATTTCTGCCGAGGAGAGATTTTGGGCGTCTGGGATGCTGAGGATGCGCCTCTGCCAGACCAAATCGAGACCGTGGTGGAGCAATTCGCCCGCGCGCCCGATGATGTGGTCTGCCTGCAGGGTGTCCTGGACTACTACAACCCGCGCACCAACTGGCGCTCGCGTTGCTTCACCATCGAATACAGCGGTTGGTTCCGCGTGATCCTGCCCGGAATCGCACGGTTGGGTCTTGTGGTGCCCCTGGGCGGGACGACGTTCTTCTTCCGCAGGGACAAGCTGTTGGAATTGGGGGGCTGGGACGCTCACAATGTGACCGAGGACGCGGATTTGGGGGTTCGACTCAGCCGCGCGGGCTATCGCACCGAAATCGTAAATACCGCCACGTATGAAGAGGCCAATTTCCGCGCCTGGCCTTGGGTGAAGCAACGCTCGCGCTGGCTCAAAGGGTTCATGGTCACATACCTTGTCCACATGCGCTCGCCCCTGGCATTGATGCGCGATCTGGGGATGTGGCGCTTTCTGGGTGTCCAAGCCTTTTTCCTGGGGACGGTCGGACAATTCCTGCTTGCCCCGGTGCTGTGGGTCTTCTGGCTGACCTTTTTGGGGCTGATGAACCCATTTGAAGCTGTATTGGCGCCGCAGATCTTGAACGCCTGTGTCTACCTATTCCTGACCGCCGAGGCCGCGAACATCCTTGTTGGAGGCTTGGGCGTGGTGGCCGGAGGGCGCCGCTTTCTGTTGCCGTGGGTCCCGACCATGGCACTCTACTACCCCTTGGGTGTGGCAGCAGCATACAAGGCGCTGTGGGAACTGGCGGTCAGACCGTTCTTCTGGGACAAGACCCAGCACGGGCACGCCAGCGAAGAAGCGCAGCCAGATGAGGCAGCTATTTCTCGCGCCGGATTGCATCCTGCTTCAGCCGGGTCATGAACGCGACCGAGATATGTTCCTTCAAGGCCCGGTCGGCGGCTTCTTCGTCATGAGCCGCGATCGCCTCGACGATCCCCTTATGCTCACTCTGAGCGATTTCACCGCGGCCCTGCGCGGCCAATGAAGTCGTTGCCATCAGAGCCATGGTGCGATGGACAAGGTCCAATTGCTGCACAAGGTAGCGGTTGTGCGACGCAAGGTGGATCTGCTCGTGGAACCGTCGGTTGGCCCGGGACAGCGCCACGGGATCATCCACAAGCGCGTCATCGGCTTCGACCATATCCTGCAGGACTTTGATTTCCTCATCCGTGGCATGCCGCGCGGCGAGCCGGGCCGCCAGCCCTTCCAATTCACGTCGAACGACATAGAGCTCGGCCATCTGGTTGTGGTCCAGCGAGGCCACGATCAGCGACCGCCCGTCACGTTCCAGCAGCGACTGCGTCTCGAGCCGCTGCAGCGCCTCACGGATCGGGGTGCGGGACACGCCGAACCGCTCGGCCAGTTCGCTTTCCACCAGCCGGTCGCCGGGTTTGTACACCCCCACGTCGATCGCTTCGAGGATCAGGCTGTAGGCATCGGTCTGGGGCTGTCGGGACTGGTTCATTGGGTCAGGTCTCTCCTCGTTCGGACCTGTCTATCCGGGCCATGGGTCTGCAATCAAGTGCGCCATTGAAAACCGGGTGGCCGCGGCCTAAACCCAAGCGTATGGTCAAGCCTGCATTTTCACATGTCACCCAATGGGTGTTCGATCTGGACAACACCCTCTATCCGCCACAGATGCGCCTGTTCGATCAGATCGAGGTGCTGATGACGGAATACGTGGTCGAAGCCCTGCGCGTCGACCGGGCCGAGGCTGACCGGCTACGCCAGCACTATTGGCGCGAACACGGAACCACGCTTGCCGGGCTGATGGCCGAACATGATCTGGACCCCAAGCCCTATCTGCACGCGGTTCATCAGGTCGACCTGAGCCACATGGAGCCCGACCCTGCGCTGGCCGCGCATATCCGGGCCCTGCCCGGGCGGCGTATCGTCTACACCAACGGCAGCGCGCCCTATGCCGAGCGGGTTCTGGCCTCACGCGGGTTGGATGGGCTGTTCGACGCGATCTATGGGGTCGAACATGCGGGATATCGGCCCAAACCAGACAAGGCCGCGTTTGAAACGGTGTTTGCCCGCGATGGCATCCACCCCGACCGCGCCGCGATGTTCGAGGACGAGCCGCGCAACCTGAAGGCCCCGCATGACATGGGCATGCGTACGGTGCATGTCGCGCCCGATCCGCATGACGCGGATCACATCCACCACCATACCGATGACCTGACAGCCTTTCTGGCCCGTCTGATCTGAACCGGACCTCCGCCGAAAGACTGCGACGAAATGCGCCTGCGTGCAGCCTGAAACTGCGACGATCCGCGCATTCTGCAGCTGCAAAGTCGTTCCTACATCAGGCTCAGCGACGAACAGAACTGGAGACCCCGATGACCGCGATCGAGATGCCCGGCCGCCTGCCCTTCTGGCAGCGCCTGCTTTTTGCAATTCCACTGTTTGGCTGGCTGGCCCGCGATGCGGCCAATGGCAAGCCCGAGGATCTGGGTTATACCGTTGCGGCACTGCTCAGCATGTGGGGCTGTTCCGCCCTGTTGTTCGGCCTGCCGGGCCTGTATCTGCCGGCCTTGGTGATGGTGCCGGTGATGTTCCTGATTCTGGTCCTGATTTCACGCGGCTAGACTACGGGACAGGATGTCACTTGGCGCAGGCCCTAGAACCGCACTAGGGTCCGCAGGCAACGGAGAGTGACGCGATGACCGACAGTTGTGACATCCTGATTTCCGGCGGTGGCATCGCCGGTTTGACTGCGGCGGCCGTATTAGGCGCCGCAGGGTTCGACGTGATCTGCGTGGACCCGACCCCGCCCGTCACCGACCGCGACGCCGACGGGTCCGACCTGCGCACCACCGCGTTTCTGCAACCGGCCCACGGCCAGCTGCAGCACTGCGGGTTGTGGGACCGGCTGGAACCCCACGCCGCGCCGCTGCAGATCATGCGCATCGTGGACGCGGGCGGCGACATCCCTGAACCGCGCGTGGTGCGGGATTTCAACGCCGCCGATATCTCGGATCAACCCTTTGGCTGGAACCTGCCCAACTGGCTGCTGCGGCGCGAGATGGTGGCCCGGCTGCACGAACTGCCGAATGTCGATTTCCGCCCCGGCACCGGCACCGTCAGCCTGTTCACCCGCACCGCCGAGGCGCGTGTGGGCCTGTCCGACGGCACGCGCATCCGCACCAAGCTGGTGATCGCCGCCGACGGCCGCAACTCGCCCATGCGCGAGGCTGCGGGGATCAAGGTCCACACCACGCGATACGGGCAGAAGGCACTGGCCTTTGCGGTGACGCATCCGATCGCCCATGAAAACGTCTCGACCGAGATCCACCGGTCCGGCGGGCCGTTCACTCTGGTCCCCCTGCCCGACTGGGAGGGCCAGCCCTCGTCGGCGATCGTTTGGATGGAGCGCGGCCCGTGCGCGGTCGAACTACTGAACCTGCCCGAGGCCGAATTCGAGGCCGCGATGACCGAGCGGTCCTGCGGCCTGTTCGGGCCGCTGAAACTGGCCTCGCGCCGGACGATCTGGCCGATCATCAGCCAATCGGCCGAGCGCCTGTCGGCGCAGCGCGTGGCCCTGATGGCCGAGGCCGCCCATGTGGTGCCCCCGATCGGCGCGCAGGGGCTGAACATGTCACTGGGGGATCTACGCAGCCTGCTGGACCTGGCCCAAGCCCGGCCCGAGGGTCTGGGAGATGCCCAGATGCTCGAGGCCTATCACATGGCCCGCCACACCGAAATCGAACTGCGCGTCAAAGGGATCGACCTGCTGAACCGTGCCTCGATGGTCGAGGCACGGCCGTTGCGCGATGCGCGCGCTGCGGGGCTGAACGCGCTTTATTCGATGCCGGTGGTGCGCAAGACGCTGATGCAGATGGGCCTCGGCGTGCGCTGAGGCCCGTACCGGCCTACAGCACCTGATCCAGAACCCGCTTCAGCCGGGCCACCGTGCCATCGACATCATACAGCTTGTCCAGCCCGAACAGGCCGAGGCGGAAGGTGCTGAACCCCTCGGGCTCGTCACATTGCAGCGGCACCCCGGCGGCGATCTGCATGCCCAGCGCGGCAAATTTCTTGCCGTTCTGCACCTCGGGATCGTCGGTATAGCTGACCACCACCCCCGGTGCGCCAAAGCCTTCGGCCGCGACCGAAACGACCCCCTTGTCGCGCAGCATCGCCCGCACCGCATTGCCCAGCCGCCATTGCGCATCGCGCAACTTGTCGAACCCATAGTCACGGGTCTCCTGCATCGTATCACGGAACGCCCGCAGCGCATCGGTGGGCATGGTGGCGTGATAGGCATGGCCGCCGCCCTCATAGGCCTGCATGATCTGGCGCCATTTCTTCAGGTCCAGCGCGAAACTGTCCGAGGTGGTCTCGGCCAGCCGCGCTTCGGCGCGGTCGGACAGCATGACCAGACCGGCACTGGGCGAGGCGCTCCAACCTTTTTGCGGGGCCGAGATCAGAACGTCCACGCCGGTGGCCTTCATGTCGATCCAGGCACAGCCCGAGGCGATGCAGTCGAGCACCATTAACGCGCCGACCTCGTGCGCTGCGGCAGCCATCGCGGTGACATAGTCATCCGGCAGAATGACCCCGGCCGAGGTTTCCACATGTGGCGCGAACACCACGCTGGGTCGTTGGCTGCGAATGGTTTCGACCACCTCGTCGATCGGCGCGGGCGCAAAGGGCGACGGGCTGGAGTTCCCTGTTTGACGGGCCTTCAACACGGTGGCCGAGGCCGTCAGCCCTCCGGTTTCGATGATCTGGCTCCAGCGATACGAAAACCAGCCGTTGCGCACCACCAGCACGTCGGCGCCGCGGGCGAACTGGCGGGCCACGGCCTCCATCGCGTAGGTTCCGCCACCCGGCACCACGGCCACGCCGTCCGCGCCATAGACCTCACGCAGCATCCCTGAGATGTCGCGCATCACCTGCTGGAACGCCTGCGACATGTGGTTGAGCGAGCGGTCGGTGAACACGACCGAGAATTCTTCGAGCCCGTCCGGATCGACTGTATTCAACAATGCAGGCATGTTGTCTCCTTTTCTGGGTTGCTCACTTTCTGAAGGCTTTGCATCTGTTGGTAAAGTGCTCATTGACCCTCATGCGCTTCCCTTAAGTCAACGGTCAAAAGCTCGGCTGCACACCCGTCTCAGCAGCCTGATAGGCCGAATTGACGCCAATTAGTGTCACCTCTCTCTTTACACCTTGACGTGTTTCTGAACAGATACGCACATCTTGAGCTTGAAAGGATATTTTAGACCGTGAACGTTCAAAAGCGGATCAGTTTTCAATTCGTTCGGGACGAAGTGAAGCGGCGGATCGAGACACGGGTCTGGCCCCAAGGTTCCTTGCTGCCGACCGAAACCCAGCTTGCCGAAGAGTTCAACTGCGCGCGTGCAACCGTCAACCGTGCGCTGCGCGAACTGGCAGAGCAAGGGTTCGTCGAGCGCAAGCGCAAGAGCGGAACGCGGGTCAAGAAATCACCCAGCAAACAGGCCAAGCTGGAACTGTCGCTGGCCCGTCAGATCGTCGAAGACCAGAACCAGACCTACCGCTATGCCCTGGTCGAGCGCAGCATCGACAAGAGCCCGGGCTGGCTCAGCTCGCAACTGGGTCTGCCGCCGCAATCGCAGATCCTGCATCTGGTGTGCATGCACTATGCCGACAACCGCCCGTTTCAGCACGAAGAACGCTGGATCAACATTTCGGCCGTCCCCGAGGTTGAAGATGCCAATCTGGAAGAAGTCGGGCCGCATGAATGGCTGTTGAATGCGAACCCCTTCATTGACGCCGAGCTTGCACTTTACGCCATTTCCGCCGACAGCCACTTGGCAGATTATATGGGAACGACGACCGGGGCCGCGATGATTCAGCTTGAGCGCACGACATGGAAAGACGGACAGCCGGTTTCGTTTGCCCGCCTGACGCACCATCCAGGCTATTGCATCCGTACCCGCTACTGACCGCTAGCCTATCGGCCCGGGCAGGCGTTCTTCGCTCAGCAATACATTTGCTTCGACGTCCCCGGCCCCCGGCAGGGTCATGATACGACGCCGCAGGACCCGTTCAAAGTCCGCCAGGTCACGCGCGACCACGCGCAGTCGGTAGTCATACAGGCCCAGTACGTGTTCCACGGTTTGGACTTCGGGAATGGCGCTGACGGCGCGTTCGAAATCCTCGAGGCTGACCTGCCCTTTGCGCGCCAGCTTGACGCCCAAGAATACGGTGACGCCGAACCCCAGCGCCTCGGCGTTCAGGCGCAATCTGCGCCCCTTGATGATGCCCGCCTGCTCCAGCCGCCGGATCCGGCGCCAGGTGGCAGGCTGCGACAGACCGAAACGCCGCCCCAGCGCACCTGCGCTCTGTGTGGCGTCCTGCGCCAAGGCGCGCAGCAGTTTGCGGTCCAGTTCATCCAGTTCGATCATACCGGCAGCACCTCGTCCCGTTTGACTCGCGCGATGTGCATCAGGGCCTCGATATCGGCGATATGCGGCAGGGTCAGGATACGATCGCGATAGACCTGCTGATAATGCGCCATGTCCCGTGCGATGACGGACAGGCGGACGTCCACCCTCCCCAGAAAGGTCTGGATCTCGATCACCTCGGGCACCTTGCGGGCGGCTTCGGTGAATTCGTCGAAGGCGCGCGGCTGGGTCTTGTCCAGGGTCACCCGCAGCGACACCTCGACCGCATAGCCCACGGCGGACCAGTCGATCACGGCCTCCTGCCCCTGAATGATCCCGGCGGCCTGCATCTTCTCGATCCGCCGCCAGCATACGCCATTGCTGATCCGGCACCGCTCGGCCAGTTCGGCGGTGCTCAGGCTCGGGTCGGCCTGAAAATGGCGCAGGATGCGGCGGTCGATGTCGTCAAGCATGACTTTTTCAAGTTTTCCTATTTCCAAGAATTATTCTTCGCTTCTGTCGTCAATATCCAATGTCATCGCTCTCGCCAATAGCAATCACCGCAGATAGAAACGCAGCAATCGAAACAGAAAGGACCGGCAAAATGCGCGTCTATTACGATCGCGATTGCGACATCAACCTGATCAAGGACAAGAAAGTGGCCATTCTGGGCTACGGTTCCCAAGGCCACGCCCACGCGCTGAACCTGCGCGACTCAGGCGCCAAGAACCTGGTCGTCGCCCTGCGCGAAGGCTCGCCCTCGGCCAAGAAAGCCGAAGCCGAAGGCCTGCAGGTGATGGGCATTGCCGAGGCCGCAGCCTGGTGCGACGTCATCATGTTCACCATGCCCGACGAGCTTCAGGCCGAGACCTACAAGAAATATGTGCATGACAACATCAAGCCCGGCGCGGCAATCGCCTTTGCCCACGGCCTGAACGTGCATTTCGGCCTGATCGAGCCGAAAGAGGGCGTGGACGTCATCATGATGGCCCCCAAAGGCCCCGGCCACACCGTACGCGGCGAATATGTCAAAGGCGGCGGCGTGCCGTGCCTGGTGGCCGTTCACACCGACGCGACCGGCAAGGCGCTGGAAATCGGCCTGTCCTATTGCTCGGCCATCGGCGGCGGCCGTTCGGGCATCATCGAGACCAACTTCCGCGAGGAATGCGAAACCGACCTGTTTGGTGAGCAGGCCGTTCTGTGCGGCGGTCTGGTCGAACTGATCCGCTGCGGCTTTGAAACCCTGGTCGAGGCCGGCTATGCGCCCGAGATGGCCTATTTCGAGTGTCTGCACGAGGTGAAGCTGATCGTGGACCTGATCTATGAAGGCGGTATCGCCAACATGGACTACTCGATCTCGAACACTGCGGAATACGGTCAATACGTGACCGGCCCGCGCATCCTGCCCTATGAGCAGACCAAGAAGGCGATGAAAGAGGTTCTGAACGACATCCAGCAAGGCAAGTTCGTGCGCGACTTCATGCTGGAAAACCAGGTCGGTCAGCCCACGATCAAGGCTTCGCGCCGGGCCAACGACGAACACCAGATCGAAGAAGTCGGCAAAAAGCTGCGGGGCATGATGCCCTGGATTTCGGCCGGCAAGCTGGTCGATCAGGAAAAGAACTAAGCCCAAACGGCTTGGACCCAAGGGCGGCCCCGGTGGCCGCCCTTTTCATGCAGAACGGATGAACGGCCAGCGATGGTGCCTCAACCCAACATACGCGACTGGAGCGGCGTCATTGCCCTGGGCCTGATCTGGGGCGGCACCTTCATGGTCGTCGCGATGGCGTTGGAAGGCTATGGCCCGATCACGGTGGCCACGGCGCGGACGACGCTGGGCGCGGTGATGCTGCTGGCCTTGATGGGGCTGACCCGGCGGCGCATTCCCAGCCTGACACCAAGTCTCGCGTGGTCGGTAATCCTGATCGGCATCCTGTCCACCGCGCTGCCTTTCGTGCTGCTCAGCTGGGGGCAGCAATATGTACCCTCGGCCTTTGCCGGGCTGTCCATGGCCGCAATTCCGCTGATGGTTCTTCCGCTGGCGCATTTCTTCTCGGATGAACCCCTGAACCCACGTCGTTTCGTCGGGGTATCGCTGGGCTTCACCGGAGCGCTGGTGCTTATCGGCCCAGGGCTGGCGCAACTGGGCAGCGGGGCCGAGCCGCTGGCACAGCTGGCCTGCATCGGGGCGGCGTTCTGCTATTCGGTGGCGTCGATCCTGACCCGGCGCTGCCCGCCGATCGACCCGGTGGTACTGGCCGCACTGACATTGGTGGTGGGTGCGGTGATCCTGCTGCCGATCATGATGGTGACCGAGGGCGTGCCCGCACCGCAAGGCCTGCGCCCCACGCTTGCGCTGATCGTGCTGGGCCTTGTGCCCACGGCCTTTGCCACCCTGCTGCGGGTGTCGATCATTCGCAGCGCCGGGTCGGTCTTCATGACTCTGGTGAACTATCAGGTGCCGGTCTGGTCGATGATCTTCGGCGCGTGGATCCTGTCCGAGGCACTGCCGCTGCGGTTCTACATAGCATTGGCGCTGATCCTGACAGGCATGGCCATCAGCCAATGGTTCAGCCTGCGCAAGTTGCTGTTGGGCTACTGACGCGCGGCGGCTTCGACCTCGGCCACGATCCCATCGACCACCTGTGCCAAAAGGGCGTCATCCTCGCATTCCGCCATCACGCGGATCAAGGGCTCGGTGCCCGACTTGCGGATCAGCAACCGCCCCTGCCCGTTCAGCCGCGCCTCGGCATCAGCAATCGCGGCCTTGACCGTTTCCGCTTCCAGCGGGGCCTGCCCTTCGCCATAGCGCACGTTCTTCAACAGTTGCGGCACCGTCTCGAACTGCTGCGCCAGATCCGAGGCTTTGCGCCCAGAATTCACCATCTCGGCCAGGAAATGCAGCCCCGCCATCAGGCCATCACCCGTCGTGGCATAGTCGCTCATGACGATATGGCCGGATTGCTCGCCGCCAAGGTTGAACCCGCCTTCCCGCATCCGCTCGACCACATAGCGGTCACCGACCGCCGTCCGTTCCAGCCGTAGCCCGCGCGCACCCAGGAACCTCTCCAGACCCAGGTTCGACATGACGGTCGCAACAAGCGCGCCGCCTTTCAGCCGTTCGGAAGTGGCCCAGGCGGTGGCCAAAAGGGCCATGAGCTGATCACCGTCGGCGACCTGTCCGGTTTCATCAACGATCACCACCCGGTCGGCATCACCGTCGAGGCAGATGCCCACATCCGCCCCATGCGCCACGACGGCCTCGGCCGCCACGCGCGGCTGGGTCGAGCCGCAGCCCAGATTGATGTTCTTGCCGTTGGGCGCGGTTCCCACCGGGATCACCTCGGCCCCCAGTTCCCACAGCACTTCGGGTGCGGTGCGGTGCGCGGCGCCGTTGGCGCAGTCGATCACCACCTTGAGGCCATCCAGACGCAACTCGCGCGGCAGAGATGACTTGACCCGCTCGCCATAGCGGAATCGGGCGTCATCGACACGCCGGGCACGCCCGATATTCTGCGCCTGCGCGGGTTTGACCCCCTCTTCGATCAGCTGTTCGATCTCCAACTCGGCCTGGTCGGACAGTTTGAATCCATCGGGGCCGAAGAACTTGATCCCATTGTCCTCGGCCGGGTTGTGGCTGGCCGAGATCATCACACCCAGATCGGCCCGCATCGACCGGGTCATCAGCCCGACCGCCGGTGTCGGCACCGGCCCCAGCAGCAGCACGTTCATGCCGGTCGACGTCAGACCCGCCGTCAGCGCGTTTTCCAGCATATAGCCCGACAGGCGCGTATCCTTGCCGATCACCACCCGATGAACGCCCGAGCCATCCCGGCGGAAGTACCGCCCCACCGCCGCGCCGATCCGCAACGCCATCTCGGCCGTCATCGGATAGGTGTTGGCGGTGCCCCGCACCCCGTCGGTTCCGAACAGCTTGCGCATACCTGTTACTCCACAAAGTCCTGCCTGCGACCGGATTACCGGACAGCGGCCCACAGGCGCAAGGCCTGAGCGGTCTCTGCCACGTCATGCACCCGGATGATCTGCACACCTTGCGACAATCCGGCCAACGCAACGGCAATTGATCCCGGCGCGCGGGCATCCTTGCGCGGTTCCGCGCCGACCCGACCGATGAAGCCCTTGCGTGACACGCCAAGAAGGATCGGGCAGCCCAACCCGTGAAACAGGCTGAGACTGCGTAGTAGGGTCAGATTGTGGTCCTCGGTCTTACCAAACCCGATACCCGGATCGACGATGATCCGGCCCCGATTCAGCCCAAGGCCTTCCAGCCGGGCCACTTGCCCCGACAGGAAATCGAAAACGTCCAGCAGAACGTCACCATAGGTCGGGTTGTCCTGCATCGTGGCCGGGTCGCCCTGCATGTGCATCACGCAGACCGGCGCGTTGATCTTGGCGCAGAAAGCGCCAAGCGCGGGATCGAATGTAAAGCCCGAAACGTCGTTGATCAGCCCCGCCCCGGCCTCGACCGCGGCCCTGGCCACGGCGGATTTGCGCGTGTCGATCGAAATCAGCGCCGGTGTCTCGCCCCGGATCGCGTGGATCAAGGGCTGGGTGCGGGCGATCTCTTCGTCCTCGGGCACGAAATCCGCACCGGGACGGGTAGATTCACCGCCGATGTCCAGAATGGTCGCACCGTGCGCGACCATTTCCCGGGCCGCCGCACACGCGGCGTCGGGGGTGTTGTGCTGGCCACCGTCGGAGAAGCTGTCGGGCGTGGCGTTAAGGATGCCCATGATCTGCGGCTGCGTCATGTCCAGACCGGCAATCGCGGCGCGCGGTCGTGTCAGCCGGTCCTGCCACGATTCAGGGATTTCGGCGGCCGCAACGATCCGGGGTGCCGCGTCACGTTGCAGGCATTCGGCATGGGTGAACCACAGGCCCTGCCCGGCCAGTGGCAAGGCCCCGTCCGGGCGCATCGGCCCGTGTTGCACCAATGGGCGATAGTAACTGGTCAAAGTTGCGCCTGCTCCACCGGAACCGCCCGGAGCGGCGTTTTGGGCGACTCGGGCAAATCCCCGCCGATCACCAGCATTTCGCTGGCCTCGAAGGTGGCGGCGAACCAGGCGGCCAAGGCCACCGCATCGGACGGTGCCGCCGAAGGTCCATCGACCGCATCCAACACGATCTTGGACGGTGCCCAGACACAGATCTGACCGTTCTTCATGGCCCAGTCCAGTTCGGTCCGGGTCGAGACGACGACGCAGCGATGATCACGCGCGGCCAGCACCCAGGCATTCTGCTCGATCGCCAGCAGGTCGATCCGGCGCTGGGTCATGGCATGCCCGGTCTGCGGCACCGGTAGTTCGGAAGCACCCACGCACAGAATCAGCGGTCGCTGTCGGTTTTCCAACTGGTCGATCCAGCCCGACAAATTGGCCGACTCAATCGCTGCATTCGACAGAAAGACCAGCCGGGGATGTGGGCGCTCTTCCTCGATGACATCGTGATGGACGGCATCCTTGCCACGAACGATCTCGACACCCAAAGCACCCGGGCCGCGATCCAGTTTTTCAATGCGGACAAAAGCTCTTACCGCCTGAGGTTCAAGCAGGATCCGCTCGGCTATTCGATCCGCCAGTGTCTCGAGCAAGTTCAGACGCTCGGCCGCCAGTTCATAGGCGATGGCCTCGGTCACCCGGTCATAGGACAGGATGCGATCGACATCATCGTCGATGTTTTCGGTCAGCGGCCGCACTTCGACCACGATGTTGAAACAGATGCGCTGGGTGGTGCCCCGTTCGGCCTGAAAGGCGCCGATCTCGACCTCGACAATGTGGTCGCGCAACGAGATACGATCCAGCGGCCCGCGTGGCGCAGTCGCCTCGGACCGTTCGGACGGGTGCGCAAAGGCAAGGCGGATTTCAGTACTCATGGCACGGGCCTTTTCGGGCAGCTTGGACAGGTTTGCCCAATTTAGTGGTTCCGCGCGGCTATAGCATTCAAGCAAACGCCATTCCAGCCGCCGAATGCGGCGTCAGGTGACGCGGTACCAACTCATCATACCCGATGCGGCGTGTCCAAGCATATGGCAATGCAGCAGCCAGTTGCCCGGGTTATCGGTGACCAGCGCAATCTCGCGAGTCTCGCCACGTTCGACCAGAACCGTATCGCGCCATGGCCCAAGACTTCCGTCCGGCAAGATCAGCCGAAAGTGGTGGCCATGCAGGTGCATCGCGTGCGGGAATACCGTTTCGTTGACAAAGGCGATCCGGTGAACGCTTCCCAAGGGCGCGTCCAGAAACGGGTCATCGGGTCGCTCGGCGTAGCCATTCAGCGCCCAGAACCGCCCCAGCTGAGCCAGTTCCCGGCCCGAGAGCTCGGTCTCGCCAATCCGCGCGCTTTCGAGCCAGCGCATGGCACCGCCCTGCAGCCTCATCTCGTGCCGCGGTACGTTGTTGAGGTCCGTCAATTCCGGAAGCGGGTTCGGCGGCAATGGCCGAACTCGCGACCGGGGAGTGGATGCCGCCTGCCCTGCCACCACAAATCTCGCCAAACCAAAGGCGCCGTCACGTTCCTGACTGAACAGGCTTGCCGTTTCCGCATTCGCAGCCAGCACATCCACCAACAAATCCGCTCGTTGTGCCGGGGCCAGCGGGAACGTGTCCTCAATCGGGATCGGCTCGGCCAACGGCATTCCATCCAACGCGACGATCCATCCGATCATTCCGTCCAGGCCAACGGTGAAGACACGCGCATTCGCAGCGTTGATCAACCTCAGACGCAGTCGTTGGTTTTGTTGAACAGGAAAGGATGGGTCGAATGCACCATTGACCGTGATGAGGTTTCCCAACCGTCCAGCATGGCTGAGGTCATGGCCGTTGTCGAAGTCTTGGGTAATCTGGGCCGTTTCCGGATCCAGTCGCCAGTCATCGAGCATCAGCACCAGATCCTGCTCCACATCCGGCGCTTCGGACTCGTGCACGATCAATGGGCCATACAGGCCACGGGCCACCTGTTCGACTGACTTGTTATGCGCATGATACCAATAGGTTCCGGCGTCCGGCACGATGAAATTATAGTCGAAGGTCGCGCCGCTTGGAACCGCATCCTGTGTCAGCCCCGGCACGCCATCCATAGCGTTGTCGATGCGGATACCGTGCCAATGAACCGAGGTGGCTTGCGGTAATTCGTTCACCAAGCGGCGTTGAACACGCTCGCCTTGCTGCAGATGGATGGGGCTGCCCGGCACCTGCCCACCAAAGCCCCAGATAGCGGTTTCCGGAAACCCCGGAGGGGCAATCAACTGAGCGCCCTCGCGCGCAGTCAGGGTCAGCGGCGCGGAGCGCGCTAGCGTTGGAAACACCGCAAGCGCGGCGGCAGATTTCAAAAGGCTTCGGCGGCTCAGATTCATTGCGGGTCTCCTTGCCCGCAATATAGCCCTTGGTTTCACCCGCGCCATCAACGTTCCAGCGCGGGTGCGTCAATGCGCGCTAGTTGCTCGCAGTGCGGTAGTTGTGGCGGTAGAAGATATGCACACCGATGCGCGCAGTTTCCTTGTAAACGCGCGACCACGACGGGCGCACCGCCTTGGTGTGGTAATGCGTGGCCCCCGACGTCAGCGGGTCGCTGACCCCCTCGATCGCCGCTTTGGCAACTTTGGCCACCCGCTCATAGGCTTTCTTCTCGTGAATGACTTCCTTGCGGCCGTCACAGGTATAGGTGAACTGGCACTGATATTTCTTGCCTGTTCCCTGGCGGATGACGCCGCAGACGCTGTCCGGGAAACGGGTGCTTTCCACCCGGTTCAGAATCACCTCGGCAACCGCGAATTGGCCGCGCACGCTCTCTCCGCGCGCTTCGAAATACAGGGCCTCGGCCAAGCATTTCAGATCTTCGCCACCGCTGGCCTTGGGCTGTTGGTCCAGCCAGGCCTTGGTGTAGGAAATCTCGACCGGTTGGACCTCTTTCCTGGGTTGGAACAGCTTCAGATAGTCGCGAAAGCTTTGTCCCGGCACCTGGTTGCGCGACACCAGTTCGCGCTTGGCAGTCTCGGTCGCTTCCCTCTCGGCAACGGACGCACTCGGCATCACGGTTGCCGCCGCAATGGCAACAGCCAGTATATATCGTAGCATCAGATAACCTCGCACAGGCACTTCACGCGCCATACCCTCCCCCGGCGGGCGCGACGGGGTCATAACGCAGAAGGCGCGAAAGGTCCAGTTCCGAGGAAAAAGCAAGAAAAATCTTGCCCGCGGGGCCAAAATTAATCAGCCACAGGTCCATCCCGAAACCACTATTCCTAGGGCTTTGACGGCCTGTCAACCCCCAAGTTTTGACGAAATCGCCAACTGAGCGGCAGCCAGCCGAGCGACCGGGACTCGGAAGGGTGAACAGGACACATAATCGAACCCCAAATCCCGACAAAGGGCGATTGATTCGGGGTTGCCGCCATGTTCACCACAGACCGAAAGCGTGACATCGGGCCGAGCTGTACGCCCCCGCTCCGAGCCCAGCTTGAGCAGTTCGCCGACCCCATCGGCGTCCAGAACATGGAACGGATCCTCGGTGAACACCCCCTGCCGGACATAGGCCGACATGAAGCGTCCCGCGTCGTCGCGTGACAGACCATAGGTCATCTGCGTCAGGTCATTGGTGCCGAAACTCAGGAACGAGGCATGAGGAGCGATTTCCTCGGCGCGCAAACAGGCCCGGGGCGTTTCGACCATCACACCCAACCGGTATTCAAACTCCTGACCACGCTCGGCCGCGACGGCTGCGGCAACTGTGTCCACCCGCGCCTTGATCAGTTCGACCTCGCGCTTGGCCGAAACCAGCGGGATCATGACCTCGGGCACCACCGGCGCGCCATTTTTGCTGGCTTCGAGCGTCGCCTCGAAGATCGCGCGGGCTTGCATGTCATAGATCTCGGGCACCGTGATACCAAGGCGTACGCCCCGCAACCCCAGCATGGGGTTGTATTCGCTCATTTCGTCCACCCGACGCTCCACATCCGAAACCGGAAGATCCAGCGCTTCGGCCAGTTCGCGCTGCCCGCTGCGCGTGGTCGGCAGAAACTCGTGCAGAGGCGGATCGAACAGTCGGATGCAGACGGGCTGCCCTTCCATGATCCGGAAAAGCTGCACAAAATCATCGCGTTGCATCGGAAGCAACCGCTCCAGAACCGCCGCGCGTCCCGATGAAGTCTGAGCGAAAATCATCTCGCGCATCACGATCAGACGACCGGGGTCGAAAAACATATGCTCGGTTCGGCACAACCCGATCCCCTGCGCCTGGAAGTTCCGCGCAGCCTGCGCGTCGGCAGGAGTGTCGGCGTTGGCACGAATTGATATGTCACGCTCGGCGTCGGCCCAGCTCATCAAAGTCTGAAAACAGTCATCCAGTGCAGCTTCGAGCATCGCCGGCTCGCCCCCCAACACCTGGCCCGAGCTTCCGTCAATCGTCAGAATGTCGCCTGTGGTGAAAACGCGGCCGTCCGGAACGGTAAGCTGCTTTTTCTTGGTCTGGAACCGCATCTCGGACGCGCCGACGATACAGGGCAGCCCCAGCCCGCGCCCGATCACGGCCGCATGGCTGGTCATGCCACCCTTTTCGGTCAGTACGGCGACCGCGGCGTGCATGCCGCGCACATCCTCGGGCGAGGTTTCACGGCGCACCAGAATGCAGGGCTCGCCGCGCGCCGCGCTGGCCTGTGCCTCGGCCGAAGTGAACACGATCCGGCCGGTGGCCGCCCCGGGACTGGCCCCGATACCCGTGGTCAGCACGTCACGCTTGGCCTCGGGATGCACCTGACGGTGCAGCAACTCATTCAGAGAATGCGGGTCGATCCGCATGACGGCTTCCTGCGGGGTGATGATGCCATCCTCGGCCAATCGAACAGC
The DNA here is from genome assembly GCF_056537865.1 of Ruegeria sp. BJ5. Lineage (NCBI taxonomy): Bacteria > Pseudomonadati > Pseudomonadota > Alphaproteobacteria > Rhodobacterales > Roseobacteraceae > Ruegeria > Ruegeria sp. BJ5. The sequence continues at coordinate 1,006,908 of NZ_JBQFSH010000001.1, forward strand.
GATCCGCATGGCGGCGCGGGCGCTGCGCTGAACGCGGACCCCGTCCAGAATATGCACCTTGCCGTTTTCGATCACGAATTCGACCTGCATCTCTTCGCGCAATTTGCGCCGCATCAACGCCGCATGGGCCTTAAGGTCGGCAAAGGCCTGAGGCGCAACATCCTCGAGCGCCTGCCCGCGCGGGTCTTTTTCAAGGTAGAGGGCCGCAACCCCCTCGCCCAGCGCATCACGCCCCTGGCTTTGGCTCAGGTAGCGGCCTGTGATCTGCGGCATGCCGGTCGAGGAATCCACCAGCTGCAACACCCCCGATCCGCATTCGCCCTGACCGACGCCAGGGATCATCTCCTGAATGACAAGGCCCAACCCGGCATCCGCCGGAGCGCCCTTGGCTTGCCGCAACAGGCGGGCGGACGTACCGTCCCACGCCCGCGCCATCGAGCGCAGGACCGCCAGCAACTGCTCGCCGCGATCCTGGGGGAACGCTTCGTCGGTTTCGTCTTCATAGGCGCGCAGGGTCTGGCGCAGGCCTTCGCGGCCATCGGCTTCGATGTCGTCGAAAACATCCGCGTCCAGACGCGCGACGTGAATCGCATAGCTTTGGACGAACCGCAGATACAGTGCGGCGGCGGCCTCGGGACCCATCTTGTCGGACAATTCCACGAAACGGGCATCGTTCATCCCGATGTTCAGAACCGCGCCGGGGCCACCCCAGTCAGGGTCCTCGGAACTGGGGCGCACGCACAGCAACGCCGATGCGTCGAACTGTTCAAGTATAGCTTCGATTGCCGGGATATCGCCGTCAGCGATCCGCCGCACCTGATCGAAGGACAGGGCCACCGTACGCGGTACGGGAAGGTCCAACCGCACGAGGCGCTGCAGACATTTCGCCCGGCCGCCATGGGTGTCGGCGGCGACAGGAGCATCAGGAGTGATGAGCGTGGTATGCGGATTATTCTGCACTGCGGCACCTTTTGGTTTCACCGCAGCATAAGCGCCCCAGCCTTCCGCGCAAGGGCCTTGTGGGCGCGCCAGAGCGCGCCCTTTGGGTCAGCCTTCGATCTTGGTCAGGTCCGCGACGCTCGAGCAGATCTGGCGGATCTGGCTCAGCAGATTCAGGCGGTTGCGGCGCAGCACGGCATTGTCGGAATTGACCTGCACGTCCTCGAAAAACGCGTCGATGGGCCCGCGCAGCGCGGCCATGGCCGCCATCGCCGCCGGGAAATCCTCGGCCTTGAGTGCCGGTGCAATCTTGGCCTGTGCCTGATCCAGCGCGGCGAACAGGGCCTTTTCGCTGTCGGTATCGGCGAATTTCAGGTCGGCACCGAACGAGTATTCGACCCCGTCCTTCTCCTCGGCCTGGGTCAGGATGTTGTTGGCGCGCTTGAACCCCTGCACCAGATTTTCGCCATCTTCGGTCGCGATCACCGTATTCAACGCGCGGGCGCGTTTGACCAGCAGGTTCAGGTCGTCATTGCCGTCCATCGCGATACAGGCGTCGATCACGTCGTGGCGAATGCCCTCGTCACGTAGGAAGACCTTGAGGCGGTCGTGGAAGAAGGTCAGCAGATCCTCCGACGCATCGGGCACCTTCCGTTCAAGATGCATAAAGTCCGTCACTTGGTGTTTCCCGGCCTCGTCGCCCGCAAGCTTCTCCTTCACCGTGCGGAACGCCGCTCCGAAAACACCGTGATCGGCGATTTCATCCAACAGCTCTGCGACATGCTCGTCGTGCAAGGCCTCGTTCGAAGCCGCTTCGGCCCGAACCAGTTGCGCGTCGAAGAAACGGTCGAGCTTCAGTCGCAGATCATTGTTCAGGATCAATCGGGTCACCCCCAACGCCGCGCGGCGCAGCGCGAATGGGTCTTTCGAGCCGGTGGGCTTTTCGTCGATCGCCCAGAATCCAGTCAGCGTGTCCAGCTTGTCGGCCAGCGCCACGGTCACCGAGAGCGGCGCGGTCGGCACGTCATCCGACGGGCCCAGCGGCGAGTAATGCTCCTGCGCCACGACGGCCACGGCGGCGTCTTCACCAGCGGCCTCGATGTAATACCGCCCCATAAGCCCCTGAAGTTCGGGGAATTCATAGACCATTTCCGAACTCAGATCGGCCTTGGCCAGCCGCGCGGCTTTCTCGGCCTGGTCCGGGTCGGCGCCCGTCACCGGGGCCAGTTCGCGGGCCAGTGCGGCGATGCGGTCGATCCGCTGCGCCTGGGTGCCCAGCTTGTTGTGGAAGGTCACGTTCTCAAGCGCGCGGGTCCATTGCGTGATGTCGGCCTTGGCGACGCGCAGGTCGTTCTCCCAAAAGAATTTCGCATCGGCCAGACGCGCCGACAGCACCTTCTGGTTTCCGGCCAGAATGGTAGCGCCATTGTCGGTGGTCTCGCGGTTGGCCACGGTGATGAACCGTTCGATCCGCCCCGTCTTGGGATTGCGGACCGAGAAGAATTTCTGGTGCTCTTTCATCGAGGTCTGCAGCACCTCGGGCGGCAGGTCGAGGAATTCGCCGTCGATCTGCCCCATCAGCACGACCGGCCATTCGACCAGCCCGGCCACCTCGGCCAGCAGGCCCTTGTCCTCGACCACCTCCAGACCGGCGGCAAAGGCTATGTTCTGTGCGTCGTTCCAGATGTGCTCGGCCCGTTCCTCGGGCGAGAGCACGACAAAGGCGCGCTTCAGCTTGGCGGCGTAGTCCTCGAACCCGGTTACGGCAAACCGGCCCGGCGCCATGAAGCGGTGGCCCTCGGTGGTGTCACCGGCGGTGATCCCGTCGACCTCCATCGGCACGACCTGCGCGCCGGCTTCATCGCTGAGGATGCACAGGATCGAATGCAGCGGCCGCACCCAGCGCAGGGCCCCGCTGCCCCAGCGCATGGATTTCGGCCAGGGGAAGTTGCGGATCGTGTCAGCCAGAACCTCGGCCACGATCTCGGCCGCCGGGCGCCCCGGTTTCTCGATCGTCGCGAAATAGACTGCACCTTTGGGCGTGTCCCGTTCCTCCAGCTGGTCGCGGCTGATCCCAGCGCCACGCAGGAAGCCATCGATGGCCTTGTCCGGCGCGCCAACCTTGGGGCCCTTGCGCTCTTCACGGATGGTGGGGCTTGCGGCCAGAAGCCCCTCGACCGCCAGCGTCAGGCGGCGCGGCGTGGTCAGGGCATGGGCATGGGCATAAGTCAGACCGGCCTCGACCAGACCATCGGTGATCCGTTTTTTCAGATCTTCGCCGGCGCGGGTCTGCATGCGCGCGGGGATTTCCTCGGAAAACAGTTCGATCAGCAGGTCGGGCATTTTCGATCCTTAGAAATTGACGATCGTCTGGATGACGATGGCATTGGCGATATCCACGAAGAATGCGGATACAAGGGGGAGCACGATAAAGGCAATAGGCGAAGGCCCGTATCGCTTGGTTACGGCGGTCATATTGGCAATTGCGGTCGGTGTCGCGCCCAGCGCGAAGCCGCCGAACCCCGCCGCCAGCACGGCTGCGCGGTAGTTGGCGCCCATGACCGGGAACAGAACCCAGATCACGAAAGCCACCGCAAACAACGTCTGCGCCGTCATGACCACCACGATGGACAGGCCCAGATCGGCGATGGTCCACAGCTGCAGGCTCATCAGCGACATGGCCAGAAACGCGCCCAGCGCGAATTCAGAGATCAGCGCCAGCGACGGCGTGCGCGACACCGGCGCGGCGCGCGGGGCCAGCAGCGGGCGCAGGTTGCCGATCACGATGCCCATGATCAGGCAGGGCACGAACAGCGGCAGTTTCAAACCCGCGGCCAGGATCACCTCGGACAGAGCATAGCCCGCGATGATGGCCATGTTCAGGTACAGCAGCACCCGCATCACCGTCAGGTGGTCAATCTTCGCGGCCGCGTCTGACGGCTCGTCGGGCACGCCGATCGTGTGTTCCTCGTCCGGGCGATTTGGCGACAGGTCGCGCCCTTCGATCAACAGGCGCGCGATGGGGCCACCGACCAGCGCAGCCAGAACCAGGCCCAGGGTCGCCACGGCCACTCCCAGCTCGGTCGCGCCCTCAAGCCCGGTGACCTGCGCCACCTCGGGCGCCCAGGCGATGGCGGTGCCGTGGCCGCCGATCAGGGCAGCCGAGCCGAACAGAACGCCGGACTGCGCCGGATAGCCGAAGGCCGCCGCCCCCGCCGCGCCGATCAGGTTCTGCGCCACGATCGTCAGCAACGTCAGGATCAGCAGCAGCACCAGAGGCTTTCCGCCCGCGATCAGATCGGACAGCCGGGCACTCAGGCCGATCCCGGCAAAGAACAGCACCAGCAGGAAATCCCGCGCGGTCAGGTCGAACTCCAGTTCCATACCGAACAGCAGATACAGCGTCAGAACCACCAGCGAGGCCAACAGACCGCCGGTCACGGGTTCGGGAATGTTGAACCGTCGCAGGATCTCGGCGCGGGCGTTGATCTCGGCGCCCATCAGATAGACGGCAAAGCCCAGCGTTGCCGTCAGAAATCCGGGGATTTCAACGATGAACCCCATCCCGACCACTCAGTTTTTCGGTCGGGGCGGGCACTCTTCGCCGACAACCGTTCCGTCATAGGCCTTTTCGCCGCAGTTGTTCAGGGCATGCCAGGCAAAGCCCGAACCGTCCTGCGTTACCGCTACGATCCGATCAACGCCGTAGTGGATGTTCTTGACCCCTACGAACGCGCGGGCGGATCCGTTCGCCAACGCCTCGGCCAGAGCAGCCGCATCATAGCAGTCGAACCAACCCGGGGCCGTCAGCGGCTCGGCCTTTTCGGCGCTCATGTAGCGGACGGCAAGCTGTTCCGGCTTCAGATCTGTCTGGAAACAAGCCCGATACCGGATCGGAGAGCTGTCGGCGTCGATCGCCTGAAACGCGCTGTAGGCAATTGGCACCGGTTGGCCGGTCGCGGCTTCGGTCAGAACAACATCCTGACCGGGTGAGGGTTCGACCTCGTAGTAGTAACCGTAGACCTGAAGGTAATACATGCTGACGCCAGCAATGACGGCGCAAGCGACCAACAGAATTGCCAGCATTTTCCCGGTCATGCGCGATCCTCCTGTGGGGTGCGACGGGCCATCAGGCCTCAAAGCCTGCGGCTTCGGTCTGCACGAAGGCATCGGCGCATTGCTTGGCCAGCGCGCGCACCCGCCCGATATAGGCCTGCCGCTCGGTCACCGAGATCACGCCGCGCGCGTCCAGGAGGTTGAAGATATGGCTGGCCTTGATGCACTGGTCATAAGCAGGATGCGCCATGATGATGCGCTTGCCCGTTTTGGGGTCAACGTTTTCCTGGCTCAGGATCGCGGCGCATTCTTCCTCGGCCTCTTCGAAGTGGCGCAGCAAAACCTCGGTGTTGGCCACGTCAAAGTTCCAACGGGCGTATTCCTCTTCGGTTTGCTTGAAGATGTCGCCATATGTCAGCGGGCTGGGTGATCGTGGGTCGTTGAAGGGCATGTCCATTACGTGGTCGATGCCCAGCACATACATCGCCAGACGTTCCAGACCATATGTCAGCTCGCCCGAGACAGGCGCGCAGTCATGGCCGCCGACCTGCTGGAAATAGGTAAACTGGCTGACTTCCATGCCGTCGCACCAGACCTCCCATCCCAGGCCCCATGCGCCCAAGGTCGGGCTTTCCCAGTCATCCTCGACGAAACGGATGTCGTGCAGGTCCATGTCGATGCCGATGGCCTGAAGGCTGCCCAAATACAGCTCCTGCAGGTCCGGAGGGCTGGGTTTGATCAGCACCTGGTACTGATAGTAATGCTGCAAGCGGTTGGGGTTTTCGCCGTAACGGCCATCGGTCGGACGGCGCGACGGCTGAACGTAGGCCGCAGCCCAAGGTTTGGACCCCAAAGCCCGCAGGGTGGTTGCAGGGTGGAATGTACCGGCACCGACCTCCATGTCGTATGGCTGCAGGATGGCACAGCCCTTCGAGGCCCAGTAGTTCTGAAGCCGCAGGATGATTTCCTGAAATGAACGTGGTGCGCTGGACGGTTCGGTCATGACATTCCCTTTGGGCGCGGATTTGCCCGGTTCCGGTCGGTTTTGCCCTTCCTATGCAAGGGGCCAAGGGGCGTCAACGGGCCAATGCCCGCCTGCTGTCACTGTGCCGCCACACCAGAAATTCCCCGTATCGTGGGCATAGCGTTTTCACCCCTGAATCGCGTAAGTTGAGGCAAAGCCAAAACACTGCATAAAACGGGCAGAAAATGACACGCATATTCGTTGCAATTCTTTTACTGATTACGGTCGGCCTGCGCGCTGCGTATGCTCAACAGGGGGCTGACGCAGGCGTCTGGGTTCAGGTCGAAGCGCAGCCGTCGCTTCGCGAGGCGCAGGACCGGGCGCAAGTCTATGCCAATGCCCTGCCCGACGTGAACGGGTTCCGCCTGAACAGCGGCTGGTACGCCATCGTGATCGGCCCCTATCTGCGGGCCGACGCCGAGCAGGTGCTGCGCGTCTACCGGGCCGAACGGCAGATCCCCTCAGACAGTTTCATCACCTTTTCAGGCGCCCTTGGGCAGCAGTTCTGGCCAATTGGCGCAAATGTCCTGAACCGCGGGGCAATCACAGCGCCCGTTCAGCCCGAGCCGCAGCCAGAGCAGCCACAGGCCGGTCTGACGCCGCAACCTTCGGACGAGACGAGATCACAGGCCCTGCAGTCCGAGCGGCTGCTGAGCGGACAGGAACGAAAAGACCTGCAAACCGCATTGCAGGCTGCCGGGTTCTACAGTTCGACCATCGACGGGGCATTCGGCCAGGGCACACGCCGGTCGATGGCGGAATGGCAGCGGTTCAACGGCTTTGAACCGACCGGTGTCCTGACGACGGCACAGCGCAAGGCTTTGATGGATAACTACAATGCCCCGCTGATCAGCGTCGGCATGGACCGCCACGTCGATGATCGCGCCGGGATTTCCGTCGATCTGCCGCTTGGAGTGATTGCCTTCGACCGATACGAGGCGCCGTTCGCGCATTTCAATTCCAGCGGGGATCTGGACGCACGGGTCGTTTTGATCAGCCAGGAGGGCAGCAAAACCACTTTGCGCGCGCTGTTCGAGGCGATGCAATCGCTCGAGATCGTTCCGCTGAATGGCCCGCGTGAGCTGCATGGCGACAGGTTTACCATCGAAGGCCGTGGCAACGGGATCGTATCCTATACACAAGCCAATCTGAGCGACGGAAAGATCAAAGGCTTCACCCTTGTCTGGCCCGAAGGCGATGACGCACGCCGCGCCCGGGTTCTAGCCGCAATGATCGCCAGCTTTGAAACCACCGATGGTGTTCTTGATGCTGCGGCCGGCGCCAATGCCGAGCAAAGCATCGACTTGATGTCCGGTCTGCAACTCAGAAAACCACGGTTGTCGCGGTCGGGCTTTTTTGCCGATCCCAACGGTCTGGTCCTGACCGTGGCCGAGGCGGTGCAGAACTGCACCCGCGTCACCCTTGAGGACGGTCAGGAACTGCAAACCGCGTGGAGCGATCCCGAACTGGGCGTGGCGGTCCTGCGCCCCAACAAGACGCTGGCACCGATGGCCGTTGCGGCCTTGAATGAAGCCCAGCCTCGCCTGCAATCCGAAGTGGCCGTCGCGGGGTACTCATATGAGGGCGCTTTGGGGGCTCCGACCCTGACCTACGGCAAGATCGCCGATATCCGCGGGCTGAACGGAGAGGCTGGCGTGACCCGCCTGAGCCTGACCGCACAACCCGGAGACGCCGGCGGCCCGGTATTCGATGATCACGGCAACGTGGTCGGAATGCTGCTGCCTGCGCGGACCGAGGGGCGCACCCTGCCCCGCGATGTCAGCCTGGCTGCCGCGGCCGACCGCCTTCACGAGATCCTGTCAAAGGCCGGGGCAACGGCCCAGACCGCGCAGGAAACCGGCCAGGTTTCGCCTGACGAGTTGAACCGCCGCGCGACTGGCATGACCGTGCTGGTGAATTGCTGGGGCTGACCGGAAGTCACGAACAGAATTTGAAGGCGTCGCAGGATGTTGCGGCGCCTTTTTTATCCCTTCAAGATATCGGGCGTGACGTGCACAAGGGTCGGCAGGGGCGCGTCAAACGCCGCGCGAACGGCAGCTTGCATTTCCGGCAGCGAGTTCGGAGCGGCCGACCGCGCTCCGAAAGCCTCGGCCAGCTTGCAGAAATCCGGGTTGCGCGCGACAACCGCATTCGGAGCAATCTGGCTGCCGACCATGCTGTCCTCGATCTCTTTCAGCTTGCCGTTGTCCCAAAGGATGATGGGCAGCGACAACCCCAGCTCGACCGCCGCACCCAGTTCCTGCATCGTATAGTGGAACCCGTAGTCACCGGCGATCACGGCAGTTGGCTTTCCGCGCCGCGCAACCGCGCCGCCGATCCCGGCCGGCAGCGCATAGCCCAGAGTGCCGAACCCGGTCGGGTGGTGCCAGTGGTATGGGCGCGCCATGTCCCAGACCTCTTTTGCAACATAGGCGAACTGGGTCATGTCGGAATAGATCATGGTGTCCGCGGACATCGCTGCACGCAAGGCGTCGGCAACCGGCACGATACCCGGTCTTTCCGCGTCGACCTCGGCGCGCCAGCGTGCTCGGGCTTCGGCCACCTCTTCCGGCGACCAGCCGGTGGCCGGTTTGCAGTCTTGGGTCGCGGACCACAATGCATGGGCAAAACTTTCGCCGTCGGCCTGCAGCTTGACCGCCGCCCGGTGCCGGTCGGCCAGCACCTCGGGGTCGAGGTCAACCCGCACCAAGGTCGCGTTGTGGCCCAACTGATCGCGCCAAAGGTCGACCTCACCCAATTCGGCACCGACCGCGATGACCAGATCGGCCGACCCAATCACCTCGGCACTGCCGGGTCGCGGCAAGGTCGCGCCGAAATCCAGGGTATAGCCGGTGCCGACCAACCCACGCCCTGCATAAGTGGTGAAACAGGCCGCACCGAGCTGAGACAGAATCTGGCGCCACAGGTTCGACCTCGACCCACCACCCAGTATGAACAGCGGCCGCCGTGCGATGTTCAGCAGCGACAGAACCGGCGAGATGTCCGGCGCCAGAGCCTTGACCCGCACCGCGTCCTGGTTTGGAAAAGGAGCGGGGTCGGCCTCGGCCACCAACTGCGCAATCGGGACCTGGATATGCTTGGGGCGCGGGCGTTTCAACGCGAACTCCTCAAAAGCGCGTTCGATCAGGCCATAGGCTGATTGCGCGTCGTTTGCCTGACAGGACCAGTCGGTCACGCATTCAGCGGCCGCGCGCTGATCTTTCATCTGGTGCAACTGGCCACGCTGCGCCTGAGTTTCGCCCAGACAGGACGACAGAACCAGCATCGGAACCGAGTCGGTATAGCTCTGCCCCATCGGCGTCATGACGTTGCACAGGCCAGGACCGGTGATCACGTAGGCGACGCCGGGCTTGCCCGTCGCCCTTGCATAACCGTCAGCCATGAAGCCCGCGCCTTGCTCATGCCGCGCCAGCACATGAGTAATGCCCGCTTCTTCGATTCCACGGTACATTTCCTGATTGTGCACACCGGGAATGCCGAAAATGACTTCGACCCCCCGATCCTTGAGCATGTGCGAGATTTGGGCGCCCAATGGTCTTTTCATCAGCCTCTCCAGAACCGAATGGTGAACAGGACATACACGGCCATCAGCTCCAGCCGGCCGGTCAGCATTCCGAAGGTCAGCAACCACTTGGCCGTGTCGTTCAGCCCGGCGAAATTCCCTGCGGGGCCGATCTGGTCACCCAAGCCGGGGCCAACATTGGCAAGCGCCGTCGCTGCACCGGATACTGCCGTGATGAAATCCAGACCAGTCAGCGCCAGCGCCCAGGACAACGCCCCCAGCGACAGCGCGAAGAACATGAAAAAGCTCATGACCGATGTCAGGACATCGCGGCTGATGGCGCGGCCATCATATTTGGGCACGAACACTCCGTGCGGAGACCGAATCCGGCTGATCTGAGCCTTGATGGAAGCAATCAGCAACTGATACCGGAAGATCTTGATGGAGCAGGCCGTCGAACCGGCGCAACCACCGATCAGGCCGATCATGAAGAACATCATGATCGGAAAACTGCCCCAGGTCATGTAATCGACACTGGCATAGCCGGTGCCGGAAATGATCGAGGTGATGTTGAACAGCGACTCGCGCACCGCCTGTTCCCAGTGATGCGGAAAGACCGATGTCAGAAAGACCGCCATGATCACCACCAGAACGGCAATCGTGGCCAGAAAGGCCCTGATCTGGCTGTCTTCCAGGATCGAGCCTGTCCGGCCGTTGACGAACTGCACATAGCGCACGAACGGCAGAGCAGCCAGGATCATGAATACGGACGCGGCGTATTCCGCGGGCCCCGAAAACGTTCCGAACGAAGCATCATAGTTCGAGAACCCGCCAGTGGACACGGTTGTGAACGCATGAACGACCGCGTCGAAAAAGTTCATGCCCAAACCGGCATACACCAAGGCGCAAGCTACGGTCAGGAAAACATAGATCAGCGAAATCTGGCCCGCGATCTCTTGCGCGCGCGGAAGGATTTTCCCCATGGTTTCAAACCCTTCCGAGCGGAAGATCTGCATACCGCCGACCTTGAGTTCGGGCAGGAAGACCATGGCCACGACGATGATGCCGATCCCGCCCAGCCATTGCAGCAAACCGCGCCACAAAAGCAGGCCACGCGGCAGATCATCCAACCCGGAAATAACGGTCGAACCGGTGGTGGTCAGCCCGGACATGGCTTCGAAATAGGCATCGACAAATCGTAGTTCGGTCTCACCGAACACGAAGGGGATTGCCCCGAAAAGCGGCAGCGCGACCCAGACGCCAGTGGTCAGCAAAAAGGTCTGACGGATGGTCAGCCCCTCGCCCACACCGTTCGAGCAGCTCATGGCCAGAACCACGCCGGTCAGGATGGTGATGACACCGCTTTCAAAGAAAACGTTCCACTCGCCCCGACCCTCGATGATGTCCGCAAGCATCGGCAATAGCATGGTCGCCCCAAGTATGGCGACCAGCAAGCCAATCACATATCCGACCGGGCGAAGATCCATCATGACGGGCAGCGTTGGCGCGCGGGCCCGAAAGTGTCAAGCAGATGATCTGTGATCAGTCGTCCATTTTTTCAGCCACGGGTGGCATGGCCGGTGGCTTGGACGGCGCACGCGTGCGGCGCGTGGTCGGTTTCGGTGCCTCGGCGGGTTTGGTAGTTGCAGTCGCTACGGGCTTCTTGGCCTTGGCTTCTTCGGTTGAAGCCGCAGGTTTTGCCGCGCTGGGCTTGACCTTGGGCGTTACGGCCGGTGCGGGTTTTTCCGATCCGACCGGAGTAACGCGCTGTGCAGGGGTGGCCGTTGCGGCGGGTTGCGACGGTTTTTTGGCCGGTGCAGGCGGCGTTTTGGGCTTGGCTGTGGCCTTCGCGACCGGTTTCGGTGCGGCTTTTGCAGGTGCCTTCGGCTTCGGAGCCGGCTTTGCGACCGTCTTGGCCTTGGCCCTGACCACAGGTTTCGCCTTCTTCGCGGCGGGTTTGGCCGTGGTTCGCGCCACCGGTTTCTTGGCCGGCTTCACCGCCAGCTTCGTAGGTTCGGTGACCGAAGCAACCGGCATCGGGAACACTGTTTGAGCAAATGCCTGCATCATTTTCATCTGGCTGGTCACGGCATAGCCGGCCAGCCGCAAGGCAGCGGCCTGCAGCTCAAGCTGTTGGGCAATGGGATTCATTCCAAGTCTCTCCTATAGCAATGAAGCAGCCCGATTTCCGAGGTAGAAAAGCCCTTGCCGTTCCGATCGCGCGGACGGACGATGGTGTATTGCAGTCCAAGGCGTAACACGTCCCGGGTTCCTTTCGGGGTGGTGCGCCACGACTGACATGGCGCGCCACAGCTGCAGTCACCTTCAATGTATGCAAATAATCGCGCTCATGCAGCATTTTTTGCTGCATTGCGGCAAAAAGGCGCCTACCGCCCTATATACGCCGGTTTTCGCGGCGCTTTTCGTGTCAGCCGACGTGGAACAGCGTCGTGAACAAGCGCGGGTCCAGACTGGTGGACGCAAATGTCGGACCCTCGGTCAGAATCGAGACCGCATCGTGGCTGTGCAGACTTTCCTGATGGCTGGCGATGACGCGGAAGTCACCCACGTGATGATCGGCCAGCAGCTCGGCACAGAACAGACGCGCGGCATCTTCTACAAAGATGGGGTTGGCGGCGTTCAACTCAGCAAAGGCCTGCTCGTCCTCGCGCTTGACCATCACCTGGGTTTCAGTGGGAACGGCGCGGCGGCACAGGGCGATCAGATCCTCGAACCACAAACAATCGGCGTCACAATCGACCACGACCGAAATGCGCGCCACGGAACGCTGCGAATGCGGCGTCGCAAGCTGCCCGCGCACCGACCGGGCGTGTTCGCTGAGTTCCAGCGAGCATGGGCAGGTCGAAGAATAGACATAGTCGAGATGCATGATCTTCTGGCGCACGCCGCCCTGTTCGACCAGTTCAAGCGCGATGTCGTAATACTGATATCCCTCAAGACCCGAACGCAGGCTTTTGACCCGATCGGGATAGGAGAATCGCATCTGAAGCCTTGCGTCGAAACTGTCGAGGTCGGTCAGATAATCGCTTAGGGCAGATTCCATCACCTCGAAACTGAACGTACGCTCGGCATGTTTGTAAAAGGACCGCATGATCCGGGACATGTTGATGCCCTTTTTCTCGGCCTCGAGGCTAACGGTGCCCGTAACCGAGGTTTCAAGCGTCAGGTCCGGACCGTTCTTGCTGTGAAACCGGATCGGCAGGCGGAAATTCGAGATACCCACATGCTGGATCTGCTGTTTCGCACCGCGGATCAGGCTGGACGGGCCGTTCTGGAGATCGGGCAACGCAGATTTGTAGGCTTCGTCGACTTTGAAGTCTTCGGGGTATTCACGTGACATCGAAGGATAGTTGTCCGGCATCAACCCGGGCACCAGGCGTGCAACCGCCGGATCAAGCTGGCTGATCTCGGCCACGCTGGCGCCCTTTGCCCATTTCCGCAGGACCTTGAGAGCCTCAGCGGCCTCGTCCCAATCAGGTTTTTCGTCAATGTCGCGCGAATGAATGTTCATTGGCTGCGTATCCTCGGTGTGTCGTCAGGCCATCTCTGACTGCGGCGGAAACCACAGTGTAACCCAATACGGGTGAGATAGCAGCCCGGATCGAAAAAACCATCGCAAAACCGCCATTTCCGACCGGATTGCGCCCTTTTCCCCGGGCGACATTGCGCGGTTGCCGATGTGTTCAATGGCGCATGTACGCCGTCACACCGCAGCAGCCGACAATGCCTGCCGGATATCTTCCAGCAGATCGTCGGCATCCTCGAGCCCGACAGAAAAGCGGATCAAACCGGGCGTGATGCCCAATTCGTCTTTCTGCGCATCGCTCAACCGCTGGTGCGTGGTCGTTGCGGGATGGGTTGCGATGGACTTGGCATCGCCCAGATTGTTCGAGATCACCGGGATCGTCAGCGCGTTCAAGAACCGGAAGGCCGCGTCTTTGCCCCCCTTGATGTCCAGCGACAAGACCGTACCGCCCTTGCCCCCCAACTGGCTCTGCACCAGAGCGTTCTGGGCATGAGATTTCAGGCCCGGATACATGATCCGCTCCAGCGCCGGGTGCCCCTCCAGCGCCTCGGCCAGCTTCTGCGCCGTCTCGGCCTGGGCATTGACCCGCAGCGCCAACGTTTCCAGCCCCTTGAGCATGACCCAAGCGTTGAACGGGCTGAGCGCGCCGCCGGTGTGTTTCAGGTAAGGCTCTACCGTGCCGCGGATGAATTCCTTGGTTCCAAGGATCACGCCGCCCAGCGCGCGGCCCTGCCCGTCGATATGCTTGGTGGCCGAGTAAACCACCACATCCGCGCCCTGCGCGATCGCTTGCGAAAACACCGGGGTCGAGAACACGTTGTCGACGATCACGGTGGCCCCCACCGCATGGGCCAGTTCAGCCACCGCGCGAATGTCAATGACTTCGAGCGTGGGGTTCGACATGGATTCGAAGAACACGGCCTTGGTGCCGGGTCGGATCGCGGCCTTCCATTGATCCAGGTCGGTGCCGTCGACAAAGGTCACCTCGACACCATAGCGGGTCAGTATATTCTCCAGAATGTACAGGCACGACCCGAACAAGGCCTTGGCCGAAACCACGTGATCGCCCGCCTTCAGCATCGAGGTCAGCGCCCCGTTCACGGCCGCCATACCGGACGCCGTCGCAAAACCATCTTCGGCCCCCTCAAGCGCAGCGATGCGCTGCTCGAACATCGCAACCGTCGGGTTGCCATAACGGGCATAGATGAACTCGTCCGGGCCAGTCTCGATGAACCGAGCTTCGGCCTGCTCGGCGGAGTCGTAGACGAACCCCTGCGTCAGGAAAATCGCTTCGCTGACTTCGTTGTACTGGCTGCGACGGATACCGCCGTGGACGGCTTGGGTGCGTTTGTTCCAGCTTTCGCTCATGTCTTTACCTTTCGGCCCCGAAACCCGAGGGCAAATCAAAAAAACCCCAGACGCGGTCAAGCGAAAGGGGTCTTTCATCCTGACCTTTTAGCGGTGTTGTTTAGCGTGGCCCGCAATCCGGTAACAAATCGCCACGTGGTTTCTGGATTGCGCATACGCCTCGGGCGCGCGGGCGTCAAGCCGCGACATCCACCGCGCACTTGCCCTTTGCGGCGAATGGCTCATGATCGTGTCGCAAAACGGAGGCCCCATGACACACCCGATCGACCTGTATTTCTGGCCCACGCCAAATGGCTGGAAAGTATCCATTGCCCTTGAGGAGATGGGGCTGCCCTACCAGACACACCTCATAAACATCGGCAAAGGTGATCAGTTCGCGCCCGAGTTTCTGGAAATTTCGCCCAACAACCGGATGCCGGCGATCGTCGACCCAGACGGCCCGGATGGCGCACCGATCTCGGTTTTCGAAAGCGGCGCGATCCTGATGTATCTGGCCCGCAAGACCGGCCGGTTCTACGGATCGACCGAGCGTGACCGGATCGCGGTCGAGGAATGGCTGATGTGGCAGATGGGTGGCGTCGGACCGATGGCCGGTCAGGCACACCACTTTCTGAAATATGCCCCCCAGTTGGACCCGCCGCAGGACCTGCCCTATGCCAAGGACCGCTACCGCACCGAGGTTGCGCGCCTGTACGGCGTTCTGGACCGGCGCCTTGCCGACAACGAATATGTTGCCGGCGACTTTTTTTCGATCGCCGATATGTCGATTTGGGGCTGGGCCAGCCTGTGGGAGGGTCAGCAGCAGACGCTGGAGGACAAACCCCACTTTGCCCGGTGGCTGGAAACCGTGGGAGCCCGCCCCGGAGTTCAGGCGGGACGTGCCCTGCATGCCGAGCTGCGCGGAGATCATCGCAGCAAAGACGCGCAGAACGTTCTGTTCAAACGGTAGCGTTCACCAAATGCTGAAATCTCAGGCAACTCGGAGCGTATCGCACCTCTTTGTGCATCAAAGCCCTGACGAGAGTTGAATTGCGCGTTGGCCGTTCTGTAACTACAAGCGGTAACAAGGAGTTAAGGTTTGGCGACATTTAATTTCACGGTGCCGATCTATGGGTTCGACCAATGGAGAGGCGCATCGACGAACAACACTGTCGGCTATCCCGTCGGAACGACCTTTTCCTTGAATGCTGGTGCCGCACTGACCGTGATCAACGTCAAGGATGACGACGGCACGGCCAGCCAGCTGTTTTCGGACGGTTACATAGACACGCCCGGGGACGGCTCATCGCCCAGTACGGCCAACAACGACCAGGTTTTGAGCCAGGCGGTGACGATCAACGGACAGACCTTTCAGCCCGGCGATCAGGTCGAGCTCGAATTCGGTTTTACGACAACCTCCGGCGACACGTTCTGGGTCATTCGCATCGACGGTGTAAATGTCGGCATCAGCGGTCCCGTCCTGCCGACTCCCGGTACGACCTATGAGGTTGCCGGCAGCAGTGATGGTCAGGCATCGCCGATTTCGAATGTCCCATGCTTTACCGCCGGCACATTGATCACCACCAAGGACGGGACAACAAGGATCGAAAACTTGTCGGTCGGAGATCTGGTTTTGACCTACGCTGGCAGCTATCAGCCGATCCGCTGGATCGGGCGCCGTGAACTGGACAGCGTCGACCTCTCCGCCAATCCGAAACTGGTTCCGATCCGGATCGCCGCCGGCGCGCTCGGCGCAGGGCTGCCAACACAGGACCTGACCGTTTCACCCCAGCACCGCATTTTGGTGCGGTCAAAGATCGCGCAACGCATGTTCAACACCAACGAGGTGCTAGTTTCGGCCAAGTCGCTGCTGCCGCTGGACGGTATTGACCGGGTCTGTGACAAGGAATCCGTTTGCTATTTCCACCTTCTTTTCGACACGCATCAGGTCGTCTTTGCCAACGACACCCCAAGCGAAAGCCTGTTCGCCGGCCCCGAAGCGCTGAAATCCATCCCCGAGGCGGCTCGCGCCGAGATATTGGCCCTGTTCCCGGAGTTTGAGGACCCCGGCTTTGAACCAAGGCCGGCCGCCCTGATTCCAAAAGGTCACAAGCAGCGCGGTCTGATTTCGCGTCACCTCAAGAACGGTCAGGCACTGTTGGCCTGATCGTCATTGGGTATTTTCTGACCCTGGTCGGAGTGCGCGCGACCTACCGTCAGGTCTTTCGGCAGACGAACGTGGTCGCTGACAGTGGCATCGTCATGCCCTGCGGAGCAAAGGCGCGCTTCAATTCAGAGAACATCCGCGCCGCCACGTCCGTGGGATCCACGCCGCCGCGCTCTCGTATTTCATCAACCAACGGGTTGCCGAAAACCAAAGCGTGGGCAAAGGCTTCCGGGTTGACGATGGTCTTCGTCAGCCGGATCGTTTCGTGTTGGATATCCGTCCAGCCTGCGGCCCTCAGATCGGTCCGGACAGACTCGGGGTCACCATAGTGAAACGGTACCTTGTAGAATCCCGGCGGATCCTGCGGAAAGAAATATGCGCCCACATCGTGCGCGACCTGCGAGAACGGATTCTCGGACATCGAGCTCCACACGTTGAAAACATAGCGCCCACCCGGTCTGAGCACCCGCGCCGCCTCATGGAACGAAGCGGGTTTGTCGGGAAAGAACATGACCCCGAACTGGCAGGTAATCATGTCGAACGCGCCGTCTTCGAACGGCAGATCCATCGCGTTGACGACCGCGAACTTTACGCTATCCGCCGCCGTGAACTTGGCCTTTGCAACCTCCAGCATGGGCGCGTTCAGGTCCGAGATCAAAACTTGGGTCTCACTCGGCAGCACATCGCACAGCTTGCGGCTCAGGATCCCCGTGCCCGCGGCCAGTTCGATGGCCTTGGCCACCGGCTCTTCGGCGCAACGGGCGGCAAGTCTGTCCGCGTAGTCAGTGAAGATATTCGGACCCAACCCCGCGTCGTAATGACTTGGAATATTGCCTACGAAACCAGCCGAATTCGTCGACATCTGCGCTCCCCCCCGGCAACCGCATGATGCAAAAGACTAGCCGAAATTGCGCGTTTTGGCGAACTCATTGTGCTCTGCAGTCGGCTGAGGCCGGCAGGCATCCGCCCCGTCACCCCGCACCAGCAGGTCCAGCATGCCCGAGATGTCCTCAATCTCTTCCGCGATCACATGGGTCACCGCATGGGCCCGCTGCATCCGCCCGGTCACCCGCAGCAACCGCCCCGAGATCACCGCCCGGCGGAACCGCTCATAGATCTTGCGCCAGACAATCACGTTCACGATGCCGGTCTCGTCTTCGAGCGTGATGAAGATCACCCCTTTGGCCGTACCAGGTCGCTGCCGCAGGATCACCAATCCCGCCACAGCAACCCGCGCACCCTCGGGCGGGTCGTCCAGTCGGTCGGCTGGAAGGCAGGCCGGTGGTCTGGGCCAAGGGCGGCCCGAACTGGGCTGTGGTGTTGATGCGATACGCATGAGAACAAAAATAGAACAAATACCTTGAATGTCCAGATGCAGGGGACCGAAACCACAGCCAGAAAGGTCATGCGCTACGCGCGGCCGCAGCGCAGACCAATGTCACTTGGCGTCATGCGCGTTGAACGTGGCCAAACCTTCCCGCAGAACCGCCTTGGCCTTGGCCAGGTCATCCCCGTCCAACGCATCCAGCGCCCGCAAAACGTCACTGCGCAACCGCAGAGCCTTGGGGCCCGGCGCTCCGACCGGATGAAGCTCATCGTCATTCGCTGCTGCCAATGCACCATGGCTGATCCCGTCGATCACCTCCACGATTTTCGCCTGGCTTTCGCCAAACCACGCGGCAATGTCATGCTCGGCATCGCCCCGCTCGTTCATCCCAACCACAATCTTTGCGTCCTGAACCGTCAACGGCATCTGCTCACTCCCTTATCAAATCACGGTCACACGACCTGAACACAAATCCGTGCACGCAACAATCGAAACCGCTATCCGCGCATCAACCTTTGATAGAAAACCCCGGGCAAACCATTCGGTTGCGGCGCGAACGCGTGGAATTTGGGCGACAATGACGGACCGTTTGCCCGATCACGCCCAGATTGGTCGCAAATGGCACTGGAAAGACCTAAATCCCTTGACTAATGAGGAACCTGAACACCGCAGAAGGAAGACGCGAGCAATGGCAAAGATCACCTATGTCGAGCATGGCGGCACCGAACACACAGTCGAGGTCGCCAACGGCCTGACCGTCATGGAAGGCGCCCGTGACAACAACATTCCCGGCATTGAGGCCGATTGCGGCGGCGCCTGCGCCTGCTCGACCTGTCACGTCTACATCCATCCCGATTGGGTCGAGAAACTGCCTGCCAAGGACGACATGGAAGAAGACATGCTGGACTTCGCCTACGAGCCCGACCCGGCCCGTTCGCGCCTGACCTGCCAGATCAAGGTGACGGACGAACTGGACGGGCTGGTCGTCCAGATGCCGGAAAAGCAGATCTGATGCGACGGCGCATGCCCCGCTCGTCCGGCGGCATGCGCTGCGGCTTCAAAGCGCCGCGTCCGGCGGTGCGCTTTTGGCCATGCCGCGTGCGCGGCGCGCTTATGGCTGCATGCCTGTGGCTGGCGGGTCCTGCCTTGGCTGCCGAAACCATAACGACCGCCCGCTACACGGATCCGACCACCCGCTATCCCCACGGCGTTCTGGGTGACCAGATCGAATGGGGTTCGATTGAACTCACGTTTTCAGATGGCAAACACCGCAGCTTTACGCTGCCCGATCATCTGGTCTTCGAAGACCTCGCGCCCCGCGTAATCGACGTCACGGGCGACGGGCTTCCAGAAGTCATCGCGGTGGAGAGTGACGCACGACAGGGCGCTCGGCTTGCCATCTACGGCCCGCAGGGCCGCATGGCGGCGACACCGCATATCGGCACCCGTTTCCGCTGGCTGGCCCCTGTCGGAGCAGCAGACCTGGATGGCGACGGAAATATCGAAATTGCCTATGTCGACCGCCCCCACCTGGCCAAGACCCTGCGCATCTGGCGCTTCTCAGACGGCCGACTGACGGAAATCGCCGCGCTCCCCGGCCTGACTAATCACCGGATCGGAGAGGATTTCATTTCAGGCGGCCTTCGTACCTGCAACGGCCAGCCTGAGTTGATCGTCGCCAGCAGCGATTGGCGCCGGATCATTGCTGTCCGCTACGATGGCGGCTGGAAAACCCAGGATATTGGCCCGTTGAAAAACCGACAAGCCCTTGTGAGCGCGCTGAACTGCTGATCCGGGGATTCATCTGGTCAAGAAATCCCGAGGTGAGGCCGTCGGCCGAGGCCCCTCTTACCTGCGGAGCCTCAAACCGTCAAAGCGCCCGCCACCCGATATCGCGACGATAGAAGCCGCCCGGCCAATCGATGGCCTCGACCATCGCATAAGCGTTGTCACGCGCCTCTTGCAGTGTTGCTCCGCGCGCCGTCACGTTCAGAACCCGGCCCCCTGAGGCCATGACCTGCCCGTCCTGCGCTTTGGTGCCTGCGTGAAAAACCATATGGCTACTGTCCTCGGGCAAGTCATCCAGCCCGTTGATCACGCTGCCTTTTTCATATGCCCCAGGGTAGCCCTGCGCGGCCATCACCACGGTCAAGGCGTGATCGTCGGCCCAGTTGACCCGCACCTCGCCCAGCCGTCCCTCGGCCGCCGCGTGCATCAAGTCCAGCGCCTGCGCCCCCAGACGCATCATCAGTACCTGGCATTCCGGGTCGCCAAAGCGCACGTTGTATTCCACCAGCCTCGGCTGCCCGTCCTTGATCATCAGCCCGGCATACAGCACCCCCTGAAACGGCGTGCCGCGCCGGGCCATCTCGGCCATCGTCGGGCGCACGATCTGTTCCATCGCACGTTCTTCGACCTCGGGGCTCAGAACCGGTGCCGGAGAATAGGCCCCCATGCCGCCGGTGTTCAGGCCGGTATCGCCCTCGCCCACACGCTTGTGGTCCTGCGCGGTGCCGACCGACAGGATGTTCTCGCCGTCACACAGCACGAATAGCGAGGCTTCTTCGCCGTCCATGAACTCCTCGATCACCACCTCGGCCCCGGCCCCGCCGAAGGCGCCGCCGAACATGTCGTCCACGGCCTCCAGCGCGGTCGCCTCGTCCATCGCCACGATCACGCCCTTGCCCGCGGCCAGACCGTCGGCCTTGACCACGATCGGCGCACCCTGCTGGCGGATATAGGCCTTGGCCGGCTCGGCCTCGGTGAACCGGGCGTAGGCAGCGGTGGGCGCACCGGCCGCATCGCAGATTTCCTTGGTGAAACTTTTTGAGGCCTCCAGCCGCGCCGCCTCGGCCGAAGGGCCAAACACCAGGATGCCCGCCTCGCGCAGCCGGTCGGCCACCCCAGCGGCCAAGGGCGCCTCGGGGCCGACGATCACGAAATCAATCGCGTTTTCCTCGGCGAAACTGACCACCGCGCCGCCATTCTCTATATCCAGCGCCGCGCAATCGGCGATCTGCGCGATCCCGGCATTGCCCGGCGCCACGATCAGGCGGTCGCATTTGGGGTTCTGCATCACCGCCCAGGCCAGGCTATGTTCGCGCCCGCCGCTGCCGAGAATGAGGATGTTCATGAAAGTCTCCGATCTGCTTGGCCTTGCCTGCGCGGCGTTCTAAGCTGCGCGGGCAATCGAAACAAGGCGCTGAAATGTCCGACCTGCTTGACGATCCGATTCCCGGCCAGAATACCCCCGAATACACCGTGTCCGAGATCTCGGGCGAGGTGAAACGCACGCTGGAAGGCACATTTGGCCGAATCCGCGTACGGGGCGAGGTCGGGCGTGTGTTCAAGGCGCGCTCGGGGCATTTGTACTATGACATCAAGGACGACCGGAACGTACTGGCCTGCACCACCTGGAAGGGCCAGATCGCGGGCCTGTCGGTGGTGCCGGAAGAGGGGCTCGAAGTCGTCGTCACGGGCCGCCTCACAGCTTTTGGCGCGCAGTCGAAATACAACCTGAACGTCGACGAGGTGGCCGTAGCCGGGCAAGGCGCGCTGATGGCGCTGCTGGAAAAACGCAAGAAACAGCTCGAATCCGAAGGGCTCTTCGCGCCCGAGCGCAAGAAGCCCCTGCCCTTCCTGCCGCAGATCATCGGCGTCGTCACCTCGCCTTCGGGCGCGGTGATCCGCGACATCCTGCACCGCCTGCGCGACCGTTTCCCGCGCAAGGTGCTGATCTGGCCCGTGGCCGTGCAGGGCGCCAATTGCGCGTCCGAGGTCGCCAACGCCATTCAGGGCTTCAACCGCCTGACACCCGGCGGCGCGCTGCCCCGCCCCGATCTGATCATCGTCGCCCGCGGTGGCGGCTCGATCGAGGATCTGTGGGGTTTCAACGAGGAAATCGTCGCCCGCGCCACCGCCGAGTCCGAGATTCCGTTGATCTCGGCCGTGGGGCACGAAACCGACACCACATTGATCGACTATGTCTCGGACCGCCGTGCGCCCACCCCCACCGCCGCCGCCGAACTGGCGGTTCCCGTGCGGATGGAACTGCTGGCCTGGACCGGCGAACAGGGCGCGCGTCTGTCCCGCGCAGCCACCGACGCCGTACAGCGCCGCGCCCAACGCCTGCGCGATCTGTCGCGCGCCCTGCCGCGCCCCGAGACCCTACTGGATGGTCCGCGCCAGCGACTGGACCTGATTGCCGATCGTCTAGCCCCAGCGTTGCAACGCGGTGTGCAGAACCGCCGCCTGCAGGTGGTGGAACTGTCCGGGCACCTGCGCCCGTCAACGTTGCGCAACCTCGTGGCCGCGCGGCGCGACACGCTGCGCAACCTGTCCTCGCGCCTGTCGATCCGCCCGATCCAACGCGACATCCAGCAGCAGCGCGACCGAGTCAACCAACTGGCCCAGCGCATGACGGCCGCGCAGACTCTGCGGGTGGACCGGCTCCGCCAGCAACTAGATGCGACTGACCGGTTGCGCGAGACGCTCAGCTACAAAGCCACGCTTCAACGCGGCTACGCCGTGGTGCATTCCGAAAGCGGCGTGGTCACCACAAAGGCGCAAGCCAGCAAGCACGCTGCACTGACCATCGAGTTTGCCGATGGAGAATTGAAGACCGAACCGCTGTCCGGGACAACCCCGACCGCCAACAAACCGTCCAAGCCACCGGCCCCGGATCAAGGATCGTTGTTCTGACGAAGACCCACGTTCAGACGCCGACCTCGGGTCCGTAACAGATCATATCTTCGTCGACGTCGGCTGCTTCGTACAGTTCGGTGGCTTCGGGGTTGCCCTCGAACTGCGCGATTAACCCCTGGGACGAGCGGGTAAAGACCCAGCATTGCGGGTCGGTGCGGTCTTCGTAAACAAAGCAAATCTGGCCGTTCTGTTCGTACCAGATGCCCTCCTTGCAGTCGCCATCCAGAAACGACCAGACCACGCGCCGGTTGGGCAAATACCGTTCGACGCCATAAGTCGTTCCACCAAAGTCGTAGAACAGGGTTTTACCGCGCGTGTAGGCATCGAATTCCGCCCCTGACAGAGACTGCGCGACGACCGGCTGGGCCAGCAAAGATCCGAGAATCAACGAACGTATCCACATCGTTTCATTCTGGCAGATGCCACGGCCGCGCGCCAATCTTGGAACGCCCTGCCCCAACGTTATGGGTTGAGCGCAAACTCAGTTCGCGGCGACACTGCATTGCATCGGTGCCATCGGAAGGCAGGACATGACGATACTCGTACTCGCAGCGCTGGCCGGTGCCCTGGCCTACCTGGCCCTGACGGCCCGTCCGGCCAGCCTGCTACGCACGGCGCTGAAAACCGCAAGCGTCGCCCTGTTGGCGGTCGAGGCCGCGGTGCAGTCCGGCCCTCTGCTTCTGATCCTGGCGCTGTCTCTCTGCGCCTTGGGCGACGCCCTTCTGTCGCGTGAGACCGACGGCACCTTCATGGCCGGCATCGGGGCATTCGCCGCCGGGCATCTGGTATACATCGCCCTGTTCCTGACCCATCCGTCAAGCGACACCGACCTGATCCTGGACAAACCCGGATACGCCTGGACGCTGGTCATTCTGGGCATCGTGATGGCCACGCTGCTGGCCCAGCGGGCCGGTGATCTGCGCGGACCGGTCCTGGCCTATATCCCGATCATTCTGGGCATGGGCATCACCGTTCTGGCCCTGCCCGAGGCCGGAGCGCTGCGATGGGCGCTGCCGGCCGCGATGGCCTTCATCGCCTCGGACCTGATCCTGGCAACCGAAAGGTTCCTGCTGCCGTCCGGCCACCCGGCCCTGCGGCTGACCCCCTATCTGGTCTGGCCGCTCTACTGGGGCGCCCAGTTCGGCTTTTTCCTGGCCTTCACCTGACCCTTTGCAACTGCCGCCATTCCGCATTAGGTGAAGGGAACACCTGCGGAGACCAAGATGGCGTTTTTTACCAAGCTCAAGGACCGGCTGTTCAAATCCTCGTCCCGCCTCGAACAGGGGCTTGAGGCAATCGTCGAGGACGGCGGCGAAGAAACCGCCGCCCCCGACCCGGTGATCCCCCAGCCCGAGCCCGAGCCGCAACCCGTCCCGGAAATCCCCGAACCCGCACCCACACCGCAACCGGTCGAGACACCGTCGCCCGAGCCGGTGGACCCACCCCCCGCACCGCCTCCGCCGGAACTGCCGGAACAGGCGCAGTCCAAGGGCCTGATCGGGCGTCTCTTCGGTCGCGGCGATGCCGGGCCGGTGGTGCGCCGCACGCTCGACGACGACATGCTCGAACAGCTCGAGGAACTGCTGATCGCCTCTGACATGGGTGTCGACACCGCCCTGCGCGTCACCGCCAACATGGCCGAGGGGCGCTATGGCCGCAAACTCTCGACCCAGGAAATCAAGCAACTGCTGGCGCAGGAAATCGCCCGCGTAATGGAGCCGGTCGCCAAACCGATGCCCCTCTACCCCAAGCGCCCGCAAGTGGTGCTGGTGGTGGGCGTCAACGGCTCTGGCAAGACGACGACCATCGGCAAGCTTGCCAGCCAGTTCAAGGCAGCAGGCAAAAAGGTGGTCATCGCAGCGGGCGACACCTTCCGCGCAGCCGCCGTGGAACAGCTGCAGGTCTGGGGCGACCGCGCCGGAGTTCCAGTCCTGACCGCGCCCGAAGGCTCCGACCCCGCCTCGCTGGCTTTCGACGCCCTGACCAAGGCGCAAGCTGAAGGCGCCGACCTGCTGATGATCGACACCGCCGGCCGCCTGCAGAACCGCGCCGATCTGATGGAGGAACTGGCCAAGATCGTCCGCGTCATCCGCAAGATCGACGAAACCGCCCCGCACAACACCCTGCTGGTGCTCGACGCCACCACCGGCCAGAACGCGCTCAGCCAGGTGGAAACCTTCCGCAAGCTGGCCGATGTCTCGGGCCTGGTGATGACCAAGCTCGACGGCACGGCCAAGGGCGGCGTGCTTGTGGCGCTGGCCGACAAGTTCGGCCTGCCGATCCACGCCATCGGCGTCGGCGAACAGATCGACGATCTGGCCCCCTTCGACCCCGAGGAATTCGCCGCCGCCCTGACCGGCCTCGACAGCAACTGACCTTCATCTGGCCCCAAATATCCTCGGGGGTCTGGGGGTGGAAAACCCCCAGCCTCTCCACCAGCGAAAGACCCGCAGCGTGAGCGACTGGCTGATCTCCCTCGAAGGCACCGAGGCCGGACACAGGCTGGCCCTTGGCCTCGCCCTGATGGCGGCCTTCTTGCACGCGGTGTTCGGTGCGCTGCAGAAGGGGCGGCACGACCCGTGGCTGTCGCGCGGGGCGATCGACGCCTGCTACTGCCTGATGGCCGCGCCCTTTGCGTTCTTCGTCGTGCCCTGGCCCGAACCCTTCATGTGGCCGATATTCGCCGTGGTCTGGCTGATCCATGTCGCCTACAAAACGCTGCAGGCGATGGCCTATACCAAAGGGTCTTACACCGTGGTCTACCCGGTGGTGCGTGGCACCGGCCCGTTGTTCACCGTCATCGGCGCCTATCTTCTGTTCAATGAAACCTTCTCACCGACCCAATGGCTGGGCGTCGCCGTGCTGCTGACGGGCATCTTCGGGTTGGCCGCCTACAATTTCCGCTTCCTGGAAACCAACCGCGAAACTCTGGGCATCGCATTGGCCCTTGCGGTTGCAACCGGCCTCTTCGTGGCGCTCTACACCACATATGACGCCTACGGCATCCGCGCTACGGCCGATCCGTTCACCTTTCTGGCCTGGTTCTTCATGATCGACGGGGCGACCATGCCGATCTACGCCTTCCTGCGTTGGCGGGCGATGGTTCACCGCCCGGCAATCGGGCCGTTGATGCTGCGGGGGCTTGCAGGCGGGCTGATCGCCCCCATGTCTTTCGGAGCGATCATGCTGGCCACCCGGTTGGACAAGGTCGGCGAAGCCGCGGTGCTGCGCGAAACCTCTACCGTCTTTGCCGCGCTGATCGGCTGGCTGGCCCTGGAAGAGACCGTGGGGCCTCGGCGCATAATCCTGATGGCATTGATTGCATTGGGCGCGGTAATAGTTGAAATGGGCGGGTGAACAGCAGGACGACAGGCATGGCAGACAAGAAAGAGATCAATCCGTTTCTGAAACAGGTGCTGGAACTGGGACCACCGCTGGCCTTCTTCTTCATCTACCTGCGCCTGCGCGACGACAGCTTTCTGATCGGCGGCACCGAATATTCCGGCTTCATCGTGGCCACCATCATCTTCGTTCCGCTGATGCTGGGGGCGATGGGCATCCTGTGGTATCTGACCGGCAAGCTCAGCCGGATGCAGATCTTCACCGCCATCATGGTCATCTTCTTCGGTGGCCTGACCGCCTGGTTCAACGACGAGCGGTTCTTCAAGATGAAAACCACGCTGGTCTACGGGTTCTTCTCGATGATGCTGGGCATCGGTCTGCTCCAGGGCAAGTCATACCTCGCCTATGTGCTGGACGAGATGCTGCCCATGCGCCACGAGGGCTGGATGATCCTGACCCGCCGCCTGTGCGCCTGTTTCGCCGTGCTGGCGGTGGCCAACGAACTGGTCTGGCGGACTCTGTCCACCGATCTTTGGGTCAAGATCGAAACCTTTGGCTTTCCGATCGCTTTGATGGGGTTCCTGATGCTGCAATTCAGCATCCTGCAAAGCTATATGGACGATCCGGACAAGCAGTAACGCGTCCCTGACACGGGCCGGCGAACCTGGGGGAAACCTTCGGAAAACCGGATAAAATCCTTGGCTTAGCTCCAAAGCTGTGGAAAGCTGGGAAACCACCCACACCACTCATCCGGAGAACCGTGTCTTCCATGACCGCCTTTCCGAACAGCGGGTTCCTGTCCGAAGCTTCAGACCGGCTTCGTGATATGCTCTCTGCGCTAGCCACTTCTGTCTCGCTGGACCGCGGCGAGGTCTTGTTCGAACAAGGCGACGAGGGGGACGCCCTCTACGCTTTGCTGGAAGGCGCTTTGGAGGTGTCCTTCCTGGCCATGAGCGGGCGCAAGTTGGCGCTCAGCCTGATGCGCCCGGGCGAAGTGTTCGGCGAAATCGCCCTCTTCGACAGCGGCCCGCGCACCGCCACCATCACCGCAGCCGAGCCGTCGCGTGTACTGCGCGTGCGCCGCAAGGATCTGATGGAACAAATCCGCAAGCACCCCGAACTGGCCGAGGACATGATCCGGCTGGCCGGACTGCGCATGCGCTGGATGGGGGCGCAGTTGAACGAGCAGGTATTCCTGCCGATGCCTGTGCGACTTGCGCGAAAGCTTCTGCTTCTGGCCAACCAGCAGGACGCGCCGTCCGAACGCATCGCCCTGTCGCAGAGTGAACTTGCGGAATTCGTCGGCGCGACGCGCGAGGCGGTATCCAAGACGATCTCGACGTGGAAACGCTCGAACGTGGTCGAGGCTTCGCGCGGTGGGCTGCAGATCCACGACTTTGACGCCCTGCGCCAACTCGCCGAATCCGATCTGATCTGACCTGCTGCCCGGAAAATGGCCCGGATGTGATCCGCTTCACATACAACGGGATTCGCTTCCATTAGGTAATGAATTGTTACCGTAGGGTGCCAGAGTATCATCCCCGATATCTGTCCACTGGCATCTCCCTGCACCAGAGCCACGCGCCTCCCCGGCGTGTGGCTCTTTTGATTTCTGCAGCCAGAACGAAAACCGGCCGGAGCATCTGCCCCGGCCGATCATGTTGACCAAACTGGCTGTCCTACTCTTCGAGGCTCAGCGCGACGAAGCGCGGATCGCCACCACGACGCACCAGCAGCAGCAGCGACTTGCGCCCCGCCTCCCGCGCCTCGTCCATACGATCCTCGAGATCGGAGATCGACGACACTTTCTGCTGACCAGCCTCGGTGATCAGGTCGCCTGCCCGCAGGCCCTTGGCGTAGGCTTCGGAGGCCTCATCCACATCCGTCACAACCAGACCATCCGCGTCCGCGTCCAGACCCAGATCCTCGCGCAATGTGTCGGTCAGCGGCGAAATCGTCAGGCCAAGGATGTCTGCATTCTCGTCCAGCGGCGCCTCTTCCGCACCATCATCATCGCCGGTTTCCGCACGCTCGGCATCCTCGCGACGCCCCAGAGTGACAAGCACGGTCTGAGTGCTGCCGTCCCGCTGAACGACCACGCGCACGGACTTGCCGACCGGCGTCTCACCGACCTGTCGCACCAATCCGCGCGTGTCCTTCACCTCAACACCATCAAAGCTGAGAATCACATCCCCTGCGAGCAGACCCGCCTCTTTGGCAGGGCCGTCCGGCACATCGCTGATCAGAGCACCGCCCGGCTTGTCGAGGCCCATCGCCTCGGCCATATCCTCGGTCACGTCCTGAATGCGGACACCCAGCCAGCCGCGACGGGTTTCGCCGAATTCCCGCAACTGATCGACAACCTTGGACACCACGTTCGACGCCATCGAGAACCCGATACCGATCGACCCGCCATTCGGCGACAAGATCGCGGTGTTCACACCGATGACCTGACCGTCCATGTTGAACAGAGGACCGCCCGAGTTGCCCCGGTTGATGGCCGCGTCCGTCTGGATATAGTCGTCATAGGAACCGCTGAGCTCGCGATTGCGCGCCGACACGATCCCGGCAGATACCGAGAACCCTTGGCCCAGCGGGTTGCCCATGGCAACCACCCAGTCCCCTACAAGCGCTGTGTCGCTGTCGCCGAAAGTGACGTATTTCAGCGGACCCGACGCCTCGACCTTGAGCAACGCAATGTCCGTTTTCTCATCCGTTCCGATAACCTTGGCCGGCAGCTCCTTTACGGGCTGACCATCGCCGGGGAAGAATTCGATCAGAATTTCATCCGCCTCTGCGATGACGTGATTGTTGGTGACGATGTAGCCATCCTCGGAAATCACGAACCCCGATCCCAAGGCATTGCTGCGGCGCGGGCGATTGTCCTGGTCGCCATTGCGGTCCTGGAACTCGCGGAAAAAGTCCTCGAACGGGGAACCCTCGGGAACGATCCCCTGCGCGCCCGACTGCCCCTCGATCAGGGTCGTCGTGGTGATGTTGACCACGGCCGGGCTGATCCGGTTGACCAGCGGCGCCAGGCTTTCCTGACGGGCCTGTGCAGCCAACGTCTGGAGCAACAAAAGGGAAACCGCGGCAAAAGCCAGCCACAAAAGCCGCGCCATCGTCACCACATCGTCCCGGCGGACGGATACACTGCGTGCTACTGCCTGCACTTGGTCTCTCCTTGTCGACATTGTTCTGTTGGTGGCTGCCTGAGCAGCTTGCTGGGAAACAATGTAGTCAGTTTGTGACCGCCCGCAACTCGGGAAGTTGAGGAATTCACTGCCAGTTTACTTCAACCGATCAAAACCCCAGCCGATTGGCCGTCCACAACAGGACGAAGCCACTGACCACACACAGAAGTCCGACCAATCTGCGGGCCGGTTCGGGGATGCTGCGCAACGCCTCAAGCATCCGCTCGACAAGCGAAGGGGCCAGCGCATAGGCCAGCCCCTCGACAATCAACACCAGCCCGAAGGCCAGCAGGATCATACCCATTATTGGGAGGCCGGCGCGGCGGGCGCCGAACGGCCTTGCGGAGATCCGAGGTAGTTGAAGAACTCGGAATCCGGGCTGAGCACCAGCGAGCTGTTGCCGCCTTTCAGAGCGTTCTCATAGGCCGAAAGCGAGCGGTAGAACTCGAAGAACTCCGGGTCCTTGCCATAGGCTTCGGCAAAGATCGCGTTCCGTTCGGCATCAGCCTCACCGCGAACGATCTCCGCCTCACGGCGGGCCTCGGAGACCAGTTCGACCACGGTCCGGTCAGCCTGGGCACGGATCCGCTGTGCAGCTTCTTCACCGCGCGCCACTTCGTCGGCCGCCTCGCGTTCCCGCTCGGCGCGCATCCGGGCAAAGGTCGCTTCGAGGTTGGCCTGCGGCAGGTCGGTACGTTTCAGGCGAACGTCGATCACCTCAAGGCCCAGATCGCGGGCCTCGGCGATCGCGCCGTTGCGAATGCGCAGCATCAGCGCCGCCCGGTCCGAGCTGAGAATGTCATTCGAGCTTACCGAACCCAGAACCTCGCGGGTTTTGGCGCGCAGGATCGAATCCAGACGCTGCTCCGCTGTGTCGATGCCACCGGCACCCACGGCCTCACGGAACTGCCGCACATCGGTGATCCGATAGCGCGCGAAGGCGTCGACCACCAGGCGGCGGTCATCCAGCGGCGTGACTTCCAGCGGCCCGACCTCGCGGCTTAGAATACGGTCATCGTAGCGCACGACCTCCTGAATGACCGGAATCTTGAAGGCCAGGCCCGGGTCTTCCTTGACGTCGATCACGCGACCGAATTGCAGAACCAGCGCTTTTTCACGCTCGTCCACGATGAAGATCGCTGAGAGGGCGATCACAATAACCACGAAAATGGCAGGTAGGAGAAAGGTTGATTTACGCATGTCTTAGTTCCCCTCACCCGAGTTGCGGCGCAGTTCGTTCAGCGGCAGATAAGGCACGACGCCCTGCCCCTGGCCTGTTGCGCTGTCATCCAAGATGATCTTGTCCACGTCGCCCAGAACCTGCTCCATCCGTTCAAGGTACAGACGTTTGCGGGTCACATCCGGAGCTTTCGAGTATTCTTCGAGAACCGCGCCAAACCGGCTGGCCTCACCCTGAGCTTCGTTCACGACCTGTGCCCGATAGCCTTCGGCCTCTTCCAGCACCTGCGCGGCTTCACCACGCGCGCCGGCCAAAACCCGGTTCGCATAGGCATCGGCCTGCTTCTCAAGCCGGTCGCGTTCCTGTCCAGCCGACTGAACCTCGCGGAAGGCATCCTTTACCGGTTCCGGTGGGTCGGCGCCGTCAAAGTTCACACGGACGATGTTGATACCCGAGTTGTAGCTGTCCAGAGTCGACTGGATCAGTTCCTCAAGCCGTTCGGCGATGATAGCACGGTCGCGGTTCAGGATCGGCGCGAGGTCCGACTGCGCGATGATCTCGCGCATGGCCGACTCAGACACGGCCTGGATAGTTTGTTTCGGGTCGCGCAGGTTGAACAGGTAGTCCGCAGGATTCGAGATATTCCAGACCACCTGGAAATCGATATCGACGATATTTTCGTCGCCCGTCAGCATCAGACCGGCGTCCGAACCGCGACCGCCAGATCCGATGGTTTCGGTCTGTTCGACCTTCACCGGGATGACTTCGGCCGTGACAACAGGCCACGGGGCAAAGTTCAGACCTTCGGTGCCGATTCCGGTAAAGCGACCGAATAGCAGTTCAACCGACTGCTCTTCGGGCTTGACCGTATAGGCGCTGGCAAAGCCCCACAGAACCAAGGCGGCAACCCCGCCCAACAGGATGGTGCCTTTGGTGATCGCCGGGCCGCCACCGCCGCCCTGGCCGGATCCGTTGCCGCCTCGGCCCCCGCCGCCGCGCCCGCCCATCAGCACGCGCAGCTGCTCCTGGCCTTTTTTCATCAACTCGTCGATCTCGGGGATCTGCGGCCCGTCGCCTTCGGGCGGGCGTCGCCCGTCCCCATTGTTTCCCCGGTTTCCTCCGCCACCGGATGAGCCTCCGCCCCCCCAGGGGCCTCCGCTGTTGCCCGCCATGTGTTTCATTTCCCTTGTTTTGGCCCGTGTGCTTACGGGATCCCTTGTAACCTGTGTGCGCGCGCTTGCAAATCAAGCGGTACGCACGGGTTGCCGCATGGTTACCAGTTCTTCGGCCATCACCGGATGAACAGCAACCGTACGATCGAAATCTTCTTTGGTGGCGCCCATTTTCACGGCGATGCCCGCCAACTGGATCATCTCGCCCGCGCCGGGGGCGACAATGTGACAACCCAGCACCTTGCGGGTGGCCTGGCTGACGATCAGTTTCATCAAAACCCGCTGGGTGCCCCCTGCAAATGCCTTCTGCATCGGCTTGAACGAAGTCGCGTAGACCTCGATCGGCTCCTGCTCGGCAGCGGCCTCCTCGCTCAGGCCCACGGTGCCCATCTCGGGCTGGGTGAAGATCGCGGTCGGGATCAGTTCATGATCCACCGGGGTGGGGTTGCCCTTGAACACGGTCTCGACAAAGGCCATCCCCTCGCGGATGGCGACCGGCGTCAGGTTCACCCGGTCGGTCACGTCCCCGATGGCATAGATCGAGGGCACAGCCGTCTGGCTGTATTCGTCCACGACAATCTGCCCCTTGCGGCCACGTTCGACGCCCAGCGCCTCAAGGCCCAGATCATCGGCGTTTGGCGCCCGGCCCGTGGCATACATCACCACGTCGAACAACTGTTCAGACCCGTTGGTCGCCTTGACCCAGATCTTGTCGCCCTGCTTTTTCATCTCGAGCACATTGGTGCCCAGATGCACGTCGACCCCGTTTTGGCACATCTCTTCACAGATCAGCCCGCGCGCCTCGTCGTCGAAACCCCGCAGGATTTGCGCGCCGCGATAAAACTGCGTGGTCTTGACGCCCATGCCGTTCATGATTCCGGCGAATTCGCAGGCGATATAGCCGCCGCCGACGATCAGCATGGTCTCGGGCAGCTTCTCAAGGTGGAAAACCTCATTCGAGGTGATCGCCAGATCTGAACCGGGGAATTCCGGCACCACAGGGCGCCCGCCGGTGGCGATCAGGATGTGCTTGGCCGTCTTGCGGGTGCCGTCGGCCAGTTCAACCGTATGCGGGTCGACCAGTTTCGCGCGCTGGTCAAAGGTTTCGACGCCGTTGTTCTTGAGGATGTTGCGATAGATCCCTTCCAGCCGGTCCAGCTCGGCATGCAGTTTGCCGCGGAACTGCGGCCAGTCGAAAGCGCCCGGCTGAATGTCCCAACCATAGGCACGAGCGTCCTCGACCATTCCCGCGTATTCGCTGGCAAACACCATCAGCTTTTTGGGAACGCAGCCACGGATCACGCAGGTTCCGCCATAGCGGTCCTCTTCGGCCAGCGCGACCTTGGCCCCGGTTTCGCCCGCCGCCACGCGCGCCGCGCGGACACCGCCTGAACCGCCTCCAATGACGAAAAGATCATAGTCAAAGCTCATGCCGCGTTCCTTTTGTCAGCCTGCCTGAAATTGCCCTGAGTATTTGGGGGCGTGAATGATCGTGCCAACCCCTTGGCCCGGAAATCGCACACCGCTGTGAAGCAGGGTGCGCGGTCGGCTCAGTCGGCCAGGTCCGAAAAGAGGTTATCGTGCTCGTCGCCCAACCGATCCAGCTCGATCGTACCGCTGTTGAAATCGCGCAGCTCGACCCGGCCGTCGCCGTGGCCGATCACGACCTTGTCGCAGATGTCGATGAACAGCCCATTTTCGACCACACCCGGTATCTGGTTCAGCACCAGAGCCAGTTGCCTCGGGTTGCCGATGCGTTGCAGGTGCAGGTCGAGTATGTGATTGCCCTCATCCGTCACGGTCGGCGCCTCGTTGTTCATCCTCAAGGTCGCCGAAGTGCCCAGCACGTCCATCGTGTCCAGCAACTCCTCGATCAGCGTGCGCGTGGTCTGCCAGCCAAAGGGAATGACCTCTACCGGCAGCGGGAACGCGCCCAGCGCCTCGACCTCTTTGCCCGCATCGGCGATCACGATCATCTGGTCGCTGGCCGTGGCCACGATCTTTTCCTGCAGCAACGCCGCGCCGCCGCCCTTGATCAGGTTCAATTCACCGTCGAACTCGTCGGCGCCATCGATCGTCACGTCCAGCCAACCCGCCTGATCCAGCGAAACAACCTCGATCCCGACCTCGCGCGCCAACTGTGCCGTAGCCGTCGACGTCGGGACGCCTTTGATCCGCAGACCTTCGTCCCGCACCCGCTCTCCCAGACGACGCACCAACCATGCCGCGGTCGATCCGGTACCCAGACCCACGCGCATCCCGTCTTCGACCATCTCGGCCGCGCGATAGGCGGCGACACTCTTGGCCCGGTCGATGGGTGACAACTCTGCTGTCATTGCGGCTTCCCCTCAGTTCTTTGGGGAACTTATACGGAAAGCCCTGCCCGACTGCGAGGCCCAAAATCCGCGGGACAGGCGCAATAATCGATACATGAATACGCGTTTCCCATCGGAAACGTCGCAATCAAATCTTCAGTGCTCGGCTCGGTTGTGTAAATAAAGCGCATACAGATTCCCAGCGGTTCGGGCGGTTCAAATCGGCCCGGCCGCCAACTCGCCACAAGGCTCTGCGAC
This sequence comes from Ruegeria sp. BJ5, assembly GCF_056537865.1. Taxonomy (NCBI): domain Bacteria; kingdom Pseudomonadati; phylum Pseudomonadota; class Alphaproteobacteria; order Rhodobacterales; family Roseobacteraceae; genus Ruegeria; species Ruegeria sp. BJ5. The sequence goes on from NZ_JBQFSH010000001.1 coordinate 1,041,003, forward strand.
CAGACATGTTTCTATCCGTCTTCGATATGTTCAAAGTGGGCGTTGGCCCATCCTCGTCCCACACGATGGGGCCGATGGTGGCGGCCGCGCGGTTCCTCGATCTGATGCGCGCTTCGCCGTTCGAATTTGCCGGCTTGCGCGCTTCGCTGCATGGATCTTTGGCCTTCACCGGCGTCGGCCACGCCACGGACCGCGCCACGATCCTTGGGCTGGCTGGGTTTGTCCCCGACAGCTATGACCACGACCGTGCCGAAGCGGCACTGGCTGCAATTGCCGAAACCGGCACTGTCACACCCGAGGGTTTGCCGACCCTGCGGTTCGACCCAAAGGCCGATCTGGTCTTCGACTACGACAACACCCTGCCCGGCCATGCCAACGGCATGATCCTGATGGCCACCGACGCACAGGGTGACGTGATCTTGCGGCAGGTCTATTACTCGGTCGGCGGCGGCTTTGTCCTGACCGAAGAGGAGCTGGCCGAAGGCAAGGACACCAATGACGGCCCGCCCGTGCCCTTCCCGTTCAAGACCGCCGCCGAAATGCTGGAAATGGCGCGCAGCAGCGGCAAGACCATCGCCGAGATGAAACGCGCCAACGAGATCGCGCGGGGCTGCGCGGACAGTTTCGCAAAAGGCACCGCCCGCCTGTGGGAGGTGATGAACGCCTGTATCGAGCGCGGGCTGACCACCGAAGGCATCCTGCCCGGCGGCCTCAAGGTGCGGCGCCGGGCCAAGGCGATCCACGATGCACTGATGGCCGAGCGCGGCATGAACCTGAACGCGCCGCACACGATCAACGACTGGATGAGCGTCTATGCGATGGCGGTGAACGAGGAAAACGCCGCCGGCGGTCAGGTCGTCACCGCCCCCACCAACGGCGCTGCGGGCGTACTGCCGGCGGTGCTGCGCTATTACCTCGACCACGTTCCCGGCGCATCGGAAAGCCATATCGAGGATTTCCTGCTGACCGCCGCCGCGATTGGTGGGTTGGTGAAGTACAACGCCTCGATCTCAGGCGCCGAAGCCGGCTGTCAGGCCGAGGTCGGCAGCGCCGCCGCAATGGCCGCGGCGGGTCTTTGCGCAGTGATGGGCGGCACACCGGAACAAGTGGAAAACGCCGCCGAGATCGCGCTGGAACATCATTTGGGCATGACCTGCGACCCGGTCGCCGGGCTGGTGCAGGTTCCTTGCATCGAGCGCAACGGGCTGGGCGCGATCAAGGCGGTTTCGGCGGCGTCGCTGGCCCTGCGCGGGGACGGGCAGCATTTCGTGCCACTGGACGCGGTGATCGAGACCATGCGCCAGACCGGTCATGACATGCACGAGAAGTATAAGGAAACCTCGCTGGGCGGTCTGGCCGTCAACGTGCCAAACTGCTGAGGGATCAAACCGGGAGGGCAGCTCAATGCGCGGACATTGCCTGTGCGGCAGAATCGGGTTCGAGGTCGACCCTCCGGTCCTGTCTTGTGTTTCCTGCCATTGTGACAGCTGCCGCCGCCAGTGTGCCGCGCCGATGACCACATATTTTGGGGTGCGCGACGGTCAGTGGCGTTGGACCGGAGAGGAACCGAAGCGGTTCAACTCGTCCCCCGGTGTCGAGCGCAGCTTTTGCCCGCATTGCGGAACGCCGATCTCGTTCCGATCCACTACGATGTCCGACGTTTTGCACCTTTATGTAGCGACACTGGAGAACCCCGAAGCCCTGCGGCCAACGCTGCATGTCGCCTATGAAGAGAAACTGACGTGGCTCGAACTGGGCGACGGGCTGCCCACTTGCTTCGGTCCGGACTACACAAAGGTTCAGCCTTTGCCCGAGGGCTGACGACGGGCCTTTCCCATTCTTCGGGAAACGTCTAGCGTCGCGCCCATGACACAGGATCGTCCCGTCTTCGGCATCGTTTTGATGCTTGGTTTCTGCGTGCTTGCACCGCTGGGCGATGCCTTGGCCAAGCTGTTGGGAGAAACCACTCCGCTTGGCGTTCTGGTGCTGGTGCGTTTTGCGGTGCAGGCGGCCATCCTGATCCCGCTGGTGGCGCTGACGGGTCGGACCTGGCGAATGCGCGGGCGCGTCCTGCGGCTGACCGTGCTGCGCACTCTGCTGCACATTGTCGGAATCGCCGCGATGTTCAGTGCGCTGCAGTATCTGCCGCTGGCCGATGCCGTCGCCATCGCCTTTGTCATGCCATTCATCATGCTGCTGCTGGGCAAGTATGTGCTGGGTGAAGAAGTCGGGCATCGTCGTCTGATCGCCTGCATTGTCGGCTTTGCAGGCACGTTGCTGGTCATCCAGCCCAGCTTTGCCGAGGTTGGTGCTCCGGCCCTTTTGCCGCTTATCGTGGCTGTCGTCTTTGCCCTGTTCATGCTGGTGACCCGGCAGATTGCCAAAGAAACCGATCCAATTGCCCTGCAGGCCGTGTCCGGGCTGCTGGCCACCGCGGTCCTGGCTCCAGTGCTTGCGATCGGGGCTCTGACAGGTCTTCCGGATCTGGCACTGACCCTGCCGCAAGACGACGCCCATTGGTTGCTGTTGGCGATCGGTGTTCTGGGCACCGTGGCGCATCTGCTGATGACATGGGCGCTGCGGTTCGCGCCTTCGGCAACGCTGGCGCCGATGCAATATCTGGAGATTCCGGTGGCGACGTTGATCGGCTGGCTCATCTTTCACGACCTGCCAAACGGCCCGGCGGCCTTGGGGATCGCCATCACGATCGCGGCCGGGCTTTATGTCATCCTGCGCGAGCGGGCCAGCGCCCGGTCTGCGCCGACGCAAACGCCCGCATGACAGCATCAAGAGCGTCGCGCGGCACCATGACCAGCAACCCGGGTCCGTCGACCTCGAGGGTAACCTGAGCCAGCGCACGGTTCGATGTTCCGACTCGCCCGTCCGGCTCAAGCACCAGACCGTCGATCGGCCACTCCAACCCCGAACTGCGTCCGGTTACCCGCTGAAATGGAAACAATGACACTGTGTCGCCCGGCGTGAGCGACAGTGATATCCTAGGCGGGGCGTGAAAGACCACTTCGCGTGCTCCCAGAAGGACGCACGGCCTGTCTTTGTGGCAAACCAGCGTATTGAGCACCGCCAGTTGGTGGTCCAGCCGACCTCCGAGAAACCCGACACCCAAGACCAGCGGCGCGCGGATATTGCGTAGGGCCTTGTCGAAATCAGTGCTGTCCTGTTCCCGGATCGGAAACAAACGGTCCTCTGGTATCCGTGCAAGATAGGCGTGTGCCAACGAATCGAAGTCGCCGATCACCGCATCCGGAACGCGCCCCGAATCGATCAATGCGGCGGCCCCGCCATCCGCGGCTACAGCGCCATTGACGCGATTCAGCGCCAGATTCAGGTCATCGGGGCCGGTTTCCCCTCCTCCGAACAGGGCAATTGGTCTTTTGGAATGAACAATTTCGCCGTTTTTTCCAAGATTGACCATTTTTCCCGCTTTTGGACACATTGAGACCACAAAATGATAGGTTCTTTAGAACAGGTTCGAGCTGACAGACGCGCCCAGCGTCGCGCGGGTTGGCTCTGTGTAGTTTGTAGAGGACGTGCGTCTGATGGTACAGAACAACAAGGTATTGACCGTTTCCTACGGAACCTTCTCATGCACTTTGGAAGGCTTTGACGATTCCTTTGAGACGATGAAGGCGATTGCCGAATACTTCCGCGATCTTGCCGCGGATGACAGGTATTTCGGCTCCGAGCCTCCTCAACCAGACGCAGAAATGTTGACCCGCATCGCTCAGCGTGACGCTTCGCGCCGTGTGGAAGCCAAGCAGAACGACACCGGACTGCTGCTGCGCGCCACGGACGAAGCCCATGATGCGGCCCCGCAACAACCCGCACCCGCAGCCAGAACACCGGCGCCCGCCAGCCCTGACCTGAGCGTGGTCGACACGGCACCGGCGGCTGGTGCTGCCGCATTCTTTGCCGATGCCGAGCCAGTCGAATCCGCAGCCCCCCAAGGCGCCGACAGCATCGCCGCCAAGCTGCAGCGCATTCGCGCGGTCGTCTCGCATAATGACCAGACGCCCCCCGCGTACAGCGAAGACGAAGACAGCGGTTTTCTAGCCTCGCCCGAGCCCCAGATTGACGCCATCTCGGCCGCATTCGAAGCCGGAGCGCTCAGCCCCGACGATTTGGATGCAACTGAAGAGGTGATACAGGAAGATGCTCCGGTAGAAGCCACACAACAGCCCACGGACCCGTTTGTCGACCTGGCCGAGGAAGAACCTCAGGCCGCAGTCGAATTCGAAGCGGGAGAAGAATTCCAGGCAGCACCGGAAGTCGAAGCGGAGGCTGAAGTTGAAGCGGAGGCTGATGAAGCTGCCGAGGATGCTCAGGAAGTTGAAGCTGATCTGGAAGAGGCTGAGGAAGCCGCAGCGGAAGAAACGTCCGAACACGACCAGGCCGCCAGTGATGAAGAAGCCTCGTCCGACATTCTCTTCGCGGATCTTGAAGAGGACACCGACTCGGAGCCCGAGGCTGACGACATCCTCAACATTCTGGGTGACCAGCCCGAAGATGCCGATGAGGAAGTCTCTGAACTCGCGGAAGACGGCGTCCTGACCGCCGAAGACGAAGAGAGCATCCTGGGTGAGATCTCGGAAATCGAGGCGGAAATGGATGCGCGCTCGAAACGCGACGCAAACAAGCCTCAGGACATGGACTCGGACGTGTTGCGCCTGATGGAGAAGGCCGACGCCCAAATGGACGACCCGGCCACTTCGGACAAGCGGGAAACTTATTCCCACCTGCGCACAGCTGTAGCAGCCACCGAAGCTGAAGGCGGCAAGGCCCGCGATGCGGATGAGGACGAAAACCAGAAATATCGTGGAGACCTGGCCTCGGTCGTCAGCCCCCGTCGTCCCGAAATCCATGTCACCAGCATGCGCCCCGAGTCGGATACGGCCGCGCCGCTCAAGCTGGTTGCCGAGCAGCGCATCGATACGCAGGACGCGGACGCCGGTCCGGTCATCCCACGCCGCGTGACCGCAGCACAAGACGACGACGCATCCGAAGAAGGCGGCTTTGCCCATTTCGCTCAGGAGCAGGGCGCACAATCCCTGCCCGACCTGCTGGAGGCGGCGGCGGCCTACCTGTCTTTCATCGAAGGTCAGGAGCAGTTCTCGCGTCCGCAGCTGATGAACAAGGTGCGGTCACTCAAGCAGGATGAGTTCAACCGCGAAGAAAGCTTGCGTTCGTTCGGCCAGCTTCTGCGCGATGGAAAGATCGAAAAAGCCGGCGGAGGGCGCTTTGCCGCCTCGAACCAGATCGGCTTCCGCCCCGACGACAAGCGCGCCGCGGGCTGACAAGACCCCCCAACTGCCCAAGACAGGCCGGAGATCCTCTCCGGCCTTTTTTGCATTTTGCGTGAAAGCTCAGAACTTGAACGCCAACGCCACGTACGGGCCGGTCAGTATAAGATCGACAACGTTGCGGCCGTCCTCAAAATCAACGCTCAGATGACGGTAGCCGGCTGCAACATCGATGGTCTCGGTCCAACTCCAATTGGCTTGAACGAGGGCTTCCCACTGGAATTTCGACCCATATCCAAAACCACCGATGTTGCCCATGGCCGCAAGTTTCCACCGCTCATTCAGCGCACGAGAGTATCGCGCCCCGATGATTGGATCTGTCCAGCTTTGGTCAGTGCTTGCCGTGAAACCGGCCACGGTTGTCGACAGATCAAGATCCCAATGGCGCAGCCCGCCCAGCACCTCAATTCGGGACTGGCTGTCCTCTGCCACCGCGTAGCTGCCCGCGAGCGAGGTCATTATCCCGTCCAGCTCCCAGCTCGCGGCGTTGCTGAATGGTCCGATGGAAACGGTGTCGCCCAGATTCAGATAGTTGAACTCGGCTCCGATCGTCCAACGCCCATTCCGGGCCTCGCCCGCGATCAGAAATGCACTGTTTAGAATGTCGAAGATGGATTTGCTGCCATCAACCGGAGGGTTCGGCCCAATATCCAGAGAGGTTCTGAAATCCGGCCCCCAGAGATAAGGGGCAATGACGAACTCCCAATCATCAGCCCAGACGGCGCCCGAACTCAGGGTTGCGAGACTGGTCAATGTGACCAAAACAGCATTCTTCATCAAGGATCCACCTGCCGACTTGTGCTTACCGAAACTGTTTTTCGGACAAGCCTGTCACGTCGGCAGGTTTCTTACAACGGTCTGGCCTATTGCTGATCTTGATCCGGGTCTTCTTTGCCAACGCCACGAAACACAAATTTGAATGGCAGCGCCCACAGAACACCCAAAACCACATAGACCAGCAGTTCGACCAGGATCGATGGTCGGTCCAGCCAGTTCACGATGGTGACCACTGCTACAATGTACAGCGGCAGCCCCACCAGCAACAGAACCAGCGACCACCGTCTGCGGGCCTTGTAGCTGAGGCCGGGTTTGTCCGCGCCTGCCATCAGTCGGCAAACGGGTCGGTCACCAGGATGGTGTCGTCCCGCTCCGGGCTGGTAGACAGCAGCGCCACCGGGCATTCGATCAGTTCTTCCACCCGGCGGACATATTTGATGGCGTTTGCCGGCAAGTCTGCCCAGCTGCGCGCGCCCTCGGTGGACTCGCTCCAGCCCGGCATTTCTTCATAGATCGGTGTGCACCGCGCCTGCTGATCCGCAGCCGTGGGCAAATAGTCCAAACGCTTGCCGTCCAGTTCGTAAGCGACACAGATTTTCAGCGTCTCGAACCCGTCCAGAACATCGAGCTTGGTCAGGGAAATTCCGTTGACGCCGCTTGTGGCGCAGGTTTGCCGCACGAGGCAGGCGTCGAACCAGCCGCAGCGGCGCTTGCGGCCTGTCGTGGTGCCGAATTCATGTCCGCGCTCTCCTAGTCGCTGTCCGTCGGCGTCGTGCAGTTCGGTCGGGAACGGGCCTTCGCCAACACGGGTGGTGTAGGCCTTCACGATACCCAGAACGAAGTCGATCGACCCCGGACCGATCCCCACGCCCGTCGCCGCCTGCCCTGCAATCACATTCGAAGAGGTCACAAACGGATACGTGCCGAAATCGATATCCAGCAAGGCACCCTGAGCGCCTTCGAACAAGATGCGCTTGCCCGCTTTGCGCTTTTCGTTCAGCACTTTCCAAACGGGAGCCGCAAAAGGCAGGATCTGCGGAGCGATTTCCTTCAATTGGGCGATCAATGCGTCACGATCCACGGCATCGATACCCAAACCCTTGCGCAGCGGGTCGTGGTGCTGCAACGCCCTATCGACCCGAGCCTCCAGAGTCGCCTCATCCGCCAGATCGGCCACACGCACCGAGCGGCGACCGACCTTGTCTTCATAGGCCGGGCCGATCCCGCGCCCGGTCGTGCCAATCTTGGTGCCCTTGCTCGCTGCTTCCTCGCGCGCGCGGTCCAGCTCGCCGTGGATCGGTAGGATCAAGGGTGTGTTTTCGGCGATCATCAGCGTTTCAGGCGTAATCTCGACGCCTTGCGCACGGATCGTTTCGATCTCTTTCAGCAGATGCCAGGGATCCAGGACAACGCCGTTGCCGATCACGCTCAGCTTGCCACCACGCACCACACCAGACGGCAGTGCATGCAGTTTGTAGACCTCGCCATCGATGACCAGCGTATGCCCGGCGTTGTGCCCGCCCTGAAAACGCGCGATCACGTCTGCCCGCTCGCTGAGCCAGTCGACGATCTTGCCTTTTCCTTCGTCACCCCATTGGGCGCCGACAACAACCACATTGGCCATATCCGGTCCTTTTTGCGCTGAGTTACCAAACCCGGCTCATATAGCGGGGCGCAGGCAACAGGGAAACCGGTAATTCGCCGCAGCCACCAATCGCGCCGACGCGCAATGCTGTTGTCGGGGATCATGGCCACCGGACGGAGTCCGCGCCGCTGTTCATTTGGCTTAAAAGATGCCGGGATACCCCCCGGAACGGGCAGCACCTTGAAAGCCAACTTGCGCTACAGGCGTACCGGCATTCCGTGAGGCGTCTTCAGATACGCCTCCTCCCAAGCTGCGCGCATTTCGTGGACTTCTTCGGGCAATGCCGTTTCCTGCTCTGCCAAAACCGACTCGAGCGTTTCGAGCCAGGCCATGAAATAGTCATCGCCCCCGTCCAGCTCGCGGTTCAGCCCGTGGCGCCGCAAAGTCTCGGAGAACCGGGCGGCCCAATCGGTCCAGGAAATCCGACCGGCTTCGTTCAACGCCACCGTCACCGCAAACACCTGAGCGTGCCAGGGGTTCTCAAAAACTGGACTTGGGGCATTGTGATCGGGACAGATGCTCATGCGGGTTCCAGATAGCTTTGCCAGAGATCCAGAATCACCTCGTCATCCGGGTGTTCGGGATCGACCCACAGTTCCGACGCGGGAAAAGCAACGGCATAAAGCGGCTCGGGCGCTTCACCCAGGCCATGCGCGCTGGCGTCCGGCAAGACATGTGTGCCGTGAAACCGCAAAATTCGTCCGGTCGCGCCCGCGCCGTAAGCGGGCAGCCGCGTGTGTCCCCCATCAACAAGACGATTGGCAGAAGGGCGCAGCGTGCGAACGGTCTGGCCGACCTCAAAAGCGACAGGGGTATTCGACGGGCGATCGGCCGGTCCGCCTTTGGCCAGAACTCTGGCCACCGCATCTGCCGGAAGCTTTCGCGGAGCAAGCGGATGTGGCTCGTCAACGCCCTGCCCGCGCAGATCCTCGATCCGCAGAACTCCGGCCTCGACCAAAAGGTCGGCCAGGGCGGAAATCCATTTCTCGTAATAGCTGAACCGGGCATAGTCCTTGGGGGACAGCCTTTCCCGCGCATGGCGCGACGTGTCGATGTTCCATTGGCCCAACGCGCCCGCAGCCAGTGTCACGGCAAGGGCCCGCGCGTGCCAGTCTTCGGCAAAAACCGGCGCGTCTTCAGGCTCGGGACGCACCGGCCCGTCGCCGAACCGCCCGCCCATGTCGTGGACACGGGTCATGCTGGCACCTTCGGCAAACCCGTACCGATCATACTGTCGCGCGTGACCAGCGCGGCGAGGTCCCCTTCGCTCAGATCGTCAGTGCCTTCCGGGCGCATGGGCAAAACCAGATACCGTATTTCGGCGGTCGAATCCCAGACACGAACTGCGGTTCCTTTGGGCAGTTCAACTCCGAACTCAGCCAGGACGCGGCGCGGCTCGCGCACGGCACGGGCGCGGTATGCGTCAGATTTGTACCAGCCCGGGGGGATGCCCAACAGCGGCCATGGGTAACAGCTGCACAAGGTGCAAACGACCATGTTGTGCGTCTGGGGAGTATTCTCGACCACGACCATATGTTCGCCCTGCCGGCCATAAAACCCCATCTCAGAGAGCACAGGCGTGGCATCGTCCAGCAGGGCGCGTTTGAACTCCGGGTCAGACCAAGCTTTGGCGACAACCTTCGCACCGTTCTGCGGACCGATCCGGTTCTGATAGGTGTCGATGATCTCGTTCAGAGCGGCCGGATCGATCAAACCCTTGCGGGTCAGGATCGTCTCAAGCGCTTTGACGCGCAAAGCGGGGTCCGGGGGCAGCAACGCGTGCGGGTGGTCGTGGTCGTCATGTGGCATGGCCGCAGCCTGAGCCAGGCACCGCCGGGTGTCCAGCCCCATTTGACCTGTTCGGCACAATCCCCTGCGGTGATGGCAACTCGTGGCTTGCCCCCGGCCTCAAACTTGCTTAAGTACCCGGCGATACACGCCACGCCGCACAGGAACACCATGGAAAACGTCGTTCTCATCATCCACCTTCTTTTGGCTTTGGGCCTGATCGCCGTTGTTCTGCTGCAGCGGTCCGAAGGCGGTGGCCTGGGCATGGGTGGCGGCGGTGGTGGCGCCATTGCAGGACGTTCGGCAACGACGGCACTGGCAAAGGTGACCTGGATCCTTGCAGCCTGCTTCATCGTCACCTCGATCACCCTGACGATTCTTGCCGCGGAAAAATCGGCTGGAAGCTCGGTCATCGACCGACTTGGCGTTCCGGCTCAGGACGCGACCGAAGAGAGCACACCTGCTGTTCCCTCGGCCGAGGACCTGCTGCCGCCGGCGCAGGGCGACAACGCGCCGCTGATCCCACAGGCCGACTGATCCACAAAACCTAGAAATCTGAAAGAGAACCACAACAGCATCTTGCGGTTCTCTTGCGCTTTTTGCGCGAATCCTTTATACGTGAAGTCCCGTGATGCTGCGGTTTTTTCGAACCGCCGGGCAGTTGATGTTGACGTCTCACGGGGGCAGCCGAAGAAACATGGCACGATTTATTTTCATCACTGGTGGTGTTGTTTCATCCTTGGGCAAAGGGCTGGCGTCCGCTGCTCTGGGTTCGCTTCTGCAGGCTCGGGGATACTCGGTTCGGCTGCGCAAGCTGGATCCCTACCTGAATGTCGATCCCGGCACGATGTCGCCGTTCGAACATGGTGAAGTTTTCGTCACCGACGACGGGGCCGAGACCGACCTGGACCTGGGTCACTACGAACGCTTCACGGGTGTTGCCGCACGAAAGACCGACTCGGTCAGTTCGGGGCGGATCTATTCAAACGTTCTGGAAAAGGAACGCCGCGGCGACTATCTGGGCAAGACCATTCAGGTGATCCCGCACGTAACCAACGAGATCAAGGACTTCATCGCCATCGGCGAGGATGAGGTCGATTTCATGCTGTGCGAGATCGGCGGCACCGTGGGCGACATCGAAGGCCTGCCCTTCTTTGAAGCCATTCGCCAGTTCAGCCAGGACAAGCCGCGCGGACAGTGCATTTTCATGCACCTGACCCTGTTGCCTTACATCAAGGCCTCTGGCGAGCTGAAGACCAAGCCCACCCAGCACTCGGTCAAGGAACTGCGCTCGATCGGCCTGGCACCCGACATCCTGGTCTGCCGTTCCGAAGGACCGATCCCGCAGAAAGAGCGCGAAAAGCTGGCTCTGTTCTGCAACGTGCGCCCCGACGCGGTAATCGCCGCGCAGGATCTGTCGACCATTTACGACGCGCCGCTGGCCTATCACCGCGAAGGTCTGGATCAGGCTGTGCTCGACGCATTCCAGATCAGCCCGGCGCCCAAGCCCGACCTGTCGAAGTGGGAAGACGTCAGCGACCGAATCCACAACGCCGAAGGCGAAGTGAAGGTCGCAATCGTCGGAAAGTACACCCAGTTGGAAGACGCCTATAAGTCCATCGCCGAGGCGCTGACCCATGGTGGAATGGCCAACCGCGTCAGGGTCAAAGTTGAGTGGGTCGATGCCGAGATTTTCGACACCGAAGACCCCGGCCCGCATCTGGAAGGGTTCCACGCCATCCTCGTTCCCGGCGGTTTTGGCGAGCGCGGCACCGAAGGCAAGATCAAGGCTGCGCAATATGCCCGCGAACACAAGGTGCCGTATCTGGGCATCTGTCTGGGCATGCAGATGGCAGTGATCGAAGCCGCGCGCAACGTGGCCGGCATTTCCGGAGCGGGATCAGAGGAATTCGACCACGAGGCCGGCAAAAAACGCTTTGAACCGGTGGTCTATCACCTCAAGGAGTGGGTTCAGGGCAACGCCAAGATCGAACGCAAGGTTGGTGATGACAAGGGCGGCACCATGCGTCTGGGTGCCTACAACGCGGTTCTGACCGAAGGCTCGAAAGTGGCCGAGGTCTATGGCAGCACCCAGATCGAAGAACGGCACCGCCACCGCTATGAGGTGGACACCAAGTATCGCGAACAACTTGAGAAAGCCGGTTTGAACTTCTCGGGGATGTCACCCGATGGACGCCTGCCCGAGATCGTCGAATGGTCAGACCACCCGTGGTTCATCGGTGTGCAGTACCACCCGGAACTGAAATCCAAACCTTTCGATCCGCACCCGTTGTTCCGCGACTTCGTGCGCGCGGCCAAGGACACGTCGCGTCTGGTCTGAAGCGGACTGTTCGGCTTGGCCTTGCTTTGCAAAGCGTTCCGGTTCAGTTTGAGCCGGAACGGACAAAAGGAGCAGACCGCGTGAGCAAAGGATATTGGGTGGCCCATGTCGATGTAGACGACATGGAGACCTACAAGACCTACATCGCTGCCAATGGCGAGGCGTTTGCCGAATACGGTGCCCGTTTTCTGGTCCGCGGTGGAGATCGTCAGGTGCGGGAAGGCGCAGCGCGGGCGCGAACCGTCGTTGTCGAATTTCCCAGCTACGAGGCCGCCCTGGCCTGCTATGAAAGCGACCTGTACCAAAAGGCAAAAGCCTTGCGCGATCCAGTTTCATCCGGTGATCTGGTGATCATCGAAGGGTATGACGCCTAGCACGGACACAGTGACAGAAATACGGATTCCCCAATGCCACTGCTAAAGAATTTCCTGCAAGCTTTGCGCCCTCCTCAGCAGACCACGCTGCCGGACCCTGATGCGGAACTGGCGCTTGGCGCCTTGCTGGTACGTGTTGCGCAGGCCGACCGCGACTACAAGATCGAGGAAATCAGCCTGATCGACCGCATCCTGGCACGGCTCTATCAGCACAACGCGATCGAGGCCGCCAAGGTCCGCGCCACCTGCGAGAAGCTGCACGCCGCAGCCCCCCACACGGATACCTTCGGCAAACTGATCCGCGAAACGACGGATTTGCACGAACGTCTGGCCGCGATGGAGGCCCTTTGGGAGGTTGTGCTGGCCGACGGGAATTCGGACGAGGGCGAGATCAAGATTGTCGAAGAAGCGCGTATCGCCATGGGCCTCAGCTACAATGACAGCCAGGCCGCGCGCGAACGGGTGCAAAGCCGCTTGGACGCGGACTGAGTGGCCGCTATATCTAGGCCATGTTCAACGCCTTTCTGTCCCGGCTGACCCAGCCGCAGCCCGACCCACTGACCGATGACGACGCCCGGCTGGCCTTGGCCGCCCTGCTGGTTCGCCTTGCCCGGTCCGATGATGACTATGCCGATACCGAGATGTCGCGCATCGACAAGGTTCTGGCCGAGCGCTATGGCCTTTCGCCGTTCGAGGCCGCAGGGCTGCGTGCCCAGGCCGAAGACCTCGAGGCCGAGGCCCCTGATACCGTCCGCTTTACCCGGGCTATCAAGGATGCGGTGCCGTACGACCATCGCCTTGGCGTGGTTCAGGCGCTGTGGTCGGTGGCGCTGGCCGACGGTCAGCGCTCGCAGGACGAGGACTCGCTGCTGCGACTGGTCGTCAGCCTTCTGGGCGTCAGCGACGTGGATTCAGCCCTAGCCCGGCAGAAGGTCGCCAAATCGTGACGGCGATGCTGGGCATGTACGACTTGCCCGCTTTGCAACCTGCCAACGATCGCTTTTGGAGTTTGATTCGCGCACATTTGGGCGAAGGTCCGAACCATTTGACCCGCGATCGTGATTTCTGGGACATCTGGCAGGATCCGAGCCTGGTTTTTGCCCAGACCTGCGGTATGCCTTATCGCACGCGCCTGCACGGCAAGGTGCACCTGGTTGGCACTCCAGATTATGACTTGCCGGGCTGTCCGCCGGGACACTACTGCTCGGTTTTCGTGGCCCGCGCCGATGACGCGCGCGATCTGCCTGAACTGGCACTGGGCATTTTTGCCTATAACGAGGCGCTGTCCCAATCGGGCTGGGCCGCGCCGGTCACGCATCTGTCCGAACTGGGCCTTACGCCGTTACGCCTGCTGGAAACCGGCGGACACGCTCTGTCGGCGCATGCGGTGGCCGACGGCCACGCCGATTTCGCATCGTTGGACGCACTTACATGGGTGCTGCTGCAAGAGCATAACGATCTGGGCCAGCGCCTGCGCCCGGTGGAAAGCACGCGCCCCACCCCGGCGTTGCCCTACATCACTGCGATCGCGCGCGATCCGTCCCCGGTCGCCGCCGCGGTTCGCGCCGCGATCTCAGACCTTTCCCAGGCTGATCGCGCAGCGCTGCACATCCGCGGGTTGATCGACATTGCCGCCGATCTCTACCTGGCCGTTCCCAACCCGCCATCGCCTGCGGCGTTGCTGCCCGAAAGCTGACCAATTTGACCACTGACCGTGGCCGAATCGGAGGTTTCAGGACTTGAACTTGTCATTTGCGCATTGCATTGCTCTTGTTTTTCGGCCCTAGTACCGCATCAACGCACTCAACAACTCCAGGACGACCCGTGACTGACAGCACTCCCGTCATCGAGATCAAGAACCTGCACAAAAGCTTTGGCAATCTCGAAGTCCTCAAAGGAGTGGACATCACCGCCCATCGCGGCGACGTGGTGTCGCTGATCGGATCATCCGGGTCGGGCAAATCCACCCTGCTGCGCTGCTGCAACCTGCTGGAAGACAGCCAGGAGGGCGAAATCTTGTTCAAGGGCGAGCCGGTGCGCTGGACCGGAACTCGCGATCACCGCCGCCCCGCCGATCCAAAGCAGGTGCTGCGCATCCGTACCAACCTGTCGATGGTGTTTCAGCAGTTCAACCTTTGGGCCCACATGACCATCTTGCAGAACGTGATGGAGGCCCCGATTACCGTGCTGGGCCGTGACCGGCACGAGGTCGAGGACAGCGCCCGCAAATACCTGGACAAGGTTGGCATCGGCGACAAATGCGACGCCTATCCGGCACAGTTGTCGGGCGGCCAGCAACAGCGCGCCGCGATCGCGCGGGGCCTGTGCATGGAGCCCGAGGCGCTGCTGTTCGACGAGCCGACCTCGGCGCTCGATCCCGAGCTGGAACAGGAAGTGATCAAGGTGATCAAGGATCTGGCCGCCGAAGGCCGCACCATGATCATCGTCACGCACGACATGCAGATGGCGGCCGACATCTCAAGCCACGTGGTGTTTCTGCACCAGGGCCTGATTGAAGAAGAAGGCTCGCCCGAAGATATTTTCACTGCTGCCGAATCCGAAAGGCTTCGGGGCTTTCTCTCCGCCACAAAGGCGGCGTAAAATCAGGACAGAACCAAACAGGGGAGTTACCAATGAAAAACCTGATTCTGACCACTGCAGCGCTGGCGCTTGGCGCTGGTATGGCCATGGCCGACACGGTCCGCATGGGCACCGAGGGCGCCTATCCTCCGTACAACTTCATCAACGACGCCGGCGAGATCGACGGCTTCGAGCGTGAGGTCGGCGACGAGCTGTGCAAACGCGCCCAGCTGGAATGCGAATGGGTCAAGAACGACTGGGATTCGATCATTCCGAACCTGGTCTCGGGCAACTACGACACCATCATCGCGGGCATGTCGATCACGGCCGAGCGTGATGAGGTCATCGACTTCACTCAGGACTACTACCCGCCGACCGCTTCGGCCTATGTGGCCACCTCGGCTGATGCTGACGTTACCGGCGGCGTCGTCGCCGCACAGACCGCCACCATCCAAGCCGGCCACGTGGCCGAGTCGGGCGCAACTCTGGTTGAATTCGCAACGCCCGAGGAAACCATCGCCGCCGTGCGCAACGGTGAGGCTGATGCCGTTCTGGCCGACCGCGACTACCTGGTGCCGCTGGTCGAGGAATCGAATGGCGAACTGGTCTTTGTCGGCGATCCGGTCCCGCTGGGCGGTGGCGTCGGCATGGGCCTGCGCGAAAGCGATGCCGAACTGCGCGGCAAGTTCGATGCCGCCATCACCTCGATGAAAGAGGACGGCACCCTGAACGAGATGCTGAAAAAGTGGTTTGGTGAAGACACCGCCACCTACGCACCTGACGGCTCGGTCGTCACCAACTAAGCATCCGGTCCTGCGGTTCGGCGCCACGCGCGCCGAACCCACCCCGGCCCGCGCCGGGCCAGACGTTCGAAAGACGCCCCATGTTTTCCTACTGCGCTGATCCCGACACGCTCGGCACGTTCCGCTGGTTTTCATGCTATCTGACCAACGGCGTGCACTGGTCGTTCTACCTGTCGTTCATCAAGGTTCTGGCCTTGCTGGCGGTGACGGCCCCGGTGGCGTTGGCCTTCGGCTTTGCGGGGGCGATGGCGGCGCGATCGCATATCCCGCCGCTGGGCTGGCTGGGCAAGGCCTATATCGCCATCGTGCGCGGTGTGCCCGACATTGCGTTTTTCCTGTTCTTCGTGATCGCCCTGGACCAGGGGTTCGAGTGGATGCGGCATCAGGTGCTGTGTCCCGACTGGACCGATCCGATCCGCCAGGGCAACGACTTCCTCGTCTGCCCCGCCGCCAAGCTGCCGCTGGGCACCGCACCGGAATGGGTGCACGAAACCTACGGCTTTTTCTTGGCCGTCATCACCTTTTCGATCGTATTCGGCGCCTTCGCCGCCAACGTGCTGTTCGGCGGTATGCGCGCCGTGCCGCTGGCGCAGCTTGAAACCGCCGAGGCCTATGGCATGACCCGCCGCCAGACCTTCTGGCGTATTCTCGTGCCGCAGATGTGGGTCTATGCCCTGCCGGGCCTGTCGAACCTGTGGATGGTGCTGATCAAGGCCACGCCCCTGCTGTTCCTGCTGGGGGTCGAAGACATCGTCTATTGGGCGCGCGAGTTGGGCGGCACCAAGACCTCGAAATTCACCGCCTATCCGCATGGCGACTGGCGCATGTGGTACTTCCTGTTCCTGCTGGTTTTCTACCTTGGCATGACCCGCGTTTCCGAGATCGGCCTCGAACGGCTGATGCGCCGCCTGTCGCATGGCCAGGCCACATCGGGCGGAGAGCTGCTGCGCAAGGAGACCACCGCATGAGCTGCCTGCAGACCATCCAGGATTACGGCCTTCGTTCGATCGGGTTTGGTGAGCGCCTGCTGCCGCGCAGCGATTTCACCCTGTGCGAACAGTTCACCCTGATCGGTTCGGGGATGATCTGGAACATCTATTTCGGCGTGATGGCGCTGGCCACCGGGTTCTTCATAGCCACGGCCGTGGCCCTGGGCAAGGCGTCCAGCCGCAAGTGGCTGCGCAAACCGTCCGAGTGGTTCATCTTCATCTTCCGCGGCTCACCACTGTTCATCCAGTTCTTCTTTGCGTACTTCCTGTTCCTGTCGCTCAAGAAGACCTACCCGATGTTCGACGCCTTCACCTCGGCTTGGCTGGGGGCGCTGATCGTGCTGTTCCTGAACACCGCCGCCTATTCGGGCGAGATCTTCTATGGCGCGCTGCGGTCGATCCCCAAGGGAGATATCGAGGCCGCCGATGCCTACGGCATGTCCGGCTGGTCCCGCTTCCGCCGGATCGTGTGGCCCACCATGCTGCGGTTGGCCTGGCCCGCCTACACGAACGAGGCGATTTTCCTGTTCCATGCCACCACGCTGGTCTTCTTCTCGGCCTTCCCGGCCTGGCAACAACGCGGGGACGCGCTGTACTATGCCAGCTATTTCGCCGACAAGACGTTCAACCCGTTCGTCCCCTACCCGATCCTGGCGTTCTACTTCATCCTGCTGACACTGGTGATCGTGGGCGTATTCGGCCTGATCAACAAGCGGCTGAACCGGCACCTGCCGGTGGCGCGCAAGGCCAAGATGCGGTTCCGCCTGAACCTGGCGCGCTGAGGCGCCAAGCCCTTTAACTGTCGTTTCACTTAAAGCGCGCCATCGCGGCGTCAAAAGCCTCGGACATGTTGTCCCACGCCTTGTCGAACCCGGCTTTCATATCGGCCCAGGCCGCGTCACTGGCCTTGCGCATTTCCTTCAATTCGGCCTCGGCCTTGTCCCGCTGCGCCCGCATTTCTTCCAACTGCTTTTGGTACTGGATTTTACTGTCCGCCGCGGCCTCGTCGATCTTGGCCTTGGTCTTGTCGATTTCGGCGTTCCACTGGTCCAGCATGGCCTTGGCTTTTTCGACGTAAACATCTCTTTCCGACATCCGAATATTCCTTTCCTGTGAAAAAATTCCTGACTGCGGATCACAGCGTAACCCAGCCCTCGCGATTCCCCCAAATACGCATCCGAGTACTGATCCGAGCCGGCCAGTCGAAGTTGTGCAAACCCTGCAATGCAGGTGCTGGAATGTGTACAAGTCCTGATGTTTCGTTTTTCTGCCGCGCACGAGATCGCCACCGGAATAATTTGATCAAATATCGTGACAACATCCAAAAGCTCGACTAGGTTTGCCGCAACATACCGACGGAGCCCCAGATGGACCTTGCCGCCCTGCACACTTTTCGCGTCGCCGCCTGTGACCTGAACGGCCAGATGCGCGGCAAACGCGTGCCCCCATCTTACGCCGACAAGCTGGACAGCGGCGCGGTGCGCATGCCGTTTTCCGCGCTGAACGTCGATCTGTGGGGCGCCGATATCGAGGGCAGCCCGCTGGTGTTCGAAACCGGCGACGCCGATGGCGTACTGCGCCCGACCGAGCGCGGCCCGGTGCCGATGCCCTGGCTGACCACACCCACGGCGCTGGTGCCGATGTGCCTGTACGACGATCACGGCACCCCCTTTGCCAGCGACCCCCGCCACGCGCTGGCCGCAGTCCTGTCGCGCTATGCCCAGCGCGGATGGAAAGTTGTTGCCGCGACCGAGTTGGAGTTCACGCTGCTTGACTCCTCGGATGTGCAACCAAAGCCCCCGCACAATCCGGTCACCGGCCGTCGGCTACGCGGCGAGGCGGTGCTGTCGATGGCCGAAATGGACGCCTTCGACGCCTTCTTCACCGAGCTTTATGACGGGTGCGCCGAAATGGGGATTCCCGCCCAGACGGCAATTTCCGAAAGCGGCATCGGCCAGTTCGAGATCAACCTGAACCATCAGGATGCCATGCGCTGCGCCGATGATACGTGGCTTTTCAAGGCATTGACCCGTGGGCTGGCCCGCAAGCACGGCTTTACCGCGACCTTCATGGCCAAACCCTATGCCGATGATGCGGGGAACGGAATGCATGTTCACTTCTCGGTGCTGGATGACCAGGGTCGCAACGTCTTTGACAATGGCGGGCGTGAAGGGACCGAAATCCTGCGCTCTGCCGTCGCCGGCTGTCTGGCCGCCATGCCAGGCAGCACGCTGATCTTTGCTCCGCATGGCAATTCGTACACGCGGCTCGTGCCCGGAGCCCATGCTCCCACAGGCGCGGCTTGGGCCTATGAGAACCGGACCGCCGCGATCCGCATTCCGGGCGGTGCGCCCGCCGCCCGCCGGATCGAGCACCGCGTGGCCGGCGGCGACATCAACCCCTATCTGATGCTGGCCGCGGTTCTGGGCGCGGCTCTGATCGGCATCGAGGACGGCCTTCAACCCCCGCCCCCGATCACGGGAAATGCCTACGAGATCGAAGGGCTTCCGCAATTGGCAGGGGACTGGGATTCGGCCATTTCGGCATTCGAGACGGACCCGATCATCGCGCGCATCTTCTCCGGGGATCTGATCCGAAACATGGTGATGACCAAAAGGCAGGAATCCGCACGCTTTGCCGACATGGACCCCGACAGTCACTGGTTGAGCTATCTGGAGTCCGTATGATCCTCTTGCCCGTGGATCGAGACTCGGGTAGATTGAATTTGATCAAATTTGGTGACTCATGAAAATCGGCATACTGCAGACCGGCCACGCGCCCGAACCGCTGGAACGATCGTTCGGCGACTACGACCTGATGTTTCAACAGCTTCTGGACGGCAACGATTTCGAGTTCGTGACCTATGCGGTGGTGGATGATGTGTTCCCCGACAGCGCAAGCGACTGCGATGGATGGGTGATTACCGGCTCGCGTCATGGCGCCTACGAAGATCATCCGTGGATCCCCAAGCTCGAGCAATTGATCCGCGAGATCCAAGCGGCACGGAAACCGTTGATCGGGGTCTGCTTTGGCCATCAGATCATCGCTCAGGCGCTGGGCGGCAAGGTTGAAAAGTTCGACAAGGGTTGGGCGATCGGACGCACCGAGTATGACTATGACGGGCGCAAGGTTTCGTTGAACGCATGGCACCAGGATCAGGTGACGGCCTTGCCCGACGGCGCCCAGCTATTGGGTAGCAACGCGTTCTGCAAGAACGCTATGGTTGCCTACGGGGACACGATCTGGACGGTTCAGGCACATCCCGAATACTCCAACGATTTCATTCAGGGCCTCATGGAGACACGCGGTAAAGGCGTGGTGCCCGACGCCCTGATGGACGACGCAAAAACCCGATGGAACGCTCCGGATGACAACGCCAATATCGGGCGTTTCATGGCAGAGTTCCTGAAGAAAGAGAGGGCCTGATGGCCGACTGGACAGACCAACTTCCACAAGCAGCACGGGATTACATCGACGGGCACCGGCTGGACGAGGTCGAGTGCATCATCTCGGACCTGCCGGGGATTGCCCGCGGCAAGGCGGTTCCGGCATCGAAATTCGCCAAGCAGGCCTATTTCCATCTACCCGACAGCATTTTCTACCAAACCATCACTGGTGACTGGGGTGAGGCCGCGGGTGAGGATGGGTTCATCGAACGCGACATGATCCTCAAGCCCGATTTCAGCACGGCCTCGGCGGCACCGTGGACCGGTGACTGGACCCTTCAGGTGATCCATGACGCCTATGACCGCGACGGCGATCCGATTCCGTTCAGCCCGCGCAACGTGCTGAAACGCGTGGTCCAGCTGTACAAGGACAAAGGGTGGAAACCAGTTGTCGCGCCCGAGATGGAGTTCTTTCTGGTTGCCCGCAACGTGGACCCGGCCAAGGGGATCGAGCCGATGATGGGCCGCTCGGGCCGTCCGGCTGCCGCGCGGCAGGCCTATTCCATGACCGCCGTGGATGAATTCGGCCCCGTGATCGACGACATCTATGATTTCGCCGAGGCACAAGGGTTCGAGATCGACGGCATCACCCAGGAGGGCGGCGCCGGTCAGCTTGAGATCAACCTGCGCCATGGCGACCCGGTCAAGCTGGCCGACGAGGTGTTTTATTTCAAACGCCTGATCCGCGAGGCCGCGTTGCGTCACAACTGCTTTGCCACCTTCATGGCCAAACCGATCGAGGACGAGCCGGGATCGGCCATGCACATCCATCACTCGATCATCGACATGGAGACGGGCAAGAACCTGTTCTCGGGGCCTCAGGGCGGCGAGACGGACGCGTTCTACAACTTCATCGCCGGTCTGCAGCTGCACCTGCCCGCCGGGCTGGCGGTGATGGCGCCCTACGTCAACTCGTACCGGCGCTACGTCAAGGACCATGCCGCCCCGATCAACCTGGAATGGGCGCGCGACAATCGCACCACGGGGATACGTGTGCCGCTGTCGGGTCCCGACAGCCGCCGGGTGGAAAACCGCATCGCCGGGATGGATTGCAACCCCTATCTGGGCATCGCCGTGTCGCTGGCCTGTGGCTATCTTGGTCTGGTCAATCAGGACCGCCCGCGCCGTCAGTTCTATGGCGACGCTTACGAAGGTGACGGCGACATCCCGCAGGTCATGGGCAACGCGCTGGATCTGTTCGACGAGGCCGAAGCCTTGCATCAGGTTCTGGGCCCCGAGTTCGCACGGGTCTACAGCATCGTAAAACGCGCCGAGTACGAGGAGTTCCTGCAGGTGATTTCGCCGTGGGAGCGTGAACACCTGCTGCTGAACGTCTGAGCCATGTGCGCCATGAACCTGCTGTACAGCAATGACAAACGCGGCACCTACCCGCCCAGCTGGTATGCCGCCACCGCGCACCCGCGAACCCCGACCGAGCCGCTGCGCGGCGATGTCACTGCCGACGTTTGTGTCGTGGGTGGAGGGTATACGGGCCTTTCGACCGCGCTGCACCTGGCCGAGGCCGGTTTCAGGGTGGTCCTGCTTGAAGCGCATCGCGTGGGTTTCGGCGCCTCGGGGCGCAACGGCGGGCAACTGGGCAGCGCCCAGCGCATGGATCAGGAGGACCTGGAAAAGCTGGTCGGGCGCGACGACGCGGCCAAGCTGTGGGATCTGGCCGAAGACGCAAAGACGCTGGTCAAATCGCTGATCGAACGCCACGGCATCGATTGCGACTTGAAACCGGGCATCGCCACGCTGGGCTTCAGCGACGGCGAACGCGCCGAATTGCACGCCCACGCCAAGCACCTGAAATCCGTCTATGGCTATGACCAGATCGAGCTTCTGGATGCCGAAGCCGCGCGCGCGCTTTGTCCCTCGCCGGCCTATGCGGGCGGCTATCTGGACAGGGGCGCGGCCCATCTGCACCCGTTGAACTATGCGCTGGGTCTGGCCGAGGCCGCCTTGGCCGCCGGTCTGACGCTGCACGAAAACACCGAAGTACTGGGCATCGAAGAAGGCCCGCGCGTCACCGTTCGCACCGAACAGGGTTCGGTCACGGCCGACCATCTGGTTCTGGCCTGCAATGGCTATCTGGGCAACCTGAACCGCAAGGTCGCGGCGCGGGTCATGCCGATCAACAATTTCATCGCCGCGACCGAGCCGCTGGGCGCCGAGGCCGCAAAGGTTCTGACGCAGGACGTGGCGGTTGCCGACACGAAATTCGTGGTGAACTATTTCCGCCTCAGCGCCGATGGGCGGCTGTTGTTCGGCGGTGGCGAGAGCTATGGCTATCGTTTTCCGTCCGACATCGCCACCAAGGTCCGCAAACCGATGACCGAGATCTTTCCGCATCTGCGCGACGTGCGGATCGACTATGCCTGGGGCGGCACGCTGGCCATCACCATGCGGCGAATGCCCTACCTGACACGCCTGGCGCCGAACATCCTGTCGGCCTCGGGCTATTCCGGGCATGGGGTCGGCACTGCAACCCATGCCGGACAGTTGATGGCGCTGGCCATCCAGGGTCAGGCCGAAGGGTTCGACACGATGGCCCGCGTGCCCACTCTGCCCTTTCCTGGAGGCTCAGCCCTGCGCAACCCTCTGCTGGTGTTGGCAATGACATGGTATGCCATGCGTGATCGGCTGGGCCTTTGACCCGAGACTTGTGACAGTTCGGTGAAATTTCGCCCAACAGGCGAATGAAGACTTGGTTTGCTCAGCTTTTCATTTTATCTTTTCCAAAAATAGAATTTGGGATTATCAAAATTGACGCTGCCACCCAACGTCCATGACGCCGAACCCATCCCTACCGCCGCCAAAGACGCGATCGAGTCCCTGATGCAATCCGGGGACCTGTTCCGCTATACCGCGCCGCAGGACGCGCCGGTTGCTTTGCTTGAGGCAGAGTTCGCCGAGTTGCTGGGCAGCAAATACGCTCTGGCGGTGTCGTCCTGTTCGGCGGCTCTGTTCCTGTCGCTCAAGGCGCTGGGGCTGCCGCGGGACGCGCGGGTGCTGATCCCGGGCTTTACTTTTGCGGCGGTGCCTTCGTCGGTGGTGCATGCCGAATGCGTTCCGGTCCTGTGTGAGGTGGGCGACAATTACCGCATCGACATTGACGATTTCGCGACCAAGCTCGACGGCGTTCAGGCGGTGATCATCAGCCACATGCGCGGCCATACCTCGGACATGGATGCGATCATGGCGCTGTGCGACGCGCACGACATCCCGGTGATCGAGGACGCGGCCCATTCGCTGGGCACCACCTGGCACGGCCGCAACATCGGCACCATCGGCAAGGTGGGCTGTTTCTCGTTCCAGTCCTACAAGATGATCAACGCCGGTGAAGGGGGCATCCTTGTAACCGACGACGCCGACCTGGTCGCCCGCGCCGTGATCATGTCGGGCGCCTACGAGCACAACTGGAAGAAACACAAAGGCCCGCACGGCCAGAATACACCTGATCTGGAGCAAGCTTTTGCGCGATGGCAGAACAAGCTGCCGCTTTACAATCTGCGTATGAGCAACCTCAGCGCTGCGGTGATCCGCCCCCAACTGCCCGAACTGGCGCGGCGGGTGCGGGACGGGCTGGCCAACCACGATTATGTCGCGCAGCGCCTGAACAGCTCACCGCACATCCACGTACCCGACCCGCTGACACCGGAACGACGTGCGCCGGATTCGATCCAGTTCAACCTGGTCGATCTAAACAAAGACCAGATCAAGGCATTTGCCGCCGCCTCCGAGGGCCGTGGCGTCAAGGTGCAGGTCTTTGGTCTGAGCGAGGACAACGCCCGCGCCTTCTGGAACTGGCAGTTTCTGCCAGAGCAGGTCGAGCTGCCTCGAACGCGCGCAATGCTGATGTCGGCCTGTGACGTGCGCCTGCCGGTGCGCCTGACCCGCGCGGAACTGGATGTAATCGCCGACATCATCCTGGCCTCGGTCGGCGAGGTTACCGCGCCCGAAGTGGCCTTCGGTACCTGACCCCAACACCAGAAAGAAAAGGCCCGGGTTGTCCGGGCCTGTCTGGTATCAGCTGAGCTTGGAAAGCTTCTGCTGCAACTCGGCCAGTTGTTTCTTGATGTCGTCCAAGTCTTCTTTGGACTCGGACTTGCCTTCTTCGTCCTTGTCCGGCCCGGACCAATTACCCGACAGCCCGCCTGTCATGGCCTTCAGGAACGCCTGCTGCTGCGCCTGCATTGCTTCGAACCCGGGCATGCTGCTCATGGGGTTCATCGCATTCATGTTTTCCATCATCTTGGCCTGGCTTTCGCGCAGCATCTCAAAGCTGGATTGCAGGAATTGAGGCATCATGCCCCCGCCCGGCACCATGTAGCTGCGCACCAAGTCATTCAGCACGTTCACAGGCAGGACGTTTTCGCCCCGGCTTTCATGTTCGGCAATGATTTGAAGCAGATACTGTCGTGTCAGGTCATCCCCGGTTTTCAGGTCGATGATCTGAACCTCGCGTCCGTCGCGGATGAACCCAGCGATGTCCTCAAGCGTGACGTAGTCGCTGGTCTCGGTGTTATACAGCCGACGGCTGGCATACCGCTTGATCAGCAGAGGTTTATCTTTGTCCGACACCGTTTACCCTCCCCAAGGATGATGCGTTGCAGCAGAGGTTATGCGACTGCAGAACAAAAAGAAAGGGCAGGTCAATGGACCTGCCCTTAGCGATTGCACCAATTTGGGAGGGATGGGTGCGTTTCGCGGATCTTGCTTACTTGGCAGCCGTTGCTTTCTTGGCAGCAGCGGTCACTTCGTTGGTGGCTTTCTTGACGGCCGCGGTGGTTTCTTCCGCAGCTTCTTTGCCAGCAGCCATCAGCAGCTCGACAGTTTCCGACTGAACTTTCTTGGCGATTTCAGCGAAAGCAGCCAGGTTCTCGGCAGCAACTTCAGCCGAAGCGCTGGCGAAATCGGTTGCTGCTTTGGCGTAGTCGGCCGGCTCTGCTTTGGCTTTCGACATCTCGCTCAGCTTGGCCAAAGTTTCCTTGGTCCATTTGTTCGAGATTTCAGCCGATTTCTCGGCAGCTTCCAGAGCAACACCCGACAGCTTTTCGTTCAGCGAAGCGGTCGATTTGAATGCATTTTCAACGGCGGAGGTGTCCACCGGGAACGCGCCCATCATGTCTTTCATGATCGCGGTAAAGTCTTGGGTCTTTGCCATTGTCCTAATCCTTTCAGCCGGTCCGGGCCCACCCCGGGTTTCATCAGCTTGAGGACAATATGATTGCTGCGCCGCAGCATTTCAAGGTTTTTTTGCTGCGTCGCAGAATTTTTTAGTTTCAATGTGAAATCAAGGCTTTGGTTTGGCAACTACATAGGTTCCCGGCGCCGGAGCCAACGGTGGGTGGCTCGAATCACCCGGTTCGCGTGCCGGAACCTGCTTGCCAGACCGCTTCTTCAACCAAGCCTCCCAGCGTGGCCACCACGAGCCTTCGTGGAAGCTTGCCTCTTTCATCCAGGTATCGGCATCTGCCTTGAGATCGGGGTTGGTATAGTGACCGTATTTCTTTTTGCTGGGCGGATTGACGATGCCTGCAATATGTCCCGATTCCGAAACGATGAAGGTTTTGCTGCGCGACCCCATTTTCTGCACGCCGCGATAGCAGTCTTTCCAAGCGGCGATATGGTCCGTCTCGCAGGTGATCGCCATCAACGGCACATCCACGTCGCGGACATGCAGCTTGTGGCCCATCAATTCGAACCCGTCCGAGGCGAACTCGTTGCGCTGACACAAGCCACGTAAATACTGCACAGCCATTTTCGCGGGCAGGTTCGCGCCGTCCCCATTCCAGTACAACAGGTCAAAGGCGGGTGGCGTCTCGCCCAGCATGTAGCTGCGGATCGCCGGTCCATAGACCAGGTCGCGAGACCGAAGGAACGACATCGTGCGCGCCATGATCCATGACCGCAGCACACCTTCCTTGTTCACCTCTTCCTCGATCCCGTCGATGAAATCATTCTGCAGGAACGGGGTAAACTCGCCCTGATCCGAAAAATCGGTCAGCGCCGTGAAGAACGTGGCGGATTTGATTGACTTGTCACCGCGCTGTTTCAAAAGAGACAGAGTGAGGCTCAAGGTCGTGCCGGCAATACAATACCCGACCGTATTGACCTGTTTGACCTTGCAGATCTTCTTGGCCTCTTCGACCGCCGCCAGGAATCCGTCCTGAACGTAGTCTTCCATTCCCGTTTCGGCATAGCTGTCATCCGGATTGACCCAGCTGACGACGAACAAGGTATAGCCCTGATCGGTGATCCACTTGATCAGACTGTTCTGTGCCTTCAGATCCAGAATGTAGAACTTGTTGATCCAAGGCGGGAACAGAACGACGGGGGTTTCATACACCGTCTCGGTCGCAGGACTGTACTGGATCAGTTCCATCATTCGATTTCGATAGACGACTTCGCCGGGCGTTGTGGCCAGGTTGCCGCCCACCTTGAACGCGTTTTCATCCGCCAGCTTGACGATCAACTCGCCATCATTCGCTTCGAGATCGGCAACAAGATTCTCCAGCCCTTGGATCAGCGACTGGCCATCGGTTTCGATCGCCTTCTGCAGAGCGTCGGGGTTGGTCGGCAGGAAATTCGTTGGCGACATCATGTCGACAATCTGCTGCGAGAAGTATTTCAGCCGCCGCTTGTCCTTGGCGTCCAAGTCCTCGACCGACTCCACCGCGTTCGCGATGGCTTCGGCATTGGTCAAGTATTGCTGGCGGACGAGACGGAAATATGGGTTCGTATCCCAAAGCGGGTTCGAGAAGCGTTTATCCTTGCTCGGAGCCTCGTCCGCTTCGCCTTCGCCGGCCAGCAGGGCCTGCTGCGCCGCAGCAAAATTCAGGACGGACTTGCCCCAGTATTCCAGCTGCTGTTCCAACAACTTGGCCGGATTCTGCAGGGCCTCGGCCCAATAAGCTGTTGCTGCTCTTGCAAAAAGTTCCTGATTCGGGCCGTCCAGCGCGGGAGTATGAGCTTTTTTCGACGCCATCACCTCGATCAGCCGCTTGGACAGATCTTCGACTTTCAGCATATTTTCCTTAAGGCGTTCAACGTGTTCGTCGCTTAAGTCGGGCATGTGGCCTTCACTTGTTGTCATTTTAACAAATCCCCCCTAACCTCGCTGCTGTGCAGAATATCGTCGTGGGCACCGGGGGGCAAAGCGACGAATGGTCCGAACTCTCAGGCTGACATTTAGGAGGCCATTCCCGTGCGTTACATGATGACCTACGACCTGATGGAAACCATGCGCAACACCAACCAATGGCTTGGTGCAACCGCAAGCGCGATGGCGTCCTACCCCCAGTTTTCCATGATCCCCAACCCGGCATTCAACTGGATGGCCGCGTGGGGCGAAGTAACCGAACGCACGTTTCAACGCATGGTCGTGAAACCCGATTGGGGTATCCGAACGTTTACCTGCGAAGACGGCAAAGATCATCTGGTGGATGTCACCTCCGTGCTTGAACGCCCGTTTGGCGATCTGGTCCACTTTCGCGTGAATGGCCGCAAAGAGCAACCGCGCAAGGTGCTGTTGGTTGCGCCGATGTCCGGACACTACGCCACCCTGCTGCGCTCGACCGTGAAGAGCCTGCTGGTCAATTGCGAAGTCTACGTGACCGATTGGCATAACGCGCGCGACATCCCCGTGTCCGAAGGCAAGTTCGATGTCGAGGACTACACCCTGTACCTTGTCGATTTCATGAAGGAGCTGGGGCCGGACACGCATGTCGTCGCTGTCTGCCAGCCCGCGCCACTGACCCTCGCGGCGACGGCGTACCTTGCCGAAACCGACCCCAAGGCGCAGCCCAGCACGCTGACGCTGATCGGTGGCCCGGTTGACCCTGATGCAACCCCGACCGAAGTCACCGATTTCGGCCGCCGAGTGACCATGGGCCAGCTTGAGGAAACGATGATCCAGCGGGTGGGCTTCAAGTACAAGGGCGTGGGACGCATGGTTTATCCCGGGCTTCTTCAATTGGCATCCTTCATGTCGATGAATGCCGAGCGCCACGGCAAGGCGTTCTCCGACCAGATCCAGCGCGTCATGCGGGGTGAGGCGTCGGATCATGACGCCCACAACCGTTTCTACGATGAATATCTGGCCGTGATGGACATGACGGCAGAGTTCTACCTCTCGACGGTCGAGCGGGTGTTCAAGAACCGTGAGATCGCCCGGAATGAGTTCATCGTGGCTGGCCACAAAGTCGACATCGGCAAAATCACCGATGTGGCGGTCAAGACGGTCGAAGGCGCCAATGACGACATCTCGGCCCCTGGTCAGTGTATCGCGGCGCTGGACTTGTGCACCGGCCTGCCCGACAGCAAAAAGGCCAGCCATGTCGAACCCGGCGCGGGCCACTACGGTATCTTCGCCGGACGCAGTTGGCGGGACAATATCCGCCCGCTGGTCATAGACTTCATGAACGAAAACAGCCGCAAACCGCGCCGCCGTGCTGCCAACAGCAACAAAGTTGCTTGATGTCCGCAGACCCGGCCCCCGCCCTTCCGTTCGCCTGCAACTGCGGCGAGGTTATCGGCGAGATCACGACCAAGGGGGTGTCCAGCGGCACCCATGTCGTCTGTTTCTGCCCAGATTGCCGCGCCGGACAGCTGTATTTTGGCCAACCTGACCCCGCACCCGGGCCGGTCGACATTTTTCAGATGTCGCCCGAATATATCCGCATCACGAAAGGCGCCGAGAACCTGGCCGTGATGCGGCTGGGCCCCAAAGGTCTGTTTCGATGGTACGCCAAATGCTGCAACGCGCCTGTGGCGACCACCACCAGCAGCATGAAATTCCCCTTTGCTGGTTTTGATGTCGCCAGGTTTTCCGATCCATCCCCTCTGGGGCCGGTGAAGACCCGCGCCCATGTTCCGCAGGCGAATGGGAAATGGAAGCACGAGAATGTGGCTCCTGCTGTTCTCGGCATGATCCGCAGAGTCATTTCGGCGCGCCTTTCCGGTCGTTGGAAGCAAACTCCGTTCTTCGACATCGCAACAGGCAAGCCGGTTGTGGCTCCGCATGTCATCACCCTTGAAGAACGCAAGGCGCTGTACGACTAGAAAGCCCGCACGGGTATGTTCAACCAATCGGACAGCGCGTCCGTGGTTTCACCCGGCGCCTCAAGCGTTGGAAGATGCCCTGCCATGTCCACCACATGCAAGGCGGCCCCGGGGATCAGCTCGGCCATGAAACTGTGTTTTCTGACCGGCGTCAAAGTGTCGTGTGCCCCGCACAGAACCAAGGTCGGCACCTTTATCCTCCGCAGGGTGCCCTGCTGATCCGGGCGGCGCTGCAGAGCGCGCATTTGGCGCACGAACAGGTCCGGCCCCAGCTCCAGCGCCATTTCCAGCATGTGGTTCAATATCGGAATCCGCTGCGGTCCGGGGGCCAGAGTGTCCGAGCCCAGAACCTTGCGCATGACATCCTCAAGACGGCCAGCCTGCGCCGCAACGATCAGCTCTTCGCGGTCGGCTGCGATCTGGGGGGTATCGGCCTGCGCATCCGTCGCCATGAGGCAAAGGCGGGTCACGCGTTCCGGGGCGCGGCGCACCAGTTCCAGCGCGACAATGCCCCCCATGCTCAGACCAGCCAACGCAAAGCGGTGCGGCAACTGGTCCAAAAGCGCCGAGGCAATCTCCTCGATCCGATCACCGCCGCCGATCGGCGCGACCATCACCGGCCGGGTCTGAGACAGCCGGGTTGTCTGCGGCTGAAACAGCCGAGCATCGCACATCAATCCTGGCAGCAAGACCAGCGGCTCGATCACGCAGGGCCTCCTTGTACTGGCCGATCGGCTCGGCCGTTTTGTTGATCAGGATGAGAGTTTCGGCGCAGACGGGCAAGAAAAACTTTAAGGATAGCGGATTACGCGAAATTCGGGAAAGTCCGCATAGCGCCGACGGCGTTCGCTCAGAGTCTCATCCGGATCGGCGCCGGCCCGGAGCAGGCTGCCACGCGGCGCAATGTAGCTGTCGATCCGGCGCAGCGGGGTGGGCCGCCACACCAGGTTGAAGGCGCAAAGTTTGGGAAAGAACCAGATCTCGGAATAATCCAGATGATCGTGCATCCACCAGGCCAGATCGCGCCAGTCCCGGCCTTGTGCGTAACGGTCGGCAAACCATGGGATCACGATCGAGGCTCCGGCAATTCGCGCCTCGCCTGTGCCGCGGTCCCAGATGTGGCATTCAAGGGGATGATCATTGCGCGCGCAGTTCAACTTGTTCTCGTTTCCAAACCGGTTCAGCGAGGGTGACCGGTATCCAGACCGGACGGCAACACGCCCGAATGTTTCCTCCAACGGGTCCAGAAGGGTTTCGCAGAATGCACGGCCGGTTTCGATGGCCAGATCCGGGTTGTCCGGCAGGTTCTGTTTTTCGTGAAAGTTCCCGATCTCGGAATAAAGGAATTCGCGCATGAAGAAATGGCGCGACAGGCGCACGCGGCCGAGGGTCTCGAGGCTCCACATGCTGCCCGGTCTGCGCATATTCAGTACCCGTTCCAACGAAAGGCCCCATCCGGCGCAAGGGCCGAGTGCGGGTTGAACGCAACTTCCCAGATCGTGCCATCCGGTGCCCGAAAGTACCCATGGTGCCCGCCCCAGAACACGTCTGAGGCTGGTTTCAGGATTTCGGCCCCCGCTGCCTCGGCAGCGTGCAACAGTTCAGCGACACCCTCCTTGGATCGGCAATTGTGGCTGAGCGTCATCGCGCCGCGCCCCAGGTTTTCAACGCCAACCCCGATTTCTTCGGCCAGAGCGGTCAATGGGTACAGACCCAGCGTCTGGCCGATCAGGTCAAAAACGATCACCCCGTCCGGGCTGTCGGTGCGGCGCCAGCCCAACGCCTCGTAAAAGCGGGCTGCGGCTTCGGGATCTTCGGCCCCGATCGTGATCAGGCTGACGCGTTGCTCCATCACTCTACCCCCAAACCGTTCAGCCATTGCAGAATACCCGCCACCGTCGCATCGGTCTGCCCCGGCGACATCAGCCGTCCGGCAATGACGTGCGATTGCGGGTCGTCACCCGGCCCCATGGTTACGGTCTGAACGGTCGCAGGTGCCCCCCAGTCTTCTGCAACTTTGTGAGTCAGGTCGGGCCGAACCACCTGATCGTCATCCGAGAACCAGAACAGAGCCGGCACCAGTGCACCCGAAAAATCCAGCGCGTCGACGGTATCCACCAGAACAGACATCGGAACCACCGCCTCCCACGGATAAGAGGACGACCAGTACAGGTTCTTTTCCGGATCAGGGCCCGACACGTCGCGGGTTTCCCCCATCAGCAACGGCAGCCAGCTGCGCGCCCAAGGCAGTGATGGTATCCAGGATCCGGCCGCCTGCACCCCGAAATTGGGCGAGATGAACACCATCCCGACCACGTCCTTGCTCAGCTCGGGGTCCAGCGCCGCGGCTGCCGCCAGGGTTCCCCCGGTCGAGGTCGAGATCACGATAACCGTGTCGCCCACCGCGCGGGCGGCGGCCAGACCTTCGGCCATGTCCTGCATCCAGCCCGAGGCCGTCCCTTCGGCCATTGCCAACCCGTCGCGCCCGTGCCCCTGCAGGCGCGTATAGACAAGATTGGCCCCCAGCGCTTCGGCGATCCTGTCGGGCACCGGGCGGATTTCCTCGGACGAGGCCGAGAACCCGTGCACATAGAGCACCGAATATGGCGCGCGACGTTCCTTGAACCCGTCCTGCCAGATCACCCGCTTTTCGACACCCGGTACGATGTCGTCATAGGCGGACTCGATGCTTTCGAAATAGACCTGAACCCCCTCGCCGAACTTGCGCGGATCGAACCGCGGGTGCAGATCCACTTCTTCGCGCGGGCCGAACCAGTAGATCAGCCCGCCGACCACCACCAACGCCAGCAAGGCCCGCCCGAGAAACCGCCCCAGCCGCCGCATCAGTTTGTCCCCATCACGTCGCGAACCGCATCCTCGATCAGCCCCAGGCACGGCCCGTCCGAGAACCGGTGATCCGCATCCTTGACCAGCAACAACCGCATGTCCGGACCGCTGGCATGGTCGAGCAGCCGTACAGCGGTGTCGACCGAAACCGCCGTATCCGCCGTGCCTTGCAGAAACCGTACCGGGAACGGCAGGTTCAACGGCGACCGCAATACCAGCCGCGTCCGCCCATCTTCGATCATCCGCTTGGTGATGATGTAGGGCTCCATGTAGTCCGAAGGCAGTTCAACGTGCCCGACCGTCTCCAACGCCTCTTTCTGCGCGTCTGTGAACGAGGCCCAATAGCCGTCCTCGGTGAAATCCGGCGCCGCCGCGATGGTGACCATGCCGGCGATCCGCTCGGGCATGGCCCGCGCCAGCAGCAACGCCTGCCAGCCGCCCATGGACGAACCCACCACAATCAACGGCCCTTCGGTCAGCGCTGAAACCGCCGCAACCGTGTCTTCATGCCAATCCCCGATGCACCCTTCCTCGAACCGGCCGGAGCTTTCCCCGTGCCCGGAATAGTCGAACCGCAAGTAGGCCTGCCCACGCGCCCGCGCCCAGTCCTCCAGATGCACCGCCTTGGTGCCCTCCATGTCCGACTTGAGGCCACCCAGAAAAACGACCGCGGGCCCTGTCCCTTCGCTCTTATGATAGGCCAGCCGCCGCCCCTGCGGCGTTTCCAGAAATGTCGTTGCTGCCATGAAATCCTCACATGCTTTTCCAGCATCATGCACGCGCCGCGCCCAAGTGCAATTCCCGCCCCTCCGTCATCTGGAGGCAGATATCCCGCGGCACGCCAGGAGCAGAGCCCTCTGCCCGCCAACGCTTGACACGGACACCACCAACTGCCAAACGGACCCGACACCATAACCCGCAACCGGGCGTTCAGTGGGCGCCAAACCGACGAGGAGAGCCAGACCATGGCCTTGGATTCAAAATCCGTCTCTCTTACCTTCCCCGATGGCAATTCCCGATCCTACGCGGCAGGCGTTACGCCGGCCGAGGTCGCGGCCGACATCTCCACCTCGCTGGCGAAAAAGGCCATCTCGGCCACCGTCAACGGCCAGCACTGGGACCTGCAGTGGCCCATCGAACAGGATGCCGAAATCGCTCTCCATACGATGAAGGACGAGGCCCAGGCCAACGAACTGATCCGCCACGACTTTGCCCACGTGATGGCCCGCGCGGTGCAGGAAATCTGGCCTGACACCAAGGTCACCATCGGCCCGGTCATCGAAAACGGCTGGTACTACGACTTTGACCGCTCGGAACCCTTCACGCCCGAAGATCTCGGCCTCATCGAAAAAAAGATGAAAGAGATCATCAACAAGCGCGATCCCGTCACCACCGAGATCTGGGACCGCGAGCGTGCCATCGCGTTCTACAAGGCCAACAACGAGCCCTACAAGGTCGAGCTGATCGAGGCGATCCCGGGTGACGAGCCGGTGCGCATGTATTGGCACGGCCACTGGCAGGACCTGTGCCGCGGTCCGCACCTGCAGCATACCGGCCAACTGCCCGGTGACGCCTTCAAGCTGATGTCGATCGCCGGCGCCTACTGGCGCGGCGACAGCAACCGCCCGATGCTGCAACGCATCTACGGCGTGGCCTTCACCGGCAAGGAAAAGCTGAAGGCGCACCTGCACATGCTGGAAGAGGCCGCCAAGCGCGACCACCGCAAGCTGGGCCGCGAGATGGACCTGTTCCACATGCAGGAAGAGGCCCCTGGCCAGATCTTCTGGCACCCCAACGGCTGGACCATCTACACCACGCTGCAGGACTATATGCGGCGTGCCCAGCACCGAGGCGGCTATGTCGAGGTCAACACCCCGCAGGTGGTCGACCGCAAGCTTTGGGAACGCTCGGGCCACTGGGACAAGTACCAGGAAAACATGTTCATCGTCGAAGTTGACGAGGAACACGCCCGCGAAAAGGCCGTGAACGCGCTCAAGCCGATGAACTGTCCCTGCCACGTGGAAATCTTCAAGCAGGGCCTGAAATCCTATCGCGACCTGCCGCTGCGCATGGCCGAGTTCGGATCCTGCGCGCGCTACGAACCCTCGGGCGCGCTGCATGGCATCATGCGGGTCCGCGGCTTTGCCCAGGACGACGCGCATATCTTCTCGACCGAGGACCAGATCGGCGACGAATGTGCCCGCTTCATCGGGTTTCTGACCGATGTCTACAAGGATCTGGGCTTTGACAGTTTCAAGGTCAAATTCTCGGACCGCCCCGAACAGCGCGCCGGCTCGGACGAGGTCTGGGACAAGGCCGAAGAGGCCCTGCTGACCGCCACCCGCGCAGCAGGGGTCGAGCCGGAACTGAACCCCGGCGAAGGTGCCTTCTATGGGCCGAAACTGGAATTCGTCCTGACCGACGCGATCGGGCGTGACTGGCAATGCGGCACCTTCCAGGTGGATTTCGTCCTGCCCGAACGGCTGGACGCCACCTATATCGGCGCCGATGGTGCCAAACACCGTCCGGTGATGCTGCACCGCGCCTGCCTGGGATCGTTCGAACGGTTCATCGGCATCCTGATCGAAGAACACGCCGGCAAACTTCCTTTCTGGCTGGCGCCGCGCCAGGTCGTCGTGGCCTCGATCACCTCCGAGGCCGATGACTATGTTCTGGAAGTGGTCGAAACGCTCAAGGCTGCCGGTGTCCGGGCCGAGGCCGACATCCGCAACGAGAAGATCAACTACAAGGTCCGCGAACATTCGGTCGGCAAGGTGCCAGTGATCCTGGCCGTCGGCCACCGCGAGGTCGAGGAGCGCACCGTCAGTGTGCGCCGCCTTGGCGAGAAGCAGACCCAGGTCCAGCCGCTTGACGCTGTAACAAAAGAGCTGGCGCACGCGGCCACGCCCCCTGATCTTCTGTAACAATCGGCACAGTCTTGCCGCCGATCCGGCCCCCAGCACGGGGCCGGAATGAAACATTTCTGGATTTCCTAATTTATAACAGTGTGTTAACTTGCAAGGGGCATTAACGCTCGCTGACACAGCCGTGAGACACGGGCTCGTGAATTCAACAGAGCAGTGTCAGCCGTTACCTTTGTCACTGTCACAAGCAGACATACGCAATCACGAAAAGGATTACCTGAGATGTCGAACACCGCCAAAACCCTCGTAATCGCAAGCGCCGTTGCCGCAGCTGTTGCGGGCTCTGCAACCACCGCCGCCGCTCAGGCCAAAGAAAAATGCTATGGCGTATCGCTGGCAGGCCAGAATGACTGCGCTGCCGGTCCGGGCACCACATGTGCCGGTACCTCGACTGTGGACTACCAAGGCAACGCCTGGACGTTGGTCGATGCGGGCACTTGCGCCGACATCGAGCTGCCCAAATCCGCGGACGGAACGCCCCGCAAAGGCTCGCTCGAGCCGCTGGAACGCGATCTGCCGGCATAAGGCACGGGAAGGAATGTCAGGGGCGGGCTAAACCAAACAGCCCGCCCTGTTTCTTGCTGAGAAGGATCACGCGATGTTGGATGACGCCCGCAGAATGCAACGGCTGCCCGCCGCGCCCGGGGTCGGCTACAAGCCGCAGCACTACACCGAGATCCTTGACCAGCCCGGCCCGGTCGGCTGGCTGGAAATTCACGCCGAAAACTACATGGGCGACGGCGGTCGACCGCTGGCGCAGCTGCGCCACCTGTCCGAACGGTTTCCCATTTCGGTGCACGGCGTGGGCCTGTCCATCGGTGGCGAAGGGCCGCTGGACGCCGAGCACCTGGCCCGCCTGAAGCATCTTGTGGGCTGGCTGAACCCGGCCAGCTTTTCGGAGCATCTGGCATGGTCCACCCATGACAGCCAGTTCCTGAACGATCTGCTGCCCCTGCCCTATACCGACGCCACACTGACCCGCATCTGCGATCATATCGATCAGGTACAGGAGACGGTGGGCCGGCAGATGCTGCTGGAAAACCCTTCCAGCTATCTCGCTTTTGCTGAAAGCACGTGGTCCGAACCCGACTTCTTGCGCGAGATCACGCGCCGGACTGGATGTGGCCTGCTGCTGGACGTCAACAACGTCTTCGTCTCGGCCACCAATCTGAATTACAGCCCGCAGGCCTATATCGACGCCTACCCTCTGGACCAGGTTGGCGAGATCCACCTGGGGGGCCATGACGAGGATCAGGACGATCACGGCCAACCCCTGCTGATCGACAGCCACGGCCGCGCCGTCGTCGATCCGGTCTGGGCGTTGCTGGACTATGTGCTCGACCAGTCAGGCCCCAAACCCGTGCTGATCGAATGGGACAACGACGTGCCCGACTGGCCCACCTTGCGCTCCGAGGCCGAACGCGCGCAATCCGCGCTGGACCGGATCCCGGCATGAGCGTTTCGCAATCAGAGTTCCGGGCGGCCCTGCTGGACCCGACGGCCCCCGTGCCCGAGGGGTTGCTGGACGATCAGGCCCGCCCCGCCGGACGCCGCTTCAGCGTCTACCGCAACAACGTGGCCGTGTCTCTGACCGAAGCCATGCATCAGGCCTTTCCGGTCATAACCAAGCTGCTGGGTCCGCAGAACATGGACGGCCTGGCCGGAATCTACCTGCGTCAGCACCCGCCTAGCTCTCCGCTGATGATGTTCTATGGCGAGAACTTCCCCGAATTCCTCGCCGACACCGAACAACTGGCGCATCTTGGCTATCTGCCCGACGTGGCGCGGCTGGAACTGGCCTTGCGCCGGTCCTACCACGCCGCCGACAGCCAACCGATCACGCCCGACGCGCTGGCCGCCCTGCCGCCCGAAGACCTGATGCAGGCGCGGCTGGGCTTTGCCCCAACCATGCAGCTGATCCGGTCCGACTGGCCCATCCACGCCATCTGGCGGTTCAACACCGAAGACGGCGCGCCAAAGCCCCAGCCCGGCGCG
Source organism: Ruegeria sp. BJ5 (assembly GCF_056537865.1). Classification (NCBI taxonomy): domain Bacteria; kingdom Pseudomonadati; phylum Pseudomonadota; class Alphaproteobacteria; order Rhodobacterales; family Roseobacteraceae; genus Ruegeria; species Ruegeria sp. BJ5. The sequence continues at coordinate 1,077,896 of NZ_JBQFSH010000001.1, forward strand.
CAGGACGTGCTGATCACGCGCCCCGAATTTGACCCGTCGCCACACCTGCTGCCGCCCGGCGGGTTCGACTGGATCACCGCCATGCAGGCCGGCCAGACCATTGGTCAGGCCTTCGAGGCAACCACCACCCGGACGCCCGAGTTCGACCTGGGCGCCACCCTGGCACTGCTGCTGCAGGGCAGTGCGATTACTTCAGTGACTATCGAAAGGCCGGAAACATGACTGCCCTGATCTCTATGCACAATTCCGTTCTCGGAAAGCTGGACCACGCCTCGAACTGGCTGACACCGACCGTGGCGCGGCTGACTTTCATAGCGGTTCTTCTGGTCTATTACTGGAACTCGGCCATGACCAAGCTGGGCAGCGGGTTTTTCGGGTTCCTGTTCCCCTCGGACGGGGCCTATGTGCAGATCTTCCCCAAGGCCATGGAGGCCGTCGGCTACGACAGCTCGCAGCTAGGGTTCTTTACCTGGCCCGTTGCCGTCGCCGGAACCTGGGCCGAGTTCATCCTGCCTGCATTGCTTCTGGTGGGGCTGCTGACCCGCCTTGCCGCCCTGGGCATGATCGGGTTCGTCTGGGTCCAGACCTTCACCGATGTCACCGGGCACGGGGTCAAGCTGGGCGGTCTGTTCGACAACACCATAACCCTGATGGATCAGCGGGTTATGTGGACCTTCCTGTTCGTGGTGATCGTGATCAACGGCGCGGGCCCGCTCTCGCTCGACCGGGTTCTACGCCTGAAATGATCTAGAAATGCGCTTTGGGTTCGTCCGGCTTGCCCGCGGCGATCCCAAGCAGCCCCGCAACGCCGGCGAAGGCAATCGGGAACATGGTGAACACGCCGAAGCCAAAGGCGTAGTACATCCCCGCCGCGGAAATCAGCAACAACACACCGGCCAACAGAGCACGCGCATGCGCCATGGCACCCCCGGCAATCGCCAGCAACGGCGCCAGAAGCGATGCCGTCTTGATAAGCTGGGGGTTGTCCACCTGTTCTGCGAGCCCCTCGATCTCGCCGTAACGATCCACAAGCTCGACAAACCCGTACCCAAAAAAACCGACGATCATTCCGACCAGACCGGCAATGACACCCAATATCATCGCTGCGTTTCGCATGAAGTATTCCTGATTGTTGCGCCGGTTCAGATAGTCACCCGATCAAGCAATGCCAAGGGCTGTGCGGGTTTGCGGGGTCCAGCCCAGGAACAAGTGCCCGTCCCATTCGATCAGCGGACGTTTCATCAGGGCAGGATGATCCGCCAGCAGTTCCAGCGGCGGTCGCGAGCGTTGATCGTCGTCTAATCCACGCCAGGTTGTCGAGCGGGTGTTGAGCAAGGCTTCGCCGAACTGGTCAAACGCTTTGGCCAACACCTCCGAAGGAACACCCGCGCCTCGGACATCGATGAATTCGGCATCAGGAAGTGATTTCAGTGCCTTACGGCAGGTATCGCAGGTCTTCAGGCCAAAAAGGCGCATAGTGTATCTACTCCGGTCGTTGCAGCAATTTCGGGCAAAACGAATAGGTTAACCCAGTATTCCTTGATTTTTTACTTCACCGTGCAATGTTGAAAAAGGCGAAACACACAATTTACGCCGTCTCGTTCGTTCGGAACTGCGTGGGTTTGTGGTCGCTTTGACTATGCCCTGCCGATTTGCTGGGTGACGCGCAAGGAGAAGGAGACACGGGAAATGCCAACCGGCACCGTGAAGTGGTTCAATACGACCAAAGGCTATGGTTTTATTGCCCCCGATGAAGGGGGTAAGGATGTGTTTGTGCATATCTCGGCCGTAGAACGATCCGGCCTGACCGGACTCGCCGACAATCAGAAAGTCTCGTACGAGTTGCAGGACGGACGTGACGGCCGCCAGATGGCGGCTGATTTGAAGCCATTGTAAAAGGGCCCGCCAACTGGCGGGTGCGACGAAACAAGGTCAACGGCCAATTCACAGGCCGTTGTCCACCCTCTTCCCGGATAGTCTAGCCTCGCGTCGGGTCGGTCTCGATGCGGTTTGTCCAGTTGTCGCCCATGGCCACAATGCAGGACGTCCCGGTCGCATAGGTTACGACAAGGGTCCAGTCACCGCGACGGCTGGTCCACACCTCCATGATCTGCTCGGGTCCGCGAACACCAGAGGCGGTCTGCTGCGCCCCAAATTGGTGGCGCAGTTTGTCATGCATCCGCGCCGTGGGCTCGCAGATCACCTCAGCGATTGGCGACTTTGCATACGCTGGCTGGCCCAGCAACAAAGCGACCGCTGCAGTTCTAAACATCAAGCTGAACGTCATGCCCAAAGTGTAACAGGATCATGACAATCCGAACAGGTGGCGATCAGCCTTCGCGGATCACCGCTTCGAACTCACGCCATTCGCGCGCAGTCATGCCCGAGTTTTCCTGCGTCACCTGCTCGCCCTTCAGCATACGACGCAGCGCTTCGACCATCTGCGCCGACAGGTTGACCGCACCCAGGCGATAGTCTTCGAACGCCTTGTACGCGAACGGTACCCAGTCGGCCACGATCTTGCACATGGTTTCGGCATAGACGCGGATCTCGTATTGCGCATGCGGATCTGCCCGCAGGCGCAGGAAGTGGAACAGATTGTGCAGGTCCACCTTCCAATACCACTGCGTGTAGATGTTTGCCGGCAGGTTCATCCGCGCCAGTTCGCGCGCCAGACCCTGCTGGCCATCCTGGCCGATCATCGCTTCGTAATTGTCATAGCAGCGGGCGCTGTCGGCCTTGAGAATGTCCAGAACACGCGCAGCCTCTTCGCCCTGCAGCGCCTCGCCCCGCCCCTGATTGTTGATCGCTGATTGCGCCGCCAGCTGATCCGGCGCGGGAATGTAGAATTCCCGGTCAAGGATCGAATAGCGGGCAGAGTATTCGTTCACGTTCGCCGTGCGGTGGCGGATCCACTGACGGGCGACGAAGACCGGCAGTTTAACGTGCAGTTTCACTTCGCACATCTCGAACGGGGTCGAATGCCAGTGGCGCATCAGATAGCGGATCAACCCCTCGTCATTCTGTACGGACTTCGTACCTTTGCCGTAGGACACGCGGGCCGCCTGGCAGATCGCAGCATCATCGCCCATATAGTCGATGACCCGCACGAAACCATGGTCCAGAACAGGATGCGCAGTGTAGAGGTGCTGTTCCATACCCGGAGCCACAACACGGCGGGTCGACTGCGTTTGTGCGCGTTGCTCTTCGATCTCGGCCAGTTGTTCGGCAGACAGCGGCATGGACATACCTCGTTTTTGAAATGAGTCGCCAACCACTATATATCGGCAACATCAGCACTGAAACCGCCATATGTGTGCTGCGTCGCGCATTTTTCGGTTTCTCTGCGACCGCCCCCTCGACACGCCCCTGCAGCGCGCTAAGCTGCACACAATCATCAACACCGAAAGGATCGCCGAGATGGGGCTGAGATACCTCCACACCATGGTGCGCGTGAAGGATTTGGAAAAATCCATGGCCTTCTACAAGCTGCTGGGACTCCAGGAAACCCGCCGTTACGACAGCGAGGAAGGGCGGTTTTCGCTGATCTTCATGGCCCCTCCGGGTCAGGAGGACAGGCCGATCGAGCTGACATGGAACTGGGATGGCGATGAGGGTTTGCCAAGCGACAGCCGCCATTTCGGCCACCTGGCCTATGGGGTCGACAACATTTACGAGACCTGTCAGCACCTTGCCGACAATGGCGTCGTCATCAACCGCCCTCCCCGCGATGGGCGTATGGCGTTCGTGCGCTCGCCTGACAACATTTCGGTTGAACTGCTGCAGAATGGCGATGCCTTGCCCCCGGCCGAACCTTGGGCCAGCATGGAAAGCACCGGCCACTGGTGATCCACTGGCTGACAGGATTGGGGCTGGCCGTTCTGGCCAGCTCTGCTGAGGCCCAAAACTGCCGGCTGGCCTTGGCGCTTGCTTTGGACATCTCCGTTTCGGTCGACGCCAAAGAAGACGCCCTGCAGCGGCAGGGCCTGGCTTCAGCCCTGATCGCTCCTGAAGTCCGGAAAGCGTTCTTTTCCTCGCCGCTGCCCGTAGCCCTGACGGTTTATGAGTGGAGCGGTCGCGACGCCCAGTACATCGTCCTTCCCTGGCGCCTGATCGAGACCGAGGCTGATCTGCTTGTTGCGGCGAAACAGGTGAGCGAGTCCCAAAGATCTGACAGCGGCTCGGCCACTGCCATGGGATATGCCCTGGCTTTCGGGGCCTCTCTGATGGAGCAGGCTCCGCAATGCCTGTTTCAAACGATTGACCTGTCCGGGGACGGCTCGAACAACGACGGATACGGTCCGCAGATCGCCTATCGCCACTTTCCCTTCGACCGCATAACCGTGAATGGGTTGGTCATAAATGCGGCGGATTTCGAAGGGGAGCTGTTCCTCATCCCGTTTTTTGAGAACAACGTCTTGCATGGGCCAAACGCCTTTCTGGAGATCGCGCAAGGGTTCGAAGATTTTGAACGCGCCATGCGGCGCAAGCTGGAACGGGAGTTGACCAGCCTTCAGGTCGGCGCGTTGGGGCGCAAGGCAGAATGATTACCCGTGTGCTGGCTCTGTGTTGTTTGGCCTTGGGCAGCCCGGCCGCTGCTCAATGCCGGCAAGCCCTGGCGCTTGGGTTGGATGTTTCAGGCTCAGTCGACAGCAACGAATACCGACTTCAATTGGACGGCTTGGCCGCTGCATTGCAACGGCCGGAGGTGAAACGGCTGATCCTGTCAAATCCCGAAGCCCCCGTTCGCATCGCCGTTTTCGAATGGAGCGAAGCAGGTTTCCAGCGGCTGTTGGTCGGCTGGACCGACATTCGGTCCCCGACCGATTTGTCCGGGATTGCGCGACGTCTGCAATCCACCCGTCGGTCATCGGCACCTCAGGGCACAGCGGTGGGGTCTGCCATGCAGTACGGGGCTGATTTGTTGGATGCCCAAGCCGCCTGCTGGAAGCGGACGCTGGACCTCTCAGGAGATGGCAAGCACAATGTCGGCCTCCATCCCAGAGAAGCTAAAGCCCAACTGCAAGCAACCGGCATCACGATCAACGGGCTTGTGATCGGAGCCGATGATCCCAGCACCGGGGACAAGCGGTATGTGCAAATCGGAGAGTTGTCGGCCTATTACAACGCTTGGGTCATTCTGGGCCCCGGAGCCTTCGTCGAAACCGCTTTGGGATTTGAAGCCTACGAAAACGCGATGACGCGCAAGCTGATCAGAGAGCTGGATTCGCTTACCATGTCCCAAGTTTTGCCATTGAACGGCGGTAGTCAGTAGATGTACCGGATCTGATCCGTCCAGTACCGTTCAACCCGGCGCAAAGCGCTGGTAATCTCTTCGATCCCTTCGGTGCCCAGGACACCCTTGGCCTGCAGCCCTTCGGCGTGGCGCGAGAAGAGATCGGCCACGATGTCACGGATTTCCCGTCCCCGAGGCGTCAGACGCACCCGCACCGAACGTCGGTCAATCTCGCATCTCTGGTGATGCATGAACCCCATTTCGACCAGTTTCTTGAGGTTGTAGCTGACATTGCTGCCCTGATAATAGCCGCGGCTTTTGAGTTCACCGGCAGTCACCTCGTGGTCGCCGATGTTGAACAGCAACAGCGCCTGCACCGCATTGATTTCCAGAACGCCGACCCGCTCGAACTCGTCCTTGATGACGTCCAGAAGCAACCGATGCAGACGTTCAACCAATGCCAGCGCCTCAAGATAGCTGGACATGAACCCCTTGGTTCCGGGTGCGGAGACCTGCAATTCCAAACTCATCCGATCCTCCGATTCAATCGCGCCGTTCAGGAAACTTTGACGCGAAATCCCGAAGAATCAGTTAAGTCTGTTTTCCCATTACTTTTGAAATACTTGCGAGATATCGAAGATCATGCTCGCGTAGTGTTCGGGGGCGGCGACCTGCCCGGTTACCCATTGGTAGAGGTCCTGATCGTTTTCGTGCAACAAAGCTTCGTACAGGTCCAACTCGGCCGCAGACATCCGCTCAAGCCGCTGGTCGGCATAGGCAGACAGAATGATGTCCATTTCCTTGATGCCACGCCGCATCGACCGCATCTTCAGCCGCTTGATCCGGATGTCGTTCATTCGCCTTTCTCCAGCTTCAGCCGCAGCGTTTTCTCGACCCGCGCAAGGCGCTCGGAACTGGCACGCATCTCGCCTCGGATGGCGCGCAACTCCGCGACCAGCGGCGCCAGCTCCATATCCGCGGCTTCCGCAACATCCGGAGCGTCCATGCCCTCGCCTTCACCGGTCAGCAGCCACATGATCGACACGTTCAACATACCTGCCATCATCGACAGCTTGTTGGCGCGCGGTTCGGACAGGTCATTCTCCCAGGCCACCACAGTGGACTTCTTGACGCCCAGCCGACGGGCCAGTTGGGTCTGGGTCATGCCGGCGGCTTCGCGTGCGCCTGCAACGCGGTCTCCGAATGTCGCGGCCTCGGGTCCGAACCAGTCGGTTTCGTCGCTCATCAAACTCTCCAGTTCTTCAAAAGCATATCGCTTGATCGTGTTTCAGCGGCACCCTATGACAGTCCTGAGCAACATACAAACCGGGGCCCGCCATGAGCTTTCTGTCTGCGACACTGTCGCGCGTCAAACCTTCGCCGACCATTGCCATGACGGCCAAAGCCGCCGAGTTGAAGGCCGCTGGACGTGACGTCATCGGCCTCAGCGCAGGTGAGCCCGATTTCGACACGCCGCAGAACATCAAGGACGCAGCCGTTGCCGCAATCGCCGCCGGCAAAACAAAATACACCGCGCCGGACGGCATTCCCGAGCTGAAACAGGCCGCTTGCGCCAAGATGAAACGTGACCACGGGCTTAACTACACGCCAGCACAGATCTCGGTCGGAACAGGTGGCAAGCAGACGCTGTACAATGCGCTGATGGCGACGATGAACCCGGGCGACGAAGTGATCATTCCCGCCCCCTACTGGGTCAGCTACCCGGACATGGTGCTGCTTGCGGGCGGTTCGCCTGTCGTGGTTGAGACCACGCTGGAAAACAGCTTCAAGCTGACCCCAGACCAGTTGGAAGCCGCAATCACGCCAAACACCAAATGGTTCATCTTCAACTCGCCGTCGAACCCGACCGGCGCAGGGTACAACCGCGCTGAACTCAAGGCTCTGACCGATGTTCTGATGCGGCATCCTCATGTCTGGATCATGTCGGACGACATGTATGAACACCTGGCCTATGACGGGTTCGAGTTCTGCACGCCAGCCGAAGTCGAACCCGGGCTGTATGATCGCACGCTCACGTGCAACGGTGTCTCCAAGGCCTATGCCATGACCGGCTGGCGTATCGGCTATGCCGCAGGCCCTGTTGAACTGATCGCGGCTATGCGCAAGATCCAATCACAATCCACGTCGAACCCGTGTTCGATCAGCCAGTGGGCCGCAGTCGAGGCCTTGAACGGCACCCAAGACTTCCTTGCCCCGAACAATGAGACCTTCAAGCGCCGGCGCGATCTTGTGGTCGGGATGCTGAACCAGATTGACGGCATCACCTGCCCCACTCCCGAGGGCGCATTCTACGTCTACCCCTCGATCGCTGGGCTGATCGGCAAGACCACGCCCGCCGGTACGGTCATCGACAGCGACGAGGCCTTCGCCACGGCCTTGCTGGAAGAGGCCGATGTGGCCGTGGTATTCGGCGCGGCCTTCGGCCTGTCCCCGAATTTCCGCGTCAGCTATGCGACTTCGGACGAAGCCTTGACCGAGGCCTGCACCCGCATCCAGCGGTTCTGTGCGTCCCTGAGCTAACACCGAGGTTCGACATGTCCGCAGCACTGCCCGAATATTACTTTCGCGTCCGCGAGAACGGCGCGGTCGTGTTCAAGATCGACACGGAGAACCGGCAGCGCCGGATCGAAATGGACCAGATCGCGGTGATCAACATCCGCAACGGCGAGGTCAAGCCGCATGGTCAGGGTACCCTGACCGAAGCCGACAAAACCGAAATCGCCCGTTGGATGGACGAACGCAAAACCCTGCTTGCGCGGCGCGACGTTGACGACATCCACCGCACGATCGATCACCTGAACCTGACCACGCAATGGGCCCAGTCCAAGGCGACCGATACACAGCTGGAAGACATCACGGACCGGTTGCTGCTGGCGATGCACGACTTGCGCACGGTGCTGGTGCGCAAAAAGGCCGATCGGCTGGAAAAGGGCTGAACGTGCCGGTTGTCGCTATGCGGCTGGCGCACCAACCACTCGGATGGATCGCAGCCAGAACCGTCCCATCAGCATGACCGCCGCACAGGCCAGACCCAGAACAAGGCCAAGCCAGACTCCAATCCCCGCCATGTCTTGCACGAAACCAAAGTAGTAGGATGCGGGGATCCCCACGACCCAATAGCTGAGGCCTGCCATAACCATGGGCACCTTGGCGTCTTGCAACCCGCGCAGAAGACCCAGAGCGATTACCTGCGCGCCGTCCACCAGCTGGAACAGGGCCGCCATGGCCAGCAGACCGGTCCCGATTGCCAAAATCTGGGGACGCTGCGGGTCGTCCGGTTCGACAAATACCGAGATGAGAGGCTCGGCGCAGGTCAGGAACAGGATGATTGTCAGCACGGACACCACAAGGGACATGCCCGTGACCGCAATTGCGCCTTTCTCGAGATGCGGTCGATCCTTGCGGCCCAACGCGTTGCCGGCCCGGATCGTTGCTGCATTCGACAGGCCCAGATGCACCATGAACGTGGCCGAGGCCAGGTTCAGCGCAATCCCGTGCGCCGCCAGCGGCACCTGTCCGATCCATCCCATCATGAAGGCGGACATGGCGAACAGAGACACTTCGGCCAGCAAGGTCAGACCGATGGGCACACCCAGCTTCAGGACGCTCAGCAACATCTCCCAATCCGGGCGCCAGAACCGCTGGAACAGGCTGTGTTCCGGCAGGACCTTCACCGCGTAGAAGATGACCGCCACCAGGGACACGGTCTGCGTCACCACCGACGCGATCGCCGCCCCCATCACGCCCAATTCCGGCGCGCCCCAGTTGCCGAAGATCAGCGCATAGTTCGTAAGTCCGTTGACCACTGCCGCCGCGACGGTGATCCACAGCACGATCTGCGTGCGTTCCAGCGCGGCCAGATAGGATTTTAGAACCATCACCACCAGCGCCGGAAACAGGCCCCAGCCCGCAACCTGCAGATACTCGGAGGCGGTTTGCGCCACTTGCGGATCCTGATCCGTGGCGATCAGAATCGGGTAGGACCACCACAGCAGCGGCATGACCAGCATGCCATACAGCAGCGACAGCCACAGGCCCATTCGGGTGCTGCGGCGAATGCTGGTTTCATCCTCCTCGGCGGCCGCGGTCGCGACCATCGGCATGACGGCTAGGCCAAATCCGCCTCCGAAAAGAAACAGAACAAAGTAAAAGCTGCTGGCCAGCGTCACCGCGGCCAGAGCCTCGACCCCATACCAGCCCAGCATGATCGTATCCGTCAGGCCAATGGCGAATTGCGCCAGATGACCACCGATCAACGGCAGCCCCAGCACTGCAATGGCCCGGAAATGGGCGGGATATGTCATGACCTTTCTCATCCCGCCAGCCATATGCGCGGCCCCGAGCCGGGGCAAGGGGAGATCTCTGAAATTTCATTTCGAGACCTCGATGACGCCCGTCGGGCCAATCAGGTGACGCGCGCCTCGGGATGTATCGCCGTACCAAGAATATGATCCGACCGGTGAACCACATGATGCGCCTGCCCCACGATCAACGGATCGGGCTGGCCCACGATGTCATGATCCTTGTCCGGATAATCCAGCGTCGACAGGAAATGCCGCATGCAGTTCAGGCGGGCGCGCTTCTTGTCGTTCGACTTGACGATGGTCCAGGGCGCGTCGGCGGTGTCGGTATAGAAGAACATCGCCTCTTTCGCCTCGGTATAGTCGTCCCATTTGTCCAGACTGGCTTTGTCGATGGGCGACAGTTTCCACTGCTTCAGCGGGTCGGTCTCGCGGCTCTTGAAGCGGCGCAGCTGCTCATCCCGCGTCACCGAGAACCAGTATTTATAAAGCTGGATGCCCGACCGAACCATCATGCGCTCCAACTCGGGCGTCTGGCGCATGAACTCGAGGTACTCGTTGGGGGTGCAGAACCCCATCACCCGCTCGACTCCGGCCCGGTTGTACCAGGACCGGTCATAAAACACCATTTCGCCGACGGTGGGCAATTCCTGGATATAGCGCTGGTAATACCACTGGCCCTTCTCCTCCCAGGTCGGCTTGTTCAGCGCCACCACCCGGGCCTGACGCGGGTTCAGATGCTCCATGAACCGCTTGATGGTGCCGCCCTTGCCGGCAGCGTCGCGACCCTCGAACAGCAGTACGAACTTCTGCCCGGTCTCCTGCGCCCACAACTGCACCTTCAACAATTCGGCCTGCAACTGGGCTTTCTGCTTTTCATAAGCCGCCCGCGACAGTTTCGAGCGATACGGATACTCCCCGCTTTCAAAGGCCTGCCGGATCTTTTCGCGAGTGGGCGCTTCGGTGTCCGCGTTCGGTTTGGCCATGACGGCCACGGGGGCTGCGTTCGTCTTTTTTCGGGTCACTGCGTCCATGTGCTCTCTCCTGTGTCACTGTCCGCCGAAACGCCTAGCAAATTCGCATCTTTTCCGCGTTGATCCGTATCAAGTTGACTTCGGCGACGGCTCCGAAAACTCTGCAAGAGAGCACTCAGTCAGGGACATCCCGCATGGACAGCGAATTCTTCGACCTCAGCGGCCACCCGTTCTTCGTCCGCCGCTGGGGCGATTCCGACCTTCCTAAGCTTTTGATGTTACACGGTTTCCCGGAGTATGGCGGCGCGTGGTCCGACCTGGCCCCGCACCTGTCGGACCGCTTTCACAGCATCGCGCCGGATCAGCGTGGCTATGGTCAGAGCTGGGCCCCCGAGGGTATTTCGAACTATGCGCTGTCCAAGCTGGTGTCGGACATGGCCGCGCTGATCGAGCAGTTCGGCGGCCCTGTCACTGTGCTGGGACATGATTGGGGTGCCTCGGTGGCTTACGGTCTTGCCATGTTCCACCCCAAGTTGGTCAGCCGCCTGATCATCGCCAACGGTGTTCACCCTGTCCCGTTCCAACGCGAATTGGCGGCAGGTGGCAAACAATCTGAGGCCTCGCAATACATCAACCGCCTGCGCGCGCCCGATGCAGCCGAATTTCTTTCGGCCGACAACTTCGCCAAGCTGGAACAATTCTTCCGGCACGGCATGGGGCTGGACTGGATGAGCGACGCGCGCATGGGCGACTATCGCACCGAATGGGCCCGCCCGGGACGGCTCGACGCCATGCTGAACTGGTACCGGGCCTCACCCCTTGTGGTGGCTGAGCCGGGCGCGCCCTGCACGGACCTGCCGGAACTGCCCGTTGACAGGCTGAGGGTCCGCTGCCCGCATTTGCTTCTGTGGGGGCCGCGGGACAAAGCCTTGCTTCCCGAATGCACCGATGGGCTGGAGGAGTTCGCTCCCAACCTGACCCGCAAGCAGATCGACGGAACAGACCATTGGCTGCATCACCAGAGGCCTCAGGCGGTGGCCGACGCTGTTCTCGATTGGGTTCAGGACAACTAAGCCAACTCTTCGCCCGGCACTAAAGGACGCAGGAGGCAGCGCCTTTCACCGATGGCCCCAGTCATCTGGATTGTCCGAATTGTTCGGAGACAACCCCAGAATGTCGCCCTTGGTCGAACAGCCAAGCCCCAGAACGGTGCGGTTGGCATAGGAGAAATAGGCGCAGACCTGATTGATCTCCAGGATCTCACCATCGTCCCAGCCAACAGATCGCAACGCGTCGATATCCCCCGCCACCAGGTCGGCCGGGTTCTCGGTCAGTTTTCGGGCGTATTCCATCGCCGCCACCTGTGCGGGGTCCAGCGGCGCCGTCTCGGGTGTTTCTGCCTCGATCGCCACGCGAATGGCCAAACCGCGCTGCTCGTCGCCCAAGAGTCGCTGCAACCCGCTGAAATGATGCTCGACACAATAGCCGCAGCGATTCAGCGAGCTGACCCAGACCCCGAGCACTTCCAGAAACCACTTGGGAACCGAGTTTCCCGAATGGTGCAGCACGTTCTTGTAGAGCGCCATGTGACCTTCCATCGAATGTGGACGCAGGGAATGCACCATCATGATGTTGTCCACATTGTTCCCGGGCCCCGTGACCCGGTCATACAGCGTCTTCAACCGACCGCGTGCCTCGTCGAATGGTATCGTCTTGATCCAGCTCATCACCTGCTCCTCCGCGATTTCCGCAACTCAGCGGGAAAACCACCCGTTTTGCAACCCGCCACCGACCGCAAGATTGATACAACACCTCGCGTCCCTCTTCCCCCGACCCACATCACCTGCCATAATGGGCCAAACCCAAAAACAAGAGCAGCACCCATGCCCGACGACCTGTTGACGCCCGAATCCGCCACCACCTACGACGCCTCCTCGATCGAGGTCCTCGAAGGTCTGGAGCCCGTGCGCAAACGCCCCGGCATGTATATCGGCGGCACCGATGAACGGGCACTGCACCACATGGTGGCCGAGATCCTCGACAACTCGATGGACGAGGCCGTTGCAGGCCACGCCAATCGTATCGAGGTAGAACTGCACGAAGATTATTCTCTGACTGTGCGCGACAACGGCCGCGGTATTCCAATCGACCCACACCCGAAGTTCCCCGACAAATCCGCGCTCGAGGTGATCCTGTGCACCCTGCACGCCGGCGGCAAGTTCTCGGGCAAGGCCTACCAGACCTCGGGCGGTCTGCACGGCGTGGGCGCCTCGGTGGTCAACGCGCTGTCGGATTCGATGGTCGTACAGGTGGCCCGCAACAAGGAGCTGTACGAACAGCGCTTTTCGCGCGGCATCCCGCTGGGTCCGGTCGAAAAGGTGGGCTCGGCTCCCAACCGGCGCGGCACCACCGTCACCTTCCACGCCGACCCCGAAATCTTCGGCCACCACCGGTTCAAACCCGCCCGCCTGTTCAAATCGATCCGCTCCAAGGCCTACCTGTTCTCGGGCGTTGAAATCCGCTGGAAAACCGCCATCGACGACGGCGAGACGCCCACCGAGGCCACCTTCCACTTCCCCGGCGGCCTGTCGGACTACCTCAAGGAGACGATGAACGGCTCCTCGACCTATTCCGAGCAGCCCTTCGCCGGAACCGTCGATTTCAACGAGAAATTCGGCGCCCCCGGCAAAGTGGAATGGGCGATCAATTGGACACCGTCGCGCGATGGCTTCATCCAGTCCTACTGCAACACCGTTCCCACGCCCGAAGGCGGTACTCATGTTGCAGGCTTCTGGGCCGCGATCCTCAAAGGCATCAAGGCCTACGGTGAACTGATCAACAACAAGAAGGCCGCCCAGATCACCCGCGATGACCTGATCACCGGCGGCTGCGCGCTGGTGTCGTGCTTCATCCGTGAACCCGAATTCGTCGGCCAGACCAAGGACCGTCTTGCCACGGTCGAGGCGCAGCGGCTGGTCGAAAACTCGGTCCGCGACCATTTCGACAACTGGCTGGCCGCCGACACCAAATCCGCCGGCGCCATTCTGGACTTCCTCATCCTGCGGGCCGAGGAACGCCTGCGCCGACGGGCCGAGAAGGAAACACAACGCAAGTCCGCCACTAAGAAACTCCGTCTTCCCGGCAAGTTGGTGGACTGTAGTAGTTCAACACGCGACGGCACCGAATTATTCATCGTCGAGGGCGACTCGGCCGGCGGCTCGGCCAAGATGGCCCGCGACCGCAAGACACAGGCCCTGCTTCCCCTGCGCGGCAAGATCCTGAACGTACTGGGCGCGGCAAGCTCGAAACTGGGCACCAACGCCGAGATCAATGACCTGACGCAGGCGCTTGGCGTCGGGCTGGGCAGCAAGTTCAACCTCGACGACTTGCGCTATGACAAGATCATAATCATGACCGACGCCGACGTGGACGGCGCGCATATCGCCTCGCTGCTGATGACCTTCTTTTTCACCCAGATGCGCCCGATGATCGACGCGGGCCACCTGTACCTGGCCTGCCCGCCGCTCTACCGCCTGACCCAAGGCGCCAAGCGCGTCTATTGTCTGGACGAAGCCGAGCGCGACGAATGGCTGGAAAAAGGTCTGGGCGGCAAAGGCAAGATCGACGTCTCACGCTTCAAGGGTCTGGGTGAAATGGACGCCAAGGACCTGAAAGAAACCACGATGGACCCCAAATCGCGGAAATTGATCCGCGTGACCATCGACGAGGACGAACCCGGCGAGACCGGAGACCTGGTCGAGCGCCTGATGGGCAAGAAACCCGAACTGCGGTTCCAATATATTCAAGAGAACGCGCGGTTCGTGGAGGAGTTGGATGTTTGAGGATGTTGAAGCTTACTTAACTGAGCGTTCCTAGTGTGCTAAAATGACGCGTAAGTCTTATTACGTTATACTACATCACAGGGCCCTTAGTAATTGATTCCTGAAGCCTTAATATATTTTTTTTGGGGATATGCGGTTGGTGCAATTCCAACAATTTTGATTAAATCAAACTCTGTGGAGGATTTTGCTCATTGGGCTACAGTCTCCGCGGCTATTGTTGCCTGTTTCGCTTTGTATTTCGGCAATAAATCTGCAACTGAGCAACTACACAAATCAACTCTGACCGCCCAGAGCCAAATCATGTTAGATCAAATGACAAAACTAAGAGAGCTGTCCCACAAGATTAATACACCAGAATTTCGTATTGAAGACTTGATTCTTGAGTACCAAGCACTTCACAAATTGTACGCCATGGGCTTTTTGAAAAAAAAGCAATGGGATTACTTTTTGGCAGATATGGAAAATGTGATTCAAAAAGTTGACGTCGATTGCCGTTATTGGGGCCCTTTCGTCGGATCTAGACCGTGGGACAAAGACTTCAAAGACACTTTGAAATATGCAGTAATCGCTGCTAAACCAAATTGCAGGTGACAAATGAAAAGTTTTACTTTCGCACTTTTGGCATTAATCTTTATTCCTACAAATGCCGTTGCCGAATCTGCGGTTATTCTATCCGCTAGTGAAGATGCAAGAATAAAAAGCACTCTGGCATCTAGCAAATTTGAGTTTGGGATCAGCAAATTTAGGTATGTATCTGCGGAATTAGACAGAATGTCTAGCGAAGGTCAGTCCACGGATGCCGAAACGACGCAAATGTTACAGAAAATATTAGAGCAATTCAAAATCGACATATTGGATGCTTCTAAATACTATTATGAAACTGCCGGACATCTCGATGCCGGTGACAGATTACCTGATCAGCTCAGCCTTGTTCAATTTCCTGAAAGCACCAGTGAAAATGCAAAAGAATCAATTAAATTATACTTCGACAATATTCTGCTGATCGGCAAAAAACCGCCGACCTCTCCTCCCGATGCATATTACTTTGCTGGCGACTTATTGTCCGAATTTATAGGCGAGAATTTAACCGAAATTGACACCGTAATCTCAACCAGCGACTTTGGACCAAGAAAGACTGTTGGAGACCGTCTGACAATAATAACTCAAATTTTGTCTGGGCTCACCGAAGTATTGAACCTCGAGCTTTGAAAGCGGGCATAATTGAGCAGTAGGGGTCTTCTGCGATCTCTTTTTGCATCCTTGCCTGAACAAAAAAATATTTTTTCAGCCATTGATTAGGTATACAAAGCGCGGCTTTGCCCGAGAAATCCACCAGCAAGCTCCACATCTCCATAAGCGCCCAACAAACGCCCCCCTTGCCTAACCCGTTGATCCCGTTCACACTTACTCTCAACCCGTCAACCAAGAACGAGCTTTGAGGTTCCGAGCGTCCAAGACCCAATTTGAAAAACGGATATCCGAACGGGAGGACGACATGAAAACTTTGACCCTCGGGCTGGCCTTGACCCTGAGCGCCTCGGCAGCCCCCGCGCAGCAGATGCTCAGCACTGCATCCCCCATTCCCGACGGGGCCGAGACCCGGTTCTGCTATTACGACGGCATGGCCTATTCCGAGGATGCCTTTGTGCTGATGGTCGGTGACAACACCGTTACCAGCACGGTGAGCACGGTGCAGGAACGCCTGTTGCGTTGTTACCGTGAAAGCGACGGCGTGCTGCGTTGGCGGCCGCAGAGCACGTTTCAGGTCAGCAAATAACGCCTGAACGGCCCCTAGCCCAGCTTCTGGTCCAGCCAGTCCGCGATCTGTGCGCCTGGCTTTTCCCAACCGGGCTCCATGAACAGAAAATGCGCGTGACCTTCTGCGGACAGAAAGGTCACGCGGTCGCCATAGAGTTTCGCCAAGGCACGGCAGGTGTTGGGGTTCACCGCCCTGTCTTCCGAGCCTGAAACGATCAGAACCGGGCAGTCGACCTTGTCGATATCAACCTTCATCGCGTGGTGATCGTCGAACATCCAGAAAAACATCTCGAACATCACCCGCCCGCTTTCCGGGCCAAGTCGATCGAACACGGCATGTTGCTGAGCCTCGGGCATTTTGTTCAGCGCGAAGGGGGCCATCAGGTCGAAATCGACGCGCATGGGCTGCTTCCAGAACGCCCCGCCCTCCATTAAGGCGCGCGGCACGGCGCGTTCGTCATCGGTTTCCGGCAGGGTGCCCCAGGCCGCGTTCGGGTTGATCAACACGATGGCGCTGGCCAGTCCGCGAGACGCAACCTGCTGGGCAACGACGCCCGCAATGGCATGCCCGAGGATCACGGGTTTGCTGCCCAACCCCTGGACGAATTCGGCAATGTCGTTGGCATAATCCATTACGCTGGTGTCGGTCAGACCCGCATCGGGCTCGGCTGCGGGATCGCCGCCGTGGAACCTCAGCGCCGGGGTGTGCACCGTCCAGCCACGGGCGCGGAAGAACTCCGCATAGTCCGCCATGCACCACGGCCCGGCAAACGCCCCGTGGATCAGCACAATCTCTTTGGTCATCACGTTCTCCCTCCGGCTCCTGACCCGAGTATGGGCATCCTGACACGCGTTACAACTGCACGTGATCGCTGTTGCGTGGGAAGGCTGACCACTTAAACTCGGATGCATGAGCTTCATCACCGACTACCAGCTGCCCCTGCTGTTGCTTTTCTTTCTGGCCGGATCGATTGGCACCGCGTTCCTGTTTCGCAAACCAGCGGGTCACCGGGCATGGAAGCTGGCCGACCTCGTGTGGGTCGTATTGGGTGGGCTGGGCGCGCTGGTGGCGGTCATGGCGGGGCTCTACAAATCCGACAGTTCAAGGCTGGACCGACAGATCGACGTTGCCTATGCGGCGACACTGGCCTTCGATCGCGACGCCGCGCGGTTCCGGCTGCGGTTCTGCGATCCGGCCTACGACCCGGACACGGCGGTTTTGTGCGACAAGGTCGAGTTCCTGTCGGCCTCAACCGCCAGCAACGCCGACCTGCCGCTGTTCATCGCGGTCACCAACGAAGTTGCACCGCTGCAGGGCCTGAACTTCATCTTCGGTGCCCGGTCCCGAGACCAGATGGATGACATTCAGGACATGGCCGCCAAAGCCGATGCCTTCGACATCGAGCAATTCCTGGTTTTCACCACGCTGGACGAAGAAACGCAGACCGCGATCGACAACATGCGGCGGAAAGTGCCGGCAATCGCCGGAGACTATATGATCCTCGCGCAAAGCTATGATGACCTGATCGCTCAGGTCGCCAAACTGAAGGGAGAGTGGGAGTATCTTCAGGAAAACGCCCACATTCTCGTGCTGCAGATCATCGCGCTGTGTCTGGTCAGCTTTGCGGCACCATTCCGGCTGGGCAAATCTGTTGTCGAGTTGCGGTCCAACCTCATCACCGAGCCTCCGGCCCGGCAACCAACCTCGGAAGCACCTGAAACCGAGGTTACTGAGGTGGCGCCTCAGAACGCGCCCGATCACGGCGCCCGGCACCTGTAATGGCACGCGCCCGCAAAAGTGTCGCGCGCGGCAGAGAGCGCATCAGCGCCCCCTCCTTCCCCGGTTGATCCGGATATCCGCCGGCAGCCTTGTACAGTTGCGCCGGCAGCAGCAGGCCCTGATCACCAGACGCCAGTCCAAAGACCCGGCTGCGCAAATTGACCCAACCTGCTGCCAAGGTCGGCATCAGGCCTGAGGACCGGAACCCAAGGCGAAACACACCCGGACGCCGCGTTACGAGGTGCTCGGCCACCGCGTCGGTCCACCCTGGCTCAAGCTCGGTCCCCGGACGGATCACCAGCAACCAGTCGCCCACCGCGGTGTCGCATCCCGCGCGCAGCTGTGCGGCACGAGACCCGGCCCCGGCAACGATCCGGGCACCTGCTTCATCGGCAATACGCAACGTATGATCGGTCGACCCTCCGTCGGAGATGACAAGCTCGCGGATCAGCCCGGCGTGCAGTCCCTCCATCAGGGTCATCAGCGTGCGCGCGAGTTCGGTCTGGGAGTCGAATGTCGGAATCACGATGCTGATCGGGGCGGACACGTTCGAAACCTCTGGTCTTGGCAACGGGTTCGCTTATATCACCGCTCTCAGGGCAATGACGAGGACCCAAAGATGAGCACCCGCCGCATTTTGCGCCTGACCGGCACGGATACCGACAGCTTCTTGCAAGGTCTGGTCACCAATGACACCCGCAAGCTGGACGATGGTCTTGTCTACTCGGCCATCCTTACCCCGCAGGGCAAATACCTGGCCGATTTCTTTCTGAAACGCGATGGCGCCTCGGTGCTGCTGGACGTGGCTGAGGGGATGGCGGATGCACTGATCAAGCGGCTGAACATGTACAAGCTGCGGGCGGATGTGCGTATCGAGGAAACCAACCTGCACCTGCAACGCGGAACCGGGCCCGCACCGGAAGGCGCCCTGCCCGATCCTCGTCACCCTGATATGGGCTGGCGCGCATATTCTGACGCCCCCGAAGCCGATGATGGAACGGATTGGGACGCAATTCGGGTGCGTCATTGCATCCCGGAAACCGGGATCGAGCTGACACCGGACACGTATATCCTCGAGGCCGGTTTCGAGCCGCTCAACGGCGTCGATTTCAAGAAGGGCTGCTATGTCGGGCAAGAGGTAACCGCCCGCATGAAGCACAAAACCCAGTTGCGCAAGGGGCTGCGGGTTGTCGCCATCGACGGCGCGGCTCCGGTCGGCTCCGAAATCCTTTCGGCGGGAAAGCCGGCCGGTACGCTGTTCACGCAATCGAACGGACAGGCCATCGCCTATCTGCGCCTTGATCGGGCGGGCGACGACATGCAGGCCGGAGACGCCCGCCTGCGTCTGCTGGATTGAGCCTGTTGCCCAACCGGCACGGCCAACGATCAGGCCGCTTTGCAAACGTTTTATCCGGGCCTGCCACACGGTAAGACTTGAGGCACTTGGCTGATCGGGTGCCTACATGCTCCAACTGTATTCAGCCATCTGGCGCGCCAGCGCCGGACGGCAAGTCATACTGATCCTGTTGTCCTTGTCGGTCGCGGCTCTTGCCGCGGCCCCGTTGGAGTTTCAACGGGACATCGTCAATCATCTGACCTCGGACAATATCGAAGCGCCTCATCTTCTGCTGCTGGGTGCCGGCATGATGGGGGTGATCCTGCTGAGCCTCGCCCTGAAATGGGTTCTGGGATATCGCGCGGGGACATTGGGCGAAGACATGATCCGTCGGATCCGTCAGCTTTTGCTGGCCCGCACCGTGGACGTGGACGAGTCGGGCGAGAATGTCCGCAAGGGAACCATGACGACGGCCATCTCTGCCGAAGCCGAAGAACTGGGAAAATTCGCCGGAGGCGCATTCTCGGACCCGGTCGTACAGATCGGAACCTTGGTCAGTGTGATCGGCTACATCTCGTCGACACAACCCTGGCTGGGACTGATTGCCCTTTCGATGATCGCGCCGCAGATCCTTATCGTTCTCGTCTCGCAAAGAAAGGTGAACGTGTTCGTGGCGGACCGCGTCCGCATATTGCGTAGCGCGACCGACCATCTGACGATCGAGGACATCGAGGCCGTGACTCAAGAGGTGCACGACCAGTTCGACGCGATCTACGACACCCGACGGCGGATGTTTCTGTGGAAACTGTCGGCCAAGTTTCTGCTGAGCGTGATCAACGGTGCAGGCACCGTCGGTGTTCTGATGCTGGGCGGATGGCTGGTTCTGCAAGGAGAAACCGACGTCGGAACCGTGGTCGCCGCGACCAGCGGTCTGGCCCGGATCCAGGGGCCGACCGGGTTTCTCATCGCTTTTTACCGGCAGGTCAGCGCCAATCGCATCAAGTTCGAGCTGTTGCTGGAACTGTTTGGCCCGGACCGCGCCCGCTACCGCCGGGGCGGGGCCGCCTCGCAAGAAAAAAACCGCGCCAAATAGCGGCGCGGTTTCTTGGTCTTTCTCCGAGTATGACGCGACGTTACGCGCGCTCGGAATATTCCATGGTCTCGGTGTTCACGACGATCATCTCGTCCTGCGCGATGAACGGCGGCACCATGACTTTGACCCCGTTGTCCAGAACCGCCGGTTTGAACGAGTTCGCCGCAGTCTGACCTTTGACGACCGGTTCGGTCTCGACGACCTTGCAGACGACTTTCTGAGGCAGCGTCGCGTTCAGCGCCTCGCTTTCATAGAATTCGACCACGATGGTCATTCCGTCCTGAAGGAACGGACGACGGTCACCCAGCAAATCTGCAGGCAATTCAATCTGTTCATAGGTCTCGGCATCCATGAATACCAGCATCCCGTCGCTTTCATACAGGAACTGCTGGTCTTTCTGCTCCAGCCGAACACGCTCGACCTTGTCCGCTGAACGGAACCGCTCGTTCAGTTTCGAACCGTTGCGCAGGTTCCGCAATTCCACCTGTGCAAAGGCACCGCCTTTGCCCGGTTTGACGTGATCGACCTTGACCGCCGCCCACAGACCGCCGTTATGCTCAAGCACATTGCCCGGGCGAATTTCGTTCCCATTGATCTTGGGCATGACATATTTCCTTCACACATGGTTGATGCGTCAGTTGTCGTCCCTATATCTGGCGGGAGCGATCCATGCAATACAACGAAACCTAGTGCTGCACCTGCAGAGAGCCATGCAAATGACGCAACGCAACTATGCAAATTAGGTGTATCCGAATCGCACTAAATAGGTCATAAGGACCGCCACGCCGAAAATTACAAGAGCAAGAACAACAAGGAAAACGAGATGAGAGATTTCGTTGACGGCACCGCCTTTAACAATGAGCAAGGCAACCGTGCCCGCAAACTTTTCGCGGCCGTTGTGCTGGCTGCACTCGATGATGCCATCGCCGATGACAAGAAATACGGCAATGGCCCGGAACAAATCGCCCGCTGGGCACGCTCGCGCGATGGGCGCGAAGTGCTGTCCTGCGCTGGCATCGACCCGAACGAACGGGTTGTCCACGGACTGATGGAGTTCGTTGGCCGTGGCGTGCGTACCTCCGTCGCCCTGTCGCGCGAAGAAAGCGAACGCCGCAACGCTGCACAGCAGGCCGAAGCCGCCTAAGGCTTTGCCCGACTCAAAAGTGCGCGCCGGTACTTTCGGCGCGCTTTTTTTTGCCCTGTACGCAGCGGAATAGTCGCATTCGTCGTGCAAATGGCCCGATCCACGCTTTCGTCGGCTGAATAAATGCGGTCATCTGCCAACATCCGCAGGAGGCTCAGATGGTTCGCGCGATCATGATTCAGGGGACCGGCAGCAACGTCGGCAAGTCGATGCTTGTGGCCGGGCTGGCCCGGGCCTTTGCGCGGCGAGGGTTGAAGGTTGCCCCCTTCAAACCGCAGAACATGTCCAACAACGCCGCAGTGGCGGCAAATGGAGGCGAGATTGGCCGCGCCCAGGCGCTGCAGGCCCGGGCGGCGGGGCGCGCGCCGCATACGGACATGAATCCAATCCTTCTGAAACCGGAAACCGATACCGGTGCGCAGGTGATCGTTCAGGGCAAGCGGGCGGGAACGATGCGGGCCAAGGACTATCGCAAGGACAAATCCAAGCTTCTGAACGCCGCGCTCGAGAGCTTTGCCAGGCTTTGCCAAGATGCCGACCTTGTGCTGGTCGAGGGCGCCGGCAGTCCGGCCGAGACCAACCTGCGGGTAGGCGACATCGCCAACATGGGCTTTGCCTGCGCCGCAAATGTGCCCGTGATACTGGTAGGAGACATTCACCGGGGCGGTGTCATAGCGCAGATCGTAGGCACCCATGCAGTGCTGGACAGTGCCGATCTAGCAATGATCCGCGGCTTTGCGGTCAATCGTTTCAAGGGAGACGTCAGCCTGTTTGATGACGGTCGCGACGACATTGCGGCACGCACCGGATGGCCTTGCCTGGGCGTCGTTCCCTGGTTTGAGGACGCCTGGAAACTGCCGGCCGAAGACATGATGGATATTCGCTCGCACGCAGGCGGCACCTGCAAAGTTGCGGTGCCGCAGTTGGAGCGCATGGCGAATTTCGACGATTTGGACCCGCTGTCTGCCGAGCCGGGTGTTTCGGTCGAGATCATTCCGGCTGGCCGCCCCCTTCCCGGTGACGCGGATCTGGTGATTCTGCCGGGCAGCAAATCCACGATCGGAGATTTGGCCTTTTTCCGCAAACAAGGTTGGGACATCGACCTGTATGCCCATGTACGGCGGGGCGGCCATGTTCTTGGCCTCTGCGGCGGGTATCAGATGCTGGGCCGGGTGATCACCGACCCTGATGGCGTGGACGGCAGACCCGGCAGCGTCGATGGGCTGGGTTTGCTGGACGTGGAAACGGTTATGTCCTGGGAAAAACGGGTCGAACTGCGATCAGCGCAGGCCTTGCCCGGCGGCGAGCCCGTCACCGGCTACGAGATCCACATGGGGCGCACCCAAGGTCCGGATACTGCCCGTGCATGGTTACAGGTGGAGGGTCGACCTGAAGGCGCCGCATCGAGAGACGGGCGCGTACTGGGAAGCTATCTGCACGGTATTTTCACGTCAGACGCCTTCCGCGCGTCGTATCTGCAGCGGTTTGGCGCCAGGTCGGAACTGGCATACGAAGACAGTGTTGAGCAAACGTTGGAGGCTTTGGCCGACCACCTCGAACAGCATATGGACCTTGATGCCCTGCTGTCACTGGCAGCCGAGCCTCGGTTCGGCTGAGGGTCAATCCAAATTCTGAGCGGCCAAAGCGCGGTTGATCTCGCGCCGCACCAGCTTGCGAATGTTGCGGGTGATACGTTCACCCAGCGCGCCCTGCAGTTCCTGACGGACGATGTCTGCGATCAACTCGCGCAATTCGTCTTCATCCATCGTGCCGGTCGCCATCGCCGGCGCTTCCTGATCCAGCTCGACTTCGGCCTCTGAGGCATCCCGGTTGTCCCGAATAAACGTGGCAGGCGTTGTTTCCTCGTCGCTGTCAGCGTTCATCTCAGCTTCGGACTCAGCCGCATCCTTCGACGTCGAAAACCCGGTGTCCGTGGCCCAACTGACCTTGTCGGTGCGCGTGCCGGAATAAGCGTCGTCGCTTTCGCCGTCGGGCTCCCACTGATCTTCGGTCCGCGCAATCGCAGCCTCGAGAGCCGCGATCTTGGCGCTCAGGCTTCCGGCCAGATCCCTACGGCCTTCGCGATCATCCGAAGACTCACCGCCAATGTCGTTGATTGCCGGGGTTCCGGGGCGAACGATATCGCAAGACCGCAACCGCATAGGTTGTGACAGGTCGTTGGCCGGGCGGAACGCCTCGACATTCGCAGCATGATGCGAGGCCGCCTCAGCCGAGATCTTTTGGGCCAGTTTCAAAGGTGCTTTTGGATCCTCGGCCGGTGTGCCAACCCGCAGGGCATCCGTCAAAACCAGTCGGCCCGGCTTGCGGGCCGCAGTCGCTTTGATCAGGTTCGGGACCTTGCGCCCTTCTTCGCTGACCAAACGCTTGATCGACGACAATACGTCTTCGACACCTGCTTTGACACTGCTATCTGTCATTGTTCTCTACCGCTCTGACCTTTTGGACCAGTGTATCCAATCCGGTCGAACCTAACAACAGATAGTGTGGCTGATCACTCGCGCCGCAAAGCTTTGAGAACTCGATCCAGGTCGCGGCTTTGCTTGCTGATCTGTGCTGGCGCTTTTTTGACCAGGTTGTAGTAGAGCGTCGGGTCGTAAATCTGGACTGCCAGTCCAAGGCGCTCGGCGGTCAACAGACCTTGCGCCTGCAACAGCTGATAGGCAGCCAGAGACCGTTCCGTCCGCGAGGCAACTTCGGCCAATTGTGCGTCCAGCAAATCCTGCTGAGCGGTCAGAACGTCCAGTGTGGTCCGAGCCCCCAAGGTGGCCTCCTCGCGAATCCCGTCAAAGGCGACCTGCGATGCGCGTACCCGTTCGACGGATGCCCGCAGGCTGGCAGTGGCCGTTTCAAAGCGCACATAGGCGTCCGTCACACCCTGAGTGATGTCTTTCTGCACATTCAGGAGATTGGCACGCGATGCGTCCCGCTGAGCCATTGCGCGGCGCACGTTGGCCGCCAATCGGCCACCGGCATAGATGGGCTGATTGAAATTCAACGAGATGGACGCATCGTTGGTATAGTCGTCGTTGTCATAGCTTTCCGTGATCCCCGCGTCCGCGTTCAGGCTTACATTCGGACCCAGGCCCGCGCGCTGCTGTTGCACGGTCAGATCCAAGGCACGCACCTGATGCTGCGCCGAAAGGATTGCCGGGTGGTTTCTTTGTGCCAGGCTGATGGCCTCGGCCAAAGAACCGGGCAGCTTCGGCAGACGCGGCTGGCCCGCAGTACGGCCCGGCTGTTTGCCGACGGCGTTCACATATTCCGCTTGGGCAGTGCTCAGGTCGCCTCGCGCATCGGCCAGATCAGCCTGCGAGCTTGCCAACTGCGCTTCGGACAGCGCGACGTCGGTCCGGGTGACCTCACCGACTTCAAAACGGTCCTGCGTGGCCCGCAGTTCCTCGCCTGAGAGATTGACGTTGTTCTGGCGAATCTGAACCGTTTCTTCCTGTAGCAGAACACTCAGATAAGCCGTCGTTGCGCGGAACAGAACCTGTTGCTCAATATCGATCAATGCTTGGCGAGTTGCCAGAACTGTTTCCTGAGCCGACTGTTTCCCGAGAATCGATGCACCGCCGTCATAGACCAGCTGGCTCAGCGTGAGTCCCGAGAAGAAGCGCGACGGTTCGACCGTCGACACCACTGTTCCGGCGCGAGACTTGGCATAATCCTGGCTGACACGGACGGTCCAGTTGATGATCGGGCGCAGGGCCGACAACGCGATTGCAACGTCTTCATCGGCTGCGCGCAGCAAGGCGCGGTTCTGTTCCAACAGCCCGCTTGTGTTGTATGCACCGATGAACGCGTCGGTCAGATTGTCCGCCAAAACCGAGCGCCCCGGTATCACGCTCAGCGCGATTCCCGCCGTCAGAGCGACTGCCTTGACCAGCTTCCCTCCAGCCGTTCCAAGCATACCCAAATCCTCTCAAATCAAAATAACGCAAGCCCGTAGGCAGTTTGCGCCTTTGTTTTCAACTAATCAAGGGACCGCGGAAAACCGCTGATCGACTATAGCGAAAATGCACACTCGGCCGAAAACGCCGGCAGTACCGGGGCGTTTGCGTTGAAGCCATGACGCCATGTCACCCGCCCATCGGACTTTCGACCAATGCGAACGGTGCCCAGGTTGCCTTCGACGAACAGGCAAGCGATGCGGCCATGATCTTTCAGTTGATCGAGCAGGGCATCGGGCAGACGTTCCACACCGCCCTGGATGATGATGACATCATAGGGGCCATGCTCGGCCGCCCCCTGCTCCAAAGGTCCGACATGAATGATCGCGTTGTCGATATCCGCCTCCATCAGGCGGGACTGCGCGTCGGCTGCGTTGGCCTCGTCATCCTCGACGCCCACCACAAGCTGCGCCATGTTCGCGGCGACGGCGGTCGAGTATCCGAACGCCGGGGCGATATCCAGAACCACCTCGTCATTCGAAATATTCAATGCATCCAGCATCTTCGCCAGAGTCCTCGGCTCCAGCAGGCAGCGCCCGTTTCCCAGATCGATCAGGTCGCCAGCATAGGCCACTTCGCGACTGGCATCCGGCACGAAGTTCTCGCGCTGGACCTTCAGCATTGAATCGATGATCGGGAATTTGGTGACATCAGAGGGCCTGACCTGAGTGTCTACCATCGTGTGGCGTCGGGCTGCGAAATCCGTCATGTGACCGCTCGTATATTTCCCATGGTTGCTCGGCTTTTGCCACATCCGATCCCGCCCGGCAACGGCCAGCCCGGCAAAAATTGCAGGCCGCGACAAAAGTTGCCACTGCGCTGACCGGCCATCCAACGCCATGGCCGGCGGAAATTTCAGCAACCCTCTGGACGTTGTTCTGGAAAGCTGCTAGAACCGCGTCTGCACCACGTCAAGTAATTGAAATTGCTTGAAAAGGCGAGTTGGCGGAGTGGTGACGCAGCGGATTGCAAATCCGTGTACACCGGTTCGATTCCGGTACTCGCCTCCAACTTTTTAGCCTCGCACTGCATCGCTGCTCTCTGGTCCTAATAATAGTCGACTGGAACAGTTTGTTGATACGAAACGCCAAAATACGTGCGGAGATGGTTAGCCCAGCCGAGCTAACCAGTAACTATCGGGCAAGGGTTTAGTCAGCGCAGGAGCACCACCTACGCACTCGATCCATGCAAGACACCTCCGAAACCGCGCGTTTGCGCTGACCGTCCGATCAGACCGCGCTTCTACCTTGCGGAATCACCTCGTACCCCGGCTCTTCCGGTTCATCGTCCTGCATCTCGGCCGGAAAACCGGGCGCGGTAATGCTCAGCCCGGTTGCATCCTCGAGCCGCCGAATGATGTTAGGCGACAGCTCGCGCTCGCCATAGCGGGCGATGGCGTCGTCGAAAATCTTGATCATCAACGGGTTCATCTCCAAAGGCACGCCGGCGCGGTCGGCGACCTCCTGGAACAGACCGATATCCTTTTTCACCAGGTCCATGGTGAAGGAAATATCACGCGAGCCGTTCAGGATCACCTGGCTTTCGGTCTCATGCACGAAAGACGTGCCGGACGAGATCTTGATCGCCTCATAGGTGGTGTTCAGATCCATCCCGGCGGCCGTGGCGGTCACCAGCGCCTCGGCGCAGGTAATCAGGTTGGCGGTGGCCAGATAGTTGGTTAGCACCTTCAGAACCGAGGCCGTGCCCAGATCGCCGGTATGCAGAATACGCCGGCCCATCGTCGTCAGGAACGGCAGAATCCGCTCGAACGTTGCCCGGTCGCAGCCCGCGAAGATCGAGATATTGCCCGTGGCCGCCCGGTGGCACCCGCCCGAAACCGGGCAGTCCACCGCCGCCCCGCCGCGCTCGATCACCATGGCCCCCAGGCGTTTGACCTCGGCCTCGTCAGTGGTGGACATCTCCATCCAGATCTTGCCGTGGGTCACCTCGGGCAGCATCTGCTGCATCACCGCGTCCGAGGCAGCGGGCGACGGCAGGCAGGTGATGACCGCATCGCAATCGCGCATCATCTGCGCCGGGCTTTCACCGGCTTTTGCCCCCTTGGCGGCGAACTCCGCCACAAGATCGGGGTTAAGGTCGTATACCGTCAGGTCGATACCGTTGCGCAGCAGCGACCCCGACAGCTTGCCCCCCACATTGCCCAAACCGATGAACCCGACCTTCATGTTCTGCCCTCCTGCAGGCGCAATTTCGTTGGCCCGAGTATTTCCGTTGCCCACCGACAAAAGAAACGAATAAAAAGTCAGTTTAGATGCAAAAAATTTTGGTGCTGAATGGACCGCCTGCCCAATCCGGCCTGGCTGCGCAGCTTCGAGGCCGCTGCCCGCCACCTGAATTTCACAACCGCCGCGCAGGAACTGGGCCTGACGCAAACGGCGGTGTCGCTGCATATCCGCTCGCTCGAGGCGGACCTCGGGCAGCCGCTTTTTGCCCGCAACGCACGACACCTGTCGCTGACCGAGCTGGGCCAGTCCTATGCGCTGACCGTGCGCCGGGCGTTGTCGGATATCGCGCTATCCACCAACAGCTTGTTCGGCCCCGCCTCGCGACAGGCGTTGACCATCCGGGCGGCGATATCGTCGATGACCTACTGGATCGCGGCCGAGCTGCCCGCGTTCAGCGCGCAGCACCCCGAGATCCCCGTGCGGCTGGTGTCGCATATCTGGAACGACTCGGCCGCGCCTGCCGATGTGGACGTGGAAATCCGGCTGGGTTATGGCGACTGGCCCGGTGTTGCGGCCGACCGGCTGTGCTCGGAGCGGCTGGTGCCCATCTGCCGGGCGCAGGACCCGGCGCCAGACCTGCGCAACGGCCCGTTGATCCACATTCTGGGGTACGAGGACAACTGGGCGCGGTACTTCGAGGCGACGGACACCGACCTGCCCGACCGCCCCGCGCGGCATTCGGCGGATACGACCGTCACGGCGCTGCAACTGGTGATGGCCGGCGCGGGCTACGCCACCGTTCTGGAGCGGTTCGGGCGCAACGCGATCGCGCAGGGCGCGCCGATCCGGGTTGCAGGGCCGGCGATTCCCTTTGCCCAGTCGCACTACCTGATCCGCAGCGTCAGCGCGGCGCCTCCGTCCATCCCCGCCCAGTTGTTCCTCGCGTGGTTGCGCGACCGATTGGCCGGTGATGCCGCGGACTGACCCCGGCAAGTCGCTTTTTCGATCCGACGCAAAGCACTTGCCCCTGCGCGCTTGACAACCCCCCTGCCCGTACCGCATGTCGCTTGCGTTGGTGTCTGTGCAAACAGATGAAAAGGGAATGCGTCAGCGGTTTTCCGTCAAACGCAGCCGCCCCCGCGACCGTGACCGGAGAGGGTGCCCAAATGCCACTGGCCGCAGGCCGGGAAGGCGGGACATCCGACAGAGCACTGCTCTGACATCCGCAAGCCGGGAGACCTGCCAACGCCCGAAGACAAACCGGACGGGGTGTTCCGGTGTCGGGCCCATGTCCGCAACGTGGCCCGCGCATACCCCGTCCCCCGACAACCGAGTGATGGGGATGAGAGACGTGACCGAGACCACACCAGTCGAGCTGCTGGTCTGCACCACCTGCCGACGCGGGCTGCCCATCGAGGACGACGCCCAGCGCCCCGGCACGCTGCTGCACAAGGCGCTGGCCGCCGCCGACCTGCCCGAAGGCATCACCCTGAAGCCGGTCGAATGCCTGTCGAACTGCGACCAGGGCTGCTCGATCGTTCTGCGCGGCGGGCCGTCGCGCTGGACCTTCGTCTATGAGAACCTCAACGAATCCGACCATGTCGAGATCATCGTCGAAGGCGCCACCAAGTACCTAGCCGCCGATGATGGCCTTGTGAAATGGCGCGACCGCCCTGAACATTTCCGCAAGAACTGCGCCGCCCGCATTCCCCCGATTGGAGCCTGAGCATGAGCACCCTCGAAAAACTTCCCGTCACCGTCATCACCGGCTTTCTCGGCTCGGGCAAGACCACGCTGATCCGCCACCTGATGTCCGAGCCGCAGGGCAAGCGGCTGGCCGTGGTGGTCAACGAATTCGGCGACGTGGGCGTCGATGGCGAAATCCTGAAAAGCTGCGCCATCCCCGATTGCCCGGCGGAGAACATCATGGAACTGGCCAATGGCTGCATCTGCTGCACCGTGGCCGACGATTTCATCCCCACGATCGAGGCGCTGATGGCGCTGGACCCGCGCCCCGACCACATCCTGATCGAAACCAGCGGTCTGGCCCTGCCGAAACCGCTGCTCAAGGCGTTCGACTGGCCCGATATCCGCTCCAAGATCACCGTGGACGGCGTGATCGCGCTGGCCGATGCCGAGGCCGTGGCTGCAGGCCGTTTTGCCCCGAATGTCGCGGCAGTGGACGCCCAGCGCATGGCCGATGACTCGATCGACCACGAAACGCCCCTGTCCGAGGTGTTCGAAGATCAGATCTCGTGCGCCGACATCATCCTTCTGACCAAACCCGACCTGGCCGGCCCCGAAGGCGTGGCCAAGGCGCGCGAGGTCATCGCCGCCGAGGCGCCGCGCCCCCTGCCCGTAGTCGAGGTTGCCGAGGGCGCGGTGGACGTGCGCGTGGTGCTGGGACTGGAAGCCGCAGCCGAAGACGACATGGACGCCCGCCCCTCGCATCACGATGGCCATGACGACCACGAACATGACGATTTCGAAAGCATCGTTGTCGAACTGCCCGAACAGACCGACCCGGCGCAGTTGGTCGCCAAAATCGAGCGTCTGGCAAACGAGCTGAACATCCTGCGTGTTAAGGGCTATGCCGCCGTTCAGGGCAAGCCGATGCGCCTGCTGGTTCAGGCGGTCGGCGCGCGGGTGCGGCACCAGTATGACCGCCCGTGGAAGCCGGACGAGGAGCGCCGCTCGCGCCTTGTTGTCATCGCCGAGCATCACGACATCGACGAGGCTGCGATCCGCGGCATCCTGACGGGCGTCACCGAGGCCGCCGAGTAAGCACCGATGCACGTCGTCTTTCGCGAAAGCCACGGGCTCGAGGAAACCGAGACCCCGACCGATCTGGGCCAGAGCCCAGCGGATCTGGTGGTGCTGTCCTTTTCGGACAGCGATCTGGGTGCCTTCGCAGCCGGATGGCATCGCGGCGGCGGGCCCGAGGGGCGGATGCCCTCGTTGCGGCTGGCCAACCTGACGGCGCTGAAACACCCGCTGTCGGTCGATACCTATGTCGAACAGACGCTGGAGGGCGCCAAGGGCATCCTGATCCGGCTGATCGGCGGCGTGCCCTACTGGCCCTACGGGTTGCAGCAGGTGCTGGCGCTGGCGCAGGCCAAGGGCATCGCGCTGGCGGTTCTGCCCGCCGACGGGCGCGAGGATACGCGGTTGGACGATTATTCCACCCTGCCGGTCTCGACCCTGCGGCGGCTGGCGCATCTGTGCGATACCGGCGGCGAAGTGGCAGCCCAGGCGGCTCTGGCGCAGATGGCGCTGGCAGCGGGGCTGTATGCCGGGCCGGTGATGGGGGCCAAGACACTACCCGACTGCGGCGCGTGGTGCCCGGATCGCGGCGTGATCGCGCCCGAGGACGCCTTCGCAGGCCAAGGCCGGCGCATCATCGTAACCTTCTACCGCGCCTACCTGACCTCAGCCGATACCGCGCCGGTCGCGGCGCTGATCCGGGAAATCCGCGCGCGGGGTCATCAGGCGGTGGGGCTATTCGCACCCTCGCTCAAGGCGCCTACGGCGGCTGAGTGGTTGGCCGAGAATATCCCCGCGATGACGCCCTCGGCGATCATCAATGCCACCTCGTTTTCGGGCAAAGGCGCGTCGGGCACATCGCCCTTGGACGTGGCGGGCGTGCCGGTGTTTCAGGTCGCGCTGGCCACTTCGCGCCGCAAGGCGTGGGCCGAGGCCGAACGCGGCCTGTCGCCTGCCGATCTGGCCATGCATGTGGTGCTGCCCGAAGTGGACGGGCGCATCTCGGCCGGTGTCGCCTCGTTCAAGGAACCGGGCAAGCGCGACCCGCATCTGGAATATTCCCGCTTTGCCCACCGGCCCGAGCCGGACCGGATCACCGCCATCGTCGACCGGGCGATGGCCTGGGTGGACCTGGCCGAGAAACCAAAGGCGCAACAGGTACCCGCGCTGGTTTTGTCCACCTATCCCGGCAAGGACTGGCAGATGGCCCATGCGGTGGGGCTGGACGCACTGGCCTCGGCCGAGGCGATCCTGTCCGACCTGCAAGGCGCGGGGTATGACACCGCCCCCGCCGAACCGATTGCCGAAACGCTTCTGGACGCCCGGATTTCATGGTCGGTCGATGCTTACCGCGCAGCGCTGGCACAACTGCCCGAGGCGTTGCGCGCCGATCTGGACACCGTCTGGGGCGCGCCCGAGGACGACCCGACCTGCGCCGATGGGGCCTTCCACTTCACCGCGCTTCGGCGCGGCAGGGCGTTGGTGGCGCTGCAGCCCGAACGTGGCGTGCCCGAGCTGCGTGACGACGAATATCACGACCTGTCGCGCACGCCCCGTCATGGTTATGTGGCCTTCTACCTGTGGCTGCGGCGCGGGCTGGGGGCGGACGCGCTGATCCATGTCGGCGCCCACGGAACGCTGGAGTGGCTGCCGGGCAAATCGGTGGCCCTGTCGGCCGAATGCTGGCCCGAGGCGCTGATCGGCGATCTGCCGGTGATCTATCCGTTCATCGTGAACGACCCGGGCGAAGCCGCGCAGGCCAAGCGCCGGGTCGGGGCCGTGACGCTGGGCCACATCCCGCCGCCGATGAAGCAGAGCAGCACGCCCGACCGCATGGTGCGGTTGGAATCGCTGCTGGACGAGTTCTCGAACGCCGACGGGCTGGACCCCAAGCGGCGCGACCGGCTGCGGGCCGATATCCGTGACGAGGCCCGCGCCATCGGGCTCGAGGCCGATCTGGGGCTGGATCAGGCCACCAGCACCGCCGAGGCGATCACCCGCATCGACCGTTTCGTCTGTGACATCAAGGAAAGCCAGTTCGGCGACGGCCTGCATGTCTTTGGCCGCGCGCCGCAGGTTGCGGGCAATTTTGACACCGCCGCTTCGGCACGGGCCGAACGCACGGCATTGCTGGACGCGTTGGCCGGCAAGCGGATCGAGGCCGGCCCGTCGGGCTCACCCTATCGCGGGCGCACCGACGTGCTGCCCACGGGCCGCAACCTGTTCACCACCGATCCGCGCTCCGTCCCCACCCGCGCGGCTTATGCGCAGGGGGTAAAACTGGCCGAAGAACTGGTGCGCCGCCACCTGCAGGAGGAAGGCGATTACCCCAAGGGCCTGATCGTCGATCTGTGGGGCTCGGCCACGATGCGTACGGCGGGCGAGGAATTCGCCATGGCGCTGCACCTGCTGGGCGTCAAACCGGTCTGGGATCCGGGGTCGGAGCGCGTGAGCGGGATCGAGGTTCTTCCGATCACTGACTTGGAGCGCCCACGGCTGGACGTGACCTTGCGCGTCTCGGGCCTGTTCCGCGACGTGTTCCCGACCCTGTCGGCCCTGTTCGGTCAGGCGGTCCGGGCGCTGTCCGAGCGCGACGAGGCGCCAGACTGGAACCCCTACGCCGGCCACGCTCCCGCCGCCCGCGTCTATGGCCCGGCGCCGGGCAGCTATGGGCTGAACATGACCCACCTGTCCGAGACCTATACAGACGAGGCCCGCGCGCAGGCCGGTCAGGCCTGGCTGGACGCCAGCGCCTTCGCCTTCGAGGGCGAGCACATTGCCCACGACCCCGACGGGATCACCCAGCGCGTGGCGCAGGCCGACAGCTTCGTGCACCTGCAGGACCTGACCGAGACCGATCTGTTGCTGGCCAATGACTATGCCACGCATGAGGCCGGATTTGCCGCTGCCAAGAAGCTGACCGGCGGTCAGGCGCAGCTGTACCACCTGGACAATACCCGCCCTGAAACGCCCCGCGCCCGCACCCTGCCCGAGGAAATCAGTCGCGTGGTCCACGCCCGCGCCGCCAACCCCGACTGGATCGCCGGAATGCAGCGCCACGGCTTCCGCGGCGCGGCCGAGATCGCGGCGACGCTGGATCACATGGCCTCGTTCGCACATCTGTCAGGCAGCGTCGCCCCGCATTTGTTCGACCTCTACCACGATGCCACCCTGGGCAACCCCGAAGTGGACGCGTTTTTGCAGCAAGCCAACCCGCAGGCCCATCAGGCTATGCAGGACAGGTTCCGCGCACTTTACGAGGCCGGGTTGTGGAACACCCGTCGCAACTCGATCCGCGCCGATCTGGAGGGGTTGGGATGAGCGCCCCGGTCGTTCAGGGCTGGTGCCCCGGCGCGCATCGCCCGATGATGTCCGGCGACGGGTTGGTGGTACGGGTGCGCCCGCGTCTGGCCAGGCTAAGCGCCGCGCAAACGCTGGGTCTGTGCGATCTGGCCTTGCGGTTCGGCAACGGCACCATCGACCTGACCAACCGCGCCAACCTGCAACTTCGCGGCGTGGCCGAGGCCGACCATCAGGCGCTGCTGGCAGAGCTGTCGGCGCTGAACCTGCTGGATGCCGAACCGGGCATCGAAACCCGGCGCAACATCCTTGTGTCACCGCTTTTCCAACCCGGCGACCTGACCGCGCGCCTGACACAGGCATTGATCGACCGGCTGGGCGATCTGCCCGCTTTGCCCGCCAAGTTCGGCTTTGCGGTGGATACCGGCGCGGCACGGCTGCTGACCGAGGACTCGGCCGATATCCGGCTGGAGCGGGGAGCTTCGGGCCTGATCCTGCGCGCCGACGGGGCCGAGACCGGCCGTTTGGTGACCGAAGATGAGGCGATTGACCGCGTGATCGATCTGGCCCAATGGTTCTCCGAGCGCTTCACTTCTGACACCCGCCGCATGGCCCGGCTGATCGCGGTGCATGACCTGCCAAAGGATTGGCAGGGCCGCGCCCCCGGCCCCAAGGCACCGGCGCTGCAACCCGGCAACAGAGCAATCGGCCCGATCTATGGCGCGGCCTTCGGGCAACTGCCCGCCGCCGAGTTGCGCGCATTGGTCGAGGCCTCGGGCGCCGCCGCCCTGCGCGTCACGCCCTGGCGGCTATTCCTGCTGGAAGGCGGGGCGGCGATCCCCGCCCCGGCCTTCGTAACGGATGGCGCCGACCCTCTGTTGACCACCGACGCCTGCCCCGGCGCGCCATTCTGCCCGCAGGCACAGGCCGAGACCCGCGCCATCGCCCGCGCACTGGCTCCGAGCGTGTCCGGCAGCCTGCATGTCTCGGGCTGCGCCAAGGGCTGCGCGCGCATGGGCGCGGCCGATCTGACGCTGGTGGGCCGCGACGGGCGATTTGATCTTGTAAAACACGGCCGCGCGGGGGATGAGCCCCTCCAGCGCGGGCTGGACCTCGAAACACTGAAGACCATGGACCTGACCTGATGCCCTATGAATACGAAACCGACGGCGCGGCGATCTACAAGCAATCCTTCGCCACGATCCGGTCCGAGGCCGATCTGGCCCGCTTTGATCCGGATGAAGAGCAGGTCGCCGTCCGCATGATCCACGCCGCCGGGATGGTCGGGCTGGAAGAGTTCATCCATTTCTCGGACGGGTTCGTGCGCACCGCCCGCACCGCGCTGGAAAACGGCGCGCCGATCCTGTGCGACGCGCGGATGGTGTCCGAAGGCGTCACGCGCTTTCGCCTGCCCGCCGACAACCAGGTCATCTGCACCCTGCACGACGACCGCGTGCGCCCGCTGGCCGAGAAGATGGGCAACACCCGATCCGCCGCCGCGCTGGAACTGTGGCGCCCGCATCTGGAGGGCGCGCTGGTGGCCATCGGCAACGCGCCCACGGCGCTGTTTCACCTGCTCAACATGCTCGAAGACCCCGACTGCCCCCGCCCCGCCGCGATCATCGGCTGCCCCGTGGGCTTTGTCGGCGCGGTTGAATCCAAGGACGCCCTGTGGGAGGCCCAGCCCGTGCCCAGCTGCATCGTCAAGGGCCGCCTGGGCGGCAGCGCCATCACCGTCGCCGCGATCAACGCCATCGCAAGCCGGGCGGAATGACCATGGGCACGATCTATGGCCTGGGCCTCGGCCCCGGCGATCCCGATTTGATGAGCGTCCGGGCCGACCGCCTGTTGCGCGGCGCGAAACACGTGGCCTATTTCCGCAAGCCCGGCCGTACCGGGCAGGCGCGCAAGATCGTGAACGGGATGATCCGCGACGATGCGGTCGAGTTTCCCATGGAATACCCGGTCACGACCGAGATCCCGGTCACCGATCCGCGCTACAACGCACTGCTGGCCGAGTTCTACGAACGCTGCACCGCGCGCTTGAAAGAACTGGCCGATCAGGGCGAGGACGTGGTGGTGCTGTGCGAGGGAGACCCGTTCTTCTACGGCTCGTTCATGCATCTCTACAGCCGCCTGCGCGACGTAGTGCCCGTTGAGGTCGTCCCGGCGATCACCGGCATGTCGGGCGCTTGGACGGCCTCGGGTGATCCGATCACCTGGGGCGACGACATCCTCACGGTGCTGATGGGCACCCTGCCCGAAGAGGTTCTGGCCGACCGCATGGCGCGCACCGATGCGCTGGTGGTGATGAAGATCGGCCGCAACATCGACAAGGTGAAACGCGCGCTGAAAACGGCGGGCCTGTTCGACCGGGCCTGGATCGTGGAATATGCGCAGATGCCCAACCAGACCGTCCGCAAGCTGAGTGACGCCTGCACCGAGGTCACGCCCTATTTCTCGATCATCATCGTGCATGGACAGGGGCGTCGGCCATGAGCGGCTGGGTCAAGATCGCGGGGCTTGGCCCCGGAAACGAGGCGCTTGTGACCCCCGAGGTCACCGCCGCACTGGCCGAGGCGACCGACGTGGTGGGCTATATTCCCTACGTTGCGCGGGTGGCCGAACGGCCGGGCCTGACCCTTCACGCCAGCGACAACCGGGTCGAGATCGACCGCTCGCAGCACGCGCTGCGCATGGCGGCCGAGGGCAAGCGGGTGGTCGTGGTCTCATCAGGCGATCCGGGCGTGTTCGCCATGGCCGCCGCCGTGTTCGAGGCGCTGGAAAACGGCCCCGACACCTGGCGCGAGATCCCTGTCGAGGTTCTGCCCGGCATCACCGCCATGCTGGCCGCCGCGGCCCGGGCGGGCGCGCCGCTGGGCCATGATTTCTGCGCCATCAACCTCAGTGACAACCTCAAGCCCTGGGCCGTGATCGAGAAACGCCTGCGGCTGGCCGCGCAGGCCGATTTCGCGATGGCCTTCTACAATCCGCGCTCGAAGTCGCGGCCCGAAGGTTTTGTAAAGACGCTGGAAATCCTGCGGCAGGAATGCGAGCCCGAGCGCCTGATCCTGTTCGCCCGCGCCGTATCGCGCCCAGACGAGGCGATCCGCATCGCGACCCTGGCTGAGGCAACGCCCGACATGGCCGACATGCAGACGGTGGTGATCGTCGGCTCGTCGCTGACCCGCGTCATCGACCGTCCCATCGGCCCCATCGTCTATACGCCAAGGTCCACGCCGGAATGAGCCAACCAGTCCAGAACCTGCGGCACGCTTGTCAACTCGACCCGACGGGGCAGCTTGGGCCGGTCGATCATCAGCACCGGGATTCCCAATGCTCGCGCGGCGTCCAGCTTGGCGCGCGCGCCGGTGCCGCCGGCGTTCTTGGACACGACCAGTTCGGTTCGGTGCCGGCGCATCAGCGCCGTGTCGCCTTCAACCGAAAACGGCCCGCGCGACACGACGACGTCGCATTCGGCAAAGGGCAGCGTGCCGGGTTCATCGACCAGCCGCAGAAGATAGTGATGCTGGGGCTGCGCCGCGAAATCCTCAAGATGCATGCGCCCCACCGCAAGGAACACCCGGCGCGGCGGCCCGGCCAGCGCGGCGACGGCGCTGGCGATGTCGGGTACGCGCTGCCACCGGTCGCCGGGGGCAGCCGTCCATTCCGAGCGGGTCAGCGCGGCCAGCGGCGTATGCGTCTGCTGGCAGGCGGCGATGGCATTGCGGCTCATTCGCGCGGCAAAAGGATGGGTGGCGTCGATCACATGGGTCACGCCGGTGTCGCGGATGTGGCGCACCAGCCCCTCGGCCCCGCCAAAGCCATCCACACGAGTGGGCAGCGGTTGCGGCCGCGGGTTGTCGACCCGACCCGCATAGGAATAGGTTGCCGCCACACCCAAATCCGCCACGGCGCGGGCCAATGCGTTGGCCTCGGTCGTGCCGCCAAGGATCAGGAGGTTGGGCATGTCTGAAACTCCGTGGCTGACCATTCTGGGCCTGGGCGAGGATGGACTGGATGGCCTGTCGGCCGCAAGCCGTCAAGAGCTGGAGCGCGCCGAGGTCATCATGGGCCCGCCCCGGCACCTGTCGCTGGTTCCCGAAACCGGGGCCGAACGCATCGCATGGCCGGTGCCTTTCGCCGACGGGCTGCCCATCCTGCAGGGACTGAAGGGCCGGCGCACGGTGGTTCTGGCCTCGGGTGATCCGTTCTGGTTTGGCGCCGGGTCGGTGATCGCGCGCAATTTCGCCCCCGAAGACTGGGTTGCACGGCCGGGGCAGTCGACCTTTTCGCTGGCGGCCGCGCGGTTGGGCTGGCCGCTGGAAAGCACTGCCACCTTCGGCCTGCACGCCGCCCCCCTGACCCGCCTGCGTCCGCATCTGTCGCGCGGCCTGCGCGCCATCGTCCTGCTGCGCGACGGGGCCGCTGTGGCCGAGCTGGCCCGCTATCTGACTGAGACCGGGTTCGGCGATACGACCCTGCACGTGATGGAGGCCCTCGGTGGCCCTCGGGAACGCGCGCGCAGCATGTCCCTGACCGAAGCCTTGCTGGGCGCGTTCGAGCACCCGGTCTGCGTTGCGCTCGAGGTTTCGGGCGACGGGCGCTCGCTGCCGATGGCCTCGGGCAAACCCGACGAGATTTTCGAAACCGATGGGCAGATCACCAAACGGCCGGTGCGCGCGCTGACCCTGTCGGCGCTGGCACCCGCGCGGGGCGAGCATCTGTGGGACATCGGCGGCGGCAGTGGATCGATCGGCATCGAGTGGCTCATGTGCGACCCGTCCCTGACTGCCACCACAATCGAGCCGCGCGCCGACCGCGCCGCGCGCATCCGCGCCAATGCCGACGCGCTGGGACAAGATCGGTTGCAGGTCATCCATGGCCGGGCGCCCGATGCGCTGGACGGCCTGCCCTTGCCTGACGTGGTGTTCATCGGCGGTGGGCTGAGCGACGCACTGCTGGACTGGGTTGCGGCCAACCTGCCCTCGGGCACCCGGCTGGTGGCCAATGCCGTGACGCTGGAAAGCGAAGCGGTGCTGAGCCAATGGCACGCCAAGCTGGGCGGCGACCTGCTGCGGATCGAGCTGGCGCAGGCCGGGGACCTCGGCCCCCGGCGCGGCTGGAAATCGGCCTATCCGGTCGTGCAGTGGAGCGTGACCCTATGATCGTGGCCGGGCTTGGGTTTTCGTCCACCGCGACCTGCGCCAGCCTGCGTGCCGCGTTCGACCGCGCCACTGCCGGACAGGCGGTGAACGCGCTGGCCACCGCCGCCGACAAGGCCGGCCATCCGGCGCTGGCCGAATTTGCCGCCGCTTGCGCCCTGCCCCTGCATTTCGCGGACCCGGCCGATCTGGCCGGGCAACGCACCCTCACCTGCTCGCCCCGCAGCCGCGCCAGTCATGGCACCGGCAGCGTGGCTGAAGCTTCCGCCCTTGCCGCCGCCGGACCGGGCGCGCGGCTGCTTTCACCCCGACAGATCTCGGACGACCGGCTTGCCACCTGCGCGGTCGCCATTGGAGGACAGACATGACCGTTCATTTCATCGGCGCCGGACCGGGCGCCGCCGACCTTCTGACCCTGCGCGGACGCGACATCATCGCCGCTTGCCCGGTGTGCCTGTATGCCGGATCACTTGTGCCCGAGGAGATCCTGGCCCACTGCCCCGAAGGCGCGCGCATCGTGAACACCGCGCCGATGGATCTGGATCAGATCATGTCTGAAATCAAAACCGCCCATGACGCCGGTCAGGACGTGGCCCGCCTGCATTCGGGCGACCTGTCGGTCTGGTCGGCGATGGGCGAACAGATCCGGCGCCTGAAACAGATGGGTATTCCCGTCAGCGTGACCCCCGGCGTTCCGTCCTTTGCCGCCGCCGCAGCCGCTTTGGGCACCGAACTGACCCTGCCCGGGCTGGCGCAATCGGTGGTGCTGACGCGGACCCCGGGGCGCGCCTCGTCCATGCCCGAGGGCGAAACGCTGGAAAACTTCGCCCGCACCGGCGCGACGCTGGCCATTCACCTGTCGATCGGCAATCTGGACAAGGTTGTGGCCGACCTGACCCCCGCCTATGGCGCCGATTGCCCGGTGGCCGTGGTGTACCGCGCAAGCTGGCCGGACGAGCGGATCATCCGCGCGACGCTGGGCACGTTGAAGGACTCGCTGGACGAGAGCATCTCGCGCACCGCGCTGATCCTGGTCGGGCCGGCGCTGGCCGGTGAAGGCTTCGACGAAAGCTGTCTGTATTCAAAGACTTATGACCGTCGCTATCGCCCGCAAAGCGCCGACAGCCCGTGGTCAAGCTGGAGTCACGGAGATGACTAACCCGCCCGGAGTGCTGATCTCGGCCCCATCCTCGGGGACGGGCAAGACCACGGTGATGCTGGGCCTGCTGCGCGCGCTGGCCGAGGACGGGCTCACGGTGCAGCCCTTCAAGAGCGGTCCCGACTACATCGACCCGGCCTTTCACCGGGCGGCGGCGGGGCGGGCCTCGTTCAACCTGGACAGCTGGGCGATGGGCGCGCCGTTGCTGGGCGCGATTGCGGCGCAGGCCAAAGGCGCCGACATCGTGGTGGCCGAAGGGTCGATGGGCCTGTTCGACGGGGTCGCCAAGCCGGGCGAGCTGGGCCATGGGTCCAGCGCCGAGACCGCGCTGCGCATGGGCTGGCCGGTGGTTCTGGTGCTGGACGTGGGAGGCCAGGCGCAATCGGCCGCAGCAACGGCGCTGGGGTTCCGGATGTACAACCCCGACCTGCCCTTTGCCGGTGTGATTCTGAACCGCTGCGCCAGCCCGCGCCACGAACGCCTGACCCGTCTGGGGATGGAGCGCGCGGGCCTGCCGGTTCTGGGCGTTTTGCCCCGGCGCGGCGACCTGACCCTGCCCGAGCGGCATCTTGGCTTGATCCAGGCGGTCGAGCACCCCGATCTGGAAAGCGCAATTGCCGGCTACGCGGCCTTTCTGCGCGAACATGTGGATCTGGAAGCTATCAAGCGGGCGGCCTGCTCTGGCCCCGCGGGGCCGTCGTCGGCCGCGCTGCCGCGCCCTCCGGCGCAACGGATCGCACTGGCCCAGGACGCGGCGTTTTCCTTTACCTATCCGCACCTTCTGGAAGGCTGGCGGGCGGCCGGGGCCGAGATCCTGCCGTTTTCTCCGCTGGCGGACGAGGCGCCGGCCCCGGATGCCGATCTGGTCTGGTTGCCCGGCGGTTACCCCGAACTGCACGCCGGAACCCTGGCTGCGGCAGAGCGGTTCCTGACCGGATTGCGCAAACATGCCGAAACGCGGCCCGTACATGGCGAATGCGGTGGCTACATGGCCCTGGGGGAAGGGCTGATCGACAAGGACGGCACCCGCCACCGGATGGCCGGCCTGCTGGGTCTGGTCACCTCGTACGAGAAGCGCAAGTTCAACCTGGGCTATCGCCGGGCCGAGTTGCTGGCCGACATGCCCGGGTTCTCGGCCGGGACCGCGCTGCGGGGGCACGAGTTCCACTATTCCTCGATCGTCGAGCAGCCCGACGCGCCCCTGGCGCGGGTTTTTGACACCGAAGGCGCCGAAGGCCCACAAACCGGATCGCGCCGCGGGCATGTCACCGGTACGTTCTTCCATCTGATCGCAGAGGCCAGCGCATGAGCGGTTTCGTTTCCTTCATCGGGTCCGGCCCCGGCGACCCGGAGCTGTTGACCCTCAAGGCCGTGGACCGGCTGCAAAAGGCCGACGCGGTTCTGTTCGACGACCTCAGCAGCGGGCCGATCCTGAGCCATGCGCGCAAGGAGGCCGACCTTGTGGGCGTGGGCAAGCGCGCCGGGCGGCCCTCGCCCAAGCAGGACCATGTCAGCCGCCTGCTGGTGGAGTACGCCCAGACCGGCCAGCGGATCGTGCGGCTGAAATCGGGCGATGGCGGCCTGTTCGGGCGGCTCGAGGAGGAACTGGTGGCCCTGCGCGCTGCCGGGATCGCATACGAGATCATTCCGGGCATCCCCTCGGCCATTGCCGCGGCTGCCGCGGCAGGCATCCCGCTGACCCGGCGCCTGACTGCGCGGCGGGTGCAATTCGTCACCGGCCACGATGTCAGCGGCAAGCTGCCCGAGGATCTGAACCTGCCCGCGCTGGCCGACCCGGGTGCGACGACGGTGGTGTTCATGGGCAAGCGCACCTTTCCCCTGCTGGCGCAGGCGCTGCACGCGCATGGGCTGCCGCTGGACACCCCAGCGCTGATGGCCGAATCGGTTTCGACGCCTGACCAATCGCTGCACCGGTCCACCGTCGGCGCACTGGCCGAGCGCCTGGGTTCCGAGATCGGCACCGCGCCGGCGCTGATCCTTTATGGTCCGCTGGCGGAGAGCGACGATGATTGATCTGGTCTTGATCGGGATCGGCACCGGCAACCCGGACCACGTGACCTTTCAGGGCGCGCAGGCGATCCGCACGGCCGATCTGATCCTGATCCCGCGCAAGGGCGCCAACAAGACCGATCTGGCCGGCGTGCGCGAGGAAATCATTCGCAAGGTCACCGGCACACCGCCCCAAATCGCCTATTTCGACATCCCCGAGCGCCGGTCGCAGGAAGGCTACCTGCGCGGCGTGGATGAATGGCACGACATAATCGCCCTGCGCTGGCAGGAGGCGATGGCCCGGCACCCTGAGGCGCGCACCGTCGCCTTGCTGATCTGGGGCGACCCGTCGCTCTATGACAGCTCGCTGCGAATCGCGGCGCGGCTGGACCCGCAGCCTAACACGACGGTGATCCCCGGCATCACGGCGCTGCAGGCGCTGACGGCGGCCCATGCCATGCCGATCAACGAGATCGGCGCGCCTTATCTGGTCACCACCGGCCGGCGCCTCCGCGACGAGGGCTGGCCCAGCGCTGCGGATACGGTTGCGGTGATGCTCGATGGCGAATGTTCGTTCCAGATTTTGGACATGGCCGATTTTGACATCTGGTGGGGGGCGTACGTGGGTATGCCCGAGCAGATCCTGATCAAAGGTCCGCTGGCGGATGTGGCCGACGAGATTCTCCGCACCCGCGCCGAGGCCCGCGCCCGGCACGGGTGGATCATGGACATCTACATTCTGAAAAAGCGCGGGAATTGACGCGAAAGGTCGCAAATGGCGATTGCGCCACAGCGGCATTCACGTCTAAATGGACGGGTCTGGTCCTGCCGGAGACATCC
Source organism: Ruegeria sp. BJ5 (assembly GCF_056537865.1). Lineage (NCBI taxonomy): Bacteria > Pseudomonadati > Pseudomonadota > Alphaproteobacteria > Rhodobacterales > Roseobacteraceae > Ruegeria > Ruegeria sp. BJ5. Next base: position 1,120,775 of record NZ_JBQFSH010000001.1, read on the forward strand.
GGATGCTAAGAGGGAATTTGGTGCGGCCTGCGCGCAGGTCAAATCCAAAGCCGCCCCCGCGACTGTAAGCGGTGAGCCCTGTTCAACCAGCCACTCCCGATCCGTTCGGGGGGAAGGCGAACAGAGGCGCTGACCCGCAAGCCAGGAGACCTGCCAGGCGAACAATGAAACACCGGCCGTCGGGTGCGGCGGCACAGGAGGACAGAAAATGACGACACAAACGCAAACCGCATCAACGGCACGCGCTGGCATTCTTTCGGCAGTGTTCGCGGCAGCCCTGGGCCTGGGGATCATCGCTCTGGCCGGTCACGTTCAGGCATCGGCGCTGCATGACGCCGCGCATGACGTGCGCCACGCAACCGGCTTCCCCTGCCACTAAACCAATGTTCAGTCGCATTCTGACCAGCGCGTTGTTCGCTGGTGCTGCAGCCGGGTTGATCGTCGCCCTGCTGCAGTTGGTATTCGTGCAGCCTGTGTTGCTGCATGCTGAACTGTATGAATCCGGAGAGCTGGTGCATTTCGGAGCCGAAGCCGTCTCGGCCCATCCCGAGCTGCCGGGCATGTTCTCGGACCTGACCCGCGACGGGCTGAGCGTGGTGTTCACGATGCTGACCTATACCGGCTATGCGCTGGTTCTGGTCGCCCTGATGTCGCTGGCCGAAGCCCAGGGCCACCCGGTTGACGGGCGCACGGGCGTGCTGTGGGGCCTTGCCGGTTTCATCGCCTTTCACCTGGCGCCGGGCTTCACCCTGGCCCCCGAGGTTCCGGGCGTTGCCGCAGCCGATGTGTTTGCGCGGCAGATCTGGTGGTGGGCAACCGTCGCGGCTGCTGGTGTGGCCATGTGGCTGATCGCTTTCGGTGGCAACATCGTCAGCTATCTGGTTGCGGCCGTGCTGCTGATGGCCCCGCACCTGATCGGCGCACCGGAACCCGACGTGTTCACCGGGCCGGTTCCGACCGAGATCGGGGCACTGTTCGCCGCGCGCGCCTTCGGTGTGGGCCTTGTGGCCTGGGTGCTGCTGGGTTCGTTTGCCGGGTATTTCTGGCAAAGCGAGGGCAAGCGCGTCGAAGCCGCAGCCTGATCCCCGAAATCCCACGACCCGCCGGCGCCCAACCGGCGGGTCATTTGCTTTTTTAGGAAACAAGATGACACGCTCGCTTGCTCTTTTCGCGATCGGTCTGGTCTTTGGCGGGGGTGCCGGGTTCGTGCTGGCCGCGGCCAACGGCGTCACCTTCGACGGCCACGACCATGCCGACCCCGCCCAACATGGCGGCCATCACGCCGAGGCCATGGCCCATGACCACAGCACCGCCATCAACCTGCCCGCCGGACCGGACGCGCCGGGGCTGGAGATCGCCGTCTCCCCCGACCCGATGGCGGGTTGGAACCTGCATGTGATGCCGCGGAACTTCACGTTCGCGCCCGAGCACGCCTCGCTGGACGACAAACCCGGCGAAGGCCATGCGCATGTCTACGTGAACGGCGTCAAGCTGGCGCGGCTTTATGGCAACTGGATGCACATCCCTGACCTGCCCAAGGGCGAAACGACCATCGAGGTCTCGCTGAACGCCAACAGCCACAGCCCGCTGGCCGTGGATGGGGTGCCGGTCAGCGCCTCGGTTACGGTTCAGGTGGACTGAAACGCGGGGATCCGCGCCCGCAGACACAAGCGAAGCCGCCCGCACGGCCGGGCGTCTTCGATCCAGCCATTCGGGCTGTGCAGAATGGTCCGACAGGTCGCCGCAATGTCATCGGCATCGGCGACCGGATCGATTCCCGAAAACACGTAGGACGCCAGGCTCTCCCCCTGCATCGCCACCACGGTCGGCTCCTCGCAGCCGCTGAAACAGGCATGCTCGGCGATCTCGACCCGCCCGTCCAGTCCCGCAGCGCGCACGGCCTCCAATACGGCCTGACGCTCGGCCAGCAAGTCGCGCTCGCCCGCGCAGCTGCTGCAGATCAAAACACGCATGCCCCTCGCCTGCCTTTTTTCCGTTTCACACTGTCGCTTGTGCGGGTTTCGCACCCCCGGCGCAAGCCCGCCACCCACGATATTGTGACTGTACGCACCCGGGAATTCGGGAAGACTTGGGCCAACTACGACTTGGAGAGCCCGTGATGACACGTCTTATGTTTTTCCTAGGCCTGCTGGCGCTTCCCGCGCTGGCGGCCGATATCGAACCCCGGCCGGGTTGGGCCGTCCACCCGACGACCAAGACCCATGACGCGCTGGTGGCCGACACGATCGCAGCGGTCAAGGCAAACGGTCTGATCGTGGTAACGCAGGCCGGGCCCACCAAGGCCGCCGCCGCGCGCGGCATCACCATTCCAGGCAATCGGGTGATCGGCGTCTTCAACAACGACTATGCGGTGCGGGTTCTGGAACAATCGGTGCCCGCGATGATCGAGGCGCCGATCCGCCTGTACGTCACGGAAAACGAGGATGGCACCGCGACGCTGTCCTACAAGACACCCAGCCTTGTCTTTGCCTCCTACACCGGCGGCTCCGACACCTTGCCCGCGATCGCCGCAGAGTTGGACGCCAAGTTCGCCGCCATCGCCGATTTGGCTGTCAAATAGTCACACTGACGTGATGCGGCTTGCGCCGGCCCGGAACCTCCGCAATCTGCTGCGCAACGGAACTTACGGAGCTTGTTCGATGCAGGACCTGTCCCCCCGCGCTGCGGACCTTTTGGCGCAACGGCTGTACGAGGCCGGGTGCCGCCACGCCTTCGGCATGCCCGGAGGCGAGGTGTTGACCCTGGTCGATGCGCTGGAACAGGCCGGGATCACCTTTCACCTGACCAAGCACGAAAACTCCGCTGGTTTCATGGCCGAGGCGGTACATCACCGCGATGGCGCGCCGGCGATTCTGGTGGCGACTCTGGGTCCTGGGGCCATGAACGGCATCAATGTCGTGGCCAACGCGCTGCAGGACCGGGTGCCGATGATCGTGCTGACCGGCTGCGTCGATGCCGACGAGGCGCTGACCTACACCCATCAGGTCATGGATCATGCGCAGGTCTATCGCTCGATCACCAAGGGTACGTTCACCCTGACGGCCAAGGGCGCCGACATCATCGCCGACAAGGCCGTGTCGCTTGCCACGCAGCCGCGCCCCGGGCCGGTGCATATCGACGTGCCGATCTCGGTCGCCGATACACGGGTGTCGGTCGCCAAGCGCCGACGGCTGACCCGGGCCGCCCGCGTCGCGCCCGAGGGCACATGCCTCGAGAAGGCCCGCCGCTGGTTGGCCGAGGCCGAGCGTCCGCTGGCGATCATCGGGCTGGACGTGCTGCATGACGACTCGCGCAGCGTGGTGCGCGCGTTTCTGGAACATTTCGGCATCCCGTTCGTCACGACCTACAAGGCCAAGGGCGTGGTGCCCGAGGATCACCCGCTGTGCCTAGGTGGCGCGGGCCTGTCGCCCCTTGCCGACACGCAGCTTGTACCGTTGGTCGAACAGGCCGACCTGATCCTGTGCCTGGGCTACGACCCAATCGAAATGCGCCCCGGCTGGCGCGAGATCTGGGACCCGGACGAGAAACGGGTGATCGACATCTCGGCCGTGGTGAATGACCACTACATGCACCAGGCGGGGCTGAACCTGGTGGCCGATACCGGAGCCACGCTTGAAGCGATCGCCAAGGGCAACCCTGCGCGACCGACTTGGCCCCAAGGCCAACCGGCGCAGGTCAAGGCCGCCTTGGCCGCGGCCTTTCCCTCCGATGACGACTGGGGCCCCGCCGCCGTGATCGCCGAGGCCCGCGACACCCTGCCCCCCGAAACACTGGCCACCGCAGACAGCGGTGCGCATCGCATCCTCCTTAGCCAGATGTGGCAGTGCCTGGAGCCGCGCGACCTGATCCAGTCTTCGGCGCTGTGCACGATGGGTTGCGCTGTTCCGATGGCGATTGGCCTGAAACTGGCCGAACCCGACCGCCCGGTAATCAGCTTTTCCGGCGATGCCGGATTCCTGATGGTGGCCGGTGAGTTGTCGACCGCCGCAGAAATGGGTGGAAACCCGATCTTTCTGGTCTTTGTCGATGCCAGCCTGGCGCTGATCGAGCTGAAACAGCGCCAGCGCCAGATGGGCAATCGGGGCGTCGATTTCGACCGGCATGACTATGCCGCTATGGGCCGGGCGTTCGGCGGCAACGGCCACACCGTGCGCAACCGCGCCGAGCTGCGCGCGGCGTTGAAGTCCGCGATGGCCGCCGACACGTTTACGGTGATCTCCGCCGAGATCGACCGCGGAGGCTATGATGGCCGCATCTGAAGGGCCGCTGAAGGGCGTCAAGGTTCTGGATCTGTCACGCATTCTGGCCGGGCCGACCTGCACGCAGCTGCTGGGCGATCTGGGCGCCAGCGTGATCAAGGTGGAAAACCCGGCAACCGGTGGCGACGATACCCGCCAATGGGGGCCGCCCTATGTCACCGACGCGGATGGCAACCCGACCGATCTGAGCGCCTATTTCATGGCCGCGAACCGCAACAAGAAGTCCGTCGCCATCGATATCGCCTCGCCAGCGGGGCAGGAACAGATCCGGCGGCTGGCCTCCCATGCCGACATCCTCATCGAGAATTTCAAACCCGGCGGGCTGGCCAAATACGGGCTGGACCATGAAACCCTCTCGCGGGACTTTCCGGGGCTGATCTACTGTTCGATCTCGGGCTACGGCCAGACCGGGCCAAACGCTGCCAAGCCGGGCTATGACCTGATGGCGCAGGGCTATGGCGGGATCATGTCGCTGACCGGCGAGCCTGACGGAGCCCCGATGAAGGTGGGCGTGGGCATCGCCGACGTGATGTGCGGCATGTACGCGACCGTCGGCATTCTGGCGGCGCTGCGCCACCGGGATCAGACCGGCGAAGGCCAGCAGATCGACATCGCGCTGGTCGACAGCCAGATCGCGTGGCTGATCAACGAGGGCGTGAACTATCTGACCTCGGGCCAGGTGCCACTACGGCGCGGCAATGGGCACCCCAACATCGTGCCCTACGATGTTTATGAAACAGCTGATGGCCACGTCATTCTGGCCGTGGGAAATGACAGCCAGTTCCGGCGCTTCTGCGGATTTCTGGAGTTGAGCCACCTGCCCGACGACACGCGGTTCGTCACCAACCCAGCCCGGCTGGAACACCGCGACGCCCTGAACGCCGTTCTGCGGCCCGCGCTGCAGCGGCTGAAGACCAAGGCCGTCATCGATGGCCTTGAGGCGTTGAAAGTGCCGGTCGGCCCGGTTCAGACGCTGGATCAGGTCTTTGCCTCGGACCAAGTGGCCACGCGGGGGATGCAAGTGAATATGCCAGCCCGGCCCGGCCCGGTGCGTCTGATCGGGAATCCATTGAAGTTGTCCCGCAGCCCGGTGACCTATCGCTCCGCTCCGCCCGAGTTCGGCGCTGACACGCAGGCGGTTCTGAACGCGGAAAACCCCTTCGAGGATTGAAACACTCTGCCTTTTTCGGCGGCAAGTCGCTGAAACATGTCATTGAATCGGCGATTTTTTTCGCTTTTTGCGAACACAAGCTTTCACCAATTCGAGAGCAAGCCCGATACTGTTACGTCCCGTCTGCACACTCTGCTAAGTCCAAGAGTGTGAGTTTTTGCAACCAGATTGGACCCAAGCATGCAGCAAGATGTTTTCGGACAGATGAACACCCTGACCCACCCGGACAGCGCCGAAGCGTGGAATGGTGTTCTGCTTGGTTTCATGGCACACGCAGCCGTCACACCTCAGCATCTGGGCAAGGTGCTTGAGCTTGAACCGGGCTTTGCGCTTGGACATGCCATCAAGGGGCTTTTCATGGTTCTGTTGGGGCGCCGGGAAATGATGGAGGTCGCCCATCAGGCCGCCGCCACGGCAAAGAGTGCGGCCGCTGAGCAGCCGATTTCAGCCCGCGAGACACTGTATCTTGAGGCCCTGGATCACTGGCTGGCAGGCCAACCCACCCGCGCCGTACAAACTTTCGAGGCAATTCTGCGCACTCACCCCGAGGACACGCTTGCCATGAAGCTCAGCCACGCGACCCGTTTCGTGTTGGGTGATTCCGCAGGGATGCGACGCTCAATCGAACGGGTTCTGCCAGCTTATGCGCCTGATCACCCCGGTCGTGGATACCTGCTTGGGTGCCATTCCTTTGCGTTGGAAGAAACCGGTGCCTATGAAAAGGCCGAGATCGCAGGGCGTCAGGCCCTGTGGATGGTTTCGGACGACGCGTGGGGCCTGCACGCAGTCGCTCACGTGCACGAAATGACGGGCAATGCGCAATCTGGCCTGGACTGGCTGGCCGGGCGCGAGGCTGCCTGGTCCCACTGCAACAACTTCCGGTATCACGTGTGGTGGCACAAAGCGTTGATGCATCTGGATCTGGGTCAGATCGACCAGGTGCTTGATCTGTACGACCACGAGATTCGCCAAGACAAGACAGATGACTATCGCGATATTTCGAATGCGACTTCGCTATTGTCGAGGCTCGAGCTTGAAGGCGTGGACATTGGCACCCGATGGGAAGAACTGGCCGACCTGAGCGCCGCCCGCACCGAAGACGGCTGTCTGATCTTCGCCGATCTGCATTACCTTTTGGCACTGACTGGTGACAACAGGCCCGACTCGACCGCCAAGTTGCTGGCCCGTATACACAAGGACTCGCAACAGCCCGCAACCGACACGGCACGTCGCATGGCCGACCCGGGCTTGGCCGCCGCCATAGGGCTCGAGGCCTTTGGAAAAGGCGATTATCTCCAAGCCTTCGAGCATCTTGCAAATGCGCGAAATTCGATGCAATTGGCCGGCGGCAGTCACGCCCAGAGGGATGTTTTTGAACGCATTACGATCGATTCCGGCCTGCGTGCCGGACGCCTCGATGATGTCGAGCGCATTTTGGACGACCGCAAGGCCAAACGGACCGGCACCGAAGACAATTACGCCCTCGCGCGCCGCGCTCTGATCAGTTCGGCCCGCGACCAATCCGGTGTGCAAAGCGTACCGGCTGAATAACAAGACGACCACAAAGGACAGAGAAACGAATGGCGACCGCTTCGCCCGCTTCTGATTTTGCACCGGTGGCGGCATCCTCCGCCCCTGCTGCCACAACCCGCGACCCGCGGCTGGATTTCTATCGCGGTATTGCGATGTTCATCATCCTGATCGCGCACATCCCGAACGACCCCTGGGCCAGATGGATCCCGGCCCGTTTCGGGTTCTCGGACGCGACTGAAATCTTTGTTTTCTGCTCGGGCATGGCTTCGGCGATCGCCTTTGGCGGCGCGTTTGAGCGCAAGGGCTGGTGGATGGGTACCGCCCGGGTCAGCTTCCGCATCTGGCAGGTCTACTGGGCCCATATTTGTCTGTTTTTCTTTGTCGCAATGTCCATGGCGGCGCTGGATCTGTCGGGAGCCTTCGACAAAAGCTATGTCTCGGGGTTGAACCTGCAGCATTTCTTCAACGACCCGATGCCACAGATGGTAGGGCTGTTCACACTGACCTATGTGCCGAACTATTTCGACATCCTGCCGATGTACCTGGTCGTTCTGGCAATGATGCCGATATTCATGGGCCTGTCGCGCCTCAGCATCTGGGCGGTCGGGTTGGTCTCGGTCGCGATCTGGCTGGTGGCGCAGACCGGTATGTTGGCGCTTCCGGCCGAGCCGTGGTCTGACCGCCAGTGGTTCTTCAACCCGTTTGGATGGCAGTTGCTGTTTTTCACCGGCTTTGCATTCATGCGGGGCTGGATTCCTGCACCGCCGGTTTCCAAGACGCTGATCTGGGCCGCGGCATTGTTCCTTGTCCTCTCAGCCCCGTTCGGATCGTGGAAAGTGTTCTTGTGGGTCCAGGCGGCCGCGCCGGATCTTGCCGAGAACATCCGAAAGGTCTGGCCCCTGACAAGCGAGCTGCGCGAAAAAACCGATTTCGGCCTGTTCCGGTACATGCACTTCCTGTCGCTGGCCTACCTGGGATGGGTGGCTGCTGGGCAACATGGGCATCGCCTGATCGCCACCGGCAACACGATCGGCGCGCAGCTGTGGCGATGGATCCTGAAGCAGATCACCAAAGTGGGCCAGCAGTCCTTGGCGGTTTTTGTATTTTCCATGGCAGCGGCACGACTTATCGGCGTTTTCCTCGACGAATTTGGGCGGGATTTCGCCACCGTTCTGGCCGCAAACCTAATTGGATTTGCGTTGATCATCGGCGTGGCTTATCTGGCCGCTTGGTTCAAATCACACCCATGGAAATCGAAGTCATGAAGTTCACGCGTCGTGCATTCCTTGCGTCGACTACGGCGCTGGCCTTCGCCCCGGCCACCTTTGCCACCGGTGGCGAGGTGCCATTCGACCGGGCCGATATCATCGCCCTTGCCCGCGATCTGGCCAGCCGCCCCTACGAGGCGCGCGAAACCGTTCCGCAGGCGTGGCAGGACCTCACCTACGAACAGTACCGCTCCATCCGTTTCCGGCTGGACCGTGCGCTTTGGTACGGGACCGATACGCCGTTCAACGTCGATTTCTTCACCCCCGGCCTCTACTTCCCCCGAACCGTTCAGGTCTCGGCAGTTGAGAACGGGATGACCGCGCCGGTTGCATTCGACCTCGAGATGTTCGACCGGGCCGAGGATGTCCCCGATCTGCCCGTAGACGAAACGCTGGGTTTTTCGGGTTTCCGGCTGCGCACCGAGATGCATCGCCCTGGCAAGACGGACGAGTTCTGCGTCTTTCAGGGAGCCAGCTATTTCCGTGCCATCGGCCTACACGAGGTTTATGGTCTGTCAGCCCGAGGTCTTGCACTGAAAACCGGGGATCCCGAGGGCGAAGAATTTCCGGATTTCATCCGATTTTGGCTGGAGCGCCCAAAGCCCGGCCAACGCAACATGATCGTTCACGCACTGATGGATAGTCCCAGTGTAACCGGCGCCTACCGGTTCGATATCACCGCCGGCACCGACTGCATCATGGAGGTGCAGGCGACCCTGTTTGCTCGGGAAGAGCTTCCCCACGTCGGGATCGCACCGGGGACGTCGATGTTCCTGTTCGATCAGACCAATCGCAACCGGTTCGACGATTTCCGTCCGGCCGTGCATGACAGCGACGGTCTGATGATCCGAAACGGGGCCGGAGAAGTGATTTGGCGCCCGCTCGCCAATCCCAAGCGATTGCAGGTGTCCTCATTCGTCGACATGAAGCCGCGCGGGTTCGGATTGATGCAGCGCAAACGCGCGTTTTCCGACTATGCCGACCTCGAGGCGCAATACCACAAGCGCCCCGGCCTTTGGGTCGAGCCGATGGGCGATTGGGGCAAAGGTACGGTCACTCTGGTCGAAATTCCGGCCGATCAGGAGATCTACGACAACATTGTCGCCTATTGGCGTCCCGCTGAACCGGTCGCTGCCGGTGCTCAGCTCGACTTGTCGTACCGCCTGATCTGGGGCGAGGAACCTCAGCGGACCGCCATGCCACGGGTGATCAATACCGCCATGGGCGAGAACACGTTTGGCGAAGGGCGGCTTGCGGTGATCGACTTCGAAGCCAGCGAGTTGTTCGACGATCCGGACGCCCTCAGCGTGTTCGTGCAGTCGCCTCATGCGGAAACTTCGGATGGGGTTCTGCAACGCAACCCGGACACGGGCGGCTTGCGTCTGGCCTTTTCGTTTCAGCCGGGCGACCGCGACCACGTCGAATTGCGCGCGCAATTGAGGCTGGGTGACGAGCCCGCCTCGGAAGTCTGGATGTACAGATGGACAGCATGAACCCGGACCTGAAAATCATGCCGCCCGAGGCACCGCTGGCGATGCCGGAGCAGGATTTTGCCGCCGGGTTTCGGGACGCCCAAGCGCCTGCGGATGCCCGCCGGTCGTCGGCGGGCCTTTGGCGCGCATTGGCGTTTTCCCCGGCCATGGCCGCCTCGGTTGCTTTGCTGTGGGTCATGGCGGATTGGTTCGACGCCGAAGGGATAAACGTGGTCGAAGCCATCCTGTTGGCATTGATTTCGTTCAATTTCTTCTGGATTTCCTTCACGGTCTGCACAGTCCTACTGGGCATGGTCTCTCTGGCCCGGCAAGAGCGTCCGGTACGGCAGGGTCGTGCGCAGCCACTGCGGGTCGCTTTGCTGATGCCCGTCTACAACGAAGTGCCGTGGAACGTGTTGGGCAATGCCCGCACGATGCTGGAAGAACTGCGCGCCCGAGGGGGCAAGCATCACTATGCGATGTTCATCCTGTCCGACACCCGCGATCCGGAAATTGCGGCCCAGGAACAGGCCAGCATCGAGGCGCTGCGTACCACGCTCGCCCCGGGGCTTGAGCTATATTACCGACGCAGGGAACAGAATACAGACCGCAAGGTCGGCAATATCGCTGATTGGGTCAGCCGCTGGGGTGGCGCATGGGATGCAATGCTGGTTCTGGACGCCGACAGCCTGATGACCGGGCGTGCGATCGCACGGTTGACCGACGCGCTGGCCCGCGATCCCGGCGCCGGCCTGATCCAAAGCTATCCGCAACTGATCGGTGCCCAGTCCGTCTTTGCCCGGATGCAGCAATTCGCCAATGGTGTGTACGGCATCGCATTTGCCGAGGGCCTGTCCCGTTGGTGCGGCCAGGAAGGCAACTATTGGGGCCACAACGCCATCATCCGCACCAAGGCCTTTGCGACCTGCGCAGGTCTGCCCAAGCTGCGCTCGCTCTCGGGCCGGGAACAGCTGATCATGAGCCACGACTTCGTCGAGGCCGGGTTGCTGCGCCGTGCCGGTTGGGGCGTGCGCTTTCTGCCGCGCATCCGAGGCTCGTACGAGGAAACACCGCCGACATTGATCGACCACGCCCTACGCGACCGCCGTTGGTGCCAAGGCAACCTGCAGCATCTGCGTCTGCTGGGCTCGACCGGGTTTCGGGCCGTGTCGCGGTTTCATCTGTTCCACGGCGCCGTCGGATACCTGATGTCACCCTTGTGGTTCGCACTGCTGGTCATGTGGGCGTTGATCGGTCAGGGCAAGGATGCTTCGGTGCTGCACTATTTCAGCCCGGACAATCCGATGTTCCCCCAGTGGCCGGAAATGACCGAAACGCGGCATGTTCTGATCATACTTGTCATGTACGCGATGCTGCTGGCCCCCAAGATTCTGGGGGCACTGGCATTGCCCCTCAGCGGTGTTCGCTATGAAGATTTCGGCGGCCGGACCCGGTTTCTTGCGTCATTCCTGTTCGAGGTCGTGCTGTCGATCCTGTACGCACCGATCCTTATGGTGCAGCAGATGATCGCCGTGTTCCGCACCCTTCTCGGTGTGCAAAAAGGTTGGACTCCGCAGGCACGGGATGGCGGCACCTATGTGCTGCGGACGCTGATCGTGTGTCACGCGCTCGAAACCATCAGCGGCCTCGCGCTGAGCGCGGGTATCCTCGCCGGGTTGGTCTCGGTCTGGCTGGCTCCAATCGCCATCAGCCTGACTTTTGCGGTACCGCTCTCCGCTCTCAGCGGCGTATCTGCCGCTGCGGCGCGTCGCATGGTCGGCATGCCCGAGGATTTCCACGAGCCCGCCATCACGCGGGCGGCACGTTCGCATCGCAACGAGTTGAAACGCCTGATCGAGGGCAAAGGAACCATGACCCCGGCGGAATGATCACCCGCCGGGCAATCCTTCGTACCAATCCACCATCATGTCGGCCCAACCCCGAGGAACGGAATGACCGCCGGGAAACAGCGCGAACTCCAATGCGCTGCCGTCAGCACAGGCGGTCCACTTGCGACGCATGAACTGGCCTGTCGTTGAAAACCCGTCTGGACGGTTGTCGGCGCATTCGTTGGCCTGCCGCCAGATCTCGAGCCCGGCGAAGATATCGCCCTGAAGGAACCGACCACCGCCCAGTGCGCGCCCCTCTAGCGGCACCACGTTGTCGGTCCAGCCATGTGTGTGAAAAAGGCGCACGGGCCCCGCGCAGCTTTCGGGATGCGGGCGCCAGAATCCTCCTGAGACAGGCACGTAGGCCGAGAATGCCTCGGGATCGGCGCAGGCCAAATAGTTCACCATGAAGCCGCCGGCCGAGAATCCCCCCAGCACCACGCGATGGTCATCGACCCCGAACCGTTGGGCCGCATCCGCAACAACCTCCTTCAGGAACGCGGCTTCGTCTCGCCCGTCCCACCCCGGATAGAAGTTCCAGCTTTTTCGACCGTTCCGCTCGGCCCCCTCGGGGGCCATGACCGCATATCCCCGCGCCAGCAAGGGTTCGACCATGCCGCGGTTTTTCATGGTTCCCTGCGCGCTGCCGCCATACCCGTGCAGGAACACGACCAATGGCGGGTTGGACTCTTCCGGCAGCTCGATGCGATAGCTTCCGGTTTCAGTCTCGCAAACACCCTGATCCTGCCCACACACGGCCAATGCCGGAGTTGCGGCCGTTGCGAACAACACAGCCAACAGATCCCTGAGCCTCATCACGCCCCCTCCGAATACGCCTGCACCGGCAGCCCGGCCCGCACCCAGCCCGGACCTGCGGCTGACCCCAGCATCCCTTCGGGCACGTCAAGGATGTTGCCGTAGCCCGCCTCGGTCAATCTGTTGCCAAGCCGCGCTGACCGCACACCACGGGCGCAGATCACGGCAATCGGCCGCCCCTTGTCACCGCCGGACAGGCGATCCAACGCATCCAGAAAGTCTTCACGGCGCATGTCCAGCGGTTGAGCGCCCTGCCCGATGCCTGAGGCACGCCATTCGCGCGGGGTCCGGATGTCGAGCAACAGGATTTCCCCCGCAACAGCCTTTTCATGCGCCTGAGCGACGGTCAACGTACCGCCAGAAAAGTCTTCGGGGATCAGACGGTATTCGCGGATCGCAAAACCCGCAAGCACAGCGGCTGCGCCCCCAAGGAACACGCCTCTGCGGCTGAGCATGGTTTTGATCGCCAATGTGCGCCCTCCGGTTTTTCCACGCCGGTTTTATCACGGGTCCGCCTCCGACGCTGCGCCGAAAAGCCGGGCGCAGATCAAGTTCGCGTCATTTTCGCGCAGGCTTTGGCTGAAAAATCGCGGGGAGTAGTGCAAGGTGAAAAACTTGCAATAGCTGGACAGTCAATAAATTATCCTTACAAAATCAACAGCACCCTGACCGCTCAGCCTGGAGTATCGCACTTGTCCCTATTCCTTATCGCGGCCCTTCCCTTCCTCGGAGCTGTCTTTCCCGCCCTGCTAATCCGCGCCGGGCGCAACGCAGCCGCATCGGCGGCGGGATTGACCACGTTTCTGGCCTTGATGGGGCTGCTGATTCATATCCCGGACGTCATGAACGGCACGGTGGTCACCGCGCGGTTCGACTGGATTCCGGGGCTGGGGTTGAACGCCAATTTCATGCTGGACGGGCTGGGATTTCTGTTCGCGCTGCTGATCCTCGGCATTGGTCTGCTGATCATCCTGTACGCGCGGTTCTACCTGTCGCGTGAAGACCCAATGGGGCAATTCTATACCTATCTCCTGCTGTTCCAGGGCGCGATGGTCGGTATCGTTCTGTCCGACAACATACTGCTTTTGCTGATTTTCTGGGAATTGACCTCGCTCAGTTCGTTCTTGCTCATCGGCTATTGGAAACACCTGCCCGAAGGCCGCCAGGGCGCGCGGATGGCGCTGGCGGTCACCGGGTCCGGCGGGCTGGCGATGATCGCGGGGATGCTGATCCTCGGCAATATCGTGGGGTCCTATGACCTGAGCGTGATCCTCCAGAACCGCGAACTGATCCAGTCTTCGCCCTACTACCTGCCGGCGTTGATACTGATCCTGCTGGGATGTTTCACCAAGTCGGCCCAGTTCCCGTTCCATTTCTGGCTGCCGCATGCAATGGCCGCTCCAACGCCGGTTTCGGCCTATCTGCACTCGGCCACGATGGTGAAGGCTGGCCTGTTTCTGATGGCGCGCATGTGGCCGGTTCTGGCCGGAACCGAGGCGTGGTTCTACATCGTCGCCACCACCGGCCTGGTGACCATGCTGATCGGCGCGGTGATCGCGCTGTTCAAGGATGACCTCAAGGCGTTGCTGGCCTTTTCGACGGTGTCGCATCTGGGGCTGGTCACGATGCTGCTGGGCTTTGGCACCAAGATCGCGGTCGTGGCCGCCATCTTTCACATCATCAACCACGCCACCTTCAAGGCCGCCCTGTTCATGACCGCCGGGATCGTGGACCACGAAACCGGCACCCGGGACATCAAGCGCCTGGGCGGCCTGCGCCATTTGATGCCGATCACCTTTTCGATTGGAACAATCGCCGCATTGTCCATGGCAGGGATTCCACCTTTGAACGGATTCCTGTCGAAGGAAATGATGCTGGAAGAAACCGTGCACACGGTCTGGCGAAACTCGCACTATCTGGTGCCAGCCCTTGCCCTGGTAGCCGCGATCTTCTCTGCCGCATATTCCTTCCGGTTCGTGTCCCACGTCTTCCTGGGCCCTGAACGCGAGGATTACCCTGCGCACCCGCATGACCCGCCGGTGGGGCTGTGGCTGGCTCCGGCATTCCTGGTTGTGCTGGTCGTGCTGATCGGCCTGAACTCGGCCGCCATCGTCGGCCCCTTGGTTGCGGTTGTGTCTTCCGCAGTGATCGGCGGCGAGAAGCTGCCCTATTACTCACTGAAGCTGTGGCACGGGTTCACGCCTGCCTTGTACATGTCGATCGTCGCAACTTTTGGCGGCCTCTTCCTGTTGGCTTTGCACCGCCGCGGCGAGCAGGTCTGGAATATCCTGCCCCGCCCCGAGGCCAAGACCATCTTCGACGCCGTGATCGACGGATTGACCGCCGCCAGCCGGTGGATCACGGACGAGCTGCACAACGGTGTCATCAGCCGCTATGCGATCATCCTGATCGCCTTTACGGTCGGCCTTGGATACTATGCCTATTCGACCGGCACGATTGGCGTGGAAACGCGGGTTCCGCTGCCGGCTCCGATCATTCCGATCATCGGCTGGCTGTGCCTGATCGTGGCGACGATGGGCATCATGTGGTTCCACCGCAACCGGCTGCTGTCTCTGGTTCTGATCGGTGTCGTCGGCCTGATCGTGTCGATGGCCTTCAACTATCTGTCCGCGCCTGATCTGGCCCTGACGCAGATCTCGGTCGAAGTCGTCACGATGATACTGCTGCTGCTGTCGCTGAATTTCCTGCCGACCGAGACCCCATGGGACAGCAGCGCGGCACGGCGTTGGCGTGATGCCGCCATTTCGGTAGTGGCCGGTATCGGCGCCGGGGGCTTGATCTATGCGCTCATGCTGCGCGATTTCGCCTTCCCGACGATTTCGGAGTTCCACCTGGCCAATTCCTACAAGGGTGGCGGAGGCACCAACGTGGTCAACGTGATCCTGGTGGACTTCCGGGGATTTGATACCTTCGGCGAGATCATCGTGCTGGGGATCGCGGCCTTGATCATCTTTGCCCTGACCGAGGCCGTGCTGGGCACCAGTGTCCGCGCCTACCTGCTGAACCGCAAACCTCACTGGCCCCAGTCGGGCGACTCTCATCCGCTGATGATGGTTGTTGCAACGCGCGTGATGATGCCGATCGCCCTGATGGTAGGCGCCTACATCTTCTTCCGGGGGCATAACCAGCCCGGAGGCGGGTTCATCGCCGGTCTGGTGGTCGCGATCGCCTTCCTGATGCAGTACATGGCCAGCGGCTATACCTGGGCGATCGAGCGGCAGCGGTTCTACTACCATGGCACCATCGGCTGGGGTGTTCTGATCGCTGCGGCCACGGGTTTGGGCGCCTGGTTCAACGAGCGGCCCTTCCTGACCAGCGATTTCGGCTATCTGCATTGGCCGCCGCTGGAAGAGTTCGAATGGGCCACGGCCATGCTGTTCGACACAGGCGTGTTCCTTGCCGTTCTGGGCGCCGTGATGTTGGCGCTGGACAGCCTGTCGCGCTTTGCGTGGCGGCCGGGCATGGCACAGGAATTCCCGATGGACATCAACCCGTTGCGGGATGATCTGGCCGAAGAGCAAGAAAAAGCGAAGGAGCAGGGCTGATGGAAGCACTCGTCGCATCGGCCGTTGGCGTTCTGACCGCCGCAGGGATCTTTCTGATCCTGCGCCGTCGGACCTTTCCGGTCATCCTGGGCCTGTCTCTGCTGACCTATGCGGTCAACGTGTTCCTGTTCGCCACGGGACGGCTGGCCGTGAACGCGCCTGCAGTTCTGAACAAATACGAAGAGGTTCCCTATACCGATCCATTGCCGCAGGCCCTTGTTCTGACGGCGATTGTGATCTCGTTCGGGATGACAGCTGTGATCGTGATGATCGCATTGGGCGCCTACCTGTCTTCGAAGGATGACCATATAGACATGGCCGCGCAGGACAGCGTGGATGACGCAGGAGAAGACGCATGAACCACTGGATCGTTGCGCCGATCGTCCTGCCCGCGATCCTGGCCCCCTTCATCATCATGGTTCTGCGGTACCATCTGGACCTGCAGCGTATCTTTTCAGTCGCCGGTGTGGTGGGCTTGCTCGGCATCGCGCTGACCATCACTGCGCAGGCGGCGGGCGGCGAGATTCATGTCTACGAACTGGGCGATTGGCCAGCCCCGTTTGGCATTGTTCTGGTCCTTGACCGACTGTCCGCGATGATGGTGCTGCTGACGGCGTTGCTAGCCTTGCCTGTCGTGCTGTACGCCATCGCGTCCGGTTGGGACGAACGCGGCAATCACTTTCACCCGTTGTTCCAATTCCAGCTTATGGGTGTCTGCGGCGCCTTCCTGACCGGGGACGCTTTCAACCTGTTCGTATTTTTTGAGGTGTTGTTGATCGCCTCCTACGGCCTGATGACCCATGGCGGCGGCGCGGTACGCCTGAAGGCCGGGGTGCAATACGTCACCTACAACCTCTTGGGGTCAACTCTGTTCCTGTTTGCATTGGGCACGATCTATTCGGTTACCGGTACCCTGAACATGGCCGACCTGGCTGTGCGCGTCGCGGAAATTCCGGCCGAAGACACCGCCCTGTTGCGCGTGGGTGCGGTTCTTCTGCTGCTGGTCTTCTGCATCAAGGCCGCTGTCCTGCCGCTGCATTTCTGGCTGCCGGCCAGCTATGCCAACGCGCCGCTGCCAGTTGCCGCGCTGTTTGCGATCATGACCAAGGTGGGGGCCTATTCGATCCTGCGGGTCTATACTTTGGCATTCGGCCCGGATGTTGCCGTCACCGAAGGACTGGTTGGTGACTGGCTACAACCTGCCGCGCTGGTGACCCTTGCCATCGGCTCGATCGGTATTCTAGGCACGCGGCACATCGCGCGCATGGTTGCGTTTTGCGCCATCGCCTCGATGGGAACGCTGCTGGTGGCTATTTCCTTGTTCACCGAGACGGCCACAGCCGCCGCTCTGTATTACGTCTACCATTCAACACTTGCGACCGCGCTGCTGTTCCTGGTGGCCGATCTGGTGATGGAACGTCGTGGAGGGGCCATTGCGCCCCGCCCGCCGATGCCGCAAAGCGGACTGATCTCGGCGCTGTTCTTCGTTGGAGCCATAGCGATGGCGGGCATGCCGCCTTTGTCGGGGTTCATCGGCAAGCTTCTGGTGCTGGATGCGTCTTGGTATGCGCCGGATGCCACTGCGGTCTGGGCGGTCGTTCTGATCGGATCCTTTGTCACCATCGTAGGTCTGGCCCGCGCCGGATCCCTGATCTTCTGGAAAAGCTATGACGCCAGCACCCAGATCGACCCGGAACCCGAAACCGAGGCCACCAACGATAATGAACCGCCGCACCGGCCCGCGCCTGAACCGCAGCCGGGGCTGGCGTTCACCTCGGTGTTCGGAGTGGTTCTGGGCCTCGTCCTGCTGACCCTGTTCGCCGGGCCCTCGCTGGACTACACTCGCAAGACCGCCGCGCAACTGTTTGCGCCGGAACAGTACATCTCGGCCGTATTGGGAAGGGAAGACTGATGAAACTGCTGCGCCGGATATTCCCCCACCCGCATCTGAGCTTCCTGCTGACTCTGGTCTGGGTGCTGTTGGCCAACGCGCCCTCACTGAACTCGTTGGTGTTTGGATTGCTTCTGGGGATCATCATTCCCTTCATCACCCAACCCTACTGGCCCGACCGGCCCGTCCTGCGGAACTGGCCCATGGTCGTTGAGTACATGATCGTAGTTCTGTGGGACATCGTGGTGGCCAACGTGACCGTGGCACGCATCATCCTGTTCAAACGCGACGCGGACAGACAGCCGAACTGGATCTCAATCCCGCTGGAACTGCGCACACCCGAAGCGATTACGGTACTGGCTGGAACCATCACCATGACTCCGGGCACCGTCAGTTGCGACCTCTCGGCCCAAGGGCATTGTCTGCTGGTCCATTGCCTGGACGCTCCGGATCCGGGCGCGGTACGAGACCAGATCAAGCAGCGTTACGAGCGCCGCCTGAAGGAGATTTTCGAATGATCGAATATGCAATCTATTTTGCCTTTGCCTGCTTTGGGGCCGCGATCATGATGTGCCTGTGGCGGATCATCACCGCCGATGGTGTGGGGACGCGAGTGCTCGCCCTTGATACGATGGTGATCAACACCATCGCCCTAATGATCCTGTACGGCCTGCATCTGGGCACCGAGATCTTTTTCGAAGCCGCCATGATCATTGCCATGCTGGGCTTTGTTTCGACCGTGGCCTATGCGCGCTTTATGCTGCGCGGCAACATCATCGAGTGAGGCCGCCATGGAATTCATCTTCGAGCTTCTGATTGCATTTTTCCTGATCGTTTCAGGGATTTTCGGCTTTGTCGGGTCATTCGGCATGATCAAGCTGAAGGATCCGATGTCGCGGCTGCACGCCCCGACCAAAGCCACCACGCTGGGCGTGGGCGGTGTGTTGCTGGCCTCGATCTTTCATTCGATCCTGATCGAGCAGCGCCTTTCCATGCATGAACTGCTGATCACGCTGTTCCTGTTTCTGACGGCTCCGATCACGGCTCTGTTCATTGCCAAGTGGCACATTCATCGCCATGAAGCCCCCGAAGATCTGCCGGACGCGGGCGAAGACAAGCTCTGGGCCACCCACGCGGTCGAGCAGGTCGAAGACGTCCCGGATCACAGCGCGAACTGACTTCATGAAAACACCTTCGTTGCCACTTACCCGCGATCTGGTTCTGGTGGGCGGAGGTCATACGCACGCGCTTTTCCTTCGGAAATGGGGGATGAACCCCCTACCCGGCGCGCGGTTGACCGTGATCAATCCTGGCCCGACCGCGCCCTATTCCGGGATGTTGCCCGGATATGTCGCGGGGCACTACGCGCGCCGCGACCTGGACATCGATCTTATCCGGCTGGCACGGTTTGCGGGGGCCCGGATCATTCTGGGTGCCGCGATCGGCCTGGACCTGAACCGGCGGCTGTTGAATGTGGCCGATCACCCTGATGTCGCTTTCGATGTCGCCTCAATCAATGTCGGAATCACATCGGACATGCCGTCTTTGCCCGGGTTCACGGAACATGCCATCCCTGCAAAACCTCTTGGTCCCTTTGCCGCAAAATGGGCCCAGTACCTGGAGACAACCGACCCCGCTTCGGTGGCGGTCATTGGCGGCGGTGTAGCGGGCGTCGAACTGGCGATGGCCATGGCCCATGCTCTGCGCGCCAAGGGTCGGCAAGCAACGGTCACTCTGATCGACAAGGCGCAAATTCTGACCGCGATAAACCCCAAGGCCGCCCAGACCATTCGGCGGGCGATGGAACAGCTTGGCATCGATTGCATCGAACAGGCCAAAATTGCGCAAATCACACCCGAAGGCGTGCAACTGACCGATGGGCGTCACATCACGGCCGATTTCACAACTGGCGCGGCGGGCGCCCGCCCCTATGACTGGATCGGTCTGACCGGACTGGACCTGCAAGACGGCTTTATCCGAGTGAACGGGTATTTGCAGTCCAGCGATCCATCGGTCTTCGCAGTCGGCGACTGCGCTCATCTGGATGACACGCCGCGCCCCAAGGCTGGCGTCTTTGCCGTACGAGAGGCTCCCGTTCTCTTCAACAACCTGCGCGCAGCTCTCGGGGCTGGAACCATGCGCCGGTACAAGCCGCAGAAGGATTACCTGAAGCTGGTCTCGCTGGGGGAACGCTCGGCACTGGCCGAGCGCTTTGGGACGTCATTCAGCGGACCTGTGATGTGGCGGTGGAAAAACCATATCGACCAGAAGTTCATGCGTCGCTTTCGTGAGCTGCCCCAGATGTCAGCCCCCGCAATTCCCCGTCACCATGCGGATGGACTGCGCGATGCTCTGGGCGACAAGCCCATGTGCGGCGGTTGCGGCGCCAAGGTAGGTCGCGGCGCCTTGCAGGCCGCGCTATCCGCGGTACAGCGATCCGACCGTCCAGATATCACACCCCTGCCCGGCGATGATGCAGCGGTGTTGACCTTTGGAGGCGTCCGGCAGGTGCTGACGTCAGATCATTTGCGCAGTGTCGTTCCGGACCCTGTTCTGATGACCCGCATCGCGGCCATTCACGCACTGGGGGACATCTGGGCGATGGGTGCGACCCCACAGGCCGCGACGGCCACACTGATCCTGCCGCGCATGTCCTCCCAGCTGCAACACCGCACCATGGCTGAAATCATGCAAACCGCGACCGAAGTCATGCGCGGCGCCGGGGCTGAGATCGTCGGCGGCCATAGCTCGATGGGCGATGAGCTTACCATCGGCTTCACCATCACAGGTTTGTGCCAGTCTGATCCGATCACCCTGTCCGGCGGGCGGCCCGGTGATGTGTTGATCCTGACCAAACCGATTGGCAGCGGAGTCCTGATGGCCGCGGAAATGGCTGGGCAAGCCAACGGCGAGTGGGTAGTGGCCGCCTATGACCACATAACGCAGCCGCAGGGTGACGCCGCACGCATTCTGGCCCAGGCCCATGCCATGACCGACGTCACCGGGTTCGGACTGGCCGGGCATCTCGTTGGACTGTGCGAGGCATCCAACTGCGGCGCAGTCCTGAACCTCGACGCAGTCCCGGTCATGGCGGGTGCCCTGGAGCTTAGCCAGCAAGGGCTCCGGTCCAGCTTGTTCAACGACAATCGTTCCATCGCGCCCGAAGTTCCAATCGGCGGCAAGGCCGATCTGCTGTTCGATCCTCAAACCGCAGGTGGGTTGCTGGCTGCCGTTTCGGCCGACGACGCACGAAAAATCTGCGACCATTTGCGTGCCGCTGGTTACCCGGCTGCAGTCATCGGAGTATTGAGCGACACACCCGGCCTGCGCCTTCAGAGCTGAACCACAACCCCTTCGATTTCCGACGCGACCTGATCCAGCCCGTCCGTGGTCAAGGACGCGGCATGCACGCGCGCGATCACATCAAACTGGTGGTTTCTCCGCGACTTTTCGTAAGCCGGGTCATAGTGCTGCTCCATCAAGGCGCGCGTCAGGGCCGTCTTGTTGCCCTCGGCAATCTGAGCCATCCACGCATCCACGACATCATGCCCCCGGTGAAACCGCAGCGGCGACAGGCGGTCCCGCAAACGCTCGGCATCAGACAGAATGTCGTCATAGGCAGCGACCAGATAGTCCGTTCGCGCCTCGATATCTGCCGTGACAAGTATTCGCGGCGCTTGGCACAGGCTCTGCCAGACCGCTGGGGGCAGGATCAACGAACCGATTTTTGACGACTCGGCCTCGACCAATACGGGCCGTGCCGGATCAAGGGCGCACATGGCCGAAGCCAAGGCAGATTCGAACGCTTTCTGGCTGGGTTGTCCGCCGGGTTGCTCGCCCAGCAGCGAACCGCGGTGATTGGCCAACGCTTCGAGATCCAGAACCTGCACCCCGCGCGTTTGCAACTGGGCCAGAAGTTCCGTTTTTGCAGTGCCGGTGTAGCCATCCAACGCCACCAGCTTGAACGGCAGCGGGTCATCGTAGAGGTACTGCTTCACCAGACGCCGATAGCTGCGGTATCCGCCCTCGATCACCTCGGCTCGCCAGCCGATCTGCTGCAGCATCCAAGTGAAGGATCCCGAACGCTGACCGCCGCGCCAGCAATAGACCAGAGGTCGCCAACCGCCCTCGTGGTGGCTGAGTTGCGTCTCGATATGGGTGGCGGCGTTGCGGAACACCAACGCGGCCCCCAGCTTGCGCGCCAGAAACGGGCTCTGCTGAACGTAGATCGTGCCGACACATGCGCGTTCCTCATTGTCCAGAACCGGGAGGTTGATGGCCCCGGGCAGATGGTCCTCGGCAAACTCTGCCGGGCTGCGCACATCGATGATCGTATCGAACGGATGCGCGTACAGCTGCGGCAGGTTTGAGAATTTCAGGGCCATGACAGGGGTTTAGCGCGCAGGATGGCAAAAGAAAAGAAGGCCCCGCTGATGTCATTCATCGGCTTCGGGCGCGATAAGGTCCGGCCCGCTGGCCCGGTTGGAGTTTACGGCCGTGCCGACCCTGTGAAACTGCAACACATCCTCGGCGCCGGGTTTCATCAGGCGGGCTGCCCCCTTGCCGACCTCGCCCAGCCACAAGGCCCAATCCGCCGGTTCGATGATCAACGGCATCCGGTGATGCACCGCACGCACATTGTCGTTGGCTGCGGTCGTGACGATCGCGCAGGTCGCCTGCCGCGCCTCGCCCTCGCCCCAGTTCTGCCAAATCCCGGCAAAGGCGATGGGCGCACCATCGCTGCGGTAAAAGTACCAAGGCAGCCGCGCACCGTCCTGTGTCTTGGTCCATTCGTAGAAACCCGTGGCCACGATCAGACAACGCCGATCGCGGCAGGCTGCGCGAAAGGCCGGCTTCTGGGCCAGAGTTTCGGCGCGCGCGTTGATCAGCAGCGGACCGTCATTTTGGGTTTTGTACCAATGTGGCAAGAAACCCCATCGCAGCGGGTCCAATTGCCGCCCTCCCTCTCCGGCGCGCACGACATGCACCTGATTTGTCGGGCAGATGTTGTAGTTGGGCACGTCCGGCAATGCGTTTGATGGCCGCGCAGCAAACAGCTGCGCCATGGCATCGTTGGGAAGAGTTATTGCAAACCGTCCGCACATGGGTAATGAACCAACAACAAAAGTTTCAATCAGGCACAGGGTCTCGCGCAGTCAGATGACAAATCAAGCACCAAATTCCCTCAAGGCCAAGGCGGTGGCGGATCTGGACTCCGGCAAGCTTCCTCAGGCTCTGAAGAAAGCTACGCTCGGCATCAAGAAATTCCCGAATGACGCGGACTACCACGCGATTGCCGGGTTCGTTCTGACCGAGATGAAGCAGTACAAGAAATCGCTGCCGCATTTCCAGGAAGCCGCCCGCCTGAAACCGGACGACCCGCAATTCGTCGAAAACATCGCGAATGCCCTGATGCAGACCGGCCAGATCGCGCGAGCGTTGGCCTATGCCGAAAAGATGGCCGAAAAGATGCCCGGCAACCGCGAGATCGTCCGGGTGATCGATGAAATCACGCTCAAGGGCAAGAACTGGCGCAGCATCATCGAGAACGCCACCAAGCGCCTGATGACCGATCCAGACAACCCCAAGCTGCTGTCCACCCGCAGCAGGGCCTATGGACGCGTCGGCTTCGTGGATGCGGCCTCGGCCGATATTGCGCGTGCATACGAGCTGGATCCCGACAGCATCGAAATCGCCTTCCGCCGAGCGGTGGACCTGCACCAGGCTGGCGACAAGAAGGGCTGTACTGACATTTTGTGGCGTGTTTTGGACAAGGATCCGTATCACGCATCGGCGTTGTTCCAATTGTCGTCGATGGTAGACGCCGAACAGGCCGAAGCATTGTTGCCCCGGGTCGAGGCTGCGATCGCAAAGCGGAAACATCCCAATTCGACTCTGGAGTTCACGCTGGCACAGCTTCAATCGAAGATCGGTGGGCTGGAGGCCGCCCTCGCGCAGTTTGCAGTCGCAAACAGGGTGCAGCACGACGAAAACCCATACGATTTCGAAGAAGAAGAGCGCAAACTACGCCGAATCTGCGGCCTGTTCCCCGACAGCGCGTCGGTCCCAAGTTCCGGGATCGAGGAAATGCCCCTGCCGATTTTCGTGATCGGACAGCCTCGGTCGGGCACCACCTTGATGGAAATGATGCTGAGTTCCGCCCCCGACATCGCGGGATGTGGAGAGCTGACCCTCGCAACCGACCTTTCGGCGCCATACTCGAACGAAAAAAAGGCATTCTCGGACGCCGAAGCTGCGGAATTCGCCAAGCATTTCCGCGAGTTGATGCCCCCGATCCCCGAGAGCTCGATCGCTTTCGTCGACAAAATGCCGCACAACTACCAGCGGGTTGGTTTTCTTTTGGCAGCGTTCCCCAACGCCAAGATCATCAACATGCTGCGTGACCCTCGGGACGTCGGCCTGTCGAAATGGATCCGGCGTTTTCCCGCGGCCGGTATGCGGTACGCATCGAACCTGAACTCGATCGCGCACTCGGCCAACATGTATCGCCGCTACATGCAGCATTGGGACGCCATCTTCGGTGATCGCATCCTGACGGTGCCCTACGAAAAACTGGTGGCCGATCCCGAGACCTACAGCAAGCAGGTTGCAGAATTCTGCGGGATCGAATGGCGCGAAAGCATGATGCACCCGGAAGAAAACAAGAAACAGGTGCGTACGGCCAGTATCGACCAAGTGCGCAACAAAATCTCGACCAAATCGGTTGGCGGCTGGCGTCAGGTTGCGGATTATATCCGGCCCATGTTGGACGGTTTCGACCCCGAACTGTGGCCCGAGTACGAATTCGATTAAGCCGAAACCCAACAAAAAAGGCCGCATCCGGGGATGCGGCCTTTTCTTTCTTTGTGTCAGCAATCACTTCTGCTGAATACGTCCGTCCAGATAGGGCGTGTAGGGCGCATTGGCCGCAAGGTATTCAGCGGTCACATCCGCAAGATCGGGACCGAAGTCGTAGGCATTCTTGTCCTCGCCAGAGAACATCTTGTACCCGTCGCCACCGTTGCGGACATAGTTGTTGGTCACCACCAGATAGGTCTTGGCCGGATCGATTGGTACATAGCCATCACCCTCGGCCACCATGACCTCGGTCACGCGGCCTTCGTTGGGGGAAACCGACGGATCCCAGGTGAATTTCAGCCCTGCCACCTGCGGGAAGCGACCCTTGACCTCTTCTACCTGGCTGACGCCGTTTTCCAGCGCATCAATGATACCCTGCCCACTGATCTCGAAGGTCGAGAGCGTGTTCTGGAAGGGCAGAACGGTCAACACCTCGCCCATGGTCACGTCGCCCGCGTCGATCGAGGCGCGCAAGCCACCCGAGTTGGCGATGGCGATCTTAACGCCCTGATCGGCGACCCGCGCCAGCATGGCATCGGCCACCAGGTTACCCATCTCGCATTCCTGCACGCGGCAGATCGACCGGTCACCTTCGATCGGAGCCGCGGCGTTGGCCACGACCTTGTTGCGGATCTCGTCCAGCGGCTTGGCCAGTTCTGCGATGCGATCCAGGGCAGCCTGATCCTCGGTCACGGTGTTGTCCATGATCAGCGGCTCACCGACCGCCTGAACCACGTTGCCGTCGTCATCGAAGGTCACGTTCAGCTCGCCCAGGAACTTGCCGTAGGCATAGGCCTGAACGATCTGCACCCCGTTCACCACGGTCGGGTACGGCCCGGCGGCCTTGTCCGAAGTGTTCGACAGGTAGGTGTTCGAGTGTCCGCCCACGATCACGTCAACACCCGTGGTTTCCTGCGCGACCCGCTGGTCGACGCCATAGCCCGAATGGCTGAGCACGATGATCTTGTTGATGCCTTCCCCCGTCAGCTTGTCCACCTCGGCCTGAACCGCCGGAACAGGATCAGAGAACACGACATTCGGACCGGGTGAGGCCAGCTCGTCGGTGTCTTCGGGGGTCAGGCCGATCAGGCCAATCTTCTCTCCACCCACTTCAATCACGGTCGATTTCTTGATCCGGTCAGTCAGAAGTTCCTCGTTCTCGATGTTCGCATTCGACATCAGAATCGGAAATTCGACCGCATCGACGAAACCGGCCAGAACCTCGGGGCCATCATCGAATTCGTGGTTGCCCACGGTCATCGCGTCATAGCCCAGCTTGTTCATGAACTCGGCCGCGACTTTGCCCTTGTAGTAGGTATAGAACAAGGAACCTTGGAACTGGTCGCCGCCGTCCACGAGGATCGAGTTTTCGGCCCGCGCGCGGGCGTCGTTGACCGCGGTCACCAGTCGCGCCGAACCGCCGAAGCATTTGCCCTCGGCATTGTCCTCGGCGCCACAGCCACTGTCATATTTGTTGATCGGCTCGAACCGGGAATGGAAGTCGTTGGTGTGCAGAATGGTCAGCTTGTAGTCGGCCGCCGCCATGCCTGCAGTCAGACCAAGGGCCGCCACGGATGTCAGGAAACGGGTAATCATTTGAAACTCCCTGTTATTGATTGTCAGGATCGTGCGCCGAGGGCGACAAAGAGTCAAAGGGGGAAATGCGGCTTGATTCCATCCCGCGCGCGGGGCATCACGGCGCCATGCTGATCTACAAGATATTCCGGGCCGAAGAATGGGCGGCTCTGCAGGCACAGGGCGAAACCCGGGGCGCGCCGGTCGATGTGGCGGATGGGTTCGTTCATTTTTCCACCGCAGAACAGGCGGCGGAAACCGCGGCCAAGCACTTTGTCGGGGCCGAAAACCTGACCCTCGTGGCCTGCGATGCCCAGAAAATGGGCGATGATCTGAAATGGGAGGTCTCGCGCGGCGGGGCCTTGTTCCCACATCTCTATCGCAACATGCGCCTGGCGGATGTGGTCTGGGCCAAGCCGCTGCCGCTGGAAAACGGCGCGCACCGCTTCCCCAAGGAGATGCAATGACCGGCCATATCGACCCCGACCGCGCCCAGTTCGAGGCGTTCAAGGCGCTGGACCGCGATCACCCGATCGAGATGCTAAACCTGGTGCGGTTCCGCGCCAAGGCCGTCTATCCCGCAGGCCACGACCTGGCCGGCGCGGGGCTGAGCGGCGCCGAAGCCTATCGCGGGTACGGGGCCGAAACCGCCCCGATCATTGCGCGGCTGGGGGCTTCGATCATCTGGCGCGGCACGTTCCAGACAACGCTGATCGGCCCGCAAGGCGAAGCGTGGGACGAGATGTTCATCGCCCGTTACCCCTCGGCCCACGCGTTTCTGGAGATGGTGACCGACCCGGCATATCGTGCGGCGGTGATTCACCGGCAGGCAGCGGTGGCCGACTCGCGCCTGATCCGCACTGCCCCTACCCCAACCGGAGCGTCCTTCGGATGAACCTGACCGAGAAACTGGCCCTGGCCGCGCTGCATCGCCTGGATCCTGAAACCGCGCACGGCCTGTCGATCAAGGCACTGAAAACGGGTCTGAGCCCCGCGCCCGGCCCCGTCACCTCGATGCGCCTGCGCACGCAACTGGCCGGGCTGGATCTGCCCAACCCGGTGGGGCTGGCCGCCGGGTTCGACAAAAATGGCGAGGTTCTGGGCCCGCTGTCACGCGCGGGCTTTGGGTTTATCGAGGTGGGTGCCGTCACACCGCGCCCGCAGCCGGGCAACCCCAAGCCGCGCCTGTTCCGACTGACCGAGGACCGCGCCGCCATCAACCGGTTTGGCTTCAACAACGAAGGGATGGAGGCGATGGCCCGGCGTCTGGCGCACCGCCCCAAGGACGCGGTGATCGGCCTGAACCTGGGCGCCAACAAGGACAGCACCGACCGGGCGCGGGATTTTGCGCAGGTGCTGGCCCATTGCGGGCAATGGCTGGATTTCGCCACGGTGAATGTCTCGTCGCCCAACACCGAAAGGCTGCGCGACCTGCAGGGAAAAGAGGCGCTGAGCGCCCTGCTGGCAGGTGTGCTGGAAACCCGCGGAGCCTTGGCGCGGCCGATCCGGGTGTTTCTGAAGATCGCCCCCGACCTTACGGATGACGAACTGCGGGACATCGCCGATGTCGCCCGTGACACGGGCATCGACGGTGTCATCGCCACCAACACGACCTTGTCGCGCGCAGGGCTGCGCAGCCCGCACAAGGATCAGGCCGGCGGATTGTCAGGCGCGCCCCTGTTCGAGAAATCGACCCGCGTTCTGGCCCGGCTGAGCCAGTTGACCGATGGGCAGATCCCGCTGATTGGCGTGGGCGGCATCGGCACGGCCGAACAGGCCTATGCCAAGATCTGTGCCGGGGCCTCGGCCGTGCAGTTCTATACCGCGATGGTCTATGGCGGCCTGTCACTGGCGGCCGAGATCGCGCAAGGGCTGGATGCCCTGCTGGCGCGGGACGGGTTCAAGTCGGTGGCTGACGCCGTCGGCAGCAAACGAGAGGATTGGCTGTGATCGAATACTGGCACAACCCACGCTGTTCAAAATCGCGCGCCGGGCTGGCACTGCTGCAGGACCGCGGCGCCGAAGTCACCGTTCGCAAATATCTCGAGGACGCGCCCAGCGCGGATGAGCTGCGAGCGGTGCTGTCCCGGCTGGGCATCCCGGCGATCGAGATGATGCGCAGGGGCGAGGCGCGGTTCAAGGAACTGGGGCTGAGCAAGGATACACCCGAGGAAGCCCTTGTTCAGGCCATGGCCGAGAACCCGATCCTCATCGAACGCCCCGTCGGGATCACCGCCGACAAAGCCGCCATCGGCCGCCCGCCCGAGAACCTGCTGACCCTGCTCTAGGCCACCTGCGCCTCCAGCCGGGGGTAGCGCAGGCCCAGCGTCACCGCGCGGGCGGTGTTCAGCACCATCAGCGCGGCCCACAGCCCGTGATTGCCCATGGTCGGCACCAGCAGGAACAGCGCCACCACATAGATCGCCACCGACTGGATCATGGCGGTGCGCATGGCGCGGGTCCAGGTGGCGCCGATAAAGATGCCGTCGAACATCCAGCTGGCAACGCCGATCACCGGGGCCAGTGCCGCCCAGATCAGGTATTCGCGCGCCGCGACCCGCACATCGGGCGCGGTGGCCATCAGGTCGATCAACGCGGGCCCCGCTACAAAAAACGTGACCCCCAGCAGCAGAGCCCCACCGACACCCCATTGCGACGCCATGACCGAGGCGCGCCGGACCTGGTATCGGTCCTTGGCCCCAACGGCGCTGCCCACCAGCGCCTCGGCGGAAAAGGCGAACCCGTCCAGTGCAAAGGCGGTGATTTCCAGGAACTGGAGCAGCACCTGGTTGGCGGCCAGCGTCACGTCGCCCAGATCGGCGCCAACGAACAGAAAGGTGGTGAAGGACCCGGTCAGCAGGACCGACCGGATCATGATGTCGCCATTGACCTGCATCATCCGGCGCAGGCGGGCGGGGTCAAAGATCCGCGCCCAATCGCGCCATTGATTGCCCCCGAACGCATCGCGGCACAGCCACAGGCCCAACGCCAAACCCGTCCATTCGGCGATCAGAGTGGCCACCGCCACGCCTTCGACGCCCCAGCCCAAGCTTAGCACGAACCACAAATCCAGCAGGATGTTCAGCCCGTTCATCCAGACCTGCAGGACGAACACGCCGCGCGTGCGCTCGACTGCGATCAGCCAGCCCGTCACGGCGTAAAGCGCAATGGTCGCGGGCGCGCCCCAGATGCGAATCTCGAGGTATTTGCGCGTCAACGCCTCGACCTCGGGGCTGGCGGGCGACAGCGCGAAGGCCCCTGCGAACACCGCCACCTGCGCCACGATAAAGAACAGCCCCGCCGCGCCGCCCAAGAGCAGGCCGCGCATGAGCAGCGCACCGGTTTCGGCCGTGTCTCCCGCGCCTCGGGCCTGCGCCGCCAATCCGGTCGTGCCCATGCGCAGAAAGCCGAACACCCAGTAGATCGTGGCCAGAATGACCGCGCCAATGCCAACCGCGCCGATCGGGGCGGCCTGCCCCATCTGGCCGACCACGCCGGTATCTACCGCGCCCAGAATCGGCACCGTCGCGTTGGACAGCACGATCGGCACCGCGATCTTCAGCACCCGTCTGTGCGTAATGGGTGCCGAGGCGTCCCGCATTTTGCTCAGCTCTTGGCCGAAGGCTCTTGCGGCATCAGGAAATGCCCTGTGGCCTGCGCGAACAGCTTGGCGTGGTTGTCCTGCCAAGCCTCGACGCGCACCGAGGCATACCGCCGACCCGCCCGGCTGATGAAGGCGCGAGCATAGGCATCGCGCGGCAGACCCGAGCGCAGGTAATCCACCGTGAAATCGATGGTCTTGGGAAAACGGATACTGTGATCTGAGATGATGTCCTCGGCGTCGATCTCACCGCTTTCGATGCGTGGAAACAGGTGCTCCCAACTTAGCGTGATCACCGCCGTCACCTCGAGAAAGGCCGCCGTGACACCCCCATGAATCGCCGGCAGGAACGGGTTGCCAATCAGCTTTTCGTCGAAATTCAGAACTCCGGTCAGCTCATCTCCGCGCCGGTCGAAGCTGATGTTGAGGAACCGAATATACGGAACCCCTTCGACCAGCGCCTTGAGGGCCGCGTCGCGGCGCTGTTTCACCACCTGCATAGGTTCGGGGCGGGGTCTTGCCATTTTACTTCCCCTCGACCGTGAAGGCGCCCGAGGCGGTGGCCACCGGGCGATCCTGATCGTCGTCCATCGCGGTGGCGCGCACGAAGGCCACATTGCGCGTGATGTGATAGCAGGTCGCGCGGGTGGTGATCGTCTGGCCGGGCGTTGCGGCGCGCATGTAGTCGATGCGCAGATCGATGGTTGCTGTGCCGCCCGGCGCCGCCGGATGGCTCATGACCGCAGCCCCGCAGCAAGTATCCAGGCTGGCCGACACAGCCCCGCCGTGAATCACGCCAGTGCGGGGATCGCCGATCAGATCCTCGTTGTAAGGCATGGTGATCTCGGCCTCACCCTCGCCGATATGGGTCAGCGTCAGGCCCAGGGCCCGCGCATGGGGGATCGCCTCGATGAACTGGCGGGCGAGTACTGTCTTGTCGACCATGAGGTTCAGTCCTGTTGTCCTGCCCCTTTATGATCTGCTCTGCGCGCAAAGGGCAAGCCCGCCTGTTGCGCTTGTCCGCACAACGCCCTAGGTTGCAACCGAGGAGAACAGGAATGTCCGACAAGCGTTTGTCATTCAAAGAGATGTGCGCCGAGTTCGACGTGACTCCGCGCACCCTGCGCTACTACGAGTATATCGAGCTGCTGCAGCCAGACCGGGAAGGACGGTCCCGGTTTTACGGTCCGCGCGAGCGTGCGCGGATGAAGCTGATCATGCGTGGCCGAAAGTTCGGGTTTCCACTTGAGGAAATCCGGCAGTGGTTGTTGATCTACGAAGATCAAGGCAACAAGGCCCAGATGGCTACCTTTATCGAAATGGCCGACCGCCAGATGGAAGAGCTGCGTCAGCAGCGTCAGCAACTGGACGAAGCTATGGACGAGTTGCAGCGCCTTCGCGATCAAACGGCCAACTCCCTGACCTAAATCGGCCAGTTCGAGCCCCCAAATCCATCCTTCATTACACCGGAAATCTGCATTTTTCGGCTGGCGCCCTGCCGCCTGCCCGTCGGAGGCGAACCGCGCGGGTACAGTGGATTTGGCTGACCCAACGGAAAGAAAATTGCCAACCCGCCGCTTTACGCGACCGGAAGTTACGTCAATTTCTTAGTGACGCAGCGTCTGGATTACGTAAACGTCAATCTCATGTTGTAAAGCGGCCATCGACTGCGCAACTTTCTCATGACACCAGCGACGAGAGGGTGACCAATGACCGAAGATCTTATGACCATCCGCGAGATGTGCGAGACCTATGACGTCACGCCGCGGACCTTGCGGTTCTACGAAGCCAAAGAGCTTTTGTTTCCGATCCGTGAGGGCCAGAAACGGCTGTTCACCAAACGTGACAGGGCGCGGCTCAAGCTGATCCTGCGCGGCAAACGCTTTGGTTTCAGCCTGGAAGAGATTCGACAGCTTCTGGATCTGTACCATGTCGGCGACCAGCAACTGACCCAGATGACCCGCACCTATGAAATCGCGTGCGAACGTCTGGCGGACATGGAAGCCCGCCGCGAGGAACTGACTCAGGCCATTGACGATCTGAAGGAGCAGTTGCGCTGGGGCGAGAAGGTCATCGCCTCGATGAAACAGGAAAAGAAGGCGGCCGAGTAACTCCTCGCCCGCCTGCCACCCGGACATCTGAATTAAGGGAGCTTCAAATGCCCGTTTACAACGCGCCTACCAAAGACACGCAATTCGTTCTGCATGACGTTCTGAAAATCTCGGCCTCGGATATTCCGGGCTACAATGAGCTGGAGCCCGAGTTCACGGGCGCCGTTCTGGAAGAGGCCGGCAAGGTCGCCGTCAACCTGCTGCACCCGCTGAACGTGGTCGGCGACACCGAAGGCTGCCGATTGGAAAACGGCGTCGTCTACACCCCGACCGGGTTCAAGGATGCGTTCGAGCAGGTCAAGGAAGGCGGCTGGACCGGTCTGGACATGCCCGAGGAATATGGCGGCCAGAACATGCCTTATGTTCTTGGCACGGCCGTGGGCGAGATGTTCTCGGCCGCGAACCAGGCTTTCACCATGTATCAGGGCCTGACCCACGGCGCGGCCTCGGCCATCCTGGCGCATGGCACCGACGCGCAGAAAGACACATATCTGCCCAAGATGGTCAGCTGTGAATGGACCGGCACCATGAACCTGACCGAGCCGCATTGCGGCACCGATCTGGGCCTGATGCGCACCAAGGCCGAGCCGCAGGGCGATGGCAGCTACAAGATCACCGGCCAAAAGATCTTTATCTCGTCCGGCGATCACGACATGGCCGACAACATCATCCACCTGGTGCTGGCCAAGATCCCCGGCGGACCCGAGGGCATCAAGGGAGTGTCGCTGTTCATCGTGCCCAAGTTCCTGGTGAACGAAGACGGCAGCCTGGGCGAGCGCAATGGTGTTTCGGTCGGCAAGATCGAAGAAAAGATGGGCATCCACGGCAACTCGACCTGCGTAATGAACTATGACGGCGCAACCGGTTACCTGCTGGGTCAGGAACACAAGGGCATGCGCGCCATGTTCACCATGATGAACGAAGCGCGTCTGGGTGTCGGCATGCAAGGTCTGGCTCAAGCCGAGGCCGCCTATCAGAACGCGCTGGAATACGCCAAGGACCGTCTGCAAGGCCGCGACGTGACCGGCGTCAAGAATCCCGACGGCCCGGCCGATCCGCTGATCGTACATCCCGACATCCGCCGCAGCCTGATGGACCAGAAAAGCTTTGTGGAAGGCGCGCGGGCCTTCATCCTGTGGGGCGCGACCCTGATCGACAAGGCGCACCGCGCAGGCGACAAGGACGCCGACGGGCTGATCTCGCTGATGACCCCGGTCATCAAGGGTTTCCTGACCGACGAGGGCTATGACATGACCGTTCAGGCCCAGCAGGTCTATGGCGGCCATGGCTACATCGAGGAATGGGGCATGTCGCAATACACCCGCGACGCCCGCATCGCCATGATCTACGAAGGAGCCAACGGCGTTCAGGCGCTGGACCTGGTCGGCCGCAAGCTGGCGCAGGACGGCGGCAAGCATGTCATGGCCTTCTTCGACATGGTCAAAACCTTCTGCAAGGAAAACAGCGGCAAGGACGAAGCCTATGACAAGGCCTTCATCGAACCGCTGAAGGCCGCCTCGAAAGACCTGCAGGCCGCCGGCATGTATTTCATGCAGAACGGCATGACCAACCCGAACAACGCTCTGTCGGGCTCGTATGACTTCATGCACATGTTCGGTCATGTCTGCCTGGGCCTGATGTGGGCGCAGATGGCCAAGGCCGCGCAGGAAGCACTGGATGCCGGTGCGTCCGACAAGGACTTCTACGAGACCAAGATCGCCACCGGCCGCTACTACATGGCGCGCCGTCTGCCGGCCACGGGCATGCACCTGGCGCGGATCCAGACCGGCGCCGACACGGTGATGGCACTGGACGCGGCGAACTTCTGATCCCAGTCTGGTTCCGGGCGACCCCGCCCGGAACCAGCGCTCATGGAGGAGATGACATGCCCAAACGCTTTCGCCTGACCCGCCGCTTTCCCGTCGCCATGACTGAGGACGGGTATCGAAAACTCAAGGGGTTTGCCCGCGAGGCCGGGCTGGACGAAGGAGAGGCGCTGTCATTCCTGTTCGAGAACTTCAACAGCGTGATCGACGAGGAGAACCTGACCCACCGGCTGCGCATCTTCAATTCCGAGCTTGAGGCGCGCAAACGCTAGACGACCCCAATGCCTGGCCCAGGCCCGGCGTGTTTTCAGCAAGACAAGTCCGAACGCAGCTGCGGCCCGCGGTCAGGTCTTTCTCGAAACACGTGCGTGACGAAACCGTACAAACCGCCTTGGGAGGGGTGAGTGCATGACGATAAAACTGCATTGCTTCGGAGAAAGCGGAAACTCGTACAAGGCCGCCCTTGCGCTCGAGATGTCGGGGTTGGAATGGGAGCCGGTCTTTGTCGATTTCTTCAACGGCCAGACCCGAACCCCCGAATATCGCGCCGAAGTCAACGAAATGGGCGAAGCGCCGGTGTTGATCGACGGAGATTTCCGGACCAGCCAGTCGGGCGCGATTCAGGCCTATGTCACCGAGAAGTCCGGGAAATTCGGCGGAAAGACGCGGGAAGAGAACTATGACATCCTGCGCTGGGTGCTGTGGGACAACCACAAGTTCAGCTCGATGGCTGGCATGACCCGGTTCCTGATCAACTTTCTGCCCGAACAGCACCGCAACCCGGATGTGATCGCCTTCAACCAAGGCCGCCTGAAAGCCGCCTATCAGGTGCTAAACGCGCATCTTGAGGGACGCGACTGGATCGTCGGCGACTGCGTGACCAACGCCGATCTCAGCTGCTGCGGCTACCTATATTACCCCGAACCCTTCGGCTTCGACCGCGCCGAATGGCCCCATATCAACGCTTGGCTGACCCGCCTGTCCGAGCAGCCTGGATGGAAACACCCCTATGACCTGATGCCCGGCAATCCGTCGGATCGAGCTTGAGGAGAGAAGTATGACCGAAGCTTACATTTATGATGCCCTGCGCACCCCGCGCGGCAAAGGCCGCAAGGACGGCAGCCTGCACGAGGTGACCTCGGTGCGCCTGTCGGCGGTGGCCCTGAACGCCATCAAGGAACGCAACAACCTGGAAGGCCACGCCGTCGAGGACGTGATCTGGGGCAACGTCACCCAGGTAATGGAACAGGGCGGCTGCCTGGCGCGGTCCGCGGTTCTGGCCTCGGACCTGGATGAATCGATCCCCGGTCTGGCGATCAACCGTTTCTGCGCTTCCGGCATGGAGGCCGTGAACCTGGCCGCCAACCAGGTCAAGGGTGGCGCGGGCGAGGCCTATATCGCCGGTGGCGTCGAGATGATGGGCCGCGTGCCCATGGGCAGCGACGGCGCCGCCATCGCGGTCGATCCGTCGCTGGCGATGGAGACCTATTTCGTCCCTCAGGGCATCTCGGCCGACATCATCGCCACCGAATACGGTTTCAGCCGTGACGATGCCGACGCGCTGGCCGTCGAGTCGCAGAAACGCGCGGCCAAGGCGTGGGAAGAGAACCGCTTTGCCAAGTCGGTGATCTCGGTGAAGGACCGCAACGGCCTGACCATGCTGGACCGCGACGAATACATGCGCCCCG
Source organism: Ruegeria sp. BJ5 (assembly GCF_056537865.1). NCBI lineage: Bacteria > Pseudomonadati > Pseudomonadota > Alphaproteobacteria > Rhodobacterales > Roseobacteraceae > Ruegeria > Ruegeria sp. BJ5. Next base: position 1,156,320 of record NZ_JBQFSH010000001.1, read on the forward strand.
GCACCGACATGCAGAGCCTCGGCGCGCTGAACCCCTCGTTCCAGATGATGGGCGAGCAGATGCCCGGTTTCGACAAGGTGGCGATGCTGAAATACCCGCATCTGGAAAAGATCAACCACATCCACCACGCCGGCAACAGCTCGGGCATCGTGGATGGCGCAGCGGCCGTTTTGATCGGCAACAAGGAGTTCGGCGAGAAATACGGTTTGAAGCCGCGCGCCCGCATCAAGGCCACCGCCAAGATCGGCACCGACCCGACCATCATGCTGACCGGCCCGGTTCCGGTGACCGAAAAGATCCTGGCTGAAACCGGCATGAAGATCAGCGATCTGGACCTGTTCGAGGTCAACGAGGCCTTTGCCTCGGTCGTGCTGCGGTTCCAGCAGGCGTTTGACGTCGATCCGGCGCTGGTCAACGTCAATGGCGGCTCGATCGCCATGGGCCACCCGCTGGGCGCCACCGGTGCGATCATCATCGGCACCCTGCTGGACGAGCTGGAGCGCCAGGACAAGGAAACCGGTCTGGCCACCTTGTGCATCGCATCCGGCATGGGCGCGGCAACCATCATCGAACGTGTGTAACGGCGGGGATCAGGAGAAGAAAAATGGCTGATTTTACACTGACCAAAGACGCCGACGGCGTTGGCATCATCACCTGGGACGTCCCCGGCAAGACCATGAACGTGATGTCGTTCGACGGCCTGTCCGAACTGAACGACTGCATTGATCAGGCGCTGGCCGATGACGAGATCAAAGGCATCGTGATCACCAGCGGCAAGGAAGGCTCGTTTGCCGGCGGCATGGACCTGAACCTGCTGGCGGTGATGAAGGAACAGGCGGGCGACGACCCGGCCAAGGGCCTGTTCCAAGGCACTATGAAGATGCACGCCCTGCTGCGCAAGATCGAGCTGGCCGGCATGGACCCCAAGACCAAGAAAGGTGGCAAGCCGATCGCGGCCGCCCTGCCCGGCACCGCCGCCGGCATCGGGATGGAGCTGCCGCTGGCCACGCACCGCATCTTTGCCGCCGAGAACCCCAAGGCCAAATACGGCCTGCCGGAAATCATGGTCGGCATCTTCCCCGGCGCAGGCGGCACCACGCGTATGGTCCGCAAAGTGGGCGCCATCGCGGCGGCTCCGCTGCTGCTGGAAGGCAAGATGCTGGACGTGAAAAAGGCCAAGGGCGCAGGCTACATCGACGAGATCGCAGCCGATCCGCTGGCCGCGGCCAAGGAATGGGTTCTGAACGCCAAGGACGCCGATCTGGTCAAGCCGTGGGACGCCAAGGGCTACAAGATGCCCGGCGGCGCACCGTATCACCCTGCGGGGTTCATGAACTTCGTGGGCGCCTCGGCGATGGTGAACGGCAAGACCCAAGGCGCCTTCCCGGCGGCCAAAGCCTTGCTGAGCGCGGTCTATGAAGGCGCACTGGTCGATTTCGACACAGCGCTGAAGATCGAGGCGCGCTGGTTCACCTCGGTGCTGATGAACCCGTCCTCGGGCGCGATGATCCGTTCGCTGTTCCTGAACAAGGAAGCGCTGGAAAAAGGCGCCGTTCGTCCGAAGGGCATTCCGGACCAGTCGGTCAAGAAGGTGGGCGTTCTGGGTGCCGGCATGATGGGCGCGGGCATCGCGCTGGTCTCGGCGCAGGCCGGGATGGAGGTCGTGCTGATCGACCGCGATCAAGCCGCCGCCGACAAGGGCAAGGCCTATACCGAAGCCTATCTGGACAAGGGCATGAAGCGTGGCAAGGTCACGGCCGAGAAGAAAGAGGCCATGCTGGCCCGCATCACCGCCACGCCTGATCTTGAAAAGCTGGCGGGCTGCGATCTGATCATCGAAGCCGTGTTCGAGGACCCCAAAGTCAAGGCCGAGATGACCCAGAAGGTCGAGGCGATCATCCCCGAGGACTGCATCTTTGCCTCGAACACCTCGACCCTGCCGATCACCGAACTGGCCAAGGCCAGCAAGCGGCCCGATCAGTTCATCGGCATCCACTTCTTCTCGCCGGTCGAGAAGATGTTCCTGGTCGAGATCATCAAGGGCAAGGAAACTGGCGACCGGGCCGTGGCCAAGGCGCTGGACTATGTCCGCCAGATCCGCAAGACGCCGATCGTGGTCAATGACGCGCGGTTCTTCTACTGCAACCGCTGCATCATCCCCTACATCAACGAAGGGGCACGGATGATCACCGAAGGCGTCAGCCCGGTTCTGGTCGACAACGCCGCCCGTCAACTGGGCTTCCCGGTGGGTCCGGTTCAGCTGACCGACGAAACTTCGATCGACCTGGGCGCCAAGATCGCGCGGGCGACCAAGGCGGCAATGGGCGACGCCTACCCGGAAAGCCCTGCGGACGATCTGATCTTCTGGATGGAAGAACAGGGTCGCTTGGGCCGCAAGTCCAAGGCCGGGTTCTTCGATTATGACGAAAATGGCAAGCGCATCGGCTACTGGAAAGGTCTGCAGGACAAATATCCGCTGGCCGAGCAGCAGCCCGACCTGATCGAAGTACAGGAACGCCTGATGTTCGCACAGGTTCTTGAAGCCGTTCGCGCGCTTGAAGAAGGTGTTCTGGAAGACATCCGCGAAGGCGATGTCGGCGCCATCCTGGCCTGGGGCTTTGCGCCCTGGTCAGGTGGTCCGTTCAGCTGGCTTGATATCATCGGTGCGCCTTACGCGGCCGAGCGTTGTGACCAGTTGTCGGAGAAGTACGGTGACCGCTTCGCCTGCCCGCCGCTACTGCGCGAGATGGCCGAAAAAGGTCAGACCTTCTACGGCCGCTTCGACCCCGAAGCCAAAGCTGCCTGACCAAGTGATGCTGGCACATGATCCCATGCGCCAGCATCTTTTTTAAGGTGTTTGGTCAGGTCTGCCATTCAGGCCGCAGAAACAAAGCCGGCACGTTGGGCCGCCCCGGACGTCCCGGACGCCGCACCCCCGATGGGGGACGGATCGGAAAGATCGGTTCCTGCGGGATGGGTGCAGGCAGTGCACCCAACGGGTTTGCAAGGGCCGACAGTTCGCCCGCCTCTGCGATAGATGTAACGAGGCTCCGCGCCTCGGATTCTTCCAGCACCGCGTAGGATCGTCGGGACGGGCCAGATAGCGAACGGATGCGGCACGAGGAACAGAAGGCTTGAAAGCCACCCTCGATAAAGACCACTTCGTCCTGCTCAAAAAACAGCGATGTGACCTGGAATTCCTCTGCCGGTGTCCGAGAGGAAAAGCTGAAGTGCCCGCTTAGCAGACGCGCCGGAATGATCGCCAGCCCCTCGTCGATGCTGCCATCAGAAGACAAGGCTACGGCCATTCCCTGCTCGGGCATCAGCCAGACCGCGCGACCGTTATATGCCGCGCGGGACGGCACGCGCACGGGCAAAAAGTCAGGTCGAACCTCGCCAGCCGGTACGGCTATTCTGTCGTGGGACACGCGTTTCACTTCCTGGAACCCGTTGTCCATCGTTCTGACCAGATCCCCGGCGACCAATGCCTCGGCCAGTTTCCAGCCACTGGTGGTGGCAACCTTCGTCCCATGCAGCAATCCGCCACGCCTGACCGAAACGGCGTCACCCGGTACGGTCTGGATATTATTTTCGGAAAACCCCGAAACACTCACTACTTCCAACACGTGCCGACCCCCTTTTGGCACTTTCAAACTATCCCATTGTGCTAGCACGAAGTTTTCGGGAGTGACTTAGTTTTGCCATATTTAGGGCCAATTTGGGCCTTTTTCGCCCCATTAATCGCGTTTCCGATAAACAAAAGCCTGCATTTGTCAGCGTTTTGCACAATTCGGGAAATAATCGACCAGCCTTATTCGAACCGATATTCGAATCTCTCTATGTCTTCGCGACAGGCGTCAAACACAGCCTTTTTTGCCTGGACCGAGTAGTAGTTGGCGTATTCCGCCCCCCGGGCTGACCGGTTTTCATGCGGAAGGTCCAGACGAAACCCCAGATGATCGAACAGTGGGGCCGCATCCCGCTGAAAGCTTTCGATCCGAATGTATGCGCGACAAAGATCGGTTCCGGTGGCGTCTCTGACATAGGATGGGAACGGGTTTTCCCGAAAGGACTGCTGGATTTTAGGGTGCAGAACAAAGGCCTCAAAATCCAGCCGCCCGGCCAGATGGACTGCTGGGTGATCAAAGGACTGATCCCTCAGCCAGTGGTAATAGCTGACCATCCGGTCCCACGGGTTCCGGATCAGCGTGAACACGAACATCTCTTGCATCTGCTGGTCGGGTAAAAGCCCCCGCAAGTCGGTCAGACGGGAGTGTTTCCACAGCCGGCCCGCCGTCTTCAGTGACCTGTTGCGTTTGTTTCTACGCTGCGCCTTGGGGGTGTCGCCCACTAGGATATCGTCCTTCATGGCCCGCTGCTCGAGCGCCAGCGCCAACGATGTTCCCCCGGTCTTGGGAATATGTATGAAGATGTAGGACCGCCCTGTTGACAGGATCATCGCACCGGTTCCCGTTGGGGAACCACGCTCGCCCGCCACGCCAGCACTGCGCCGGCCGCGGCGATCAGGGCGATGCCCGCAATCTGCAGCGGTCCGATCCCCTGCCCCATCACCACCCAGGCAAAAACCGGCCCGAAGATCATGACCGAATACTCGAACACCGCGACATATGACGGCTCGCCCAGTTGGTAGGCCTTGATCAGCATGAATACCGCAGCCGTGGACCCAACCGCCTGCAATGCGACCCACGGCAGAGCGGCCTCCATCGGCCAGACCCAGCCCCGGGTCACAAAACCGGCCGGGCCGTCAGACTCCACAACCGGCAAAACCGAAAACACGGCGAGGCCAAGGGCGCCGGCCAGCCCAAGCGTGACAATCATCGCAGCCAGCAAGGCGACGGTGCTTTCGTTTGCACAATGCGTTCGGGTCAGGATCGCACTGAGCGCATAGAAAAAGCCGCCTGCCACCGGCAATAGGCTGGTCGCATCAAAGGCATTGGGGTCAGGCTGCAAAACACAGAGGATTCCGACAAACCCCATAAGCACAGCCAAGACCCGCCAGGGGCCGATCTTCTGGTCCAGCAACAGCGCGGAAATCAACAGAACGAAGATCGGTGATGTGAACAGCCCCGCAAGGGCCTGGGCAATTGGCATCAAAGCCAGTGAGCTGAAATAGAACAACATCGCCAGAGTGATCAGAACACTGCGCAACAGGACCGCCCAAAACCTCTGAGGTCGCAGCCCTCCAAACCCCAGAAACGACAGTCCAACGATAAGAGGCAGCATCATCACGGCCCGGCTAAGGTGGAATTGCCACAGACCGATCGTTTCGGCCAGCCGAATGACGAAATTGTCCACGACGCCGATGATTGCCATGGCCGAGACCATCAGAACCGATGCAAGAACCGGTGAAGAAGGATGTGCTGTCTGCATGTGGCCTTGGCCTCCGGGCCCTTTGGCCGAAACTGCGCGTCCCGGTTATCGAGCACATTTCCAATTCACCACGCAACAGGTTTGCGCGGATTAGTCTCTCCGTGTTAGAAATCGACGAAAGATAAAACGAGCAGACCTCATCGAAATGACGGCACTGAAACAATACCAGCGGATCGAGGCTACCGGTCTGTGGCGCCCGTCGCCCGACGAGCAGCGCCGCGAAGTTGTTGTTTCGATCGGCGAGGCGACGTTGACCATCACCGATTTCAACGATCGCGCGCTGACGCACTGGTCGCTTGCCGCACTTGAAAGGCAGAACCCGGGCAAGTACCCCGCGATATTCAACCCCGATGGCGACCCGGACGAGACACTGGAGCTGGAGCAGTCCGAAACCACCATGATCGAGGCAATTGACCGCTTGCAACGCGCCATCGAACGGGCGCGCCCGCATCCCGGACGCCTGCGGTGGGCCAGCGTCGGAGGAGTGGTTGCGGCTGTCGCGGCGGTCTTGCTGTTCTGGCTGCCCGGCGCCCTGCAAAGCCATGTCGAAAAGGTTGTACCCGAGATCAAACGGCAGGACATCGGGACCACGATCCTGCAACGGATCGAGCGGGTCTCGGGCCGGGCCTGCGCCTCGGCGGACGCGCAGCCGGCGCTGCAGAAGCTGGCCCAGAGAACAGGTGTGCGACGGATCGTTGTGTTGCCGGCCGGGGTGCAGGAAAGCCTGTCACTTCCCGGTGGGATCGTGCTGCTGAACCGAGCGCTGGTTGAAGACAGTGAAGATCCCGCGGTTGCCGCCGGTTACGTGATAGCTGAACGCACGCGGGCCAGGCTGCATGATCCGTTGGACGATCTCCTGGACAAAACTGGGCCCACTGCAGCGTTTCGTCTGCTGACGACGGGCGAACTGACGCCTCAGATCGTTGACACCTATTCAGAACAGGTTCTGGCCGAACCCCGCCCCGCAGTTCCGGAAGACGACCTGCTGGAGGCGTTTGCGTCCGCCAATTTGCCCTCAACCCCATATGCCTATGCGGTTGATATCACGGGCGAAACGGTACTGGGTCTGATCGAGGCCGACCCGATGGCGGGTCAGCCTTTGGATCAGGTTATGCCCGACCGCGATTGGGTGCGGCTGCAGAATATCTGCAGCGACTAGGCGTGCCTATTTGGTGCCGAACATCCGGTCTCCGGCATCGCCCAGACCGGGCATGATGTAGCCCTTGGAATTCAGCTCGCGGTCCAGCGCGGCGGTCACGATCTTGACGTCGGGATGCGCCTCTTTCATGCGGGCCACGCCTTCGGGGGCGGCCAGCAGGCACAGAAACCGGATGTCGGTGGCACCGGCCTGTTTCAGCAGGTCGATCGCAGCGGCCGAGCTATTGCCGGTGGCCAGCATCGGGTCGACCGCAATCACCAGCCGATCCTTCAGGCCTTCGGGGGCCTTGAAGTAGTACTGCACCGGCTGCAACGTTTCTTCATCGCGATACAGGCCCACAAATCCAACCCGGGCCGAGGGCACCAGTTCCAGAACGCCGTCAAGCATCCCGTTGCCCGCACGCAGGATCGACACCAGCGCCAGTTTCTTGCCCGCCAGGATCGGCGCGTCCATCTCCTCCATCGGGGTTTCGATATGGCGCGTGGTCAGGGGCATCTCGCGCGTGACTTCATAGGCCAGCAGCAGCGTGATCTCGCGCAGCAATTGCCGGAACGAGGCGGTCGAGGTGCCCTTGTCCCGCATGAGCGTCAGTTTGTGCTGAACCAGCGGGTGGTCGACGACGGTCAGATGTTCGCTCATGTGTTCTCCAGTCTTTTTCTGACCCTTGCGCGGGTCTCTTCATCGCAGAATGCGGCGTTCAGGGCGGTGTCGTTCAGCGCGGCGAAATCCTCGGCGTCCCAGCCGAAGGCCTGGGCCAGCATCTCATATTCGCGGCGCAGGGTGGTATGAAAAAACGGCGGGTCATCGGTGGAAACCGTGACCTTCACACCCGCCTCGCGCAGCCGCGCGATCGGGTGGGCCGCAAAATCCGGGTACAGTCCCAGCACCACGTTCGAGCCCGGGCAGACCTCGAGCGTGATGCCCCGGTCGGCCAGTTCATGTACCAGATCGAGGTCTTCGATGGCTCGCACGCCGTGGCCCACACGTTCGACCCCCAGCGCGCGCACCGCATCGCGCACGCTTTCGGGGCCGCCGAATTCACCGGCATGGGTAGTCAGGCGCAATCCGGCCTCGCGCGCGCAGTCGAAGGCCCATTTGAAATCGGCCTGCTGGCCCATGGCCTCGTTCCCGCCCATACCGAACCCGGTGATCCAGTCACCCGCGGTTTCGGCGGCGCAGCGCGCGCTGCGCTTGGCCTTGTCGGGTCCGAAATGGCGCACGCAGGTCACCACGCCGCGCAGGGTGATGTCGAACTTGTGCTCGGCCTCGTCAGCGGCGTCCTGAATGGCGGCCAGATAGTCGCGCCAGGCATACAGATCGCCCCCGCCGCAGAAATCGGGGCTGAGGAAGGTTTCGGAATAGACCACCCCGTTCGCCGCGCTTTCCTCCAGGATCGCCAGCGTCAGGCGGCGGAAATCCTCAGGGGTTTTCAACACTTCGCAAGCGGCCTCGTAGACGCTGAGGAAATGCGCGAAATCGCGAAAGTCATAGCTGCCGTCGGGTTTGAAAATGCCGCTCAGGTCAACCTTCTTTTCATGCGCCAGCTGGCGGATGAAGGCGGGCGGGGCCGCGCCTTCGTGATGCAGGTGCAGTTCGATCTTGGGCAGGTCTGCGACGGTCATAGAAAGGTCCTTCCCGGCCCTTGCGCCGGAATGTTCAGGTGATGGGCGATGCTGGCGGCCACGTCGGCGAAATTGACTTGCCCGATCTGTCCGGCCCCCAGGCCGGCGATCAGCACCGGCACCTGTTCGCGGGTGTGGTCAGTGCCGACCCAGCTGGGGTCGTTGCCGTGATCGGCGGTCAACAGAAACAGGTCGCCCGGGCGCAGCCGGGGCAGGATACGGCCGATCTGGGCGTCAAACCACTCCAGCGCGCGCGCATAGCCCGAGATGTCGCGCCGGTGGCCGTACTGGCTGTCAAACTCGACGAAATTTGCGAAAGTCAGGCTGCCGTCCTCGGCGCTGTCCACAAGGCGCGAGAGGTGACCCATCAGATCGGCGTCCGAGCCCTTGTCCAGCGTATCGATCCCCTGCATCGAGAAGATGTCGCCGATCTTACCCACACCATGCACCTTGCGCCCGGCATCCTGCGCCCAGTTGGTCAGCACCGGCGCGGGCGGCGTGATGGCGAAATCCTTGCGGTTGGTGGTGCGGACGAACCCCTGTTCGGGCGAACCCACGAAGGGGCGCGCGATCACCCGTCCGACCTTCATCTCGTGCAGCATGGGGGCCAGTGTCCGGCACATTTGGTACAGGCGCTCCAGCCCGAACGTCTCCTCGTGCGCGGCAATCTGGAACACGCTGTCGGCCGAGGTATAGCAGATCGGCCAACCCGTGCGCATATGTTCAGCACCCAGTTCGGCAATGATCGTGGTACCCGAGGCATGGCATATGCCCAGAATGCCCTCGGTACCTGCAGCTTGTGCGGCGGCGCGGGTCACATCATCAGGGAACGTGGGGACCGTGTCGGGGAAATAGTGCCAGTCCCACGGCACCGGCAGCCCGGCCAGCTCCCAATGACCCGACGGCGTGTCCTTGCCCGGCGAATGTTCGCGCGCGCACCCCCACAGGCCGGTCGGGTCGGCCTCCAAGCCCGGCACATCCGCGCCCGAGGCCAGCCGCACCGCCGCCCCCAGCCCCAGCGCATCGAGGTTGGGCAGGCGCAACGGCCCGGACCGGCCATCCTCGGCCCGCTCTTCAGCGCAGGCCTGCGCGATATGGGCCACCGTGTTGGCGCCGGTATCCGGCACGTCGCCGTTGAAAAAGCGGTCGGCATCCGGCGCGCCGCCGATGCCCACCGAATCCATCACCACAAGGAACGCGCGGCTCATGCGAGGATCCTTTCCTGTACCAGCTCCGGCACCGGAACGGGCGCCGGGCCGATGGTGATTGCGGCACGCACGGCTTGCGCGGCACGCTGCGCGGCGTCCTCTCGCGCGGCATGGACCACGGCCAGCGGCGTTCCGTCCGAGACCTTTTCGCCCAGCCGCACCAGCCCCGACAGGCCCACCGCCGGGTCGATCACGTCGCTTTCCACCTGCCTGCCACCGCCCAGCGCCACGACCGCAAGGCCCAGCGCCTCGCCGTCCATTGCGGTTACATAACCTTCGTCCTGCGCCGTGACTTCAAGGATCACGCTGGCCTCGGGCAGATAGCGCGCCCAGTCCTCGACCAGGCCCAGCGGCCCGCCCACCGCGGCCATCATCCGGCCGAACCGTTCGGCCGCGCGGCCATCGCGGATCACCTCGGCGATCATGTCCCGCCCGGCCTGCGCGTCGTTGACCATACCGGCGTCAGACAGCAGAACACCGCCCAGTTCGGCCGAAATCTCGGCCAGGGGCGAGGGTTGCCCACCGGTCAGCACTTTCATCACCTCGGCGATTTCCAGGGCGTTGCCCAAGGCGGGCGCCAGCGGCTGATTCATGTCGGTGATCAGGGCCGAGGTCCGGCACCCGGCCGCATTGGCCGTTTCGGTCAGGGCCTGCGCCAGCTTGCGCGCCTCGTCCAGCGTTTTCATGAAGGCTCCGCTGCCGACCTTGACGTCCAGCACCAGCGCATCCGGGCTGGCCGCCAGTTTCTTGGACAGGATCGAGGCCGTGATCAGATCGAGGCTTTCGACCGTGGCGGTCACGTCGCGGATCGCATAGAGCCGTTTGTCCGCCGGGGCGATCTGTGCCGTCGCGCCGACGATTGCGGCACCGGTCTCGGCCAAAATCTGGGCCAACCGGTCCTGGCTGATCTGGGTCGACACGCCGGGGATCGCCTCGAGCTTGTCGAGCGTCCCGCCGGTATGGCCCAGACCGCGGCCCGAGATCATCGGCACATAGGCCCCGCATTCCGCCAGTGCCGGGGCCAGCACGAGGCTGACGCAATCCCCCACCCCGCCGGTCGAATGCTTGTCGATCACCGGGCCGTCCGGATCCCAGGTCAGAACCTGGCCGCTGTCGCGCATGGCCAGCGTCAGCGCGGCGCGGCCCTCGGGCCCCAGCCCGCCCATGCAGACGGCCATGGCAAAGGCTCCGGCCTGGGCGTCGCTGACGCTTCCATCGGCCAGGCCTTGGGCAAACCACGCCAGCTCGCCGGCATCCGGCACCTCGTGGCGGCGCAGTTTCGCGATGATCGAACGGGCGTCCATGGGCGCGGCCCTTACATGAACGAGGCGTCGAAGGCGCCGGGCAGCAGCTCGCCGATGGTCGTGCGGGTCTCAATCCCGTCCACCGTCGCCATGGTGACGACCACGTCCTTGTCCCCGAACTCGGCCAGTTTCTGCCGGCACCCGCCGCAGGGCGGTACCGGTTGCGGGCTGGAGGCCACCACATAGACCTCGGCCAGCTTGTTTTCTCCGGCGGCAACCATCGCGGCGATCGCACCGGCCTCGGCGCAGGTGCCCTCGGGATAGGCCACGTTCTCCACGTTGCAGCCCGCGAAGACTTCGCCCGACGGGGTGCGGACCGCGGCGCCCACCTTGAAATTCGAATAGGGCGCATAGGCGTTTTCACGCACCTTGAGGGCTGCTTCTTTCAACGACATGGCGATTCCCCGATTTTTGATCATCTGGTCAGAATGCCATACCCTACTGGAAATGCGCGGGGGAATTGAAGCCCCCTCTGCACGGGAATCGCAGCGCGCCCGCGCGTCAGCCCAGATCGGTCTTGAAATACCCCGGCAGCGTGACCTCGAGCAGTTCGGCATCGTCGCTGGGGTCGGCCAAGCGTGTTCGCATTCCAGGCGGGATGACAAAGGCATCACCCTGCTCCAGACGAAACGGATCACGTCCTTCACCTTCCAGGGTGACGGCCCCGTTCATCACGAAGGTAAAGTGGATATCGGCATCATGGCTGGCCCAGACCGGGTCGCCCTGCCCCCGGCGCACCACCTGAACGCCCGCCACGCCCTTGGTGTTTTCAGCAATCGTCGTGTCGCGGCATTGATAGCCCGGCAGGCGGAACGGCTGCCACGCTGCCCCTTCGGCCCGGTTGTAGACGAACCGCTGGCCCTGCCATTCCCGCTCGGGGCGGTAAAGCGGCGTGGGCAGCTGCATTTCGTGGTCGATCTCGGTCACATGTTCGGCCGGAACGCCGATTTCGATCACCTGCACGTTGTCCGACGCTTCCAGCACGCGGTGCCGGATCTCGGGCGGCTGGATGAAACAGTCGCCAGCGGTCAGGCGCATCTTGTCGCCCTGATCCTCATAGACCACATCCACCCAGCCGTGGATGCAGAAGATCAGCTGGAACCCGACCTTGTGGAAATGCACCATATCCGGGACCGGGCCGCCGTCGGGAATGCGGATGTGGCTGGCGATGATCGACCCGCCCAGCCGGTCCGGCACCAAGTCGCGGTAGTGCATGCCCGCGCGCCCGATGACCCAGGGCGCCTGATCCTTGAGCCTGCGGACGACGAAGGAATGAACCGTCTCGGGCATCACCAGCGGCGGGTTGCGCTCTTCAATCTCGATGCGGGTGCCGTTGGGGGCGACCAGGCTGCGCTGACCGCCGGCAAACCCGTCCGGATCATCAGTGAGGATGCGCAAGGTGCCCGGCGCCTCGGGCGCGTCCTTTTCCACCCGCAGGCGCAGTCCATGCCCGGAAAACACCGCGACGCGGGGGTCATCCGCCGGATAGATCATGTCCATCCGCATGCCCAGAACCTTGGTGTAGAACGGAATGTCGTTTCGCAGTTCTTGGGTCGGAATGCGGAATTCGGCTATGGTATCGGTCATGCTGGTCTCCTCTGCGCGGGACTGTGAGGGGCCGTTGGGGGATTTGCAAGTCGGGGTCGGATCCGCCGTCATGCGATTTCGAGGTTTCCCCTGCGTAAGAAATAGTTTAGCACTAAACTAAATTCCAAACGGGAAGTTTTGACATGTCCGACACACCCAGCCTGCGTCAGGCCGCACTTGATTACCACGCGCATCCGAAGCCTGGGAAACTGGAGATCAAGGCGACCAAACCCATGGCCAACGGGCGCGACCTTGCCCGCGCCTATTCGCCCGGCGTGGCCGAGGCCAGCCTTGAGATCAAGGCCGACCCGGCGACCGCCGAGATGTATACCGCGCGCGGCAATCTGGTGGCCGTGGTTTCGAATGGCACCGCGGTGCTGGGGCTGGGCAATATCGGCGCGCTGGCCTCTAAGCCGGTGATGGAGGGCAAGGCCGTCCTGTTCAAGAAATTCGCCGGCATCGACTGTTTCGACATCGAGTTGAACGAACCCGACCCCGAGAAGCTGGCCGATATCGTTTGCGCGCTGGAGCCGACCTTCGGCGCGATCAACCTCGAGGACATCAAGGCGCCCGACTGCTTTGTCGTCGAGAAACTGTGCCGCGAGCGGATGAACATTCCGGTCTTCCACGATGACCAACACGGCACCGCCATCGTGGTGGGGGCCGCTGCGCGCAACGCGCTGCACGTGGCCGGCAAGCGGTTCGAGGACATCAAGGTCGTGTCCACCGGCGGCGGTGCGGCTGGGATCGCCTGCCTGAACATGCTGGTCAAGCTGGGCGTCAAGCGCGAGAACATCTGGCTTTGCGACATTCACGGGCTGGTCTATGAGGGTCGCGTCGAAGACATGAACCCGCACAAGGACCAATTCGCCCAGAAAACCGACCTGCGCACGCTGGATCAGGTGATCGACGGGGCCGACCTGTTTCTGGGCCTCAGCGGGCCGAACGTGCTCAAGCCCGAGATGGTCGCGCGCATGGCCAAACAGCCGATCATCTTTGCGCTTGCGAACCCGACCCCGGAGATCCTGCCCGACGCCGCGCGTGAAGTGGCCCCCGACGCCATCATCGCCACCGGGCGCAGCGACTTTCCCAACCAGGTGAACAACGTCCTGTGTTTCCCGTTCATCTTCCGCGGTGCGCTGGACGTGGGTGCGACCGAGATCAACGATGCCATGCAGATCGCCTGCGTTGAAGGCATCGCCGAAATGGCCCGCGCCACCACCAGCGCCGAGGCCGCAGCCGCCTACAAGGGCGAACAGCTGACCTTCGGCCCAGACTACCTGATCCCCAAGCCGTTCGACCCGCGACTGGTGGGTGTGGTGTCCTCGGCCGTGGCCCGCGCCGCGATGGAAAGCGGCGTGGCCAGGCGCCCCATCGAGGACATCGAAGCCTACAAGGAAAAGCTGAACCAGACGGTCTTCAAGTCCGCCCTACTGATGCGCCCCGTCTTCGAGGCCGCAGCCGCTGCTTCGCGCCGCATCGTCTTTGCCGAAGGCGAAGATGAACGCGTGCTGCGCGCCGCTCAGGCGATTCTTGAGGAAACCACCGAAACCCCGATCCTGATCGGCCGTCCCGAGGTGATCGAGGCACGCTGCGAACGACTGGGCCTGTCGGTCCGCCCCGGGCAGGACTTCCAGATCGTGAACCCGGAAAACGACCCTCGTTATTATGACTATTGGAACTCGTACCACCAAATCATGCAGCGTCGGGGGGTAACGCCTGATCTGGCCAAGGCGATCATGCGGACCAATTCCACCGCGATCGGCGCAATCATGGTTCACAGGGGTGAAGCCGACAGCATGATCTGCGGCACCTTCGGCGAGTATCGGTGGCACCTGAACTATGTTGAGCAGGTGCTGAATGACGGCGACCTTCGCCCCCATGGTGCATTGTCCCTCATGATCCTTGAAGACGGCCCGCTGTTCATCGCCGACACTCATGTCCGGCAATTGCCCAGCCCGGAAGAACTGGCTGAGATCACCGTCGGCGCCGCGCGCCATGTCCGGCGTTTCGGGCTGGCGCCAAAGATCGCGTTCTGCTCGCAATCGCAGTTCGGCAATCAGGCCGAGGGCTCGGGCAAGCGCCTGCGCGAAGCGATCGCGATATTGGACAGCAAGCCCCGCGACTTCATCTATGAAGGCGAAATGAACCTGGACGTGGCCCTGGACCCCGAACTGCGCGAGCGGATATTCCCCAATTCCCGCTTGGAGGGGGCCGCCAACGTGCTGATCTTTGCCCATGCGGACGCGGCCAGCGGCGTGCGCAACATACTGAAGATGAAGGCAGACGGCATCGAGGTCGGCCCCATCCTGATGGGCATGGGCAACAAGGCGCATATCGTGACACCTTCGATCACCGCGCGCGGGCTGCTGAACATGGCGGCAATTGCCGGAACGCCCGTCGCGCATTACGGTTGACCACGGCGGCCCGACCGGTCTGGCCGCCCTGCCGAGGGAGGTCATCATGAAAGGTCACTGCCACTGCGGCGCCGTGCGATGGGCCAGCGATGCCGAGATCGCCTGGAGCTGTTACTGCCACTGCGCGGATTGCAGGCGCAATTGCGCCGCCCCAGTCACGGCGTTCATCGGGCTGCCCCACGGTTCGGTGACGTGGTCGGGGGATGCGCCGCACGTGTACAACTCGTCTAAGGACGTCGAACGCCTGTTCTGCGGGACCTGCGGCACGCCGATGGCATACCGCAATGCCCGCGACCGGGTGAACATTCACCTCTATACCGCCACGTTGGACAACCCCGAGGATGCCGCGCCCCGGTTTCACGTTTTTCACGCCGAGCATCTGCATTGGCTGAACATCGAGGACAGTCTGCCCCGATATGCGGGAACAACGACCTGATCCGAATCTGGCAACGCCACTTTTGCACCAGACGCTTCGCAAATTTGCAAGTTCCGCAAAAATTTCCCGCCCAGGCGCGAAAACAAGGATCATTTGCAAAACTTTGCAAGGCAAATGGGGCGGTTCTGCAAATATTTCGCGATAAACTGACGCGCCGTCACGCGCGCCGCTTGCTCGGTCAGCCGTCCGCGCCTAACACAATGCGAGCAATTTTTGGGAGGAGGACCCATGGCATACCAGGACGTTTACGAGAGCTGGCAAAAAGACCCAGAGGCTTTCTGGATGGACGCGGCCAAGGGGATCGACTGGTTCCAACCGCCAAGCAAGGCCCTGTTTGACGACAACGCCCCTCTCTATGAATGGTTCTGTGATGCCAAGGTGAACACTTGCTGGAACGCGGTGGACCGCCACGTTGAAAACGGCCGAGGCGAGCAAACCGCCGTCATCTATGATAGCCCGATCACCCACACCAAGCGCGAAATCTCGTATATGGAGCTGCGCAATCGCGTGGCGACCCTGGCCGGCGCGCTGCGCGCCAAGGGCGTCGAAAAGGGCGACCGCGTCATCATCTACATGCCGATGATCCCAGAGGCTCTTGAGGCGATGCTGGCCTGCGCGCGGCTGGGTGCGGTGCATTCGGTGGTCTTTGGCGGGTTTGCCAGCAACGAACTGGCGGTGCGGATCGACGACGCCAAACCCAAGGCGATCATCGCGGCGTCCTGCGGGTTGGAGCCCGGTCGCGTGGTGCATTACAAGCCGCTGCTGGACGGTGCCATCGACATGGCCGAACACAAGCCCGATTTCTGCGTGATCTTCCAGCGCGAACAGGAAGTGGCCAAGCTGGTCGAGGGGCGCGACTTCAACTGGCACGGCTTCCAGTACGGCGTTGAGCCGGCCGAGTGTGTCCCGGTCGAAGGCAATGATCCGGCCTACATCCTTTACACCTCGGGCACCACGGGCGCACCCAAAGGTGTCGTGCGGCCGACGGCCGGGCACCTTGTGGCTCTGAACTGGACGATGAAGAACATCTACAACGTCGATCCCGGCGACGTGTTCTGGGCGGCCTCAGACGTGGGCTGGGTCGTGGGGCATTCCTACATCTGCTATGGTCCGCTGATCCACGGCAACACCACCATCGTGTTCGAGGGCAAACCCGTCGGCACCCCCGACGCGGGCACCTTCTGGCGGGTGATATCCGAGCACAAGGTCAAAAGCTTTTTCACCGCCCCAACGGCGATCCGGGCGGTCAAGCGCGAGGACCCCAAGGGCGAAATGCTGGCGAAATACGACCTGTCCTGCCTCAAGGCCCTGTTCCTGGCCGGTGAACGCGCCGACCCGGACACGATCACTTGGGCACAGGACGCGCTGAAGGTTCCGGTCGTCGACCACTGGTGGCAGACCGAAACCGGCTGGACCATCGCTGGAAACCCGCTGGGGATCGAGGAACTGCCAATCAAGCTGGGCTCGCCCGCCAAGCCGATGCCCGGATATGACGTGCAGATCCTGGACGAAGGCGGTCACCCGATGAAACCGGGCGAACTGGGCGCGATCGCGGTCAAGCTGCCACTGCCCCCGGGCACGCTGCCGACCCTGTGGAATGCCGAGGAGCGTTTCAAGAAATCCTATCTCGAGCATTTCCCGGGCTATTATGAAACCGGCGATGCAGGCATGATCGACGAGGACGGGTACCTCTACATCATGGCCCGCACCGATGACGTGATCAACGTCGCCGGCCACCGCCTGTCCACCGGCGCGATGGAGGAGGTTCTGGCCGCCCATCCCGATGTGGCCGAATGCGCAGTCATCGGTGTATCGGACCAGTTGAAGGGTCAGGCCCCGGTTGGCTTCCTGTGCCTGAACGCGGGTTGCAATCGTGACCATGCCGAGATCGCGAAAGAGGTCGTGCAGATGGTGCGCGACAAAATCGGGCCCGTAGCAGCATTCAAGCTGGCCGTCGTAGTGGATCGTCTGCCAAAGACACGGTCCGGCAAGATCCTGCGTGGAACGATGGTGTCGATCGCCGATGGCAAGAAATACAAAATGCCAGCCACGATCGACGATCCGGCCATTCTGGACGAGATCACCGAAGCCCTGAAATCAATCGGTTACGCCCAGTAACCGGGCATTGTGCGGCCCTGGGCCGCCCGCCCTGCCCTGCAGGGTTGCAACCATTGGCAGACCGCCTACTGTGCCCTTGACGGAGGGCACATGGCAAATGACGACATCTGGCGCCTGAGCGCTGCAGAACTCGCAAAACTGACCCGCTCCGGCGAATTGAGCGCGACCGAAGCCGTCCAAAGTGCGATCGACCGGATGCACGCGCTGAACCCGGCGCTGAATGCCGTCGTCGAAGACCTCAGCACCGAGGCGCAGGAGCGCGCCCGCGCCCTCGATGCCCAGTGGGCGCGCGGCGAACCGACCGGCCCGCTGCACGGCGTTCCCGTCACGATCAAAGTCAATGTCGACCAGAAAGACCATGCCACGACCAATGGCGTGGCCGCTCTGAAAGACGTAATTGCCCCTGACGATGCGCCCGTCGTGTCGAACCTGCTGAAGGCCGGTGCGGTGGTGATCGGCCGGACCAACACGCCCGAGTTCTCATTCCGCGCCGACACCGACAACCCGCTGTATGGGCGCACGCACAACCCGTGGGGACAGCATATTTCGCCCGGCGGCTCCTCGGGCGGGGCCGGCGTGGCGGTGATGACGGGCATGGGGGCGCTGGCGCATGGCAACGACATCGGCGGCAGCCTGCGGTTCCCGGCCGCGGCCCTTGGCGCGGTCACAGTGAAGCCGGGCCTTGGCCGCGTCCCCGCATGGAACCCAAGCCAAACCGCCGAACGCGGTCTGCTGGCGCAACTGATGTCGGTGCAAGGACTGATCACCCGCAGCGCGGTTGACCTGCACCTGGCCATGCCCAGCCTCATCGCGCCGGATCCGCGCGATCCGTTTCACGTTCCGCTGCCATGGCGCATGGCCGAGCCTGACCAGCAGCCGCGGGTGGCTTTCACCAAGAACACTTTCGGTTACGATCTCCACCCCGAGGTCGACAAGGCGCTGGACACGGCCCGTGATGCACTGGTTGATGCCGGGTACACCGTTGACGAGATCGACGCTCCGAACGTTTTTGAATGTGGACGGATTGGTTATCGCGCATTAATGGGCGAGGTTCTGACCCTGATGAAAGCCGATGTCGAGGCGGCCGGGTCCGAGACCATCCAACGCATCTTTGCCACTTACTTCCAGGAATTTCCCCCGATCACCGGACCGGACCTGATCCGGGCGCTGGCGCAGCGCAGCCACCATGCGCGGGAATGGTCCCTGTTCATGGAGGACTATCCGCTGGTGCTGTCTCCTTTCCTGCCGCAGCCCTTTTTCAGACCCGACCGCGACACAGAAGGCTCGGAAGGTGTGCACGAAGTGCTGGGCTGCGCAGTCTATTCCTACGCCATGAACTTTCTGGGCCTACCCGCCGCCTGCGTTCCGGCGCGTTTGGCCGAATTGCCGAACGGGCGCCAACCAATCAACGTTCAGATCGCGGCGCAGCGCTGGCGCGAGGACCTTGCCGTGGACGCAGCCGTCGCAATTGAAGCCCGGGTTGGTCGTATGGCTGATCACCTGTGGGCCGATCTGGCAAGCACGGGCTGAAACACCAACCGCTTTCAAATGCCCCAAAATAATTGACCCCGGGACTGAGAGCCCGGGGTCCACGTGCTAAAATATGCCCGGATTGTGATGACGAGCGTAGCACCACCCACCCTCGCCAGCGCGAAAACTGCGCAATCATCCGAAAACACCATTTGGTGGCCACTCACTCCCACCGCGGCGTGTTCTCCGGGCAGGTTCAGCATAGCTGAGAGATGGTCAGCGTCCTGTGAACTGCTTCACATAAGCCCGAGAATTTCGGGAATTTATGTGAATTGTTCAATCGTTAGACGCTCTTCCAGGCCATGCCCGGGGTCAAAAAGGATCCTGTGGCGGATCTTGGGTTCCGACCGAATCTCGACCCAATCGATATCCGGAAAGGATATGGAATCAGCGTCCGCCATCACCGGGCGCTTGTCGGCTTCAAGCACGTCAAAGCGCACGTGCGCCGTGCTGGGCAGCAACGCACCGCGCCACCGCCGAGGGCGAAAGGCCGCAATGGCCGTCAGCGCCAGAACGTCCGACCCAATGGGCAGAATCGGGCCATGTGCCGAATAGTTGTAGGCGGTCGACCCGGCGGGCGTGGACAACAGCGCGCCATCACAGACCAGTTCGGCCAACCGCACGCGGCCATTCACGCTGATCTTCAGGCGCGCGGCTTGCGGACCGGCGCGCAGCAACGAAACCTCGTTAATCGCAAGGGCTTCGTGCACCTGTCCCGATTGGTCCATGGCCTTCATCGTCAAGGGGTTGATGACTTCTTCTTCGGCGGCTCTCAGACGCTCCATCAGATCGGCTTCGTGGAACTCGTTCATCAGAAACCCGATGGTCCCGCGATTCATGCCGTAGACCGGCACATCCAGATGCTGCGTGTTGTGCAGCGTCCGCAACATGAACCCGTCGCCGCCCAGCGCCACGATGACATCCGCATCTCGGGGCGCCGCATTGCCATAGCGTGCCACCAGTTTGTTGCGGGCCGACTGCGCGACATCCACGTCGCTGGCGAGAAAAGCGATTCTCTTGGTCATGTTTTCCGGTTTCCGGTGCTGCGCATTTGGTTCCGAAACAAACATACCTTTCCCCATTAGGCCAGACGTGACGCCGCAGCTGGCCATTTCGTCGCTTTAAAGTCTTTTTCATCCGTACAGTTTCCTATAGGAAATCCGCCAAACCAACCTCAGCCATGCGGAGCGCCCATGAACGCCAACCTTCGTGATACCGGTTTCTTCACCCAGTCCCTCGCGGATCGTGACCCTGAACTTTTTGGGGCAATCACCTCCGAACTGGGACGTCAGCGCGACGAGATCGAGCTGATCGCTTCGGAAAACATCGTCAGCGCAGCCGTCATGGAGGCGCAGGGCTCGGTCATGACCAACAAATACGCCGAAGGCTATCCCGGTCGGCGTTACTATGGCGGCTGCCAGTTCGTCGACATCGCCGAGAACCTGGCCATCGACCGCGCCAAGCAACTGTTCGGTTGCGAATTCGCCAACGTGCAGCCGAATTCGGGATCACAAGCCAACCAGGGCGTGTTCCAGGCGCTGATCCAGCCGGGCGACACCATTCTGGGCATGAGCCTGGATGCTGGCGGTCACCTGACCCATGGCGCCAAGCCCAACCAGTCGGGCAAGTGGTTCAATGCGGTTCAGTACGGCGTGCGCAAGCAGGACAACATGCTGGACTACGATCAGGTCGAGGCGCTGGCCAAAGAACACCAGCCCAAGCTGATCATCGCCGGCGGCTCTGCCATTCCGCGCCAGATCGACTTTGCACGCATGCGCGAGATCGCCGACATGGTGGGCGCCTATCTGCACGTGGACATGGCGCATTTCGCCGGTCTGGTCGCCGCGGGCGAGCATCCCAGCCCCTTCCCGCACGCGCATGTGGCCACGACCACCACGCACAAAACCCTGCGCGGCCCGCGTGGCGGCATGATCCTGACCAATGACGAGACGATCGCCAAGAAGGTGAATTCGGCGATCTTCCCGGGCATCCAGGGCGGCCCACTGATGCATGTGATCGCGGCAAAGGCCGTGGCATTTGGCGAGGCGCTGCAGCCTTCGTTCAAATACTACATCAAACAGGTCGTCGTCAACGCTCAGGCGTTGTCGGATCAACTGATCAAGGGCGGCCTGGACACGGTGACCCACGGCACCGACACCCATGTTGTTCTGGTCGACCTGCGCCCCAAGGGCGTCAAGGGCAACGCGACCGAAAAGGCGCTGGGCCGTGCGCACATCACCTGCAACAAGAACGGCGTGCCGTTCGATCCAGAAAAGCCGACCGTGACCAGCGGCATCCGTCTGGGTTCGCCCGCCGGCACGACCCGAGGCTTTGGAGAGCCCGAGTTCCGCCAGATTGCGGATTGGATCATCGAGGTGGTCGATGGACTGGCCGCCAATGGTGAAGACAACAACGGTGAGGTCGAGGCGCGGGTCAAAGCGCAGGTCGCGGATCTGTGCGCAAAGTTCCCGATCTACCCGAACCTCTGACGCTACAAGTTTAGAAACAACAAGATGGCGCCTTTTTCGGGCGCCATTTTTCCTTGCCGGCAGATGCCCTGATCAGATCAGACCGCGCCACCAAAGCACGACAAGGAACAGTGCGGCCAAGGCCAGAATGTTGAAGGCCAGCCCCCCGAGCATGCCCAGGAACCAACCCCAGCGGCGATCCGCCAGATTAATGGCGCGCAGATGCGACTGAACATCCTTCGCCGCCTTTTCCAGGGTCGGCGAGTCCAGGGTCAGCCGGAGCTTGGGATGCTCGACCAACGGCTCGGCACGGGCGAGTTCCATTGCCTGTTTGTAGACCTTACGCGGCAAGCGACGCTTGGCACGGCGCACCGACTCGGCCAGGGTCTTGCCCTTTGCGCCCAGTTTTTTGCGCAACAGGATTATCGTCTGCGCGATCTGGGTCTGAATTTCTGTTTCCTGAGCCATGCGCCCCTCCTGATGGGGCAATCTAACGGTCTGCGCAGGCGGTCACAATGGGGCTGGTTGTCCGGGGCGCCGGAGGCTATCAGAAAGACATGCTGAACACGATCACACATGGCGAACCGACGTCCCGCACACCGCTGCTGATTGCCCATGGGCTATACGGATCGGCCCGAAACTGGGGGGTGATCGCGCGTCGGCTGTCAGACGAACGTCAGGTGGTGGCGGTCGACATGCGCAATCACGCCCACAGCTTCTGGGACGACCGGCACGATTATCCGGCATTGGCGGATGATTTGGCTGAGGTCATCGAAAGCATGGGCGGCGTGGCAGACGTGATCGGGCATTCGATGGGCGGCAAGTCGGCAATGACATTGGCGCTCGAGCATGGCGAAATGGTCAACAGGTTGGTCGTGGCGGACATTGCTCCGGTTCGGTACAGCCACACGCAAATGCAATATATCGAGGCCATGCGCGCCGTGGACATGACACAGGTCGCGCGCCGCTCGGATGTGGAACAGCAACTGGCCGATCTCGGAGTCGAGAAGGCGTTGCAGAGCTTCTTCACTCAGTCGCTGGACGTTCCCGGCAAACGTTGGCGGCTGAATCTGGACGTATTGGCCAAAGAGATGTCGAATATCATGGGTTTTCCGGACTTTACCTCGCACTGGGACGGTCCGGCGCTGTTTCTCGCCGGTGCGGAGTCGGACTATGTTCAGGCAAGTCACCGCGAAATCATCAAATCCTTGTTCCCGAACGCCCGTTTCGCCAAGATTCTGGGCGCAGGCCATTGGTTGCACGCCGAAAAACCGCGTGAGTTCGAAGCTGCCGTCCGGACATTTCTGAACGCCGCCTAAGCTCTCTATTGGTATAGGCGCTTGGCGACCAGCCAGGATGCGGGCAAAGCCGCGACCGCTCCGACGGCTGCGGCGCCCACGATGGCCAGGGCCGAAACCATCCCCGCGGTCAGCACGGCGATAACGGCCGTCCCCACGAGGGCGGTCGCGATCAGGGAATACAGTAGCGCTGAAAGTCTCATCATGGCCAGTCGTCCTTATTGATGGCGTCTGACCCTCAAATTGCCGAAGCGGAAAAAATCGGCCTTGATGCAGATCAGGCTGGGTTCCTACATCCCGGAATCAACCGGGCCGACATAGTCGCCCCCGCCGTTTACCCAGTCCGAGAACCCACCCAGGTTGTAGACATGCTGATACCCCATGTCCTTGAGCAACTTGCCCGCAAGTGCCGCCCGTCCGCCCGAGGCGCAATGCAGAATGATCGGGCGATCTTTCCGCAGCTCGGGGTCATGCGACTGCAGCGCAGGATCGGCACGAAACTCGAGCATACCGCGTGAGATATGGTGAGACCCAACGGCGCGACCGGTCTTTTCCAGTTCAGGCGCATCGCGAATATCCAGTAGCAGCGCACCCTGCTGCAATAACTCTCTTGCTTGCGCGGCGCTGATACGTTGAACAACGGAATTCGCGGCCTCAAGCATCTCTTGAACGGTCAATGGCATTCGTGCGGTCCCTCCCGGATTTTCACGAATGCTAGCACGGGGCCTTTTGTATTTGTAAGCGCTATGATGGGCGCCTATTGCTCGCGAAAGGCCCGAGACATGCTGTCGACGATCGGCTTGGCGATATACGCGGCAAAGGTGCGTTCTTCGGTCTGGATCATGATCTCCGCCGGCATACCGGGGGTCGGAATGAAGCCCCGTACGCGGTCCATCTCTTCGGGCTTCAACGACACCCGGGCCAGATAGACCTCTTGCGGTATTCCGCTGGCTTCTTCCAGAATCGCGTCCGCCGAGACGTAGAAGACTTCGCCCGTCAGAACCGGTGTCGTGCGCTGATTTAGAGCCACCAACCGCACGGTCGCGGCCTGGCCGGTTACAACGCTGTCGATATCGGTGCGCGGGATCTGGGCCTCAATGATCAGCGGGGCATCGGCTGGCAGGATTTCGGCAATCGGCTTGCCGGTCTCGATGACGCCGCCCGGCGTGTGATAGTGCAGTCGCACGACCGTGCCATCAACCGGGGCGCGCACCACCGCGCGGGCAAGAACACTGCTGGCCTGGCGCGATTTTTCCCGCACGCTTTCCAGATCCGCCTCGATCACACCCAATTCGTCCAGCGCCGCTTCGCGATAGGCCGACCGGGTCCGGGTGATCTGCTCTTCGTATTTCAGCAGCATCTGGCTGGTTTCCGAGGCCTCGGCCACCAGTCGGGCCAATTGCCCGTCCGCTTCGGCCTGGACCCGTCGGATGGTGTTCAACTCACCCTTTCGGACAAGCCCTTTTTCGAACAACGAGTTCTTGGTTTCGTATTCTTCCTGAAGGATCGCCTTGCGGCGCTCCATGCTTTCCAATTGCGCCTCGAAGCCGCTGGCCCTGATCTTCAGCGCCTCGATATTGCGTTCGAGAAGGGCAATGTCATTCAGCAGCGTTTTGCGCGAGACTTCAAAACTGAGGCGCTGATTGTCGAGAATGGTCATAACCTCCACGTCGTCGGACGCCTCGATCAAGGCGGGTGAGAACTCCAGAGTGTCCTTTTCGGCGTATTCGGCCAGCAAGCGTTCGACCATCGCCTTAAGGCGGATCTTGCGGATAAACAATTCACGCTCATTTGCCTCGGCCGAGGTCTGGTCCAGTGTCATCAAGACCTGACCCTCCTGTACGGTCTGGCCTTCGGTGACCAGGATCTGTTCGATGATGCCTCCTTCAAGATGCTGAACGATCTTGTTGCGCCCGGTGGCAACAAAGCTGCCTTGTGCAATCACTGCGGCCGCGAGCGGCGCCTGAAACGACCACAGGCCGAACCCGCCGAAACAGGCTACCAGCAAAACGGTGCCCACGACTATGAACTTGGTTATCGATCTCGGAACCTCGGCGTACCAAAGGGCGGGATCGTCTACTTGTACCAACTCGTTCATCTTTACCCCCGTCTACCCTTTCAACTCGGGCTGCTGACGCGGCCCGTTCAGTTGCTGCAGCACCTGCTCACGCTGACCGAACAGGGCGACCCGCCCGTCCGTCAGCAGCATGATCTTGTCCACCACGTTCAAAAGCGTTGGTTTCTGAGTGATCACAACCACAGTAATCTTGTTTTCCCTCGCCTGCTCGATCGCCCGGGCAAGAGCCTTGTCGCCCGCGACATCCAGGTTCGAGTTCGGCTCGTCCAGTACCACCATCCGCGGATTGCCAAAGAACGCGCGGGCCAGCGCGATCCTTTGTTTCTGACCGCCAGACAGGGGCGAGCCATCGGCAGTGACCACCGTTTCATAGCCCTGTGGCAAGGTGGCGATCATGTTGTGCACGTCGGCCAGAACTGCAGCATCATGAATTTGCTCATCGGTGGCATCGGCGCGCATTCGGCCGATATTGTCCTTGATCGTGCCCGGAAACAGCTGAACGTCCTGCGGCAGGTACCCGATGCTTTCGCCGAACTGGCGCGGATCCCAGTTTCGGATATCCATCAGGTCGAGCCGCACGCTGCCCGAAGTCGGCAGAATCGATCCTACCAGCGTTTTGCCCAGCGTGGTCTTGCCCGCGCCCGAGTTGCCGATGATCGCCAGCGTCTCGCCCGGGTTGAGCGAAAAACTGATGCCGTTGAGAACCACGCGTTTGGTACCCCCGGGTACAAACAGAAGGCGTTCAACATCCACTCGTCCCTCGGGGCGGGGCAAGCGCAGCTTCTCATACTGAAGCGCCGAATTGGACAGCAATGCCTTGATGCGGCTGTAGGCACCGCGGGTCAGCAGGAATGTATTCCAGCCCTCGATTGACCCTTCGATTGGCGCAAAAGCCCGCCCAGCGATGATCGAGGCCGCGATCACCATGCCGCCCGTGATTTCGCCTTGCAGGGCCAGATAGGCCCCCCATCCCAGAATGCCGACCTGCGTCAGCAGGCGTACGGTGCGCGAGATCGCCGCGAACACCACGTTTCGGTCCTGCGCCCGGACCTGCCAGGTCAGGGAGTTGGCGGTGTCGCGTCCCCAGATCCGAACCGCCTCGGGGATCATTGCAAGTGCGTTGATGATCTGGCTGTTCCGCGACATCGAATCCAGATGCTGGTTGGCCAGAGATTGGGCCATGTTGGCCTCGGCAAACGGTTTGGCCGTCATCCGCTGGTTGATCAGCGCGATAACCATCAGGATCACGGCCGTCACCACCACGATCATGCCCAACTCTGGGTGAACCAGAAAAATCATAAGGATGAACAACGGCGCAAAAGGAACATCCAAAAAGGAGAGAAGGGTGCTTGAAACGAGAAAGCCGCGGATTTGCTGCAGATCACCCAGCGTCTGATACTCGCGTCCCGTCCCGTGCAACGAGGCATGCGCTGCGGCACTGAGGGTCGGAGCACCCAGTCGCGCCGCCACTTCGACCCCGGTGCGCATCAACATGAAGCGCCGCACCGCATCGAAAGCCGATTGAAAGATGATTGCCCCGGCCACGATCGCGGTCAGCATGATCAGGGTGTCCAACGAGCGGCTGGTCAGCACCCGGTCACTGATCTGGAACAGGTAGATCGGGATCGCCAGGATCAACAGATTGGTCGCGCAGGTCAGTACCAGAACAAAGGCAAGGTTTCGCCATATCGCTCGCATCGAGGTCCGAAGGGTGCGTTGAAAGTCTTCGGGCGGCGTGCGCTTGTGAAAAGTTTGGGGTGGCCCTTTGCCGCCGCCATCGCCTGAACCAGTGCGCAGCAGCGGCTTGTTCGCTTCGGCCTCGATAGTGGTGCCCATGCGATCCGTCCCACCCGACCGGGACGAGGGGGTCATGCGCGCGGTCGGGCTTTCGACGGTTTGCGGTTCCGAGTCCTCGGCATTGGCCACCCCTTCGCCGTCACCCGCACGCCCTTCCACAGCGACGGTCTCCGGCGTTTCGCGCCGTCGGGGAGAGGCGGCGCTGAATGTTGTTTCTAGTGTGTTGTCGTCTGTTATTTTCTGATCGGTTTCGTCCCGGGCTTCCGGTGCCGGAGCCGCTGCATTGCGAGCAACCTCTTGCTCCTTCTGCGCTGTCGCCGGGCCCTCCTGCGCTGCCTTGTTCTGGCTCTGCTCGGTCACGGGCACGCGCATCTCCTTGGTCAGCCTTAGCCGTGCGGTCAGCCGTTCCGTTGCAAATGACGAGCCAGACACCATGTCGCTGGGTCGCAAAGTCAGAGGCTGTCCGCTTCCCGACCGGTCCAGCGGGCTGGCATATCGGGTGCGGCGCGACGAAAAAACGATCGACATAAACAAACCTTCCGGTCACTCGTAAAAAAGGGAAAATCAGGTCAGGATGGATTGCATTCCTACATTGGCGTCCAAGTCTTCGGGGGTTAGTGCAGGAGCGGTCGGGCCGCTCACTGCTTGCCCGGCGGTCATTGCCTCCTCCATCAGGATTGCGATGGCTTCATTGGCAAATTCCGGGCCGATCTCATTCTCGGGCAAGTCGATGAGACTGGCCTGGTGCAGCAAAAGCTCGGAATATGCGCCCTGCCCGGCCATGACAACGGAGTCCACGCCCAGCTTGTTGATGTTGGCCGCATTCAGCATCGCGTTGCTGCCGGCCACGACTTCGGTACTGGCCCCATGCGGACCGGACAGGAAAATGTCATCCTGATCGGCAAGCATGGTGACCTGCTCAATAATATTCACCTGCAGCAGGTTTCCGTCGATCTTCAGAACGCGCATCTGCTCCATACCCGCGAACATCGGATCGTTCAGCAATGCGTCCTCGAGCGCCGCCATGTTCATTTCATTCAGAGTCATGGCCTCGGCCATGTTCTCCTCAAGCGCCTCCTGCAGGTCCAGGCCGTTGGTCATCACCGAGGCCTGGTTCATCAGCAGGTTTTCGTTCGCACCTCCGGCAGGTCCGGCTAGGCCGCCTGACACCAGGTCGTCATCCATCAGGACAAGCGTCTGGAACAACATGTCGACCGAGATCATGTCGCCGCCGATCATGATCAGGTCATAATAGTTGCCGAGTTGAACAATATCGGCCACGTTGACCATCTGGTTGCCACCCATCGCATACATGGTCGAAGACGCGGAAATCTCGGTCTGGATATGGTCGATATCGGTGGCGTTGATGACCTGCTTGAGGAAGTTGGCAACCACCAGATCGCCATGGATCCAATCGACGGTCAAAAAGGACGGCTGCCCGGCCCCACCAGCGACGGCCGAGGTTCCGGCAAGCCACGGCGCAGGATTCGCCTCTGTTTCAATCTGGGCGGATTGGACGACGTTGGTGCCCGCGCCGCTGCCGGTGTTTCCGACATCAACATCTGATACCAGCGCGACCTGGCTGATCATCGTCAGGCTGATCGCTTGTCCACCCACGGCGATGAAGGGGGCATCCACCCAACCGACGTTCAGCGCGACTTCGTTGATCGCAAGATTGCCGCCGTTGACAACGGTATGACCCTCGTGTGACTCCGGCCCCTCGGACTGGTTCCACTCGGCCGGATAGGACTGTGACACCAGATTTTCCTCAGCCTCCTCCGGCTGGTGGTAGGCCGGCAGAAGATCGCTCCAGACCGGAGCCTCCGACACGTGTTGACCGTTGACGATGATGCCTTCCGCGTCTTCACCCTGGAATTGGTGAACCGTGACACCTTGGACCGATCCATTCATCGGTGTCGTTATCTGTTCGACCAGCGTATCCAGGTATTCTGGCGTCATGTAGTCCGGTATCGCCAGTGAAGGCACCGCCATCGCATGAAGCGAGTGCGCCACGTCCAACGCGGCCTCGGCCTGTGCTGTCAGCATCGCCGCATCGCGGAAGTCACCCGCGCCGACGGTATCATTGTCACGCAGGACCAATGTCTGGAATGTGTAAGCGACGGCAGACCCTATCAGGTCGCTGACGACCTGCGGCTGCAACATCAAGAATTGCGGCCCGACCGAGATAGGCAATTCGGACTGCGGAACGAATCCGCCCGGCGCCAACGGGTCACCGATCTGGATGCTCGACTCGAGCATCGGACCGGCGGGTGGCAGCGGCAACTGCGGGTCCGCGGGCGGTTCGGGGAAACGGTAGGGAAGCGGGTCGTAGTCCTTGGGCTTCAGATCCAGATCGGCCTTGACGACAATCCTGATCGGATCCTCCAGGCCTTCAACTTCGGCCAGCCGTCGGAGCGCCGTAAACTCCTCGTATTGCTGCCGCAGGATGGCCTGTTCCATCGTGAGCTGAAAAGTACCAATAAAATGCGCGATCGTTTCCGTAATGCTGTCAAGTGACATCTGGACTATCCCTGTCACCCTTTCCGGCAGAAAATTTCCGGGTCTGGGTTAAGTTGGACCGAGGCCATGAAACACGGCCCCGGTGTTTTCATCAAAGACCGGAGGCCGAAATCGCGGCCTCCGGGGTCAGGCATTATGCCTCGGTGTCGTCGCTCGCGTAGGTCGAGCTCATCGAACCGCCAACCATCGTGGTATCGACCGAGTTGCCAAGCACGTTGGCGCCCATGACGATCGTCTGGTTGAAGGCCGAGGTATCGACCACTGCTGCTGCCGACGCGTAGGATTCACCGGTGACGATACCGTCGCCACCATTGTTGGAACCCCAGGTGCCGCCATTGCCGCCGGCTCCGCCGTCACCTGAATAGGCGCCGGCCGCGCTGCCACCGGTGACTGCGCCACCCGTGGTATCGCCGGACATGGCGCTACCCATGGCGTAGCCGCTGGTACCACCATTGGCCGCAGACGCACCGCCTGCACCACCGGCTCCCGAGCTGGCCGCGCCAGTCGCGCTACCGGATCCGGTCGAGGTGGCATCGTTGTCGGTGTACGACGCGCCGCCGTATCCCGCGATGGCTTCGGCCAGACTGTCGGCGGAACCGTTTGTGTCAGCGTCAGCAAAGACTTCTGCCGCACCACCGGTACCGGCCGTGTTGACCGCATCCGCAGAACCCGCACCGTTACCGGACGAGGTGGACGTTGGCGTCGTGGTCCCACCGGCTCCGCCAGCGCCTTCTGCACTGGACGAACCCGAACCGGTTCCGTTTGCCGCGCCATTGGCCGCGTTCGAACCGCCGGCTCCGCCGGTTCCGGTCGACGTCTGCGGGTTGCTGGCTGCACCGTTCACGTCACCAGGCGACTGGCTGATATTCGGACCGCTTGCGGCCAGATCGCCGACGCCCTGTGCGCCAGAGTTGGCTGCCGAGCTGCCGCCCGTGCCGGCTCCGCCGGACCCTGGGCCACCGGTTCCGGCACCGCCGGTTCCTGCGCCGCCGGTTCCAGCACCACCGGTGCCCGCTCCGCCGGCACCCGGGTTGTTGCCCGTGGTTCCGCCGCCACCGGTCGCAGCGTCGGTATCAGCCGCATTCAAGGCCGGACCACCATCCGCGATTTCCTGGTTCAGCGCTGCAATGGCTGCTTCGACCATGGCCGAGAATCCGCCGGATCCCTCGCCACCAGAGCCTTCGCCACCAGCACCTTCACCACCCGAGCCCGAGCCGCCGGAACCCGTGCCACCGGAACCAGACCCGCCGGTGCCATTGGCGCCACTTTGCGCGCCGCTGCCAGCCATGCCCGCACCCGTGTTGCTTCCGGCCGTCGCTTCATTCGCTTCGGTCGTACCGGTGCTATTGTTCGATGCAGAACCCGAGTTCGATGACTCGCCGTTGCCGCCATTGGCGCCGTTCGCACCCGACTCGTTTCCGGCCAGGCCAAGGCCCGCGCCGATCGAACCGGTCGCGTTTTCACCACCGTTGGCATTGCCTTCCGAGTTGGCGCCGGACAGTCCCAGACCAAGGCCAAGACCGATCGAGCCGGCATTACCGCCTTCACCGCCAGTTCCCTGGCCGTTGGCATTCGAACTGCCGGTGTTGTTGGCGCTGGAGGTGCTGTTGGCGTTGCCGCCATTGCCAGCCGTGCTTTCGCCACTGGCTTCGGCGCCCGACAGACCAAGACCCAGGCTCGTGTTGTTGGCGCCGCCCGAAGCCGCACCGTTGCCGCCTTGCGAAGCCGCGCCGGCATTGCCGGTGTGGCCGCCCAGCGCGAATGCGTGGCTGCCATTGGTCTCGCCGCTTGCTGCACCGCCGTAGCTGGTTCCGCCAGAACCCGAGTTACCGCCGCCGGAGGAGGAACCGATGCCTTCTTCGGCATAGGCCGAACCGCCCGTCGCGCTGCCGTTCTGATAGAACGAGCCGTCATTCGACAGGCTGGGCGAATCCAGCGTGTCATCGTCACTCAGGCTGGCCAACTGGTTGTTGATCGACGACATGTCATTGCCGTCACCATTCATCGAGATGGACAGGTTCAGATCATCGCCGGGATCATAATTCACGTCGTTTCCGGCCGTGATGACATCACCGATCGATGCCGAGTCACCGATATCCAGATCGACCTGGTCATCGTCGCGCGGGATCCACTCGCCTTCACCGAAATCGATGTTGATCGAGTTTGCGATGCTGTTGCTGTCATCGCCGCCATTGACGTTCGATTGCTGCTGACCTTGCTGTTGGCCCTGCTGCTGCGCTTGGCCCTGATCCTGACCCTGGGCCTGTTCGTTTGCAACCTCGGTCGCCTGAGCCTGAGCCTGGTTCTGTTCGTCTTCGTTGTTTGCAGCGTTTTGAACTTCCTGACCCTGCTGCTGTTGCTGCGCGGTCAGTTCGGCCTCGATATTTGCTTCTTCAACGGGGATTTCCACCGAGATCGGAGCTTCGAGATTTTCAACATTAACTTCGTCAACGGTCGTGACATTGGTATTGTTCACATTGCGTCGCATAACAATCTTCCATTTTTGAAGCGCCAGACCGCCATTCATCTACAAAGCGATATTCGGCGCGGTTGAAAAATATTATTGAGCATCCATTCGCGAAACTGCGCATGTCTGCGGCCTTGTCTTTCGAATGATGTGTTGTCACCCCCCTTTTCTCGGCCAAGCCGATTCCGTGACTGCTCAAAATCACGCGAAAATACGCGGGCCGCAGACACGCCAGGTACAAGTACACTTCGCAAATTGAAGCACGACACAGGGTACAGATGCCGTTCGGCCTGCCTAGCTGGCAGAAAGTATTAACATCACTAAAAGGCTGATTTGCTTGATGTATTACTCGAACACGCATTTCATGGCCGAGTTCGGAGCCGAATTGGCCAGCGACAAAGGTTGGTGAATTTAAGTTCTTTCAATCCAGATATTTAAGCGGTCCGACCGTCAAACGGCCTTAATCGAAAGTTCTAAAATCTGGTGATTCTCAAAGCCGTACAGTTGTCGAAAACTGAACTTTCTGGTATACTCAATACATATTTTTAATTGTTTTTATTCAGTTTCACCCCGGCCAATAACGGCCAATTCAGGACGTAATCTGGGGTATTTAGGGGGGCGCAAATATGAGCATTTCTGAATTAAGTAACAGTTCCAGCACGATCGACAAAAGTGAAGATTTCATGATTGTTTTTGTTGGGAAAGAGCTCTTCTACTCCAACCAAACCCTGCGAAGCGTTCAGCACGAATTCGGCGTGGCAGCCCATCGGTTTGAATCCCTCGCGGCATTCTTGTCCGAGGCGAGCAATGCTGAGGGTTCCGGCAAGATTGTTGTCGTGGATCAGATCATGATGGAGGATCTGCTGGCCCATCCCTCCGATTATGTTCGATCGTCCATGCCGGGATGCCTTGCCTTCGCATACCGCAAAGAGGACGCAGCCCGTTTCGTTTTCGAGCGATGGGACCGATCCCGGTACGGACCAATCGGGTATCTTCCGATGAACGTCGCCCCGGACGCATGGCGCGCGATCCTGCGGCTGCTGATGCATGAAGAGTTGTACCTGCCGGGATTTGTAGCCAATTGCGTTGCATCGAAGCCGTGCGCGAAAACCCCAACTGCAGCCCGGGAAACTCCGAAATCCCCTGCGGCTGGCCCTCTGTTGTCTAAACTGACCAGGCGCGAGAAGCAGGTTCTGCAGCTTGTCTCCGAAGGCAAAAGCAACAAGGCTATCGCTGCCCAGTTGGGTATCACCGAACACACGGTCAAGCTGCACATGCACAACGTGTCGGGCAAGATCGGTGTCAGCAACAGAACGGCAGCGGCGCATTTCTTCTTTGAGGCGGCGGCGCAAGACGCGCACCGAACTTCGGTTGACTGACGACTTCGAAGCCAGGTTCGATCGGTTGATCCTTTTGGTCGGCCGCCTGAACTATGTCTGGACGAACACCGAAAGCCTGCTGATACATCTGATTGCCGGCCTCTCGGGGACCAGCAAAGACGTAGCCGTCATCACTTTCCTCACCCTGAACACGACCCGCGCCCGAATTGATCTGGTCGAGCGTCTGGCAAAGATGGACGGAAGGCCGGTCTCGGTTCGTGATCCTATCCTTGAGCACACGCAGCGGCTCAGCCGTCTGTCGGGCATACGCAACAAGTTCAACCACTGCATCTATTCCTTCGACCAGGAAACCGGGAATCCCAAGACGATCCTGATGCGCATTGCCGATCGAAAAACCGACATCAAGCTGGGGCGCGAAGATACGGTCGACGAACAGGCGATGCAGGAAATCGAGGATGTCGTAGCGCAGCTGTCGGCGGCGAACCAGGACATATGGCGGCTGATCTCCAAGCTGGGTTATCCGGTCTGACGATCGCCCTCGGCCAAGCCGACCATTGTGTTTGGTGCGGGCGGTGGGACTCGAACCCACACGGCGCTAAGGCCTTCGGATTTTAAGTCCGATATGTCTACCATTCCATCACGCCCGCATCCGGCCGGTCTGGTGCACCGGCAACGGATCACGTGCCGAACACTTACACGCACCCATTCCGATTGCAAAGACCGCAAGCAGTTAATTCGCCAGCCTGATCAACGCCGTGCGGTTCAGTGCAAGCAGCCAATTTCCCAAGGGAAGAAGAAGCGCGCAATTCTCGCATTCCACCCCTTTGCCTTGACAGATCGACTGCATTTCTATGACGTCTGCCGGATCGTTGAGGGAGGCCGCGATGAAGACCGTCACCAACCCGTATCGGGGCAAAGGCAAACTGTTTTCACAGGCCCCCTTCCCTTCAACCAATTCCAGCCGGTTGGCGCAGCTTTTGTCGCCGTGCCCGGCCTCCGGCGTGACACCACTGGCCGAAGCGCAGGGTTTGGCGCCCGTTTCCCGCCTTTGGATCAAAGATGAACGGACGCGGATGAATCTCGGGTCGTTCAAGGCATTGGGCGCGGCCTATGTCATCGCCTGCCAAGCGAGCGAAGCCACCGAGACACCCGACAACACATCCCTTTCCGGCCGTACTTATGTAACGGCCAGCGCCGGGAACCACGGCCTAAGCATGGCTGCGGGTGCGCGCGTTTTTGGTGCGAATGCCGTAGTGTTCATTTCTGAAACCGTGCCCGAGAGCTTTGCTCAGCGCCTTTCGGCGCAAGGTGCGCGAGTGGTGCGCGAAGGCGTCGATTACGCCGCAAGCATGAGCGCCGCAAGCCGCGCGGCGAACGACAACGACTGGACGCTTCTGTCAGACAGCTCTTGGGAAGGGTATTATGACCTGCCCCATCTCTTGATGGAGGGGTACGTTCAAATGGCTGTCGAGGCGGTTGATCAGTGTCCCGAACCTCCGACATTGATCCTGCTGCAGGCCGGAGTAGGAGGCATGGCGGGCGCCGTTGCCGCATGTTTCCGAAAGGCTTGGGGAGACGACCCCAAGATCATCGTGGTCGAACCGGCCGCAGCCCCGGCGCTGATGGCCAGCATCCAAGCCGGCGCGCCGATTTTTGCAGACGGTCCGGACAGCATCATGGGACGGCTGGATTGCAAGGAGCCATCGCTGATTGCACTGAATGGACTGGCGCGGGATGCCGATCAGTTTCTGACGCTGGAGGATGACACCGTGGCCGCTCAGCTTCCGGTAATGGCAGAGGCCGGGTTCGAAACGACTGCGTCAGGCGGCGCCGGACTGGCCGCCGTTCTGGATGCCGATAGCCGCAACTTGCTCAATATCGGACCACAGGACCGCGCTTTGTGCATCGTGACCGAGCAAGCCTCGTGAAAGGGTTCGAACAAGCCGAGTTCGCGGACAGAACTGCGCGTGCACAGGATCTCATGCAAGAGCATGGCCTGGACGCCCTGCTGCTGACGACCGAGCCCGACGTCCGGTATTTCAGCGGCTTTCTGACCCGGTTCTGGGAAAGCCCGACGCGCCCCTGGTTCCTTGTCGTTCCTGCGACCGGCAAACCTGTCGCGGTGATCCCGTCGATTGGCGCGGCCTTGATGGCGCAGACCTGGATCGAAGACATCCGCACCTGGTCCGCCCCGGATCTGGCAGACGACGGAGTATCGTTGCTGGCCGAAACCCTGCGCGAACTTGTTCCGGACGGCGGCTTGATCGGATGCCCCGATGGTCATGAAACGCACTTGCGGATGCCGCTTGCAGATTTCGGGCGTCTGAAATCCGAAATCGACCGCCGCAGGATCACCAGCGACCTTGGCATTCTGCGCGACCTGCGCATGGTCAAATCTCAAGCCGAAATCAAAAAGATCGAAACCGCCTGCCTGATCGCGGGACAGGCTTTTGAGCGGGTTCCTGAGATTGCATCGGCCGGTGTTCCTCTGGATCAGGTCTTTCGACGGTTCCAGATGTTGTGTCTCGACGCAGGCGCCGATTGGGTGCCTTATCTTGCTGGCGCGGCCGACCAGGGCGGATATGGCGACGTAATCTCACCGGCAACCCAACAACCGTTGAAGCCGGGCGACGTGCTTATGTTGGATACCGGGCTGGTCTGGGATGGGTATTTTTGCGATTTCGACCGCAACTGGTCCGTCGGCCCGGCCAGTCCGGCCGTGCGCGCGGCGCACCACGCGCTGATCGATGCCACCGAGGCTGCGTTCGAGCAGGCCAGACCGGGCGCGACGGCCTCGGACCTGTATCACGCGATGAACTCGGTCCTGTCCCATGGCGGCGGCGGGACCGAAGCCGGGCGCCTGGGCCACGGGTTGGGCATGTCATTGACCGAGTGGCCTTCGCTCATCCCATCGGATCACACGGTTCTGAAACCCGGAATGGTGTTGACGCTGGAGCCAGGTATTGAGGTCGGTAGCAAAATACTTGTGCACGAGGAAAACGTGCTGATCACCGAAGGCGCACCCCGGTTCCTGAGTCCCAAAGCAGGACGGGAGATTCCCGAGCTATGACAACACTGCCATTTTCTCTGGACACGGATGACCCGGGTATATCTCCGCTTGGCCTGATCGTTTTGCAGACAGACGAAACGATCGAAGGCGATTTCCGCAGGCTTTTTGCCGGCGACCCGTCACCCGTTTATGTCTCGCGCATAACCAGCGACCCGCAGGTCACGACCAAGACGTTGACCCGCATGAAACATGCGCTTCCAGCGGCGGCAGATTTACTGCCCAAGGCGCACCCCTTCCGGGCTGTGGGTTACGCCTGCACCTCGGCAAGCTCGGTCATCGGATCGGAAAAGGTCGAAGAACTGGTAAAGCAGACTTGTGACGTGCAAACGGTGACCAACCCTCTGCGCGCCGCGGTTGCTCAGGCGCGCGAATTGGGTGTGTCACGCTTTGCACTGCTGTCCCCTTATGAGGAGCAGGTCAACACGGCGCTTCGCGCGGCCTTCGCCGATCAAGGGATCCTCATGGATGTGTTCGGCACCTTTGGGATTTCCGAAGAAGCAAAGGTCGTCCGGATATCAACGCAATCCATCGTTGACGCCGCGGTGAGGCTGGGTTCGGACAGAGCGGTCGAAGCTGTTTTTCTCAGCTGCACCAACCTTCGCACGTTGGACGCCATCCCGCAGATCCATGAACAGATTGGCAAACCGGTCTTGTCCAGCAATCAGACCCTTGCGTGGCACATGCGGCGCCTCAACACTGCGCAAAATCCTTGAATCCCACCCAATGAGGATTGGTTTTTGTCATTGAGTCTTGCCAGCCGGACATTGCTGCGTCTTTAATGTGCTCAGGGATCAATGAAATCCGGACCAACCGGATCAAGAATTGACGCAACAGGGGGTCTTGTGACCGGCACTTCTAGCGACGCCGCGTTTGTCGAATTTCAACGCGTTCAAAAATCGTATGACGGCGAAAATCTTGTCGTCAAAGACCTTAACCTCGCGATGCCAAAGGGCGAGTTTCTGACAATGTTGGGCCCATCGGGATCTGGCAAGACCACTTGCCTGATGATGCTGGCCGGGTTCGAAACTGCGACGCATGGCGAAATTCTGTTGGATGGGCGACCGATCAACAACATTCCGCCGCACAAGCGTGGCATCGGGATGGTGTTTCAGAACTATGCCCTGTTCCCGCACATGACTGTGGCCGAGAACCTCGCCTTTCCGCTGGAAGTCCGAAAAATCGGCAAGTCCGAGCGCGAAGAAAAGGTCCAGCGCGCCCTCGACATGGTGCAGATGGGTGCCTTCGGCAGCCGCAGACCCGCTCAGCTGTCAGGCGGACAACAACAGCGTATCGCCTTGGCCCGCGCGCTGGTCTTCGAACCCGAATTGGTTCTGATGGACGAACCGCTGGGCGCATTGGACAAACAGCTGCGCGAGCACATGCAGTTTGAAATCACGCGTCTGGCCCATGAATTGGGGATCACAACCGTCTATGTGACCCACGACCAGACCGAAGCGCTGACCATGTCGGATCGCGTAGCGGTCTTTGACGATGGGCGGATCCAGCAGCTTGCACCGCCGGACCAGCTTTATGAAGAACCGGAGAACAGTTTCGTTGCGCAGTTCATCGGTGAGAACAACACGCTGGAAGGCGTTCTGAAATCCGTCAATGGCGGGAAATGCGTCGTAACGCTGGACGATGGGTCCGAGATCGACGCGGTTCCGATCAACGTGAGCCAACCGGGGGAACGGACCAAGGTCTCGATCCGGCCCGAGCGCGTGGAATTCAACAAGGATCGCCTCAGCCCCGAAGCGCATACGCTCAAGGCTGTGGTCAAGGAATTCATCTACATGGGCGATGTATTCAGGTTCCGCATGTCGGTGGCCGGCAATGATGAATTCATCGTCAAGACCCGGAATGCCCCTGACGCCGTCAGGCTGACACCGGGTCAGGAGATCGAGATCGGATGGCTGGCGCAGGATTGCCGCGCTCTGGACGCCTAGGCGCGCCCGGCTTCGCAATCCGCCCCCAAGCCGAAAGAACCGACCGACGAAAACCCGTGCGTTGGTCGACAAATCAAAAAACGGGAAAAACTGGGAGCTACATATGAAACGTACCACCACAATGCTGACAGCTGTTGCTCTGGCAACTGCAGCAGGCGGAGTTTCCGCCGAAGAAATGACGATCGTGTCCTGGGGCGGCGCCTATTCCAAGTCGCAGCTCAAGGCCTATCACGAGCCCTATTCGGAAAAGACCGGCGTCACCATCCTGAACGATGACAGCTCGGCCGAGGCCGTGGCCAAATTGCGCGCCATGAACGAGGCGGGCAACATCACATGGGATGTGGTCGACGTGGTTGCCGCGGACGCGATCCGTCTGTGTGACGAAGGTCTGGCAATGGAAATCGACCCGGACACCCAGCTGGCGCCTGCGCCGGACGGCACCCCGGCTTCGGAAGACTTCGGCGATCTGCTGGTCAGCGAATGCTTCATCCCTCAGATCGTGTATTCGACCACCTTTGGGTATCGGACCGACATGGTCGGGGACAACCCGCCGACCGACATCTGCGCGGTCTTCGACCTGGAGACCTATCCCGGCAAGCGGTCGCTGGAAAAGCGCCCGATCAACAACATGGAATGGGCCCTGCTGTGCGACGGCGTCCCTAAGGACGAAGTGTATGACGTTCTGGCAACCGACGAAGGCCAGGATCGTGCTCTGAAGAAGCTGGACACCATCAAGGACAGCGTCGTCTGGTGGTCCGCCGGTGCCGATACGCCCCAGCTGCTGGCTGACGGCGAAGTCGTCATGGGCTCGACCTACAATGGCCGCCTGTTCAGCGTCATCGAAGAGCAGAAACAGCCCGTCGCCATGCTGTGGGACGCGCAGGTCTTCGATCTGGACGGCTGGATCATTCCCGCCGGTCTGAGCGAAGAGCGCAAGCAGCGCGCGCTGGACTACATCATGTTCGCGACCGACACCCAGCGCCTGGCGGATCAGGCCAAATACATCTCGTACGGCCCGGCTCGCGCTTCGTCGGCTCCGCTGGTCGGCAAGCATGCCGAACTGGGAATCGACATGGCTCCGCACATGCCGACCGATCCGGAAAACGCCAAGAACACGTTCCTCTACAACTACGAGTTCTGGGCTGACTACCGCGATGACATCGACGCCAAATTCCAGGCGTGGTTGGCGCAATAAGCGCTTGAATCTCTGAAGAAACGTCAGGTGGCGGTGCGCCGCCATCTGACCCGGGCACAACCAAGAGGCACTGATGACTGACGCAAGCCAAACAGCAGGACCCATGCTGGCAGCGGACGGAACGCCGCTCAAGCAATCGCTGGCGCGTTCATTGCGACGTCAGAAACTGCGCGCGCTTATGCTGATCGCGCCTTTGCTTCTGTTCGTGCTGTTTTCCTTCCTCGTACCGATCGCATCGATGCTGTTTCGGTCGGTGGAAAATGGGATTGTCTCGGAAACCCTGCCCCTGACGGTCGAAGCGCTGGACAACTGGGATGAAACCAGCGGCGAATTGCCGGGCGAGGACGTCTATGATGCCTTCGTTCGTGACATGGTGGTCGCGATCGAAAACAAGGAACACACCCGGCTTGGAACGCGTCTGAACTACGAAGAAACCGGCATGTCTTCGCTGTTCCGCCAGTCAGGCCGCAAGATCAAACGGCTGGACCCCGAAACCGACGGTCCGTTCAAGGAAAAGCTGATCGAGATCCACGACGGCTGGGGGGACCCGCAGACGTGGCGCGTGATCAAAACCCATGCGGTTCCGATCACCAACGGTTACTTCCTGAACGCAATCGACATGCGGCGCACCCCGGAAGGTGCTCAGGCTCAGCCGGAAGACAAGCAGATTCTTATCAAGCTGTTCGGGCGTACGTTGTTCATGTCGCTGGTAATCACCGGGGCCTGCATCCTGCTGGCCTATCCGGTCAGCTACCTGCTGGCGACCCTGCCAATGCGCGTGTCGAACCTGCTGATGATTCTGGTTCTGCTGCCCTTCTGGACGTCGCTTCTGGTGCGGACATCCGCATGGAAGGTCATGCTGCAGCAGCAGGGCGTTATAAACGACACCCTCGTCTGGCTCGGGCTGGTCGCAGATGACGCCCGGCTGATCATCATCAACAACCAGATCGGCACGATCATTGCCATGACGCATATCCTGCTGCCGTTCATGATCCTGCCGATGTATTCGGTGATGCAGACGATTCCGCCATCCTACACCCGCGCGGCCAAATCCATGGGCGCGACGAACTGGACCACGTTCTGGCGGATCTACTTCCCGCAATCCATCCCGGGCATAGGAGCGGGATCGATCCTCGTGTTCATTCTGGCAATCGGCTACTACATCACGCCCGAAATCGTGGGCGGCACCAAGGGTGTCTTCATCTCGAACCGGATTGCCTATCACATATCGTCGTCGTTGAACTGGGGCCTGGCTGCAGCATTGGGGACGATCCTGCTGGCGGTGGTTCTGATCCTCTACTGGGTCTACGACAAGATCGTGGGCATCGATAACGTGAAGCTGGGGTAATCGACATGGCCGCACTGACACCAATTTCGCGCAAGCCCCTATCCATGGTCCTGCCCAGCGTCGCACTGGCCGGCGCGTTTGCCGGCATGTTTGTTGGCGCAGGAAACGGCTCGGTCCCCCTGGGAATGATCGGCGGCGCGGCGCTGACGGCCCTTTTGGCCTGGATCTACATCTCGGTCCTCAAGAACGAGAGGCTTGCCTACTGGATCAACATCATCGGCTTCGCGGCCGTCGGCTTCGCGGTTTCCGGGCCGATGGGCGGTGTGCTCGGCTTCTTGGGCGGCTGGTTTTTCGCATGGTTCACATTCTGGCTGTACGAGGGCCGATACCGCCGCAAACTGCTGCCTTATCTGACGGCACAGCAGGTGTTCTATCACTATCTGTTCCGGGTGATCTGCGGCGCGATCTTCGTTTTCCTGATCACGCCAATTCTGGTTGTTCTTCCGCTGTCGTTCAACGCGCAGGACTTCTTTACCTTTACGCCCGAGATGCTGCGGCTGGACCCCGAAGGGTATTCACTGAAGCATTACCAGGATTTCTTCACCAACAACGAATGGCAGCGCAGCTTCAAGAACTCGCTGATCATCGCGCCCATCGCGACTATCATATCGGTAACGCTGGGAACGCTGGCGGCCATCGGTCTCAGCCAATCGCATGTGCCTGGGCGGCGCGCCATCATGGGGATCCTGATTTCTCCGATGATCGTGCCGCTGATCATCTCGGCCACGGGCATGTTCTTCTTCTACAGCGACATCGGCCGCTTCCTTGAAGGCACTTTGGGCATGAACAAGACCTTTGTGGGCTATCTCAAGGTGATTCTGGCCCACGCCGTTCTGGGCATTCCCTTCGTCATCATCACCGTGACGGCCACGCTGGTCGGGTTTGACCGCTCGCTGACGCGGGCCGCTGCGAATATGGGCGCGGGCCCGGTGCGGACCTTCTTCAAGATCCAGATGCCCCTGATCCTGCCGGGCGTGATCTCGGGCGGGCTGTTCGCCTTCATCACTTCGTTCGACGAGGTGGTCGTGGTGCTGTTCGTCGGATCGGCCAGCCAAAAGACCCTGCCTTGGCAGATGTTCACCGGCCTGCGCGAGCAGATCAGCCCGACCATCCTGGCCGTGGCCACGATCCTCGTCGTCATCTCGATCGCGCTGCTCACCACGGTTGAGCTGCTGCGGCGGCGGTCGGAACGTCTGCGCGGGCTGACGCCGGCTTGACCGGCGGCATTTGCTGATCTAACGATTTCCTGGTTCACCCCCTGCTGCGATGGCGTCGCAGCACCCAAGGGGGTGATCGGCTCTCGGACCCCGAGACCGCCTGTCCTGTACGCCGGGACATGTGGCCGGGCTTTGCACGTCCGGCAAAGAAACGAGAGAGCACATGACAGACCTTTCAAATCGCCCCGAATTCTTCACCTGCCACAACGGCGACAAGGCGCCCCTGCCCTTCAGTCGGGCCGAGTACGACCGCCGGTTGGCCAAACTGCGCGCCATCATGGCGCAGCGGGACATCCCGGTCGTTCTGCTGACCTCGATGCAGAACATCGCCTACTACTCGGGCTTTTTGTACTGCGCCTTCGGCCGGCCCTATGGCTGCGTGGTGACGCAGGACACTTGCACCACCGTGTCGGCGAATATCGACGCGGGCCAGCCCTGGCGCCGGTCGGTCGAAGACAACGTGATCTACACCGACTGGAAGCGCGACAACTACTGGCGCGCCGTAGCCAGCCTG
Source organism: Ruegeria sp. BJ5 (assembly GCF_056537865.1). Classification (NCBI taxonomy): domain Bacteria; kingdom Pseudomonadati; phylum Pseudomonadota; class Alphaproteobacteria; order Rhodobacterales; family Roseobacteraceae; genus Ruegeria; species Ruegeria sp. BJ5. The sequence goes on from NZ_JBQFSH010000001.1 coordinate 1,198,346, forward strand.
ATCGGGAATGCCCGCCGGATCGGCATCGAAAGCGACCACATGACGCTGGCTGCGCGCGACACGGCCCTGGCCATGCTGAACCAGCCCGAGCTTGTGGACATCGCTCCCGACACGATGGCCGCGCGGATGGTGAAATCGGCCGAGGAGATCGAACTGATCAAGGGCGGCGCCCGCACGGCGGATGTGGGCGGCGCAGCCATCCATGCCGCGATCCGTGAAGGTGCCACCGAGATCGAGATTGCCATGGCCGGCCGCGACGCGATGGAGATCGAGATCGCCCGCGCCTATCCCGAAGCCGAGTACCGCGACACCTGGGTCTGGTTCCAGTCAGGCCTGAACACCGACGGCGCGCACAACCCCGTCACCAAGCGGGCGCTGCAGAAAGGCGATATCCTGTCGCTCAACACCTTCCCGATGATCTCGGGCTATTACACCGCGCTGGAACGCACCCTGTTCCTGGGCGAGCCCGACGCCGACAGCCTGCGCCTGTGGCAGGCCAATGTCGCCGCCCACGAACTGGGGCTGAGCCTGATCAAACCCGGCGCGACCTGTTCCGGCATCACAGCCGAGATCAACCGGTTCTTCGCCGATCAGGGCCTGCTGCAATACCGCTCGTTCGGATATGGCCATTCCTTCGGCATCCTCAGCCACTATTACGGCCGCGAGGCGGGCCTGGAACTGCGCGAGGACATCGACACAGTGCTCGAGCCGGGCATGGTGGTGTCCATCGAGCCGATGCTGTGGATTCCCGAAGGTCAGCCCGGCGCGGGCGGCTACCGCGAGCACGACATTCTGGTCGTAGGCAAGGACGGGGCCGAGAATATCACCGGCTTTCCGTACGGACCGGAACACAACATCATCCAGGCGTGATGCAGAGGGGGCGCGGCATCGGCCTTGCCCCTGTTTCCGCCTGAAACGGGTGTCAGGCCAGTATGGCGTGGATTTTGTCCAGCGTCGCGACGCTGACACCAACCCCGTCCTGGCTGGCCTGCAGGCGCTTGGCGCGCCGACCATCGCCGGGCAGACGCGCTCCTTCCTGATACCGGATCGCCTCGACAAGTTCCGCGATATTGGCAGAAAACCCCGACCCGGCCGTAGCGCCGGGGTCGATGGCAATGAAGAACTGGCCGGTTTTTGGCGGGCCGCCCACAGTTCCGGAAAAGGGTGAAGCATGGATGCCCAAAGTGGCCCCGGTCAATGCGGCGGCCATTACCTCGGTCAGGAGTGCGACGCCCACGCCCTTGTAGCCGCCCGAAGGCGCCATCGAGCCCTTGAGGCCAACGGCCGGGTCAGTTGTCGGGTTGCCATCAGGGTCCAGCGCCCAACCGACCGGAATCGGTTTTCCCTCGCGGGCGTGTTTCATGACCTCGCTTTTTGCGATCGTGCTGGCGCTTTGGTCGATCAAGACGGCAGGCTGCCCATCAGCACCCGGAACGGCCAGCGAAAACGGGTTCGTGCCCACGACGGGCCGTGAACCACCCGACGGTGCAATGGATGCAGGTGCATTGGTGAACCCCAGACCAACAAGGCCCGCCTGAGCCAAGCGATAGGTGTGATACCCCAGCACACCACAATTGTAACTGTTGCGGATGGCCAGCGCAGCTATCCCCTGCTCGCGTGCAGCCGGGATCAACGCGTCGAACCCTAAGTCGATCGCCGGGTGCGCGAAACCGGTGGCCGCATCAACGACCACCACGCCCGGTTTGGGGGCGGACATCACCGGCTGTGCACGCCCGTCCACCTTGCCGCATTGTACGTGCTCGCAATAGATCGGGATGTAGGCCAGCCCGTGGCTGGCCACTCCATCCGCCTCGGTCGCGGCGGTCGCAACCGCCAATGGCCGGGCATTGTCCTCGGACGTTCCGGCCGCCATCAGTGCGCGCAACGACAGGTCCTCGATTTCAGCAAGTGACAACGTTCGGGTTTCCGGCATCTCGGCCTCCTCAGTCATTATCGGACAAACCAGCACCTGCACCCAACCGGCGAGACTCTTCGGTTGCCGGGGCATAGGTGCGTTGAGCCAGAGTGTTCAAAAAAGCCAGAGCCGCAGACGCCGGCAGGGCGCGCGTCCGCTTGGCGCGCAGTTTGTTGGGCGTACCGCCGATCCTTACGGTGACCTTTGTGGCGCTTTCCGGCCAAAGATCCGGAGCGTCCACGACCTCCCCGTCCGTCGTGGCACTGAGTTCAGCGCAGACGACAGTCACAGTGGTCCGCAATCGGCGTGCAGCGTTGCCAGCGAACGGCACGAGAAACAGCGGAACCGCAACGTTATGCAGAACGATCGGCCCGCGACCCAGATGTTCCGAACAATCTGACAGCAGCATCCCCGCCCCCAACGGGCACATCTGCCCATGCGCACGCCAATTCGCCCCGAGAACCTGCGGCGTGTGTGCAACAAACCGAAGGGCAAATTCCTGGCGCAGGACCGCTGACAAGGCGGCTGCGCCGTCAAAACCTTGACGACACAGCCAGCGGGTCGCTTTGGCGGCGTCCTCGGCCGGCCCCCAGTGATGACCCGCCCCACGTGCCGCGCGTTTTGCCAATCCTTCGACCTCGTTCAGCGACAGATTCATACCGGCACCTCAGGATAAACCCAGAAATCGGCATTTTCGGGCGAAAGATTCTCTGGGTAAGGCGCGCCTGAATACATGCAGATACGGACCCAACGGTCCGAGCGGGGATCGAAATGCGTGGCGCCAAAAAAGGACAGTTTGGCGCGGAGCATGTCGATCGGCAGAACCGATGCACCTATCGTGTTGTCTCGGATCTCGCTGTAGGGGGCCTTGCGGCTGATCTGCGCCCGGCGGATCGTGTGGCGATGTTCAGGATGGCGCAGAAGAAATTCCGCGGTGGTCGCGGCTGTGTCCCAATCGGCCATTGCCGAATATGCCGCTGCCGCATCCCGTGCCGGGGCAAGCGGTTGTTCGTACTCGGCTACCGGCTCGTCAAAGCGCTCACCCAGTCTGGGTTCCAGCTTTTCTTCCGATACATACCAGACCCTTGCGCAGGCTTCCCGGGCGCCCCAGTCCAGATCCAACGCCCAACCGAAACCGTCGCGGATCGCCTGCCGCACATCGGCTAGCGGCATGGCGCCGTCAATCTCGTACAGATGCGGGCTTGAATCTGCCATGCATCCTGACAAACCGTCCACCAAGTCTGAATAGGGTTCGAGGATCAGGGAAAGAAGCAACTCCTGCCCCTCCTCGCTCAGAACAGTTTCCGACCACTCCACCAGACGGTTCCACGGTCTTCGGCCAGTAAGCTCGTCATGGCGAAGAAAGCCCGCGATCGCCCCGAGGTCCGATTTCAGAGCAGACAGTTTCCGCTCTTGTATCGGATGTTCCGAATGCCATTGGCCAATCGACAATTGGCTGCGATCAAACACCGACCGGAATACACTGATTTCTTCTTGGGTCGCGGTTTCCACGGCTCGAACCCGGGCGATTGCCTCCTCGCGCGCCATGATCCAGTTGTTCAGAAGGACCGGATGATTGATCAGGAAGGGCGCCATGCCCAGTCCCGTGGAATTCCCTATGCCCAGGCGGCGCGCGATATCAGGAGACATCCTGACGGCCTTGCTTCCCCCTTTGGCGCGCGCCATGTGTTCGACCAGGTCCCGCACGAAGGCGCGGGTGAGGAAGACCGACAGCATCTCGGCCTGAAACGGCCCCTCGGTTTCCGCACGGTTTGCAAGGTTTTCCCGGTCCGCGGCGCCGAATTTACCCGATCCGTACACAGCCGTAGTTCGCATCAGGTAGCCAACCATTTGGATCTGCTCCAGATCCGGCTGTCGACCGTCGGCCAGGGCTTCGACTACATGCGCCCACAATCGGACCGAGCGGTTGGCCCGGGACAGCGACAGTTCGGTTTCGCTGATCCGACCGGCCTCTTGCAGCGGAACATTGCGGGACAGCCGGTCAAGGTCGGCCTCGGAAGGGATTCCGTCGAATAGGGTGAAGGTCGCGTCCCACGCATCCGCGATCACTCGGTCCGACCGTTTTTCAGGTGGAAGATCATGGGCGAAGGCCACCAGAGAATAAGCGCGCTCGGGTCCTTGGGCGACATAGACGGCTCGTCCGACACCTGCCTCGTCAATCTCGAACACCGGCGTGGAAAACCGCCAGTTGTCGCGTGCCAGGCGGCGGGTCAGAACGCGCATAAAGCTAAGCCTGCACTGGTGCAAAGACCCGAGCCGGCTGAGCCGCATAACGGTTGCCGGATCCCGGCGCGCGATATGCGGCCCCGGTCCGGTCAATTCTGGACAGGTCCGAAGTTGTCCGCAAAGAAGCGGTACCAGTTCTGCCCCATGATCCCGGCGACTTCGGTCTGGGTCATCCCAACCGCGAGAAGGCCGGCCTCGATCTTGTCAAAGTCACGATTGTCCCGGAACCACTTTGGCATCGGCGGAAAGCCCGGGTTCGCAGACGATCCTTCGCCGTAATCGATTTCCTTAGTCCAGCGACCCACACGCATCCACTCGACAACGCTGTCGGGTTGGTCCTGGCACAGGTCGGTTCCGATCCCGAGATGCTGTGTTCCGTACTTTTCGGCCGTTCGGGCAATCATGGCGCAAAAGCTTTCAAGCGTGCAGTCGGACTTGTCCTTCAGGTGATGAGGGTAGACCGAAAACCCGAGCATCCCACCTCTTTCCGTCACGGCGCGGATGACGGGGTCACGCTTGTTGCGCAGGGCGGGCGCCCATTCATGCGGATTGGCGTGGGTGATGGCGATCGGACGCGCGGAAAGGTCGGCCGCCTCGATCGTCGAACGGTCGGCCGAATGGCTCATGTCGATGACCAATCCCACGCGGTTCATCTCCTTGATCACCTGCCGCCCCATCCGGGTGATACCGGTGTCTTCCGCCTCGTAGCAGCCGGTCGCCAGCAGGGATTGGTTATTGTAGGACAACTGCATGAACCGGGCACCAAGGTCGTACAGTATTTCGATCAGCCCAATGTCATCTTCCATGGGTGATGGGTTCTGGAAACCAAAGAAAACGGCCGTGCGCCCGGTGTCACGCGCGGTGTCGATGTCACTGGCCGATCGTCCCTTCATGATCAGGTCCGGGAACAACTCGAACCAGCGGTTCCATTTCTCGAGGTTTTGAACCGTTTCACGAAAATTCTCGTGGTAGGCGACGGTGACGTGAATGGCATCCACGCCCCCTTCCTGCAATTGCCGGAAGATCTTTTCCGACCAGTTGGCATATTGCAGGCCGTCAATCCGCATCAGATCGGGGTCCCGGCGCTGATATAGGCGGTTTTGACAGTGGTGTAGAACTCGGCGGCCGCTTTGCCCTGTTCGCGCGGTCCATACGAGCTGTCGCCCCGGCCACCGAAAGGAACGTGATAATCAGTGCCTGCCGTGGGCAAATTGACGGTCACGACACCGGTTCTTGCATGCCGTCGAAAATGCGTCGCGCGTGCAAGATTCTGGGTCACGATGCCCGATGTCAGGCCGAAATTCGTGTCATTCACGATCGTCAAAGCCTCACCATAGCTGTCGACCTTGAGCACGCTGGTCAGCGGGGCAAACATCTCTTCCCTGTTGATCCGCATGGTGTTGTTCGTATTCACGAACACGCCGGGCGACATGTAATACCCGTCATGCTGCAGCTCCAGCCGTTGCCCGCCGCACGCCAGCTCGGCGCCTTCGGATTGGCCAAGTTCGACATAGGCCAGGTTCTCTTGCAGTTGCTGTTCGCTGACGACCGGCCCCATCTGCGTGCCTTCCTCCAGGGCATGCCCGACCTTCAGTGCCTTGGCGCCGGCGACAAGCTTCTCGACAAACGCGTCGTGGATCGCGGCATGGACCACCAACCGCGAAGAGGCGGTGCACTTCTGCCCGGTGCCGCCAAACGCCCCGCCCAGTGCAAGTGACACCGCCAGATCCAGATCCGCGTCATCCATCACGGCCAACGCGTTTTTGGAGCCCATCTCCATCTGCACCTTGGTCAGGTTCTGGATGGCTGCTGCGGCAATGCCCTTGCCGACGGGTACCGACCCGGTGAACGAGATTGCATCCACCTGAGGGCTCTCAACCAGTCCTTGGCCGATTGCGCCGCCTGACCCCATGACCAAACTGAAAAGACCCTTGGGAATGTCCTGACGCTCAATGATCTCAGTCAGGGCCACGGCTGACGCAGGGGTCAGGTTGGCCGGCTTCCACACAACGGCGTTCCCATAACACAAAGCGGGCGCGATCTTCCATGCGGCCGTAGCTGTCGGGAAATTCCAAGGAGAGATTACCGCGACAACCCCGACCGGTTCGCGGCGCACGTCGATTTCGACGCCCTCACGTACGCTGTCCGCGTTTTCACCAATCTGGCGCAGGCATTCCGCCGCATAATACGTAAAGAACTGCCCCGCGCGGTAAACCTCGCCCTTGCCCTCGGCAAACGGCTTCCCCTCTTCTCGCGACAACAACCGCCCCAACTCTTCGGCGCGGGACATCAACTCGGTCCCGATACTCATCAGTACCGCCTGCTTGCGCTCCAACCCATAGGCCGCCCATTCCAGCTGCGCGTTACGTGCCCGGTCGAGGGTCGCGGACAGCTGATCGGCGCTTGCCTGGGCGAACAGGCCAATCACATCCGTCAGATCAGAGGGGTTTCGGTTCTCGATAGCGGTGTCGCCGGCCATCCACTCGCCGGCAATCAGGTTCAATTTTGTCACAGGGTGCCTCGGCTCTGGTACGTTTCACGAACAGAATAGACCTCTGCCCGGACATCAGGCAAACTCAAACAAATTTAATGGACTTCAGGAAATCTGAAATTTGTCGCTGAAACTGGAAATGCTCCGCTGCTTTTGCACCGTCGCCCAGTCCGGAAATCTGGCCGAAGCCGCAAGCCGTCTGGGTCGCACTCAGTCTGCAGTCTCGATGACCCTGAAACAGTTTGAAGAGCATCTGGGCAAACGCTTGTTTCTGGGTGAGCGAAAGAACCAGCTGTCGCCTCTGGGGGCGGAAGTCTTTGCCCTCGCCCAAAATCAGGTCCGCCAATTTGACGACACGGTCCAAAGTATCGAAGCCCTGGCCAAGGCGTCCCAAGGGCTGATCCGGATCGTGTCCGTCCCGTCGGTGGCAGCACTGCTGTTTCCATCGGTGCTTGACTACCTGTCCAGCGCCTTTCCCGGCTTGAAGATCGAGCTGAGGGACACCGACACCCGACAGGTTTTGGACAGCCTCGCCGAGGGGCGGGCGGATGTGGGGATTGCCTCGGGTCATCACCCGTTGAACGGAATACAGGCCGAGCCGCTGTTTCAGGATAGGTTCGGGCTTGTGGCCGCCGCTGATCACGCCCTGATCACCGCGCACGAGCCACCAACGCTGAACCAGGTCGCGGCCAAGGGATTCGTGCACAACTCACTGTGCCAACTCATTGAAAATCCGGGTTTCGAAGACGTTATCGCAGGGTCTGCGATAACGGTGCACAACACTCACTCGTTGATCGCCATGGTCGCGACCGGGCGGTGGGTGACCATACTGCCCGAAACGGTCGCACGGTTTCTGCCAGAAAACACTGCCTTCCGTCCGATCGAGGATTTGTCGGACGTTCGTGATGTTTTTCTGTACACCCGCGAGCGAACACAGTTCCCCGAAGTGGCAGAGGAATGTCGCAGGCATATCCTGAATTGGCCTCGCGATAGAGACCACAGAGAACAACCCTGCCAAGCGCACCCACGCGGGGGAAATGGAGCAAGCTTGCGGAATGCGTTTCCTAAATACGATGGATAAAATACGTGCTGAACCAGCGGAAAACCGTTCCGCGTTCAGAAAAGGGAAATCTTTTTTAGCGTGTTCGAAGAAGATGGTGCCCCCACACGGACTCGAACCGCGGACCTACTGATTACAAATCAGTTGCTCTACCAGCTGAGCTATAGGGGCAAGCATTACGCTTTCAGATACCTTTGCAGGCAAAGGCAAGAACGGGCAACCACTCCTACCTTGTCAACCCACTGTGATTACATGGCTATCGAAAGACCTGTAATTCCATTGAGCCGATGGCGCTGTGATTAGGTGAAAGCCTCAATAAAGGCAAGCGGGTTTGCGACGGAATTTTGCAACAACATGCGGAAAATCTGCGCCACATCAAATCGCCTCGATCATCTGCAACACAGACGCCGCAGATGGGTATGCAGCAACGACGATTTCGAGGCATCTCGACCCAGTCGTTTCTGGCGCTGTTCTGTTCTTTGAGCTTGAACCACAATCAAGTTTGGACGTTCTCAGGCAATCTTTATCATTGCGAAAGAGTGGCAGGTTTGACTGTCGATCGTTCAACCTGTAACCCCGGAACGTACTCAATCGAAGGGCAAGGACAGCGGTCGACATGCATGTGGCCATTCACTCCGGTGTGGTTTTTTCAGACGGGGGGCTCCTGCTCAAATCGCTTCAGGCGAATGCCAGTGTATTGCAGGAAAACGGCATTGTGCTGTTTGGTCCGCGCCGGTTCCGGAAGGCGTTCAAGACGCCGCTGAATGCACTGGACGAAGGCAAGCTGACCCCAGATGCCTTCGAGCGTTTGAGAGCCCAAATTCCTGATGATCCGGAAACCGGCCGGGTGGTCATGAGCACTGCGGACTTCATCGGAGAACTGAACAGCGCCATAAAGGACGGCCAATTCTTCCCCCATGCAGGTCGTCGGCTAGCCTTGCTGGATCAGGCTTTCGAAGGACACGAGCTCGAATTGTTTATCGGGCTGCAAAATCCGGGCAGCTTCATACCCAAGGTATTGATGGCATTGCCGGACGAAACCCGCGACAGCATTCTGGCTTCAACTGACCTGAGTTGCCTAAGTTGGCTGACCCTTATCGAGGATATTCACGATCTTGCCCCGGCCGTTTCGATCACGGTCTGGGCCAATGAGGAGTGCCCGCTGATCTGGGGAGACATTATCCGCAGCCTGTGCGGTCTGAGCGCCGACATACCACTGACCGAGGAGTTCTCGCTGCTATCCTCGCTGGTTGACGCAGACGGCAAGCGGGAGATTGAAGAGATCCAACAACAGGTCGGGCACGCGGACCCGACCCTCCTTCACGACCGCCTCGCGGCCGTCTTTTCGCAGCACGCCTTGCCGGACAGAATCGAGGAGGAACTGGACTTCCCCGGGTGGAGCGCCGAAATCCACGCGGCGTTTTCCGAGCTTTACACACAGGATCTGGAACGGCTCAAGAAAATGCCGGGCGTGCGGTTTCTGGGGCGCTGACCGAAGCCTCACAAGGCCCGAGGCTTACATGCCGAGGGCTTCTTTGTACATTTCCAACACCGCTTCTTCTTCGGCGATATCGTCTTTGTCACGCTTGCGCAGCGCTATAACTTTGCGCATCACCTTGGTGTCGTAGCCACGTGCCTTGGCCTCAGCCATCACTTCCTTCTGCTGGTCAGCGATGTCTTTCTTTTCGGCCTCCAGACGTTCGAACCGTTCGATGAACTGACGCAGCTCGCCTGCGGTCACGCGGTAGTTCGCAGCGGCCTGGTCTTCGGTCATGTCTTCCATATGCGTCTCTCCCAAGTGGAAATCTCTTTAGCCGGGGTCACGGGCAACATGTCGGATACCGTGCCGGCGGGTCAGCCGCAAGCGAACAATGGGGCTGCTTGCCTTGTGCCGCCGGCAACGATCCGCTAAGCGCATCGGCAGCGAAACAGAACGATGCGGGGCGCAATGTTCGAGGTGTTCATCTGGGGAGGCGCCAGCCTGTCACTGGCCGGGCTGGCAGGATTGGTCTGGTGCATTCTGCGCGTGATGAAGGCTCGTCGGTCAGGCTTGACTGACGACGAATTGCGGGCGGCCGTTCAGCGGGTGCTGCCTTGGAACATGGGCGCGCTTTTTCTGTCCGTCATAGGACTGATACTGGTTATCCTTGGCATATCGTTCGGCTGATCGCCGGTGTCAGATCGGCATATTGTCGAACTGAGCTTCAACCGCATCTTCGATCAAGGCAGCGTCCAGCCGTCGGAAGCGCGATGGTACGCTCATGCCTTGAGCGCGCATGCGTTCAATTACCTTCGTGACGCTGGGCTGCAGTGCCAGCCGGGTCTCGAGATTTGCCCCGTGCAGTTTCCGCTCCAGCCGCTCGGCTTCGAAATATAGCTCGTTCGTGGTCATGGCCATCCTCCCAAATGCTGCCATCCTGCCTGATATAGGTAACAGGATTGAGACCAACACAGGACCCGCCCAATCCCAGCAAAAAATCGCCCGCTCGCTATCAGGCGACCGGCACTGGGCCGCGAGTCGATCGAATATTAACCTGATTTCCACCAAACTGCCTTGACAGACATCAATCCGCAAAAGCCGCAATGGAAGAAATCGCATTGCGCAAGTACCTTCACGCCGTGGAACTGGACAGGGCTGACTCTGCGACCTAAGAAATCGGAATGGAGATTCGACAGATCACGCCCCGCTATTTCGTCTCGCCGCAGATCACGGTCGAGGATGTGCCCGCCATCGTTGCCGCCGGCTTCGTCAAGGTCATCTGCAACCGGCCGAATGTCGAAGTGCCTGCCGCCATGCAATCCGAGGTAATCGGCCAGGCCGTGCGGGATGCGGGTCTCGAGTTTGAGGTGCTTGAACTGACGCACCAAACCATGACGCCCGAGAACGTGGCACGGCAGCGCGACCTTGCCGAGTCTTGCGAAGGCCCGGTTCTTGCCTACTGTGCCTCGGGCACACGCTGTTCTGTCGTTTGGGCTCTTGGGCAGTGTGACACAATGAGCCCCGATGAAATTCTCGAAGCCACGGCAAAGGCGGGCTACGCGCTGGACGGTTTGCGGCCGGCATTGGTGCAGATGCGGTCTGCGAACACCTGATTTCATACGTCAGTCGTTGGGTCGTTCCACAGGAGCAGGAAGACCCGCCAACTCGGATATCTCGGACGCGAGGCGGTCGGTGCTTGCTTGCGCGAAGTCTTCATCCGCTGCGGATTGCGCATGCGATCGGTCTTCGGCAACGGCGTCCTGACGCGACAATTCAACATCTGCCATTTCAACCGGCGCGTCCCTTCGCTTGTGCTCGATAAAGCTCTGCGCTTCGGGTCGTGTTGGGGCGGGTGGCTGCAGAAATTCGTTGATCCGCACGGCCCGTTGACCGCCACATTGGCCCAGACGTCCTGTAGTGGCCTGGTTCCGATCAATCGCGGCAATGTCGATCCGATCAAGTCGCGCGCCCGCAAGTGGCAGCAGATCCCCGATGCCCAGATCCGACAGCGTTGTCAGCGGAAGATGCATCCGACAAATCACCGCGTTGAGTTCGGCCCGAACCACGCCTGCAGCTTGCGACAGTGTCTTGAGCGGTTCCAAATCTGCGTGTTTGGCCTGCCCCTCGGCCACCGAGATTTTCGGCAGCAGGATGAGGACCGTTCCCTGCCGCACACCGCCCTCGAGTTCAACCGTGAACTCGAACGCATCATACCTGTCCTCGACCAGTGCCAAAGAAAGCGTGCGCCGATCGACCGCCCTTGAGGTGAACTCATATCCATTCAGGCGGGCTGCATCGCTTTGATCATCGACCAGTTTCCGGGCCCGGTCCAGCATGTCCTCGACCAACGGGACCACCATTGCCGCATCGGTGTCGGTGAGGGCGCGAGGCTGGGGCGGGTTCGCGAATACTTCGCCCATTGTCTGCTTCTGGATGACTGCCGAGACCAAACCGACGTCCAAGACAACACTGGCTACCCTGCCCTCTTTGGTCGCGAACAGCAGAAACATCTGACCGTCTTCCAGCCGGCTCGTGACGACTTCCTGGCATTTGCTGACCTGTTTCGCGCCAATGACAGATGCTGATAGCTTGAACCGTTCGACCGCGGCACGGGCAATCGCAAGGCGCAATGCCCGCAGCAGCGCCCGGGATCTGCTGCCCGTCCCCTCTTGTCCTGCCGACAATTTGCGCGCCAAGGCCGCGCTGACAGTCTTTGACATCGCAACGGTCCGCCAGTTTCCATTCTGCTCGCTACTGGTCTAGCCCATTGTTCGTTACGAATACCTTTACTTGGCCGTTACTGAGCGGCCTGGCGGTGTGGCAATGGCAGGCTGACGCGGAAAGCTGCGCCGCCCTGCCCGGGCAGATAGGTGATTTCTCCTCCAAGCCGGTGCATGATCTCACGGCAAATTGCCAGTCCAAGACCTGCACCGCCCGCCTTGTCGAATCCGACCCGCGCGAATTTCTCAAAGATCATCGACTGGGCGTCCGGCGGGATGCCGCTGCCGTTGTCGACAAAGTCGATCACCGCCTGGCCGCCGACATCATGGGCTGAAATCGTCAGGACCGGCTCGGGCGCGTCACAGTATTTCTGGGCGTTCGAAATCAGATTGATGAAGACCTGCCCCAGGCGATCCAGATCGGAATGCAACGCGATGCGCTCGGCAGACAGATTGCGGCGAATGGTCAAAGGGCTTTCTGCCCCGGCCATAGTCGTTGAAACGGCCCGATCCAGAACCGTTCGCAAGCTGGCATCACCCATATTCAGGCTGACCTGACCGTTTTCCAGAACGCTCAGGTCCAACAGGTCATCCAGCAGCCGCGTCAGACGCAGCGCTTCGTCATGGATGATCGTCGCATAACGCCGGGAATCCTCAGCGCTCAGCCCGTCAGTGTCCCGCATGATCTCCGAAAAGGCACGAATGGACGTCATCGGAGTGCGCAACTCGTGGCTGACCTGCCCCAGAAAGGCATCTTTCTGACGCGAGATCTGGGTCAATTTTTCGTTGGCCTCACGCAGCTTGCGGGCCGTACGGCTCAGTTCGGCCGACTTCGCCTCAAGCTGGCTGGAGTATTCCAGCAATTGCGCGGATTCGTCGGCCACCGCCAACAGATCCTCGACCGAAACGGACGAACCTCCGACGATCTGCCCGATCATGGCATGAGCGGTGGCCGCACCGACCGAGCCGCTCAATTCGCGTTCCAGCCGTTCCAGAAAACCCGGCGTAGGTTCGGGCCAGCGCCCGCGCACGCCCTGCTTTTCCGCCTCGGCCTGAAAGAAATCCTGAGCGGGACCGGCCCCGAGGATCCGTTGGGTCATGATCATCAGGTCTTCACTCTGGGCAACGGATCCCGTCCACCCCCCGGGCGCGACAGAATGATCAAAGACATTGACGAACTGCGCCCCCTGCAACCGTTCAAGCGGGCTGGGAAAGCTCAGGAGAGACGCGAGGCAAAAGGCCAACGTGTTCAGTGACAGCGACCACAGCACCGTGTGGGTCATCGGGTCCAAACCATCAAGGCCGAACAACGCCTGCGGACGCAGCCATCCAAGACCGAAAGGACCGTTTTCGATGACCGAGGCGGACATGACACTGCCGCCCATTCCCGGCAGCAACAGCGTGTAGATCCAAAGGAAGAACCCCACGCTCAGCCCGACAAGGGCACCTGTCCGTGTGGCCCCGCGCCAGAACAGGCCACCAACCAGAGCCGGCAGAATCTGCGACACACCTGCAAACGCCACCAGGCCGATCGAGGCCAGCGCGGCGCCGCCACCGGACATACGATAGTAGAAGAACCCCAAGGCCATGATGGCGGCAATCGAAACCCGGCGCGCCATCAGCACCACGTTTCGCACATCGCCTGACATGGAACTGGCGTTCTCGCGCGTATTCAGCCAGATCGGCATCACGACGTGGTTCGAGACCATGGTCGACAGGGCCATCGCCGTCACGATGACCATCGACGTGGCCGACGAAAAACCGCCGATGAAGGACAGCATCGCCAGCCAGTCATTCCCCTGTGACAGAGGAACCGTCAGCACGAAAAGGTCCGGATTTGACCCGGCCGGCAGCAGATCCAGCCCGACAACCGCAATGGGAACCACGAAAAGGCTCATCAAAAGAAGGTAGAGCGGGAAAGCCCAGGCCGCCGTTCTCAGGTGACTTTCGTCGTCGTTCTCGACGACCATGACCTGAAACATCCGCGGCAAGCAGACAAAAGCAGCCGCCGACAGGAAGGTAATGGCCATCCAGCGTCCGGTATCGACGTTCCAACGCCCGATTTCCGACGCGTCGATCCGCTCCATCATTGGCGTGACGCCTCCGGCTACCCCCCAGACGACAAAGATGCCCACCGCCAACAAAGCGAACAGTTTGACGACGGATTCCAACGCGATGGCGGTCACCACGCCATGGTGCCGTTCATTGGCATCAAGGTTCCGGGTGCCGAACAGAATGGCAAACACGGCCAGACCCGCTGCCACCCAGAATACGCTGGCGCCCTCGCGATAAAGGCCCGAAGGATCGGCCTCGGCGAAAATCGAGAAAGACAGCGTAATCGATTGAAGTTGCAGTGCGATATAGGGTGTGCCCCCCAGCACGGCGAGGATGGTCACACAGATGGCCAAGGTGTTCGACTTGCCATAGCGCGATGAGATCAAGTCGGCGACCGATGTTACCCTCTGGCTGCGACCCACCCGCACCAGCTTGCGCAGCCCCCACCACCAGCTGATCATCACCAAGGTCGGCCCGAGGTAGATCGTCACGAATTCCAGACCGGACCGTGCCGCATTGCCAACCGCGCCATAGAAGGTCCAGGCGGTGCAGTAGATCGACAAAGACAGCGTGTAGATCAACGGTGACCGCAGCCATTTGCCTCGTCCCGCGGCGGCCATGCGATCGGCTGCAAACGCAACGCCGAACAAAAGCACAACGTAGCCCAGGCAAACAAGGATCAGGACGTTCAGCGTGGCCATTGCTCACTCTCTGCCGCGGACCTTTCCGAGGACGACATCCGCCGGGCGGCAAAGCCGAACAGAAGGCTAAACACGATCAGGGCGGCCCAGCATGTAAAGATATAAAGAATGGCCGACGACAACGGGACGCCAGAGTTTTCCGACCCCGGATCCGGCCACAGCAGCGGGATGCAGATTAGACCCGCGCCGACAAAGGGCAGCATTCGGGCCGCATCGGCCAGCCTGCGGCGGCGGTAACTCTGCCGTTCCAAAAACACCGACGGACGCGGGCCTGTCGGGCGGGCTGGCTCGTTTTCCGGTGTGTTCATGACTGTGACGCCTGCGCGTGCAAATCACGCACAGCCGTCAGCACTTCGGTATTCGAGAACGGTTTCGTCATAAACCGGCTGACGCCTGCTTTTTCAGCCATCTCGCGGTCCCGCGACTGACCGCGAGCGGTCAGCATCAAAACAGGCAGGGCGCGCATTTCCTCGTGCTCGCGCAATTCGCGCAGAACATCCATACCGCTCTTGCCGGGCAGCATCACATCCAGAATGACCAGATCAGGCTGCGCAGACAGTATCGTTTGAACCGCGTTTTCACCTTCGGCATGGGTTTCGACCTGCCAACCTTCGCGGGTCAGCAGAAACCTGATTGCCTCCGTGATGTTCGGTTCATCCTCGATCAACAGAACCTTGCGGCTCATATGTTCACTTCCTCCCCAAGACCGGTCGCACCTCCAGCCACCTGCCAAGTGCAGATTAATCGCTGTGTCAGGAAACTGTCAAAAACCTTCACTCAAAATCGACGGCTCCCGCCGCGAGTCGCACGGCTTTCGGGGGCAGATCCTGCAGCTTGTGCCGACCTGTACCGGCAAGTCGGTGGCGGCGCCGGGCTCTTCGACCGGCAACACCAGCATCGCCGATCTGTAGACAGGCTCTTGTCCGAAAGCGCTGACGGGCTGAGGCCAGGCGATTGCAAAGCAGTCGAAATCCGCCGGCGTCCGGCCCAACAGGGTCACACGTTTTCGGATCGGTACAAGGGGCCGGTTCAGCGCGCTGAAGACCGGCCACAAAGGACAGGCTTCACCGTGGCGTGGCATCGCGAAACCAGGGACCGGCTTAAACAGCAAAATGCTTCCTGATGAATCGCATATGACCAAACCGGCCGGACGCGGCATGACATCCTCGGGCAGAAACGCAAGCCGTCGCAGGACTGTCGGCACTTCAACCGAAAACCGCGCGGCAAAACGCAGAGGATCAACGCCGTCGACCTCCAGTGCCTGCGAAACCGCTTCCAGCGGCATGGCCCGGGCATCCGCCGCATAGGCGTCGAGCACCTGACGCGCGACAGATCTTGAGGCGGAAGAGGCCATCTCGGCCTGCGCTAGGGATACCGGGTCCTGTCCTGACTCAAGTTCCGGCAAATGAAACCCGCGCTTCTCCAGAAATGCCTCGACCTCCTCCATCGGCAACCCTCGCCTTTCGCCGGTGTCCTCGCTTTCGTCCAGAAAGGCGACCAAAGCCTTTGAGCTTTCGGCCAGACGTTCGGCATCCTGGTGCAAGTTGCGGTGGAATCTGTCGCGCCACTCGGCCTCGATCTCGCCCGGTTCGGCCAGGATGGCGGCTGTCGACCGAATCGCTGCCGCTGCAGACAGGACTTCGTGCATGGATGCCGCAAGGTGCGGGTCATGGGTCAGCCGGTCTGACAGGGTTTCCACGGTACGTTCCAGCGAAACCACCCGACGATGCATCTGTGCCAGTACAGCGGCCCAGCCGGGAAACCGGCCAGCGAATTCATCAAGCGCCTCAACCTCGGCCTTTTGGCCGACCGCATCCGCCGCTGCTTCACGAAGGGCCGCGATCAGCGTCGCCTCGACCCCCTGCGTCAAAACCGAAGGCTCAACGGACAAAGCCGAAGCGATATCGACCAGCAGTTTGCCCCCGATACGCCGCCGATTGTGCTCGATCAAGTTCAGATACGACGCCGAAATGCCGACCTGTCGCGCCAGCTGGGCCTGACGTAAGCCCGAGATTTGCCGCCTTTCGCGGATACGGCTGCCCGTCAATGAATCACGCATGGTGCCCCCGCCGAAACGTGTTCGAGTTACTCTCGAAACGATCCCGTATTTTCTGAATACTTCATGAATTTATATGGTTTACGCTGCCCTTTTCAAAGCAGTTTTACAACCTTGACAATGTCGTGGCTTTCGCCGGGCCCTGATCGCTTTCGGACGCCAAATCAATCCTGCGCTGCAATGCCCTCTTCTATTCCGGCCGAATTGGCGGCACGATAGGCAAATGAGTGATCCGGCCTTCGAATACGCACCTATCGGGCTTGTCGAGCTTGAAAACCGCATCATCCGGCGGTGCAATTTGCAGTTTGCCCGGACATTCGGGGGCAACGAATCCGACTACCGCAACCTGCCTTTGCTGCACCTGTACCCATCCGTTGCCGATTGGGAGAGAATTGGCGCACGAAGTCTTCAGGTCATGCGGGACACCGGCTACTACACGGACGAGCGGGTCATGCGCCGACGCAACGGCGACTTGTTCTGGTGTCGCGCGCGCGGCCGGTCGCTGACACCCGATGACCCATTCCGCCATGGAATCTGGAGCTTTTCCGACATTTCTGAGGAACGCCCACTGGTCGAATTGACCAAACGCGAACGTGAAGTCGCGATCCTGTCCTGTCGCGGCCTGTCGGCCAAGGAAATCGGCGTCGAACTGGGGCTCAGCTACCGGACCATCGAAGCCTACCGCGCCCGGCTGCTCGAGAAATTCGGCGCGCGCAAGCTGCCGGAACTCGTCGCCAAACTGTCCGGCACGCCGCTCTGACCGTCGTGGACCCTGTCGATAACGCAGAAACCGGGGCAGAACGGCCCCAGTCGGCGCTTTTCATGGCCGCGCGGTTGCCTTATAACGCAGCGTAATTGACCAGAGCCCGCGCAGACAGACGGGCCAAAGGGGAACCTTCGAGGACACTCATGACAGACAACAGACACGAAGCGGATGTGACGTTCATCAAGGCACTGGCCGAACTCTTGCGCGAAAATGACCTGACCGAGTTGCAGGTGAAACGGGAATATGGCGAAGAAGACAGCCTAAACGTCCGGGTCAGCCGAGTGAGCCCGACCGCCGCGCCTGTGCAAGTTGCCGTTCCGGCACCCGCTGCCGCGCCGGCACCTGTCGCAGCCCCCGCTGCTGCCCCCGCCGAAGCACCCGCTGCCGTCGAGGACCCGGCGAGCCACCCCGGCGCGGTGACCTCGCCCATGGTTGGTACCGTATATATGCAGCCGGAACCCGGCGCGTCCCCGTTCATTGCCGTCGGCGCATCTGTTTCCGAAGGCGACACGCTGCTGATCGTCGAAGCGATGAAGACCATGAACCACATCCACGCCCCCAAATCCGGGACCGTCAAGCGGATCCTGGTCGGGGATGGCGACGCTGTCGAATTCGGCACTCCTCTGGTCATCATCGAGTAAGGCGGGCCCATGTTCGACAAGATCCTGATTGCCAACCGAGGCGAGATCGCCCTGCGTGTGATCCGCGCCGCGCGCGAGATGGGGATTGCGACGGTTGCCGTGCACTCGACCGCCGACAGTGACGCCATGCACGTGCGCATGGCTGACGAGTCCGTATGTATCGGACCGGCACCCGGCCCCCAAAGCTATCTCTCGATGCCCGCGATCATCTCGGCCTGTGAAATCACCGGCGCCCAAGCGATCCACCCTGGCTATGGCTTTCTGTCCGAAAATGCCGAGTTCGTTCAGATCGTCGAGGACCACGGCATCACGTTCATCGGCCCCACCGCCGAACACATCCGCATCATGGGCGACAAGATCACCGCCAAGGACACCATGAAAGAGCTGGGCGTTCCCTGCGTACCGGGCTCGGACGGCGGCGTTCCGGATCTTGAGGCCGCCAAACGCATCGGTGAAGAGATCGGCTATCCGGTCATCATCAAGGCCACCGCCGGTGGCGGTGGACGCGGCATGAAAGTCGCGCAGACTGCGGCCGAAATGGAAAGCGCCTTCATGACCGCGCGGGCCGAGGGCAAGGCCGCGTTCGGCAATGACGAGGTCTATATCGAGAAATACCTGACCACGCCCCGCCATATCGAGATTCAGGTCTTCGGCGACGGCAAGGGCAATGCGGTCCATCTGGGCGAGCGCGACTGTTCGCTGCAGCGCCGTCACCAGAAAGTATTCGAAGAGGCTCCGGGCCCCTGCATCACTCCTGAGGAGCGCGCCCAAATCGGCAAGGTCTGCGCGGATGCGGTCGCCAAGATCAACTATATCGGCGCGGGTACGATCGAGTTCCTGTATGAAAATGGCGAGTTCTATTTCATTGAGATGAACACCCGCCTGCAGGTCGAACACCCTGTGACCGAAGGCATTTTCGGCGTCGACCTTGTTCGCGAGCAGATCCTTGTTGCGGCCGGAGAACCGTTGTCGTTCGGCCAGGACGATCTGGAGATCAACGGCCACGCGATCGAAGTGCGTATCAACGCCGAAAAGCTGCCGAACTTCGCGCCCTGCCCGGGCAAGATCACGGCGTATCACGCGCCGGGCGGCCTGGGTGTCCGGATGGATTCGGCGCTGTACAACGGGTATTCGATCCCGCCCTACTACGATTCGTTGATCGGCAAGCTGATCGTGCACGGCCGCGACCGCCCCGAAGCGCTGGCACGGTTGAACCGGGCCTTGGGTGAGTTGATCGTGGACGGTGTAGACACGACGGTTCCCCTGTTTCACGCACTTCTGCAGGAACCCGACATCCACAGCGGCGATTACAACATCCACTGGCTGGAGCACTGGCTTGCGGAGAACATGGCCTAGTATCGACCAAGCCGCGAGAGCACGCGCTCTCAGGCTTGTCGCCGCGGTGTGAGCCATGGGCCTGACGCCTGACCTGCTGTTGCACGGCTATTCCATCGGCATCTTCCCGATGGCCGAACACAGGAACGACCCGGATCTTTTCTGGGTCGATCCAAAGCTGCGGGGTGTATTCCCGTTGGACGGGTTTCACATCTCCCGCAGCCTTGCGCGACGCATCCGGAACTGCGGGTTCTCCGTGACCATAAACCGGGATTTTGCAGCCGTCGTAGACGGATGCGCGGACCGGGCGGACACCTGGATCAATGACGAACTGCGCAGACTCTATGCCCAACTGCACCACTCGGGCCGCGCCCATTCACTTGAGGTTTGGGAGGGCGAGGAGCTTGTCGGTGGCGTCTATGGAGTTGCCTTGGGTGCGGCATTTTTCGGGGAAAGCATGTTTTCGCGCCGTACCGATGCGTCAAAAATTGCGCTCGCCTATCTGGTCGACCGATTGCGCCAGACAGGTTTTCAACTGTTCGACACACAATTTCTGACGGCACATTTGGCTTCGTTGGGGGCGATCGAAATCCCCAGACAGCAATACCGCCAACTTCTGGATCAGGCCACTGCTGCCAGCGCAGATTTCACCGCCGAGTTGTGCCAGACCCCTCAGGGGGTGATACAGCGGATCACCCAGACATCGTAGCGCGAGTGATCCAGGGCGTTGAGCGCCGGGGACGTGGCGATCATCCAGCCGTCGAACAGCTGGTCGGCCTTTCCCTTTTCCCAGATCGTAAGATAGGCAAACGCGTCACCGGTCGGGTTTTCAGACGGATACCGGCAATCACCCAGAGCGACATCCAAGCCAAAAATTTCGACCGTATCACCTGTCGGCACCTGCACGTCCACCGTCTGACCGCTGACCTTGTCCAGCCCGCGCAGCATGGCCCCCGGTCCCGAGGAAACCTTCTGCTGCGCGCCGGCCGTCGTCGCGGCCAACAGCAGCGCCATCAGGGCGGCACGCATCATTCGCTGCCATCCCCGGCCACAAACTTGACCAGCAACGAGATCAGGCTGACGGCTCCTTGCGTGTCTTCAATCTGATCGCCCGGCTCAAAATAGAACGGAGAACCGCCGGGCATGACCTCGACGAAGTTACCCCCCAGAAGGCCTTCGGACGAGATCACAATCGCGCTGTCATCCGGAATCTGGATGTTTTCGGCAACCGAAATCGTCGTATCGGCACGGTAGGTTTCAGGGTTCAACTCGACATCGGTCACGGTACCGATTTTTACACCCGCGAGGCGCACATCCGTGCCCACCGCCACACCTTCAAGCGACCGAAAGGACGCCTCAAGGTGGTAGCCCCCGTTTTCGCGCGACCAGCCCGTGGACTGGCTGGCATACACGCCAAACGCCAATGCACTGGCCAGCACGACACCGCCGACAAGAACTTCGGTCATGTTGTGGGTCGACATTTGAATCTCGCTTATTCCGGGCTCCAGGCTTCGTAGTCCTTGCGCTCGATCGGATCGGGACGGCGCAGGGACCCCGCCGGCACATAGGCCATCGCGGTGCCCGTCAGATTTTCCTGATGCGGCTTTTCCCACGCCTTGTGTGGCAGTGGCTTGTCGGTCGGAGGCTCATCCCAGGTGCGGTGCAACCAGCCGTGCCATTCCGGGTCGATCCGACTGGCCTCGGCCTCTCCATTGAAGATCACCCACCGTCTGCTGTCATCGGCGTTGCGATAAAACACGTTGCCCTGATCGTCCTCACCCACCTTGATACCTTTGCGCGCAGTGTAGATCTGCGTGTTCAGAGTGGCCCCGTTCCACCAGGTCACGGCCCGCAAAAGAGTGTTCAGGATTCCCATCGGCTGCCTCCGGCATTTCTGTCCATGCAGATATGGACCAAAGCCGAGCAGAGGTCCAGAGCCACAAGTACCGCACCCACTACTTGGGCAAGAATGCGGTGACCTCGATTTCGATCCGGTATTTTGGATCAATCAACCCGCATTCGATCATCGTCGCAACAGGCGGGTTGGCACCGAACGTCTCAGCCAGGACCGGCCAGCACGCTTCAAATTCGCGGCGATCGGGCAGCATGTAAGTCACGCGCACCACGTCGGCAAAAGAGGCGCCCGCCTCTGCCAAGGCGTTGCCTATGATCGTCAGCGCCGAGCGGCATTGGTCGACGACGCCCTCGCCCTGCCCGACCGTTCCGGCAACATGGACCCAGCCACCCGCAACAACGGCCCGGCAGTAGCCGACCTTGGCTTCGAACTCACCCCCCGAAGAAATACGCTGGATCGTCATGGCACCCTCATATGAAAACGGCGCGGCCTTTGCCGCGCCATATCTGCATTAAATTTCAGGCAGTTCAGCCGGCAGATGCCGATTCCGGCGCGGCATCCGCATAGATGATCAGCGGCTGCGCGTCCGACGTCACGGCCTCTTCGTTCACGACCACCTTGGTCACGTTCTTCATGCCAGGCAGTTCGAACATCGTGTCCAAAAGAATGTCTTCCAGGATGGAACGCAGGCCGCGGGCACCGGTCTTGCGTTCGATCGCCTTTTTGGCAATCGCCGCAAGCGCGTCGTCGGTAAAGTCCAGTTCGACGTTCTCCAACTCGAACAAACGCTGGTATTGCTTGACCAGCGCGTTCTTGGGCTTGGTCAGGATGGTGACAAGCGCGTCCTCATCCAGGTCCTCAAGCGTCGCCAGAACCGGCAGACGTCCAACGAATTCCGGGATCAACCCGAATTTCAGCAGGTCCTCAGGCTCGAGATCCTGGAAGATCTCGCCCACACCGCGCTCGTCATTGTCGCGAACATCGGCGCCAAAGCCCATGGCCGAGCCCTTGCCGCGCTGCGCGATGATCTTGTCGAGGCCGGCAAAGGCGCCGCCACAGATGAACAGGATGTTGGTGGTGTCCACCTGCAGGAATTCCTGCTGCGGGTGCTTGCGCCCGCCCTGCGGCGGAACGCTGGCCACGGTGCCTTCCATCAGCTTCAGCAGGGCCTGCTGCACACCCTCGCCCGACACGTCGCGGGTGATCGAGGGGTTCTCCGACTTGCGAGTGATCTTGTCGACCTCGTCGATATAGACGATGCCGCGCTGCGCGCGTTCAACATTGTATTCGCTGGCCTGCAGCAACTTGAGGATGATGTTCTCGACATCCTCGCCCACATAACCGGCTTCGGTCAGTGTGGTCGCGTCTGCCATCGTGAACGGCACGTCCAGAATCCGCGCCAGCGTCTGCGCCAGCAAAGTCTTGCCGCAACCGGTGGGACCAATCAGCAAAATGTTCGACTTGGCCAGCTCGATGTCACCACCGGCCTTCTGCGCGTGGTTCAGACGTTTGTAATGGTTGTGCACCGCAACCGACAGAACACGCTTGGCCCGAGCCTGACCGATGACATAGTCGTCCAGCACCTCGCAGATATCTTTGGGGGTGGGCACACCGTCCGAGGATTTCAGCCCGCTGGCTTTGGTTTCCTCGCGGATGATGTCCATGCACAGTTCGACGCATTCATCACAGATGAACACGGTCGGTCCAGCAATAAGCTTACGCACCTCATGCTGGCTTTTTCCACAGAAGCTGCAGTAGAGCGTGTTCTTGCTGTCGCCGCCTGAATTCGTCGCCATGTTCTACCTTTCGGGCTCCATCCCTGCGGCCCGGATCCGGACCGCGCTTGCCGCCTGTCCGTGCAGCTTAGGCCAGCACCGGGGCAGCTACAATGTCAAAATCGCACCCCGCACCCGTGGGTGCGGGGTTTCCGCATCACGCTTCGGTCGGTTCGGATTTGGAGCGGCTTTCGACGATCTCGTCGATATGGCCCCACTCTTTTGCTTCCTCCGGGCTCATGAAATTGTCACGGTCCAAAGCCTTTTCAATGGCCTTTTTCGACTGTCCGGTATGCTTGGCATAGATATCGTACAAACGATCCTTCAGCTTCTGCGTTTCGGCCGCGTGAATCATGATGTCGCTGGCTTGACCCTGGTAACCGCCGCTGGGCTGGTGCACCATGATGCGGCTGTTCGGCAACGAGAAGCGCATCCCCTTCTCTCCACCCGCCAGAAGGACCGACCCCATCGAGGCCGCCTGACCGATCACCAATGTCGAACATTTTGGCTTGATGTACTGCATTGTGTCGTAGATCGACAGACCGCTGGTCACGACACCGCCGGGCGAGTTGATGTAGATCGAGATTTCCTTGTTCGGATTCTCGGCTTCCAGATGCAGAAGCTGGGCTACGATCAGGTGGCTCATCCCGTCATGGATCGGGCCATTGATGAAGATGATCCGCTCCTTCAGCAGGCGCGAGAAGATGTCATAGGCCCTTTCGCCGCGGCTGGTCTGCTCAACGACCATCGGGACGAGCGTATTCATGTAGGTGTCAACTGGATCGAACATTCGGAACCTGCCTGCTTTGGTGTGAACCGGGACCATACCCGATGAGAAGTTACATGAGTCTTAGTGTTGCCTTCGGGGGCCTGCAAGGGGCAGCGGACACGCGACGCCGATTGAGAAATACGG
Organism: Ruegeria sp. BJ5; assembly: GCF_056537865.1. Classification (NCBI taxonomy): domain Bacteria; kingdom Pseudomonadati; phylum Pseudomonadota; class Alphaproteobacteria; order Rhodobacterales; family Roseobacteraceae; genus Ruegeria; species Ruegeria sp. BJ5. Next base: position 1,222,356 of record NZ_JBQFSH010000001.1, read on the forward strand.
GTCAGTCCGCATCGTCGGGATGCCGCAAAACAGAGCGCACAACCGCTCGCGACGCAAATACCCGGCTGTTTTTTGGCCTCGCCGCCATTCACAGCGCTTTCATCACGCCATTTTGATCCATGCATATGGAAATATCTGATCATTCTGTATAGAGACCCAATTCGCTCAGGCGAAACTAACAAAGGGAACACCTGCCCCACACTCACCAAGGGGCCAACAAGGACAAGAAGATGGCACTTCCCCAACTTTCCGAAGACATCTCGCGCGACGACATGGACCGGATGGCCGCTAACGCAACCCGCGCTTCGAATTTTCTGAAAGCGATCAGCCACGAGGGCCGGTTGATGATCCTCTGTCATCTGGTATCCGGCGAAAAATCAGTGACCGAACTCGAGTCACTGCTGTCCGCCCGACAGGCCGCCGTTTCACAGCAACTGTCGCGGCTGCGCCTTGAGGGGCTGGTCACGCCCCGGCGCGAAGGCAAGGCGATCTACTATCGCCTTGCAGACGACAGACCTCGCAAAATGCTGGAAACGGTGTACGAGTTGTTCTGCGACGAGGAATAAGTCAGAAAACCCGTAGAATGGCGAAGGGCGCAACAGATGGTTGCGCCCTTCGTTTTTCACGAGTTGCGGCTACAGGCCTGGAAACTTGCAGCCATTGCACGCAACAGGTCCGGATACAGGGTTGGACCCGGCTCGAGCGTGGCACCGATCGGGTCCAGCACGAGGATTTGCACATCCATCCCCTCCGTCGCGGCGGAGATCAGACGGGTATCGTATTGCGGCTCGGAAAATGCACAATCAATGCCTTCCTCTGCAATCCGGGCTTTTAGCTCGGCCAGACGGGCCGGTCCGGGGGCAGACGCATCGCCAAGGCTCACTGTGCCCGAAGATGCCAGATCGAACCGGTGTTCGAAATACTGGTAGGCGTCGTGAAAAGTGACAAACCGCGGCTCTGACTGGGCCAGATCCGCCCGTATCTCGGCTTCCAAAGCACTCAGGCCTTCAACCGCCTTGTCCGCATTGGCTTGGTACAGCGCAGCGTTATCCGGGTCCTTCTCTGACAGAGTTTCGGCAATTGCCTGCACCCAAACGCGCGCGTTTTCCGGGTCCAGCCAGGCATGCGGGTCTACACCGTCGTGGTCATGCCCGTGGTCATGGTCATGTACATCGTGATCGGCGTGCTCTTCATGTTTCTCATGTTCATCGTGGTCCGCATGGTCGTCGTGACCTGCATGATCCTCGTGTTCATCGTGTTTCGCATGGTCATCATGGTCCGAATGATCGTCGTGCTCGTCGTGGTCTGCATGCTCCTCTTCTCCCTCATGATGATCGGCCACGTCGCGGAAATCGTGCCGCACAGTCCCTGCCACCTCCAGCAACTCAACCTGCGTCGCTCCCTCGGACAGGGCACCAAGTGGTCCCGTCATCCACGGGGTCAGTTCCGGGCCTACCCAAAAAACCACGTCCGCAGATTGCAACGCTCGCGCCTCGGACGGGCGCATGGCGTGGTCATGAGGTGAGGCTCCGGGCGGGATGATCAGGGAAGGCTCGGCAACACCGTCCATGACTTGGGCAACCAACGCGTGAACCGGTGCGATATCGACGGCAACGTTGGGCGCATCGGCCGCCGCCTTTCCGGCCAGCACGACGCCGGCCAGCAACAAGAATTTTCGGGACATGTCACCTCCTGAAATGATATGTTATTACATTGCTGGTCGGCTTGATATTGCCCACGTTATAACATATCAAGTCAAAAATTTCGGAGCGCACATGAGCACAGTAGGCTTCAGGCACCACAATCATAACCACTGCATGAAAACCGCGCTGAGCAAGGCCGAGGAAAAATGCGCCAACCAAAAGCTTCAGTTCACGGCGGTGCGCCGCCGCGTGTTGGAGATATTGTTGGAGCAGCACAAGGCAATGGGAGCTTATGACATTCTGGCTATTCTGTCGGCCGAAGGCATGGGGTCGCAACCTCCGGTGGCTTATCGTGCACTGGACTTCCTGGTGCAGCATGGGTTCGTGCACCGTATCGAGCAGATGAACGCCTATGCGGCCTGCGCCCACCCCACGCACGACCACGTGCCTGCGTTTCTGATTTGCCGGGCGTGCAAGGCCGTGGCCGAAACCGAAACCGAGCTGACTCAGGGCCGGCTTGGTGCTGCCGCCGACACATCAGGTTTCACCATAGAAAGGATCGTGGTCGAGGCCGAAGGTCTTTGCCCGGATTGCATTGGAACGCAGCCATGACGACCCCCCTCATTTCTCTACAGAACCTGTCGGTGCGCCTGGATGGCCGGCTCATTCTGGACAACGTATCAGCACAGATCGCCGCTGGTGAAATCGTCACCATTGTCGGCCCGAACGGTTCGGGAAAATCGACTCTGCTGCGCGCCATGATCGGAGCTGTTCCCACGGCTCAGGGCACTGTTCGGCGCGCCCCGGGTTTGCGGATCGGCTATGTCCCCCAGAAACTTGCGCTGGACGCCGCCCTGCCGATGACTGTGCAACGATTCCTTGGTCTGCCGAAACGGGTTTCGGCCAGCAAGGCCAAAACCGCGCTTGAACTGGCCGGCGTGCCGGACTTGCGTGACAGACAGATGACCCGACTGTCCGGCGGTCAGTTTCAACGCGTCCTTCTGGCCCGCGCGCTGCTGGAAGAGCCTCAGGTGCTGCTGCTGGACGAAGCAACCCAGGGGCTTGATCAGCCCGGCGCAGCTGCCTTCTATGAACGCATTGAACAGGTTCGCACGGACCTCGGCTGCGCCATAGTCATGGTCAGCCATGACTTGCACGTCGTCATGGCCGCGTCGGATCGGGTTCTGTGCCTGAACGGGCATGTCTGCTGTGAAGGGGCACCCCACATGGTCGCAGACGCGCCGGAATATCGGGCGTTATTCGGCAGTGGAACACGGGGCACGATGGCCTTGTACCAACACAAGCACAGTCATACCCACGATCACAATCACGCGCAGGATACGTCACACTGATGCTGGACGATTTCATGGTTCGCGCCGCCCTGGCAGGACTCGGTGTTTCGATCGCCGCGGCACCGCTGGGATGTTTTGTCGTCTGGCGGCGCATGGCCTATCTCGGAGAGGCCACCGCACATGCGGCCGTATTGGGTGTAGCGCTGGCGCTCAGCTTTTCTCTGCCGCTGCTGCCCGCAATCATTGCCGCTGCGCTTGCCATGGGCTTGTCGGTCAGCCTGCTGCGCGGTCGCGGTTACGCCATGGACACGCTTCTGGGTGTGATTGCACACACCGCACTGGCCGCCGGCTTGGTAACCGTGGCGTTGCTGTCCGATGTCCGACTGGACCTGAATGCCTTTTTGTTCGGCGATATCCTTGCCGTCACAAAGTCCGATCTGGCCACGATCTGGATCGGTGGCGCCACGATTTTGGCGCTGATGGTCTGGCGCTGGTCAGCCCTTCTGGTTTCGACACTCAACCCGGACTTGGCTCAGGCATCCGGGATCGATCCTAAACGAGAAGAACTATGGCTGACTCTGGCGATGGCACTGGCCGTTGCGGTCGCCATCAAAGTTGTCGGAATTCTTCTGATCGCGGCCCTGCTGGTCATTCCAGCGGCCGGAGCCCGCCCATTGGCCCGCACCCCAGAAAGTATGGCTTTCACCGCTGCGATCATAGGCTCGACGGCGGCGTTGGGCGGGCTGGGCGGTGCATATTGGGCGGATACACCCGCTGGACCAAGCATCGTTTGCGCGGCCGCGTTGATCTTTGTCGCGACGGCCATCCTTGGTCCCATCTTCCGCAAAGGCTGATCACCCAAAAAGGTTTGTCTGCATTGCCTGAATGGTGCTACCGATTGGTAGTCGACCAACCAAGGAGATATCGATGATCCGCACTATTCTGATCGGGCTGAGCCTTTTGGCCCTGACGGCCTGTGAAACCGCAAAAGGCGCGGGCAAAGACATCGAAAAAGCCGGCGACGCCATCCAGGGCGCGGCGACGGACGTTCAGGAAAGCCTCTGACACCCGTCAGCATCTAGCGGACAGCGGCGCAGCACTACCAACATATGGTTGAAAGTTCCAGGCGACCGGATTATTGTCCCTGCCACAGGTGCATAGACGCGGTAATGCATTACTGACACGACTGCGGGGTTCTTGTGCAATTGCGCAAGAACCCCGTTCCCGTTCTGACGGGCGGTGAGTGGAAGCCTGTACGAAACCGAAATCGGCAAAAGGAAAAGGCGCCAGGTGCGCAGACGCGGTCTTTGCATGTGCCCTTGCGGACACCCCTGACGCCTTGCCGGGTCGACACGCCCGAGGGACGCCCCGATCCAGTTGCTTCAGCCCCCGAGGGGACCTCGCTGCCGCAAAGCACCTGATGGCACCCTGCCGCCCGCTCTGGCCTTCTGAGAAGCTGACCGCTCAAGCCGGGCTTGCGCCCCTCCTGACTGGTCACCTACCGGTAAGCCCTTGCAACCCGACGAAAATCCTAAGATCTGCCTGCGGTGCCAGGACCCCCTGACCTTTGCGTCCCGCCTTGGATCGTCATGAACCTTGGCGATGTCTGAACCGTGGCACTCGCCCTCCCGTCCGGCAAGAAAATAGCACTGCAGCATGAAAATTAGCCGGGGATAAAATGTTGATATCCGACTGGAAGACGATGTGGATAAGTCGGGAAATGATGAAATCGGGCTGGGTTGCACTGGGAAAAGCCGAAGGCGGATTTCTCTCCGCTCAAATAGGCGATTTCTGCGGGTGCGAAGAGAAAATCCCGGCCCTCATGGCGGACCTGACGTGACAGATACGGGCATATCGCTCGAATCGACATCGATGAGTCGCCACACGCAACGGTGAACGAACGTGCAGCCCACGAATTGAGAAGCGTTCCGACCCGGACGAGGCAACCTACTACTCTCCGTCTCCCGCAAAATCGGGCAACGGCAACTACCCCCTACAACCGCCTGGGCCGGAAACGCTTCAGTTCACCTGTCGTTCCAGAACCGTGCTGTAGGTGGTTCCAGTCCGCAGGCTACGGAAATCCGCATAGATCTTGCCGTCCTCGTACCGCGCATCGATCAGCGCGTTGACGCCCGAGGTCGGATCAGCATCGGTTTCGACAATGCCGATCTTGCCCGAACCATCCTGGCTGATCGAGCCGGTGGCCTCGTACATCGTCCAGTCATCCATGGCATTGCGCCGCCACATGCTGGGCCCCCAGAACACGTTTTCGTACTGCGCCTGGATCTCGAGCACCCATTCCGAGGTGTTGAACCGCGGCGCGGTGGCGGTGTTGGCGTTCGAAGGCGACACCGTTGTCTGGCTGGCCGTCCACGTGCCGCGCAGGTCGGGCATGGCATTGGCGAGGGCGGCAGAGCCCATGGTCAATGTCGCGGCCACGGCGGCGGCGCTGGCGGTCATGTATCTGGTCATGGGCTCTCTCCCTGTGATCGGCGGGCCTTGCTGGCCTGCTGAACAGATTGGGAGGGCGCGCGGCCGTTACAACTTACCTAAGGGAAACTTCATGAAGGGTTCATGCGGCGCTCACCGACGGGCTCAGGCCCAGGCCAGCGCGGTGCCCGCGATGACAAGGGCGATGCCCAGCCCCTCGCGGTAGGAAAAGGACTCGCCGAACAGGAAGAACGAAGCGATGGCGATCAGCACGACCTCGGCCCCCAGAATGCCGGTATAGATGATGCCCAGCCGTTCGTCGCGCAGCGCGGCGAGTTCCAGCGTGGCGGCGGCCAGCAAGGTGGCGACGATCAGCAGCCCCAGCCCGAGGCCGGGGAGTTTCCACCAGAACTTCATCGATATCATGGCCACGGAATAGAGACCCGCCGATCCAAGCGCGATGATGGGGATCATGGACATGGGGGCCTCCGCCGCTGGTTTCCGTTGGGTTAACCTTAGCAGGTGCGGGTCGGCGGGGCTGTGAAGTGGGTCACGTTGAGGGGAGGCCCCTCTCGGAAGCGGTCCTGTGGAGCGTTTTTGGGCTGAACAGACGGAGCTCCAGTGCGCAATCGCTGCTGCGGCGGTCGTTCAGCAGGGAGGCACGAGGCGACTGGCCCGAAGCTATATCACAGGTTTTTTCGGTCCGGCCTTGCCCCCGAGGGTGACTTGAATTTTTTGAAGTTTCACCAGCTGGCTGGATTGGTTATTTGTCGACGGAGCCACACACACGAGGGTACAGACCATGGACTCCAGCAACCGGGCCGCTGACTACAACGACCTCATCACCTCATCAAGCTGGAAAGACACTCTTCAGGATCTCAACGACTATATCGTGGATAATCTGGCTCGAGCCGGGGAACCTGCAGTTATTAACGGGAATTTGTTTTATAAACACTTGGAAAGGGACTTTCATAACCTGCCATTGAATACAGAATTCGAATCCAAACGCAGAAACTTCTTCGAACTGGCCCGGCGATCGACTTGCCTGTTCGAAATTGGAGTGAATGCTGGCCACAGCATGTTGCTGGCGCTTATGGCTAACCCCGAGCTGAAATGCGTAGGTGTGGACGTTTGCGAACGTCTGAACCAGCGTTGGGCGCGCGTGGATATTTACGTACCGGCGGCTTTCAATTGGCTCAGGTACAAATTTGGCGATCGGGTCGAACTAATTAAGGGGAACTCTTTGATCGAAACACCCCGGTTCCAGCTTGAGAACCCGGATGCGACAGTTGATTTTCTTCATCTTGACGGCTCAAAGGACACACACCTTCGGGAAGCCATTGCGATTGGCGGACTGATGCCAACCGATGGGTTTGTCGTTCACGACGATTTCCAGATGCGAAATGTTCGGGTGGCCGACCGGCAACTTAGAAGAATCAATTTCTCAAAACCATTGGACTATCAATCCAACGGGTTAGTAGAATGTGATTTCCATATCATTCGCGCCAAGGTATGAAATCATCTGAACCGCGCCGACCTTCGGGCAACTGATATCTCTTAGGCAAAGAAATTCCTGAGAAGCCTCACCCATCCATCTTCAACGCTGAAATAAACGCCTCCTGCGGGATATCTACCTTCCCGAACTGGCGCATCTTTTTCTTGCCGGCCTTCTGCTTTTCCAGCAGTTTCCGTTTCCGCGTGGCATCCCCGCCATAGCATTTCGCGGTCACGTCCTTGCGCAGGGCCGAGAGGGTCTCGCGGGCGATGACCTTGCCGCCGATGGCGGCCTGGATCGGGATCTTGAACATATGGCGCGGGATCAGCTCTTTCAGCTTTTCGCACATGGCGCGGCCGCGGGTCTCGGCGCGGTCGCGGTGGACCATGACCGACAGTGCGTCCACCGGCTCGTCATTCACCAGGATCGACATCTTGACCAGGCTGTCCTCGCGGTAGCCGGTCATCTGGTAGTCGAAGCTGGCATAGCCCTTGGTCACCGATTTCAGGCGGTCGTAGAAGTCGAAGACGACCTCGTTCAGCGGCAGGTCATAGACGACCATCGCGCGGCTGCCCGCATAGGTCAGGTCCATCTGGATACCGCGGCGGTCCTGGCAGAGTTTCAGCACGTCGCCCAGGTATTCATCCGGCACCAGGATGGTGGCCTTGATGCGCGGTTCCTCGAGGTGGTCGACCTTGGACATGTCGGGCATGTCGGCGGGGTTGTGCAGCTCGATCATCTCGCCATCTTTCATGTAGACGTGATAGATCACCGAGGGCGCGGTGGTGATGAGCTCGATATCGTATTCGCGTTCGATGCGGTCGCGGATGACCTCGAGGTGCAGCAGGCCGAGGAAGCCGCAGCGGAAGCCAAAGCCCAGCGCGGCCGAGGTTTCCATCTCGAACGAGAAGCTGGCGTCGTTCAGGGCCAGTTTCTCGATCGCGTCGCGCAGGTCTTCGAATTCGGCGCTGTCCACGGGGAACAGGCCGCAGAACACCACGGGCTGCGCGGGTTTGAAGCCCGGCAGAGCGGTTTCGGCACCGTTGCGATCATTGGTGATCGTGTCGCCCACGCGGGTGTCGCGCACCTGCTTGATGGACGCCGTGAGGAAGCCGATCTCACCCGGACCCAGCTGGTCGACCATCTGCATCTCGGGGCGGAAGACGCCCACGCGGTCGACATGGTGCAGGGTGCCGTTCGACATGAACTTGACCCGCATCCCCTTTTTCAGAACGCCGTCCATGATGCGGACCAGAACGATCACGCCCAGATAGGCGTCGTACCAGCTGTCCACCAGCATCGCCTTGAGCGGCGCGTCGCGCTCGCCCTTGGGCGCGGGCAGATGGTTCACGATCGCCTCGAGCGTCTCATGGATCCCCTCGCCCGTCTTGGCCGAGACGCGGATGGCGTCGGTGGCGTCGATGCCGATCACGTCCTCGATCTGCTCGGCCACGCGGTCGCAGTCCGAGGCCGGCAGGTCGATCTTGTTCAGCACCGGCACGATCTCGTGGTCGGCGTCGATGGCCTGATACACGTTGGCCAGCGTCTGCGCCTCGACCCCTTGCGTCGAGTCCACCACCAGCAGCGAGCCTTCGACCGCACGCATGGACCGTGAGACTTCATAGGCGAAGTCCACGTGGCCGGGAGTGTCGATCAGGTTCAGCACGTACTTTTCGCCATTGTCGGCGGTATAGTCGATGCGGACCGTGTTGGCCTTGATGGTGATGCCGCGCTCGCGCTCGATATCCATGCTGTCGAGCAGCTGTTCCTTCATGTCGCGATCCTTGACCGTTCCGGTCTCTTGGATGAGCCGGTCGGCAAGGGTGGATTTGCCATGGTCGATATGCGCGACGATGGAGAAATTGCGGATATGAGCGAGGTCTGTCATAGCGTCGGGATATGGTTCGAAATCGGGCGCTGGTCAAGGTGAGACAGCACGGCGAACACCCCATACTTCAGCGCTATGAAGCAATGACGCTGCGGTTGGCTTCGTTCCAAGGCCTCAGTTGCGTCTAGGCGGCCGATCGCAGAAAGAACTCGGCCGCATTGCGCGGCCCAAAACGGATTGCGAAGGGCATGCCACAGCCGACCGTCGCGCCAACCGCGGCACTTTCGACTCAGGTACTGAGTTTCTGAAAGCAAATTGTTGAACGGCAGGAAAACTTGGACGATACTGCGCCGCAAGCCGAGAGGGACACAAGACTCCTCCGGGCAGGCAAAACGAGGCATGAGCATGAAACAGTTCCTCATTATCGCGCTATGCGCCACGTCGCTGACCACTTTGGCTCCGGCCATGACCGAAGCGGCGCAGATCAAACGTGCATGTTTGGCGTCCGACCGTTCGGCTGCGACCCGTGACAGGTGCAAGTGCATCCAGCGGGTGGCCGATCAGGCTTTGACCAACAAAGATCAGAAAACCGTGGCCAAATGGTTCACCGACCCGCATCAGGCCCAAGAGCTGAAGATGTCGAAATCCGCTCGCGATGACGCGCTGTGGGAGCGGTATCAGAACTTTGGCCGCATGGCGCAGGCGATCTGCAGCTGACGCTGACCGCGATCCTTGACCTGACCCGCCCTGCGCCTCAGTAATGGCGCAGTGAAAGGGAAATCATATGGTGACGAAAGGGTTGACCCTGCGCGGTCTCGAAGTGTTCGAGGCCTTGGCGCGGACCGGTTCGGTGGCACAGGCTGCCGAGATTACCGGACTCAGCCAGCCATCGGTCAGCCAGCAGTTGCGCAATCTCGAGAATGCTCTGGGCACGGACCTCGTGGATCACGGGCGCAGACCCATGCGCCTGACCCAAGCCGGGCGCAGCTTTCTGGCGCGGGCCGAATCCGTACTGGCCGAGTTGCAGATGGCCCAAAGCGAGCTGTCGGTCATGGACCTGGGTCATCTGAGCACACTTTCGATCGGCCTGATCGACGATTTCGACAATGACCTGACCCCGCGTCTTGCCACATTGCTGGCCGACAGCCTGACCCGTTCCAAGTTCAAACTCATAACCCTCCCCAGCCTCGAAATCTTTGAGGCGCTGGCTTCGCAACGTCTGCATCTGGCGGTCTCGGCCCATAGCGGCGAGGTACTGGAAGGCGTGGTGGAGTACCCTTTGGTACAGGATCCTTTCATTCTGGTCGCGCCGAAGGGCGGTGTGCCCAATGGGGGCGTAGAGGCTGCTTTGCAGACCCTGCCCTTTCTGCGCTATGCGCGGGAACAGTTGATCAGCAGGCAAATCGAAAGCCACCTGGCGCGGCAACAGCTGCAGTTCGAAGAGCGGTTCGAGATTGGGTCGCACTTGGCACTGATGGCGATGGTGGCGCGCGGCCTTGGCTGGGCGATCACCACGCCGTTGGGATACATGCGGGCAGCCCGCTTCCACGAAGGCATGGATGTCTACCCGGCTCCGTTCGGAGAGTTCTCGCGCACTATTTCCCTGTTCACGCGGTCTGACTGGTCAGATCAGGTTCCGCGCGAAGTCGCGGGCATGACGCGCCGTTTGATGCAAAGCCAGATGATCGAACCAGCCCTTTCCCGCCTGCCCTGGTTATCCGGTCAGTTGAAGGTGATCGGCGGCTAGCCGTCCAGATATGCCACCAACCCATCCACGGCGGCTTCGATGAGGTCCAGCGCCCCGTCGAAATCGCGGGTATAGTAGGGGTCGGGCACATGATCAGCGCCGGCGTGGGGCGCAAATTCGGTCAGCAAGCGTACGGGTGTAGGATTGTCGGCCGGGCGCAAAGCCTCGATCTTGGCGATATTTTCGCTGTCCATACCGATGATCAGGTCAAACCTGTCGAAATCGGACACCGCAAACTGGCGCGCGCGCAGATCGCTCAGCTCCAGCCCTCGGTTGCGAGCCGCGTGTTGCATCGGCGCATAGGGTGGATCCCCGACATGCCAGTCGGACGTTCCGGCACTGTCGCAGACATGATGAGGCGCCCTGACACGGAAAACACCTTCGGCAGCAGGGGACCGGCAGATGTTGCCGAGGCAGACAAACAGGATACGCTTTGACATGGCTCGGGTTTAACGTGTGGAGGGCGAATGGAAAAGATCGTGATTTTGACCGGAGCCGGGATTTCGGCGGAAAGCGGATTGGGCACCTTTCGCGATGAAGGCGGATTGTGGGCACAGCACCGGATCGAAGACGTGGCGACACCCGAAGGTTTTGCCCGAAACCCTGCCCTTGTTCATGGCTTCTACAACGCGCGCCGGGTGCAGGCGGGTGGCGCCGACCCAAATGCAGCCCACACAGCACTGGCCCGGCTTCAGCGCGACTGGCCGGGAGAAGTGGTGATCGTAACGCAGAACGTGGACAGCCTGCACGAAGCCGGAGGTGCGACCAGGGTTATCCACATGCACGGCATCCTGTCCGGCGCGCTTTGCGCCTCTTGCGGGCATCGCTGGACTGCGCCAGCGGAAATGTCCGTGGGCGAACCGTGCCCCGCCTGCCGCGCGGCAACCGCCCGACCCGACATCGTGTGGTTCGGCGAAATGCCTTACCACATGGATCAGATTTACGACCATCTGGCACAGGCCGGGATATTCGCCGCCATCGGAACCTCTGGCCAAGTCTACCCGGCTGCGGCCTTCGTTCACGAAGCCATTGCTGCGGGCGCACAGACAGTCGAATTGAACCTCGAGCCTTCGGTTGGTGCATCCAGCTTCGATCAGACGCTGCTTGGCCCCGCCACCCAGATCGTGCCACGCTGGGTCGATGACTTGCTGGGCCGCAGGTGACTCGGGTCATCACGCTGGTCTAAGCTGAAGGAACCTGAACCAGGAGAAACAGATGACCGAGCCTGAAGCCCCCCGTGGCGAAATCGTTGACGACGAAGGCATCGACAGCCGCGAAGCGCTGGGCGACACCCTCGCGGATCTGTGGTGGACGTTCCTACTGCGAGGATTGCTTGCGGGGGCCGTTGGCATTGCCGCGCTGTTCTGGCCAACCGGCAGCATCGCTCTGTTGCTGCGGCTGGTAGGAGTGCTGCTGATCCTCGATGGCGGCCTGACCCTGCTTGGCTTCGGGCGGCGCGGACTGATCGGAGGCGCGGGTATCGGGGCGGTCTTGATTGGGCTGGTCCTTTTGATCTGGCCGGAAGGCACAGCACGTCTGACGTTCTTCCTACTGGGCGCCTGGGCGCTGATCATCGGGATCGGGTCGTTGATTTCGCTGGGCCAGATGCATCAGCTGGACCCAGAACGCGCGACCGTTCGGAACTCGGGCATCGTGGCCCTTATCATCGGGCTGGTGCTGATCTTCTGGCCCGGAAGCGGCGTCGTCGCACTGGGCTGGGCAATCGCGTTCTCCGCCTTGGCCTTTGCCGGCGTCATGCTGTTCATGGCCGCACGCTTCAAACGGGCCGGAGAACGAGTTTCGATGCGCGTGGTCAACAAGTGAAGAACAACGCTGATCGGCAGGCGAAACGCGAACAGGCCGGGGCTTGACCCGGCCTGACGCATGGATGACGGCCGCATCGCGGCCCGAAGACAGGCGTGCCGTCAGTTCGAGTGCTTCATATGCCCGTGGCCGTCTTTCCGCTCAAGGTCCACGGGAATCTCGACAACGACCTCACCGGCCTGCTCAAAAACCAAAGTGACGGGTATGGTTGCGCCCTGCTCAAACGGCTGCTTGAGCCCCATGAACATCACATGGTCTCCGCCCCGCTGCAGCATATGCGCCTCGCCGGCGGGGATCGCAAAACCCTCCTCGACTTCCATCATCTTGGCCACGCCGTTGTCGTCGATCTTGTGCGTATGCAGCTCGACCCGTGCAGCGATATCTGATTTGACAGCAACGAGTTGATCATCGCTGTCGCCTGAATTGCGGATCATCATGAAGGCCGCACCAGCCTTGGCATTGGCCCCCGAGGATCGGGCGTAGGCATCCTCGACCGAGATCACACTTTCCGCATGGGCGGCGGTGGACATGATTGCAGCGACGAAAATAGCGGGCAGGAGTGATTTGAAGGGCATCTCGCCTCTCCTTTTTTTGACGGTCTGATTGTGTTGCGAAGGGTCTCAGACAGGGGCCGGCGGCGCGCGCGCCGGTCGCTGCGGGATAGGAGCCGCAACAAGGCTGTCGGAACGCAGCGGTATGTCAGACTTTGCCCGCTCGGGCCCTTTCGGTACCGGCGGCGGGGCATCCAGAACCGCACCCAGCAAGTTGAGCGCATAGTCGGGACAGAAATGAGGTGGTTTGGTGGGCTGGCCGTGCTCGTCCATATAGACGACGACAGGTCCGTTCCCGGTGCAAAGCACCATTTGACCGACCGCTGCATTCAATCCCCGTGACGCCGCAAAACCCTGGCCTGTCAGAACCAGCATCAGCGACAGCAGCAACGGCAACACGAGGCGATAGGATCGGGTCATCTTGGCAGAGGTTTAGGCCCGATCGGAAACGGACTGCAAGTGCCTTCGTGAGCGCTGAGACAGTTTGGCGCGAACCAAGAAAAAAGGGCCGGCCTGACTGGCCGACCCCTGAATTTGCTTTGATCGCGACCTTCAAAGAATTCCGCGATCATCCGGACCTGTGTTTAGACCGGTATGCAGCCGGTTCACCCGCCGCTGCATTCGCGCACAGCTGGAAAATGAGCCGACCAGAAGAGTCGAAAGGAAGGAAATAATAATTGAAGTATTCGCAGACATTACCACACTCCGCCATAGAATAACCGCATACATAAAACAGATTCAAAACCCTGTATGTGAACAATGTCACGTAGTCGCGTCCCTCTGCCTTCCGCACCGAGATCGCGTGCGGCATCAGTCCAACGGCAAAGTGATCGGGACGGTCTGGTTTGGGCAGAAATTCAAGCGTAGATCGCGGTCATGCCACTCAAAGCGCACACAGAAATTCAGTTCCTCAGGCTGCCACAGATTGAGCCGGCTGAAATCGCACGGCACATGTCTGATCCCCGCGTCGCCCGGCATCTGCCTTTGCTGACGGGGTCCTGGGACATCGCGATGGCGCGGGCCTTCATAGACGCGAAAGAAGCCTGCTGGGAACGCGACGGGCTTGGGCACTGGGCGATCACGTCCGGCGGTTGCTATGTCGGCTGGGGCGGCTTCCAGCGTGAAGGCAGTGAATGGGATTTCGGTCTGGTCCTGACGGCGGACGCATTCGGTCTGGGCACGCGCATCACCCGCAAGGCCATCGCATTCGCCCGAGCCGATGAACGCATTCCTTATGTCACTTTTCTGCTTCCACCGTCCCGTCGCAATCTCTCTGCGCTACGGCGCATCGGCGCGCATTGTGTCGGTCCGGTGACCTATTCCGGCGCGCGGTTCCTGAAATACAGGCTTGAGACAGGTTGAGGACCCACAAACAAACGAAAAGCCCCTGCACCAACGGGTACAGGGGCCACGAAACAGTCTTTGGGAAAATCAGGCCGAGGCTTGCGCCTTGGCGATTTCCTTTTTCACTTTCAGCGCGTTGGCGGACAGCTCTTCGTCCTTGGCTTTCGCCAGGAACGCGTCCAGACCACCACGATGATCGACCGAGCGCAGCGCGGCGGCCGAGATGCGCAGCTTAACGCCACGACCCAGGGTTTCCGACTGCAGGGTCACGTCGTTCAGGTTGGGCAGAAAACGACGACGAGTTCTGTTTTTGGCGTGGCTGACATTGTTGCCAGTCATCGGGCCTTTTCCGGTCAGTTCGCAACGGCGCGACATGGTTTCTTCCTTTGTTTCTGGAGGCCGGGCATAAATCCGCAGCCAAATCACAAGGGGCACAACCCGAAGTCGCGCCCGAAAACTGGTTGGATGCGTTTAGTGGGAATCGCCGGAAGGGTCAAGACAGCAGCTGCGAAATCTTTCCGGGCCAATTAATGGTCCTGAAACGGCTCAGGCATCAACAAGCAAAGGCCTGTGATTTTTTAGGTGACGAGCAATCAGACGGGTCTGCTGTTGGTTTACCGGGATCAACCTTGCGGGTTCGGATTCGTGGTTCTCATCAGCCAGTTCCGGAAAAATCGCAAGGATTTCAGTCCTTGCCGCGGGTCCCAGAGATTTCAGCGCCTCAGGGCCGGTATACAGGCTTTCGGTCGGCGCGGATTCGGCAAACAGGATCTCGTGCCGGTCGAACAGCAGATGGAAGTACTCGATGCTGTCGACCGTGCAATCTACGAAGATCCCCGGCAGCGCCGTCAGCTTGATCGCGGGAATCAGAACTTGATACTGGCCGAACATGCGTTGCGCGATGCGAGAACCGACCATCATGCGGTGCTGGCGGGAAACCAACACGTCCCGCGTGGGCAGCCCTGCACCCAAAGCCCCGGCGCAAATACGAACTGGGCGCAGTTTCGGATTGGCCCTCAGATCAATCGCGTCAAACCTGCGCCGACCGATCCAGCGGATGGATTGGTTGCCGCTCTCGGCCGTACAGATCAGGTCACCGGGGCGCAGGTCTTGCACCTGTACCGGGCCGCGGTCAGTCAGAATGCTCGTGCCAGCGGTAAAACAGGGAACGCCGGAACCGTTTTCAAATGCGGAATAGGTGACTGTAATTCCCGACGGCAGAGTGAAACTGCCGCTGGTCAACGAATAGCTGGTGCCGGCAGACACGGTAAATGTCCCGAATGAGCTGTCGTTGACCACGGTTCCAGCAGGCAGATTCAGCGTGTCGGTACCACTGCCACCGCGCACGTCGCCGGACACGCTGGTGCTGCGGAAGTTCAGAACATCATTTCCACCGCCCAAACGGATATTGCCAATGACCGAGCCTTGCAGCGTGACCGTGTCGTCGTCTGATCCGGCTCTTACCTGACCGCCGATCGTGCTGCCGATCACCGTGATCGTATCGATCCCGGCATTTCCACGGACACTGCCAGAGATGGTACTGTTGGTAACAGTGATGATGTCGTTGCCGCCGCGCGCGCGGATATCATCAATCGGCGTACCCTGAGGGGTGCCGTTCAGCGTACCGTTGTCATTGGTGACATCGATATCGTCATCGCCGTTTGTCCCAAAGATATCGGGCATGAGAGGCGGGTCCTGTTTCTCCGCTTGGTCACGTCCAGCCAGCTGCGCTCCGGTTTTTCTATTTGCTGGGCGCCACAACCAAGGATTTCACCTGCACTCAGGCTACAGAACTCTTGGGCGTTGCGCCAAGTTTTCCTGTCCGCGCGGGCAACGGTGTTACCCGAATGCAAGAGTCCTCAGCATCCGCTCGGCCGCCACCGAGGGGCTGAGCCGCCCAGAACCGACCTCGGCGCCCAGCCGGTCCATCTCGGACCGGGCCTGCGGGGTCTCCAGCTTGGCGAGCAGCGCGTGACGCACCTCCTGGTCGAACCAGTAGCGAGCCTGTTCGGCGCGGTTGGCGTCCCAATGACCGTTCTGTTTGCGCCAGTCGGCCAGGGCCTGCATCTCGGCCCAGGCCTGGTCCAGGCCGTGTTCCTCGACCGCTGAAACGGTCATCGCCTTGGGAAAGCCCTCGGGGTCCTGCGGGCGTTTGCGCAGCAGGCGCAGCGCCCCGGCATAGTCGGCGCAGGTGCGGGTGGCCGTCGCTTTCAGGTCGCCGTCGGCCTTGTTCACAAGGATCATGTCGGCCATCTCCATGATGCCGCGCTTGACGCCCTGCAATTCATCCCCACCAGCCGGAGCCAGCAGCAGCAGGAAAAGGTCGGACATTTCCGACACCACGGTCTCCGACTGGCCCACGCCCACCGTTTCGATCAGCACCACGTCGAACCCGGCCGCCTCGCACAGGGCGATAGCCTCGCGCGTGCGGCGGGCGACGCCGCCCAGGTGGCTCTGGCTGGGCGAGGGGCGGATGAAGGCGTTCGGCTCGCGGCTGAGGCGTTCCATCCGGGTCTTGTCGCCCAGGATCGAGCCGCCCGACCGGGCCGAGCTGGGATCGACAGCAAGAACCGCCACCCGCAGCCCCTGCCCGATCAGCATCATGCCGAAACTCTCGATGAAGGTTGATTTGCCCACCCCCGGCGTTCCCGACAGGCCGATGCGCAGCGCCTGCCGCCCGGCGCCTGACAGCGCGTCGAGCAGCTGTGCCGTCTGGGCGCGGTGATCGGCGCGGGTGCTTTCGACAAGGGTGATCGCGCGGGCCAACGCCCGGCGGTCGCCCTTGAGGATCCTGGCGGCAAGCTCGGCTGTGGTCATGGGCGGGGTCCTTCGTTGAAATCTGCCCTAGATGACGGGGATGGGCCGGGTTTGTCTAGTACCGCCGCGCGCGGGATTTGACGCAGGCGTTCTGGACCTTGGCCGGGGCTTTGGCGATAAGGCGGCATGACCCGCCTACCGATCGACGATGCCCTGCCCGACCTGATCGCTGCGCTGCGCGCGCGCGGCCGCGCCGTGCTGCAGGCTCCGCCCGGCGCCGGCAAAACCACGCGCGTGCCGCTGGCTATGCGCGACGCCGGCCTGTGCGACAGGCGGATCGTGATGCTGGAACCGCGGCGGCTGGCCGCCCGCGCCGCCGCCGAACGCATGGCCGAGACACTGGGCGAACGTGCGGGCGAGACCGTCGGCTATCGCGTGCGGGGCGAGGCGAAAGTGTCGAAAGCCACCCGGATCGAGGTGGTGACCGAAGGCGTCCTGACCCGGATGCTGCAATCCGAACCCGACCTGCCCGGTGTGGGTGCGGTGATCTTCGACGAATTCCACGAACGCTCTTTGAACGCCGATCTGGGGCTGGCCCTGTGCCTTGAGGTCGCCGGTGCGCTGCGCGACGACCTGATCCTGCTGGCGATGTCGGCCACGCTGGATGCCAATCCGGTGGCCCGGTTGATGGACGCGCCGCTGGTGACATCCGAGGGGCGCAGTTTTCCGGTTCAGACCCGCTGGCTGGACCGCCCGCTGGGCCCGCAGGCGCGGCGGCTGGACGCGTTGGTCGATCTGGTGGTTCAGGCCGAGCGCGAGACCCGTACCACCGGCGGCGGCATTCTGGTGTTCCTGCCGGGCGAGGGCGAGATCCGCCGGGCCGAGGCCGCGCTGGCCGGCCGGCTGCCCGGCGATTGCGCGATCTGGCCGTTGTTCGGCGCCCTGCCCTTTGCCGCCCAGCGCGCCGCCCTTGCGCCGGCCGAGGCCGGGCGCAAGGTGGTGCTGGCCACCTCGATCGCCGAGACCTCGCTGACCATTCCGGACATCCGGGTGGTAGTGGACATGGGTCAGGCCCGCCGCGCGCGGTTCGATCCGGGCTCGGGCATGTCGCGGCTGGTGACCGAGCGCGTCACCCGCGCCGAGGCGACCCAACGCGCCGGACGCGCGGGCCGCGTGGCCGAAGGGCTGTGCTATCGCCTGTGGTCGAAGGGTGAGGAAGGCGCCCTACCCGCCTTTCCACCCGCCGAGATCGAAGCCGCCGACCTGACCGGACTTGCGCTGGAACTGGCCCTGTGGGGGGCCGAGCCGCAGGATCTGGCCTTTCTGACACCACCGCCCGAGGGGGCGCTGGCCGAGGCGCGCACGCTGCTGCGGATGCTGGGTGCGCTGGACGGCAAGGGCCGGATCACCGAACATGGCCGCGCACTGGCTGGTCTGCCGCTGCATCCGCGGTTGGGGCACATGCTGGTCACGGCCGGTGCGCAGGCCGCCCCGCTTGCCGCCCTGATGGCCGAGCGCGACCCGTTGAAGGGAGCACCGGTGGACCTGTCGCTGCGGCTCGAGGCGCTGCGCGATCCGCGCACTTATCAGCGCAACCGGGTCTGGCCCGCCAATCCCGGTATTCTGGACCGGATCCGGTCCGAGGCGAAACGGCTGCGCGGCCAGATCAAGACCGAAGGCGACCCGCTGAGCCCGGCGGCGATGGCCGCGCTGGCCTATCCCGACCGGGTCGGCCAGCGGCGCAAGGGCGACGCGCCACGCTATGTGCTGTCCGGCGGCAAGGGTGTGGTGATGGACCCCGGCGATCCGCTGGCCGCGGCGCCGTATCTGGTTGCCATCGATACTGACGGCAACCCGCGCGAGGCCCGGCTGCGTATGGCCGCGCAGATCACCGAAGCCGAGATCCGCGCGCTGTTCGCCGACCAGATCGAATGGGTCGAGACCTGCGCCTGGTCGAAACGGGACCGTCGGGTGGTGGCCCGGCGGCAGGAACGGTTCGGGGCGCTGGTGCTCGATGACCGCATCTGGAAGGACGTGCCCGACGAGTCCGTGGCCCGCGCGATGCTGGACGGCGTGCGCGATATGGGCCTGCGGCTGGAGGGCAAGGCCGCGCGACTGGCAGCGCGGGTCGAACTGGTGCGGGCGGCGGGCGTCGACCTGCCCGATTTCTCGGAAAACGGGCTGACGGACACGCTTGAGGACTGGCTGCTGCCGATGCTGACCGGCGTGCGCAGTGCCGAGGATTGGAAGCGGTTCGACCTGCTGCCCGCTCTTCAGGCGCGGCTGAGTTGGGACCAGATGCAGGAACTGGACCGCCGCGCGCCCCCGGCCTTCGTCACGCCGCTGGGGCGCAAGGTCCCGATCGATTATGGCAAGGCAGTCCCCGAGATCGCGGTCCGCCTGCAGGAGATGTTCGGGGTCACGCGGCACCCAATGGTGGGCGGCGAGCCGCTGAAGATCACCCTTCTGTCCCCCGCGCAACGCCCGATCCAGATCACCCGTGACCTGCCGGGGTTCTGGGCCGGGTCCTATGCCGATGTGCGCAAGGACATGCGCGCGCAATATCCCAAGCACCCCTGGCCCGAGGACCCGACCCAGGCCGACCCGACCCTGCGGGCCAAACGCAGGGGTGCTTGAATACCGCCTGTCAGATTGATATCTCTCGCCGTCTGGAAGGCAGAACAACAAAAAAACGGCAGGCACCCGCAATGACATGGCTGCACAAATTCTGGGAGGGGGTTCTGAAACCCCTGTTTCAGCGTCCGCGCCTCGTGCAGTTCGCGGCTCTGTGTACCCGTGGCGATGGCCCCGATACGCAGGTGCTGCTGGTTACCAGCCGTGACACCGGGCGGTGGATCATCCCCAAGGGCTGGCCGATTGACGGGCTGAACGGGGCCGAGGCGGCAGCGCAGGAGGCTTGGGAAGAGGCCGGCGTGCGCAAAGCCGAGGTCGATCCAGAGCCGGTCGGCAGCTACTGCTATGTCAAGGTCCGCAAAAGCGGCGCGATCGATCCGGTCTGCACCACGGTCTATCGGCTGCGGGTGACCGACCTGGCCGATGAGTTTCCCGAAATTCACGAACGCACCCGCGAGTGGGTCTCGCCGCAAGAGGCGTCTGAACGCGTCCATGAACCAGAGCTGAAAAAGCTGCTGTTGCGGATCTAACCACCGGCAGCGCGCAGCCCGGAACGAATCTGGTCGGGGGTCAGCGGACCCGTCTCGCCCTGCGTGATCAGCGCTGCCACCCGGTCGCAGATAGGGGTCGGTGTGCCGGTTTCGCGGCCCAGACGGATGATCTCGCCCTGCAGGCTGTCGATTTCGGTCGGGCGACCGGCATCCAGATCATAGGCCATCGAGGTGCGCGCGGCGGGGTCGATCGTCAGCATCCGCGCCGCGATGCGCGAAAACAGCGGCGTGGGCAGGCGCAGGATATGCGGCGTCATCGAGGCCGGCAGCGGCGTGGTCGAGGCCACGGGGCGCCCGGAGGCGGCCAGAACCGCCAGCGCCTCGGCCATCTGATCGGCCATCAGACGGCGCCAGTCGCGGTTCAAAAGCTGTTCGCGAAGGGTCAGACCCGACAGCGCGTTCAGTGCGTTGTTGAGGTTGATGACCAGCTTGCCCCATTGCACTGCCTCAATCCCGTCGGTTTCGGTGACCGGCAGATCGGGCGTGGACAGGCCGCGGGCCAGCCCGCTGGGGCCGGACTCGATCACGATGTCGCCGGATGTCGCGCGATGCCAGGTGGCCGGACCGGCAGGCACCACGTTGAACGGCACCATCCCGGCGCGCACGTCCCGCCCGGGCAGCGCGGTACGCAGGGTGCGGGCGTTTTCCATTCCGTTCTGCCACGAAATGACCGGGGCCGCGGCCGGGGCGTGCGCGGCGATCAGGCGGGCCATCTCGGCGGTGGCGCCGGTTTTCACCGCGACCAGGACCAGATCGGCGTTGGACAGGCAGGCAGGATCTTCAGACAGGGTCAGACGGTCGGCGGGGATCGTTTTGCGCATGCCGGAATAGTCGGTGACGGTCAGCCCGTTCTGCCGGATCGGGTCCAGCACCCGCGCCCGGCCCAGCAGCGTAACGTCATGCCCGGCATCGGCCAACAGCCCCCCGCAATAGCATCCGATGCTGCCCGCGCCCGCAATCACCAGTTTCATGCCGTCCCCTTCCCGTTTGCCACCAAGGATCGCCGGGATCGCGCGGGTGGGCAAGCCGGGCGGGCGCTGACGTCGCGTTCAGCGCGCGCGCCGGGGCTTTGTGCGTTCCAGCTCCGGGGTGATTGGTATGAACTCGTCCTCGTCCCCCGGCGGCAGGTGGAAGGCACCGTTGGCCCAATCGGCGGTTTTCCATTCGCGGATCGCCGTTTCGATCTTGTCCTTCGAAGACGAGACGAAGTTCCACCAGATATACCGATCCTCATTCATGGTGGCCCCGCCCAGCAGCATCAGCCGCGCCCCCGCCGGCCCGGCGGTCACCGACAGGCGGTCACCCGGGCGGAAGACCATCATGCGGCCTTCCTCGAACCGGTCACCCGCGATCTCGACCGAGCCCTGGGTGACGTAGACGCCCCGATCCTCGTGATCGTCGGGCAGCGGAAAAGCGGCGCCGGGGTCCAGCTGAACGTCCAGATAGAAGGTTTCCGACAGCATCGTGACCGGGCTGGTTTCCCCGTAGGCCGAGCCGAGGATCAGCCGGGCGCTGACACCGGCATCCCGGATATGCGGCAGCGCGGCCTGCTTCTGATGTTCGAAATCGGGGGCCATGTCTTCGTGCGCTTCCGGCAGCGCAATCCAGGTCTGGATACCGAACAGGCTGTGCCGCTTGGCGCGGGTTTCGGCGCTGGTGCGTTCGGAATGGGTAACGCCGCGGCCCGCGACCATCCAGTTGACCTCACCGGGATAGATCATCTGATGGGTGCCGAGGCTGTCGCGATGTTCAAATTCGCCTTGGTACAGGTAGGTGACCGTGCCCAGCCCGATATGCGGATGTGGGCGTACGTCGATGCCGCCATCGGTGATGAACTCGGCCGGTCCCATCTGGTCGAAGAAGATGAAGGGCCCCACCAACTGGCGCTTGACCGAGGGCAGCGCGCGGCGCACCTCGAACCCGCCCAGATCGCGGGCGCGCGGGATGATCAGGGTTTCCAGTGCCGATCCTTCGCTGACGCATTCGGGACTGTGGGTGGGGTTCCAGCTCATGTCGGCCTCCAATCCGGTGCGGCGGGATGTTCACCCTTGGCAATCTAGCGCAAAATACCAGCGGACAAAGTGCATCTGCGCACAGACAGGCTGCGCCCCGGATCAGTCCTGTGCGCGGGGCCAGAGCTGCGGGAAAAACGGGCCGGCGATCCGGTCGCCCTCGGAATAGCCGGCAACCTCAAACTGCGCCCGCTCCTCCTTTGCCCAATCGCCGCGATACCGGATCACCCCGTCCGGCCCGGTCATGCGCAGGGTGAAGCGGCGCACGGTTTCCGTGGGCGTGACCGAGGACAGCCCCCCGTGCAGCGTGCGCATGTCGAAATAGATGCAGTCGCCCAGATCCATATCCCATTGCAGCAGGTCATAGGCGCCGGGGTCGGCATTCACGTCCGGTGGCGGGTGATAGGTGCGGCCTGCAACCTGCGTGGGTTCATAGCTGGGGTGCCCGTCGGCGAACCGCACCCGCATGAACAGCGTGTCCCACAGGTGCGAGCCGCGCACGAAGGCGATCCCGTTGTCCTTGCTGACCGGTTCAAGCGGTAGCCACAGCACGCACATCGAGCCTTCGAAATCGAAATAGGACAGGTCCTGATGGAATGGCGGGCGCGAGGTCGATCCGGCCTCGCGCAGGAACCAGTTGTCCATCACCAGATTGATCGACGCGGCGCCCAGCAATTCGGAAGCGATTGGCGCACAAGGCGAGTTGCGAACGAATTCCTCGAACTGGGGGATCTTGCTCCAGGCCCAGTAGTCCTCGAGATAGGCCGGCGCGTCCGGGTCCTTGGTGTGGCGGGTGAAGTTCTCGGTCGGGGCCCGCAGATCGGCGTCGATGCCCGCGCGCAGCAACTCGAGCCAGTCGGCGCTGAATTTCTGGCGCAGCACCACCGCACCATCGCGGCGGAAGGCGGAGATTTCATCCTTGGTCAGCAGGCTGGCATCTGTCATCGGCTTCCCCCTTGGTGACGCAAGGAAAAGGATCGCACCCGAATGGCGCAGGCGTCAAAGACTTTTGCGGCCTCGTTGCGTTTCACGCGCTTTTGTCCGCAGGTCGGCCGGATTTTGCCCGGAACGCTCGGAATGAACCGCGATCGTGCTATTCTTCCACTGTGGCGGTTGGAACAGCTGCCGGGTCAGCACAGGAGAGGTTTCGATGCCCGGAGATTCACTGAACCGAAGAACCATGCTGGTGGCCGGCACCGCTCTGGTCGCCACGGCCGGCAGCGGCCTCATCATGCCTGCGCGAGCCAGTGGGTTGGCGCCGACCCCGTCGATGCGGGGCGGATCGAACAACTACCGCCCGGGCGCGCCGGTCGTCGACCGGATCGGCGGCGGCGGTTTCTGGATGACCGGCACAGTACGGCGGGCCGGCGACGGCGCGCCCCTGCCCGGTCAGCGCATCCAGATCTGGGCACATACCACAGAAGGCCACGAGCGCGACCCTCAGAGCCACGGTGCCACCCTGACCGATGCGAACGGAGAATTCCGGCTGGAGATGCCGCAGATCGTGCCGGCCTTTGGTCAGCCGCATGGACATCTGGCCTATGACAGCGGCGAATTCGAGACCGTCTTCCTGCGCCCGATCATGTCCAGTGCGCGCGACAAGACTCTCGCCGCGCATTTCGTTCTGCAACCGGTCTGAACCACGTGCCGCGCCCGGGCGTACTTGCGGTCTGGCTGGCGTTGATTGCGGCCATCGCGGTGCCCGTGGTGGTGGCGGGGTTCAGCCCGTATCTGGCCTGGCGCAGCCCGATCTACATCGCTGCGGGCTTTGCCGGAGTCATCGGGTTGGGATTGCTGCTGGTACAGCCGCTGCTGGCCGCGCGCATGCTGCCGGGGCTGACCGCGATGAACGGCCGAATGGTGCACCGCTGGGTCGGCATCGCCCTGATCGCCATGATTGCCCTGCATGTGGGCGGACTGTGGATCACCAGCCCCCCGGACGTGGTGGATGCCCTTCTGTTCCGGTCCCCCACCCCGTTCTCGGCCTGGGGCGTGGCGGCCATGTGGGCAGCGTTCGCTGCCGCGGCGCTGGCCGCGCTGCGCAGCCGGCTGGGATGGCGGTTCCGCCTTTGGCGGTTGGCCCATGCCAGTCTTGCGCTTGTGACCATCCTGGGCACCGTCGTTCATGCCCTGCTGATCGAGGGCGCAATGGAAACCGTCACCAAGGCCACATTGTGCGGACTTGTATTGTTCGCCTGCTTCGGGGCGTTGATCAGACTGCAGGTCTGGGACGTTAAACCGCGAGGTTAGGCGACGGGCGCACGTCAGGTCGCCAGGCGCTTGGCATAGGTGGCGCGGTTCATCTCTACATCCCGCACCGTGATGCTGCCGACCGTTGGCGCAGCGGCGGTCAGAACATCCAGAATGATCGCGTTCAGCTCGGCTCGCGTCCGTTCATCCCGTCCCTGCATCAGCAACAGTGAGGCATGGATGAAGGTCTGCGGCTCAGTCCCGATGAAGGAATACGGGATCGGTATCGCGCGAATTTTCAGCGTTGGTGCGTCAAACTCCTGATGCGTGGCGAGGACCGTATAGAGTTCTTCGCATATGGCTTGAAAATCATGCGATCGCTCAAGCCCAGTTGAAAATTCCAAGACGACGTGCGGCATGGGAGCCTCCGGGATTGAAAGAGAACCAGCGGCTCCCATTGAATGTCTGAGGGAGCTTCAGACGCCCAAACACCAGCGCATCACAGCCTTCTGCGCGTGCAGGCGGTTTTCGGCCTCGTCAAAGATCACCGAGTTCGGCCCGTCCATCACCTCCGAGGTCGCTTCCTCTTCGCGGTGGGCGGGCAGGCAGTGCATGAACAGGGCGTCGGGCTTGGCATGGGCCATCAGCTCGGCGTTGACCTGATAGGGCCGCAACAGGTTATGCCGACGTTCCTTCGCGGATTGGGAATCGTGCATTGAAACCCAAGTGTCGGCCACAACCAGATCGGCGCCTTCGACGGCCTTGTACGGATCGCGCTCGATCACGATCTTCGAGCCCTTCTGGCGGGCGAAGCCCATGAACTCTTCCTCGGGGTCGAACTGGGCCGGGCCAGTAAAGGTCAGGTCAAACCCGAACTGGCCCGCCGCGTGCAGGAACGAGGCGCAGACATTGTTGCCATCACCCGTCCAAACCACCTTTTTCCCGGCGATCGGGCCGCGGTGTTCCTCATAGGTCAGCACGTCGGCCATGATCTGGCAGGGATGGGTGCGGTCGGTCAGGCCGTTGATCACGGGCACGTCCGAGTATTCGGCCATCTCGGTCAGGATGGTTTCGTCGAATGTGCGGATCATGATCATGTCGACATAGCGCGACAGCACGCGGGCGGTGTCGGCGATGGTCTCGCCATGGCCCAGTTGCATGTCCTTGCCCGACAGCACCATGGTCTGACCGCCCATCTGACGCACACCCACATCGAACGAAACGCGGGTCCGGGTCGAGGGTTTTTCGAAGATCAGCGCCACCATGCGGCCCGCCAGCGGCTGTTCGTCGTCGGGTGCGGCCTTGGGACGGCCCAACCGGGCCTGCTTCATCGCGCCGGCCTGGTCGATCATCGACCGCAGCGCGGCGGCGTCGGTTTTGTGGATATCAAGGAAATGGTTCATGTCGGTTCGCTTTTTTCACTGTCGGTTGCCGGAGAGCCTCCGGCGCATTCGGGAATAGGGGCGTCAGGCCGAGGCGAGTTGGCCTTGAACCTGCTGGGCGGCTTTCTCGAGGCGGATCTGGGCCTGGGCGATGTCATCCTCGGTCAGGGTCAGCGGCGGCAGCAGGCGGATCACGTTGTCGGCCGCGGGCACGGTGATGACTTCGTTGTCATAGCCGGCCGCGACCACGTCGGCGTTGGGCGCCTTGCATTTCAGGCCCAGCATCAGGCCAGATCCGCGGACCTCTTCGAAAACGTCGGGGTGATCGGCGACTAGGCCCTCGAGCTTTTGGCGCAGCAGTCCCGCCTTGCGGTTGACGCCGTCCAGGAAGGCCGGGGTTGCCACATGGTCCAGGACCGCGCAGCCCACTGTGCAGCCCAGCGGGTTGCCGCCATAGGTCGACCCATGGGTGCCCGCGGTCATGCCGCTGGCGGCCGCTTCGGTGGCCAGCACTGCACCCAGAGGAAAGCCCCCGCCGATGCCCTTGGCCACCATCATGATGTCGGGCGTAATGCCCGCCCATTCGTGGGCGAAGAGTTTCCCGGTCCGGCCGACGCCGCACTGTACCTCGTCGAGGATCAGCAGCAGCCCGTTGTCGTCGCAGATCTGGCGCAGGGCCTTGAGTTCGACATCGGGGACGGGGCGGATGCCGCCTTCGCCCTGGATCGGCTCGATCATGATCGCGGCGGTGTTGTCGCTGATCGCGTTGGTCACACCGTCCAGATCGCCGAAGGCGACATGGACGAACCCGGGCAGCAGCGGGCCGAACCCCTTGGTCATCTTCTCGGACCCGGCAGCGGCGATGCCTGCCGATGAGCGCCCGTGGAAAGACCCATCAAACGTGATGATCTCCACCCGCTCGGGTTGCCCCTGATCGTAGAAGTATTTGCGGGCCATCTTGACCGCCAATTCGCAGGACTCGGTTCCGGAATTGGTGAAGAACACCGTGTCGGCAAAGGTCAGATCCACCAGCTTGTCGGCCAGGGCCTGCTGCTGCGGAATATGGTACAGGTTCGACACGTGCCACAGCGCGTGCGCCTGCTCGGTCAAGGCGCCGACCAGTGCCGGATGGGCATGGCCCAGCGCGTTCACCGCGATACCCGCGCCCAGATCAAGGAAACGTCGGCCGTCCGCCTCGGTCAGCCAGGCGCCTTCGCCCTTCACGAAGGTCAGCGGAGCACGATTGTAGGTCGGCAGAACGGACGGGATCATCGGATCATCCTTTTTGGAAAACTTGAACCCAGTGACTGAAACACTGAGACAGGGTTCGTCAACAGATTTGGTGAGAGATGCGCGGATTTGGTTCGCGCGCACAGGATCAAACGGGCCGGTTACGCAATGATGCGTCGACGTCGGAGCGGCAGGATATGCACGAGTTTGATCATGGGCGCCCGTATATCGGGGCCAGCCCAGTGTGGAAAGGCAAAATGTATCCGCCCATGGATTTTTTGCGGGCGCGGGTCGGACCCCTTGCAATTCGGGCTTGTCATTTCTCTTACGCTGGCGCACCGATGGCCCATGTTCTCACCACAAGCCCACAACCCTGCCCTGGCAGCCGTACTTATCTTCTGCGCCAGCGCTTTCATCGCGGGCACGACATTGCTGGCCAAAGCTCTGGGCACCGAGGCACTGGGCCCGCCCCTGCACCCGATGCAGATCAGCCATGGCCGGTTCCTGTTCGCATTTGTGGTCATCGTGGCAGCGGTTGGCGTTCTGCGTCCCCAACTCCGGCGTCCGCATTGGGGTCTGCATATCGGACGCACCAGTTTCGGGTGGACTGGCATTACTCTGATGTTCGCGTCGGTCGCCTATATCCCAATAGCCGATGCCACGGCGATATCGTTTCTGAACCCTGTTTTCGCGATGGTTCTGGCCATTCCTCTGCTGAAAGAGACCGTGGGGCCTTGGCGCTGGCTCGCTGCGGCGGTCGCTTTGACTGGGGCGATCATCCTGCTGCGCCCCACACCCGACAGCTTTCAACCTGCGGCCCTGCTGGCCTTGGCGGCGGCGGCAGTGATCGGGATGGAACTTATCTTCATCAAAAAGCTGTCCGGCCGCGAGAGTCCCATCCAGATCCTGCTCATCAACAACGCCATGGGCCTGACGATTGCCAGCATCGCGGTCGCAACCGTCTGGCAGCCACCATCGCCCGCTCAGTGGGCGGCTTTGGCCGGCATTGGTTTTCTGATGGCTTGCGCGCAGGCCTGCTTCGTCAATGGAATGGCCCTGGCAGATGCCTCGTTCGTAGCGCCAATCAGCTATGCAACGCTGATATTCGCAGCGCTTTATGACTATGGGGTGTTCCGGGTCGTTCCGGATTGGGTCAGTCTGCTGGGCTCAGGGGTCATTCTGACCGGAGCGCTGATCCTTGTCTGGCGCGAGGCCCGAGCCAGACGCCGCTAGGATTTTTTCTACGGCCTTGTCCGCAGGCGACCCCGATGTCGCAAACTCTCATGAAACCGACACCGCATGACGCACCCTGAATGCGGTTGGTTAGAGAGATTGCCCGATGCACGAACGCCGAATCCCGGAATGGGTCCGTCACGCGCCCGCGCCCTCCGTTCGCAAGTTCGGAATACTTGCCGGGTTCGAGGCCGTGGTTCGCGGCATCCTGATTTCCGTGTTCCCCTTGGTGATGTACCGGGCCATGGGCGACGCCGGGTCCGTCTCGCTCGTTTACTTTCTGGTCGGCCTCGTTTCGTTATTGGCCGGACTGATGGTGCCGTTCCTGATCCGTTATGTCCCGCGGCGATGGGCTTACACCGCTGGCTGCGTTATGTTCATCACCGGCGCTCTTCTGGCCATCGACGGCAGCCCCAAGGCCGTGATCGGCGCACTTGCGCTGAACACCGTGGCCGCGGTGGTGACTTTCATCTGCTTCAACGCCTACGTTTTGGACTACATCAGCAAGATCGAGCTCGGCCGCTGCGAAACGAGCCGGATGTTCTACAGCGCGCTGGGTTGGACAGCGGGGCCGATGGCAGGCGTGATGCTGATGGAATTATGGGCCCCTGCCCCTTTCGTCATCAGCACGGCCGCCGCCACTGGGATGCTGATCATGTTCTGGGCCATGCGTCTGGGCAACGGCAAACTGATTACCAAGGCCAGAGGTGCGACGAAGAATCCGCTGTCATTTCTGCGACGGTTCTTTGCCCAACCGCGGCTGGTGGCCGGGTATCTGTTTGCCATGATCCGGTCCTGTGGCTGGTGGATCTATGTGGTCTACCTTCCGATTTTCGCCATCGAAAACGGGTTGGGTGAGCAATTGGGCGGCACGCTTTTGTCCGCCACGAACGCCATGCTGTTTGCTGCCCCCCTGATTCTGCGCTGGGTCCAGAACCGGTCACTGCGCAGCGCCGTGCGAACAGGCTTTGCCGCCTGCGCCACATGTTTTCTGTTGGCTGCATTTCTCTCGGGCTGGCCGGTGGCATCGGTCGTCGCACTGGTCATGGGGTCAATCTGGTTGATCGTGCTGGACATATGTGCCGGGCTGCCATTCCTGATGGCGGTGAAGCCGTCCGAGCGGACAGAGATGTCCGCAATCTATTCCAGCTATCGCGACGTTTCGGGAATTCTGACACCGGGCGTTGCCGCCTTGGTGTTGCTGGCGACACCGGTGGCTGGTGTTTTTGCGGCAGGTGGGCTTGCAATGCTGGGAGCCTGGTCCGTGGCCGCACGACTGCACCCGCGGCTGGGACGCCCTCGCGTACCGCTGCAGCCCGGTTCGTTGTCCGAAGCTGCCTAGGCCTTCAAACGGTAACCGGTCCGCAGCATTTGCCAGATGACGGCGCAGATCAGCAGGGTCGACAGCAAACAGACGGCCATCCCCAACATCGGGTTGCTGTCCGACACACCGATCATGCCGTATCGCAATCCGTCGATCAGGTAGAAAACGGGGTTCACGTGACTGATCCTGTTCAGCAACGGCGGCAACGCATCGACCGAGTAGAAGGTGCCGGACAGAAACGCCAGCGGGGTAACGATGAAGTTGGTGATTGCGGCCATCTGATCGAACTTGTTGGCAAAAACCCCTGCCAGCAGGCCCAGCGCGCCCATGAACGCACCCCCAAGAATGACAAAAACCAAGGCCAGCACGGGATGCTGCGGCATCAGCCCCAAGCCAAGCGCCAGCGCAGCGGCCAGCATCAACGCGATCAGCACACCCCGTGCGATGCCGCCCGCCAGATAGCCCAGCAAGATCTCGAGTGGGGACAACGGCGGCATCAGCGTGTCCACGATGTTGCCCTGCACTTTCGAGATCACCATCGAGGACGAAGTGTTGGCAAAGGCGTTCTGAATCACCGTCATCATCATGATCCCGGGCGCCAGGAATGTCAGGAACGGCACGCCCATCACATCCGGTCGCCCTGGGCCGACGGCGATGTTGAAGATCAGCAGGAACAGGCCCGCTGTGACCAGAGGCGCCAGCAGGGTCTGCGTCCAGACCGCCAGAAAGCGCAGGGTTTCGCGCTGAGCCAGTGTCCACAACCCCATCCAGTTGACCGCTCCGAAACGGCGCATGTCCTGATCCGCGAGATTCTGCATTCCTGCCCCCAATCTGATTCGATGACCGCTTGTAACTCGGCCCGCAGTGATTAGAATAGGGCGCTGAGACGAATTCCGAAGGCGGCCCGTGACCGAGGCCGCTTTCCCGCTTTTGAAAGGCTACCCATGTCCTGGACAGACGAGCGCGTTGAACTGCTCAAGAAAATGTGGGGCGAAGGCCAGTCGGCCAGCCAGATCGCCAAGGAACTGGGCGGGGTCACCCGCAATGCGGTGATCGGCAAGGTCCATCGCCTGGGCCTGTCGAACCGGACCACCGGCGCCGCTCCGGCCAAGGCCGAGCCCAAGGAAAAACCGGCCCCCGCACCCAAGGCCGAGGCCAAGCCCAAACCCGCCCCCAAGACCGAACCGGCCCGCCCTGCAGCAGCCGCACCGGCCGCCGAGGCAAAGCCGGCCACGCCGCCGCGCCGCCAGATCATTCCGGCCGGCCAGCCGCTGCCGCCGCAGCCTTCGGCCAATGAAATCAGCCCCGAGGCGCTGGCCAAGGTCAACGAGGTCGAAAAGAAGGCCAAGAAGCTGACCCTGATGGAACTGACCGAAAAGACCTGCAAATGGCCTGTGGGCGATCCGGCCACGGATGATTTCTGGTTCTGCGGTCTGCCGGCCGAGCCGGGCAAACCCTATTGCGAGGCGCATGTGGGCGTCGCCTTCCAACCCATGAGCTCGCGCCGCGACCGGCGTCGCTGAGGCCCATGCGCCAGGATCCGACAGCGATGGAGGATACCTGGCTGGCCCGGGCCAAACGGCTTTTGGCGCTGGCCGAAACCGGCCAGCATTTCACCACCGATCCGTTCGACCGCGAACGCTATGACGAGATCGCCGGAATGGCCCGCGCGATGCTGTCCGATCTGGGTCGGGTGCCTTTGTCACAGATCGAAATGACGATGCCTGCCCATACGGGCGGATACGCAACACCCAGCATCGACATCCGCGCCGCCGTAATTCGCAACGGCGGTATCCTGCTAGTACGGGAACGCAGCGACGGGTTGTGGGCGATGCCTGGCGGTTTTGCCGATATCGGCAGCTCTCCGGCGGAGAACATCGAACGCGAAGTCTTGGAGGAAGCCGGTCTGCGTGTCACGGCGCAGACACTCTATGCCGTACGCCACAAGGCACGGCATCCCTACCCGCCAGATCCACGGGACTTCTACAAACTGTTCTTCCTGTGTAGCCCTTTGGATGCCGCCACCCCGATACCGGGCCCCGAAACCAGCGAAGCGGCGTTTTTCGCCCCGGATGCGTTGCCGGACCTGTCCCGGACACGCAATCTGGAAAAAGACATCCACGCTGCGTTTCAGGCGAACGGCAAGTCACCCAGCCCGGCGAAGTTTGACTGACCGTTACTGCGCCGGATGTGAATGCGGCCCTGCCGGCAAATTCACCCATTTGGGCAGTTCGCCGGGCGAAACCGAGACATGCAGGCGTTCGGACGGGTCCTGACCTACGGTGCGATGCTTGCGTAGCAGGAAGATCTTGCCCCAACCCCGCCACGTCCCGACCGACGGTGCATGCGGATCAGTGGGAAAGCGGTTGCGCCAATCTTCAGGCAGCGGCAGACCATGCAACTCGGCCTTGTCGAGCATCCACACCAGCGAAATATTGGCCAGCGGTCGCGCGGGCTCGAACCCGCTGAGTTGCCCCCCGACGTCACCATGTGTGCCGCGGAACCAGACCTGTTCGCAGTGACCGCGGAAATCCGGTGCTGTCGCCCAAAGGACCGGCGTGAAGACCTCTCGCGTTTCATCCAGCGCCAGCGCGTGATACCCGTGGCGGGTGGACGGCCCAAGGTGGTGGTTGTGAAATGAATGCCGCTCTTCGGCCATGCGCCACAGTAATGGCAGGCGCAGTCCCAATGCCTTTACAGTGTCCCAGACGCCGATCATCTCAACTTCGACGCCTTCGTGGCAGAAGTTCCGGCGAAAGTCCTGTGCGGCCTGCCCGCCCGGATTGCACTCATAATGTCGGTAGGCCTGCTTGATGTTGCGCTCGGTGGCATGCTCGGCACGCAACAGCCCGATCATATCGATGACGCCGGCAAGGCTGCGTACACCATAAGCGCCGCGGGAATAGCCGATGAAGTAGATCCGATCGCCGGGCTTGTACCGCGAGGCAAGGTAGCCGTAGGCCCTGCGGATCTGGCGGTTGATCCCCCGCCCCATCATCACATCCAGCGTGGATTTCCAGCTCTCCCATTGCACGCCCGCTTCATAGAAGACCGAGACCTGATTGCCCATTTCACAGCACAACCGAAAGGTTTGGCCAGCATGGGTCTCGAAGCCGGGCTCCAGGGTAGACATCGTTCCGTCCAGGATGATGACATGACTGATGGGTTCGCGGTGGCGCGTTTCGGCAGAATGCTCCGACCGCAGGGGGCGGCCGAGCCATCCAAGTATCTTTTTACCGAACCGCGACAGTACCATTCGACAACAATTCCCAAACCTTGACCGGAGTGAACGGCATGTCCGCCTGCCGCACCCCATGATCCCAGAGCGCATCCTGCACCGCATTTGCAACCGCGGCCAATGCGCCAACGGTGCCTGCCTCGCCGCATCCTTTCATTCCCATGGGGTTGGCGGTCGACGGAACCGGCGCCGAGGTAAACCTAATCATGGGTATGTCAGCGGCGCGCGGCAAGGCGTAATCCATGAACGTTGCCGTGAGCAGTTGCCCCTCACCATCATGCACCACGTGCTCGCACAGCGCCTGGCCGATACCCTGAGCCACCCCGCCATGCACCTGCCCTTCGGCCAGCATGGGGTTGATGAGATTGCCGAAATCATCGACGACCGTATAGCGGTCGACCGTCGTCGTGCCGGTTTCCGGGTCGATCACGATCTCGGCAACATGGGCGCCGTTGGGATAGCTGCGCGCCTCAAGCCGCGTGCGGGCCTCGTGCTGCAGCAGGTCGGTGCGGGCATCCGCGCGGGCCATCTCGGCCGCTTCGATCAGCGTGGGCGTCAGGTTCGACCCCGGCGCGCGAAAGGTTTCATGGTCGAAGGTCACATTACTTTCTTCGACCCCCATTTTATCCGCCAGATAGGGCGTGAATGCGGCAATCATCTGGTCAATCGTGACCAGCGTCGCCGCGCTTTGGACCGTGACCGAGCGCGATCCGCCGGTACCGCCGCCCTGCGCCAGACGGTCGCTGTCACCCTGTACGACACGGATCCGGTCGGCCGGAATTCCCGTCTGGTCCGACAGGAACTGGGCATAGACCGTCTCATGCCCCTGCCCGTTCGATTGCGTCCCGACATAAAGACTCACGGTTCCGTCCTGACAGAATTCGACTTTTGCGCCTTCGGAAGGGTCACCCAGAATGCTTTCGATATAGTAACAAAGCCCCTGCCCCCGGATCAGACCGCGTTCGGCGTCGGCGGCCTTGCGCGCGGCGAAACCGGCGGTCTGTTCGGCGGCGCGGGACAGGACCATTCCGAAATCGCCCACGTCATAGGTTTCACCGGTCGCCGAGACATAGGGAAAGGCCTCGGGCCGGATGAAGTTGCGGCGGCGCAGCTCCCACGGGTCGACGCCCAGCTCGCGCGCGGCGCAGTCCATCGCGCGTTCCAGCACATAGATCGCTTCAGGGCGGCCGGCACCGCGATAGGCATCGACCTGGGTGGTGTTGGTATAGAACCCCTCGACTCGCAGATAGGTTTTCTGCACGTCATAGACGCCGGGCAGCACGCATTTGAACAGGTTGGTCTGGATCGCCTGGCCGAAATGGCTGTTGTAGGCGCCCAGGTTGCAGCGGCTGTGGACCCGGTAGGCGGTGATGCGAAGGTCCTCGTCAAAGGCCAGTTCGGCCAGCGAGGTCAGGTCGCGCCCGTGGTGGTCGGACAGCATCGCCTCGGTTCGGTCCGACATCCAGTGCACGGGCTGGCCCAGTTGCATCGCCGCCACCGCGACCGAGAAATACTCGGGATACGGCATCGCCTTCATGCCGAACCCGCCGCCCACATCGGGCGTGGTGACATGGACGGCCTGCGGATCCAGCCGCAGCTTGTCGGCCAGCTGCGCCTTCATCCCCCAGACACCCTGCCCGCCATAGCTGAAATGCAGCCGCCCGTCGGACCAGACCGCGTTGCAGCCGCGCGGCTCGATCGAGTTCACGATCACCCGGTTGTCGGCCACCTGCAGCGACACGACATGGGCGGCGGCGTCAAAGGCGGCCTGGGTCGCGGCCTCGTCGCCCACGGCCCAGTCAAAGGCGCGGTTGTCGGGGGCCTCGGGGTGCAGCGACTCACCACCCGGCGCAAGGTCCAGCTTGGCGGGGCGGTCGGTGGTATCCATCCAGATCAGCTCGGCCGCGTTGCGGGCCTGCGCGGGGGTCTCGGCGACGACCATCGCCACCGGCTCGCCGACGAAGCGCACCCGGTCGCGGGCCAGCATGTGGCGCGGCGGATTGGCGGCGCGGGTGCCGTCCCGGTTGACAAGGATCGTGGCGCTCAGCACCGGGTCGATTCTGGCGGCGATCAGGTCATCGATGGTCAGCACCAGCCGCACACCGGGCACGGCGCGGGCGGCGCCGAGGTCCAGCCCGCTGATGTCGCCATGCGCCACCGGGCTGCGAAAGAACACAGCGTGCAGCGCGCCGGGTGGCACCGTATCGTCCATGTAGCGCCCGTGCCCGGTCAGGAACCGCTGATCCTCGGTCCGGGTGACCAGTTGGCTCTTGCCAAACTTTTCCATGACGCGCCCCTTTCACTGCCTCAGACCGCGACCCTAGCCTTGATGCGGCGGATGTCCAGTGCGCGGGGTGCTTGGCCCTTTCCCTTCCCGCCGCCATTCGCTATTGCAGGCGCTGACCCAAGATCGATGACGCAGGACGCACCCGATGGCGATGGACAAGACATTCAACGCGGCCGAGGCCGAGGCCCGGATCTACAAGGCCTGGGAAGAGGCCGGAGCCTTCAAGGCAGGCGCGAACAAGTCGCGCGACGAGAGCTTTTGCATCATGATCCCGCCGCCGAACGTGACCGGCGCGCTGCATGTAGGCCATGCGTTCAACAACACCCTGCAGGACATCCTGACGCGCTGGCACCGGATGCGCGGGTTCGACACGTTGTGGCAGCCTGGGCAGGACCATGCCGGCATCGCCACGCAGATGCAGGTCGAGAAGATGCTCGCCGCCACGCAACAACCCAGCCGGAACGAACTGGGCCGTGAGAAGTTTCTCGAGAAGGTCTGGGAGTGGAAGGGCGAATACGGCGGCACCATCATCGAGCAGCTGAAACGCCTCGGCTCTTCGTGCGACTGGTCGCGCAACGCCTTCACCATGGCCGGTGCGGCCGGCGACCCCCGCACGGGCCACGAAAACAGCCCCAATTTCCATGACGCGGTCATCAAGGTCTTTGTCGACATGTACGACAAGGGCCTGATCTACCGCGGCAAGCGGCTGGTCAACTGGGACCCGCATTTCGAGACCGCGATCTCGGACCTCGAGGTCGAGAATATCGAGGTCGCCGGCCATATGTGGCACTTCAAGTACCCGCTGGCTGGGGACGAGACCTATACCTACGTCGAAAAGGACGAGGACGGAAACGTCATCCTCGAGGAAGAGCGCGACTACATCTCGATCGCCACGACCCGCCCCGAAACCATGCTGGGCGACGGCGCGGTTGCGGTGCACCCGTCGGACGAACGCTATGCGCCCATCGTCGGCAAGCTGTGCGAAATCCCGGTGGGCCCGAAAGAGCATCGCCGCCAGATCCCGATCATCACCGACGAATACCCCGACCCGAATTTCGGCTCGGGCGCGGTGAAGATCACCGGCGCGCATGATTTCAACGACTATCAGGTGGCCAAGCGCGGCAAGATCCCGATGTACCGCCTGATGGACACGCGCGGCCACATGCGGGCCGACGGCGCGCCCTACGCGGACGAAGCCGCCAAGGCCCAGGAATATGCCCGCGGGCGCGAATTCACCGAGAACGAGATCGACGCGATCAACCTGGTGCCCGACCACCTGCGCGGCCTGGACCGATTCGAGGCGCGCGCCAAGGTGGTCGAAGAGATCACCGCCGAAGGTCTGGCCGTGATGACCCGTGCGGATGATCCGCGCCTGGGATCGACCGCGCTGAAACCCGATGCCGAAGGCGCGGACGCGCTGGTGCCGCTGGTCGAGAGCAAACCGATCATGCAGCCCTTCGGCGACCGCTCGAAGGTGGTGATCGAGCCGATGCTGACCGACCAGTGGTTCGTCGAGACGTCAAAGATCGTGGGCCCCGCGCTGGACGCCGTGCGCGATGGCCGGGTCAAGATCATCCCGGAATCGGGCGAAAAGACCTATTACCACTGGCTGGAAAACATCGAACCCTGGTGCATCAGCCGCCAGCTGTGGTGGGGGCATCAGATTCCGGTCTGGTACGGGCTGGACCTGTCGGCCGAGGATTTCAAGGATGACGAAAACGACGGCGAGTTGGACCTGGTCGAACTGGGCCGGCTGCTGAACGAAGGCGGCATGCTGCACCGGGGCGCGGTCATGGAGTGCGCCGCCAGCTTCGAGGACGTCACCGGAAAATTCCTGGATGACAATGCCGACATTCCCAGCCCGCTCAGCCACGCCACGGTGATCGAGGTGGCCGACAAGCACGAGGCGATCCACCGGTTCGCCGAAAGCCTGGCGCAATACGCCATCGACCGCGATCCGACCAAGCTGGTCTATCCGGTCTGGCGTGACCCGGATGTGCTGGACACCTGGTTCTCGTCCGGCCTGTGGCCCATCGGCACGCTGGGCTGGCCCGAACAGACCGAGGAGTTGCAGCGCTACTTCCCCACCGATGTCCTGATCACCGGGTTCGACATCCTATTCTTCTGGGTCGCCCGGATGATGATGATGCAGCTGGCCGTGGTGAACGAAATTCCGTTCCACACCGTCTATCTGCACCAGCTCGTCCGCGACGAGAAGGGCAAGAAGATGTCCAAGACCACCGGCAACGTCATCGACCCGCTGGAAATCGTGGACGAGTTCGGCGCCGACGCGCTGCGCTTTACCAACGCGTCGATGGCGGCCATCGGCGGCGTGCTGAAACTGTCGCGCGAGCGCATCACCGGCTATCGCAACTTTGGCACCAAGCTGTGGAACGCCGTCCGCTTTGCCGAGATGAACGAGGTCTTTACCGACGCCGTCCCGCAACTGGACGTGGCCGAGTTGCAGCCCAAGGCCGCCGTAAACCGCTGGATCATCGGCGAAACCGCCCGCGTGCGGGAAGAGGTCGACGCGGCGCTGGAGAGCTATCGCTTCAATGACGCGGCCAATGCGCTTTATGCCTTTGTCTGGGGCAAGGTCTGTGACTGGTACGTGGAACTGTCCAAACCGCTGCTGCAGGGCGACGATGCCGAGGCCCAGGCCGAGACCCGCGCCACCATGCGCTGGGTTCTGGATCAGTGCCTGGTCCTGCTGCACCCGATCATGCCCTTCATCACCGAAGAGCTGTGGGGCCTGACCGGCACCCGTGCCAAGATGCTGGTGCATGCCGACTGGCCCAGCTATGCCGCCGACGATCTGGTCGACGCCGACGCGGATCGCGAGATGAACTGGGTGATCTCGGTGATCGAGAACACCCGCTCGGCCCGCGCCCAGATGCGCGTCCCGGCGGGCCTGTACGTGCCGATGCTGGTGACCGAGATCGACGCCCACGGCCAGGCCGCCTGGGACCGGAACGAGGCGCTGATCAAGCGGCTGGCCCGGATCGACAGCCTGACCAAGGCCGACACGCTGCCCAAGGGCACGATCTCGATCGCGGCGCCCGGCGCGTCCTTTGGCCTGCCGCTGGCCGATATCATCGACATCGGCGCCGAGAAGGAACGGCTGGAAAAAGCCAAGGGCAAACTGGCCAAGGAACTGGGCGGTCTGCGCGGGCGTCTCAACAACCCCAAATTCGTGGCCTCGGCCCCGGAAGAGGTGGTGGAAGAGGCCAAGGCCAACCTGGCGGCCCGCGAAGAGGAAGAGGCCCGCATCAACGAGGCGCTGGCCCGACTGGCCGAGATCGCCTGATCCGTCAGCCCCTCGCACACGCTTGACGAAACCCCGCCGCGCACGCCCGGCGGGTTTTTTTCCACCCGGCCCTGTTCACCGGGCCAAACGGTTGCTAGCAATCTCGGAACCAATCCACCGAGGCCCCCATGTCCAGACCCTTTCCGCCGATGCAGACCGTTTCAACCGGGCTGGTCGTGGCCGTAGTCGGCTTTTTCAGTTCCTTTCCGATTGTCCTGCAGGGGCTGGACGCCATGGGCGCTTCGGGGCCGCAGGCGGCATCGGGGCTGATGATGGCCGCCCTTGCCATGGGGCTGGCGGCGATCGTGCTCAGCCTGTGGTACCGCCAGCCGATCAGCGTGGCCTGGTCCACGCCCGGTGCGGCGCTGCTGGCGGTTTCGGCCGCGCCGGCCGCGGGTTTCTCAGATGCCATCGGCGCGTTCCTGTTTGCGGGTGCGCTGACCGTGCTGGCCGGAATGTGGCGCCCGTTGGGACGGTTGGCGGCGGCGATTCCCACCTCCTTGGCGCAGGCGATGCTGGGCGGAGTGCTGCTGCCGCTGTGCATCGTCCCGTTTCAGGCCGCGGTCGAGATCCCCTGGCAGGCCCTGCCGGTGATCCTGACCTGGTTCATCGCCGGACGTGTGCACAGACTGCTGGCGGTCCCCGCCGCCGTGCTGGCCGCCGCGCTGGTCGTAGTTCTGTTCTCTGACGGACCGTCGGTCCGCCCCGACCACCTGCTGGCCGCGCCGGTCTGGACCACGCCCACATTCTCGGTGGCGTCGATGATCGGCATCGGGGTGCCGCTGTTCGTGGTCACGATGGCCACGCAGAACATTCCCGGCATCGCGGTCATGCGCAGCTTTGGTTATGCCCCGGTGGCAGGGCGGCTATTCTCGGCCGTGGGCGGGGCCAGCATCCTGTCGGCCCCCTTCGGCGCGCCGGCGACCTGCCTCGCGGCCATCACCGCCGCCATGTGCTCGAACGAGGACAGCCACCCCGACCGGGATCAGCGCTATTGGTCGGCTGTCATGGCCGGGGTGTTCTATTGCCTATTCGGGATGTTCGCCGTGGCCATAACCGGGTTTGCCGCCCATGCCGATCCGATGCTGATGGGCACGTTGACCGGCGTGGCGCTGATCGGGGTCATGGCCAATGCCACCTTCGCCGCGCTCGAGGTTCCGGCCGAGCGCGAAGCCGCGATCCTGACCTTTGCCATCACCGCCTCGGGCATCACCGTGTTTGGCCTGGGCGCGGCGGTCTGGGGTCTGCTGGCAGGCGGCATCGCCTATTGGGTGACGACGCGCCTGCGGGGCTGAGGCCCACCTGGCCGCGGCCCGCGAGTTTACTTGAACTCGGGCTTGCGACCCTGCATCTGGGCCATCACCACTTCCATCTGGTCGGGTTTGCCGATCAGCTCGACCTGTTCGGCGGATTCGGCCAGCAGAACCTCGGCGCGCGACTTGGTTTCGGCCACCTCGATCAGGCGTTTCGCGGCGCGGATGGCCGAGGGGCTCTTGCCCGCGATATCCTCGGCCAGCGCGATGGCTTCGGTCAGCGGATCATCCGACAGGCTGGTGACCAACCCCCAGTCGGCGGCCTGAGCGGCACCGATGGGCCGCGCGGTATAGGTCAGCATGCGCAGCACGTCGGACCGCACCAGTTTCGGCAACAGGACCATGCCGCCCATATCTGGGATGATGCCCCATTTCATCTCCATCACGGCCAGCTTGGCGTCGGGATGGGCAATGCGGATATCGGCGCCCAGCGCGATTTGCAGACCACCGCCATAGGCCACGCCCTGAATGGCGCAGATCACCGGCACCTGCACGCGGCGCCAGATCAGCGCCAGTTCCTGCATCTCATTCGCGTCGTCATGGCTGCGGGTCATTAGCCACTCGGTCGGGTCCTTGTGCGCCATGGCCGCGAAACTGGCCATGTCGAGCCCCGCGCAGAAGCTTTTGCCCTCGCCCGACAGCACCACGGCACGGGCGTCCGAGGCGGCGACCTCTTGCCCCGCCGCCAGGATCGCCTTGATCATCGCATCGTCCAGCGCGTTCATCTTGTCGCCGCGGGTCAGGGTGACATGGGCGATGTGGTTCCTGTATTCGACTGATACGCGCGCCATCTGGGCCTCCGGGTTTGATGTTCCGGGCAAACCATGCCCCGAAACCCGCAGCCGACGCCAGCCCGACGTGAGGGCAGATCGGCGCGGACGGCCCGGCCCCATGCAAGGCTTGCCCCGGCTATGCCCTTGGGATTATCTGCGCCCATGACCGGACCCAGATACACCCCGCTTACCCAATCCCTGCCCGCAACCGTGCCCTTCGTCGGCCCCGAGACGCAGGAGCGCCAGCGCGGCGCGCCCTTCGTGGCCCGGCTGGGCGCAAACGAGAGCGTGTTCGGCCCCTCGCCCTGCGCGATCGAGGCGATGCGGCAGGCCGCTGACGGCATCTGGATGTATGGCGACCCCGAGAACCACGATCTGCGCCAAGCGCTGGCCGATCATCACGGGATCAGCCCTGACAACATCGTGGTCGGCGAAGGCATCGACGGGCTGCTGGGCTACCTGGTGCGTTTGATGGTCGGTTCGGGCGATGCGGTCGTGACCTCGGACGGGGCCTATCCCACCTTCAACTACCATGTCGCAGGCTATGGCGGGGCGATTCACAAGGTACCTTATGCCAACGATCACGAGGACCCGGCCGCCCTGTTCGCCAAGGCGGCCGAGGTCGGGGCCAAGCTGGTCTATCTGGCCAACCCGGACAACCCGATGGGCAGTTGGCATCGCGGCGCGGACATCGTCGCGGCGCTGGACGCCCTGCCGGACGGCTGTTTGCTGGTTTTGGACGAGGCCTATGTGGAATGTGCACCCGACGGCACCGCTGCGCCGGTCGCGGCGGATGATCCGCGCGTGATCCGGATGCGCACCTTTTCCAAGGTTTACGGTATGGCCGGCGCGCGGGTCGGCTATGCGATCGGAGCGCCCGAGCTGATCTCGGCCTTCAACAAGGTGCGCAACCATTTCGGTATGAACCGCATGGCGCAAGCCGGGGCGCTGGCCGCCCTGCACGATCAGGACTGGCTGGCGCAGGTAAAGGCGCGCATCGTCTCGGCCCGCGACCGGATCGGCGCGATCGCGCGTGACAACGGACTGACCCCGCTGCCCTCGGCCACCAATTTCGTGGCGATCGACTGCGGGCGCGACGGAGCATTTGCCAAGGCGGTGCTGGATGCGCTGGTGGCGCAGGGGATCTTCGTGCGGATGCCCTTTGCGGCCCCGCAGAACCGCTGCATCCGCGTCAGTTGCGGCACCGAAGCCCACTTGAACGCCTTTGCCGCCGCCCTGCCGCAGGCGCTGGCGGCAGCACTCAGCGCTTAACCTGCCAGAACCGCCGCCGCAGCCTCGAGCGCGCCGGACCCGCGCGGGATCTCCAACGCGGTCATGGCGGTTTCGATGCCGCCCAGCAGGCCCATGACCATGTGCCCGTTCAGATGGCCCATGTGGCCCAGCCGGAAACACGATTCCTCGTCCGCCATGCCCAGCCCGATGCCAAGGGTCAAGCCCAGGTGCCGCTCGGTATAGCTGCGCAGGGGCGTGCCGCGACCCTCGGTCAGGCGCAGGGCGGTGACGGCATGGCTGCGATGCGCGCGATCGCCGACGTTCAGGTGCAGCGCCCCGGCCTCGGCCCACTTCTCGCAGGCGGCCCAGACAGCCTGTGCCAGCCGCGCATGGCGGGCCCAGACCTGCTCAATCCCCTCGGCATGGATCAGGTCCAAGGCGGCGCGCAGGCCGTACAGGTGGTGCGTCGGCGCGGTGCCGCCGAAATACTGATAGAACCAGTCGGGCTCTGATCGCGGCTGCCAGTCCCAATAGCCCGAAACCCGCGGCATCGCGGCCCGTTTGGCCTTGGCCCGGTCGTTGAAAAACACGAAGGACATGCCCGCAGGGGTCATCAGCCCCTTCTGGCAGGCGGTGACCATGACATCGACGCCCCAATCATCCATCTCGAACCGGTCGCAGCCCAGCGAGGCGATGCAATCCGCCATCAGCAATGCCGGGTGGTTCAGGTCGTCCAACAGCGCCCGCAGCGCCGGAATGTCGTTGCGGATGGAACTGGACGTGTCCACATGCACCGCAAGAACCGCCTTGATCCGGTGGTCGGCATCAGCCCGCAGGGCCTGTGCAATCCGGTCGATATCCCAAGGGTCGGAGGGGCCGAAATCGATCATGTCGACCTTCACGCCCAGACGCTCGGCCATTTCCGCCCAGCCATGGGTGAACCGCCCCGAAGCCGGAGCCAGCACGGTTTCCCCCGGCGCCAGAACGTTGGACAGCGCCGCCTCCCACGCGCCGTGGCCGTTGGCGATGTAGATCGCCACCTCGTGCCGTGTACGGGCCACGCGGCGCAGGTCGGCCGTCAGGTCGGGCATCATCTCGACCAGTTCACCGGCATAGATATTGGGCGACGGGCGGTGCATGGCCTGCAGCACCGCGTCCGGAATCACGGAAGGGCCCGGAATGGCCAGATAATTTCGCCCTTGGGCGAGGGACATATTGTCTGTCATGTGGATCAACCTGCCTGTAATGGCGCCCACCCTAGCGCCCAGTTAGGCGAGGTCAATCCATCAGGGCGGCGGCCTCACGCGCGAGGGTTTCGATCCCCGCCCAGTTACCCTGTGTAACCATCTGTTTCGGCGCAACCCAGCTGCCGCCCGCGCAGATCACGTTGGGCAGGGACAGGTAGTCGCGCGCGTTGGCGGGCGACACACCGCCAGTCGGGCAGAAGGTGATCTGCGGCAGCGGCGCGCCGATCGCCTTGAGCGCAGGCGCCCCGCCCGAGGCTTCGGCCGGGAAGAATTTCAGCATGTCATAGCCCTGCTCAAGCAGGCGCATCGCCTCGGTCGCAGTGGCCGCGCCGGGCAGCAGCGGCAGGCCCTCGGCCTCGCAGGCGGCGATCAGGGCGTCGGTGGCACCGGGCGATACCCCGAATTGCGCGCCCGCCTCTTTTGCGGCGCGGACATCGTCGGGCGTGACCAGCGTGCCGGCCCCCACGACCCCGCCGGGCACCTGCGCCATGGCGCGGATCGCGTCCAGCGCGGCGGGCGTGCGCAAGGTCACCTCGAGCGCGGGCAGGCCACCGGCCACCAGAGCCTCGGCCAGCGGGCGGGCATGGGTGGCGTCATCGACGACCAGAACCGGGACGATGGGCGCCAATGCGCAGATCTCGCGTGTGCGTTGAGTTTTTGCGGACATAGGCTCAGGCTCCGAAAATGCTGGCACCGGCATCGGCCGAGCCGACGGCGTTGCGGAACGTGGTAAACAGGTCGCGGCCGACCCCGTATTGATGCGCCGAAAGATCGGCGGTGGCGGCGGGGCGGTCCAGCACGCCGGGGGTCAGGATTTCAAGTTGACCCCGCACCGCGTCGACGCGCAGCAGGTCGCCATCGCGCAGCTTGGCGATCGGGCCGCCGTCCAGCGCCTCGGGGCAGACATGGATCGCCGCGGGCACTTTGCCCGAGGCCCCCGACATGCGGCCATCGGTCACCAACGCCACCTTCTGCCCGCGCCCCTGCAGGATCGACAGCAGCGGCGTCAGCGAGTGCAGTTCGGGCATGCCGTTGGCCTTGGG
Organism: Ruegeria sp. BJ5; assembly: GCF_056537865.1. Classification (NCBI taxonomy): domain Bacteria; kingdom Pseudomonadati; phylum Pseudomonadota; class Alphaproteobacteria; order Rhodobacterales; family Roseobacteraceae; genus Ruegeria; species Ruegeria sp. BJ5. Next base: position 1,266,264 of record NZ_JBQFSH010000001.1, read on the forward strand.
CCCCTGAAAACGGACCACGACGATGACATCGTCGGTGAACTCGCCCGCCTTGAACGCGGTCTTGACCTCGTCCTGGTCGTGGAAGACGCGCACCGGGGCCTCGACCACCTGGTGTTCGGGCGCCACGGCCGAGACCTTCATCACGCCGGTACCCAGGTTGCCGCTCAGCCGCGACAGGCCTCCGGTGGGCTGGAACGGGTCACTGGCCGGGCGCAGGATTTTTTCGTTCAGACTGTGGCCGGCGCCGTCCTCCCAGACCAGCGCGCCATCGATCAGCTTGGGCTCCTGCGTATAGTGGCGCAGCCCCTGCCCCGCCACGGTCAGCGTGTCGGGATGCAGCAAGCCTTCATCCAGCAGCGTGCCGATGGTATACCCCAGACCGCCCGCGGCGTGGAAATGGTTCACGTCGGCCAAACCGTTGGGATAGACCCGCGCGACCAGGGGCACGACGCCCGAGATGTCCGAGAAGTCCTGCCAGTCCAGCACGATGCCCCCGGCACGGGCCATGGCGATCAGGTGGATCAGCAGGTTGGTCGACCCGCCCGTGGCCATCAGCCCCACGATGCCGTTCACGAAGGCCCGTTCATCGAGGATCTGGCACACCGGCGTGTAGTTGTTGCCCAGCGCGCTGAGTGACAGGGCACGGCGGGCGCCTTCCTCGGTCAACGCATCGCGCAGCGGCGTGTTGGGGTTGACGAAGCTGGAGCCCGGCAGGTGCAGGCCCATGAACTCCATCAGCATCTGGTTGGTGTTGGCGGTGCCGTAAAAGGTGCAGGTGCCCGGCCCGTGATAGGCGGCCATCTCGGCGGCCATCAGTTCTTCGCGGGTGGCTTCGCCGGCGGCGAATTTCTGGCGCACCTTGGCCTTTTCGTCATTGGGCAGGCCGCTGGTCATCGGGCCGGCGGGCAGGAACACCGCCGGCAGGTGGCCAAAGCTCTGCGCTGCGATCACCAGCCCCGGCACGATCTTGTCGCAGACCCCCAGGAACACCGCCGCGTCAAATGTATTGTGGCTGAGCGCCACCGCCGCCGCGAGCGCGATCACGTCGCGCGAGAACAGCGACAGTTCCATCCCGGCCTCACCTTGCGTGACCCCGTCGCACATGGCCGGCACCCCGCCCGCCACCTGCGCGGTGCCGCCCGCGGCACGGGCCGCGCGCCGGATCAGTTCGGGATAGCGCTCGAACGGCTGATGCGCCGACAGCATGTCGTTATAGGCGGTGACGATGCCCAGATTGCCCACGCTGGTCGTGGCCATCGTTTGCTGATCGGCCCCTGCACCGGCATAGGCATGGGCCTGGCCGCTGCACGACAAGTGCGCGCGCGCCGGCCCTTCGGACCGGGCCTGCTCCATCCGCTGCAGATAGGTGCGGCGGGGATCGGCGCTTCGCTCGATTATCCTTTGGGTGACATCGGTGATGACGTTGTGAACCATCTCAACCTCCGATCTGGCGCCAGCGGCGTCCGTCGCGATGCATCAGCATCAATGCGTCTTCTGGGCCGGAACTGCCCTGATCATAGCGCGAGGGACGGTCGCCGCGCTCTTCCCAGCCCTTGATGATGGGATCGACCCAGGCCCAGGCGGCCTCGACCTCGTCGCCGCGCATGAACAGAGTCTGGTCGCCACGGATCACGTCCATCACCAGCCGTTCATAAGCGTCCTGCGCGCGCACATCAGCACCAAGTGCCTCGGCAAAGCTCATGTCCAGCGCCACGTCCGTCAGGCGGAAGCCGCCCGGGCCGGGATCCTTGATCGTGGTGCGCAGGGTGATGCCTTCGTCGGGCTGCAGGCGGATCACCAGAACGTTGCCGTGCAGCGGGCCGACATTGGGAAAGATTGTGTGCGGCGGGTCGCGGAAAAACACCGCGATTTCGGATTCACGCGCGCGCAGACGCTTGCCCGTGCGCAGATAGAACGGAACCCCCGACCAGCGCCAGTTGCCCACGCGCACCTTCAGCGCGATATAGCTTTCGGTCAGGCTGTCGGGGTTGCCCACATGATCGACATAGCCGTCGCCGCCCTTGTCCGCCCGGTACTGGCCGCGGGCGATGTCGGTCGGGGCGACAGGTTCCAGTGCCTCGATCACCTTAACCTTTTCACTGCGCACCGCGTTGGGCGAGAAGGTCGAAGGCGGCTCCATCGCGGTCAGGCACAAAAGCTGCACCAAGTGGTTCTGCACCATGTCCCGCATCGCGCCGGACTGGTCGTAATAGGCGCCACGCCCTTCGACCCCGACGGTTTCGGCAACGGTGATCTGGACATGATCCACATGGGTCGCGTTCCACAGCGGTTCGAACAGCGAGTTGGCGAAGCGCAGCGCCATCAGGTTCTGCACCGTTTCCTTACCCAGGTAATGGTCGATCCGATAGATCTGATGCTCTTCGAAACAGGCGCGCAGACCTTCGTTCAGCGCCTTGGCCGAGGCCAGATCATGGCCAAAGGGTTTCTCGACCACGATGCGGCTGTCGGGCGTGGCAAGCCCGTGATCATGCAGGCGCTGTGCGATGCCGGGAAACAGTTTCGGACCGACCGACAGATAAAAGGCGCGCACCACGTCGGGGCGCAGCGATTTGGCCAGCTTGTCCCAGCCGTTTTCGCCCAGCGCATCCACGGGCACGTATTCGACCCGGGCCAGAAACCGGTCCAGCACGTCCTTTTTGAAGGACGGAGCGAATTCCTTCATCGACTTGCGCACCTGCGCGCGGAACCCGTCATCGTCCATATCCGATCGCGCGGTCCCGATGATGCGCGCATCTTCGGGCATCTGCCCCACTTCGAAGCGATGGTAGAGGCCAGGCAGGATCTTGCGCTGGGCCAGATCTCCGGTCGCGCCGAACAGGACCAGGTCGAACGGATCTACCGGGATTACGCGTGAAACCATGGCTGGCTCCCTTCTTCGGACAATCCGGCGCGGTCTGCAGCCAGACACCCTGTTACCGCTAACATTCGTGGCTTGGATAGAAAGACCAAGCCCAAAAAGCAAGCCCGGATTTCGGAATCGGGCCTTTTTTCGCGGTCATCATGGCCTCAGCCGTTGTCGCGCAGATACTCCATGATCGCCGGGCGCACCGATTGTTCGCCGCGATGGCGCGCGTCGGCGATGATCTTGCGGACATCCTGCAGGTTGGACCGCAACAGCAGGCTTTTGACCGGTCCGATCGAGGCCGGGCGCATCGACAGGGTGCGGATACCCATCGCCGCCAGGCACAGTGCCTCGATCGGGCGGCCGGCATCCTCGCCGCAGAAACTCAGCGGCGTGTCGGAAATTCCGCACCGTTCGACGATGCGCTCGATCAGGCTGAGGAAGCTGACATTCAGCGTGTCATAGCGGCGGCGCACCAGCTCGTTTTCACGGTCGGCGGCGAAGAAGAACTGTTTCAGGTCGTTGCCGCCGATCGAAATGAAATCGACCTCGTCAAAGAACTTCTGGGGGGCGAAGGCCAATGACGGTGTTTCCAGCATCGCCCCTACTTCCAGCGTTTCTGGCAGGACATGACCCAAGCGCTTTTCGCGCTCCAGCGTCTTGTTCACTTCCCAACGGGCCTCGCGGTATTCGTCGGCCTGGGCGACAAACGGGAACATGACCGTCAGAGGACGGCCATCCGCCGCGCGCAACAGGGCCTGCAGTTGCATCCGCATCACGCCGCGCTTGTCCAGGCCCACACGAATGGCGCGCCAACCCAGCGCCGGGTTGGGCTCGGCGACATGTTTCATGTAGGGCAGAACCTTGTCCGACCCGATATCCAGCGTACGGAATACTACGCGCTTGCCATCGGCCGAATCCAGAACGCGTTTGTACTGCGCCACCAACTCGGACCGTTTGGGCATCTGGTTGCGGATCAGGAACTGCAATTCGGTGCGGAACAGGCCTACACCCTCGGCCCCGGATGTCTTGAGCGACGGCAGGTCGGCCATCAGGCCGGCATTCATCACCAGATTGATCCGCTCGCCATCCTTGGTCACGGTCGGGGTTTCGCGGATCGAGGCATAGCGTTTCTGCGCCTCGGCCTGCATGGCCATCTTGTCGCGGAAGGCGCTGACCACCGTATCTTCAGGGCGCAGATGCACAACGCCCTCGTCGCCGTCAACCAGGATGTGGTCGCCGTTCAAGGCCTCGGTCGTGATCCGGCCCACATGCACCACCAGCGGGATGGCCAGAGCGCGGGCGACGATGGTGGCATGACTGCCGACCGAGCCCTCCTCGAGCACGACACCTTTCAGCGAACGGCCATACTCCAGCAGGTCACCCGGGCCGATATTGCGCGCCACAAGGATCGGATCGGGCGGCAGCTCTTTACCTTTCGACCCGCCCTGCCCGGTCAGGATGCGCAGCAGACGGTTGGACAGATCGTCCAGATCCGCCAGACGCTCGCGCAAATAGGGATCCGTAACCTGGCTCATCCGGGCGCGGGCCTGCGACTGTTCCTTTTCCACCGCCGCTTCGGCGCTGAGACCGCGGGCGATGTCCTCTTCCATCCGGCGCATCCAGCCCTTGGAATTGGCGAACATCCGGTAGGCTTCCAGAACCTGCAGCTGTTCGGTGTCACCGCCCCGCGAGATTTCAAGCATCTTGTCGACGCCTACGCGCAGCTCTTCGACCGCCTCGTTCAGCCGCTCCAGCTCGCGATGTGGATCGTCGGCGATCGGGTTGGTGACGACGACGCGCGGCTCGTGCAGCCAGACATGCCCCTCGGCCGAGCCCTCCTGTGCCGGGCCACCGCGCAGCAAAATGGATTGCTGATGCAGCGGTGAAAGGGCGGCACCTTCGCCCACAAACGCACCCAATTCGGCCATTTCCGCAAGAACCATTGCCACGACTTCAAGCGCATAGACCTCATCCGCGGAAAACTCGCGTTGAGCGCGGGACTGGACCACAAGAACCCCAAGCTTCTGCCCCAGCCGCTGAATGGGCACACCCAAGAACGATGAAAACCGCTCCTCGCCCGTTTCCGGCATGTACCGAAAACCTTTCTCGGAGGGCGCATCGGCGGCGTTGACGACCTTGCCGAACTTGGCCACCCGGCCAACAAGACCTTCGCCCAGACGCATCCGGGTCTGGTGAACGGCCTCGGGAGCAAGACCTTCGGTGGCACACAGCTCCAGGGTTTCGTCGTCGCGGAACAGGTAGATCGAACATACCTCGCACCGCATGCTGTCGGCGATCAGATGCGTGATCCGGTCAAGACGCTCCTGACCGGCCGCCTCGCTTGCCATCTCCTCGCGCAGCCGCCCCAGCAGCTTGCGGGATTCTGTTTCCATTCCGTCTGCCATCGCCCGATCTACTCTGCGGTGTCAGGCGGGACCTTGGCCGAGATGCTCAGGCCGCCTTTTCCAGTTCAAAGGCATCATGCAGCGCCTGAACGGCAAGTTCCATGTATTTCCGGTCGACGAGGACGGAAATTTTGATCTCGGAGGTTGTAATGACCTTGATATTGATCCCCTCATCCGAGAGTACTTTGAACATCTTGGCCGCCACGCCCGACTGCGAGCGCATGCCGATGCCCACCACCGAAACCTTGGCCACATCGGTGTCGGCGACCAGCTCGGCATAGTTCAACTCGCCACGCTCCTTGACTGCCAACAGCGCCTTTTCGGCGCGCGCCACTTGGTTGGTGGGGCAGGAAAAGGTCATGTCCGTGCGCCCCTCGTCCGAGATGTTCTGCACGATCATGTCGACGTTGATCCCCTCATCGCTGAGCGCGTTGAAGATGATCGCGGCTATGCCGGGGCGGTCGGCAACCGACACGACGGTCATCTTGGCCTCGTCCCGCGAATAGGCCACACCCGAGACTACATTGGATTCCATGATTTCCTCCTCGTCGACGACCAGGGTTCCGGCCTCGTCGGACTGTTCCTCGAAGCTCGAGAGAACACGCAGTTTCACCTTGTACCGCATCGCCAGCTCGACCGAGCGGGTCTGCAGCACCTTGGCCCCCAACGAGGCCAGTTCGAGCATTTCCTCGAACGAGATCTTGTCCAGTTTGCGCGCCTTCTCGCAGATGCGCGGATCGGTGGTATAGACGCCGTCCACATCCGTGTAGATGTCGCAGCGCTCGGCGTCGAAGGCGGCGGCAAAAGCCACGGCAGTGGTGTCCGAACCGCCCCGGCCCAACGTGGTGATCCGCCCTTCGGGGCTGAGACCCTGAAAGCCCGCCACCACGGCGACCTTCATCCCCTCGCCGAACTTCTGGTTGATGTTGTCGGTCGGGATATCCTGGATCCGCGCCGCCGAATGGGCGCCATCGGTCAGCAGCGGCACCTGCCAGCCCTGCCAGCTGCGGGCGGGAATGTCCATTTCCTGCAGCGTCAGTGCCATCAGACCGGCGGTGACATTCTCGCCCGAGGATACCACGGCATCATATTCGCGTGCGTCGTACAGCGGCGAGATCTCGTCGACCCAACCCACCAGTTCGTTGGTCTTGCCTGACATGGCCGACACGATGACGATGACGTCATAACCCTTGGCCACTTCGACGCCGATGCGCTTGGCCGCGCGGCGGATGCGGTCGAGGTTGGCGACGGATGTGCCGCCGAATTTCATCACGAGTACGGGCATGGGGGCAAATGTCTCCGCGCCTTGGATTTCCGGTCCCGTGCGTCTTATGCGAGGCAACACGCAAGAGCAAGGGTACATAGAAAGTCGGGACACTGCAGCGCAACGCTTTACAAGGACCGGCAGCAATGTCAGCGTATCGTCAAGGATTTAAACCATGAGGAAAACCATGCTGCGTTTTGTTTTCGCCTGTGTGCTGATGTCCGGCCCGGCTATGGCTCAGGTGGCTTCACTGTCCGGAACGGACGGCCAGAACGCGTTGGGAACGGTCCCCTGCGCCGCGTTGGCGGGCCAGCCGTTGAAAAATTGCCCTGCCGAGTTGCGGCGCAAGGATGATGGCACTGCAACTTTGGCGGTTCAGTTGGATACTGGGGAGGTACGCCGCATCTATTTCACCGATGGAAAGCCGGATTCCAGCAGCTCGACGTCGAAGATCACTTCGGAAACGCGGGGCGAAATTCTGGTGATTTTCATCGATCCCGGTGAAGTCTACGAGATCCCCAAGGCAGCGCTGGCCGCTCAGTAAGGGTGTGCCTGCCCGTCCCAGGTTTCAAAGCAGCCGGTGGAGTCCAAACTCAGCGCATCGAAACGCTCGGTCAACCCGGCAACGGCCTGTGACACGGTGATGTCGGCGGCCTGACCGCCCATGTCCGTCTGCACCCATCCCGGGTGATAAATGCCGACGGCGATGCCATCGTCCTTGATATCCACCGCCAGGTTGCGCCCAAGGTTCAGCACAGCCGCCTTGGAGGCCCGATAGATATAGCTGCCCCCGGGCGCCCGCGTGTGCGAGGCCATCTGCGACGAGATGATCGCGATCTTGCCGCGCGCCGCACGCAGATTGGGCAACAAGGACTGAATGGTCAGAAACACCCCGGTGACGTTGGCCGCAAAGGTCTGGCCCCACATCTCGGCAGGGTAGCCGTCGATTGTTTGGCCTTTGTCCAGATAGACACCTGCATTGCAGATCAACAGATCTACGGGCTGGCCATCCAACTTGCGCGCCATCTGCGCCTGTTGCGCCGGGTCGGTAACGTCCAGACGAATATCGGCGGAATCGTCCCGTGCGGTGCCGGTGACAGTATCGCCGCGGCCACGATAGCATTCAGCAAGAGCACGCCCAATGCCGCGATTGGCGCCGGTGATAACAAGATGCACGGTTCAGTTCGTCTTTCGGCTTGGAATGAACGGCAGAGGGGCCACGGGAACCCCATCTTCGATCAGGGCCTTGGCCTCTTCCGGCCTGGCCTCGCCATAGATGGCGCGCTCCGGGGCCTCGCCCAGATGTATCTTGCGGGCCTCGCGCGCAAATTCGTGGCCGACATAATCGGAATTCGCCTCGACCTTGGCGCGCAGGGCGTTGAGAACGCGCTCTATCTCGGCCTTGGTCGGTTGGCGCTGGGCTTCGGGTCGATCACTGTTCTCCGCGCGCGGCATTGCAGCAGATGAGCGCGCAGACTGGACCCGCGGCGTCATGATCGCCTTTTCGACCTGGGTGCTGCCGCAAGTCGCGCAAGAGACCAGTCCAGCCTTGGACAGCTTGTCGTAAGCGTCCGCAGACTGGAACCAACTGTCAAACGCGTGACCATTGCAGCATTTCAGTGAATATTGAATCATCTGTCGCCCAAAATGTCGGTGGGCCAATAGATACTGACAGACATGGCAATATCAAGTCTTTACAGAGGCGGTTCAATGAGGATTGAGCGCATTTGACCGCAACAGCCCGGAAAGCCCGTCGATCGAAACCGCTTGTGCTGCCTTTTCGGGCAGCATCCATCTACGCCGCCGCTCGGCGACTTCGGGGAACCAATCCGCCGTCTTGGCGACAAGCAACGGGTAGACATCAACGACACATGTCACCCGCCCCAGATCCCGGTGGTGTTTGTCGAAAGAGAACTGCCCGATACTGCGCGTCTCACAGCGGCCTGTCACACCGGCTTCTTCCCAGGCTTCCTGCGCTGCGGTCTCAGCCCCGCTAAGGCCGTCGATCATGCGGCCTTTGGGGATGATCCACCGCCCCGACCCCCGGGTCGTGATCAACAATATCTCAGGCACCCCGCGCCGAAGCCGGTAGCATAGAGCCGCAGACTGCGGCAGAACCGGAAATGCCCCGGTTTCGGACAGAATATCTGGTGACAGCCCTGCGTTTTTCACGCTGCCCCGCCTCTTGCTTTGTTCTTCTTGCCTGTTTTCGGCCACTTATCTTGCGGACCGATTAGGTGCAGGATACCACATCCTGCGGTTCTGTCCAATTTTGAAACTGTGGGTCAGACCAACATGCGACGTTGCAGACGCTGCACAAGCTCGTCATGCGGAATATCGGCATCGATCGCCAGACGCCGCAGGCCAAAATGCACACGGGCAATCTGCTGATAGTACCGGGCGTAGAGGTAGTTCGCGCCGCCTCCGGCCAAAGCTCCCAGTACCGGAACGGTCTGTGCCGCCAGTTTCTGCCCCAAAACGACCGACAATCTCGGCGCGACGGCGGCAATGATCTTTTGCAGAGCGGGGCCCGTCACGGTCAGTCGGACCGAAAAGAACCCCATGTCTGCGCCGTCGTCATGCGCCAAGGGACCTGCCGCCGACAAGACACGGATGCAATCGAACTGCACGTTCCTTGCCGAGGGGTCAAAACCTTCACGCGATGCGGCCCCTTGGATTGCGCGCAACAACATGGCCGTGGTCGCCGGAAGCTCGATCAACGCCGTCGTCAGGCCGCCAGCCCCACCCGCGGCGCCCATCGTGGTCGAGATGGCGGTGTTGACCCACGGCTTTTGGTCGGGAACCGCGCGGCGCGATCCGTCAGCGGCACGGACTGCAAGCCACAAAGCCTGCTCGGTTGCGCCGGTCAGCCCATCGCGCACCGAACCGGGCAGCTGTTCCAGCAGCGACTCGGCCGATCCACCCAGACGATTGAGCAACCGGATGCCGCTGCCGCCCGCGCTGCGGTAGTGGATTGCCAGCCGGTCCAACTCGGCGTCGGGATCAATTTTTCCGACGAGAACGACGTCATTCATTCGGTGTCCTCCTGACCCTGAAACATTGGCATTTCACAACGCCGTTTCAATAGATCAGCGCGTCCAGCGGGTCACCAAACCACTCACTCCGTGCCATGCGCCGGGGATCAAATCCAGCCCGAGAACCCGATCCGGGTTGGTTGGCGGCGGCATCCCTACCCCCTCGAGCCGGGCAAACCCAAAGCGTGAATAATAGGGCGCATCACCAACCAGCATGACCCGGTCCCACCCTTTGGCCCGCCCGGCTTCGATACCTTCGTGGATCAGAAAACCACCCAACCCTTCCCCCTGGTGGGTCGGGTGAACCGCAACGGGCCCCAGCAAGAGCGCATCGTGTGCGCCAACATGAACCGGCCAAAATCGTATGGCCCCGGCCAAGATGCCCTGCCCGTCACGGGCCACCATCGACAGGCCCGACACTGGCGGAACATCGTCGCGCAAGCGGTAGGACGACAGCGCCTCGCGCCCCGGCGCAAAGCACAGGTCATAGAGGGCTTCGACTTCCCACCAATCCTCCGGCTCTTCCGGCCTGATCCCGAACTGCTGCACCGCGGCCCTCTTTTCGACTCTGGAAATCGCCCTAGCACTTCGCTAGGCCTTGAGCAAACGCTTGGAGATCAGATGTTCTATCGCCCCGAAGACGGTCACGGATTGCCGCACAACCCGTTCAACGCCATCATCACGCCGCGCCCAATCGGATGGATCTCGACCCGCGGCGCGGATGGGATCAACAACCTGGCGCCCTATTCGTTCTTCAACGGGGTCGCCTATACGCCGCCTCAGGTGATGTTTGCCTCAACCGGCACAAAGCACGACCAGGACCGCGGAAAGGACAGCATCGCCAATATCGAGGCGACCGGCGTCTTTTGCGTCAACGTGGTGGCCCACGCCCATCGGGATGCGATGAACGCAAGCTCGGCCAGCCTTCCGAAAGAGGTGGACGAGTTCGCTCACGCCGGCCTTACACCTGTGGAATGCGAAACCATCCCATGCGCCCGCATCGAAGGCGCCCCCGCCGCGCTGGAATGCAAGTTGACTCAGATCGTCACGCTGCCCGGCGAAGCCAACCGGGTGGTTTTCGGAGAGGTCATCGGCGTGCACCTGCGCGATGACTGCCTGAAGGACGGCAAGTTCGACGTCACCACCTTTCAACCATTGTCGCGGCTTGGGTATCGCGACTACTCGGTGGTGACGGAGTTGTTTTCCCTCAATCGTCCAGACGATTGAGCCGGGTTTGGGGGCTCAATGGCCGCCCAGAACGCCGGTTCGAACAGAATAGTCGACCGCAAGGCCGTAATCCGGGTCATCGTCGCTGTCGACCATCAGGTGACCTGCTTTCTTGAGCAGCTTGTGGCAATCCCGGCTGAGATGGCGCAGCATGACGCGCTTGCCTGCCGCCTCGTATTTCGCGGCGATGTTTTCGATGGCCTGCAGGGCCGATTGGTCGACCACACGGCTGTCGGCGAAGTCCACGATCACCGTTTCCGGGTCGTTCTGGACATCGAACAGTTCGACAAACCCCTCAGACGAGCCGAAGAACAGCGGCCCCTTGATCTCGTAGACCTTGGCGCCTTTCTCGGTTTCCGAGTCGCGGGTGACCGCGTGGATGCGCTTGGCGTTGTTCCAGGCATAGGCCAGCGCCGAAACGATCACGCCGACCACGACGGCCACAGCGAGGTCTTCCATCACGGTGACGACGGTGACCAGAACGATGACGAAGGCATCCGTCTGCGGCACCTTGCGCAGGATGTTGAACGAGTTCCAAGCAAAGGTGCCGATCACCACCATGAACATCACGCCAACCAGCGCGGCCAGCGGGATCTGTTCGATCAGGGGTGAGCCGACAAGGATGAACACCAGCAGGAACAGCGCGGCAGCGATCCCCGCGATGCGCGTGCGGCCGCCGGACTTCACGTTGATCATCGACTGACCGATCATCGCACAGCCGCCCATGCCGCCAAAGAACCCGGTCACGACGTTGGCGGTGCCCTGCGCGATGCATTCCTGCGACGCACCACCGCGCTTGCCGGTGATCTCGCCCACCAGGTTCAGCGTAAGCAGAGATTCGATCAGGCCGATGGCGGCCAGGATGACGGCGTAGGGCAGAATGATCTCCAATGTCTCCCAAGTCAGCGGAACCATGGGGATGTGGAATTTCGGCAGTCCGCCCTCGATCGAGGCCAGGTCACCGACGCGCGGGACATCCAGCCCCATGCCGATCACCAACGCGGCAACCACGACGATGCCCGCCAGCGGCGCTGGCACGATGCGCGTGATGCGCGGCATCACCCAGATCACCACCATGGTCAGCGCGACCAGCCCCAGCATCGTATAGAGTTGCATCCCGGACAGCCATTCACCGCCGCTCATGCCGTGGCCAGTGTTTTCCATCGTGCCCGGCACCTTGAACTGGCCCAGTTGCGCCAGAAAGATTACGATGGCCAGGCCGTTGACAAAGCCCAGCATCACCGGATGCGGCACCAGTCGGATGAACCGGCCCCAGTGCATGGCCCCCGCGATGATCTGCAGAATGCCCATCAAGACCACCGTGGCGAACAGGTATTCGACCCCGTGCTGCGCCACCAGCGCCACCATGACGACCGCCAGCGCACCGGTTGCGCCCGAGATCATACCCGGACGGCCCCCGATCAGCGCGGTGATCAGCCCCACCAGGAACGCCGCGTAGAGGCCCACCAGAGGGTGAACCCCGGCGACGAAGGCAAAGGCCACCGCTTCGGGCACCAAGGCCAGGGCGACGGTCAGGCCCGACAGAAGCTCGATCCGCAGGCGGGCGGGGGTCAGCTTTTCGTCCGGCATCCAGCTCAGATCGGGAATAGCGAGGCGATTGGCAAAGCTTGCCAGCAAGGCTCGGGGCATGAAATGGTCCTGTGGGTCAGAATGTTCGCGCGAAGGCGGTCGTATACCCGCCTTCGGCGCTGTCTGCTAGCCCATCGATGGCAGGCTGTCATGCAAAAACTGCAAGGCCGCGCGCCTTGTGGCCCCTGTGGGGCGCAAAAACACCGGCAAGCCTTGCCAAATGCCCGACAAGCCCGCAGAAATTCCCACAGGCAGGTATCGCAGCGGAGAACGAACGTGGCCCAGACAAAGATTGCCGTCATCGGCGGATCGGGAATTTATGACATCGATGGGCTGGAAACGCCGCAATGGGTTACCGTGGAAACGCCCTGGGGCGCGCCGTCCGACCAGATCCTGACCGGGACATTGAACGGCATAGGGATGGCCTTTCTGCCCCGCCACGGGCGCGGGCATGTGCATTCGCCGACCGAGGTGCCCTATCGTGCCAATATCGACGCGCTGAAACGGCTGGGGGTGACCGATGTGATCTCGGTTTCGGCCTGCGGCTCCTTCCGCGAACACATGGCGCCGGGCGATTTCGTGGTCGTCGATCAGTTCATCGACCGCACCTTCGCCCGCGAGAAAAGCTTTTTCGGCACCGGCTGCGTCGCCCATGTCAGCGTGGCCCATCCGACCTGCCCACGCCTGGGCGATGCCTGTGAATCCGCCGCCCGTGCGGCCGGCATCACCGTGCATCGCGGCGGCACCTACCTGGCGATGGAAGGGCCGCAATTCTCGACGCTGGCGGAATCGAAGATGTACCGCGAGCAGTGGGGCTGCGACGTGATCGGCATGACCAACATGCCCGAGGCCAAACTGACCCGCGAGGCCGAGCTTTGCTATGCCTCGGTGGCGATGGTCACCGACTATGACAGCTGGCACCCCGATCACGGCGAAGTGGACGTGACCGCGATCATCGCGACGCTGACTGGCAACGCCGAGAAGGCGCGCGCCTTGGTCAAAGGCCTGCCCGCCCTGCTGGGAGCGGACCGCGCGCCCTGCCCGCATGGCTGCGACCGGGCATTGGACCACGCGATTTTGACGGCCCCGGAAAAGCGCGACCCGCAAGTGCTGGCCAAGCTGGATGCGGTGGCGGGCCGGGTATTGTAGGCGGTCTTGATGGCCACAAGTTTTTTCAGGATTGCTGCGGCGGATCTGACGGAGGTTTGTAATGGATTTTGAACTTTGGCTGGCCTTTGTCGCAGCTTCGACCGCTCTTCTGCTGATCCCGGGACCGACGGTTCTGCTGGTGCTCAGCTATGCGCTGTCCAAAGGGCGCAGCGTGGCCGTGGCCTCTGCCACAGGGGTTGCGCTGGGGGACCTGATTGCCATGACCGCTTCGCTGCTGGGGCTTGGGGCGCTGGTGCTGGCGTCGGCCACGCTGTTTTCGGTGCTGAAATGGGTGGGCGCCGCCTATCTGGTCTGGCTGGGCATCAAGCTGCTGCGCAGTGCGCCGTCCGGCGGGATGCAAGCGGTTGCCACCGGGCGCGACGTCACCGCGCGCGGCGTGTTCGGCCATGCGGCCGCCGTTACTGCCCTAAACCCAAAATCCATCGCCTTCTTCATTGCCTTCGTGCCGCAATTTCTGCGCCCGGCCGAGCCGTTGGGTCCGCAATTCGCCATTTTGATCGCCACTTTCGTGGGATTGGCGGGGCTGAACGCGCTGGCCTATGCGCTGCTGGCCGACCGGCTGCGCCGCGTAATCGGCCGCCCCGGCATCATCACCGGCATGACCCGTTTCGGAGGGTTGACCCTGATCGGAATGGGCGTGGCCACGGCGGTACTGCGCCGCCCGGCCTGAAGGCAGTCAGGTCCCGGCGTTCTCGGCCATGAACGCGCGAATGAACTTGCGGATCTCGCGCGCGGCCGAGGTGTCGAGATCGCGGCAAAGCGCAACAAATGCGTCGCGTTCGTCCTTGTCCAGGCGCAGAACCAGCTGGCTATTCTTTTTGGTGGATCCCTTGAGGTCGGCCTTGGCCACGGCTGTCATCCTTGTTCTGGGCCTGCATCAGCGCGTGGCACCTTGTATAGACAAAGCGCATCGCTTGTCGATACCCACAGCCCCCCAAGGGCGGGTGGTCCCGGCGCATCTGTTCCGCAGTAAATACGCGCAGGAAGGCAGCCGTGGCTTGCATGACTGGCCGTGATACGCCAAACACCGCCGTGTTTTGACGCAAGAAGGGTTGCCCCATGTCCAGAAGCAAAACGGTCAAGGATTACATTCGGACCATCGTCGATTTTCCCCACGAAGGGATCATGTTCCGCGACGTGACGACCCTGTTTGCGGATCCCCGCGGGTTTCGCATGGCCATCGACCAGATGCTGCACCCCTATGCCGGCGAGCGCATCGACAAGGTCGTTGGGCTCGAGGCGCGCGGGTTCATCCTGGGCGGCGCGATCGCTCACCAGCTGAGCGTGGGCTTCGTTCCGATCCGCAAGAAGGGCAAGCTGCCGGGCACCACGATCAGCGAGGAATACAAGCTGGAATACGGCGAGGCCATCGTCGAGATCCACGATGACGCGATCCAGCCCGGCGAGAAGGTTCTGGTGGTTGATGACCTGCTGGCCACCGGCGGCACTGCCGCGGCAGGCATCAAGCTGATCGAGCGTCTGGGCGGCGAGATCGTCAGCTGCGCCTTCATCATCGACCTGCCCGAGCTGGGTGGCCGGAAGGTGCTGGAGGAGATGGGCATGGACGTCCATGTCTTGTGCGAATTCGAAGGGCTGTGAACAGACAACAGTCACGATTTCGTGACTTGCCGCTGAAAACGCCGCGCGCTTAGCGCGGCGTCGTTCGTTTTCCAGTCGGTTTTTTGCCCCCGACGCATGATCTTTTCCCGGCGTGTCGCCGTATCGCCCCTGATGTCGCCGATGACATCCTCAACAAGGGAAGTAGATCATGTTTCGCAAATTCGCTGTTGCCGGTGTCGCCAGTATCCTGTTTTCGACCGCTGCCATGGCCGACGGCCACGGCAAGGACATTGTGGACACCGCTGTCGGGGCTGGCAGCTTCAACACTCTGGTCGCAGCCGTGCAGGCCGCCGAGTTGGTTGACACGCTGAAGGGCGAAGGTCCGTTTACCGTTTTCGCGCCTACCGATGAAGCCTTTGCCGCGCTGCCCGAAGGCACCGTGGAAACGCTGCTGAAGCCCGAGAACAAGGATCAACTTGTGGCGATCCTCACCTATCACGTGGTTCCGGGCAAGGTGATGTCGGGTGATCTGTCCGACGACATGACCGCCGCCACCGTACAGGGTGGAGAGATCACGATCGATCTCGACAACGGTGTCATGGTCAATGACGCAAATGTCGTTCAGGCAGATATCGAAACCAGCAATGGCGTGATCCACGTCATCGACAAGGTTATCCTGCCCGAGTCGTAAAGAACGCATCGCTGCGGCCCGGAGCGTCCGGGCCGCACTCACACATCTGACAGGACGGCGCCCGGGTTCATGATCCCGAGCGGGTCCAAAGCAGCCTTTATGGCGCGCATGGCCGACAGTTTGGCCGGATCACCATAGCGTTCCAGATCGCCGGTCTTCAAACGGCCCACCCCATGCTCGGCACTGACCGATCCTTCAAATTCATGCACCAGGTCATGAACCGCGCGCTTGATCGCGCCGCGCCGGTCATCGAACTCGCCCCGGTCGTGACCTTTGGGCGGGAAGACGTTGTAGTGCAGGTTGCCGTCCCCCAGATGACCAAAGCAGTTCACCCGGAACGGTCCGAGGGCCGCAATCGCCTTGCCGCCTTGCCGGATGAAGTCGGGGATCCGCGAAATCGGAACCGAGATATCGTGGCTGGACACCGAACCGATCAACCGGTTTGCCTCGGGGATGCGTTCGCGCACCGACCACAGCGCGTCGCGCTGCGCGGCGCTCTGGGCGATGACGCCGTCCGACACCAGACCACGCGCCTCCGCTGCCACGAACAAGGATTCCAGCGCCGCCTCGGGCTCGTGCCCCGCCGCCAATCCCAGCTCGATCAGCACCGACCATTCCGGCGGTGTGTCAAAGGGTTGCCGCACGTCCGGCAAGACCTCTGCCAGAAAATCCAGCCCCTGTCTGTGGATCAGTTCGAATGCGCTGACGGTTTCGCCCAGATGGTCCCGGGCCAGGGCCAGCAGGTCGATCGCCGCTTCGGGACTGGCCACCTGAAAGATCGCCGTGCCCAGCCCGGCAGGACGCGGGAACAGTTTGAGCGAGGCGGCGGTGATAACCCCCAGCGTGCCCTCGGACCCGATCAGCAGGTTGCGCAGGTCATAACCGGTGTTGTCCTTTCGCAGCCGCCCCAGCCCGTGCCAGATCTCGCCGTTGGGCAGAACCGCCTCGAGCCCGAGGCACAGATCCCGCGCATTGCCATAGCGCAGGACGTTGACGCCCCCTGCATTGGTAGCCAGGTTTCCCCCGATCCGGCATGACCCCTGCGCCGCCAGCGACAACGGAAACAACCGATTGGCCGCCTCGGCCGCAGCCTGAATGTCGGCCAGCACCGCACCAGCCTCGGCGATCAGGATGTTTTCGGTCGGGTAAACGGCCCGGATCGCGCGCATCCGCCCGAGCGTCAGGATCAGGGGCGCGGGGCCATCCGCCATGACCTGCCCGCCCACAAGACCGGTGCCGCCACCGTATGGCACCACCGGGACGCGGGCCTCGGACGCCAATCGCACCAAGGCTGCGACCTGCTCAACCGTGCGGGGCAAGGCCAGCAGACCCGCCTGCCCGACAAAGCGGCGGCGCGGCTCGTCCAGATAGCGCGGCTCGACCGGGCGCAGAATATCGTCACCCAGGCGGGCGCGGATGGTTTCGGCAAAGGTTTCGTCGGCAGGGTTCAAATGCATGCCCTCTGCATGCCCAAGCCCGCGGCGCACGGCAAGGCTTATTCCAGTTCCATCAGGTATTGCGGCTCGAGCACTACCACCGTCGGGCGGTCCGGGAGGGTCCGCAGGGACACTTCGATCTCCGAAACCCCATCCCGGCGCACCGGGAAGTCGGATCGGATATCGGCCAGGAACCGGTCCAGCGAATAGCCCGAGAACCAGTGCATCGGAATGATGACCGAGCTTTTCAGCCGCTGCAGGACCGAGATCATCTCGGGCAAGGGCATGGTCGTGCCCCCGTCTACCGCCGCCATGACCACGTCCAGCCGCCCAAGGGCGGCGAATTGCGCGTCGGACGGCACATGGTGCAGATGTCCCAGATGGCCAATGCACAGGCCTTCGACCTCGAACACGAAGATCGAGTTTCCGCGCTCTTCCACTCCGCCGTATGCTGATCGGATATCGGTCGATACGTTGCGCACCAGCAATTCGCCCAGATCCAGATAGTGTTCGATGCCCTGCCCGAACTCACCCCACCCCGGCAGCACATGCGGGATGGCCGGATCGGGATAGGCGGTCCAATGGGTGTCATGGGCGTGGTTCATCGTCACGATGTCGGGGATCAGGTCCGCGCCGCCGATGAACCCGGTGAAATCAGTCACGGCATTCAGCCCGCCGGGTGTCTGGATCAGAAAGGACGCATGCGCGACATAGCTGATCCGGACCGAGAATTCGGGCACCGGATCCTGCCACGCCGCCTTGTGCAGATATTCGATGCCGGGGGTGTTCTGGGCGATGGCGATGCAATGACTCGGCCGACGCTCCTGCGCCGCCGCCGTCCCTGCCAGAAAGATCAAACCCGCCAAAATACTCCGCATGACGGGAAGTCTAGCGCATCGGCGCCTCGAGTCACGTCACGGGGCCCAGATTTCGGAAACAGGCCCGCCCGGATCAGGGCCGAACGGGCGCCCTAGCCCGCGTCCGTCCGCCCGCGCCGGTCCGATCGCAGCGACGCATAGAGCACATGCGTCCGCCAACGCCCGTTGATCTGCAGATAGGATTGCGCCACGCCCTCGTATTTGAACCCCGAACTTTCCAGAAGCCCGCGAGAGGCGGCGTTTTCCGGCAGACAGGCGGCCTCGATCCGGCTCAGGTCGAGCCGGGTAAAGGCGTAATGCACCACGGCGCCGATGGCCTCGCGCATGTAACCCTGCCGGGCAAAGGCCTGCCCGGTCCAATAGCCCAGCGTTCCGGCCTGCGCCGGCCCCCGGCGGATGTTGTCCAGCGTGATGGCGCCCACCAGCATGTCATCGGTTCTGCGGAACAGGAACAGCGGAACCGCCGTGCCATTGGCCACCGAGCGTTGCGCCCAGTAGACACGGTTGGTGAAGGATTTGCGGGTCAGATGGTCCTTGGCCCAGATCGGCTCCCACGGGGTCAGATACTCGCGCGAGGCCAGCCGCAGCGCGGCCCAGTCGTTGAAGTCGGAATGCACGGGCGGGCGCAAGCTCAACCGCTCGGTCTCGAGTTTCAGCCTGCGTCTGCCCAACAGCATCACGCCGCGCGCCTCTCCTGCAGCCTCTCCAGTGTCGGCGCACCCCCCACAGGCCCGTAAAGCGCCAGCGCCGCCGGGGCCTGAACCGCCATCTTCTCGGCGAAGGCGCGGACGTCTGCAGTGCTGACCGCGTCGATCTTGGCCACGGTTTCCTCAAGCGGCGGAACACGGCCCCAGATCTGCACCAGTCGGGCCAGACGCTCGGCCCGGTTCGAGGGGCTTTCCAGCCCCATCAGCATCCCGGCCTTCATCTGCGCCCGGGCCCGGGCAACCTCCTCGGGGCTCATGTCCTCGGCGGCACGCTTCATCTCGTCGATGGTGATGGTGGCCAGTTCGCCCACCTGATCGGCCGAGGTGCCGGCATAGATCGTGGTCGTTCCCGTGTCGGCATAGGCGCCGGTCTGGGCAAAGATCGTATAGCACAGCCCGCGGGTCTCGCGCACTTCCTGGAACAGGCGCGAGGACATGCCGCCACCCAGCGCGGTCGAATAGATCTGCGCGGTATAGATCTCGTCATCGCGATAGCCCGGGCTTTCCAGCGCCAGTGCGAAATGCGCCTGCTCCAGCGCCTTGTCCCGCCGCGCCTCGCCGCCGGTGAACCGGGCGGGTTCCGGCAGCAGCCCCTTGCGGGGTTGCAGATGGCCGAACATCTCTTCTGCCAGCTTCATCAGCTGGTCATGATCGACGGCACCTGCCGCCGACAGGATCATCTGGTCGGGCGCATAATGCTCGGCCACGAAGGCCGACAGGTCGTCGCGCGAAAAGGCGCTGACCCGTTCGGATGGGCCAAGGATGGGGCGGCCCAGCGGTTGGTCGCGATAGCTCTGTTCCTGCAGCCAGTCAAAGATCACGTCATCGGGCGTGTCATGCGCCTGGCCGATTTCCTGCAGGATCACGCCGCGCTCGACTTCGATTTCGCGCGGATCGAAGACGGGGTTCAGAACGATGTCGCCGATCACGTCCATCGCCAGTGCCACGTCATCCTTCAGCACCCGGGCGTAATAGGCCGTCACCTCGCGCGAGGTATAGGCGTTGATATATCCCCCCACATCCTCGATCGCCTCGGCGATCTGCAGGGCCGAGCGCCGCTCGGTGCCCTTGAAGGCCATGTGCTCGAGGAAATGCGCGATGCCGTTCTGTTCGATCCGCTCGTGCCGCCCGCCGGCGGTCACCCAGATTCCGATGGCGGCCGATTGCAGCCCCGGCATCTGCTCGCTGACGATCCGAAAGCCGTTCGTTAGTTGGTCCAGTCTGACAGTCACTCAGCAATGTGCCTTTTGATATGATCCTCGATGGCGCCCAGATCGTTGGCGATGCGGGTCACCCGTTCCGGACGTTCATATAGATCGGACATGCGCGAGGGAAGAGGCGGATGCTCACCGCTGGCCTGCTCGACCGCGGCGGGGAATTTCGCAGGGTGCGCGGTGGCCAGCGTGACCATCGGCACATCGGCGGCACGGGTGTCTTCGGCCACCTTGATGCCCACGGCAGTGTGCGGGCAGACAAGCTCGGCGCTCTGTTCCAGCGTGGATTTGATCGTGGCCAGCGTTTCTTCTTCGGACACACGGCCCGAGTCGAAACTTTCGCGCAGGGCCTCCATCGCGCCTTGGCTGACGTGGAAGCCGCCCTGTTTCAGCTCGTCCATCAACTGCGCCACGGCCCGCCCGTCCTCGCCATAGGCATAGTACAGCGCGCGTTCAAAGTTCGAGCTGACCTGAATGTCCATCGACGGGCTGATCGAGGGGATGGTGTCGCCCTTGAAGTAGCCCTGCCCCGACAAGCAGCGATGCAGGATGTCGTTTTGGTTGGTCGCCACCACCAGACGGTCGATGGGCAGACCCATCCGCTTGGCGATGTAGCCGGCGAAGATGTCGCCGAAATTGCCGGTGGGTACAGTGAAGCTGACCTTGCGGTGCGGCGCGCCCAGGCTGGTCGCGGCCGAGAAATAATAGACCACCTGAGCCAGCACGCGGGCAAAGTTGATCGAGTTCACCCCCGCCAGCTTGACCCCGTCGCGGAAGTCGAAATCGTTGAACATGTCCTTCACGGCGGCCTGACAGTCGTCGAAATCGCCATCGACGGCCAGCGCGTGCACGTTGCTGTCGGCGGGTGTGGTCATCTGCCGGCGCTGCACCTCGGACACGCGACCGTGCGGGAACAGGATGAACACATCGACCGCATCCAGCCCCCGGAACGCCTCGATCGCGGCAGATCCGGTATCGCCGCTGGTGGCGCCCACGATGGTCACACGCTCACCCCGCCGCTTCAGCGCCACCTGAAACAGCTGACCAATCAGTTGCATGGCGAAATCCTTGAAGGCCAGCGTGGGCCCGTGGAACAGCTCCAGCAGAAAGTGGTTCTCGTTCAGCTGCTTCAACGGCGCGCGGGCATCATGACCGAACCCGGCATAGGCGCGGGCAATGATCTCTTTGAATTCGTCCCCGGCGAACGAGCCGCTGACATAGGGCCACATAACGCGGAACGCGATCTCTTCATAGGGCAGCCCGGCCATCGCGGCGATCTCGTCCTGGCTCAGAACCGCGATCTCGGCAGGCAGGTACAGGCCGCCGTCGCGGGCAAGACCGGTCAGCATCGCCTCTTCAAAGCTCAGTTCGGGCGCCTGCCCGCGGGTCGAGATATATTTCATTGCGCGTCACTTTCTGATGGGGCGCGGCCGCGCCACAGGAAATATCCGGTCATTGCGGCCCAGACCAGCGCCAGGCCGAACCATGTCACCGCGTATTGCAGATGGTCATTGGGAATACCCGCCGTATCCACCGGCAGCGGCGTGATGGCGGGATCGGTCTGGCTGCGGGCAACCAGAAGGATCGGCTCGGCCCCAAGCGCATCGGCCAGCGCGGGTACATCGCGGGCAAACCAGATGTTGCCCGCCCGGTCCGGATCGGGGGTATAGCCGTCGATCTCATCGGGCCAATGCAGATTTCCGACAACCTGCGTGGGGCCGATCTGGCGTTCGGCCTGCTTGGCCGTTGTGGGCACAAAACCCCGATCCACCAGGATCGTACGATCACCGGTTCGGAAAGGCGCTATGATCCGATAGCCCGGCCCGACCTGTTTGACCGAAACCAGCACATGGATTTCGCCGGGCAGCATCTCGCCCGATACCTCTACGGGCAGATAGCGGTCGGCTTCGGGATCGACCGCCTCGGGCAGCGGCACCGGATAGGCGGCGATCCGGGCTTCGATATCGGCCAGAATGCCCTCTTTCCACGCCAGACGCTGAACCTGCCAAGTGCCCAGAGACACAAGAACCGCCAGCCCGGCGAGCCCGAAAATCAGCAGAAACAGGATGCGGCGCATGTCTGGCCCTTGTTGCGTGTCATAGCGGCTCGGGGTCAAGCCGGCGTCTTGTTACGGTCTGTGCGCAAGGAAATGCAACCTTGCAATTGTAAGGGGCGCAATCCCTTGCGCACCTGATCGAGAAAAAGCCGCCCAGAAGGGCGGCTTTTGCAATTCGACAGCCTTGCGCGACGTCACATCAGAGGTGCCTGACCCCAAATGTAAACGGCGAAGAACAGGAACAACCAGACAACGTCGACAAAGTGCCAGTACCATGCGGCCGCCTCGAACCCGACGTGTTTCTCCGGGGTAAAGTCGCCACGCAGCGCGCGGATCAGACAGACCGTCAGAAAGATGGTGCCGATGATCACATGTGCGCCGTGGAAGCCGGTTGCCATGAAGAAGTTCGAGTAGAACTGATCGCCGCCGAACTCCCACCCTTCGTGGGCCAGTAGTTCGTAGTATTCGAAGGCCTGCAGGAAGGTGAAGGCGATACCCAGGACGATACCGATCGCGAGACCCTGAATCAGCGCCTTGCGGTCGTTGTCGTGGACCAGCGCGTGGTGCGCCCAAGTGATCGCACAGCCCGATAGCAACAGAACCAGAGTGTTGATCAGCGGCAGGTGGAACGGGTCCACCGCGTGGATGTCAGGCTGGATGTATTCGGTACCGGCATAGTCGTACATCGGATACATGCGATGTTTGAAGAACGACCAGAACCAGGCAAAGAAGAACATCACCTCGGACATGACGAACAGGATGAACCCGTAGCGCAGTCCGATCCGGACGACCGGAGTGTGATCACCCGCGCGGCTTTCGGCCACGACCTCGGACCACCAGGCAAACATCGTGTAGAGTACCGCCACAAGACCACCCCAGAACACGAAGGAGGTCATGCCGTGCATCCACAAGACGGCTCCGAACAGCATGACGAAGCCACCGATCGCGCCGATCAGCGGCCAGATCGAAGGTGCCAGAATGTGGTAATCGTGGTTTTTTGCGTGTGCCATCAGCGTCCCTCACCTACAGGCGTTAGTTCGTGTTTGTTTCTGCCTGCGCATCCAGGGCGGCATAGCCCTCGGGCAGGTCTATTTCATAGAATGTATACGACAGCGTGATCGTATGAACATACTGTGCTTCGGGGTCTTCCACCATTTCGGGGTCGACGAAGAAAGTTACGGGCATCTCGACCCGCTCGCCAGGCTCCAGAACCTGCTCTTCAAAGCAGAAACAGGCGATCTTCTGGAAGTATCCGCCGGCGGAATAAGGCGTCACGTTGTACGACGCCTGCCCCGCAACCGGCTTGTCCGTCGGGTTGTATGCTTCGTAGAAGGCCAGACCGGTCTCGCCGATGCGTACCTTCATCTCGCGCTCGACGGGTTTGAACTCCCACGGCATGTCTTTGGCCTTGGACGCGTCGAAGCGAACGGTCACCACCCGGTCGAGGATATCGTCGGGCGTGGCCTCGGCCACGCCGGTGGTGCCCCCGAACCCGGTGACCCGGCAGAACCAGTCGTAGAACGGTACGGCCGCCCAGGCCAGGCTGCCCATCAGAACAACCAGACCAACGGTCTGCGCGACGGTCTTCTGCGGTCCGCTCAAAGCCATCAGTTCTGAAACTCCTCGCTGGGCACGCCGAAATCGCTGCCCGAGACCTTTACGATGGTCAGGCCGAAAATAATCACGATGAACGCCGCCAGAGTCAGCCCAACACCCAGGTTGCGGCCAAAACGACGCTGGTGCAGTTCATGGCTTTTGCGCAGGCTCATGACCAGCCTCCCAACCCGTAAGGTTTCAGCAGCGCCTCGGCGAGGATTGCGCCAAAATGCAGGAACAGGTACAGCAGCGACAGCTTGAAAAAGCTGCGCTCAACCTTGAAATTGTCCGCCTCCGCGTCATCCTCGGTGCGGCGCGAGATGGCCCATGCCCCCCGCAGGAACAGAGCGTTCAACACCACGGCCACAGCCAAGTAAATCGGCCCACCGATACCCGAGAACGCGGTGCCCACGGCCAGCAGAGCCAGCAATGCGGTATAGACCAAGATATGGGTCCGCGTGGCGCGGCGTCCATGCGTTACAGTCAGCATCGGCACGCCCGCGTCGTCATAATCCGAGCGCATGAACAGCGCCAGCGCCCAGAAATGCGGCGGGGTCCACATGAAGGTCACGGCAAACATCAGCCACGCCTCAAGCGTCATCGAACCCGTGGCCGCCACCCATCCGATTACCGGCGGGAAGGCGCCCGCAGCGCCACCGATCACGATGTTCTGCGGCGTCAGCCGCTTGAGCCACATCGTGTAGATCACGACATAGAAAAAGATGGTAAAGGCCAGAAACGCGCCCGCGAACCAGTTGGTCGCCAAGCCCAGCATGATCACCGACAGGCCCGACAGGGCCAGGCCCAGCGCCATCGCCTCGCCGGGCTCAACCTTGCCCGATGGGATCGGACGGCCCTTGGTGCGCTTCATAACCTTGTCGATATCCGCGTCCCACCACATGTTCAGCGCGCCCGAGGCGCCACCGCCGATGGCGATGAACAGGATGGCGCAGAAGCCGACGAACGGATGTACCGGCACAGGGGCGGCCAGCAGACCCACCAACGCGGTGAACACGACAAGCGACATCACCCGCGGCTTGAGCAGGGCGAAATAGTCGCCAAAGCCGGCCTCGTCCGCACGGGATTGTGCGGCAAGTGTGCTGGCATTGATGCTCGCGTCGGTCATGTCAGGTCCTTGTGGTGCGAAAGCTGCGCGATACCCGCGCAGCCTGTCCTTGGTTTCTATCGGGCCTCAGGCCCCGGGATCGTCAGTTCGAGGCGATCTGGAACGACGCCGGCTGGCCAGCGTATTCGTCCAACGCGCCCTGCAGCCATTCCTGATAGGCTTCTTCGCTGACGACTTTGACAGTGATCGGCATATAGGCGTGGTCCTTGCCGCACAGCTCGGAGCACTGGCCAAAGTAGATGCCTTCCTTGTCGGCCTGGAACCACAGCTCGGCCAGACGGCCCGGAACGCCGTCCTGCTTGACGCCAAACGCGGGGATCGTCCACGAGTGGATCACGTCAGCCGCGGTGACCTGCATCACAACCACCTTGTTGACGGGAACCACGACAGCTGTGTCGGTGGCCAGCAGCCACTCATCCTCGCTGTAGCCGGCATCGGCCAGCTTGGCGCGCATCGCATCGTCCAGAACGAACGGGGTTACATCCGCATCGGCGGGGCGTGCACCCTCGTCCAGAGTGGCAGGGTGACCCAGCAGATAGCTGTCGAACGCAAAGTCGTGATCAACATATTCATAGGTCCAGTACCACTGGTTGCCGATCACCTTGATGACGACATCACCCTCGGGGATTTCCTGCTGCTTGAACAGCACCGGCAGCGAGAACGCACCGATGAAGACCAGGATCAGGATCGGGCCGATGGTCCAGGCGATCTCGACCGGGGTGTAGTGCGAGAACCGCGCCGGGGTCGGGTTTACACGCTGGTTGTAGCGCACGATGCAGTATACCAGCAGGCCTGCGACCAGCAGACAGATCGCGGTGATGATAACCAGAATCATACCGTCAAGGCGGTGAATCCCTTCGGCCAGGCTGGTGGCCGCCGGCTGGAAGCCCATGCCGCCGTCGACCGGCTTGCCGATGATCTCAAGATCCTGAGCCATGGCGGGAAGGCTGGAGAGGGCTGCGAACACCCCCGAAAGCATCAAAGCATTCTTCATTTTCTGTCCTGATCGTTTGATCTTTGCGTCTCTGGCGAACAGGTGTGAATCGGTCACACCTCTCCCGTTGTCTTTGGCCGCGTTAAAAACCATATTCCGGGAGGTAGATAAAGCAAAATGCTTGCGTCAAACAGACGCTATTTTTGATCTGGATCAAACGCGAAAGGCCGCAACCCATGACTCAAGCCCCGTTTCGCCCGTTCGAGACCGCATTGCCGCATGACGAGGCACTGGCCGTACTGCGCTCGGCCACCGCTGGGGCCGAAGACGGCGAGCTGTTTGTAGAGCGTCGGAAATCCGAAACACTTGCCTTTGACGATGGGCGCCTGCGCACCGCATCCTACGATGCGTCCGAGGGATTCGGGCTGCGTGCCGTGCAGGGTGATGTGGCCGGTTATGCCCACTCGACCGATGTATCAATGCCCTCGCTGAAACGTGCTGCGGAAACCGCCCGGCTGGCGGTTGGTGACGGCGGCGGCACTTTGGCCGACGCGCCAAGGCGCACAAACAAGCAGCTTTATACGGATGCAGACCCGATCGAATCCGCCAGCTTCCCGGTCAAGGTCGAGACTCTGCGCGAAATCGACGGATTTGCGCGCGACCTGGACCCCAGGGTGGTCCAAGTCAGCGCCGTGATCGCCGCGTCCGTGCAAGAGGTCGAGATCCTCCGCCCGGATGGCACCATGGTACGCGACGTTCGTCCGATGACCCGCCTGAACGTGTCGGTCATCGTCGAACAGAACGGTCGGCGCGAAAGCGGATCGGCCGGCGGTGGCGGCCGCGTTGGTCTGGACGGCCTGATTGACCCGTCCGATTGGCAGGATAAGGTCCGAGAGGCGCTGCGCATTGCTTTGGTCAACCTTGATGCCGTTCCCGCTCCGGCCGGCGTGATGGAAGTTGCACTGGGCCCCGGCTGGCCCGGCATTTTGCTGCACGAGGCCATCGGGCATGGCTTGGAAGGAGACTTTAACCGCAAGGGGAGTTCGGCCTTTGCCGGGCTGATGGGGCAGCGGATCGCCTCCAAGGGCGTGACCGTGGTGGATGACGGAACGATCCCGGATCGTCGCGGATCGATCACCGTGGATGACGAGGGAACGCCCAGCTCGCGCACCGTGCTGATCGAAGACGGCATCCTGACCGGCTACATGCAGGACCGCCAGAATGCGCGCCTGATGGGGGTATCCCCCACCGGTAACGGGCGGCGGCAAAGCTATGCGCACAAACCTATGCCGCGCATGACCAACACGATCATGCTGGGCGGCGATGCTAACCCGGCGGACCTTGTTGCCGAAATCAAGGATGGCATCTGGGCCGTAGGTTTCGGCGGCGGCCAGGTCGACATCACCAACGGCAAATTCGTGTTCAGCTGCACCGAGGCCTATCGGGTCGTGAACGGCAAGATCGGCGCGCCGGTCAAGGGCGCAACGCTGATCGGCGACGGTCCTTCAGCGCTGAAACGTATCCGGGGCCTGGGCAACGACATGGCTCTGGATCCCGGCATGGGAACCTGCGGCAAGGACGGTCAGTGGGTGCCTGTGGGTGTGGGGCAGCCTACGGTGCTGATGGAGGGGCTGACGGTCGGAGGATCCGCCGCTTGATACGAATCGTGTGCTTGCGGCCGGCACCATGGTTAATCCGTGCTGCCGGCCCGGCGGGAATGAACCGTAGCGCATCAAAAATGACCGTCTGAGAAAAGTTATTACCTTCAAAGGTTTGCGCGCCTATTTCGCGAAGCCCACGCTGGAACACGCTAAAATTTTCTGCGATTCACAAGCTGTTAACCCGTCACGCCGTAAACCAGTTCTGCAATCAGGCGGAGCGACGGATGACCGAAGAGCAGCTTTCTTCCAATCACCCCCCACTCCCACCCACCACGGAAGAGGACCGGTTTTCCTGGCTTCGCCTGTTGCGTTCGCGCAAGGTTGGCCCGGCAACATTCCGGCGCCTGATGCACGAACATGGCTCGGCGCAGAATGCGCTGGCCGCGTTGCCGGAATTGGCACGCGCTGCCGGAATTGCAGGGTATGAAATATGCCCGCCCGGCGTCATCGAGGCGGAACTCAAGGCCGCAAAAGCCGCAAAAGCGCGGCTTTTGTGCCTTGGGGCCGCCGACTATCCAACCGCGCTGACCGATCTGAACGATGCCCCTCCTATGCTTTGGGCAGTAGGCGACGTGTCGGTGCTTCAGCGCCCGATGATCTCGCTTGTCGGCGCCCGCAACTGTTCGTCCTTGGGAACCAGGATGGCGCGGGCTCTGGCAGGTGGCCTGGGTGAGAGTGGCTACGTAGTCGTCTCCGGCTTGGCCCGCGGTGTTGACACCGCCGCGCATCTGGCCACGCTGCAAACGGGAACCGTTGCGGTCATGGCCGGTGGCGTCGACATCATCTATCCGGCGGAAAACAAGGAACTGGCCTGCAACATCGCGACCAAAGGGCTGCGCATCTCCGAACAACCAATGGGCGTGACCCCGCAGGCCCGCCACTTTCCTCGCCGCAACCGGATCATATCGGGTCTGTCTCAGGCCGTCGTCGTCGTCGAGGCTGCCGCCAAGTCCGGCAGCCTCATCACGGCGCGCGACGCACTGGATCAGGGACGCGAGGTTCTTGCCGTGCCCGGCCATCCGTTCGACGCCCGCGCCGCCGGATGCAATCTTCTGATCCGTGAAGGCGCCACACTGGTGCGCTGCGTGCAGGATGTAATCGACGCCCTGCCCCCGCAGCCGCGCAGAGCGTCCGAACCTGCCCCCGACACGGCGCCCGTCGCGCAGACAATCACTCCTCCCGAGGCGCTCCACGCCCGAATCCTGGAACGGTTGGGGCCTTCGCCTTTGGCCGAGGACCAGTTGATCCGGGATGTTGATGCGCCCGCCAGCGTGATCGGCCCCGCTTTGATCGATCTGGAGCTGGACGGATTGATCCGTCGCCAGCCGGGCGGGTTGCTGAGCCTCGCCGTGTGATCTGCCGAGGTGGTTCCAACCCGGGCAGACCGTCTCAATTTGGCCGGATTTCGGGCCTTTCAGACTGTGCATTGACAAATCCATCTTGCCCTACACATTTTGCACGGCCATAGAAGGCGCCCAATCCGTCGAGCGAGGTTTTTAACTAAATGCCTGTAGTTGTTGTAGAATCCCCGGCCAAAGCAAAAACGATCAATAAATACCTTGGCCCCGACTACACGGTCCTGGCCTCTTACGGACATGTTCGCGACCTGCCTCCGAAGGATGGATCGGTGGATCCCGACCACGAGTTTTCGATGACTTGGGAGGTCGGTGCCGACAGCCGCAAACACGTCAAGGCCATCGCCGACGCGCTCAAGGATGACAACGCGCTGATCCTGGCAACCGACCCCGACCGCGAGGGCGAGGCGATCAGTTGGCACCTGCAGGAGGCGCTGACCAAACGCCGCTCGATCAAGAAGGATACGGCCGTCAGCCGGGTGACCTTCAACGCCATCACCAAGGATGCGGTGACCAAGGCGATGCAGAACCCGCGCGAGGTGGACATGCCGTTGGTCGAGGCGTACCTCGCCCGGCGCGCGTTGGACTATCTGGTCGGCTTCAACCTGTCGCCGGTTCTGTGGCGCAAGCTGCCCGGCGCGAAATCGGCCGGGCGCGTGCAATCGGTCTGCCTGCGCCTGATCGTCGAGCGCGAGATGGAGATCGAGGCCTTCAAGCCCGTGGAATACTGGTCGGTCAAGGCGCTGTTCGAAACGCCGCGCGGCCAGACCTATGAAGCACGACTGGTCACGCTGGCCGGCAAAAAGCTGGACAAACATGACATCGCCAACGCCACCCAGGCTGAACTGGCGGTGCAGGCCATCACCAGCCGCGCGCTGAGCGTGACCTCGGTCGAAGCGAAGCCAGCCGCGCGCAATCCCAGCGCCCCGTTCATGACCTCGACCCTGCAGCAGGAAGCCAGCCGCAAATTTGGCATGGGCGCCCGCCACGCGATGCAGGTGGCCCAGCGTTTGTACGAGGCCGGGCACATTACCTATATGCGAACTGACGGCATCGACATGGCCCCCGTGGCCGTCGCCGCCACGCGGGACGCGATCAAGGACCGGTTCGGTGCCGAATACGTGCCGGACAGCCCGCGCATGTACAAGAACAAGGCCAAGAACGCGCAGGAAGCGCACGAATGCATCCGGCCCACGGACATGAGCAAAGATGCGGCCGCCCTGAAACTGTCGGATGACGATCAGCGCAAGCTGTACGATCTGATCTGGAAGCGCACGATCGCCTGCCAGATGGCTGCCGCGCGGCTGGAACGCACCACCGTCGAAATCGGCAGCGATGACGGCCAGGTGGGCCTGCGCGCCACCGGTCAGGTCGTGCTGTTCGACGGATTCATGCGCGTCTACGAGGAAGGCCGCGACGATGTCGAGGACGAAGATGACAAGCGCCTGCCCCAGATCATGCAGGGTGATCCGGCGCGCTTTGCCAAGACCACGCTGAAGGATCAGTTTGACAAGGCCACCGCCGACGGCGCGGACAAGAAGGCCATCCTGTCGGAAAACCAGGCGGTTCTGGCGCTGCAACACCACACCCAGCCGCCGCCGCGCTATACCGAGGCGACCCTGGTCAAACGGATGGAGGAGTTGGGCATCGGGCGACCCTCGACCTATGCCTCGATCGTCACCACGATTCAGGACCGCGGTTACGTCCGCAAGGACAAGAACCGCCTGATCCCCGAGGAAAAGGGCCGGATCGTCACGATCTTCTTGCTGAATTTCTTCCGCCAGTATGTGGGATACGAATTCACTGCCAACCTCGAAGAGCAGCTGGACGAGGTGAGCGCCGGCGCCCGCGACTACAAGGACCTGCTTTCCAAGTTCTGGCGCGATTTCTCGGCCGCGATCGCCGAGACGTCAGAGCTGCGGATTTCGGAAGTGCTCGACAAACTGGACGAGGCACTGGCCCCGCAGTTGTACCCCCTGCGCGAGGATGGCTCGGATCCGCGCATCTGCCCCAAATGCGGGGTCGGACGGCTGCACCTGAAAACCTCGCGGACCGGCGGATTCGTGGGCTGCGGGAACTATCCCGAATGCACCTATACCCGCCCCATCGCCGGTGAAGGCGCCGAGGGCGAGGAACGCATGCTGGGCATGGATGGCGAGGATGAGATCTGGCTGAAATCCGGACGCTTCGGCCCCTATGTCCAGCGCGGCGAAGCCACGCCCGAGAACAAGAAACCGCCGCGCGCCTCTTTGCCCAAGGGTTGGAGCAAGGATGACATGGACCTTGAGAAGGCGCTGACCCTTCTGAGTCTGCCGCGCGAGATTGGCGAACACCCCGAGGGCGGTATGATCAGCGCCAATTTCGGGCGCTTCGGTCCCTATATCATGCATCAGCTGCCGGATGAGGCAAAGCCGGTCTATGCCAACCTCAAGGATCCCAACGACGTGTTCGAGATCGGCATGAACCGCGCCGTCGAACTGTTGGCGGAAAAACGCGCCAATCCCGGGCGGCGCGGACGGGCTGCGGCCAAACCGCTGAAGGAACTGGGCGAGCATCCCGACGGCGGCGCGATCCAGGTTCTGGACGGGCGCTATGGGCCTTATGTGAAGTGGGAAAAGATCAACGCGACCCTGCCCAAGGACATCAAGCCCGAGGACGTGACGCCCGAAATGGCGGTGGAACTTGTCAATGAGAAGGCGGCCAAGAAAGGCACCCGCAAAAAGGCCGCGCCCAAGAAGAAAGCCACCAAGAAGAAAGCCGGCTGATCCCGGCCCCCGCGGGCGGTTAGGTAGAAATACCACCCGCCCGCAGGTTTCATTGACTTCCCAATGACGTGGCGGCACAACCTGCCCATCACCATGTCATTGGGGGAGTTTTCCATGAAGAAAGTCTATGCCAATGCCACCGAGGCCCTCGATGGGATACTTCGGGATGGCATGCTGATCGCGGCCGGCGGGTTCGGCCTGTGCGGCATTCCCGAATTGCTGCTGCGGGCGATCAAGGAATCTGGCGTGAAGGATCTGACCTTTGCCTCGAACAACGCAGGCGTCGACGACTTCGGCATCGGCATCCTGCTGCAGACGCGGCAGGTCAAGAAGATGATCAGCTCGTATGTCGGCGAGAACGCCGAGTTCATGCGTCAGTACCTGTCGGGCGAGCTTGAGCTGGAATTCACCCCGCAAGGCACCCTGGCCGAGCGCATGCGCGCCGGCGGCGCGGGCATCCCGGGCTTCTACACCAAGACCGGCGTCGGCACCGTGATCGCCGAGGGCAAGGAGCACAAGGAGTTCAACGGCGAGACCTACATCCTCGAGGAAGGGATCTTTGCCGATCTGGCCATCGTCAAGGCATGGAAGGCCGACGACACCGGCAACCTGGTGTTCCGCAAGACCGCCCGCAACTTCAACGTGCCGGCGGCGACCTGCGGCAAGATCTGCGTTGCCGAGGTGGAAGAGATCGTGCCGCGCGGTTCGCTGGACCCCGACTGCATCCACCTGCCCGGCATCTACGTGCACCGGGTCATTCAAGGTCAGCACGAGAAGCGCATCGAACAGCGCACCACCCGCAAGAAGGAGGAAGCGTAATGCCCTGGGACCGCAATCAGATGGCCGCGCGTGCGGCCGAGGAACTGGAAGACGGCATGTATGTGAACCTCGGCATCGGGATTCCGACGCTGGTGGCGAACTATGTGGGCGACAAGGATATCACCCTGCAATCGGAAAACGGCATGCTGGGCATGGGCCCCTTCCCCTATGAGGGCGAAGAGGACCCGGACCTGATCAACGCCGGCAAGCAGACCATCACCGAACTGCCCCGCACCGCCTATTTCGACAGCGCCACGTCTTTTGCCATGATCCGCGGCGGCAAGATCGCGGCGGCAATCCTGGGCGCGATGGAGGTCGACGAGAAAGGCGATCTGGCCAACTGGATGATTCCGGGCAAGCTGGTCAAGGGCATGGGCGGCGCGATGGACCTAGTGGCCGGCGTCGGACGGGTCATCGTGGTGATGGACCACACCAACAAGCACGGCGACAGCAAAGTGCTGAAGGAATGCACCCTGCCGCTGACCGGCAAGGGCGTGGTTGACCGCATCATCACCAACCTGGGCGTGCTGGACGTGGTCGAAGGCGGCCTGAAAATCGTCGAACTGGCCGATGGCGTCAGCGAAGAAGAGATGCGCGCGGCGACCGAGGCGACCATCGTCAGCTGACTGCTGAGCAAACGGAGAAACCGCAAGGCCCGCCATTCGGCGGGCCTTTTTCAATTCATTGACTGAAAGACGCACCCGTCGGAAATCAGCATCGGCGGAGTGGCGCACAACGCTCGGGCCACCTGGAAGGCGGCAAGAACCTTGGGGACATAGTCCCGCGTTTCAGCATAAGGCGGAACACCATTGTGCTTTCGCACCGCGCCTTCACCGGCGTTGTATCCCGCCAGGACGAGAATCGGGTCGTCGTTGAATTCACCCATCAGCCAATCCAGGTATTTCACGCCGCCGGCGATATTCTGTTCCGGCAACATGCTGTCGGTCACGCCGAACCGCTTGGCCGTGGCAGGCATCAGTTGCATCAAACCCTGTGCTCCGGCCGAGCTGACGGCAGTGGGGCGACCGCCTGATTCCACGGACATGACCGCAAGGACCAGCGCTGGCGACACTTTTGTTCCTACAGTCGTACGGAGAATATCGACCCCGCGCTGCTCGACGATCTTTTGGAGGTTCTGCAGCCGCGGAGATGAAATCTGGGTCGCCGCCAGAGCCTGCAGGGCTTCGTCAAGGCGGCCAGGGCCGGCTCGAGTCATATCCGGCGATACCTTGTCCCAGAACGCCTTGTACGCGCCCTCGGGGGTCTTTTTGTTCATTATGTCCGGAAAGGCCGCCGGAGGGACTTTGGTCCGGGCTATGATATCGGGCACGACCAAATCGGGGCCCGTGCTGGGCGCTGAAGGTGCTGATGCGTGTTCTTGCGGACTGATCTGAACCGTCACTCGCGGGCGTTCCCCCGCCTTGGGAGCCTTGATCCGTTTGTATACGCCGCGTGGCTCGATATCCGCGGCAGGTGCCGGAGCCGCCACGGCAACCAGCAACGCCAAAACGCCGGCGCATGTCAGTGCGTCCCGGAAAACCATTTCTGCCTGCCTCATCTGTTCTTTTGAGTTGATTTGATACGCGAATCTTCCCGCAAGGCCAGAAAAACAAAGCGAATTGGGGCGGTTTTGCCTCATTTGGCGCAATTTTGCACCGCCGAAACAGCGCGACGGGTTGGCGTCGAAAATTTTTTATTCTTTCTTTCAATGAGTTACCAGATTAATGACCAAAAAGTTAAGCCTGAGGCAAAAAATTCGTTGTTTGGCCCAATTCCTGCCACGCACGAGGGGCAAACATAGTGCCATACCGAGACGGTCATGAGCCGACTGAGAGATGAAGCTCTGAAAGACCCCGAGGTTTTATTGACTTTTTGATCCTTTAGGAGGGACGTAACATGATCAAGTTCATCAAGAACTTCCGCAAAGACGAAGACGGCGCCGTAACTGTTGACTGGGTCGTTCTGACCGCAGCCGTTGTTGGCCTGGCAGCCGTTGCTTACCAGCAGATCGAAGGCGGCGCGACCGGCCTGGCAACCGACGTTTCAAGCGCCCTGACCAGCGCAACGATCAGCACCGGTTCGAACTCGGCAGCTGGTGGTATCACCACCGCTGGCAGCAACTAAGCTGACTTCATCCCAATCGGGATACAAGGCCGCGCCCAAGGGCGCGGCCTTTTCCTTTGAAGCAAGACACACGCTGCGCATCGAATTTCGGGCGCTAGGCCAAGCATGGCCCACGTTTGGCCCAAATTCCGCCACGGAGACCGCGTTTAAGTCTTTGATAATTAGTTTTTAGGTGCCCGCGAGAATTCTGGTCGCCATCAGAAACCGGAACTGGGCGGAATCACTCTGTCAGGAGGGACGCGAAATGATCAAGTTCATCAGGAACTTCAAAAAAGATGATAGCGGTGCGATCACCGTCGACTGGGTGGTCCTGACCGCAGCCGTCACCGGCCTGGCAGCGATTGCCTACGCTTTGATCCAAGGCGGGACCGAGGGCTTGGCTGACGATGTCGAGGCGACCCTATCCGACTCGGCGATCAGCATCAGCACCGGCGACAGCAACACGACCGTTGGCGGGATCATCACCGGTGGATCGAACGGATCCGGCGGCAACTGATTTTCGGAAACTTGGCCGACCGGCCACATGACAACCGCGCCAGCCGGGCGCGGTTGTTCGCGTTTGTCCCCTGCCTTCTCCGCACCGCACAACCCATGTTGGGATACAGCAGACGCGACGTCACGAGATGCTCGTTCGCAACGTTCTGTGCCAATAAAACAACGAAAAATATCCATTTGTCCCACATTTCGACACAATTCCGATTTAGGAAATATGCTGTTTCAATGTCCTGCCCGGACCGATACAGGTCCGGCCAGAGCAATAAAGAGGTATACGCATGCGAGCTGTATTTGGTCTTGTCCTGATCGTCGGGGTCGCTTTGGCTGGCGGTGCGGTCTATATGGCCCGCAACTATATTGCCGAGTATCAGAACGCCCTGGCGCGTGAACGGCAGATGGCCGAAGAGGCCCTTGCCAACGCCAAGGTCGACGTCGTTCCGACCGTCGGCGTGATCGTCTCTGAGCGTCCTCTGAAATACGGTGAGCGTTTGACCCAGGAAGATGTGCGCGTCGTGGAATGGCCTGAGAATGCTGTTCCGGAAGGGTCGTTCACCGATATGACGGCCCTGTTCCCGGAAACCGGCAACAATGAACGCTTTGTTCTGCGCACCATGGAAAAGGACGAGGCCATCATGGAGGTCAAGATCACCCGTCCGGGTGAGCTGGCCGGCCTGACCTCGCGCCTCGAAAAAGGTATGCGCGCGTTCGCCATCAGTGTTGATGTTGCCTCGGGCGTTTCGGGCTTTCTTCGCCCCGGCGACGTTGTTGACGTGTACTGGACCGGATCGCTGCGCAGCGCGGTCGAAGGGGCAAACGGGGAAATCACCCGCTTGATCCAGACCAATATCGAGTTGATCGCCGTCGATCAGACGGCGGGATCGGATGTCACCGGCACAACCATTGCCCGGACCGTCACCGTCGCCGCCACCCCGGAACAGATCGCGGCCCTGGCGCAGGCGCAAAACACCGGACGCCTGTCTCTGGCGTTGGTCGGGGTTCAGGATGAAACCGTCGCAAGTGCGATCGAGGTTGACCAACGCAAACTGTTGGGAATCGAAGAAGCAGCCCCCGCGCCGAAGAAAGAGGCCGAGAAGGTCTGCACCATCCGGACTCGCCGCGGCGACCAGATCGTCGAGACCCCGATCCCCTGCACAAACTGACGTCCATTCAGAGCGTTACCATGCCCGAGCCGCGCATAATGCGCGGCTCGTTTCGTTTGGGTTGTTGCGCATTGTCCACATAAGGAAAATTCCAGAAACCCTTGATTATTGCAATAAATCCGGAATTCGCGCAGAGTTCGTCACCATAGGGCATAAGACCCAAAAAAATAGAGTGGTGATCGGAGAGGCAGGTCACATGACAATACGTTCCTTGATTGGTTCGACCCTTTTGGGGTTGGCCCTAGTTCTGAGCCCGGTCGGCGATTCCGCCTGGGCCCAAAATCTTCGCGTGGTCAAAAAGGGTACGGCGGAAACGCTGGATGTGCCCATGAACCGCGCCATCGTGGTTGAAAGCGAACAGCCGTTTGCAGAGCTCAGCATCGCGAATGCAGGGATTGCGGACATCTCGTCGCTTTCGGACCGCACAATTTACGTCTTGGGCAAAGCGCCAGGCATGACGACGCTGACACTGTTTGACGGCGCCGGAAACCTGATCACGAACGTCCGCGTTCGCGTTGCGCCCGATGTGACCGAATTCAAAGAGCGCCTGCGCCAGATTCTGCCAAATGAGCGAATCGAAGTGCGTACCGCCAATGACGGCATCGTTCTCTCGGGCACGGTCTCCAGCGCAGCCAAATTGGCACGTGCTCTGGAACTGGCCGAGCGCTATGCGCCCGAGCGTGTGTCGAACCTGATGAATGTCGGCGGCGTACAGCAGGTCATGCTGAAGGTCCGCTTTGCCGAGATGAACCGGTCGGTCGCCAAGAACCTGTCCGCCTCGCTTGGTTTTTCCGGCGGTGACGCGACCGGTGGTATCAACACGCTGAACAACCAGTTGTCCCTGAGCAACGCGTTGGCCAACAACATCCCGGCGGTTCAGTCGAATACCGGCGCAATTCTGTTTGGCTTTGGCGCAGGTTCCACGCAAGTCCGGCTGCTGCTGGAAGCGCTGGAAGCCAAAGGCTTGGCACGGAGCCTGGCCGAGCCGAACCTGTCGGCGCTGTCCGGGCAGGAAGCAACCTTCCTCGCCGGTGGTGAAGTGCCGATTCCGGTTCCTCAGGATGACGGCGTGGTTGCCATTGAATACAAGGCTTTCGGTGTCGAGATCGACTTCGTTCCGCGCGTCGTCGACGGTGACCTGATCAACCTTGAGATGGCGGCAGCGGTGTCCAGCATCGACACCAGCTCGAACTTCACCATCAACGGTGACACAGTCCCCAGCTTCATCACGCGCCAGACCAGCACAACGGTCGAACTGCGAGATGGTGAGAGCTTTGCGATCGCCGGCCTGATTCAGGACGACTTCACAGACCTGAGCAACCAAATCCCGTGGTTGGGTGACGTACCTGTTCTGGGCGCATTGTTCCGCAGTGCGGAGTACCAGCGCGAGCAGAGCGAACTGGTGATCATCATCACCGCGCATCTGGTTTCCCCGACCCGTGGCGAAGCCCTGGCGCTGCCGACCGACCGCGTGAAGCCGCCCAGCGAATTCGACCTGTTCATGAACGGCAGAACTGCCCGGACGGAACGGGTTGGTAATGGAGCCGCATCGGAAGTCGCCAAGCAGGACTTTGGCAATTCCTACGGCTACGTCCTGGATTGATAGGGAGGACAGACCAATGCAGAAGTGGATCATCACACTGGGTCTTACAGTCGCTGTCGCCAGCTGTACCCGAGAGGCCGGCTATGAAGTGGACCAGGGCGCGTTCGGCAACGCAACGCTGAACAACATCCAGGTCATGAATGGCGAGTTGACCTATGGCCAGATCCTGGCGCAGCGATTCGCTGCCGAGGTTCCGACCCAGATCAACTTTGCTTTCGACAGTGCGCAGCTGGATTCGGCAGCACGCCAGATTCTGCTGTATCAGGCGAACTGGATCAAACAGTTCCCCGAAGCACGTTTCCGCGTGTACGGCCACACCGACGCCGTCGGATCCCAGTCCTACAACAACAGTCTGGGTCTGCGCCGCGCGCAAGCGGTCGTCAACTTCTTCGCGCAACAGGGTATTTCCCGCTCGCGTCTGGAAGCTGTTGTTTCGTATGGAAAAACGCAGCCACTGGTGGCCACGCCAAATCGGGATCGCCGCAACCGCCGCACCGTTACCGAGGTGTCGGGTCTGGTCGATCGCCATCCCAACATCTTGGACGGCAAGTATGCTGACTTCGTTTATCGCGAGTACATCGAAAGCGCGACATTCAAGAGCCAGCTGCGCCGCGAAACGGCCATCGGCGACACCAGCGAACAATAATCAGAAATTGGGCGGCATCGTCGCCCAATTCCCTACAATTGGTTTTTTTGCGCCCAATTCTTGCCCCACTTCCACGCAACATTGTGAACAATTGGGTGACCTGCGGCCAGAATTGACCGCTTAGGGCGACAGCAAGCTGAAACACGGACTGGTATTGTATCGACGTTTGCTGCGCTCTCACGACGAGGATTGTGTTAATGACGAGCGCAACGCCGCAAAACGACGACACCGGCATTCTGGCCTGTACCATCAGCCGAGATGTCCAGAACTTCGACCTGTTGATCGAGGACATGGAAGCCGCTTTGGGCGAGCGCTGGGGTGACCTTGGCTTTGCCGAGGCCCTTGCCTTTTTCAGCCAGCCCGAAGCCGCGTCTCTTCAATTCGTGGCCTTGGCGATCGACGGTGAGGACGAGGATAATCTGACCTTGATGGGTGAGATCATCACCCAGGCCAAGGAAAAGAAGATCAAAGTTGTCCTGATTGCCGAGGACGTGACCCCCGCCGCTCTTCATCAGTTGCTGCGCAAGGGGGCAGATGAATTCGTCCCCTACCCTCTTCCCGAGAACGAACTGCAGGAAGCGATCGACCGCATGAATGCGCCCGAACCTGTCGTGACTCCGCAACAGGTTTCCGTCCCGCTGGCCTCAGGAGCTTCGAAAGAAGGCGCTTTGTTTGTTGTTCAGGGCTTGGCCGGCGGCGTCGGTGCAACGACTTTGGCCGTGAACCTGGCTTGGGAATTGGCCACCGTATCGCAAAAGGATGCACCCAAGGTCTGCCTGATCGATCTGGATCTGCAATACGGAACCATCTCGACCTATCTGGACCTGCCCCGCCGTGAAACCGTGTTCGAAATGCTGTCGGACACCGTGGCCATGGATGACGAAGTGTTTGGGCAGGCTCTGCAGACATTCGACGAAAAGCTGGATGTTCTGACGGCCCCGACCGACATGGTGCCTCTGGATATTCTCACGCACGAAGACATCCAGCGGGTGATCGACATTGCCCGCAAGCACTACGACTATGTCGTGGTCGACATGCCGAAAACGCTGGTGCACTGGTCCGAGACCGTTTTGCAGGCCGCGCATGTCTATTTTGCTCTGATCGAACTGGATATGCGGTCCGCTCAGAACGCGTTGCGTCTGAAACGCGCCCTTCAGGCCGAGGAATTGCCGTTCAACAAGCTTCGCTTTGCGTTGAACCGCGCACCCAAGTTCACGGACCTGAGCGGCAAAAGCCGCGTCAAGCGCATGGGTGAAAGCCTGGGAATCTCGATCGACCTGCAGCTGCCGGATGGCGGCAAGCCGGTCATGCAAAGCGGCGACCATGGTCTGCCTTTGGCCAGCTCGGCCGGCAAGAACCCTCTTCGCCGCGAAATCGCAAAGCTGGCTCAATCCTTGCACAGCCTCGGCAGCAACAGCGCCGAAGCGGCATAACAAAGGCTATCAGGGGGAGAAACCGCCGTGTTCTCACGTTACAAGAAACCATCAGGTGCGCAGCCGGTTGCGACCCCTTCACAAGCCCCCAAGGCCGCCGAAGCCCCAACTGCTCCGGCAGCGGCACCGTCGCCGTCCACCGCGATTGCCCGCAAACCGGTGGCCAAAAC
The DNA here is from genome assembly GCF_056537865.1 of Ruegeria sp. BJ5. Classification (NCBI taxonomy): domain Bacteria; kingdom Pseudomonadati; phylum Pseudomonadota; class Alphaproteobacteria; order Rhodobacterales; family Roseobacteraceae; genus Ruegeria; species Ruegeria sp. BJ5. The sequence goes on from NZ_JBQFSH010000001.1 coordinate 1,306,250, forward strand.
CGCGGCGGAAGCCAAGGGCAACGACCGCGAGCGCAAGCGCAAGGAACGGCTGAGCGAAATCAAGATCGAGCTGCATCGGGAGCTTCTGGAAAACCTGAACTTGGCCGCACTGGAAAATGCAGCCGAAGCCGAATTGCGCACCGAAATCAGCGCGATCGCGAGCGAGGTTCTGGAAGCCAAGAACATCGTTCTCAATCGCGAAGACCGGACCCAGTTGAACAAGGAATTGTACGACGAAGTCACCGGTCTGGGTCCGCTTGAAACACTGCTTCAAGACGACTCGGTCAGCGATATTCTGGTCAACGGTCCGCATCAGATCTTTGTCGAACGCTTCGGCAAGCTCGAACTGAGCGACGTGTCGTTCAAAGACGAAAAGCACCTGATGCGGATCATCGACAAGATCGTGTCCGCCGTTGGTCGCCGGGTCGATGAATCCAACCCCTATGTTGACGCCCGTTTGCGCGACGGGTCTCGTTTCAACGCCATGGTTCCACCGATCGCGGTGGACGGGTCCCTGGTTTCCATCCGGAAATTCAAGAAAGACAAGCTTGGCATCGACGATCTGGTCAATTTCGGCGCGTTTACCGAAGAAATGGCCGCGTATCTTCAGGCCGCCGTCTCCACTCGTCTGAACATCATCGTGTCTGGTGGTACGGGTTCCGGTAAGACGACCACGCTCAACGCGCTGTCCAGCTTCATCGATGACGCAGAACGCATTCTGACCATCGAAGACACGGCGGAACTGCAGCTGCAGCAGACCCATGTGGGCCGGATGGAAAGCCGCCCGCCCAACGTGGAAGGCAAAGGCGAAGTCAGCCCGCGCGACTGTCTGAAAAATGCTCTGCGGATGCGCCCTGACCGCATCATCGTGGGCGAAACGCGCGGCGCCGAGGTGATCGACATGCTGCAGGCCATGAACACTGGCCACGACGGCTCGATGACCACGATCCACGCCAACTCGGCCCGTGACGGTATCTCGCGTCTTGAAAACATGATCGCGATGGCCGGGATCGAAATGCCTATCAAGGCCGTGCGCAGCCAGATTGCAAGCGCTGTGAACCTGATCGTCCAAGCCAGCCGTCTGCAGGATGGTTCGCGCCGCATGACCTCGATCACCGAGATCACCGGGATGGAAGGTGACGTAATCTCGATGCAGGAAATCTTTAAATTCCAACGAGTTGGCCTGACGCCCGACAATAAGATCATTGGTCATTTCACGGCCACCGGCGTTCGCAGCCACTATTCCGAACGGTTCCGTCTGTGGGGGTATGACCTGCCCGCATCGATCTACGAACCGACGACAATGTAGGAGATCAGGGCATGCAACTGCCAACCGAGGCGCTCATCTATGTCGCGATCTTCGTCGGGGTTCTGGCGCTGGTCGAAGGTATCTATCTGGTGGCTTTCGGCAAATCCATCAGCCTGAACAGCCGCGTCAATCGCCGTCTGGACATGATCGACAAAGGCGTCGGGCGCGAACAGGTTCTGGAGCAGCTGCGCAAGGAAATGCAGCAGCACATGAAGTCGCAGAGCATTCCGCTCTACTCGCTGTTGGCCGACAAGGCCCAGAAGGCGGCGATTGCCTTCAGCCCGCGGCAACTGGTCATGATCATGGCACTGGTGTCCGTGGTCGCGTTCATGGGCCTGAGCATCGGCACCAGAACCGACACAATCCTGCGGGCAGCTCTGTCGATCGCAATCGGTATCGGCGCTGTCTATGCCTGGGTCAATCACAAGGCCAAGAAGCGCATGGGCATGCTTGAAGAGCAGTTGCCCGATGCCGTGGAACTGATGGTGCGCTCACTTCGGGTCGGCAACCCGTTCGTTTCGACGATCCAGATCGTCGCGAACGAGGTGCAGGATCCGCTTGCGACCGAATTTGGCGTGATTGCCGACGAATGCGCCTATGGCCGTGACGTGGGCGAGGCGTTGAAGGACATGGCCGAACGTCTGGACATGCAGGATTTGCGCTTTCTCGCGGTCGCCGTTGGCATCCAGCAGCAGTCGGGCGGCAACCTGGCCGAGATCCTTGACGGGCTTGCCAAGGTGATCCGCGCACGGTTCCGTCTGTTCCGCAGGGTCAAGGCGATCACGGCCGAGGCGCAGTGGTCGGGCAAGTTCCTGTCGGGGTTCCCACTGTTTTGCCTGGTTTTCATTCTGGTCAAGGACCCCGGGTATTATGACTCGGTTCTGGACCACAAATGGTTCATTCCCGCCTGTTTTGTCGTGGGGATCATGCTGACGCTGAACCTGATCGTCATGCGCATTCTCACCAACATCAAGGTCTGAGGGCACGACCATGGAATTTCTGACCCAAATCAACGACATGCTGACGGATCAATTGGGCGAGTTCGGCCCGCTGATCGTCGTCGGCGTGCTGGGATTGTTCATGGTCCTGGTGACCATTCCGATCCTTTTGAACCAGCCGGAAGATCCCTTGAAAAAGCTGCAGCGTGCAAACGCTGCACCCAAAAAGGAAAAGCGCGGCAAGAAGGATCAGTTGCGCAACTCGGGCCGGAACGAACAGCTTGAAAAGTTCGCGACCTTCCTTGAGCCGAAAGATGAAGAAGAATACTCGGCCATGGAGCTCAAGCTGCGCCAGGCCGGTTACCGCTCGAAAGATTCCGTTCGGTTCTTCCACTTTGCGCAATTTGCGTTGGGGATCACCGGGATCGTTTTGGGTGTTCTCCTGGTGACCGTGTTTTCAAACGGGCAGGAATTCACCGGTCAGCAAATGATGATCCGCGTTCTGGTGCCGGGTGCCATCGGATACTACATTCCCAAATACTGGATCACGCGCCGGATCGAAGAGCGCAAAGAGAACATTATCGCGGGCTTTCCCGACACGCTTGATCTGATGCTGGTCTGCGTGGAAGCCGGTCAGTCTCTGGACCAGGCGATCGTGCGTGTGGCCGGCGAGATGAAGGCCTCCTACCCCGATATTGCGCAGGAATTCGAGATAGTCGCCTATGAGATGAAGGCCGGCAAAGAGAAAGATCAGGTTCTGCGCGATTTCGGGACGCGTTGCGGTGTCCAGGATGTGAGCTCTTTCGTGACGGTGATGATTCAATCGGCCACATTCGGTACGTCGATTGCCGACGCCCTGCGGGTTTATGCCGGCGAGATGCGCGACAAACGCGTCATGCGCGCCGAAGAAGCCGCGAACAAGTTGCCAACGAAAATGACCCTTGCCACAATGATGCTGACGGTGCCGCCGCTGCTGATCATTCTGGTCGGTCCTTCGGCGAAAGGCATCATGGAGTTCGGTAACAGAGGCCAATAAGCCCATGCCCTCACGCAACCGGTGCGCCCGCTTTGGGCTCCACCGCCTAATGATAGCCACCGCGGTTCTTGCCGTGGTGGCTTCGTGTACGGACCCAAGTCTTTCGAACGGGCCTTTTGCCCCCGGCGTCGACCCCAAAGGTGGACCGATTGACGAAATTGCTGTCGGGAACCGATTGATGGCAGCCGGAGAATACGAACTGGCCATGGAATCGTTCACCCGCGCGGCCCTGACGGAAGGGATGACCCCGGAAATCCTGACCTCGATCGGAACCGCCAATCTCGGCCTCAGGCGGCTGGGACAAGCCGAGCCCTTGTTGCGACAAGCGGTCGAGGAAGACCCGGATTGGTCGGTTGCGTGGAACAATCTCGGCGTTCTGCTGATGGAAAAAGGTGAGTATGCCGAGGCCGCGCAGGTCTTCCAAAGGGCCTATGCGCTGGACAATGGCGAAAGTGACGCAATCCGTGACAATCTTCGCTTAGCGCTCGCAAAAATGGAAAATCCTGTTAATAATACACCACAAGAACAAGAATATACGCTGGAGCAGCAAGGGAACGGAGCTTTCCTGCTGCGGAAGAACCAGTAACAGAGGCAAGAGCAGTAAGGGACGCAAAAATGCGCCAAAAATTCCTGATTCCGACAGTCGTCGTGTGCGGGCTGATCCTGTCTGCATGCGCAAAAGAAACCGAAGAGGAAAAGGTCGAACGCACGTTCCAGGAAGTGAACGTCATCGACGAGACGAACCTCAACGACGTGATGCTCAATGCGGCTGACCCGAACGAGGCAGTGACCTATTTCCGTGGAGCAGCCGGCAAGAATCCAGATCGGATCGATTTGCAGCGCGGCCTTGCCATTTCGCTGACTCGCGCCAAGCGCAGCACCGAAGCATCGGCCGCCTGGAAGCGCGTGACCGCGATGTCCGGTGCAACGAACGCGGATCGCGTCGATTATGCGGACTCGTTGGTCCGCAGTGGTGACTGGAAGGCGGCAAAGGCAGCGCTGGACCAGATCCCCCCGACCTACGAGACGTTCAAACGCTATCGGCTTGAAGCCTTGGTGGCAGACGCCAGCAAGGATTGGAAGCGTGCGGACCAGTTCTATGAAACCGCAATCGGGCTGACCACACGGCCGGCCGGCGTGATGAACAACTGGGGGTATTCCAAGTTGACCCGTGGCCAATACTCTGAGGCCGAACGCCTGTTCACCGAAGCCATCCGACAGGACAGTTCACTGTTCACGGCAAAGAACAATCTGGTTCTTGCCCGCTCGGCCCAGGGGAATTATTCCATGCCGGTGATCCCGATGTCCCAGACCGAACGTGCGGAACTCTTGAACACGATGGGCATCTCGGCCGTGAAGCGCGGTGACATCAACACTGCCAAGAACCTGTTCCGAGAAGCCATCGCCACCCATCCGCAGCATTTCGACGAAGCGGTCCGGTCGCTCCGCGCGCTCGAGGAAGCATAAGGCATGGCAATTCCTGCAGTGGCAGCCCTGTGGTTTCTACCATTTGTGCTGCCCATCTGTTTCTATGTCGCGTTCACCGACATGCGGGAAATGAAGATCAAGAACCATGCGGTCACAGCTCTGGCGCTGGTTTTTGTGGTGGTCGGGCTGATTGTTCTGCCACCTTGGTCGGGCGAATGGGTTGGGGCCAGCATCGGGCCCTTGCAGTTTTCTCTGCCGGTCTATGCCTGGCAGCTGTTCCATCTGGTGGTCGTGCTGTTTTTTGGCATTCTTCTCAATGCCGCAGGCGCCATGGGTGCGGGCGACGCCAAGTTCTGCGCGGCTGCGGCTCCGTTCGTATGGGTTGGTGATTTCTTGCTGGTGATGGTGATTCTGATGGTCACGACGCTGGCCGCGTTTGCCACCCATCGGCTGGCCAAATACTCTCGCCTGCGCCAGATCGCTCCGAACTGGGAAAGCTGGGATCAGGGCAAGAAATTCCCCATGGGGCTGGCCTTGGGTGCGAGTCTTGGCATCTATTTGATTTTGGGCGCAATTAACGGCTCGTAAACCATCATGTCTGCGCCTTGCCCGCGCCTTGGTCCTGCCACAAAGCTGCGCCAGATTTTCCGCAAGTGGTCCCTTTCGGGACACAAGGATTGACAACTGGATATACGAGCCGCGCTCATGAACATGCAGACCTCATCCGTTATGGCTCCTCCTGCCCCGAAGGGTCTGGGGGAAATGCAGCTTCCGCTTGTTATGATGCGGGACATCCTTCTGAAGACCGTTTTCCGCAAGAATGTGGACACGGTGAGCGAGATCGCCGCCTCGATCTGTCTGCCGAGTTCGGTGACGCAGGAATTGGTCGACATCGCCCGCGAACAGAAGCTGCTTGAGGCGACTGGGACATTGAACGCCAACAGCGGCAACGAAATGGGCTATCAACTGACCGACGCCGGCAAGGCACGGGCGTTGGACGCGCTGAGCCAATCCGAATACTTTGGCGCCATGCCCGTTCCGCTGGAAGTCTACCGCGAGCAGGTCAAACGACAGTCGATCCGGAACATCCAAGTCACGCGCGATCAGTTGACCGGCGCCATGGGGCACCTTGTCCTGCCGGACAGCCTGCTTGACCACCTGGGTCCTGCGGTCAGCGCCGGTCGCTCGATCCTGATGTACGGCCCGCCGGGTAACGGTAAGTCTTCGATTTCAAACGGAATTCGGGATGCGTTGGGTGACAACGTCTTTGTTCCGTATGCCATCGAATATGCCGGTCAGGTGATTACCGTGTACGACCCGATCGTGCACACAGCGATCGAGCAAGAGGCTGACGACCCGAACAGCCTGCGCCGCCGCAAGCGATTCGACACGCGGTACGTCCAGTGTGAACGCCCCACGGTGGTCACGGGTGGTGAACTGTCGCTGAGCATGCTGGACCTGGTCTACAACCCCACGGCGCGCACCTATCAGGCGCCGCTGCAGCTGAAATCGACCGGCGGCATCTTCATCGTGGACGACCTTGGCCGCCAGGCCGAGCCGCCGCAGGCCCTGATCAACCGGTGGATTGTTCCGCTGGAAGAGGGCAAGGACATTCTGGGCCTTCAGTCGGGTGAAAAGTTCGAAGTTCCCTTCGACACGCTGGTCATCTTCTCGACCAACTTCCACCCGAACGAGATCTTCGACCAGGCCGCGCTTCGCCGGATCTTCTTCAAGATCAAGATCGACGGCCCGAACCAGGAAAACTTCCTGAAGATCTTCGCCATGGTGGCCCGCAAGCGCGGCATTCCGTTGGACGAAGCCGCACTGGTACATCTGTTGAAGGTCAAATACCCGACCATCAACAATGTCTATGCGAACTATCAGCCGATCTTCCTGATCGACCAGATGATCTCGATCTGCGAGTTCGAGGGCATCCCCTATCAGATGAGCCCGGAATTGATCGACCGCGCCTGGGCGAACATGTTCGTCAAGGACGAGGAAATCGTTAAGTAAGACAGACCCAAACCGCATTCCGCTTTGTCACCGGGCGAGCTAGTCTGCGCATATGACGCAGATTCCCGCCCGGATTGACACCTGGTTTACCGCCAGGGGTTGGTCCATCCACCCGCATCAACAGGCCATGATCGACCGGGCGCAAGCCCCGGCGACGCTGTTGATCGCACCCACGGGCGGCGGCAAGACGATGGCCGGGTTCCTGCCCTCGCTGATCGAACTGGCCGAGGGGCGGCACGCGGGGCTGCACACGATCTATGTCTCGCCGCTCAAAGCGCTGGCCGCAGACATCAAGCGCAACCTGCGCGGCCCGGCCGACGAGATGGGCTTGCAGATCCGGATCGAAGATCGTACCGGCGACACCACCCCCACACAGAAGAAACGCCAGCGCGTGGACCCACCGCATATCCTGCTGACGACTCCGGAAAGCCTGGCGCTGCTGACGTCTTACGAAGATGCACCACGCATGTTCCAAGGCGTCCAGCGCGTGATCGTGGACGAGATACATGCGTTGGCCGACAGCAAGCGGGGCGATCAGTTGATGCTGGCGCTAGCCCGCCTTCAGACCCTGTGCCCCGATCTGCGGCGTGTGGGCCTGTCGGCGACGGTCGAGGACCCGGACGCCATCGCGCGCTTTCTGGCCCGCCACCCCGACCCTTGCGACATCGTTCTGGCCGACCCCGGCCCCGACCCCGATATCGCCATGCTGCAAACGGCCGAAATGCCGCCCTGGGCCGGGGGCGGCGCGGCCTATGCCATTCCGGCGGTGCTGGAGCAGGTCCGGCGGCACAAAACGACGCTGATTTTCCACAACACCCGCGCCCAGGCCGAGATCTTCTTTCACAACCTGTGGCTGGCCAATGACGAAGGCCTGCCCATCGGCATCCACCATGGCAGCCTCGACCGGCAACAGCGCGAACGGGTCGAGGCGGCAATGGTCCGTGGCGACCTGCGCGCCATCGTCTGCACCGGCAGCCTTGATCTGGGAATCGATTGGGGCGACGTGGACCTTGTGATCCAGATCGGCGCCCCCAAAAACGTCAAGCGCCTGGTCCAGCGGATCGGGCGGGCCAACCACCGCTACAACGCGCCGTCCAAGGCCCTGCTGGTGCCTGCCAACAGGTTCGAGGTGGTCGAATGCGTCGCCGCGCTGGAGGCCGCGCGCGCGCACGATCTGGACGGCGAGCCGCGCGGCCCCGGCCCGCGTGACGTCTTGTGCCAACACATCCTGATCGCGGCCTGCGCCGGGCCGTTCGATGCCGATGCCCTGTATGCCGAGGTCACCTCAGCCGGTCCCTATGCCGATCTGACCCGCGCGGCCTTCGACGCCTGTCTGGAGTTCTGCGCAACCGGTGGCTATGCGCTGCGGGCCTATGACCGCTGGCAACGCCTGCAACAGCGCCCCGACGGGCTGTGGCAACTGCGCGACCCGCGCGCGGCGCATCGCATCCGCATGAACCTGGGCACGATCCAGGACAGCGATACACTGAAGGTCCGGCTGAAGCGCAACCGGGGCGGCAAGCCCTTGGGTGAGGTCGAGGAGGCCTTTGCCGCATCGCTGACCCCCGGCGACACCTTCCTGATCGGCGGTCAGATCGTGCGCTATGAAGGGTTGCGTCAAATGGTCGTTGAGGTCACGCGCCGTGCGGACAAAAAGCCCAAGGTCGCCACCTTCTCGGGCACCAAGTTCGCCACCTCGACCCAGCTGAGCGACCGCATCCTGCGGATGTTCGCACAGCCCGACTGGCCGCAGCTGCCCGAACATACGGGTGAATGGTTGGCCCTGCAGCGCCGGATGTCGCGGCTGCCCGGGCGTGACCGGCTGTTGATCGAGAGCTTTCCCAATGACGGCCGCGAAAACCTGTGCGTTTACGGCTTTGCCGGACGCAACGCACAACAAACGCTGGGCCTGCTGCTGACCAAACGGATGGAGGAAACCGGGCTGGCCCCGCTGGGTTTTGTCGCGACCGACTATGCCACGCTGATCTGGGGTCTGGACGCGGTGACCGACTCCAGCCCCTTGTTCCAGATCGAGGCCCTGCGCGACGGGTTGGACAACTGGCTGGCGGGCAATGCGGTGATGAAACGCACCTTCCGCGCCTCGGCCACCATCGCCGGGCTGATCGAGCGCAACACAGGTGGCCAACGCAAAAGCGGGCGACAGGCGACCTTTTCGTCGGACATCCTGTACGACACGCTGCTGAAATACGACCCCGACCACCTGCTGATGCAGATCACCCGCGAAGAAGCCATGCGCGGGCTGGTCGATTTCGGACGGATCGAGGCCATGATTGCACGCATCGGCGACCGGATCGACCTGATCCGGCTGGATCGGGTGTCACCGCTGGCGGCGCCGTTGCTGCTCGAGGTGGGAAAGGTCCCGGTCAAGGGCGTGGCCGAAGAGCGGCTGCTGGCCGAAGAAAGCGCCCGTTTGTTGCGCGACGCCGGCCTGGAACCCGCCTGAAGAAACGACTTGCAAATCAAGCCCCGACAGGCAAAGAACGGACCATGAACAGCCTTGAATTTTCCTTTGCAGGTGCCCGGCTGCGCGCCATGGGATCGGGCGCCCTTTGGTGGCCTGCGCACGATCTTCTGTGTGTTTCGGACCTGCACTTGGGCAAGTCATCTCGGGTCGTTCGGCGGGGCGGACCGGCCCTGCCCCCTTATGACAACCGAGAGACACTGTCCCGGCTGGCCGCCGATCTTGACACGACCGGTGCCAAGACAGTGGTATGCTTGGGGGACAGTTTCGATGATCTCGAAGCCTCGGAATCGCTGAGCGACGCAGATCGGCTCGAGATTTCTGCGCTGCAAGCCGGGCGGCTCTGGATCTGGATAGAGGGCAACCACGACCCGGGTCCCGTCGCGCTGAGCGGCACCCATCTGGCCGAGTGGAGCCAAGACGTGCTGGTCTTCCGCCATATAGCGGAAACCGACGCGCAAGGCGAAGTTTCAGGGCATTTTCACCCCAAGGTCCGGCTCAATGCGCGGGGCCGCATGATCTCGCGCCCGGCCTTTTTGTTCGACGGGTGTCGACTGATCATGCCGGCTTATGGAACATATACCGGAGGGTTGCGCAGCTCGGACACCGCGTTGTCTCAGTTGATGCAGCCGGACGCCCGCGCCATTCTGACGGGCCCGCAGCCACAGCTGACGGCGATGCCGCGTTAGCCGACAGCTGGTTCAGATCACACCGTCTTCTTCCAGTTTGGGTTTGTATTTGCGGCTGACGGGAACCAGATCATCGTTCCTAAGGCGCAGGTAGGTCTTGCCGTTGTTTTTCTGGATTTCCAGAATGGCCGCGTCCGTGACCCAATGGGATCTGTGGGTACAATGGCCCGAAATCGGTTCCATCTCAGCAATCGCATCAGTAAAGCGCGACCGGATCGTATAAGTTCCGCTGGTGGTCACCACATCAACGTAGTGATCCCGGACCGCAAGCCGCAGGATATCACCACGAAACCCGTCCGGTAGACGGCTCGCCAAACGGGGTTGGGGTGCTTCGATGATGTCGTCATTTTCAGGCGGGGCTTCGCCTTTGCTGACAAGTACCAGACCTGTGCTAAACAGCGCACCGTAAGTGCCAACCGCCAGCAAACCGGGGGCATCGTGGCCACTGGCAGCGTACAGGATCCACGTCAGGATCCACAACGCCGGCGTGAACAGCACAAGGATCACCAAGGCAAACGCCACGTCCCGGACCGTCAGTCCGACGTGGTCCAGACGATCTTTCACCAACTGCCGAGATCCCCAAGTTGCCACAACCGCCAGAATCATCACTCCTGCCCAGAACAACAGACGTACGGAGAAGGGCAGATCCATTTCTCGGAACGGTGGAAAAGTATAGGCGAGCAACGGGATGAACAGAATACCGGCGACCACCCTCTGAGGCGTGCATTCTGCAATGAATGGGCTCAGTTTTGACAACATATCAAAATCAATGAGCAGCCTTTCGGGACCCAGCCCTTGTCCCTCAGACGCCCACTTGTTCACTTCGTAACCGGCTGGAAACTCAAGCTTATCACGAAATGTCAGACAATCAAACACGTTTGCGGCGTGCTGGCGGGGGCGCTTCATCCCCACGTTGGCCCCGGGGCGGAAGCTCCGCCCCAAGGCCGTCAGTGGTCAGGCCGTCAGGCCTTCGGGCTCGGGCAGGCCGTTCGATCGGCAACAGGCCGTCAGGGTGTTGGCCAACAGGCAGGCGATGGTCATCGGACCAACACCACCGGGAACCGGTGTAATAGCGCCTGCGCGCTCGGCCGCGCTGGCATAATCCACGTCGCCGACCAGCTTGGTTTTTCCATCACGCTCGATCCGGTTGATGCCAACGTCGATGACGGTGGCGCCCTCCTTGATCCAGTCGCCAGGCACCATCTCGGGACGGCCCACCGCGGCCACAACGATATCGGCGCGACGCACGACATCGGGCAAGTCCTTGGTACGGCTGTGCGCGATGGTCACGGTGCAGCTGTCGCCCAGCAGCAATTGGGCCATCGGCTTGCCCACGATGTTCGACCGGCCGATCACCACCGCATCCATGCCGGACAACGAGCCATGATGATCGCGCAACATCATCAGGCAGCCCAACGGCGTGCAGGGAACCATGGACTTCTGACCGGTGCCCAACAGACCAACGTTCGAGATGTGGAACCCGTCGACATCCTTGGCCGGGTCGATCGAGTTGATCACCAGGTCCTCATTCAAATGCTTGGGCAGCGGAAGCTGGACCAGAATGCCATGCACCGCGGGATCGTTGTTCAACTTCTCGATCAAGGCAAGCAGATCTGCCTCGGACGTGTCGACATCCAGCTTGTGCTCGTATGAGTTCATGCCCACTTCGACAGTCATCTTGCCCTTGGAGCGGACATAGACCTGGCTGGCCGGATCTTCGCCGACCAGGACCACTGCCAGACCGGGGGTGATGCCGTTTTCTTCCTTGAGTTTTGCAACCTGATCGGCGACTTGTGCGCGGACCTTGGCCGCAAAGGCCTTGCCGTCGATGACTTGAGCTACCATCCTTTGATCCCTTCTTTCAAAAAGCGGATCGGGCGCGAAGGGCACCCGGTCATTCAGTCAGGGCCGAGCACGTTCTCCTCGCGCGCAATCGACCAATCAATCAAGATGCGCCAAAGCCTTTCGGTCAGATCGGGGTCCATGCCCACCTCAACCGAGTTTGAACGCACCTTTTGCACCACGTCCTCGACACGCTCGGGAATTCGGGCCGGCAGGCCCTCGCCAGGTTTCAATTCGGACGCGCGATCGATGTAGGTTGCGCGCGTCGCCAACAGTTCGATCAGTTGGCGGTCCAGCTTGTCGATCTGAACCCGCAATTCCTGCATGGAATGACAGTCCTGCGGCAGCGTCAGAGTGGGCATCGCAATCTCCTCATGGCCCGGGGATTCCCCGGACCACGAGATGTCTTATTCAGCGGCTTAGAACAAGCCCTCGATCTGCCCTTCGTCGTTGAGGCGGATTGTCTCAGCCGCCGGTTTGCGGGGCAGACCGGGCATTGTCATGATCTCACCGCAGACCACCACGATAAAGCCAGCACCCGCCGACAGGCGCACCTCGCGCACCGGAACCGAGTGGCCGGTGGGCGCGCCGCGCAGCGACGGATCGGTCGAGAAGGAATACTGTGTCTTGGCCATGCAGACCGGCAGATTGCCGTATCCGGCGGCTTCCCATTCCTTCAGCTGGTTGCGGATCTTGGCATCGGCCAGAACCTCGTCGGCGCGGTAGATGCGCTTGGCGATGGTCTCGATCTTTTCGAACAGGGACATTTCGTCAGGGTAGATCGGCGCAAAATTCGCGGTACCGGCATCAGCCAGTTCAACGACTTTTTTTGCCAGATCTGCAGATCCTTCCGAGCCCAGTTCCCAATGCCGCGACAGAACCGCCTCAACCCCATGTTCGGCGCAGTAGTCCTTGACCGCCTGAACCTCGGCATCGGTATCGGTGACGAAGTGGTTGATCGCGACGACGACCGGCACGCCGAACGATTTCACGTTTTCGATGTGGCGGCCCAGGTTGGCACAGCCCGACTTTACCGCGTCGACGTTTTCCGCGCCCAGATCGGCCTTGGCCACGCCGCCATTCATCTTCATCGCGCGAACCGTTGCAACCAGAACCACGGCCGACGGCGCAATGCCGGCCTTGCGGCATTTGATGTTCATGAACTTCTCGGCGCCCAGATCGGCCCCGAAACCGGCCTCGGTCACGACATAGTCGGCCACCTTCAGCGCGGTCTTGGTCGCAATGACCGAGTTACAGCCATGCGCGATGTTGGCGAACGGGCCGCCATGCACGAAGGCCGGGTTGTTTTCCAGCGTCTGGACCAAATTGGGCTGCATCGCGTCCTTCAGAAGAACGGTCATCGCGCCTTCGGCTTTGATGTCGCGGCAGTAAACCGGGGTCTTGTCGCGGCGGTAGGCCACGATGATGTCGCCCAGGCGCTTTTCAAGATCCTTCAGGTCGTTGGCCAGGCACAGGATCGCCATGACCTCGGACGCGACGGTGATGTCGAAACCTGCTTCACGCGGGAAACCGTTCGACACGCCCCCCAAAGAGGCCGTGATCTGGCGCAGGGCGCGGTCGTTCATGTCGACGACCCGGCGCCAAACGACGCGGCGGGTATCGATTTCCAGTTCGTTGCCCCAATAAATGTGGTTGTCGATCATCGCCGACAGCAGCGAGTGGGCGGAGGTGATTGCATGGAAGTCACCGGTGAAGTGCAGGTTCATTTCTTCCATCGGCACGACCTGGGCATAGCCACCGCCCGCGGCGCCCCCCTTCATGCCGAAGTTCGGACCAAGCGAGGCCTCGCGGATACAGATCATCGCATTCTTGCCGATCCGGTTCAGGCCATCACCCAAACCGACGGTTGTGGTGGTCTTGCCCTCGCCCGCGGGCGTCGGGTTGATTGCAGTCACAAGGATCAGCTTACCATCTTCGCGGTCCTGGACCGAGTTGATGAAATTCTGGCTTACCTTGGCCTTGTCATGGCCGTATGGCAGCAGGTCGTCGCTCGAGATGCCGATTTTTGCACCAATCTCCTGGATTGGCTTCTTGTTCGCCTCGCGAGCGATTTCAATGTCGGATTTGTAGCTCATTGGGCAAGATCCCTGATTGAATTCCGTGCAAAACCGACGCCGCGCGTCGGTGCTGTCAAATCCATACCGTTGTGTACGGTTTGAATGGATGTGGATTCCGACATTTTCAGGCCGCGAAACGGCGTAGGCCTTGTTCGGACGTATCTAATCGGAAACCGCCGTCTGTTTTGGGTTCCATGCGCGCTGATCGGGGACGAACAGGGTCAGACTGTCTCCGAGCCTCAGAAGTCCCAGCCGTTCGACCCAAGCGGTCACCCCGCGCCGGCCCTGTGCGGCCGGTTTGAACCGGGCGCCGTGCCCCGGTGACTCTGCTTCGATTTCCCGTCCGGGCAGGACACAAGGGCGGTTCTCCATATCGACGGTCATGGTCAATCCCGTATCCGCCTGCAGCCGTGACGAGGGCGGAACATGCGTGAAATCCGGAATGCCCTCGACAACGATACTTGCACCCAAAAGGGCCGGATCCAGCCGGTCCACGCCCATGTCAGAAGCAATGGCCGCCATTTCCTCGGCAGCCAGGATCGTCAGCTGTCGCACGTTGCGGATTTCGGTGCCTTCCGGGTACAGGTTCTTGACCCGCACGCAGGATGGTCGATTGAGCCCTTCATGACGCGCGCCCTTGTCGCCCGAGAACCCAAGGTCAAGCTGCGGCACTGGCTGAGCCCGCAGGGATTGCCCGGCGGGAACGTGGCCCAACCAGACGACCCGGGCCTTGAATTCGGTTTCACGCAGGACAGGCATGCCATTTCCTTTCGACAGCGGATCAAAGTTCGCTGCAGCCTAACGCTCGCTGCCCTGATGGAAAGGCCGAAAAGAAAAGACCCGGCTCTGGGGCCGGGTCTCTTGCATCATGCCGAAGGTTCTGGCTCCATCCCGCCCTCGGGCGGGGTCTTCTTGACCTTGGTCTTGGGAATCGCCGTCACGCTCGCGGCATTGCCGTGATCAGACTTGTCGCTTTCGTCGTCACTCTCATTCGGCGGTTCGCCATTCATGACGCGCTTGATTTCGTCACCCGTCAGAGTTTCGTATTCAAGCAGGCCCTGAGCCAGACGCTCCCATTCTTCCTTGTGTTCGGTCAGGATCTGATGAGCACGGTCATATCCCTGCTGGATCAGCCGTTTGACCTCTTCCTCGATCAGTTCCTTGGTATGGGCCGAAACCGAGAACCCAGCCGTGTTGCCCTGATAGCCCTCATGGGCTTCGGCATAGTCGATGTTGCCGACCTTGTCGGACATGCCCCAACGCATCACCATGGCCCGCGCCAACTGGCTGGCCTGCATGATATCGCCGGCCGGGCCGTTCGAAACGTGGTCTTCACCGTATTTGATGACCTCAGCCGCCTTGCCCGCCATGGTCATGGCCAGCTTCTGCTCACATTCGTCCCTGTGATAGTTCAGCTGGTCCATCTCGGGCAGGCTGACCACCATGCCAAGCGCGCCGCCGCGCGGGATGATCGTGGCCTTGTAGACCGGATCGCACAACGGCAGGGTCATGCCGACCACGGCATGGCCGGCCTCGTGATAAGCGGTCTTTTCCTTCTGGTCCTGGGTCAGCACCATCGAACGGCGCTCGGCCCCCATCATCACCTTGTCCTTGGCGTTCTCGAAGTCTTCCATGGTGACAAAACGCCGACCGACACGTGCGGCCATCAACGCGGCCTCATTCACCAGGTTGGCAAGGTCAGCCCCCGAGAAGCCGGGTGTGCCGCGCGCGATGATGCGCAGATCGACATCCGGGCCCAGAGGCGTCTTGCGGGCGTGAACGCCCAGAATCTTTTCGCGGCCCTTGATGTCGGGGTTGCCAACCGTCACCTGACGGTCAAAGCGGCCCGGGCGCAGCAGCGCTGGGTCCAGCACGTCCTTGCGGTTGGTTGCAGCCAGAATGATGACGCCTTCGTTGGCTTCGAACCCGTCCATCTCGACCAGCAGCTGGTTCAGCGTCTGTTCGCGTTCGTCGTTGCCGCCGCCATATCCGGCACCACGATGGCGGCCCACGGCGTCAATCTCGTCGATGAACACGATGCAGGGCGCGTTTTTCTTGGCCTGTTCGAACATGTCGCGCACGCGGGACGCACCCACACCGACGAACATTTCCACGAAGTCCGAACCCGAGATGGTGAAGAACGGCACGCCTGCCTCACCCGCGATCGCACGGGCCAGCAGCGTTTTACCAGTGCCCGGAGGGCCGACCAGCAGCGCACCTTTCGGGATCTTGCCGCCAAGGCGCGAGAATTTCTGCGGGTTGCGCAGGAATTCGACGATCTCTTCCAGCTCTTCCTTGGCCTCGTCGATGCCCGCTACGTCGTCAAAGGTGACGCGGCCGTGCTTTTCGGTCAGCATCTTGGCCTTGGACTTGCCAAAGCCCATGGCACCGCCTTTGCCACCGCCCTGCATCCGGTTCATGAAATAGACCCAGACACCGATCAGCAACAGGAACGGCAGCAGCGTGATCAGGAACGACTGGAACCCGGATTGCTGCTGCTTTTCCGCCCGCACGGGGATGTCTTTCTCGATCAGCAGCTTGGTGACTTCGGCATCACCGGGCTTGATCGTGACGAAATTCCCGCCGGAACTGGTTGTGTAACGGATCTGCTCACCATCCAGCGTCACGCCTTTTACGTCGCCTGCTTCAACGGCGCTTACGAAATCCGAATAGGTTTTTTCATTGCTCTGGAGGGTTCCTCCCGGTCCGCTGAACAGATTGAACAGTGCAAGGATCAACAGGAAGAGAACGACCCAGAAGGCTATATTGCGAGCGTTGCCCAAGAAAATTCTCCCAAAAGACATCGGCAGATGAGGCGCTGCCGGGTTGCCTCTTAAAATAGAGATGATTGAAGCAGGTTCAATGCGATAAAAAAGAAGCCGAAAACTCGGGGAATTTCGGGTCCATTTCAAACGTCCATCCGTTCAAAAAACCGGCAAATGGCGCGGACACGATTTGGTCGCCCAGCCAAACGGCGGGCGTGGCCATCAGCACCATGCGCGGCACCCCTGTCGCGCGCCAGTCGGGTACTTGTGGCAACCCGGTTTCGCCGAGCGTGCGGATCTGCGCTCCGGGCGTGTCCGGTCCTGTCGCGATCCAACGCCCGTCCCAGAGTTCGGCCGGTCGGGCCACGCATGCCGAAACGGCGGTCAGCTCTCTGCAAAACCACGAACTATTCCCGTCCGTAAGGATTTGACAACCGCTCAGCGTCGACGAACGTCCCGCAACAACGCCCTGTACGACCTGCTCGACTTTGCTTTGCCGCGGCGGGTACCCCGGACCCGAGATCCGCTGGAGGATACCGACCACAAGCCGGCGCTGTATTTCTTCAGGTAGCGCGGCAAAACCGGCGCGCTCCACACGCACCGCACAGGCTTTCTCCTTCGCAACACGGCGGGCGGATTCCTGCGCAAAATGCTCAAGCGCCCGGTTCGCACGCCCGAGGTTCGCAGCAACGCGGGACAAAGTTTCGGCCGTAATCCCCAAGCCGGACAGATGGCCCAACGCCTCGCGGGCCTTTATCCGGTCAAAGCGCAGGTCCTGATTCGAAGGGTCTTCGATCCATCGCACCCCTTCAGCCTGCAGGTAGTCCCGCAAAGCGGTGCGCGTTTCGCCCAGCAAAGGTCGCCAAAGCGTGACACCGTCCAGATCGCGCGCAAAAGACATGGCCGACAATCCGCGCACGCCAGCGGCGCGCCCAAGACGCATCAACACGGTTTCCGCCTGATCATCTGCGGTGTGGCCCAGAGCGACCGCAGGAATGTCCTGCGACACCGCCCAGTTCCGCAGCAGGCCGTAGCGCGCCTGCCGTGCCTGATCCTGCAGGTTTCCCGACCGGTCCCATCCCGTCCATTTCAGAGTGACATGGGACACGCCCAAATGTGCACATGTCTCGGAAACACTGGCCGCCTCCGCGGCGGCATCCGGCCTCAGGCCGTGGTCGACAGTGGCCGCAAACAGCCGAACATCTTCATTCCGGGCGATCCGAACCAAAAGATGCAGCAATGCAAGCGAGTCACTTCCGCCAGACACGGCCACGCCCAGTCGCGACGGAAGCGTTTCAGGCAACAGCGCCCTGACGCGCTCCGGAAGGGTTTCGGCTGGTGAGCTCAAGAACAGCTCAGCGACGCCATTTCCTCGGTTGCCGTGGCCAAAAAGGCCGACGACGGGAACCGGACGCCGACTTCTCCAAGCGTGATACAAGCCTGGTCTACCTGGCCCAACCGGCCCAATGCTGCCCCAAGTTCGTACAACGCCTCGGGGGCCACCGGCCCTTCGGAATCGCCAGTAAAGCTGGCAAGGAAAGCCCGGGCCGCTTCGCGGGTATCACCCAGCCTTTCCAGGGCCTGCCCTCGCCTCAGGTTGGCTTCGGGGGCCAGCGGGCTGCCGGGATACGCGCTGTCAAATTGCGCAAAAAGATCGGCCGCCGTCTGGAAATCTCCGTCCGCAAGGGCTTGCGACGCGGCATCAAAATCGGCTTGTTCACCTACGGCCAGTTCGACCTGGTCGCCGTCGGTGGCATCGCCGGGCGTCGTCACCGGAGCGGTGATGGCCGCTGTGTCGCTATCTCCACCCAATGTCAGTGTGTCTTCGCCGGTGAACTCGCAACCGGGTTCCAGCTCGCAGAGACGGAACTCCAGATCTCCGATCCGGTTGGTTCCGTCCGTCACGACATTCTGAACACGCTGATTCAGCTGCTCGGTCTGCCGTGTCAGCCTCTGCAACTCGGCCTCGATGGCGTCAACGCGTTCCAGTATCGAACTGCCGGACAGGTTCGGCGCGGGCGAGCCTGTAGTGGAAAACTCGCGCTTGAGCCGTTGGATTTCGACATGCAGCACCGTCAGCTCCTGGCGGATATCGGCCAGAGTCTGCTGATCCTGCGCTTGCGCGCCGCTGGCAAGGGTCAAAGCCGCCGCCAGAACCAATCCCGCAATTCTCATCCTGTTACCCCGTTGTGGATCCGGTCAGCACGGTGACCGCGCGGCGGTTCTTGGAATAGCATTCCTCGGTGCTGCAGATTTCGATCGGACGTTCCTTGCCATAGCTGATCGTCTGCAGACGGTTTCCGGCCACACCGCGGGAAATCAGGTATTCCCGCGCCGCATTTGCCCGGCGGGCGCCCAGCGCAAGGTTGTATTCCCGCGTGCCCTGTTCATCCGCGTGACCTTCGATCGTCGCGACGTAGTCGGTGTTGGCCAACAGCCACTGGGCCTGCCCCTGAAGGATCGTCTGCGCCTCGGGCGAGAGCGTGGACTGATCCACGGCAAACAGGACCCGGTCACCGATCGCCTGCTGGAAATAGGCGGGCGAACGTGGGTCGCTGGGAGAACCCGGGACGATTGCGCCGTTGCCGCCGGCGCCACCGCCCAAAGCCGAGGGATCGTTGTTGGTACATGCGGCCACCAGCGCCAGCGCGCCCAGAGCCGCAAACTTGCTCAATACGTTCATTTCTGTTGCCTCTTGTCCCGTTTGTTTATTGACGTCTGTCTATCACAGCCAGCCTGCCTTGTGAACTTCGGCCCGACCGGCGGCTCCTTAATTCAACAGTGGCCCCCACGACGGGTCACTGCCACCGTCCGGGGTGCGTACGGGGCGCAGGTTTCGGCCCGAAATGTCGACCGAGTAAAGGGTCGAACGCCCGCTGGCGCCCTGTGTTTCCCGCGCAAACATGATGACCCGGCCATTGGGCGACCATGTGGGCCCCTCGTCCAGGAACGAGGCGGTCAACAGCCGCTCCTCGCTACCGTCCAGTCGCATCACACCGATATGGAACCGGCCCTTGTTCTGCTTGGTAAACGCCACCAGATCTCCGCGTGGTGACCAGACCGGTGTTCCATAGCGTCCCTGGCCAAAGCTGATGCGGGTCGCCTCACCGCCATTTGCCGGCATGATGTACAGCTGAGGGCTGCCGGAACGGTCGCTCTCGAACACGATCCGCGATCCGTCGGGCGAATAGCTGGGCGCGGTTTCAATTGCGGGCGTGTTGGTCAGGCGCACGCTCTGCCCGGACGCCAGATCCATTTTCCAAAGATCCGTATTGCCGCCCTGCGTCAGCGAATAGACGATCGAGCGGCCATCCGGCGAAAAGCGTGGCGAGAAACTCATCGTACCTTCCTGAGTCTGCAATTCCTGCCGCTTGACCCGGCCAACATCCAGAACGTAAATCCGCGGCCGGCCGCTTTCATAGCTGGTGTAGAGCAGCCGGTCGCCCGTTGGCGAAAAGCGCGGGGCCAGAACGATCGCGGCACTGTCGGTCAGGTACTGAACATTCGCCCCGTCATAATCCATGATGGCCAGCCGCTTGCGGCGCTGGTCCTTTGGGCCGGTTTCCGAGACAAAAGCCACACGGCTGTCGAAATAGCCTCCTTCACCGGTGATGCGGCTGTAGACCTGATCAGCCACCTTGTGCGCCATTCGGCGCCAGCCCTCGGTTGTACCGGCGAATTGCAGGCCGTTGCCCAATTCCTGACCCGAGAATACATCCCAGACCCGGAACCGGACGGACAGGGTATTGCCTGAGACATTCACCGCGCCGGTGACCAGCGCATCGGCATTGATCGCCTTCCAATCCGCAAATTGGACCGGCGCTTCGAAACTGCTGACACGGCTGATGAACGCATCCGGCGAAATCTCACGGAACAGGCCGGTTCCGGTCAGGTCCTCGGCGATGACGCGGCTGATGTCAGCCGCAAACTGGCTGGCCGCCGGACTGTCCGGTACAAAGCTGGGCACCGCAAACGGCAAAGGTTCGATAATGCCTTCATCCAATTCCAGCCGAAGTGGGCCGGTTTGCGCAGACACGGGGGCCGACAGAAGGGTCAGGCCAACGAAGAGGCTGGTCAGAAGTTTCATCATTTGATCCGCATCCTCTCGGGATTGAAGGTGATCTCAATATCCTTCCAATGCTCGTATTTGTCAGCAGGAAGGTCATATCCTTTTGCTCCGCAGCGCAAAATCGCACGCCGGGCGGCCTCGTATGCCTGTTTTGCGGCCCCGTCCGAGCCGCCGGAGCTATCCAGAAGCTGCAGGCTGCCGGGAACGATCGAGCCGTCGCGGTTCAGTGAGAAACCGACCACCACAACGGTCTTGAGCGCATCGGTCGACAACGAGCCCACATTCCAGCACCGCGAAACAGCCAGACGCATCGCATCCTTTTCACCGCCGGTGAGAGGCGGGCCGGACGGCTCGGACGCACCGCCCAAGGCCTCGGCCAACGCGTCATTGATCGCGGCCTCGTCCGGTTCCGCAGCCTGTTCGGCCGGCTCAGCGGTCGCGGTCTGTTCGGTTTCCGCAGGCTTGGGCCGATTGGGCCGGACCCGGGGACGCGGCGAGCTTTGTGGCGACAGGTCCTTGGCCTCTTCCGCCTCGGTCACGATCTGGTCGGTGGCTTCCTCTGGCGCGGTCTGGTCTTGCTGCTCCTGCTGGATCTCAGCACCTTCATCCAGCGAAACCGCCGGTGTTTCGATATCGTCCGGCTTTGCGTCCAGTGGCGGAGGAGCGATGGGTTCGGGGGCGACCTTGTCCGCCGGGCGCGGCTGGGACTCGGGCAGCGCTGGCAAAACCGCAACCTCGGGTTCCGGTTCATCCAGTACCGGAGGCTGCTCGATCACTTCGGGTTCAGGTGGAACCTCAACTGCCTCGGGTTGCGGCTCGGGCTCCGGTTCAGGTGGCGTGACCGGCTCGGGGCGCGGCTGTTCTTCGGCAGACGGCTCCGGCACTTCGGGCGCCGGGGGTTGTACGATCGGATCTTCCAATGCGTTGGGGGGCGTCGGAACTTCGGGCGCATCGCTTTGCGCCGTCAGGGCAGCGAATTGCTCAGCCGAAACCACCGACACCTCCTGCACAGCAAAAGGCAGCGGCTCGGACCGGAACGTGCCGCCGAACAGGGCCCATCCGATCAATGTCACATGGGCAATCGCCGAAATCTTGGTGCCGGTATCCACCGCGCAGCCTCACTCTCCGCCCGCGTCCAGCGCCGGCCCGCCAGTATCGGTGACAAGGCCCACATTCGAAAACCCGCCGGCATTCAACGCACCCATGACCTGCATGACCTGCGCATAAGGAATGGCGCCATCGGCCCGCAGGTAGACGCGGTCGCTGCTGCGCTCGGCAGCAATGGCGCGCAGCTTGCCGATCAACTCGTCGCGGGACACCTCGGTGGTCTGGATCTGAACCCGCCCGTCGGCTGTCAGCGTGACGGTCAACGGTTCCTCGTTGTCGCCCGGCAGAGCGCTGGCGGCAGTTTTGGGCAGATCAACCTCGACCCCCACGGTCATCAGCGGAGCCGCGACCATGAAGATGATCAGCAGCACCAACATCACGTCGACAAAGGGTGTGACGTTGATTTCACCCATCGGCTGCGCACGCCCGCGCCGCCGTCCTCGGCGTCGTCCGTTGCCGCCAGACGATTGCTGGATCGCCGCACCCATGTCAGCTGTCCAACTGGCGGGACAGAATGGTTGCGAATTCGTCGGCAAAAGCCTCGTATCCGCCAACGATGTGATCGCTGTCCGCGCTAAGTTTGTTGTAGAAGATCACGGCCGGAATTGCGGCCAGCAGGCCAAGCCCGGTCGCCAGCAAAGCTTCGGCGATGCCCGGCGCCACGACGGCCAGGTTTGTGTTCTGCTGTTCGGCGATTTCGATGAAGGCGTTCATGATGCCCCAAACCGTACCGAACAGGCCGATGAACGGCGCGGTCGAACCCACGGTCGCAAGGATCGAAAGCCCCTTTTGCAAGCCTTCGGCCTCTTTTGCGATGGCCACATCCATCGAACGATCGATCCGGGCCTGTGCGCCGGCTATGAGTCCACCGTCGGCGCGGTGCGAGCGGCGCCACTCGATCATGCCGGCTGCGAAGATCTTTTCGGAACTGCCATCCGGCTGCGTTCCGATCTGTTCAAACAACTCGTCCAGCGGGTTGCCCGACCAGAACGCCTCGTCGAACACCTGCGCTTCGCGTCGCGCGCTGCGATAGGTGATGAGCTTTTGAATGATGATCGACCATGACCAGAAGGATGCGACCACAAGGATCAGCATCACCACTTTCACGATGAATGTCGCACGGGCGAACAGCCCCCACATGGAGAAATCGATCTCCTGCGCCAGCGCCAGCGTTTCAGCTTCCATGAACCTGCTCTTTGTTTTGCCTGACAGCCGTTGATTGGCCTTGTTTTGCCAAACGCTAGCGTAGTTAGGGGCAAATTGCCAACAGAACCACAGGGGCTGAGCAAATTGTTACAGCAATGCGCGAATCTCTGCCGGGAGCCGGATCGGCCGGCCATCCTGATTGACGCAAACGGCCGTCACGGTCGCGCGGAAGACTTCGGTCTCGCCGCGCCGGATGAGTTGAGCCATGGTCAGTCGCACGCCGGAAATCGCGACGACCTCGGTTTCGACCAGCAACTCGTCGTCGAACCGCGCAGACGCCAGATAGTCGGCCTCGACCCTCCGCACGACCCAGATGATACCAGCCTCGCGCATTGCGTTCTGGTCATTGCCCAGGTTGCGCACCCAATCCGACCGGGCGCGCTCGATATAGCGCAGATAGTTGGCGTGATAGACCACGCCCCCCATGTCGGTGTCCTCGTAGTAGACGCGGACGGGAAAGACATGCTTCATTGCGTCGGCTCCATGCGTGCGAACAGCCGCAGCGCATGGGACGGGTCCCGCGCCACCGCCGGCAAAACCGGATCATAGGCTGCACGGATCAGCGCGGCAATGTCGGGCCGCAGGATCGTGGTGTCTCCCGCCACGGCCAGGGGCGAGCGCTCTCGGAAGGCTGTATCCGACCACAAAAGAATGGTCTGAACGACCTGCGACAACGCCAGCGTTTCGGCCGAAACTTTCGACAGCTCACTGTCCATCCTCACAAAGACAAACGCAGCACGGATCGCGCCGTCCGGATCGAACCTGAAGGCTCGATACTGGTTGGCTCCGCCAGCATCGAGCCGCTCGACCAGTGGCGCGAGGTCCGGGATCAGCCGGTCAAGGTCAGGCACTTCAAGCAGCTCGGCCCAATCGCGAAAAAAGAACACCATGCAGTTGGCGCCCAACTCGGGGTCGGTCTCGGCCATCTTATGGCCGGCCAGTGCAACGACCGCCTCGAACGCGCCCTTGACCGTTGCTAGCGTCTTGTCCTCCACGCCAAATACGATCGGCACGATGGGCCGTCCCCAACGTGCGAACAGGAACGCACCATCGGATCGGGTAAACAGCGCCTGGATCTCTTCGGGTGTCACGCCCTGCCCTTCGTCTTTGGAAAATTCTCTCGCCCCAGCCTTAAAGTCTGAGGCCGGCGGCTTCAACCAAACAGGTCGCTCTGTCCCTTGGGCGCAGGCATGCCGAGATGCGTCCAGGCCTTCTGCGCCAGCATCCGGCCGCGCGGCGTGCGTTGGATCAGGCCTTGTTGCAGCAGATAGGGCTCGATCACTTCCTCCAGCGAGTCGCGGCTTTCGGACAGGGCGGCCGACAGGGTCTCGATCCCCACCGGACCTCCGCCATAATTCTCGGCGATCAGTTTCAGATAGCGGCGGTCGGCCCCGTCCAGACCCAGATTGTCAACGCCCAACCGTGTCAGCGCGCCATCGGCCAGCTCGCGCGTGATGCGACCGTCGCCCTCGACGATGGCGAAATCCACGACCCGCCGCAGCAGCCGCCCGGCGATACGGGGAGTGCCCCGCGACCGGCGCGCGATCTCGCGCGCACCGTCGTCATCGGCCGGCGCGCCCAGCTTGCGGGCGTTGCGGGTGACGATCTCGTGCAATTCTTCCACGGTGTAGAATTGCAGCCGGGTGGGAATGCCGAACCGGTCGCGCAGCGGGGTGGTCAGCAGGCCCATCCGCGTGGTCGCCCCGACCAGGGTAAAGGGCTGCAGTTCGATCCGCACGGTACGGGCCGCGGGGCCCTCGCCGATCACCAGATCCAGCTCGAAATCCTCCATCGCCGGGTACAGCACCTCTTCCACCGCCGGATTCAGGCGGTGAATCTCGTCGATGAACAGCACGTCGCGCTCTTCGAGGTTGGTCAGGATCGCCGCAAGATCCCCGGCCTTGGCCAGAACCGGCCCCGAGGTCATGCGGAAATTCACCCCCAGCTCGCGCGCCATGATCTGCGCCAGCGTCGTCTTGCCCAAGCCCGGAGGGCCGTGGAACAGCGTGTGGTCCATCGCCTCGTTCCGCTGGCGGGCCGACTGGATGAAGATGCGCAGATTGGCCCGCGCCTCGGCCTGGCCGATGAATTCGTCCAGCCCCTGCGGACGCAAGGCGCGGTCGTTGTCCTCGGGCAGAGGCTGCGGGCGCAGGGTCGGGTCGGCATCAACCATTCATTCAGCCTTTCGGTGCCAGCAGTTTCAACGCCGCGCGGATTAATTCGGCCTCACCGGCATCGGGCAGGTTGGCGGCGGCCTCGGCCACGGCAGAGGCGGCCTCGGACGGGCCATAGCCCAGGTTCGACAGCGCCGACAAAGCACCCGCCGACGCCGCACCCGCGCCGGGTTTCGGGGCCCGCACCGGGGCCGGCGCCGGGTCTGCGGGTTCAACCACCTCGGCCACGGGGCCGTCCATCGCTTCGGTCACCGTGCCGCCCATCGCCATGACGCCGGGCGCCTTGTCTTTCAGGTCCAGCACGATGCGCTGCGCGGTCTTGGGCCCGACGCCCTTGGCCGCCTTTACCGCGCCCCAATCGCCCAGCGCGATGGCCCGGCTGACCCCGTCCGGCCCTAGCGCGCCCAGAATGGCCAGAGACACCTTGGCCCCCACCCCTTGAACCGAGCAGAGCAGTCGATGCCACTCTTTCTCGACCAAAGACAGAAATCCATAAAGCTGCATCAGGTCCTCGCGCACCACCAGATCGGTGTACAGCGAGACCGCCTCGCCCACCCCAGGCAGGGCCGCCATGGTGCGGTCCGAGCAATAGACGATGTAGCCGACCCCGCGCACGTCGATCAGAAGGTGATCCGCCGCGCGGTAGTCGATGCGTCCGGTCAGTTTGCCGATCATGTGGCCACCTGCTTGATGCGCGCCTGCGGTGTCGCACCGTAGAACGCATGACAGATCGCGATCGCCAGCGCATCCGCGGCGTCGGCCCCCTTGGGCTGGCATCCCGGCAGTTGAAGTTTGACCATGTGCAGAATCTGTTCCTTCTCGGCGTGCCCCACGCCCACCACGGTTTTCTTGACCCGGTTGGGCGCGTATTCGCCCACCTGCAACCCAGCCTGCGCCAAGGTCAGCAACGCCACTCCGCGCGCCTGACCCAGCTTCAGCGTCCCGGCGCCGTCCTTGTTGACGAAGGTCTGTTCGATGGCTGCCTGGTCGGGCTGATGTTCGGAGATCACCTCGACGATCTGGTTGTGCAGCGACAAAAGCCGCTCACCCAGATCATCCCCGTCGGATTTGCAAAGGCCGTTGGCAACATGGCTCAGCCGGCTGCCATGTGATTCGATGACGCCCCATCCCAGGGTTCGCAGCCCCGGATCAATGCCCAGAATTCGCATGTTGTGCCTCGGCCTGCTCGGGTTTTCATTGTCTTTTCTCTCGATTAGCACGAAGCGTGAACATTTTCCAAGAAAATTGATCCGGTGACCAAATGCGACACACCTGTTCCGTCCGCGACAATTCGGACGCATTGCGACGCCAGAAAGTCTGAAACCGACACATTCCCAAGGCAGTTTTCATCAATAATTTAAGGGACTTTCATCATTTTCGAAGCATTGCAAAAACTGCATAGGACACATGCAGTTTCAGCACTTGCAAGGTCAATCCGACATCACTAACTGGCCCGAGAATTCGACATTCAAACGTCAACACTGAACAGAAGGAAGCAGGATATGGCTGCAATTGACACAACCCGCGCCTCGATTGGCTCGTTTGGCCTTGTCGGCCGTATCGGCGCCTTTCTGGCATCCGTCGTGAACGCCGTTGTCGCCTGGAACGACGCACGCGTGACGCGCAACGCATTGAACGGTCTGAGCAACCGTGAACTGGAAGATATCGGCCTGTGCCGCGGTGACATCGACGAAGTCGCTGCTGGCCGCCGCCGTCTGTACTGAAACCACCCACTCTCGCCCCTATCCTCCCTCGGGGCAGCACAGAAACACCGCGGACCGAAAGGTACGCGGTGTTTTTGTCTTGTGAAAGCTCTTTAGGAGAGAGAGTTCAGTAGAGAATCTTGTTCAGCTGTGTCGACAGGGCCTGCGACAATGGATCAATCTGCATGATCCACGCGCCCGCCTGTTCAACCGATGTCCCTTCGTTCAGGGCATCCACCCGATACTGGTATCCGGTCGGGCCGAGATTGGATAGCAGGAACGCTTTGAAAGCAAAAAATCCGCACAGGCACAGCAACAGAACCTTGGCCGGAACCGCCGAGCGTACCCGCTGGGGTTTCATGACGACCAGACCATCTTTGCGCATAGTCGCGCGATAGCCACGGCTCATCTTGTTGTGTTTCTTTGTCAGCCGATGAACGCGCTGATCGAATTCAAGTTGTTTTCCTGTCATGGCAGCCTCCAAAAACCGCCCCCCAAATTCATTGGATGACGGTAGAAAGAGAATGCGTCAAAACCGTGGCAAAAATCCACAAAACTCCTGCAAATGGTCTAATTTGCGCCCTGTTTGGTTAAGACTAGCGTCGTCCATTCACCAATCATTGACCGATCCATCGTATTGAACCCGTTTCGTGAATAAACTGATTCCACTTCGTCGGCCTGCTCGTTGAGGATTCCCGACAGGATCGCATGTCCGCCTCCGCGCAGATTCTGCGCGATTTCCGGGGCAAGGGCCACCAACGGTCCCTTCAGAATGTTGGCGAAAATCAGATCGTAAGGCGCCGCCGCCTGGAGGTCAGGATGGTCAAAACCGGCAGCCTCGACACAACGGACGGCCCCGGCCATGCCGTTGGCCTTCAGGTTGGCCTCGGCTACGTCGACGGCGACCTGATCAATGTCGCTGGCCAGGATGTCACCTTCCCAGACCCGCGCCGCCGCCATCGCCAACACCGCCGTACCGCAGCCGATATCGGCAACCTTGCTGGCCTCGAACCCAGTCTCAATCAGCTTGTCCAGCGCCTTCAGACATCCCAGCGTCGTTCCGTGGTGCCCTGTACCGAAGGCCATCGCAGCCTCGATCAGCAGCGGAATGCGCCCCTCAGGCAGTTTGTCGGCATCGTGGCTGCCATAGACGAAAAACCGCCCGGCCTCGACCGGGGCCAGCTCGCGCCGGACATGGGCGACCCAGTCGGTTTCCGGTAGTTCCGACACCACGAAGGGCTTGGCCTCAAAGGCCGCCGCCAGCAGGGCCAGGGCGGCCTCGTCTGGGCTTTCGGTGAAATAGCCGCCGACCTCCCACAGGCCCGAGCCGTCCTCGACCTCGAAGACGCCCACGCCGGTGGGTTCGGGCTCCAGCCGCTCCATCGCTTCGCCCAGGCTTTCGGCCGCGGCTTTGCCTTTCAGGGTGGTCAGGGCGGTGAATGTGGGCATGGGAACCTCCTGCAGAAACCGCCTTTGCGCCTAGGGCCGTCAGCCGCCGAGGTCAAGCGTCCCGCGTGTCATTCGGCCGGTGCGGGGGCGTATTTCGAAAAGATGGTCTCGTTCCCCGGCTCGGGGTGGCGCGGGATCAGCAGCGACAGCGCCAGAGAGATCAGCGCCATGCCCGCCGCCAGGCCGAACACCGCCCCCGGCGACACGACCCACAACAGCCCCAGCAGCGCCGGCAGGAACACCGCCGCGATGTGGTTGATGGTGAAGGCCACCGCCGCGGTGGGTGCAATATCGGCCGGGTCGGCGATTTTCTGGAAATAGGTCTTGAGCGCCAAAGCCAGCGCGAACAGCACATGATCGATGACGTAGAGAATGGCCGCAAGCAGCACACCCCAGCCAAACCAGTAGATGCCGCCATAGGCCGCAAACACGATGGCAAGGCCCAGATACTCGAAGATCAGCGTACGCCGCTCGCCAAACACCGCGACGGCCTTGCCCAGCAAAGGGGCGGCGGCCATGTTGATGATCAGATTGATGAGGTACAGACTGGTCAGGTGATGCACTTCGAAGCCAAAGCGTTCGACCATCATGAACCCCGCGAACACGACGAAGATCTGCCGCCGCGCGCCCGCCATGAACTGCAGCGCGTAATACAGCCAGTAGCGCCGGCGCAGCACGATTTTCTTGGTCTGCGGTGTCGGCGCATCGAATTGTGGATAGGCGATCAGGCAGAACAGTGCGAGTACCGCTGTCAGCCCACCAGCCGCCATGAAGACCGTGTTGTAGGACAGATCGAACCGGTCCCAGGTCAGCACGATCAGCCCATAGACCACCAGCGTCGAGGCCGATCCCATCGCCACCAGCCAGCCCAGCACCTGCGGGGCGCGGTCCTTGGGCAGCCATTGCAGCTGAAGCGACTGATTCACCGTTTCGTAGTAGTGAAACCCGATCGAGCTGAACAGGGTCACGAACAGCAGCCCGCCGAGGCTGGGAAACCAGGCCGTCACTGCCGTGGCCACACCCAGCAGCACCAGCGAAATCATGGCCAGCACCTGCTCGCGCACGAAAATTATCACCGCGATCACGCCCACGGCCAGAAAGCCCGGGATTTCACGCACCGTGTGCAGCAGGCCGATGTCTGCCCCGTCGAAATCCGCGACTTCGATCACAAAATTGTTCAGCAGCGCGCTCCACGCGTTGAAGGCGATCGGCATGGTCAGCGCCATCACGAACAGCAACGTGACGGGGCGGCGCCAGAACGGCAGGCTCTGGGCCTGGGACAGGGGCATCGGTTTCAGCATGAGAGTTCTCTACGCCCAATCCGCCCGGCTGGCGAGAGGAAATCCCCAGTGCACACCGGGTCTGCGCTGATGCAGGGTCAGTAGAAACTCTGCGGGTCGATATCGACGGTCAGGCGGATGTCACCCTTCAGGCGCAGCGGTGCGATCCAGCGGGCGATGGCGTCCTGGATCGGTGCCCCCTTGGGCGCCTTGACCAGCAGCCGCACCCGGTGCCGCCCGCGGATACGGGCAATCGGCGCCGGGGCTGGTCCAAAGACCTGTGCCCCGATCTGCCGCAGCGGCGCGTCATTGCGCGCCAATACGTTTCCGATGTCAAAGACGGGGCCGACCTCGGGGCCGGACAGCACGATCCCCGCCATCCGGCCATAGGGCGGCACCCCGGCCGCCTGACGCCCGGCGGCCTCAGCCCGCCAGAACCCTTCCTCGTCCCCCGACAGGATCGCGCGGATCACCGGGTGTTCGGGCTGAAAGGTCTGCAGCAGCGCCGCCCCAGGCTTGTCGGCCCTCCCGGCCCGGCCCGCCACCTGCCGCATCAGTTGAAAGGTCCGCTCAGCCGCGCGCAGGTCGGACCCGTGCAGGCCCAGATCCGAGTCGATCACCCCGACCAGCGTCAGGTTCGGGAAATTGTGCCCCTTGGCCACCAGCTGCGTACCGATGACGATATCTGCGTCCCCCTCGGCGATCTCTTCGATCTTGGCCTTCAGCGCCCGGGCCGAGCCGAACAGGTCGGAACTGAGCATGGCGATGCGGGCCTCGGGAAAGGTCGCCTCGGCCTCTTCGGCCAGACGTTCGATGCCGGGACCGACCGGGGCCAGCTTGCCCTCGACCCCGCAGGCGGGGCAGGCCTCGGGCATGGGCTTGGTCTCGCCGCACTGATGGCACATCAGACGTTTGAGGAACCGGTGCTCGACCATGCGCGCATCGCAATGGTCGCAGGCGATCTGTTCGCCGCAGGCCCGGCACAGCGTCACCGGCGCATATCCACGGCGGTTGATGAACAGCAGCGACTGTTCGCCCTTCTCGATGCGCGCCTGCACCGCCTGGCGCAGGCTGGGGGAAATCCAGGTGCCCGGCTGCATCTTCTCGGCGCGCATGTCGATGGTTTTCATGTCCGGCAGCACCGCCGCCCCAAAGCGCGAGGTCAGATCCAGCCGGTCGTACTTGCCGGCCTCGGCATTGGCCCAGCTTTCCAGCGACGGTGTCGCGCTGGCCAAGATCACGCGCGACCCGCAGATCGCCGCCCGCAGAACCGCCATGTCGCGCGCATTGTAATGCACGCCGTCTTCCTGCTTGTACGAGGTGTCGTGTTCCTCATCCACCACGATCAGGCCCAGATCGCGGAACGGCAGAAACAGCGCCGACCGCGCGCCCACCACCATCTGCGCATCGCCCTGCCCGACCATTCGCCAGACCCGGCGGCGTTCAGTCATCGTGGCACCGGAATGCCATTCGGCCGGGCGCGCGCCGAACCGCTCCTCGACCCGTGTCAGAAACTCGGCGGTCAGGGCAATCTCGGGCAGCAGCACCAACGCCTGCCGGCCCATGCGCAGCGCTTCGGCCACGGCTTCAAGGTAAACCTCGGTCTTGCCCGACCCGGTCACGCCCTTCAGCAGCGTGGTGCCATAGGTTCCGCTGCGCAGTGCGGCCCGCAACGTGTCGGCGGCAGCGGTCTGATCGGGGGTCAGCGCCTTGCCGGGCCGGTCCGGGTCCAGGGTCGGATAACGCAGGTCGCGGGGGCTGTCCTCCTCGCGCACGGCGCCCTGCTTGACCAGACCTTTGACGACCGACGAGGTGACCCCGGCCATCTCGGCCAGTTCTTTCAGGGTAAAGGCCAGCCCGCCATAGTCGCGCAGCACCTCCAGCACCCGGGCCCGGGCATCGGTCATGCGGTCGGGCGTGCCGCTTCCCAGCCGATAGATCTTGCGCATCGACAGCGGGTCGCCCAGCCCGGGCGCGCGGGTGGCCAGCCGCAACATGGCCGGCATCGGCGTCAGCGTGTAGTCGGCCGCGCGCTGCAGGAACAGGCGCATCTCTTCGCGCATGGGCGCCACGTCCAGCACCCGGATGACCGAGCGGATCTTGCTGCGGTCGAAATCTCCGCGCCCCGCGCCCCAGACCACACCCAGAACCTTGCGCGGGCCCAGCGGCACCTCGACGAAGGCCCCCAGGAAACACCCCCCCTCGGGCGCCTTGTAATCCAACGTCCGGTCCAGCGGCTGGGTCGTCAGAACCGCCACCAGCTCACCTTGGTCGAAATGCACCGGGTCGCTCAATGCGCGCCTTTCTTCAGCAGGGGTTTCAGCACGGGTCTCTTTGAGGTAAAGGCATCCGCGAGCAAGGCCAACCCATCAAAGGACTGCCCCGATGAAATTCTTCGTAGACACAGCCGAAATCGACGCCATCGCCGAGTTGAACGACCTGGGCATGGTGGACGGTGTCACCACCAACCCCTCGCTGATCCTGAAATCGGGTCGCGACATTCTGGAAGTGACCAAGGAAATCTGCGACCTGGTCGATGGCCCGGTTTCCGCCGAAGTCGTCGCCACCGAAGCCGAGGACATGATCGCCGAAGGCCGCAAGCTGGCGCAGATCGCACCGAACATCGCCGTCAAGGTGCCTCTGACCTGGGCCGGTCTAAAAACCTGCAAGGCGCTCAGCGACGAGGGCCAGATGGTCAACGTCACCCTGTGCTTCTCGGTCAATCAGGCGCTTCTGGCAGCCAAGGCGGGCGCGACCTTCATCTCGCCCTTCATCGGGCGTCTGGACGACATCAACCTCGACGGCATGGACCTGATCGCCGACATCCGTCAGGTCTATGACAATTACGGGTTCGAAACCGAAATCCTCGCCGCCTCGATCCGCAGCGTGAACCATGTGGCCGACAGCGCCCGCATCGGCGCCGACGTGATCACCGCGCCGCCTGCCGTGATCAAGAAGCTGGCTGATCACCCGCTGACCGACAAGGGGCTCGAGGCCTTCCTGTCGGATTGGGCCAAGACCGGTCAGAAGATTCTGTGATCCATTGATCCCAAGTACAACCGCGCGGCCCCGTCCGGGGCCGCGCCTGGCCCAACTGCAGGGGGCTTGATCTTTGATCAAATGCCTGCAGGCGGGAGCCACGCCCCCACACACGGCGCCTAATCCACCTAAGCGTGCATTTTTCCCAAGGCATTTCCGGGCACCCGTGCTATAACGCCCCCAACAAAAAAAGACCGGACAGGATATGAGCAGCAATCCCAAACTCGAGGACAACCTCCGCGCCGCGATTCTGGCCGAGCCGGACGCCGTGCTGGACGACAAGGATCTGATGCAGGCGCTGGTCGCCGCGAACGAACGCGCCCGCGGAGACAACATCATCGACCTGCGCGGAATCGCCATGCAACGGCTTGAGGCACGGCTGGACCGGCTGGAGGACACACATCGCTCGGTCATCGCAGCCGCCTACGAGAACCTCGCCGGAACCAACCAAGTTCACCGCGCCATCCTGCGCCTTCTTGAGCCGACGGAATTCGAGGACTTTCTGCGCGTGCTGGGTACGGAAGTTGCCGAAATCCTCCGCGTCGACCGCATCACACTGGTCCTGGAAACAACGATGGTCCAGCAGGACCCAAGCATCGACCGGCTGGACGGTGTTCTGGCCGTGGCGGAACCGGGTTTCGTGCATTCCTACATGGACAACGCACCGAACCACCCCGCGCGTGAGGTTGTCCTGCGCGAAATTCGCCAGCCCAACCGCAGAGTGCACGGGGATCAGCTGGACCAGCTGCAATCTGAGGCATGTATGCAGCTAGATCTCGGCAAAGGGCGTCTGCCGGGCATGATTGTCATGGGGGCGCGCGACCCAAGGCACTTCTCGCCTCAATTGGGCACTGATCTGCTGGCCTTTTTTGCAGGCGTATTCGAACGGTCGATGCGCCACTGGCTGTCGTGAGCCTGATCTCTCCAGCCTGCCGCGATGCGTTGCAGTTGTGGCTGGAGGGGTTGACCGCTTTGGCGGGCCGTTCGGAAAACACCATCAATGCCTATCGCGGGGATGTCGCGGATTTCCTGTCTTTCATGACTTTGCATCACAGCGAACGGCAGGGGCTGGCGGCGCTCGAACGCATCACCATTTCGGACATGCGGGCCTGGATGGCACAGCAACGCGAATCCGGCGTCGGGGCGCGGTCACTGGCGCGAAAACTGTCCGCCGTCAAAAGCTTCTATCGCTGGCTGGCCGAACGCGAGGGGTTCGAGCCCACCGCCGTCCTGTCCACCCGCGCCCCGAAATACACCAAGAAACTGCCGCGCCCTCTGGCCGAAGACGCCGCCCGCGCCATGATCGAGACGGTCGAGCTGCAATCCGGGTCAGATTGGGTTGCCGCCCGCGACGTTGCCGTCGTGACCCTGCTGTATGGCTGCGGCCTTCGCATTTCCGAAGCCCTGTCCCTGACCGGAGCGGACGCGCCCCTGCCCAACACGCTGAGAATTGTCGGCAAGGGTGACAAGGAAAGGATCGTTCCGGTCATCCCCGCCGCGCGCCAGGCGGTCGACCGATACCTTGAGTTGTGCCCACATCCCCATAGCCCGACCGCCCCATTGTTCCGCGGCGTACGAGGCAAAGCCCTGAGTCCGCGGGCAATTCAGGGCGTCATGGCCAAAGCGCGCATGCAGCTGGGTCTTCCGGCAACGGCCACTCCACACGCGATGCGGCACAGCTTTGCCACCCATCTTCTGTCGGCCGGCGGAGACCTCCGGGCCATTCAGGAACTGCTGGGTCACGCGTCCCTTTCGACCACCCAAGCCTATACAGCGGTCGACACCGCGCGCCTCATGGAGGTGTACAACCGCGCGCACCCCAAAGCCTGAGACGCGGCGGAATTGCAGCAACCAAATTTCGGTGCTGATACCGCTGGCTTTTTGCTTTGCATCTCGGGCGCGCATCGTACATGACACGGGTCATGACACTCAGATTCAAAGCCTTAGCCGTTCACCTGTTTACCGCGACCGGAGCCGTATTTGCGATGCTGGCCATGCTGGCCGCGGTCGAGGAAAAGTGGAGCCTGATGTTTCTGTGGCTGGTCGTTTCGTTCATCGTCGACGGAATCGACGGCCCTTTGGCGCGGCACTATCACGTCAAAAAGAACGCGCCCGAGTTCGACGGTGTCCTGCTGGACCTGATCATCGACTATCTGACCTACGTCTTCATTCCGGCCTATGCGCTGTTCAAATCCGGCTTGATGGACGGCTGGACCGGTTGGTTCGCGATCATCGTCATCACCTTCGCCAGCGCGATGTATTTTGCCGACACGCGTATGAAAACAAAGGACAATTCCTTTTCCGGTTTTCCCGGTTGCTGGAACATGGTCGTGGTGGTGATCTTTGCGCTAAAGCCCGACTTCTGGTTCAGCCTCGTCCTTGTGGCGCTGCTGGCCGTTGCAATGTTTCTGCCCCTGAAATTCATTCACCCCGTGCGCACGGAACGCTGGCGCAACCTGTCCCTGCCCATGGCCTTCGCATGGACATTTTTCGCCGGATGGGCCGCTTGGGTGGATTTTCACCCGCAAAGCTGGGCGCATTGGGGTCTGGTGGTGACCAGTCTGTACCTGGTCTCGGCAGGGATCGCCCAGCAAATCATGCCGCCGAGCCGCGACTGAGACGCGGCCCCAACGGGCGAAAATCACAGGTCAGAGGATTTCCCGGATCTCGAACTCGGTGCCATTGTGGGTGAAGACGTCCCCCTTGCGCATTCCGGCCATGGCCAGATAGATCGGGCTTTGGGTTGAAATCCCCATATATGGTTCACCATCTACGTCGAACTTGGTGGTCGACACGCAGACGACGAAATGCCGGTCGCCCAGCCAGACCACGGCGCCTGGCTGCACTGTATCCGTCAGGCTGAAATCGGTGTTTTCGATCACGTCAATCTTGGCATGATGCGCATGCACCGGCCCGTCAAACGCGGCGGCCAGATCGGCGCTTTCGCGCGATGCCGCGATATCATCCTTGTCGTGGCCTTCCCGGTCATCCAATTGGGACTCTTTCTGAAAGGCATCGTGGTGCGCCTGCGCCGTCGCCAACTCCTGTGCCTCCAACGCCATCAATTGGTCAATGATGGCCTTCTTCCGGGCGGCGGGGTCAATTTTCGCAGTCATGAATTGTAGTCCTTCGGGTTCGAAAACTGTCTCAGGTTGGGACGCTTTGCGAAAGATTGCAACCGGATTCCGGTGGTCAGATCAGCAGGCTGGCAGCCCCCTCGTGACGCAACAGGGCAACCTTGCCCTCAACCCCGCCCTGCCCCGAGAACCCCCCAAGGCCGCTTGCCGCCAGAACGCGGTGACAGGGAATGATCACCGGAATCGGGTTGGCACCACAGGCCTGCCCGACAGCTTGCGCCGGACACCCAAGATCATGCGCGATATCACCGTAAGTCCGCGTGTAACCGAAAGGAATCGCGGACATCAAGTCGCAGACCTGTTTCTGGAATTCGGACCCAACGACACGCAGTGGCAAGTCGAACTTTTGCAACCGGCCCTCGGCATAGGCCCTGATTTGTAACCCCGCTTCGATCAGCAGCGGGGTCTTCTCACCCGTTGTGTGACCGTCCCACACCAGACTGGTGATGGCACCGTCCTCTTCTTCTATCCCAAGGCATCCGAACTGGGTTTCCACTGCAATCATCGGCATGGGCGCAGAGTTTCAGATCGGCGGGTGCGTCGCAAGCCGCAAGAAAAACCCCCGCGCGATGGCGGGGGTTTCAGGGATCATTTTCAGCTCAGCGCCGTATCGCATCGGCCGCAGACGCCGGGGTGGGCGTGACGTCCCACATCCGGCAGGATCTTCCAGCAGCGCTGGCATTTGGCCCCTTCGGCCTTTTCGAACACGACGCCGACGCCCTCGATCTCGGGCAGGCGGAACGCCTCGGCCGGGGCCGGGTCGGCGGTGACGGTCAGGCCCGAAGTGATGCAAAGGTCATCCACGTCGAAGGTCGCCAGCAGGTCGCGGGTTTCGGCATCCTCGACATGCACGACCGGCGCGGCTTCGAGGCTGGAGCCGATAACCTTGTCGCGGCGCTGCACTTCCAGCGCGGCGGTCACCGCACGGCGCACACGGCGGATCTTGGCCATGTTTTCTTCGAGAGCGGGATCGCGCCAATCGGTAGGCGTGTCGGGGAAGTCGACCAGATGCACCGAGCTGTCCTCGCCCGGGAACCGCTCGAGCCAGACCTCTTCCATCGTAAAGACCAGAACCGGCGCCAGCCAAGTGGTCAGACGGTGGAACAGGATATCCAGCACCGTGCGCGCGGCTCGGCGGCGTGGGGTGTCCCCATCGCAATACAGCGCATCCTTGCGCACGTCGAAATAGAAGGCCGACAGGTCAACGGTGGCAAAGTTGAACACCGCGCTGAACACGCCCTGGAAGTCGAACGCAGCATAGCCCTTGCGGACCTGCTCGTCCAACTCGGCCAGGCGGCTGAGCACCCAGCGTTCCAGACGCGGCATCTCGGCCGGGTCGATCCGGTCGGCCTCGGTGAAATCGGCCAGCGAGCCCAGCATGAAGCGCATCGTGTTGCGCAGCCGGCGATAGCTGTCAGCGACCCCTTTCAGGATTTCCGGCCCGATCCGCTGGTCGGCGGTATAGTCGGTCTGGGCCACCCACAGGCGCAGGATGTCGGCACCGTATTGCTTGACGACCTCTTCCGGCACGATGGTATTGCCGAGCGATTTGGACATCTTGTTGCCCTTCTCGTCCAGCGTGAACCCGTGCGTGACCACGTTGCGATACGGCGCGCGGCCGATCGTGCCACAGGCCTGCAGCATCGAGGAATGGAACCATCCGCGGTGCTGGTCGGTGCCCTCCATGTAGACATCGGCAATGCCGTCGTCGGTGCCATCTTCACGGTCGCGCAGAACGAACGCATGGGTCGAGCCCGAGTCAAACCAAACGTCCAGTACGTCGAACACCTGATCATAATCGTCGGGGTTCACGATGCCATCCAGCACCTGCTGTTTGAACCCGTCGGTGTACCAGACATCGGCACCGTGTTCTTCGAACGCGGCCTTGATGCGGGTGTTCACATCCGCGTTGCGCAGCAGATAGTCCGCGTCGGTGGGCAGAGCGCCCTTCTTGGTGAAGCACGTGAGTGGCACACCCCAGGCACGCTGGCGCGACAGAACCCAGTCGGGGCGCGCCTCGATCATCGAATACAGGCGGTTGCGGCCCGAGGGCGGCGTCCATTTCACCAACTCGTCGATCGAGCGCAGGGCGCGTTCGCGGATAGTGCCGCCCATTTCGTCCATGCCATCGTCCAGCTTGCGGTCGACGGACACGAACCATTGCGGTGTGTTGCGATAGATGATCGGCGCCTTGGACCGCCAAGAATGCGGATAGCTGTGCTTGATCTTGCCGCGCGCCAGCAACCCGCCGACCTCGGCAAGCTTGTCGATCACGGCTTTGTTCGCATCGCCCTCGCCGCCCTTGCGCGACAGGATGTACTTGCCGCCGAAGAACGGCATGTCAGCGCGGAAGCTGCCGTCGTCCATCACGTTGTAGGTGATGACCTGTTCCAGCATGCCCAGATCGCGGTACAGCTCGAATTCCTCCATCCCGTGCGAGGGCGCGCAATGGACGAAGCCGGTGCCTTCGGTATCGGTCACGAAATCGGCCGCGCGGAAATCGCGGATGTCGTCCCATTCGCCGTTGGACCCTTCGGCCCCGGCCAGCGGGTGCTGCAGCTGGATCTTGGCCAGATCGTCCTGCGTGACGTCGCACAGGCGGCGGTACATGGTATCGTCCAGCCGTGCCCGCGCAAACACGTCGGCGGCCAGATTGTCGGCCAGCAGGTAGCGGTCACCGATCCGGGCCCAGCATTCCTCGGGGCGGCCGGTCACTTCGTACAGCCCGTACGAGATGTCCTTGCCATACACCACGGCCTTGTTAGACGGCATGGTCCAGGGCGTCGTGGTCCAGATCACCACATAGGCGTTGTCCAGCGTGGTGTCGCCGGTGTTCACCACCTTGAACTTCACCCAGATGGTGAAGCTTTCCTTGTCGTGATACTCGACTTCGGCCTCGGCCAGGGCGGTCTTTTCGATCGGCGACCACATCACCGGTTTCGAGCCCTGATACAGCGTGCCGTTCATCAGGAACTTCATGAACTCGTCCGCGATCACCGCCTCGGCGTGATAGTCCATGGTGACGTAGGGATCGGCCCAGTTGCCGGTGATGCCCAGACGCTTGAACTCCTCGCGCTGGATGTCGATCCAGCCTTCAGCGAACTTGCGGCATTCCTGGCGGAAGTCGATGACCGGAACCTCGTCCTTGTTCTTGCCCTTCTTGCGGTACTGTTCCTCGATCTTCCATTCGATCGGCAGGCCGTGGCAGTCCCAGCCGGGCACATAGCGCGCGTCAAAGCCCATCATCTGGTGGCTGCGCACGATCATGTCCTTGATCGTCTTGTTCAGCGCGTGGCCGATATGCAGGTGCCCGTTGGCATAGGGCGGGCCGTCATGCAGCGTGAAGGGCTTGCGACCCTGTTTGTCGCGCAGGCGGTCATAGACGCCGATCTTTTCCCAGCGGTCCAGCCATGCGGGCTCGCGCTTGGGCAGGCCCGCGCGCATGGGGAATTCGGTTCGGGGCAGGTTCAGCGTGTCTTTGTAGTCGGGTGTCTGGGTCGTGTCGGCGCACATGGAGAGGCGTCCCTTGGATGATCTTGGCGTGTTTGGATCGAAGCGGTCGGTGCGATGAACTCAAGCACCTTTGCCCGGCGTCTCGGAAACTCAGAGCGCCGGGGAAATAATTCGAATGATAATGGCCAGAACGTCTTGCATGGCCGGGCTTATAGGCCGGTTGCGCCTATTGGTCCAGAGCTTCCGGCCCCTGCGGCGAATGGCGCAGCTTGGCCCAGCGGTTCAGCCAGGCCAGACCCGCCAGCGCCAGCCCCAAGGCCAGCAACGAAAACACCCGGATCAGACCGCCCAGCCCCGAGATGTCGATCAGGAACACCTTGGCCACCGCCAACCCGATCACCGCCAGCCCGGCCTTGCGCATCAGGTCCGACCGACGCGCCAGCGACTGATAGAACAGCGCCGCGCCGATCACCAGCAGGGCGAGCGTGTAAGTATAGAGCTCAGGCTGGGATACGCCGTTGCCTTCATACATCCCTGCCGCGCCCTGCCAGAAATGCCGGATGGTCAGGCCCAGCCACAAGGCGCCCAGCGCAATGGTCACCCCCTGACAGGCCAGCCGCAACTGCGCCGGCATCGTGGGGATCCGCCACGCGGACAGGCCGATGACGAGGGCCGGCAGCAGATAGGCAATGGCCAGCGTGTTCACGATCGGAGGCCCCAGAACAGGATCTGCCCCAAAACGCAAAACAGGGTTGGCCACTGTCGCAGCCAGCGCGAGCCACAACAGGCCATGCGCGGCAAAGAACACGCCCAGTGCGACCCGAACCCAGTTCAGTCGCCCGCCCAGCGCAAAGCGCTGCACCTGCACAAAGGCCAGCAGCAGCCAAATGGCCGACAGCAGGCCCAGCCCCCAATGGCTGTCGTCGGCACCGCCCTCGCCCAGCCCTTCCAGCCAGCGCAACAGCAGCAGAGACACCAGAACGCCGCCCGTCGCCCACGCTGCGCTGTCCAGCATGACATTGGCGACCGGGCGGTCCAACGGGCGCAGCATCCACCATGCGGCAAGATAACCTGCAACCGCAGCCCCATAGACCAGCGCCATTTCCACAACCGGCGCGTGCAGCGCCCAGTCCAGGCCCGGGTTCAGGATCAGTCGGAACGTGACGGTGGCAACGCCAACCCAGATGAACCAGCTCATCGGTAGCAGGTTGAACCGCCGGTCCAGCGCTGCCGCCGCGATGATCGTGACCACGAAAGCGATGGTCAGCGCCGCCGAGCTGAGCACGATCACGCAGCCGAAGGTCAAGCAGGACAAGGCCGACAGCGTGGCCAAAGCCGGACGCATCCGGGCCTCGCCATCCACACGCGCAAAGCGCTCGGCCAGTACCACCATCAGCGCCGCAAGCGCGACCGCATGCAAGGCCCAGGGGTAGGCGCCCATCACGCTGGCAGGACGCCAGCCAAGCTCAAGCGCGATGGCCAGCGCCGGGGCGTACAGCGCGGCGGCACCGGCCCAGACCAGCGGGTACCGCCCACCCCGAAACGACCGCCATGCCGCCAGAAGAGAGATCATCGCGCCCAACGCAACCAGCAAGGTCACGGCCAACGGAAAAGCAGCCTCGGGCGTTTCGGAATAGGTCTGCCAGAACCCACGCGCCACCGCGCCGCCATCAAATCCATGCGTGAACACGAAACCACCCAGAGCCAGGGCGGGAAGCGCGGTCATGTCCTGCAGGGCCGGCGCGTCCTTTGCCCAGATCAGCAGGGCGAAAGTCAGCCCGGCCAGCAGGATCACACCCAGCCAGAACTCACCGCTCGTATCCGCCCATTGCAGTGCCAGAATGGCCGAGCTTGCCAGCACCGCCCCAAAGGCCAGGCGCGTCGGAAATTCGGGCCACGGACCACTGGCTTTTCTGACAAGGATTTCGCTGAACATCGCGCCGTCATGGTCGGGCCAGATCCGCCGGGCGGGAATGGCAATGGCGATCACGGCCACGGCGGCCATGTAGACGAGGAAAGCCGGTTCCGTGATCGGCGAACCCATCACCAGCAAAAGGCCCGCCAAATAGGCGCCCACCAGCGACATCACCGACACCCAGGCCCAGCGCCGCACCATGTCGATCCCTAGCCCCAGCCCGGTGATCACGAAGAAATATACGTACAGCCAAGACGGGTCAGCCGAGCCGCCACCCACGACGAATGGCGCGGCAAAGGCGCCGATCAACCCGATCGCCGCCAGCAGCGGGCCGTGGAACCAGCCAAGTACCAGCCCGACTAGAGCGATGGCGATCATGCCTGCCAAGGCCGCCTCGGGGCCGATCAAGTCATAGAGCTGACGCGCCGCCAGCACACCGCCGAACAGCGTGACCAGCCCCGCGCCGGAAAATACCGAAGGCAGGTAGGCGGTGGCCGACGACTCGTCATCGCCATACCGACGCCGCACAATTTCACCCGCCACGATCAGCAGCGCGCCGAAGCCCAGGGCCGCCAACACGCGCGCGGTAGGCGGCAGCAAACCGTTCTCGACCCCGTATTGCACGAGGAAGATCCCCGCCAGCGCCAGCGACAGAGCGGATACGGCATAGAACCAGTTCTCGCGCAGCCACGCGCCCAGATCGTCGAACCGCTCGGCGCGGAACACCACTGCCGCCGGAGGCGATGCACTCTCAGTAACAGCTGCCGACTCTTCAGGGTCAGGCCGTTGGTCCGGCGTCGGTGGGCTTTCCTGTTTCGGTGAACCCCAAGGGGCCGGCCGCGGTTCAGGCG
The DNA here is from genome assembly GCF_056537865.1 of Ruegeria sp. BJ5. NCBI lineage: Bacteria > Pseudomonadati > Pseudomonadota > Alphaproteobacteria > Rhodobacterales > Roseobacteraceae > Ruegeria > Ruegeria sp. BJ5. Next base: position 1,348,213 of record NZ_JBQFSH010000001.1, read on the forward strand.
TCGGCGCTTCGATTGGCGCGGACTGCGTCTTTGGTGGCCGCTCCGCGTCCGGTTGCTGCTCGGCACCCAACCGACTCTCCAACTGCTCGACCCGCCGCCGCAGACGGGCATGGCCGACCAGCAAGACGACAATAGATACCGGCATCGCCAAAACGACCAGGCCAACAAGAACAAGCAGAGATTCCAAACCGCACCTCCGGGCAAATCTGCATTACAGGCTATCCTGTCCAGGCGCGGCAAGACAGTCGGGAAATCCCGAATGGTTTCAGCCTGTTGCGATCTGACGCCAGTGATCTAAGGATGGAACAGAGACCCGACGAGATAGGCAATTGCCGCCGCCGCTCCACCAATCGCCAGCGTCTCAAGCCCCGAGCGCCACCAAGGCGCCAGCGACCACCGGCTTTTCATCGCGCCGATGGCAAAGAAAACGCCCAGTGTCATCAGGACCGAGGCTGGAAACGCGCCCTGAACACCCAACAGGAACGGCACGAGCGGAACCATGCCGGCCACGACAAAGGCCGCGAACGTGGCCGCAGCGGCCTTGAGCGGATGCGGATCGACGCTGCCCAGCCCGTATTCGCCCTCGATCATCAGGTTGATCCAAGTGTCACGATCGGCGGTGATCGCGTCGGTTGCCTGTTCCAGCACCCGGCCTGACAAACCCTTGCGGGACAGGATCTCCAGCACCTCGCCGCGCTCGCCGTCGGGGTAGAGGCGGATGTGGCGCTCTTCGATGGCGCGGATCCGGCGGATATTGTCCAACTCGGCCTTGGTCCCCGAGTAATTGCCCGCCGCCATCGAGAACCCGTCGGCCAGCACGTTGGCCAAGCCCAAGGCCACGATGACAAAGGGCGAAAGCCCGGCCCCGGCCACGCCCGCCACGATGGCCAGCGTGGTCACCGATCCGTCGATCCCGCCATATACCACGTCACGCAGGACCCCGCGCCCGGGTGGGGCGTCGATCCGGTCTGCGATTTCCTGTTGGGTGTGGCCGTGATCCGCCATGGCTGGTCTCCCTTCCAAGAGATTGTGCCCTGCGTGGCGGCCCGATGGCTTTGCGGCAGATCAACCCTTGGAAAACAGCCCGCCCAGCGCGCGCGAAACCATGCCGCGGGTCGACGGCCTGTGCCGGTCCGAGAAGGGCAGCGGGCGGCAGACCTCCATCGCAGCCACGCCGACGCGGGCGCTGAGGGCGCCGTTGACCAGTCCTTCGCCAAAGCGGCGCGACAGCTTGCTGAGGACCGACCCGCCCAGAACCGGTTCGAGCAGGTCGTCACCTACGGCCACCGCACCGGTGGCCACCAGGTGAACGAACACCGCACGGGTCAACCGCCAGCCCCCCAGAAATCCGGCCCGCCCGCCATAGATCTCGGCAATCCGGCGGATCATCCGCAGCGAGGCCAGCAGCGCCGTCGCCACATCGGCCAGCGCCAGCGGCACCAGCGCTGTCACGGTCGCGACCTGACGCGCGGCGGCCTCGACCTCGCGGCTGGCGGCGGCGTCCAGCGGGGCCAGCAATTCGTCCTCGACCAACCTCAGCAGGCCCGAAGCGTCGAACTGTTCTTCGACCCGTTCGGCCAGACGGTCGCGGCCCCAGCGCGTATCCTCGCGCCCGCGATAGAACGCGATCAGTCGCTGCGTCACGGCCCGGGCCTGCGCCAGATCGGCATCGGCCAGCGCAGCATCGGCGGCGCGGCGCATCCCGTCCACCCGCGACAGCCGGCCCAGCGCGGCCAGCTCGCGCAGCGCGATCAGCAAGGCCACCAGCACCAGCGCGCAGATCAGGCCGGTCACGATCCAGCCCAGCACCGGAACGCTGGCGATCAACGAGGTGGCAAAGTTCCATGCGGCGACAGAGACCGCCGCCCCCACGACCGCCAACGCCAGCCCCCAGAACCACCGGCCCAGAACCGATGGCTTGCGCGCGGCCAGTCGTGCCGCGGCCTGCATCGCCTGCCCCTGGGGCGGCGCGATATCCGGTACCGGCGCGGCCTTCGATACGTCGGCGGCCGGGGCATCCTCGTCAAGCTCGATCAGAACCGGACCCTTGGCCATGCATCACTCCTTCCGTCGCCAGACGAACCGAATGTCCGGCAGCTGTTCATCATTGTCGGCCCCGTCGCTGCGCGCCACTTCGACAAAGCCGTGCCGTTGGTAGAACCGGCACGCGCCCGTGTTGGCCTGAAAAGCATACAGCGCCAGTTCTCGGCGAGCCGCCTTGGCGCTGTCCAGCAATTGTGCGCCGATCCCCTGATTTCGCGCGGCGGGGCTTAGGTACAGGCAATGAACCTCGGTCCCGTCCACGGCCAGAAAGCCTGCGACCTTGCCGCCCTGTTCGGCAACCGTGACCCATCCATTGTCGATCATCTGCCCGCAAAAGGCGATGGTCTCGGCCCCCGAATGCAGCTCGGGCATCCAGTCGTTTTCGCGTGCAAAGCCGTGCAGGATCTCTCCGACCGCCCCGGCGTCGAGGCTGCGCGCTGGCCTTAGGGTGACAGTCACAGCCGGTCTCCGATCAGAAACTGCGCGGCGCGGTCCAGCCGGATATGCGGCGGGCCGTCACCGGGGCGCAGCGACAGATTCGCCGGGGCAAAGGTCATGAACCCGTAATCCTCGCCCAGCCAGGTGTCGGCCCCCTTGCGTGCAGGGCCCAGCAGATGGGCGGGGTCTTCGGGCAGCTCTCCGGGATAGAAGGCCGCCTGCTTGCCGGCCTCCAACGTGCCGCGCACGCAGGGCAGTTCGACGCCGTTGTGGGTGCGGATTTCTTCGGTCGTCACGCGCAGCGCGGCGATGGACATGGCGGCGGTCTCGGCCCCGGCGAACCTGGCGCGGTCGCGCGCCTCGCGGGTCAGAGCCTCCATGATCGCGGTCAGGCGCGGGTGTTGCAGGTGGTGCAGGTGATCGGCCTTGGTGGCCGCGAACAGGATGCGTTCGACCCGCTTGCCCAGCAGCAGCTGGCTGAGCCATGCATTGCGGCCGGGCCGGAAGGCCGACAGGATATCGCCCATGGCGCGGCGCATGTCCTCGACCGCCTGCGGCCCCTTGTGGATCGCGCCCAGCGCATCCACCAGCACCACCTGCCGGTCGATCCGGGCGAAATGATCCCGGAAAAAGGGCTTCACGACCTGCGCCTTGTAAGCCTCGAACCGGCGCTCCATCTCGCGGTGCAGGCTGCGGCGGCGCGAGGCGCCCTCGACCGGCAACGGCGCAAAGGTCAGCACCGGCGACCCGGCCAGATCGCCCGGCAGCAGGAACCGGCCCGGCGTACAGTCATAGAAACCCGCATCCCGCGCGGCAGTCAGATAGTCGGCAAAGCCCCGCGCCAGGGCCTGCGCGGTGGGTTCATTATGGACGTCGGCCGGGTCAACGGACTTGATCTGGGCTAGGAAATCGGCCGCTGCCGGTCGCTGCGCGATGCGGTCCAGCGTTTCGCGCGACCAGTTGTCATAGGTTTTTTCGAGTAGGGCCAAATCCAGCAGCCACTCGCCGGGATAGTCGACGATGTCCAGATGCACGGTGCGCGGCCCCTGCAGGCCGGCCAGCAACCCGGCGGGGCGGGCTTTGAACGACAGGCGCAGCTCGGACACGGCGCGGGTGCTGTCGGGCCAGTGGGGCTGCGGCCCAGTCAGGGCCGACAGGTGCGATTCATAGTCGAACCGGGGCACGGTGTCGTCGGGCTGCGGCTGCAGGTAGGCGGCGTTGATTCGCCCCTCCTGCTGGGCGACCAGGCCGGGCATCCGCCCCCGGTCCAGCAGGTTGGCCACCAGCGACGTGATGAACACCGTCTTGCCCGACCGCGCCAGACCGGTGACGCCCAGCCGCACGACCGGTTCGAAAAACGTCTCGGACACGCGGTCGCCGACGGATTCGACGCCGCGCACAAGACTGTCTGCCAGTGATGAGATGACCAAACCGCCGCCCCGCATTTCTTGTTTGTCCCAAGATAGGTAGCCGCTGCCCCGGTTGCCAGCGCTTTTGCCGCCTGCCCTTGCCCGGGCGCGTCCGGCAGGGTACCAGCAGCGCATGCCCAGATACGCGTTGAAAGTCGAATACCAAGGTGAGCCGTTTGCCGGATGGCAGCGGCAGAAAGAGCTGCCCTCGGTCCAGGGCGCCATCGAGGCGGCCTTGTCGAAACTGCAGCCCGGGGCACACACGATCGCAGCCGCGGGGCGCACGGATGCGGGTGTTCACGCGCTGGGGCAAGTGGCCCATTGCGACCTTGAAAAAGACTGGGACCCGTTCCGCCTGTCCGAGGCGCTGAACTATCACCTCAAGCCGTTGCCGGTGGCGATTCTCAAGGCCGCGCGGGTGGCGGATGACTGGCATGCGCGGTTCTCGGCCATCGAGCGGCAATACCTGTTTCGCATCCTGATCCGCCGTGCGCCCGCGACCCATGACAAGGGCCAGGTCTGGCAGATCGGGCATCCGCTGGATGTCGCCGCGATGCAGGAAGGGGCCGACATGCTGATCGGGCGGCACGATTTCACCACCTTCCGGTCCTCGATCTGCCAGGCGGCCAGCCCGGTCAAGACGTTGGACGAGCTGCGCGTCGAACAGGTTCAGGGCTTTTCCGGCCCCGAGGTGCATTTCCACGTCCGCGCCCGGTCCTTCCTGCACAACCAGGTCCGCAGTTTCGTCGGCACGCTGGAACGGGTCGGCGCGGGCGCTTGGACACCGCAGGACGTGCGCGATGCGCTCGAGGCCGCCGACCGCGCGGCCTGCGGGCCGGTCTGCCCGCCGCAAGGATTGTACCTGGCGCGGGTGGGCTATCCCGATCCTGTTTTCGACTGACGTCAGAGCGCGCGCAGCAGCAATCCGCCCGCGATCACTGCGATCAGCAGCCCGGCCACCAGTTCGATCGTGGGTGCCAACACGGCCGCGAACCGCGTGGCCGAGGCCGAGGCCAGCAACCCGCCCCGCAACCCGAACGACGTCCAGCCAACCAGGGTGGTGACGGTCGCGGTGCCCAGCGCCATGGCAAAGGCCCCGGCGATGCCGACCATCGCGATGCCCATCTGCCAGGTCAGGATCAGCACGAACAAGGCCCCGGTACAGGGTCGCGCGGCGATACCGGCGATCAGGATCAGCGCCTCGCGCAGGCTGCCGACCTGGGCCACCTCTTCGGCGGTGGGGCCGTGACGATGCCCGCAATCGGAACAGACTTCGCCGTCGTGGTGGTGATGCCCGTGATCATGATGATGGTGATGGTCATGCGGAGCACTGTCCGCACGACCGCGCCGGGCGAAACTGCGCAGCGATCGCAGAACCAGCCACAGCCCGATGGCCGCGATCGCGCCATAGCTGACCGGGGCCATGATCTGTTCGGTGGTGCCGACCAGGCTTTGCCGCGACATCTGGAACACCAGAACGCCTGCATAAACCAGAACGATCGCCGTCACGGCCTGCCCTAGCGAGGACAGTACGCTGATCGCCGACAGGCGCAGAAAGGCGACATTGCGGCCCAGCCCGTACCCGCCGATCAGCACCTTGCCATGACCCGGCCCCACCGCATGGAAGAACCCATAGGCGAAACAGACGGCCAGCAGCGTGGCCACGGCCTCGGGCTGTTCGGCCCGCGCGGCCCGCAGGGCACGGGCAATCTGGTTCTGGAATTCCCGCTGCTCGCCCGCGGCCCAGGACGCGAGGCTGTCAAACCCGCCGCTGCCCCAGAACCACAGCAGCAGCGCAATCGCCAGACCGACCGGAAGGATCAGGTAGCGGGACATGAAACGCGGATCTCGGTGGCAAAGCGTTCACCGACCAGAGGGATGTCGTTCTCCTCGAGGTCATAGTCGGCGTCCAAGGTCAGCAGAAAGGCCTGCATCTGGGCTAGTTCGCCGTCGATATCCGGCTCGAACCGGTCGATCCGGCAGGTTTCAGGACCGGTGACGGTAACCGGGCGCGTCACCTCGTAGGCGGTATAGAATGTCTCGTCATAGGGTTTGGCCGATAGGCCTTGGGCGGGCACAGGGTCGCCCTCGACCTTGCGCAGATGGGTGGTCACGATACGGCCATCTTCGGTCGTGGCGCGCGGTTCCAGCGGGCCGGACAAGGCAACCGGCTGATCGGCGGCCAGGATGACGAGATCACCGTTGTATCCTTCGACCCACTGCGCGTCGAAGCCAGCGAGGCGCTGCTCTTCCGCCTCGGACAGCACGCCGTCGCCGTCCTGATCCAACCTCATGTCCTCGAGCACAAGCAGCGAGTAGAACTCGTCATAGGCCCAGGTGACGCGGACATGCGACAGGTTGCCCGACTCGTCCACGATGAATTCCAACCCGGTGTCGATGAAGACATGCGGGTGCGCCACCGCGGTAAACGGCAGGCAACAGGCGATCAAGGTGGGTATCCAGCGCATGAACGCGAAGATAGGGTGCCCGACCGGCGCTGGCAACGCGGTTCGGCGGTAAGCACGGATTTTGCCGCTCATTTCGGCGGAAACAGGACCAGCGTCTGCAGCGCCGTGCCGATCGGACCTTGAGTATCGTACAGAACCGACTGCGACATCCCGATGCCGCTGGGCTGCCAGTGTGACACGGAATCCGAGGCGAGCCAGTCGGACATCGGCTCGCGGTGGATCTGCACCGTCAGGTCGGTGTTCATGAACCCCATTTCCGAGGTCGGCGCATTCCAGGAAATGCCATTGCCACAATCGGCTAGCGGGCACAGCGACTGGATCGGCGAGGGGGTTTCACCCTCGAGCAGAGGCGGGGTGCGCATCCAGATGGTTTTTGGGCCCGCCCCCTGATTACCGCCTTTGGGATAGGCCACCTCGGAATGATGGGCAAAGCCGGGCAGGTCATGCCGCATTTCACCGATGGGAAACGGGCCGTCTTCGATCTGCGAAAGGTCGGGGGCTTGGATCGCCACATTCGGCACCGGCCCCAGATCCCGGCGCGCCAGATGCATCGTGGTGGCGGTGGCGCACAGCGTGTCGTCCAGATCGTGCACGGTGACACGCGTGGTGGCCAGCGTCTTGGTGTGGCGCACGGTTTCGGCGGCCACGCGCAAACCGGACAGAGGCAGCGGGCGCAGCAGATCGACGGTCAGGCGGGTCAGCATCTTGTCGGGACCGACCTCGATCTCGGCCGCGCGCACGATCAGGCCCGCAACCGGGCCGGCATGACAGTGGTCGGCCGACCACGGCCCGCGCGCAGGGTCATTGCCGACAAAGGCCCCGTCGGGCGCGACCCGGAAATAGGCGGTCTCACCCACCACTGGCTGCATCGCCGCGTCCTGCATGTCAGATCTTTTCCTGGGTGTGCTTTTTCAGTTCGGCCCGCGCCACCTGACGGCGATGCACGGCATCCGGGCCATCGGCCAGCCGTAGCGTGCGCACATGCGTCCAGGCGATGGCCAGCGGCGTATCCTGGCTGACACCCTGCCCGCCGAACATCTGCACCGCCTCGTCGATCACCTTCAGCGCAACGCGCGGCGCGACGACCTTGATCTGGCTGATCCACGGGGCCGCTGCGCGCGCATCGTCCTGATCCATGTACCACGCAGCCTTCAGACACAGCAGGCGGGCCATCTCGATCTCCATCCGGCACTCGGCGATGATGTCGAAATTGGCACCCAGCTGCGCCAGCTTCTTGCCGAAGGCTTCGCGCTGCAGGGCGCGTTTGCACATCTGCTCCAGCGCCATCTCGGCCTGGCCGATCGCGCGCATGCAGTGATGGATGCGACCGGGCCCGAGGCGCCCCTGCGCGATTTCGAACCCGCGGCCCTCGCCCAGCAGGATGTTCTCGGCCGGTACCCGGACATCAGTGAACCGGATATGCATGTGCCCGTGCGGCGCGTCGTCATGGCCGTACACTTCCATCGGGCGCAGGATCTCGATCCCCGGCGTGTCGGCGGGCACCACGATCATCGACTGGCGCTTGTGCTTGGGCAGGTCGTCGCCGCCGGTCTTGACCATCACGAGATAGACCTTGCAGCGCGGATCGCCCGCGCCGGACGACCACCATTTCTCGCCATTCAGAACATAGTCGTCCCCGTCCCGCACACAGGACATCGAGATATTCGTGGCATCCGACGAGGCCACATCCGGTTCGGTCATCAGATAGGCCGAACGGATCTCGCCCTCGAGCAGCGGCTTGAGCCACTGCTCTTTCATCTCCTCGGTGCCGTAGCGCTCGAACACCTCCATGTTGCCGGTGTCAGGGGCGGAACAGTTGAACACCTCGGCGCCCAGCGGGGTCTTGCCCATCTCTTCGGCGAAATAGGCGTATTCGACCGTGGTCAGGCCAAACCCCTTGTCGCTGTCGGTCAGCCAGAAATTCCACAGACCGGCCGCCTTTGCCTTGGCCTTCAACCCTTCCAGGATCTCGGCCTGGCGTTCGGTGTACTGCCAGCGGTCGCCCTTGTTGATCTCGGCCTGGTATTCCTCTTCCAGGGGCATGATTTCGTTGCGGATCATCTCGCGGACCCGCTCCAGCAGCGCCCGGTTCTCCTCGCGCAAGACGAATGACATGTTCATGACGAATCCTCCGTAGATCCCGGAACCGGGCTTTACCTTTGCGCCGAGGATGGCTTAGCTGCGGCAACTGTGTCCAGCCGCGTGACGGCACGTCACTTGCAATCAATTTGAAACGGAAGAGGGGCGCAGATGGCGTTGTTGATCGATACCGGCCTGTCCGACTGGATGAGCGATGCCGAGATTGCCGAAGAGGTACGGCGACATGCACCAACGGCCGATGTGCGCACGCCAAGCACCATTGGCGACCCGGCGGAGGTCACCATGGTGGCGGTTGTCGGCCTGCGGGACGATCACGCGAGCCGCCTGCCCAATCTGCAGCTGGTGCAAAAGTTGGGCGCCGGGGTCGAGACAATCGTGTCGAACCCCGCCCTACCCGCGCATGTTCGCGTGGCCCGCCTAAAACCGGACGCCCCGGCGCAAGGCATCGCGGAGTGGTTTCTGGCCTATATCCTGTACGCTCACCGGAACATGGGCTTTCACGCGGACGCTCAGCGGCGGGCCGAGTGGCGGCCGAAAGCGCCGGTGCTGACATCTGACACCGTAGTAGGAGTTCTGGGGCTGGGCCATATCGGCAGCCGTACCGCCCGCATGCTGCGCGATGTCGGGTTCCAGGTCATCGGCTGGAGCCGGTCGCCCAAGCAAATCGAAGATGTGACCTGTCTGCACGGGCAGGATGCTTTGCCGGGAATGCTGCGCGGTTGCGACCATGTCTGCGCGATTCTGCCCTCGACCCCCGAAACCATCGGCTTGTTCGACGCAGAAATGCTCAGCGCGATGAAGGACGGCAGCCAGTTGTTGAATGCGGGACGTGGCGACCTGATCGACGAGGAAGCCCTGATCGAGGCACTTGACCGGGGTCGTCCGGGCCATGCGGTTCTCGATGTGACCGCACAAGAGCCATTGCCCGCAGACAGCCCTTTATGGCGGCACCCATCGGTCACGATCACACCGCATGTGTCGGGATGGCATCTGGGTGATGCGTTGGCGGATGTTGCCCAGAACTTTCTGCGGCTGAGCGCAGGTCAGCCCCTGCTGCACGAGGTTGACCGCAGCCGCGGTTACTGAGCCGCGATTACGGCGTCAGAATCCAATTGCCGCTGGCATCCTTGCACTGACGGGTGCGGATTTCCGGGTTGGGCGCCGCCCCGGACGGCTGGACAAAGTGCTGGAAGTGAACGCAGTTGTCCTTCACGTCCCGTATCCTGACCGTGCCTTTGGTGCCCGTTTTCTCGTTGACCCAGTTCCGCTCCTGCCCGACGCTTGGGGTCCCGCCTGCCAGCATCGAAGACGTCGTCGCGTCCAGAACCTGATAGTCGTCCGGGCTCAGCCCCATTTCGGCGATGATCCGGGACAGAGGCTTGGCATCGACCGCCCCCACGACACCCGACAAAAACAGCGCAAACAGGGCAGCAGGCAACCGGACAGTCATGCGAAACTCGCTTTCGTGAAAATTGATCTGCACCAAGAATATACATCCCAGCAATCAGGGCCAAGCCCCCGCGGCCGGACCTTCAAATAATGCCGAACAAACCTATCGGACTGCCGGCGCTATCGGCCCGCCGCTGATGCGACCATAGTAATCGCAAACCAAGCTTGAGGCACAGGAATGGCTCATCAAAACTACTACGCGCCCACCGGCGGGCTTCCGGACCAGACTCAGCTGCTGACCGACCGCGCCATGTTCACTGACGCCTATGCCGTCATCCCGAAAGGCACGATGCGCGACATCGTGACCAGCTTTCTGCCGTTTTGGGAACAAACCCGACTGTGGGTCCTTTCGCGCCCCCTCAGCGGGTTTGCCGAGACGTTTTCGCAATACATCATGGAGGTTCAGCCCGGCGGCGGCAGCGATACGCCCGAGACGGACCCGGAGGCTCAAGGCGTGGTCTTCGTCGTCGAAGGGTCGGTTACCCTGACCCTTGCGGGGCAGGTCCACGAGCTGGACACAGGGGGCTATGCCTACATTCCGCCCGGGTCCGATTGGACCTTGCACAACCGCTCTGACGCAGTGGCCCGGTTCCATTGGGTGCGCAAGGCCTATGAGGCCGTACCCGGATTGCCGGCCCCCGATCCGATCATCACCAACGAACGCGACGTCGCCCCAACCCCAATGCCCGGCACCGAAGGTCGGTGGGCCACAACGCGCTTCGCGGACCCGAATGACCTGCGCCATGACATGCATGTGAACATTGTCACGTTTGAACCAGGCGGGGTCATCCCCTTTGCCGAAACGCATGTCATGGAACACGGGCTTTATGTGCTTGAGGGAAAGGCCGTCTATCGACTGAACCAGGATTGGGTCGAGGTCGAGGCCGGTGACTACATGTGGTTGCGCGCGTTCTGTCCTCAAGCCTGCTACGCGGGCGGGCCGGGGCGATTCCGGTATCTGCTCTACAAGGACGTCAATCGGCACATGCCGTTGAAACTGTCCACACGATGACCAGCAAAAGGTTCTGAAAACGGGCTTTTGCGTCGGCAGGGGTTCACAGGGACGGCGGAATTTGCTGAAATCAGAGGTGATTTCGTTTTGTTCATTCGTGGAGATTGGTCGATGAAACTGCGCGCCCCTCTGACGGCACTGGCCATGATCGGCCTCATAGTCGCCGTCGACACCGCCCCGGTCGTGGCAAAGGAAGCGACCAAAACCGTATCCGTCATGAGCCGCACATGGGCTGTGACGCAGGTTGCGGATGCCCCTGTCGTGTATCGTGCGACCCGCGACAACAACAACCTCAACCCGTTCGGCCCGCCACCGCGCCTGCGCACGGTTCAGGCCATTGCGGCCATCCAGCAGGCAACCGGGTGCAAGGTGATCCGGTCAAGCATGTACCAGAATATTTCGGGCCAGTTCTTCTCGCAGGTCAGCTGCGGATAGCGGCGACGCCATACGGGCATTGAGGTCGGTCAAACGGCCTGCCATAGCTTGCGCATGAAACTCGCAATCAACGGATTCGGCCGCATCGGCCGCACGATCCTGCGGCAGGTCATGGCCCTGCCAGCGGGTTCGGATGTTCAAGTGGTGCTGATCAACGACATCGCACCGCTGGAGACCTGTGCCTATCTGTTCAAGTACGACAGCACGTTCGGCCCCTATGCCGGTTCGGTCGAAACCAGCGCCGGGGCCTTGCAGGTAGATGGACATTCGATTCCACTGAGCCACAGCGACGACCTTGCCGATGTCGATCTGTCCGGCGTGGACGTGATGCTGGATTGCACGGGTATCGCGCGCAGTTCGGATGTCGCAATCCGGGGCCTGCAGGCAGGGGCTGGCAAGGTGCTGATTTCCGGCCCGTCCCCGGCCGCCGAAACAACGATCGTTCTGGGCGCCAACGAAGACATGCTGGGCAGTGCCCGGATTGTGTCGAACGCGTCCTGCACCACCAACGCGCTGGCACCACTGGTCAAACTTCTGGACGGGATCGCTGGGGTCGCGTCGGGGCACATGACCACGATTCACTGCTACACAAACAGCCAGCCGATGGTGGACGCCCCGCGCGGCGACCTGGCGCGGTCACGGGCCGGGGCCTTGTCGATGGTGCCCACAACGTCAAGCGCGACCCATCTGATCGACGTGATTCTGCCGCATCTGGCCGGGAGAATTTCCGGTGCGGCGGTGCGGGTGCCCACTGCCAGCGTCTCGGCCATCGATCTGGTCGTGACCCTGCAAAAAGGAATGGAACCCGAGCTGTTCTCGGCCGAATTGCGCCGCGCCGTCGAGGCATCAAAGGTGCTCGGCTGGACCGACTTGCCGCTGGTCTCGTCTGATCTGCGTGCGCGACCGGAATCGCTGGTGATTGCCGGACCGGAAACACGTGTCGTCGGGCAAAATCAGGTCCGGGTTTTCGGATGGTATGACAATGAGTGGGGTTTTTCGGCCCGTATGCTCGATGTCGCCGGGATGATGGCTCAGACGGAATAGCCCGCAGCGCGCTTGGCGCTGCAGGGCTGAGCTACAGGTTTCAGTCGTGCGGCAGACTGCCAGCGCCGTGACCGGCCATTCCGCCCGAGACCTCTTCGGTCGACTCCTCGGCCAGTTCATGCGGCAGAATGAGGTTCAGCACGATGGCGATGAGCGCTGCGGGCAGCAGTCCGCTTGTCATCAGGATGCGGATTGTGTCCGGCAAGTGCTGAACCGCGCCGGGTTCCAGTTGCAAGCCAAGCCCGATCGACAGCGAGATAGCGAAGATCACCATGTTGCGGCGATTCCAGTCCACGTCAGACAACATCGAAATACCGGCAGCCACCACCATGCCGAACATGACGATCACACCGCCCCCCAGAACTTCGATCGGAACAGTGCGTATTATTGCGCCGACCTTGGGAACAAGTCCGCACAGGATCAGGAACAGCGCACCAATCGTGACGACATGGCGGCTCATGACACCGGTCATCGCGATCAGACCAACGTTCTGACTGAACGAGGTATTCGGCAAGCCGCCAAAGATACCGGCGACCGCCGTACCCACACCATCTGCGTAGGTCGCTCCCGCGATTTCTTTGTCCGTGGCCTCGCGACCCGCGCCGCCTTTGGTAATGCCCGAAACGTCACCGACGGTTTCGACCGCTGACACGAAAGCCATGAGGCAGAACCCGATCACCGCCGCAAGCGAGAATTCGAACCCATATTTGAAGGGCACCGGCAGCGCGAAACCAGCGGCCCGCGACCAGCTTGTTCCAATGGCTTCGAACGTCACCATCCCGACCATCAGGGCGTAGACATAGCCGACAGCCAATCCGACCAGAACCGCAGACACCGACAGCATTCCGCGGGCAAAGAACTTGAGGCCCAGCGTGACGATCACGACGACCAGTGCCGCAGACCAGTTGAGCAGCGATCCGTATTCCGGCGTACCGATCGCAGGAACACCACCCGCCGCATACTGGATGCCGACCTTGACCAGTGCCAATCCGATCATCGTCACAACAAGCCCCGTGACCAATGGCGGCAGAGCGAAGCGGATCTTGCCAATGAACATCCCAAGGCAGGCGTGAAAGATACCGCCGATCAGAACGCCTCCGAACAGCGCGGCAAGGGCTTCAACGCCCTTGCCAGCCACCAATGGGATCATGATGGGCAGGAACGCAAAGCTTGTTCCCTGAACGATGGGCAATGCCGCACCAACCGGGCCCAGCGTGATGGTCTGCAACAAGGTCGCCAACCCTGCAAACAGCATCGACATCTGGATCAGATACAGCAGCTCGGGAAAATCGGGCGAGTTCGACCCGAAGCCAAACCCGGCCGCACCGGCCACGATGATGGCGGGGGTCACGTTTGACACAAACATTGCCAGAACGTGCTGAATCCCAAGTGGTATCGCCTTGTGCAGCGCAGGCGTGTAATTCGGATCCCGAAGCTGACCGGGTGTTCCTATCGAAGTTTCGGCCATGATCTCAACTGTCTCCCTGTTTTCTCATGGGGGTCTTGCCGCTTCTCCGGCGGCTTCAAAATTGGCTTAGCGTTCAACCACCTCGTAAGGGGTATCGAACCAGTGCTCCTCGAGGTTTGCGCCTGAACCGATACGGTCGACTACCGCGAAAAGGCCTGGCGCGTGCAGTGGCGTCAGCACACCGTGCCACGTGCCCCTATGGTAGTTCACAGCCTGCCCCGGCTGCGTCACGAAGGCCAGCGGCCGGCCGGGAACGCCATCCTCATCCGGCGCGACGATCACCAGGAACGGCTGGTTGGTCATGGGAACGAAAGCCTGGCTGCCTTGGGGGTGACGTTCGACCATGTCCAGTTGATAGGGCAATGCCCGCGGATTGGCATCGAACAGGCTGATCCCCGCGCGCCCATCCGCGAAATCCAGAACCGCCCGGTCATGGTATCGCCCGCACTGACCCTGGTTGATGATCTTGTCCGGCGTGCCCGAAACCTCAAGCACATCGCCGAACGGTGCAAAGGCTTGGGCCGTCAGCGGCGCGATAGGAATGATCCGCGTCATGAGGGCAGCACGTCGCGCAGCCGGAACTCGGCGATGCGCTCGACCTGACGGCAAGCCTCGGCGAGTTCGGTCTCGCGGTCATTCTCGATGCGTCGCTGGAACGCCTGCAGGATCGAGGCCTTGTCGTGGTCGCGCACGGCGATGATGAAGGGGAAGCCAAATTTCTCGGTGTAACGCGTGTTCAGATCGGTAAAGGCGTCGCGCTCGGCGTCGGTCAGGGCGTCCAACCCGGCCGAGGCCTGTTCCGAGGTGCTTTCGGCCGTCAGGCGTTTGGCCTGCGCCAGCTTGCCCGCCAGATCCGGATGCGCGGTCAGAACGCCCAGCCGTTCCTCGGGCGAGGCCGAACGGAACACCCGTGCCAGCGCGTTGTGTAGCCCGCCCGCCGTATCATGAGCGGGGCCCAGTTCCAGCGCCCAGGCGCGCTCGGCGATCCAGGGTGAATGTTCGAAAATACCGCCATAGGCCGCCACGAAGGCGTCGCGGTCCATCTGCGAGGGGCGCGGGCGGTCCTGCGGCGGATGATGCGCGGCCCAGTGTTCGGCAATCTGCAACCGGGTCGCGAACCACACATCGGAAAAGCCGCGCGCATAGTCCAGAAACCGCTTCAGCGCCATCACCCGGCCCGGCCGGCCGATCAGGCGGCAATGCAGACCGATCGACAACATCTTGGGCGCGCCCGCCTGCCCCTCGGCATAGAGCGCATCGAAGCTGTCGCGGAGATACGCAAAGAACTGGTCGCCCGAGTTGAACCCCTGCGGCGTGGCAAATCGCATGTCGTTGCAGTCCAACGTATAGGGCACGATCAGCTGGTCGCGCCCACCGGTATGCATCCAATAAGGCAGATCGTCGGCGTAGGTGTCGGCCACATAGGCAAACCCGCCTTCCTCGGCCACCAGCCGCACGGTGTTGTCCGAGCACCGCCCCGTGTACCAGCCGCGCGGACGGTCTCCGACCACCTCAGTGTGCAGGCGGATCGCCTCGGCGATCTGAGCGCGCTCCTCGTCTTCGGGCATATCCTTGTGTTCGATCCATTTCAGCCCGTGGCTGGCGATCTCCCACCCGGCGGATTTCATCGCCGCCACCTGATCAGGCGAGCGCGCCAGCGCGGTGGCCACGCCATAGACGGTCACCGGCAGGTCGGCCATCAGGCGATGCAGCCGCCAGAAACCGGCGCGAGCGCCGTATTCATAGATGGATTCCATGTTCCAATGTCGCTGGCCCGGCCAAGGCGCGGCGCCGACGATTTCGGACAGAAACGCCTCGGACGCGGCGTCGCCATGCAACACGCAGTTTTCGCCGCCCTCTTCATAGTTCAGCACGATCTGCACCGCCAGCTTGGCCCCGCCCGGCCACTGGGCTTCTGGCGGGTTGGCTCCGTATCCAATCATGTCGCGGGGGTATCGGGGGGGCTGCATTCTGCTTTCCGTCTTCAATTTCAGGCTTCCATTCGGTTTATCCCATAAAACCGTGATGGATTATCAAATCAATCCGAACGCTGTTTCCGGTTGTTTCAGCGTTCCCTGTGCCATGGCCTTTGCCGCAAGATGGGCAATGCAAACCGGATTGCCTAAAATGGCATCCAAACACGAAACGTGCAGACAACAGCAGGAGCAACTCGTGGCAGGTTATCTGACGACCCACGTTCTGGACACGGCGCGCGGATGTCCGGCCGACGGGCTGAAAATCGCGTTGTACCGGGTGTCCGGCAATTCGCACCGGAAACTGGTTGAGATGGAAACCAACGCGGACGGGCGCACCGACAGTCCCATCCTGCCGGAAAAGACTTTCAAGACCGGTATCTACGAGTTGATCTTCTTTGCGGGGGACTACCTACGTGCCTCCGGACAAGCCGTTGAAGACCCTCTTTTCCTTGATCAAATACCGATCCGGTTTGGCATGTCCGACCCCGAGGCGCATTACCACGTGCCGCTTTTACTGTCGCCATTCGGGTATTCGACCTACCGGGGCAGCTGACCCCTTAGACCTGCGACGTCCGCACCACGTCGCCGATCCGCGAGATCATGAAATCCATGAACAGGCGCGCCTTGGGGTCCTGATGACGCCGATGCGTGTAGAGACACGCCATCTGGACCGAAACCGGTGGCGTGTCGACGGCAACGGGCACCAATCGCCCGGCCTTGAGATGCTCGGCCACTTCAAAAACAGGTTTCATCGCGATCCCCTGCCCAGCCAGCGCCCAATCAGTCAGAACATCGCCATCGTCGCACTCGAACCGCCCGGACACCGCAAACCGTTTCGGTCCTTCGGCTGTCTGCAGTAGCCATTGGAACTCGGTCGCCCCGGGGAATCGCAGGTTCAGACATTCGTGCCGGTCCGAGATCAGGTCCGCCCCGGTCCGGGGCATGCCCCGGCGCGCAACATAGTCTGGCGCAGCACACAAGACGCGCTGGCAATCCGCGATTTTGCGGATTCGCAATGTGCTGTCTTCGGGTTGACCGATGAAGAACGCCAGATCCAACCCTTCGGTCGTGAGATCAACAGACCTGTCCGTCAGACGCAGCCGCACGTCAATCTCGGGGTAGTCGGCAAGAAATTCAGGCACTTGAGGCGCCAACAGCCGTCGCCCGACCCCCAGTGGAGCCGCTACAAAAAGCGATCCCCGGGGCGCTTCGGTCAGGTGCACGACCTGCGCTTCGGCCTCGTTCACGGCATCCAGAACCGCAACCGCACCGGGGTAGAACGCCCGGCCCTGCTCGGTCGGGCTGAGGTTTCGGGTCGTACGCTGGAACAATCGCACACCCAAATGATCTTCGAGCTGGGAAATCCGCGCCGAAGTCACCGCTGGCGAGATTCGCAGATCGCGCCCGGCCGCGGACATGCTGCCAAGATCATAGACCCGGACAAAGGTACGGATATTGTCGAGATAGGACATCTTTTCGTTTTTTTTGATACAGTTTGACAATATACGGGAATACCGAAGAAAACCCCGTTTGCCTAGTGTGTCGGCAAGCAATCGGAGAGCTTTGCATGTATGAATTCGCCGTGTTCTGGGACTGGATGGCATTTGCGGTGCGGTGGCTGCATGTCATCACGGCAATCGCCTGGATCGGATCGTCGTTCTATTTCATCGCGCTGGACCTCGGCCTGAACCGCGACATCCCCGGTCCTGCTGATGGCGAGGAATGGCAGGTGCATGGCGGCGGCTTCTACCATATCCAGAAATACCTCGTGGCGCCCGAGCGGATGCCCGACCACCTGACCTGGTTCAAATGGGAAAGCTATGCAACCTGGCTCAGCGGCGCGGCCCTGCTGATGATCGTCTACTGGGTGGGCGGCGAGCTGTATCTGATCGACGCACAGAAGGCCGATCTGGCACTGTGGCAGGGCATCCTGATCTCGGCGGCGTCGCTGACCGTGGGCTGGCTGATCTATGACCTCCTGTGCAAATCGGGGCTGGGCGAGCGCCCGACCCTGCTTATGCTGCTGCTGTTCGTTCTGCTGGTGGCGATGGGCTGGGGCTACAATCAGATCTTCACCGGCCGCGCGATGATGCTGCATCTGGGCGCCTTCACCGCCACGATCATGACGGCCAATGTGTTTTTCATCATCATGCCCAACCAACGGATCGTGGTGGATGACCTGAAAAACGGCCACACCCCCGACCCGAAATACGGCAAGATCGCCAAGCTGCGCTCGACCCACAACAACTATCTGACACTGCCGGTCGTTTTCCTGATGCTGTCGAACCATTACCCGCTGGCCTTTGCGACCGAATACAACTGGATCATCGCGGCGCTGGTGTTCCTGATGGGCGTCACCATCCGGCACTATTTCAACACACGCCACGCCCGGGCCGGCAACCCGACCTGGACCTGGCTTGTGACGGCCCTGCTGTTCATCGCCATCATGTGGCTGTCCACTGCGCCGATGTACAAACCGCTGGAAGAGGCCGAGGCGCAGCCCCTGACACAGTTCGAGGAGCGCTTTGTGCAGGCCAGCGGCTTTGAAGAAGCCCATGACGTAGTCTTGGGGCGCTGTTCCATGTGTCACGCGCGCGAGCCCGTCTGGGACGGAATCCTCTGGGCCCCCAAGGGTGTTCTTCTGGAAACCGAAGGTGACATCGCGCGCAATGCCGAGCAAATCTATCTGCAGGCTGGAGTCAGCCACGCGATGCCGCCGGCCAACGTCACCTATATGGAACCCGAAGACCGCGAGGCCATTATCCGCTGGTTCCGAAACGCGGGCCTGTAGCGGCAGCTTTTCCACAACTTCGCATGGGAACTGGGAAATCCGCGTTTATTTATTTGCCTGAGCGGTTTGAGATGATCTAACTGTTTCCAAGGGATCGCGGCGCCGCGACAAGCAGCGCAAATCAATGCGGCCCGGGACAGGTGGAGCCATTTGATGCAGGCGAGCAGACGTAGGGGCGGTCTGAAGAACTGGTGTGCGGGTGTGTTTTTTGCCCTCGCCCCGACCTGTGCGATGGCACTGGAAACATCGCTTGCAGCGCCAGGATTGTCGGACGACTTGAAAAAGCAGATTGAGGAAACGTCCTCGGTCATGACTGCCGACAACCGGGGGCTGGACACGCCGCTTGAAGTTCTGTCAGCCGCGTTGTCGGATTACCGAACGATCGTACAAATCCTCTATGATGCCGGATATTTCGGCCCGTCGGTCAGCATCAAGCTGGACGGGAAAGAAGCGGCAGATCTCAGCTCGCTGAGCGTTCCTGCGCAGATCAATCGGGCAACGATCACCATTCGCCCCGGCAAAGCGTACAATTTCGGAACCGCAGTCGTTCAGCCTTTGGCCCCCGATACGGAATTGCCCGAAGAGTTTGCCCCCGGCAAGCTGGCCACGACCGGCGCCATTCAACAGGCGACTTCGGCCGGGATTCAGGCCTGGAAGGACGCGGGCCACGCCAAAGCGAAACTGCGCGATCAACAGATCATCGCCCGGCACGCACAGGCCCAGCTGGACGCCCGGATCGACCTGGATCAGGGGCCGCGCCTGAAGTTCGGCAAGATGTATATCGAAGGCGGCACCGATGTCCGCCACAGTTCGATCGAGAAAATCGCCGGTTTCCCGTCGGGCGAGGTCTACTCGCCCGAAAAGTTGCAAAAGGTCGGCACACGGCTGCGGCGGACTGGTACGTTCAGCACCGTCTCGATCCAGGAACGGGACACGCCGAACCCGGACGGCACGCTGGATTTCGACGCCACCTTCGAGGACTTGCCCAAACGCCGCCTGACGTTTGGGGTCGAACTGGCCTCGCGCGATGGTCTCGACCTGACCGCCACCTGGACCCACCGCAACGTGTTCCGGCGCGCCCAGCGGCTACGCTTTGAGGCCGCCATCCGAAATATCGGCGGGTCAGAGGATATCGACGGGCGGTTGGGTCTGCGTCTGGATCAGCCCGACCGGCTGGGCCCGGACGACAATACCTTCTGGAGCGCGCTGCTCGAGCGCCGAAACACCGACAATTACAGCGTGTCGGTCGCCTCGCTGACCTATGGTGCGCGGCGGACGTTCTCGGATGAGTTGTATGCCGAGGCGGCTGTGGGCTTCTCCATCTCGAACGCTGACGACGCCTATGGTGACGGCCGCAAGTTCCGATACTTCATCATTCCGTTCCGTTCCGAGTGGGACAAACGCGACAGCAAGGTCAGCGCCACCCGCGGGTATTACCTGGACAGCCAGTTCATGCCCTTTGTCGGCATCTCGGGCACGGATACCGGGCTGCGCCTGTTTTTCGACGGTCGCGCCTATACCAGCCTGGGCACTGGCGGTCGGATCGTGCTGGCCGGGCGGGTGCAACTTGGATCGATCCTCGGCCCCCCGGCGGATGGTGTCACACCGGATTTCCTGTTCTTCTCCGGCGGCGCGGGCACCGTTCGCGGTCAGCCCTATGAAAGCCTTGGTGTCCCCGTCGGCACGGGCATTGCCGGCGGCAAATCCTTTCTTGGCCTGTCGGGCGAGGTGCGCGGCAAGGTCACTGAAAAGCTGTCTCTTGTTGGGTTTTACGACTACGGTATCGTGGACACGTCCTCGTTCATCGGCAGCGGCGCCGAGTACCACGCGGGCGCGGGCCTTGGCGTTCGGTACGATCTGGGCGGCTTCGGCCCGCTGAGGCTGGACCTGGCGGTGCCTGTACAAGGTGACACGGGCAACGGGCTGCAGTTCTATATTGGGATCGGGCAAGCATTTTGAGGCGTTACCTTTCATATCCTCTGGCAGTCGGGGCAACCGCCTTTGCCCTTTCCGGCCCCGTGGCCGCGCAAGAGGAAGAGAGCGGCGGTCTGCTGACCGATTTCCTGCAAAACACGTTATCCGGGGACAACCGCAATATCCGGGTCATCGGGCTGGAGGGCGCACTGAGCTCTCGCGCACGCATTCAGGAGATCACGGTGGCCGACGACGAAGGAGTCTGGCTGACCATCAAGAACGCCGAGCTGGATTGGAACCGGCTGGCCCTGATCCGCGGCCGGTTTTCCGTAAACGCCCTGACCGCCGAAGAAATCGACATCGCACGCGCACCCGGCAAGACCACCACGGACGAACCAGCCGCCACCGCCGAGACCGAACCCTTTCAACTGCCCGAACTGCCCGTGGCGATCGAGATCGGTGAACTGCGCGTCGACGAATTGTCTCTGGGCGAACCGCTGATCGGCGTTGCGGCAGACCTTTCGGTGGACGGAAACTTGAATCTGGCCGATGGCGCGCTGGACACCAAGCTGGACATCAATCGGTTGGACCGGGCCGGCGATCAGATAAATCTTGTGGCCGGTTTCCAGAACGAAAGCCGGCAAATCGACCTGGACCTGACCGTCTCCGAGGCGTCAGGCGGGCTGATTTCGACCGCATTGAATATACCGGACAGCCCACCCATCGGCCTGACGGCCAAAGGGTCCGGTCCGATCACCGATTTCACGGCGGATATCGGGCTGAGCAGTGACAATGTCGACCGTGTCTCGGGCCAGGTGCGCCTGCGCGGGATAGAAAAGACGGAAGGGGCGGCCGACGAAGGCATTGCCTTTACCGCCGACTTGGGCGGCGACCTGACCCCATTTTTGGCCGCCAACATGGATACCTTCTTCGGTACGGATACACGTCTGTATGTCGATGGCCGTACCGGAGCCCAAGGTGCGCTGGAGATTACCGAGGCGGACATCACGTCCGAAGCTTTGAAACTGGAAGCGCAGCTCAGCCTTGGAACAGGCGGGGCGCTGCAACTGGCAGCCGTCCAGGCACGGATCTCGCCGCCGGCCGGCGACGACGTGGTCCTGCCATTCGGTGGAGGAGACACATCCGTCAAGGCCGCACAGCTCTCTGCCCTGTTCGACCACGAAAACGGCAATCATTGGGACCTGAGCCTGACGACCGAGAATGTTGTCACACCCCAAGTCCAGATTGCGCACACGCGGTTGACCGCACAGGGCACCCTGACTCAGATCGGCGGTCTGGACCTGACAGGAGACCTTCAAGCCTCTCTGGATGGTTTGGACTTGGCTGGCCCTGCCCTGAACACAGCGGTGGGCGATCGCATTACCCTGGATGGCCAGTTCGAATACGGACGGGACAAATCGCTCCGACTCTCGGGTTTCGAACTTGGGGGAACCGACTATTCGGCGACCGCCGATGCGGTCGTCAGCGGGCTTGAAAGCGGTCTGAAGATTGACGGATCGGCAACAGTGCAGGCGTCCGATCTGTCTCGTTTCTCTGAGGTCGCCAAATTGAATCTGGGCGGCCGGGCATCGGTCCGGGTCGAGGGGGCGGGCTCGCCGTTGGAGGGCAGTTTTGACGGCAAGCTGGCCGTTTCCGGACAAAACCTGTCCACTGGTCGGGACGACATCGACCCCATCATCGCGGGCGAGACGGACATCACGCTGGACGCCAAGCGGGATGCAAACGGCATCCTAATCCGCGCTTTCACCATCGACGGCGAAACGCTGAACGCACAGGCGGATGGCGCGGTCACCACTCCGAACGGCAATCTGACCATCGACGGCCAGGCCCGGGTGAATGCCTCTGACCTTTCGGTATTCTCCGGCCTCGCCAAGCGCGACCTTGCGGGGGCTGTTCAGGCCCAGGTGGATGGCAAGGGCACCGTGCAGACCCTTGAGTTTGATGGCACTGCGCAGGTGACGACTACAGACCTGCAAACTGGGCTGGATCAGGTGGATCCGCTTCTGACCGGCCGCGTCATCCTGAACTTCGACGGGGCTCGCACCGGTGACCGGATCGAAATCCGAAAAGCAACCGTTGACGCAGCCGCGCTGAATGCCCAAGTCGCGGCAACCATCGACGATCCGACCGGAAACCTGGCTTTTGACGGTCAGGCGCAGGTAGATGCCCCCGACCTGTCCGTCTTTTCCGGACTGGCAGGCCGTACGTTGGCGGGCGCGGTCACGGCGGATGTGACCGGTCGAGGGGCCCGTGGCAGCAAAGTCTTCGACGTGCAGGGCAAAATCAATGCAGAGGACATCCTGACCGGAATCCAAGCGGTGGATGTGCTGATCCCCGGACAGACGACGCTGACAGTCGACGCATCGAACGGCGAGGAAGGGTTGAACATCCGCAACTTCCGGCTTGCAGGGACAGCCTTGTCCGCCAACGCATCCGGCATCTTGAGACGCGAAAGCGGCGGGCTGAGCTTCTCCGCCGCGTTGGACGACCTCGCCCGGGTTTCACAGACCCTGACGGGACCGCTGAAGGTGAACGGCAATGTGGCCCCCACATCCAGCGGAGTCGAGGGCACGGTCAGAGTGACCGGCCCGGAGACGTCCTACGCCAATCTTGTAGGCAGCGTGAATACGGATGGCTCGGCCGACCTGGACTTTGACGCCAAGTTCGATCGGCTCGAACGTTTTGCGCCCGAGTTTCCGGGCAGCTTGACGGCGAAAGGCAATGCAACGCGCCTGAACGGCGTGTGGACCATTGATGCCAATGCCGCCGGACCGGCCGAAATCAGCAGTACAGTCAAAGGAACCTACGACGAAGCCTCGGGCAATGCCGACATTTCTGCACAGGGCGGCGTCAATCTGGGTATTGCAAACATCTTCATCACGCCCAACAAGATCGACGGATCGGCCCGGTTTGACCTGGCGTTGAAGGGCAAGCCGGCGCTGGAGTCGCTGAGTGGTCAGATCACCACCTCAGGGACGTCGATGGCGATCCCCAGCGTTGGGCAGACCATCACCGATATCGGCGGAACTGTAGACCTTGCCAACAGCCGCGCAACGGTTTCGATGCGCGGCGGCATGCGCGCCGGAGGCGGATTTACGGTCAGTGGCCCGGTCGACCTGACACCGCCGTTCAACGCGCAGATCACAACTGCAATCAACAACCTCGTCCTGACCGACAATCTTCTGTACGAGACCACGTTGAACGGCCAGATCGCAATGACGGGCGCCTTGGCAGGGAACAGTTCGCTGGTCGGGCAGATCACGTTTGGCGAGACCAACATCAACCTGGCCGCGGCATCTGGCGCGGTGGGGGCCGCGCCGATCCCGAAGATCGAACACGTGAACGAAAGCAATGCCAGCTACGTCACTCGGGAACGGGCGCAGTTGGTTGAAAAAGAGGAAACGTCGCAATCGGACTCTCGCATCTCTCTCGACATCAGCCTGTTGGCCCCCAAGGCGGTTTTCGTGCGGGGCCGCGGTGTGAATGCTGAATTGGGCGGTGCGATCTTCATCAAGGGCACCACCAAATCCGTCATCCCATCGGGCCAGATCGAACTGATCCGCGGTAATCTGGACATCCTTGGCCGGAGGCTGGCGCTGACCAAGGGCGTGGTCAGCCTGCAGGGCGACCTGACGCCGTATATCGAGTTCGAATCCTCGGCCAGCACTTCGGATGGAACCGCGACGTTGGAAATCGCGGGCCCGCTGGATTCTCCGACAGTCGATGTGTTCTCGGACCCCGAACGCCCCGCCGAAGAGGCGCTGGCCATGCTGCTGTTCGGCAACCGCTTTTCCGAACTGTCCCCGTTTGTCATCGCCCAGATGGCCGCGTCGCTGGCCCAACTGAGCGGTGCCGGTGGCGATGCCACCAAGGGCGTTCGGGACGCCACGGGCGTAGATACCGTCGACGTCGGCGCGACCGAGGGCGGCGGCGGGCGTCTGGGCGCCGGCGCTTATCTGAGCGACAACCTGTACACCGATTTCACCGTGAACACCGAAGGCGACACCGAGGTGAACCTGAACCTGGACGTCAGCGACAGCGTGACGGTGCGCGGCACCGTAGATGGGCGCGGCGATACCGGCATCGGGATTTTCTTCGAGCGTGACTACTAGGGTTGGGCGGGACCGCCACCCTAGACCTCTTCGACGGACAAGACCCCATCCAGTGATTTGATGGCACCCTTGATCTGGGGATTGATCGGGAATTCCTGCCCCAGGTCCATCTCGACCTCTCCCGGCAAGCCCGGATCCAGCAGACACAAATGGATCGGCCCTTTCGAGGCGTTTTTGGCCGCCCCCGCAGCATCCGCAAGAACGCTGGCGACCGTCGACAGCGCCTGTGATTGGTCCAAAAAGATACGAAGCCCGGTCGCGCCGGCCTCGGCCACGACTGAATCCGCCGGCCCGACCGAGCGCGCCAGCAGCTTCAGCTGGTCAGCCTCCATCGTGGCTTCGGCCGTCAGCACGACCTGCGCGCCGGTTTCCAGATATTCGCGTGATTTCTCTAGGGTTTCCGAGAACAGCGTCACCTCGTACGCCCCCGTCGGGTCGGACAGCTGTGCAAAGGCGAACCGGTTGCCTTTGGCCGATTTCCGTTCCTGTCGCCCGGCGACCACACCGGCCATCTTGGCGATCAACGGACCCGAGCGTGCCTTTTCGGTAACCTCGTCCAGCGTCATCACCTGCTTGCGTTTCAGCGCGGGCATATAGTCGTCCAGCGGGTGGCCGGACAGGTAGAAGCCGATCGCCTTGAACTCTTCGCTCAGCCGTTCGGCGGGCAGCCAGTCGGGCGATTTCGACAGGCGCGGTTCGGGCAGATCGTCGCCGGCCTCGCCGAACAGTGACACCTGGTTCGAATTCTTCTGTTCGTGGATCGCCGCCGAATACTGCACCAGCTGTTCGAGGCTTTCGAAGACCCGGCGGCGGTTCTTGTCCAGCTCGTCAAAGGCCCCCGCGCGCGCCAGCATCTCCAGCGGCCGTTTTCCGACCTTCTTCAGATCGACCCGGCGGGCAAAGTCAAAGAGGTTGACGAACGGCTTGTCGCCCCTGCCCTGCACCACGAGGTTCATCGCCTCGACGCCCACGTTCTTGAGCGCGCCCAGCGCATAGACCAACTTGCCATCCACCACATCAAACGTTGCCTGCGACCGGTTTATGCAAGGCGGCACGTAGGGCAGTTCCAAACCCTTGCGGACCTCTTCGAAATAGATCGCCAGCTTGTCGGTCAGATGGATATCGCAGTTCATGACACCGGCCATGAATTCGACCGGGTGGTTCGCCTTCAGCCAGCCGGTCTGATAGCTGACCACCGCGTACGCTGCCGCGTGAGATTTGTTGAAGCCGTAGTTGGCGAATTTCTCCAGCAGGTCGAACACCTCGGACGCCTTCTTGGCATCTACCCCGTTCGCGGCTGCCCCGGCCTCGAATTTCGGGCGCTCGGCGTCCATCGCCTCTTTGATTTTTTTACCCATCGCGCGGCGCAGCAGGTCGGCGCCGCCGAGGCTGTAGCCCGCCATGACCTGCGCGATCTGCATCACCTGCTCCTGGTAGACGATGATGCCTTGCGTTTCTTCCAGAATGTGGTCGATCAGCGGGTGGACCGAGGTGATCTTGCGCTGGCCATTCTTGACCTCGCAATAGGTCGGGATGTTTTCCATCGGGCCGGGGCGGTAGAGCGCGACAAGCGCCACGATGTCCTCGATGCAGGTGGGTTTCATGCGCTTGAGCGCATCCATCATGCCCGAGCTTTCAACCTGGAACACCGCCACGGTCTTGGCCGCGGAATAAAGCTTGTAGGTGGCCGGGTCATCCAGCGGGATGGCGTTGATCTGGTTCTCGGCCCCCTCGGCCGGCTCATAAAGCTGCCGACCGTCGGCCGCCACGTGCAATGGCCGTCCGGATTTGAAGATCAGGTCCATGGCGTTCTGGATGACCGTCAGAGTCTTGAGGCCCAGAAAGTCGAATTTCACCAGACCGGCCTGTTCCACCCACTTCATGTTGAACTGGGTGGCAGGCATGTCCGAGCGGGGGTCCTGATAGAGCGGTACCAGCTCGTCCAGCGGCCGGTCGCCGATCACCACACCGGCGGCGTGGGTCGAAGCGTTGCGCAGCAGTCCCTCGACCTGCTGGCCGTAAGTCAGAAGGCGGTCGACCACCTCTTCGTTGCGGGCCTCTTCGCGCAGGCGCGGTTCGTCTTTCAGGGCCTTCTCGATCGACACCGGTTTGACGCCTTCGACCGGGATCATCTTGGACAGGCGGTCCACCTGGCCGTAGGGCATCTGCAGCACCCGTCCGATGTCGCGCACCGCGGCCTTGGACAAGAGCGCGCCGAAGGTGATGATCTGGCCAACCTTGTCGCGGCCGTATTTCTGCTGAACATACCGGATCACCTCTTCGCGGCGGTCCATGCAGAAGTCGATGTCAAAGTCGGGCATCGACACCCGTTCGGGATTCAGGAAGCGTTCGAACAGCAGGCTGTAGCGCAGCGGGTCAAGGTCGGTAATCGTCAGCGCATAGGCCACCAGCGAGCCCGCGCCCGAGCCCCGACCCGGACCGACGGGGATGTCATGATCCTTGGCCCATTTGATGAAATCCGCAACGATCAGGAAGTAACCGGGGAACCCCATGCCCTCGATGATGTCCAATTCGAAATCCAGACGCTTCTGGTATTCCTCGGGTGGGACAGCGTGCGGGATCACCGCCAGTCGGGCCTGCAGACCCTCGTTGGCCTGGCGGCGTAGCTCCTCGACCTCGTCATCGGCGAATTTCGGCAGGATCGGATCCCGTTTGTAGGCCATGAAGGCGCAACGTTTGGCAATCTCGACCGTGTTTGCGATCGCCTCGGGCAGATCGGCAAAGAGCGTGGCCATTTCCTGCGGAGATTTGAAGTAATGCTGCGCGGTCAGGCGGCGACGACCTTCCTGCTGGTCGACATAGGCACCCTCGGCAATGCAGATCAGCGCATCATGCGCCTCATACATATCCGAGGTCGGGAAATAGACGTCATTCGTGGCCACCAGAGGCAGGTTCTTGGCATAGGCCATTTCCACATGGCCGCGCTCGGTCAGGCGCTCGGCCTCGGGCTGGCTATCCTCGCCGGGATGACGTTGCAGTTCGATATAAAGCCGATCGGGGAACATCGCGGCCAACCGATCTACCAGCAACTCGGCCGCCGGACGCTGGCCCTGCTGCAACAGGCGGCCAACGGGGCCGTCCGGTCCGCCGGTCAAGCAGATCAGCCCATCGGAATGCGCAGCCAACTCCTCAAGCGTGACCTGCGGCAACTGCCCGCCCTTGTCCACATACAGGCACGAGCTGAGCTTCATCAGATGCTCGTACCCCGTCTCAGACTGTGCCAGCAGTACAATCGGCGCGGGGGGCTTGGGTTTTTCCCCCGGCTGCGCTTGGACATATGCCAGATCAACTTGGCAGCCCATGATCGGCTGCACACCCGCACCGCTTGCGGTAACCGAAAATTCCAGCGCCGCGAACATGTTGTTGGTGTCTGTCACCGCAACGGCAGGCATGTCCATCTGCTCGCACAGCGTTGGCAGTTTCTTCAGGCGCACCGCCCCCTCAAGAAGGGAGTATTCGGTGTGAACTCGGAGGTGGATGAATCGAGGAGTACTGCTCATACGAGGCAGGCTATCGCACTCGCGACCCGGGAAAAAGCCGGAACAGTTAGAGGTGATTGCTGAAAAAATAGCCGCGCATTATTCGGAGATTCCAGAAGGTGCTTCAGCCGACGCCACCTGGGTTACACCAAAATCTCTTTCAATTCAGATGCCTAGATAATAATGACGTGGTGCATATCAAAGCATGGGATCGGGAATGGTACATTCGGCAGGCAGTTTTTCTTGCCAGCGCGCACAGGCTGTTTCTAACATCTTCAGGCAAGCTACAAGCCCGCTTCTTTCTCTACGTCGCATCGAGACAGGAGCACCCATGGGCGCAACCGGGTAAGGCGACGGGTTTCAAGAATGAATATCACGTTTCTTCTGAACGGAGAGACAGTGGAGCTGGCGGATGTCGATCCGACGGCCACATTGCTGGATTGGCTGCGCGAGGATCGCGGTCTGACCGGCACGAAGGAAGGCTGCAACGAGGGCGATTGCGGGGCCTGCACCGTCATGGTGACGGATGAGGCCGGCGCCAAGGCGCTGAATTCCTGCATTCTTTTTCTGCCTCAACTGCACGGCAAGGCAGTGCGCACGGTCGAGGGGGCGAGCGGGCCCGACGGCGAGCCGCATCCCGTGCAGCAGGCGATGGTGGACCTTCATGGCTCGCAATGTGGATTCTGCACGCCCGGTTTCGTGATGTCGATGGTGGCCAGCCACGCCAACGGCGCGACAGATCATGACACGCAACTGGCCGGCAACCTGTGCCGCTGCACCGGCTATGCGCCGATCATCCGCGCGGCAAAGGTCGTCGAAGACCAGCCGGTGCCGGTCTGGGTCAAGGACAAGCCGGTCGCGGCCAAGCCGGCCTCGCCCCTTCTGCCAGAGTCCTCCGACGAACTGGCCAAAGTCTTTGCCGCCCATCCCGGTGCAACTTTGATCGCGGGTGCCACCGATGTCGGCCTTTGGGTCACCAAGCAGCTGCGGAACCTGGACCCGGTGATCTTTCTGGGCGGCTGCGACGATCTGAAGGAAATTTCGATCACCGAAGACGAGGTCCACATCGGCGCGATGGTGGACATGAACCGCCTGGGCGCGGCGATGGCCGATCTGCATCCGTCCTATGCCGAGATGATCCGGCGCTATGCCAGCGTTCAAGTGCGCCATGCGGCCACGGTGGGCGGCAACATCGCCAACGGCTCGCCCATCGGGGACAACCCGCCTGCGCTGATCGCGCTGGGGGCCACGCTGCACCTGCGCAAGGGCGACGAGCGCCGGTCGATCCCTATCGAAGATTTCTTCATTGACTATGGAAAGCAAGATCGCGCGCCCGGCGAGTTCGTGGAAGCGGTCAGCTTTCTGCGTCAACCCGACCGGCTGAAATGCTACAAGCTGAGCAAACGGTTCGATCAGGATATCTCGGCCGTATGCGGCTGTTTCAACATAATCGTTTCGGACGGCGTCGTCTCGCAAGCCCGGATCGCCTTTGGCGGAATGGCCGGTGTGCCGAAACGCGCGACTCGGGTTGAGGCCGTGCTGACCGGTCGCCCATGGACGGCGGAAACCGTTCAAAGCGCTTTGCCGGCCTTTGCCGAGGACTATACCCCGATGAGCGACATGCGTGCCTCGGCCCGCTACCGGCTGGAGACCGCAAAGGCCATGCTCGAACGCTATTTCCTAGAAGATCAAGGCGAGCTGATCAATGTGCTGGAGGTGTCGGCATGAGCGTGACCAAGCCGCTGCCCCATGACGCCGCACCCCTGCATGTGTCGGGAACCGCCCGCTATGTTGACGACATTCCGACCCCCAAGGGCACGCTGCATCTGGCGTTTGGCCTGAGCCCGATCGCCAAGGGCCGGATAACGGCGATGGACCTGTCAGATGTCCGCGCGGCCCCGGGGGTCGTGATGGTGATAACCGCTGAGGACCTGCCCTTTGCCAATGACGTCTCGCCCTCGATCCATGACGAACCATTGCTGTCCGACGGCACCGTGAATTACGTGGGCCAGCCCGTGTTTCTGGTTGTCGCCACCAGCCATCTGGCGGCGCGCAAGGCGGCACGGCTGGGCAAGATCGACTATGCCGAGGAAACGCCGATCCTGACGATCGAAGAGGCTCTGGCCGCAGACAGCCGGTTCGAGGACGGCCCCCGCATCTATGCCAAGGGCGATGCGGAAGCCGCCATCGCGCAGGCGTCGCATGTGATCGAAGGCACGTTCGAGATCGGCGGGCAGGAGCATTTCTATCTGGAAGGTCAGGCCGCGTTGGCGGTGCCGAATGAAGGCAGCGACATGCTGGTGCATTCCTCGACCCAGCACCCGACCGAGATTCAACACAAGGTGGCTGACGCTTTGGGCGTTCCCATGCATGCGGTGCGGGTCGAAACCCGGCGGATGGGCGGCGGGTTCGGTGGCAAGGAAAGCCAAGGCAACGCGCTGGCCGTGGCCTGCGCAGTTGCGGCACGGGCAACCGGTCGAGCCTGCAAGATGCGCTATGACCGGGATGATGACATGACCATCACCGGCAAGCGCCACGCCTTCCGCATCAGCTACAAGGCCGGCTTTGACGAAAACGGCCACATTCAGGGTGTTTCCTTCCTGCACTACGCCATCTGCGGTTGGGCGCAGGACCTGTCGCTGCCGGTCGCCGACCGGGCGATGCTGCATTCCGACAACGCCTACCTTCTGCCCAACGCGCGGATCGAGAGCCATCGGCTGAAGACCAACACACAGTCCGCAACCGCCTATCGCGGCTTTGGTGGGCCGCAGGGCATGGTCGGCATCGAGCGGGTGATGGATCACGCCGCGCATGTGCTGGGTCTGGACCCGGTCGAGCTGCGGCGGCGGAACTACTATGAACCGGCGCACGCAGGCGTTGAAGAACCGGTGCGGGACAAGCCGCTGGGCCACCCGGATCCGCACGAGGATCTGACCAGCCGCGGCGCGGTCGAAACCGGCCGCTCGGTGCTGCGCCCCGTCCCCGCGGGTGGCAACACCACCCCCTACGGCATGGAAGTCACCGATTTCGAGCTGCATCCCATGACCGAAGCCTTGCTGGAGTCCTGCGATTACGCAACCCGCAAGGCGGCGGTCGAGAAGTGGAATGCCGAAAACCGCGTGATCAAGAAGGGCATCGCCTTTTCACCGGTCAAGTTCGGGATTTCCTTCACGCTGACCCATCTGAATCAGGCCGGGGCGCTGGTGCATGTCTATCAGGACGGCTCGGTCCACCTGAACCATGGCGGCACCGAGATGGGTCAGGGTCTGTTCCAGAAAGTGGCGCAGGTGGCAGCCGCGCGGTTCGGCATTCCGCTGGAGATGGTGAAGATCACCGCGACCGATACCGCCAAAGTGCCCAACACCTCGGCCACAGCGGCCTCGTCCGGCAGCGATCTGAACGGGATGGCGGCCAAGGCCGCCTGCGACACGATCCGCGACCGGATGGCCGCCTATCTGGCCGAGCGGCATCAGATCGACCCATCGGCGGTCGTATTTGCCGATGGCCGGGTCAGCTTGGGCGAGGAAAGCTATAGCTTTGCCGAAGCCGCGGCGCTGGCCTATCAGGGGCGCATCAGCCTGTCGGCAACCGGGTTCTACAAGACCCCCAAGATCGAATGGGACCGAATCGCCGGACGCGGGCGCCCGTTCTTCTACTTCGCCTACGGAGCTTCGGTGACCGAAGTCGCCGTGGACACTCTGACCGGCGAGAACCGCATCCTTCGGACGGATATCCTGCATGATGCGGGTGCTTCGCTGAACCCTGCGCTGGATATCGGGCAGGTCGAGGGCGGCTATGTGCAAGGTGCGGGCTGGCTGACGACCGAGGAACTGGTCTGGGACGACAAGGGCCGGCTGCGCACCCATGCGCCATCGACCTACAAGATCCCTGCCTGTTCGGACCGCCCCGACATCTTCAATGTCGCACTTTGGGACTGCCGGAACCGCGAGGACACGATCTATCGCTCAAAAGCGGTGGGCGAGCCGCCTTTCATGCTGGGCATCTCGGCCTGGTTGGCGCTGTCGAACGCGGTTGCGGCCAGCGGTGACGGGTATCCGGCGATCAATGCCCCAGCCACCGCCGAAGAGGTCTGGACCGCCGTTCAACGCATGCGTGGAGGCACCTGATGGGATTTGACCGGGAGACTTTGAGGGAGGCGGTCAAAACGCATGGCAAGGTGACCCGCGTGGTCATTGCCGCAATCCGAGGCTCGTCCCCGCGCGAGGTCGGCGCTGCGATGATGGTCTGGAAGGGCGGGCAATCCGGCACGATCGGGGGCGGCACGCTGGAGTATCAGGCGGCTGAGGCCGCCCGGGTTCAGCAAAGCCCAACCCGCCTGTCCCGCCATGCGCTGGGTCCCGACCTCGGGCAATGCTGCGGCGGTGCCGTAACGCTGCTGAGCGAGGTCTATGACCTGAAATCCGTCGAGGCCCTGGACGATACCGTCATCGCACGCCCGACTGCCGGTGGTGACATGCCATTGTCGGTCAAGCGGCTGCTGGCAACCGCACGCGCACAGGGTATCGCGCCTGAACCGCAATTGCTTGACGGCTGGATGATCGAACCGGTGCACACACCGACCCGCCAATTGTGGATCTGGGGGGCCGGTCATGTCGGACGGGCGCTGGTGGATGTGCTGTCGCCTCTCCCCGATCTTGCCATCACTTGGGTAGACACCGCCGCCGACCGGTTTCCAGCTGGCATCCCAGCAGGTGTAACCGTGGTTCCGGCAGCGAACCCGGCCGACCTCGTGCGCCACGCACCGGTTCAAGCCGAGCACTTGGTGCTGACTTATTCACACAATCTGGATCTGGAACTGTGCAACCGGCTATTGACGCACGGTTTTCACTTTGCCGGGCTGATCGGCTCGGCTACGAAATGGGCGCGATTCCGCTCGCGCCTGGCTGCGCTGGGTCACTCACCGGCTCAGATCGCCCGGATCACCTGCCCGATCGGTGACCCATCGTTGGGCAAGCACCCGCAGATGATCGCAGTTGGTGTGGCAGCGCAAATCCTGCGCCCCGCCCGACAGAACGACTTGAAGAAGGACCAGAGCGCGTGACCACTCCACTACTGAGCTTGCAGGGGTTGACCAAGGCCTATCCCGGCGTCGTGGCCAACGACCAAGTGTCCTTTGACATCGGTGAGGGCGAAGTTCACGCCCTGCTGGGCGAAAACGGCGCAGGAAAATCCACGCTGGTGAAGATGATCTACGGGTTGGTCAAGCCGGACAGCGGCACGATGCTGTTGCGCGGCCAACCCTATGCGCCGGCCGAGCCGCGCGCGGCCCGTGCCGACGGCATTGCCATGGTGTTCCAACATTTTTCGCTGTTTGACGCGCTGAACGTGGCCGAAAACATCGCCTTGGGCATGGAAAGCCCGCCGCCGATGGGTGATCTGGCTTCGCGCATTCGCGAGGTCTCGGAGACCTATGGCCTGCCACTGGATCCGTATCGTCGGGTTGGTGACCTGTCCGCCGGTGAACGCCAGCGGGTCGAGATCATCCGCTGCCTGCTGCAGGACCCCAAGCTGCTGATCATGGACGAACCCACCTCGGTTCTTACCCCGCAAGAGGTAGATATCCTGTTCGAAACACTGAAAAAGCTGCGGTCGGAGGGAACCTCGATCCTGTACATCTCGCACAAGCTGGAGGAAATCCGCACGCTGTGCGACCACGCCACCATTCTGCGGCTGGGCAAGAATGTGGGTGAATGCACACCCAGCGAAACATCCGCCCGCGACATGGCCGAAATGATGGTGGGATCAGCCCTTCAGACCCCTGAACGGTCTGGGCGCGAGTTCGGACCCGTCGCGCTGGATGTTACCGGGCTTTCGGTTCCGTCCCCTTCCGAATTCGGGACCGCGCTGAAGAACGTGCACCTGACCGTCCGCAAGGGCGAAGTCCTTGGCATCGGCGGCGTGGCCGGCAACGGTCAGGACGAACTGCTGGGCGTTCTGTCCGGTGAAATCCTGACGGACGCGGATGCGATCCGCTTCAACGGCCAGCCGATCGGCAAACTGGGCCCGACGGCCCGGCGCAGACTGGGTGTGCTGACGGCCCCAGAAGAGCGGTTGGGACATGCCGCGGCGCCGGACATGAGCCTGACGGAAAACGCTCTGCTGACCGGCTCGGTGCGCGAGTCTCTGGAGAAGAACGGTTTTTTGAAATGGGCCGACACCCGCGTGTTTGCGGAAAAGATCATTCAGGCATTCGACGTGCGGACCCCGGGGCCGGAAAACGCCGCGCGG
The DNA here is from genome assembly GCF_056537865.1 of Ruegeria sp. BJ5. NCBI lineage: Bacteria > Pseudomonadati > Pseudomonadota > Alphaproteobacteria > Rhodobacterales > Roseobacteraceae > Ruegeria > Ruegeria sp. BJ5. The sequence continues at coordinate 1,382,642 of NZ_JBQFSH010000001.1, forward strand.
TCGCTGTCGGGCGGCAACCTGCAGAAATTCGTCATCGGCCGGGAAGTCCTGCAAAACCCCGAAGTGCTGGTCGTGAACCAGCCGACCTGGGGCGTCGACGCCGCCGCAGCCGCTGCGATCCGTCAGGCCATTCTGGACCTTGCGGCCAAGGGAACGGCGGTGGTCTGCATCAGCCAGGATCTGGATGAACTGATGGAGATCTCCGACAGTTTCGCCGCCTTGAACGAAGGGCGCCTCAGCGCTCCGCGTCCCACAACTGGCCTGACCGTCGAAGAGATCGGTCTGATGATGGGCGGCGCGCATGGGATGGAGGTGGCCCATGTGTAACCTACGCTGCCGCCTCTGGCGCAAAAATCCAAAAAAGACGAAGACTTTGGGGGGATGAGCAAATGATAGTGTTGGAGAAACGGCCACAGCCGTCCAAGGCGTGGTCTTATGCCACCCCTCTGGTCGCAGTGCTGGCAACCATGGTTTTCGGCGGGTTGCTGTTTGCAATTCTGGGCAAGAACCCGGTCGAAGCGATCGGAACCATCTTCTGGGAACCCCTGTTCGGAGAGTTCTCATTTTATTACCGACCGCAACTGCTGGTGAAGGGCGCACCGTTGGTTCTGATCGCCATCGGTCTATCGCTGGGCTTCCGCGCCGGTATCTGGAATATCGGCGCCGAGGGCCAGTACATCATGGGCGCTATCTTCGGCGCCGCGGCCGGCCTGGCCTTCTACCCTCTGGATGCGTGGTACGTCTTTCCCATCATGGTGATCGCCGGCGCGTTCGGCGGCTGGATCTGGGCGATGATCCCGGCCCTGCTCAAGGTTCGGTTCGGAACCAACGAGATTCTCGTTTCCCTGATGTTGGTTTACGTGGCCGAGCAGTTTCTGGCCTCGATGTCGCTGGGTCTGCTGAAAAACCCTGAAGGGTTCGGATTTCCCGGCTCGCGCAACCTGCAGTCCTATGAAAGCGCCCACAATGCTGAACTGTTCGCCGGAACAGGCATGCACTGGGGAGTCGTCGCGGCCTTTATCGCGGTGATCTTTGCCTATGTCCTGCTGAACCGGCACATGCTGGGGTTTCACATCCGCCTCACGGGCGAAGCTCCGCGCGCTGCGCGATTTGCCGGCGTGAATCCCCCGCGGCTGATCCTGTTTTGCCTGGGGCTGTCGGGCGCGCTGGCCGGTCTTGCCGGTATGTTCGAGGTCTCGGGCCCGTCCGGCGTGGTCAGCATCGACTTCAACGTGGGCTACGGCTTTACCGCGATCATCGTGGCGTTTCTGGGCCGTCTGCACCCGGTGGGCATCCTGCTGGCCGGCGGCCTGATGGCGCTGACCTATATCGGTGGCGAAATCGCACAATCCCAGCTGGGGCTGCCCGCTGCGGCCATCCAGGTGTTCCAGGGAATGCTTCTGTTCTTCCTGCTGGCCTTCGATCTTTTGACAAACTACCGCATCCGTGCGGCCCGTAGCGAGGTGGCGTGACCATGGACCTTGGAGAAATCAATCCCGTTCTTTTGCTGGCCTCGTTGATGGTTGCCGCAACCCCGCTTCTGCTGGCGGCGATCGGAGAGCTTGTCGTCGAAAAGGCCGGCGTTCTGAACCTCGGCGTCGAAGGCATGATGATCGTGGGCGCAATCAGCGGATTTGCCATCTCGGTCGAGACAGGCTCGCCATGGTTGGGTTTCGTCGCGGCGGCCGTTGGCGGTGCGCTGCTGTCGCTGCTGTTCGTTCTGCTGACCCAGTTCGCGCTGGCGAACCAGGTTGCCAGCGGTCTTGCGCTGACGCTGTTTGGCTTGGGCTTCAGTGCCCTTCTGGGTCAAAGCTATGTGGGCATCAAACCGCCCAGCATGGGGGACATCCATATCCCGCTGCTCAGCGATATTCCGGTCATCGGCCCGATCCTGTTCCAACATGATCCGATCCTTTATGTCGGGATCGCGTTGACGGCAGCAGTATGGGCCACTCTGAAATACACCCGCGTCGGGCTGATCCTGCGTGCGGTGGGTGAGAACCACGATGCCGCGCATGCCCTCGGCTACAAGGTCATCAAGATCCGCATTATGGCGATCCTGTTCGGCGGGGCCTGTGCGGGGCTTGGCGGTGCATATATCAGCCTGATCCGGGTCCCTCAGTGGACCGAAGGCATGACCGCCGGAGTCGGCTGGATTGCTCTGGCTCTGGTGGTGTTTGCCAGCTGGAAACCGTGGCGTGCCTTGCTGGGTGCCTATTTGTTTGGCGGAATCACGGTCTTGCAGCTTAATCTGCAGGCAGCGGGCGTTGCCATACCTGTCGAGTATCTGGCAATGTCGCCCTACATCATCACGATCCTTGTGCTTGTGATCCTTTCGGCCGACAAGAGCAGCGCACCTGCCTCACTGGGCCGGACCTTCCACGCCTCACACTAGGGGCCAACTGTACCAACTTGGGGAGTAACTAAATGAAATTCACTTCACTTCTGGCAAGCGCCGCCATGGCACTTGGCCTTGCCACGGGCGCCGTGGCCGAGGACAAGACAAAGGTCGGTTTCGTCTATGTCGGCCCGGTGGGCGACGGCGGCTGGACCTATGAACACGACAAGGGCCGTCAGGCCGTCGAGAAGCACTTTGGCGACAAGGTCGAAACCGTGTACGTGGAATCGGTGCCCGAAGGCCCGGATGCCGAGCGCGTCATGACCCAGATGGCGCTGGAAGGTGCGGACCTGATCTTCACCACCTCGTTCGGCTACATGGATCCGACCATCAACGTGGCCAAGAAATTCCCGGACGTGAAATTCGAACACGCCACGGGCTACAAGACCGCCGACAACGTGTCGGTCTACTCGGCGCGTTTCTATGAAGGTCGCGCTGTCCAAGGTCATATTGCCGGCAAGATGACCAAGTCGAACATCATCGGCTACATCGGCTCGTACCCGATCCCCGAAGTGATCCGCGGCATCAACTCGGCCTTCATCCACGCCAAGAAGGTGAACCCGGATGTCGAGTTCAAGATCGTCTGGGCCTACACCTGGTTCGATCCGGCGAAAGAGGCCGACGCGGCGAAGGTTCTGATCGAACAGGGCGCCGACGTTATCCTGCAGCACACGGACTCGACCGCACCGCAGGCGGCCGCACAAGAAGCCGGCAACGTGATCACTTTCGGCCAGGCCTCGGACATGAGCGAATATGCTCCGATGCCGCGCGTCAGCTCGATCATCGACAACTGGGCGCCCTATTACATCGCGCGCACCCAGGCCGTGATGGACGGCACCTGGGAGTCGGTGAACACCTGGGACGGCATCAAGGAAGGCATGGTTGAAATCGGCGAGATTTCCGACGCCGTTCCGGCCGACGTCAAGGAAGAGGCGCTGGCCCTGAAAGCCGCGATTGCAGATGGCAGCTATCACCCGTTCACCGGGCCGCTGAACAAGCAAGACGGCAGCGCCTGGCTGGCCGAGGGCGAAGTGGCCGATGATGGCACTCTGGCCGGCATGAACTTCTATGTCGAAGGGCTGGAAGGCGACATCCCGCAATAAGCACGGCATGTACTGTCAACAAACCCAAAGCCCGCCGGAAACGGCGGGCTTTTTCAGTTCCCGGAACGGTTGCCGAAACTGCGCGCTGCCAACACGATCCGGGATGCGGCGGTCAGGAAACACAAGCTGCCGAATATCCACGCCAAGGCGGCAAACGCATCTGGCACCAGACACAAAAGAACAAGGAAACCGATCGTTTCGGCCCCCTCCAGCAAACCACCGGAAAAATACAGGGCCTTCTGCCCTCTGGCGTCGGTCTTCAAACCGTGCCGGTCGGCCAGCAGCGAAAAGCCCAGGAAACTGGTGCCGTTGAAATAGAAGGACAGCAAAAGGAAAGCACCGGCCACGCCATTTGCAGCCGGGTCAGCCAGAATAAACGCGAACGGTATCGCGCCGTAGAACAGAAAGTCGCAGGTGATATCCAGATAGCCACCGAAATCGGTGCCACCCCGGGCACGCGCAACGGCACCGTCCAGGCCATCCGCGAGGCGCGACAGCAGTAAAGGCACCAACGCCCAGTACGTCGCGCCGGCCACGATCAGGCCCGCTGCGACCAAACCAAGTGCCAGCCCAATCAGCGTCACCTGGTTCGCCGTAAAGCCCAACCGCGCGAGAAAACGGCCCTGAGCGTTCAGGGCCGGGTCGATGATCGGGCGGATTTGCGCATCAAACATGTGCGCCAGTTAACCGGGGACAGGCGCCATTTCCAGACACAATAGCGCGAGAGCACTCACGTTCCCGCCATCAGTGACCGCTTAGAACCAGCGTGTTCACCGGCATCAGGATCAGACGCAATCGCAAACCTGCCGCATGAACCACACCGATCGTGTCCACGACATGCAGGAATGCCCTTTCCCAAAACCCCAGATCTTCGTGTTCAAGCCTGTCGTGATTGTCGGTGTAGACATTGGCAAGACAGTTGCTGCCCGGGGGGACCTTGTCGGCCAGCCCTTCATAAAGTGGCTCGAGGTACACGAGGATTGATCCGGGGGTTGTGTTCTGTTGAACGTCGCGCAATTCGTCGGTGGGCCGGATCTGCCCCGAAGGGATCACATCCTGCACCTGAACCACAACGACCGGAATCACCGTAAATGGCCGCGTCATACAGCCAAGTTCTCCGATCATTCCCGGTTTGATCACCTGCGCAGACATCTGGTTGAAAGCCGCCTGAAACCGGTCGCGGCCGGAATCCGTCGGAACCAGAATCCCCGCCGGGCGCATCAGCGGGCTGACAAAATCGCCAACCCGTAGCCCGAACTGTTCGACACGGCCCGTCACACCGGCGCTGATTGTCGTCTTGTCCAATTCGGCCAGAGCGGCATCCAGCTGCGCTTCGGCGCTGGACAACTGGGCAGGGATCAGTTCTTCGATCTTCTGAACAACGGCCGCCTTTTGGGATTGCGCGGCCAGAACCTTGGCCTCGCGCTCGGCGACAAGGTTCTCCAGTCGCTCGATCTCGGTCAGGCGGACTGCGCTGGATCCCTGATCGCGCAGGGTGGTGTTGCGCTCCAAATCCTCAAGCGCCTGCGCCAGCGCCGCCTGCGCGCCTGCAATACCGGCTTCGGCCTCGGCCAGATCCGTTTGCGCGACCTTCAGCGAGGCCTGTATCTGAGCAATCTGGGCATGTGCGGCTTCGACCTGCGCGCGCTGGGTGAAATCCTCGATACGGAAGATCGGCTGGCCCGCGGTGACCATTTGGTTGTTGGTGACATAGACCTCGGACACGCGCCCACCCAGTTGCGGAAGAATCGTCACGGTCCGGAAATAGGACGCCGCCGTTTTGCTTGCCGGATGGAAGTAGAACAGCGTGGTAATCACCGTCAGCGCAAGGATTGCGCAGGCGGTGAGCCCCCAGCGAAGTTCGTACCACATAGTGAACAGCGTGATTTCGTGACCAATCCGTTTTCCCTGAACGAAGCGTCGGAACAGAAAGTCGGGCAGAACGGTAACCAGTGCGCACAGAAATGTTTCGATCATGCGTCAGTGCTCCTGCGGAGCGGTGGGCTCAGGGTCCGGCTCGGCGGGCGGAGGAGACGCCCCGGGTGCCAGCGACCGAATTGCATCTGCAATCGCGCGCAGGGGCGCAGCAAAGTCAGGAAACTGAAAACCTGCAACCAGGATGGCGGCAACCCAGAATAACCCATTGTGCGTAAACAGGGCCAACAACGCCAGGATGCCAACCAACTGAAACTGCGGGTGGTTGTTCTCATGGGCCATCTTCTCGGGGATCGAATGCAATGTGAAATACGCGACACCGATCAGCAGGATCAGACCAACCGTGAAGATCACCATGAAATTGAAGAGAAAATCGCTGCCATCCGCCTGGGTCACATATGACGGAATGTGCCCTGTGGCCATTGGGTGTAGGTCTGCGCTGGTCACCCTGCCCTCCTGCGTTTTTGGTTGTGAATGTTTGGAAGGGTTGATGCGCAAATTCAACCCTGATTAAAACTTGGGGCGACAATTGATCAAAGACCCCCGTTCGTCGGGCACATTTCAGGCACTCTCATGACACTCAGGCTTTCCAATCCCGACGGCACTGACATTGGCCGTTTCACCTTTGGCACGATGCAGTTCGGGGGCCGCGCCGATGCCGAACAAAGCCGGGCCATGTTCGAAGCCTGTCGCGCGGCCGGCATCACGCATTTCGATACGGCTTATGTCTATACCGACGGTGCGTCGGAAACGTTGCTGGGCCAGATGATCGCGTCTCAGCGCGAGCAGCTGACGATCGCCACCAAAGCGGGCTACACAGGCGGCGCCGGCGCGGCCAACATCCGTGCGCAGTTCGACGTTTCGCGCAAACGTCTGGGTCAGGACATGGTCGACCTGCTGTACCTGCACCGGTTCGACCCGGATACCGATCTTGCCGAAACGATGGAGTGCTTTGCCCAGCTCAAAGACGCGGGCAAGATCCGCTATGTCGGCCTGTCTAATTTTGCCGCCTGGCAAGTGATGAAAGCCGTGCGCGTCGCCGCAGATTTCGGCCTGACCATCGACGCGCTGCAACCGATGTACAACCTGGTCAAGCGACAGGCCGAGGTCGAGATCCTGCCTATGTGTGCGGATCAAGGTATATCGGTTTTTGCCTACTCGCCGCTGGGTGGCGGGTTGCTGACCGGGAAGTACTCCCATGGCGGTGCAGCCGGCCGGCTGTCCGAAGATGACCGATATGCCAGCCGCTATGGGGCTAAATGGATGGCCGAAACAGCTGCCGAACTGACCCGCTTGGGACATCAGGCTGGCGTGGATCCGGCGACGCTTGCCGTCGCTTGGGTTGCCGCCAGCCCGTTTGCGCCGTCGCCGATCATATCGGCCAGATCTGCCGAACAGCTGGCGCCGTCGCTGGCTGCGCTGACGCTCGACCTTCCGGCTAAGCTCTATGCCCGAATCACGGCGCTCAGCCAGACACCGCCACCGGCGACGGACCGGTTGGAGGAGGTCCAGTGATTGATTTTCTGATCATCGGCGGAGGTATTGCCGGCCTAAGCGCCGGTGCGCGTCTGTCCGAGCATGGGACGGTAACCGTACTCGAGGCCGAGGACGCGCTGGGCTATCACGCCTCGGGGCGATCGGCGGCATTGTTCGAAGAAGGTTATGGCCCGCCTTCGGTCGTGACTCTGAACAAGGCCAGCGCCGAGTTCTTTTTTTCGAACGACTATCTGACCCCGCGCGGGCTGATGCTGCTGGCCAAAATTGATCAGGCCGACCAGTTCCGCAAAGACCTGAGCGAGCTGGGAATGGCCGAAATCTCGGTCGCCGATGCGTTGGTGCGTGTTCCGGTCCTGAACCCGGAAACCGTCGCATACGCAGCGCTGAGTGAGGGCGCTTACGACATCGACACCGACCGTATACTACAGGATTTCGCCCGCACCATTCGCGCCAATGCGGGATCGGTCCTGATCCGCCAAAAAGTGGCGCGGATCCGCAAGGACGGCCATTGGCTGGTGGAAGCGGCCGAGGCCTTTCAGGCGCGCACCATCGTCAATGCCGCTGGTGCGTGGGCGGACGAGGTCGCAAGGATGGCCGGGATCGCACCGATCGGAATCACGCCGCGCCGCCGTTCCATGGCCCGACTGCCAGCACCTGGGGGCCATGATGTGAAAAATTGGCCGATGATGCTGGGCGCGGGTGAAACCTGGTACGCCAAACCGGATGCCGGCAAGCTGTTGGTGTCACCGTCCGAGGCCGACCCGGTCGAACCGCATGACGCCTATGCCGACGATATGGTGCTGGCCGAGGGCCTGGCCCGGTACGAAGAAATGGTGACCAGCCGGGTCACCCGTGTCGAGACCAATTGGGCCGGGCTGCGCAGCTTTGCCCCGGATGGCACGCTTGTTCTGGGTCCCGACCCGTCAGATGAAAGTTTTGTCTGGTCTGCCGGTCAGGGAGGGTACGGGTTTCAAACCGCACCGGTGGCGTCGCGATTGGTCGCGGATCTTGCGTTAGGCCGCGCGCCCGAGTTGGATGCCGCGATGGTCTCCGCGCTATCCGTGTCCCGGTTACGCTGATGGGCGGGCGGAAACTGCCTCCGACGGCAAGCGTCGCCTCTCAGGGTGACGGCGCGAAGATGATCGCTCCTGCGGCCAGCCGCAATACAGACGCCTTGTGCGCGGTGCTAGCCGAGATGCCCTTCGCAACTGGAAACGCATTGGAACTGGCCAGCGGCACGGGTCAACACGTCGCCGCATTTGCCCGTATCTTTCCTGACCTGACTTGGCAGCCAAGCGAGATCGATCCCGCCCGCCGGGCCAGCATCGACGCCTATGCGGAGGACCTGCCAAACATCCTTCCCGCCGTCGATTTGGACGCAACCCTGCCCGGATGGCACCAAAACTTTGGCAACCAGAACCTTATCATTCTGATCAACCTGCTGCATCTGATCAGCTGGAAAGAAGCCCGGAATGTTCTGTCCGAGGCCGCATTGGCCCTTTGCCCCGGGGGGCGGTTCGTTCTCTACGGACCGTTCATGCGCCAGGGCAAGCTAATCAGCGACGGCGACCGACGCTTTCATGCCGACCTGACCCGGCAAGACCCCGAGATCGGCTACAAGGACGACAGCCAGATCAGCAACTACTTGGAAAGCACAGGGCTGCGGGTTGTCGGAGTGGTTCCAATGCCTGCGAACAATCTGGCTTTTGTCGCAGAAAAGCCCTCGATCTGATCAAGATCAAAGCCGCTCTGACGCCGCTGATACATATGCAAGATGCAATATGTACATGAGGCACAAGACATGACCTGGTCAGACAGACTTGCTGAAACGCGCAGCGGATTGCGCAACCTGAACGGAGCCATACCAGATACCGCCCGCGCTTTCGGTACGCTCGGGAAATCGGTCAAGGAAGGCGGAACACTGGATTTCAAGACCAAGGAGTTCATCGCCTTGGGCATGTCCATAGCAGTACGGTGCGAAACCTGCATTTCGCTGCACACCGAAACACTGGTCAAAGCGGGCGCTTCGCGTGAAGAATTCTCGGACGTTCTGGCCATGGCGATCCAGATGGGTGGCGGTCCGTCGATGATGTACGCAGCCAAGGCGCTGGAGTGCTTCGACGAGCTCAGCGCGTAGCCAAAAAAAGGCCCCGGAGTTGTCCGGGGCCTCTGTCCGATCAACCGTCCTTGCGGATGGTCTCGTTCTTGGGGTCATAGGGGCTGTCGCACGTCACGACCGCATCCCACAGGTGGTCCAGCATTTTGACCTTCAGTTTGGTTCCTTCCACGGCCAGTGCGGGCTTTACATAGCCCATGCCGATGGATTTCTCGAAAGCCACCGAATACCCGCCCGAGGTCAGACGCCCCACGCGCTCACCTTCGGGCGTATAGAGCGCCTCGCGGCCCCACGGATCGGCATCCTCAGGCCCGTCAATCAGCAACGTGCAGCATTTCACGCGCACACCGGTTTCGATCAGCTTGTCCTTGCCGTGGAACTCCTTGTCCAAATCGACGAAACGCGGCAGGTCGGCCTCGAGCGGGGTGGCGTCGCGGCCCAGTTCGGTGCCGAAGGCGCGATAGGATTTCTCCTGCCGCAGCCAGTTTTGCGCGCGGGCGCCGACCAGCTTCATGCCGTGCTTCTCGCCGACCTGTTCCAGCAGGTCGAACAAGTAGTTCTGCATCTCGATCGGGTGATGCAGTTCCCAGCCCAGCTCGCCGGTATAGGCCACGCGGATCGCGTTGACCGGGCACATGCCCAGTTCGATCTGACGTGCCGACAGCCACGGGAAGCGCTTGTTCGAAAGGGCGGTTTCCGGCTCGGCGTCCTTGATGACCTCTTTCAGCACATCGCGCGATTTCGGCCCGGCGATGGCAAAGACGCCCCACTGGGTGGTCACGTCTTGGATCTCGATGTAGCCGAACTCGTCCATCTTGTCCTCGGCCGCCTTGCGCAGGAAGTCTGCGTCATACTCGGTCCAGGCACCGGCCGAGACGAGGTAATACTCGTTCTCTTTCAGGCGAACGATGGTGTACTCGGTACGCGTGGTGCCATGCGCCGTAAGCGCATAGGTCAGATTGATGCGACCGACCTTGGGCAGCTTGTTGCAGGTGAACCAATCCAGAAACTGGGTGGCGCCGGGGCCCTTGACGACATGCTTGGTGAAGGCTGACGCGTCGATCAGACCGACACCGTTGCGGATCGCCTTGGCTTCTTCGACGGCATACTGCCACCATCCACCACGGCGGAAGCTGCGGCTTTCCCTGTCGAAGTTGTCAGGGGCATCGACCGGGCCAAAATAGTTGGGGCGTTCCCATCCGTTGACCCACCCAAACTGCGCGCCGCGGGCTTTCTGACGATCATAGGCCGGAACGGTGCGCAGCGGACGGCAGGCCTCGCGCTCTTCATCCGGGTGATGCAGAATGTAGACGTGCTCGTAGCATTCCTCGTTCTTGCGCGCGGCGAATTCGGTGGTCATCCAGTTGGACGAATAGCGTTTGGGGTCCAGCGAGGCCATGTCGATCTCGGCTTCGCCGTCGACCATCATCTGCGCCAGATAATAGCCGGTGCCGCCGGCGGCGGTGATGCCAAAGCTGAACCCTTCGGCCAGCCACATATTGCGCAGGCCCGGCGCCGGGCCGACCAGCGGGTTGCCATCAGGCGTATAGCAGATGGGACCGTTGAAATCGTCCTTGAGGCCGGACTCGGCACAGGACGGGACACGCTCGGCCATGGCCATGTACTGATCGGCGATCCGGTCCAGATCCAGAGGGAACAGGTCAGCGCGGAAACTGTCGGGCACACCGTATTCGAAACGTGCCGGGGCACCGTGCTCGTAGATGCCAAGGATCCAGCCGCCGCGCTCCTCGCGTGCGTAGGATTCGTTGTCGGCGTCACGCACGACCGGGTGTTCCTGATTGCCGGCTTCACGCCATTTCACCAGTTCCGGGTCCTTGTCCATGACAATGAAGGTATGCTCGACCGGGATCGCCGGCATCTTGATCCCAAGCAGCTTGGCGGTACGCTGGGCATGGTTTCCCGAAGCGGTCACCACGTGCTCGGCGGTGATGACCACCTGCTCGTCGCTGGGGACAAGGTTGCCACCCTTTTCGACCATCTTGGTGCAGGTGACTTCCCAGTGGGTTCCGTTCCAATGGAAGGCATCGGCCTGCATCTTGCGCACGATCTCGACACCGCGCTGGCGGGCGCCCTTTGCCATCGCCTGGGTCACGTCGGCCGGATTGATGTAACCGTCCTCGGTATGGTAAAGCGCGCCCTTCAGATCCGAGGTTTCGATCAGCGGCCAGCGCTCCTTGATCTGCTCGGGCGTCAACCATTCATATTTGACGTCGCAGGTCTCGGCAGTCGAGGCATAGAGCATGAACTCATCCATGCGGTCCTGCGTCTGCGCCATGCGCAGGTTTCCAACCACCGCGAACCCCGCGTTCAGGCCGGTTTCCTCTTCCAGCGTCTTGTAGAAATCCACCGAGTATTTGTGGATATGGGTCGTCGCATAGGACATGTTGAAAAGCGGAAGCAGACCCGCAGCGTGCCAGGTCGAGCCCGAGGTCAACTCGTCCCTCTCGATCAGCATGACATCCTCCCAGCCCGCCTTGGCCAGGTGATAGGCTATCGAGGTCCCGACGGCGCCGCCGCCAACGACCAGTGCTTTGACTTGGGTTTTCATACGCCCGCTCTCCGGATTGAGTCTGTTTGGCAAGGTTTATGCCGAACGGGACCAATCAGCGCCAAGTCCATCCGACGCAAAACGGTGCAAAACCGACCTGCCGTACACGTTGGGACGCGAATCCGCGAACAGGCACGCACCAAGAGCCGATAGTTGCGCGCGCTTTCCCGGCCTGGTCAGACGATCTTGCCGGGGTTCATGATGTTGTCAGGATCCAGCGCGGCCTTGATCGCCGCCATGTACCGGGTCGCATCCCCAAGTTCCCGTACCAGATACGGTTTCTTGCCCTGCCCGATTCCATGCTCACCTGTGCAGGTCCCGTCCATCGAGATCGCCAGATCATTGAGCCATCCGACAAACTGACTGGCCCGCGCCACTTCGTCGGCATCGTCCATGTCGATCAGCACCAGCGTGTGGAAGTTTCCGTCACCGACATGACCGACGACCGGGGCCAGCAGGTCCAACTCGGCTGCCTTGTCCTGAGCCATGGTGACGCATTCGGCCAAGCGCGAGATCGGGACGCAGACATCCGTCGAGATTCCTCGCGCTCCGGGCCGAAGCTGGAGGGACGCCCAATACATGTCGTGCCGCGCCTGCCAGAGCTTGGACCTTTCTTCGGTGCTGGCCGTAGCGACAAAGCCCGTGCCGCCAAAATCCTCGGAGATTTCGCCAAAGGTTTCGGCCTGTTCCGCTGCGCCGGCCTCCGAGCCGTGAAACTCAAGCAGAAGCAACGGCGTTTCCGGCAGCTTCAGCCCGGAATACGCGTTGGCCGCCTTGACCGACATCGCGTCCAGCAGTTCGATCCGGGCAACCGGAACGCCGAATTGAATGGTCGTCATCACGGCCTGACAGGCCGCATCAACCGTCGGGAAAGAACACCGGGCCGAGGTAATCGCCTCGGGGATGCCGTGCAGTTTCAGAGTCAGTTCCGTGATGATGCCCAGCGTGCCCTCGGCACCGATAAGCAAGCGGGTTAAGTCGTAGCCGGCCGAGGATTTTTTGGCCCGGTGACCGGTACGGATGATTTTGCCATCGGGCATAACCGCCTCGAGGCTCAGGACATTGTCCTTCATCGTTCCATAGCGAACCGCATTGGTACCCGACGCTCGGGTCGCCGCCATCCCGCCCAATGAGGCATTGGCTCCGGGATCAATCGGAAAGAACAGCCCCTTGTCGCGCAGATGGGTGTTCAAGTCCTCGCGGGTGACCCCGGGCTGCACGACGCAATCCAGATCACCTTCGTTCACGGCCAAGACCCGGTTCATCTGGCCAAGATCGATGCAAACGCCGCCGGCCGGCGCGTTCACGTGGCCTTCCAGCGACGTTCCGGTGCCGAAAGGGATCACGGGAACCTTGTGCGCTGCACAGGTCTTGACGATGTCCGAGACCTCTTCGGTCGAATTGGGAAAGACCACCGCGTCCGGGCTTTGGTTTTCAATCCAGGTCGTGGTGTGCCCGTGCTGCTCGCGGACCGAGGCGCCGGTCTGCAACCGGTCCCCGAACCGCTGTTTCAGAATGCTGATGGCGGTGTCGATCCCCGCCGCATTGCGGAACAATGCTGTCGCTTCAACCATGGCAACCCTCCCTTGGCGCAGTGGCGCAGGCCCAGACAATGACTAGAAGGCCCACGCCACAGGAGCAATACCCATACGCTCCGACGTGATCACTCGCCCAGTGCGATCCCTTCTCGACGGGGATCGGCTCCGCCGTGCAGACCGTCGCGGATTTCGATGGCATGAAGGCCCGAGGTCAGATCCCGCGCGTTCACTTCAAAGCCCAGCTCGCCCAACATGTCCGCAAAGCCTTCGGCGCTTGTGCCGACCTCGACATCATAGGTCCCGAAACGGTTCACCAGATGAGGAAGGGCGACCGCCTGCTGGACGTCCATACCCCAGTCCGCCCAGGCAATGATAGACTTTGCGACATAACCGATGATCCGGCTGCCACCCGGAGACCCGATCGCCAGAATCGGAGACCCGTCTTGCATGACAATCGTCGGACTCATTGAGGAACGGGGGCGTTTGCCCGGTTCGATCCGGTTGGCAATCGGAACCCCGTCCCTGTGGGTCCGGAAGGAAAAGTCGGTCAGTTCGTTGTTCAGCAGAAAGCCGTTGGTCATCAGACGCGAACCAAAACCGTTCTCGATTGTCGTGGTCATCGAAAGCACGTTTCCATAGGCGTCCACGATCGAAATATGGGACGTCGACGGCAGTTCGATCGAAGCATCGTCGGCCCAGTTCAGCGCGTGGTCAAACTCAGGATTTCCCGGCGCAACCTCGGTCAACGCCCCAGCGTCATTCAGCAACGCGGCACGCTCGGCCAGATAGGCCGGATCGATCAGGCCCTGCGTCGGCATCGGAATGAAATCACTGTCGGCCATGTAGCGACCGCGATCCGCGAAGGCCAGGCGCGAGGCATCGCCGATCAGCCGCCACGCTTCGGCGCTTTCGGGACCCATCGCCGCCAAATCGTAATTGTCGAGAATGCCAAGGATCTGTCCAACCGTCAGCGCACCCGAGGACGGCGGACCCATCCCGCAGACCTCATAGCTACGATAGGCGGCACAGATCGGCTCGCGCTCGATCACTTGATACAACGCCAGATCAACTCCGGACAGAACCCCCGGGTTACCCGGAGCGTTTCGGACAGTCCGCACGATGTCCGCCGCGATCTCTCCTCCATAAAAGCCCGCAGCCCCTTCGGATGCCAGAACGCGCAGAGTCTCGGCATAGTCTGGGTTGGAGACGCGCTGACCCTGCGCCAGCGGCTCGCCGTCCGGCAGGAAGTAGTTGGCCGTGTCAGGGAAGCGTGCCAGACGTTCAGCGTCGGCCTGAATCAAGCCCGCCAGCCGCGGCGAAACGACAAACCCCTCGTCAGCCAGGCGGATACCATCCTCGAACAGACCGGGCCAGGGGCTGCGCCCCCAGCGCCGATGGGCTTCCTCCAACAATGCAGGCGTACCGGGTGTCCCGACCGAAAGCCCGCCAACAACCGCGTCAAAAAATTTGAGCGGCTCGCCGCTTTCGTCCAGAAACAGGGTCGGGCTTGCCTCTCTCGGCGCGGTTTCTCGCCCATCCAAGGTGGTCAGGCGTCCGCTGGCCGCGTCGTACCAGACCAGAAAGGCACCCCCGCCCAATCCTGAGGACTGCGGTTCGACCAGGCCCAAGACAACCTGAACGGCGACCATTGCATCCGCTGCCGTTCCGCCGGCAGCCAGAACCTTGGCACCCGCCTCGACGGCCAGCGGGTTGGCCGCCGCAACCATCCAGGTTTCAGCTTTGACAGGCACGCCGTCGGCCTTGGCCTTCAGCGCGGCGATCACCTCGTCGGTCAAGGCCTGAACTTGGCCGTCGGATGCACCCTCGGGCGCGACCTCATCGGCGGTTTGCTGGGCAATCACTGGGCTCGCCAGGGTCAGCGCGCAGGCCACAACAGTAGGGAACCAATTGGAGCACATAAAAAACCTCCTTATCCAAATACTGAATCTGACAGTGCACGGCACCGTGCTGCCCCGCAACCATGTGCGGGGACGACCGCCAAAGACGGCAAAGCTCTGCCTTGCAAACAGCAGGAGCACGTATGCCTTGGCGTTTTCTTACAACATCGCGGGAACGACCTGATCAGGCGGCCGGTGCCCGTCTTCAAACGTCTTGATATTGATGATGACCTTTTCGCCCATCTCGATGCGACCCTCGAGCGTCGCCGACCCCATATGCGGCAGCAGCACGACATTCGGCAGCTGCCGAAGTCGGGGATTCACGTCGGTTCCGTGCTCGTAGACGTCCAGCCCGGCACCGGCGATCTCGCCCGCCCGGATCATCCGCGTCAACGCGTTTTCGTCCAACACCTCGCCCCGCGACGTGTTCACGATGACCGCCGTCGGCTTCATCAGCTTTAGACGTCGCGCGTTCATCAGATGAAATGACGACGGCGTTGATGGGCAGTTGATCGAGATCACGTCCATACGCGCCACCATCTGATCGAGGCTTTCCCAATAGGTCGCCTCAAGATCCTGTTCTATTTCGGGACGCAACCGGCGGCGGTTGTGGTAGTGGACCTGCATTCCGAAGGCCCGGGCGCGGCGCGCGACGGCCTGTCCGATCCGCCCCATACCCAGAATGCCCAGACGCCGGCCTCCTATCCGCCCGCCAAGGAATGCCGTCGGCGCCCAGCCGGTCCAGTCCCCCTTTTGCATAACCGACAGACCCTCGGGAATCCGACGGGTTACGGCAAGGATCAGCGCCATCGTCATGTCGGCGGTATCGTCGGTCAGAACACCCGGCGTGTTCGAGACCAGGATGCCGCGCTGACGGGCCGTCGCGACATCGATATGGTCGACACCGGCGCCATAATTCGCAATCAGCCTCAGCCGCTCTCCGGCTTGGCCCAAAACACCCGCGTCGATCGTGTCCGTGATCGTCGGAACCAGCACATCGGCCTGTTTGACCGCCTCGACCAACTCGTCGCGCGTCATCGGTGTGTCGGTGTCCCGCAAACGGACGTCGAACAACTCGCTCAGACGTGTCTCGACCACTTCGGGCAACCGTCGCGTTACAACAACACTCAGACGTTCTCTTGGCACTTCAGCCCTCCTACCGCTTTGCATTCCGATGCGCGTCATGGCATCGTGGCGCAGGATCAGCCGGGGCACAAGAACCCCATGGGCATCGCCCCAACCTTTTTTGAAACACGGCAGACAGGCAAATCAGCGGGCAGGCAGTGAGTGCTTTCTTGAGGGCGAAACGCCCAGTTCTGGCATTTCTAATCACGCTTCTGTTCCTGACAGGCGCAATCGCGCACGCGCAGGAAAAACGCGGGCAGGTGACGAACCTGCCTTTGCCGCGCTACGTGTCGATGAAGGCGGCCGAGGCGAACGTACGCCGCGGCCCTTCGCTGACTCATCGTGTTGACTGGGTTTTCAAGCGCCGCGGCATGCCACTTCAGGTGACGGCCGAATACGGCAACTGGCGCAAGGTTCAGGATCGCGACGGGGCTGGCGGATGGGTCCACTACGCACTGTTGTCAGGTGTCCGCACGGTTCTGATTGAATCGGACATGCTGCCGGTCTATGCCAGCCCCGACCCCAAATCCCCGGTCAACGCTCATTTCGAAACAGGCGTCGTGGCCCGCTTGGGCACCTGCACGGTGGATTGGTGCCGCATTTCGGCCGGTGGCTATCGCGGCTGGACCCTCAAAAGCAATCTTTGGGGCGTGGAGCCCGACGAAATCCGAGAATGAGACCGCTGCTCAGGCCGTCTCGCGGATGAAGGCCAGAACCGTTTCCGCAAGTTCCAGGGGCACGTCCTCCTGAAGGAAGTGACCGGCTTTCGGCACCACAACATGGTTCTGTCCCGCCGCACCGGGACAAAGTTTCTGAAAAACCCCATCCACCCCGGCCATAATCCTGTCCTCAGCACCAAAAGCCGTCAGGACAGGGGTTTGCAGACCGCGGATAACGTTCCAAGCCTGTCGGTTCGGTTCAGACTCGGGGTCGTCGGGGCGGTCAGGCACCAGCATCGGAAATTGTCGCGCCCCCGCCTTGAAACGATCGTCAGGGAACGGCGCGTCATAGGCGTCGACCTCGTCCTCGGTCAGCTTTGAAACCGTTCCGCCGTAGACGATGCGGCCGGCGCGGAAATCCGGCACCTCCTGGCTGAACTGTCGCCAGGCGGCAAACGCCTCGCCCAAGGGCTGGTCCCCGGTTGGTAAGGCCGTGTTGGCGACAACGACCCGGGCGAACCTGTCCGGCATCTCGGCCCACAGGCGCAACCCGATCAATCCGCCCCAGTCCTGACAGACCAGAGTGATGTCCCGCAGATCGAGTTGACGCAGAACGTCACCCATCCAGAAGACGTGGCGCGCATAGGTATAGTCGCCGCGCTCGACGGGTTTGTCGGATCTGCCGAAACCCACAAGGTCCGGAGCGATGACCCGATGACCCGCGGCGGCGACTGGCGGGATCATATGACGATACAGAAAAGACCAACTGGGTTCGCCGTGCATCATCAGTACAGGAACTGCCTTGCGCGGCCCCTCATCAAGATAGTGGACCCGCAACGCGCCGCCTTCAGTATCATCCACCTCAAGGTAGTTGGGTGCGAAATCATAGTCGGGCAGATTTTGGAACCGTTCGTCCGGTGTGCGCAACGCCTTCATACTCTGATCTCCCATGGTTTTTTGGCAGGCTAGCATTCCTGGCCCGCGACGATAGGGTGAACGTCACGACGCGACAAACCGGAGCCGCCATGAAAGCCGTCACCTATCAGACATTTGGACCCGCCGCTGATGTTCTATCCATTCAAGAACTGCCGGATACACCCCCGGGCCCGGGCGAAGTGACAGTTGCGCTGGCCTATTCCGGAGTGAACCCTTCGGACGTGAAGGCACGTGCGGGGGCACGGCCCGGGATCACCAAGCCGCCTTTCCCGGTAATCGTGCCGCACAGCGACGGTTCAGGTGTCATCTCGGCTGTCGGGCCAGGCGTTCCGGACTCGCGGGTGGGTCAAAGGGTCTGGATCTGGAACGGCCAGTGGGGCCGTGCGTTCGGGACGGCCGCAACCCAAATCACCCTGCCCTCGGAACAGGCTGTTCACCTGCCCGACACGGTCGCGCTGCAAACCGGTACCGTCCTTGGGATTCCCGGCCTGACCGCCAGCCACACCGTGTTTTCCGGTGGCCCGGTATCGGGTAAAACCCTGCTGGTTCACGGTGGTGCAGGGACGGTCGGATTCCTTGCCGTCCAGTTGGCCAAATGGGGCGGAGCAAAGGTGCTGGCCACAGCCAGTCCACGCAACTTCGAACGTGTGACAAAGGCCGGAGCCGATGCGGTACTGGATTACACGGCGACCGATTTGCCGGCACAGATCCTGGACGCCAATCAAGGGCGTCCGGTCGGTCGCATCGTCGATGTGGAGTTTGGCCAAAACGTCGAAACCAATGTTGCAGTTATCGCCGAAAGCGGCAGAATCAATGCGTATGGCTCGGCCCAGAAAATGACGCCGACGCTTCCGTTTTACCCGCTCATGTTCAAATCGGTGACGTTGGAAATGGTTCTGGTGTATCTGCTGCCGGCCGATCTGCGCAACGAAGCGATCGCGAACCTCCACCACGCGCTGGCCGACGGCGCGCTGAACTGCCCGATCCAAAAGGTCTATTCGATGGAAGAATGCGCCGCCGCACACCGTGCGGTCGAGGCCGGAAACCGAACCGGAGCGGTGCTGTTGGAGACCAAATAGATCGCCGCAAAAAAATTTTCGCGGGCCTCGATTTTTTGCGGGAAAGCACTTGAACACCGTCACCAACAATCGTAGATAGCCGCTCACCGTTGGGGTGTAGCCAAGTGGTAAGGCAGCGGTTTTTGGTACCGTGTATCGTAGGTTCGAATCCTACCACCCCAGCCACTAAATCTCTGAAAATCGTTGGATCAAGAGATTGGGCACTATTCATTTCGAACAGTGTGCCACAGTAATTGGGATCTGTACGGCAAAGCGCAAAACGACCTGCGCAAAAATTCCAAACGTTGAAGAGCCACCTATTTTGGCTCCAAATACTGCATGTTGATCTGGGGTTCGGCGAGCGTTGTTCGCTGCGCAAGTCGCGAATCGACCGCTTTCGGCTCGACATCAATCCATCTAGAGTTGTGAATATACAAGAGGTTTCAAAGAATTGAAGTGGTGCCCGGGGGCGGCATCAAATTCTCGGCGAATATCAAGTGTATACATGCTAGTGGGACTATGATTTGCCCCACGTTTTACTAGGTAATTTCGAGTAAGAGTCCCACTAGACTAGCCTAGATTGCCGCCCTGCGGGACGAGTTTCTTAAGCAGTGCCACTTCAATCGTCGTAGTTCCTTCCTTTTGTTGGGTGAGCTCTTGAAGGCGCAAGAAAAACGCATTGCCTTGGCAAGGCAGCAAGTTGCCTGACACTTAACAAACTAGACATTCTGCGGCACAGCGGCGGAACAGTGGTATTATTCATAACTTTCAACCGCTTAAAGAGACTCGCGAAGGTTGCAATTTTTCGACTGCTCTGCAATTCTACAGATCGTGGGCAGGAAGGATTGATATGGTGAGCGAGCAAGAAATACAGGACGACAAGCATGATCCCGTCATCCGGGAGATCATCGAGCTAGAGCGCAACTACTTTTTTGAGAAGCGCAACGTGAAGACAGAGCGGCAACGCAAGCTTCGCGAGATCATCGAGCGCCATACAAAACCGGGAGATGGTGCGAATGATTCTTGAAGAGATTCGACTGACTGATTTTAGATGCTTTTACGGTGACACGTTCATCCGGTTCTCTGAAGACCCAAATAGAAACGTCACACTAATTTATGCAGAGAACGGCGTGGGAAAAACTACGCTACTCAACGCATTGCTTTGGTGTTTCTACGGAGAGACGACTTCAAGGTTTGAAAAGCGCGAGGAAATTTTAAACTACGACGCAAAGAAGGCAGGTCGTAAAGTTGCTTCTGTCGAAGTGCTCTTCGAGCACAATGAAAGTCGATATATCGCCAAGCGATTTGCCAACATAAGTGCATCATCGGGGCGTGACTTTGTAGTCGCGAGGATTGACGACGGCAGTCAAATTACACTGGACTCGCCAGAGACTTTCATCAACACGGTTATTCCGCGAGAAATGGCTTCACATTTCTTATTCGACGGAGAACATGCCGAAGTATTTATCGGAGAGAATAACAGAAGATCGGTGGGTAGCGCTGTTCGAGACATCCTCGGTTGCTCGTTGATAGAGACGGCAATTGAAGACCTTAAAGCGGTATCGAACCACTTCCGAAAGCAAATTCCATCAACTGCGGCAACACGGAAAATCGAAGAGCTAAACAGCCGCCATGACGCTCTTTCCGGCCAGATTGATGCTGCCAAGGCAAGCATCATTGAGATGGAGAAAAAACGCGAGCAGACAGACGAGCAAATAAAAGATATTGATGCTAAGCTCCGGAATACAGCTGCAGCTAAAGAACTCCAGCAGAGTCGCGATAGACTATCGGGCCAGCTCCAGCGGGCGCAGCGCCGACAGAAGGAGTGTAGTGACGAAGTCTACAAATGGCTTGGGGAGAATGGGCGCTTCATAGTATCGAAGCGTATAACTGAAGAGACTTTCTCTTTTTTGGATGAAAAAGAACATCGCGGGCGCATTCCCTCACCGTACAATGAGGAATTTGTCAAAGATGTACTTGATGCTGAGGAGTGCATTTGTGGCGCTAAGTTGGAGCCTGGAAGCGCTGAGGCAAAAAAAGTTGCAAGTCTTCTTGAGAAGGCGGCAAACCAAGTCATGCGCGATCGTGTGTCGAAGGTTCGCGCAAGACTGACGACACTCAAAACCGAACGCGGCAAAGCACCAGGTCGTCTAACGAAAGCAAAAAAACAGCTTGCTGATGCTAATGACGAATTCGCAACGGCGGAAGCGCAGCTCGCGGAGATAAGTCAGAAGCTACAGGGCATTAATTTCGAAGACATCGCAGAACGTGAACGGAAGCGCAACGAGCTCCGGGACGAGCTTCGTGAGATTGACCGCCAGATCGGCGCATTCGATACAAAGATTAAGAGTGCAGAGCGCGAGAAAAACCAGATCGATGGTGAGATCAACGAGTTAGCCAAGCAGGATAAGCAGACTGCTATCTATGGTCGGCGCCGGAACCTGTGCGAAAACATCAAGGGCAAGCTTGAAACACAACTCGTAGCGGAAGAAGATCAAGCAAGACGGGTCCTTCGTGCCGGTATCAAACGCATCCTTGAAGCGACAACTAGAAAAGTTCTGAACTTGCGCATGACTGATGAGTACGTCATCAGCCTTGTTAACTCCGACGGGACTGCGCTTCCAAAATCGAGTGGTGAAAACCAACTTCTAGGACTTGCCTTTACCGCAGCTCTAGTTGAGTTCGCCAAGATACGACAGAATGCGCAAGACTATCGTCTTTTACCGGGTACGATTGCCCCGCTTGTGCTAGACTCACCGTTTGGTCAACTTGACGAGGCATATCGGGCTACAACGGCCGAGTTCGTACCAAAGATGGCACGCCAGGTTGTGCTACTAGTCTCAAAATCACAAGGCTCAGCAGAGGTACTTGAAGCGCTGAAGGATCACCTTGGGGCAGAATATCTTCTTGTTAGGCACAACACTGCCTCCGGTGGCGATCGCAAACCAGAAAGCCGATACTTCAAGGGCAAGGAATTCAGGACCGCTGTGTTCGATGCCGAGTTCGACGGCACAGAAATTGTGGAGATTACAGGCCCATGAGTTCACGCGCACCAAATATCAATAGAAGTCGCCTCCATGAAGACATGGTTCAGCGTCTCGCTATGCAAAAACTTCCCGAAACCGATCGGACGCTTTTTCCTACAATACGCGAACTCTTATGTTTCGCAGCCCTGCTCGGTTACTCCGAAAAGCGACGCGTTCCGCTCGACAAAGACGCCGGTGTCGAGGATGTGTCTTACCAACAGTTCGAGCGTGGTGATGCAGAAGACCTGATCTACCTTATCGCACTCGCCGAAACGAAAGACCCTGAGGTTCTCAAAGACGGAGAAGAAAGCCGATGCGCGGAAATCTTCGAGGAGTATGCGAATGGTGGTCTACAAATCATTGGTGAGGCTCTTCGGCGCGGCGGTGGCGAGTACCCTGATCGCGACATCCTGGAAATGCTGAAAGAAAGAGCATATCTAGGCGCAGATGAAGACGAACCTGACGTCTCGGGGATTACCTTTTGAATGTTGCGGGACCTGAGTTACAAGGGCGTCTACAAGTCCGACCTCGACAATATCTTGGAAGATTTCTATTTTCCGGCGCTGTCGGTCGCAAATTCATATGATCGCGCTGTCGGTTTTTTTTCTGCCTCCACAATTAGTTATGCAGCGCAGGCGCTTTCGACTTTTGTGAAGCATGGAGGGAAGATTCGTCTCATCCTAGGCGCATTTTCCGACACGCAAGACCTTGAGGCGGTCAAACAAGGGTACAAAGAGAAAGAGATTTCCGAAAAAGTCGGAAATGAGCTTCTCGAAATGATCAGCAACGTGAGCGATGAGCTGTTCCAAAATCGCTTTGATACACTTTCCTGGCTAGTGGCTCACGGTCGTCTCGATGTGAAGATCGCCTTGCGAGAACGCGGGATGTATCACGACAAGGTCGGCATCATCACTGATGAAGCGGGGGACCGTGTTGTCTTCGCTGGATCGGCCAACGAGAGCACGCATGCCCTTCTCCCAACGCACAACTACGAATCCATTAACGTTTTCCGCACATGGCTTCCCGAGCAGGCTGAGTTCTATGATCCCCACATCGAAAGCTTCGAAAGGCTATGGCGGAATGAAAGTCGTTCCACGGCAGTTATCGACATTCCGACGGCCGTGAAGGATAAACTTATCGCGACGGCTCGGGCGATGGATTATACGCCGGACCCCGAGATCGAGGCCGCGATTGCCGCCAGGATTCTGGCAAAGTCAGGTTCAGAACACAGTACGATTTCTGGGCAACCCCGGGAGCCAAAGACAATCAACGGGCAGCCATTCAAGATGCGCGATCATCAGATCGCAGCTCTTGAAGCGTGGAAAGCCAAAGGAGATTTTCAGGGAACCTTTGATCTCGCTACCGGCGCGGGTAAAACTATCACTGCCATTCATGCGATTGTAAAACTATCGGAGGCGATAGATGGTCTAGCTTGCGTGATTGCCGCACCATATCAGAACCTTGCTGACCAGTGGGTGGACATACTGGCGACTTTCAACATCTACCCGGTCAAGTGTTACATTTCCCGGTCTCAATGGGAGGGGAAGCTGCGCAACATGGTCCACGAGTTGACCATGGGTAGTCGAAAGTTTGGCGCTGTCGTTGTAGTTAATCGGACGCTCAAGAGCCCGGAGTTTCAAGACTGCCTTTCAAAGGTCAAAGGCAATCGACTGCTTTGGATTGGCGACGAATGTCACCACCATACCTCAAAAGCATATGAGGGGTTCCTACCGACGCATGCCCGATATCGCATCGGCCTGTCGGCCACGCCTCAGCACTATCTCGATGAAGAACGCAACGAGCGCCTGAACGAGTTCTACGGCGATATCGTATCCCGCTACACACTCAAACAGGCCATCAAAGACAAGGTGCTGACGCCTTACGTTTATTACCCGCACATCGTGGAATTCACGGAGGCCGAAGCTGACGAGTTCGTCGATCTTTCGGACCAGATCGGCCGCATCATGGCACGGCAGAACGGCAAGGCTAGCGAGATGTCGCCGCAGCTCACAGGGCTTCTGATGCGACGGGCGCGCTTGGTCGGCTCAGCGGCGAATAAGCTTCCTACGCTTCAGGCTGTGCTGACGGGCGAGAAACCGACACAACACACTCTGTTCTATTGCGGCGACGGCACGGTCGAGACGGATGAAGAACAGGCTGGGTTAGAAGACAGCGTCAGTGCAGGCAAGAGGCAGGTGGAGGCAGTGAGCGCTATGCTCCACGGCATGTCCTGGGACGTATCTCGCTTCACATCACGTGAATCTCGCAAGGACCGCGACAACATTCTTGAGAATTTCCGGCTCGGAATCATCGATGCAATGGTGGCAATCCGTTGTCTCGATGAAGGAATTGATGTACCCGCCTGTAGCACGGCCTATATTCTTGCTAGCTCTCGCGACCCCCGCCAATTTGTGCAGCGTCGTGGACGCATACTACGGCGATCTCCTGGAAAAGAACGGGCGCTTATCCATGATTTCATTGTTGTGCTTCCTGAAGCTTATGAGACAGGTTCGGACTATGCCAAACGTCTGATCAAATCAGAATTAGCGCGTGTCGCCGAATTCTCGTCGCTATCCGAGAATCGATCAGAAGCATACCATACGCTATCCCCTGTACTGCGAGCGTATGACCTAGAACATATGATCTGAAAACCATAATAACCTAGAATGAGGCAGAGAAATGTCCGTTGATATCGAAAGCATTTTTAAGGCAACAGCGCAAAGCTCTTGGGCTTTTTTAATCACAACAGGGCAAGGCTGCTATATTCCAGCATATCAGAGGCACTTTGCTTGGAGTTCTGAGAATGTTGATCGGCTTTTTGAGGATGCAATTCATGGCCTGCACCTACTGCAAAAAAGAGATAACACCATAAGCTTTCTAGGAACGATTATCGCAATTCACGACACGAAGCACGCGACGGTACAGCCGATTTACAAGACAGAAATGCCGTCTAAAGTCATGACCATAATTGATGGGCAGCAGAGAATAAGTACTTTTCTGATGATAAATGCTGCAATTTCCAACGTAACTTGTCGGCTACGCGCAAGCTTCCCCAAGAAACGTGAGCCTGCCTTTGATTGGTTGGAGGAGCAGCTACAAATCCAAGAAGCTCGCCTTAAGAAATCTTTGTTCCTCGATATGGAAACCGGTGATCCCGATCATCAGCACTATCCGAGGTTGGCCCGAGCATATGAGGATGTCTGGTCGAAGCGAGAGAGCCAGGCAAAGTACTCAAGCCCTATTTCTCGCTTGCTTTGGGAATATTTCTTGCACCTCAAGAGAGAACCAACAAAGATTTTTCGCTATGCCCCGAAGGATGATAATGGAGAGTTACTCCCACACTATCGCGTAGTATCCGATATCTTCAAACATATTCAGAAAAGAGTTAATGATATTTGCATCAAGAAACATGAGGAGAATGACTTTCCGGAACTTCTAGGTGTTATTCAAAATACGGAACTATGCGAGGCGATATGGGGCTTCGAGGTTCCGCAAGAAGTCATCGAGTTTGCGCGTGACGGAATTGAAGAAAAGAATTATGATATATTCTGTAACGCGCTTAGGCTCATTTTGTTAACAAAATACATGAGCGATCGCATGGCTTTCACGGTGGTAACAGCCGAAAGTGAAGACGACGCTTTTGATATGTTTGAGGCTCTAAATACGACTGGCGAACCGCTTACTGCATTTGAAACTTTCAAGCCGAAAGTCATCGAAGCCGAAGGAATGGCGAAATACGAGAAATCACCGTCCTTCGAATATGTAACGCAGATCGAATCTTATCTTGAAACATTCAAGAAAGCTGAGGAGCGTCAGCGGGCAACGTCTGTGATGCTAGTCCCATTTGCCTTGTCCGAAACAGGCGAGAAACTGCAAAAAAAGCTGGCGGACCAGAGGAGATGGCTCAGAGACCAGTTTGAGAGTGATGTCCTTGACAAAATCGAGGATAAGAGAGGCTTTGTAAGGAGGCTCTCTAGTCTCTCAAAGTTTTTGCAGGTTGTCTGGCGGCGAAAAGTTGACGAGCCTCTTGTCTTAAGGGGAAGCAATCAGCTTTTGCCCGACACGATCGTCGGATTGGATGTACTTCGTGAAATCGATCATAGCATCGTCGCGGCCCCGCTAGGGCGTTTCTTTGACGTTCTACAAACCGCAGAAGATGATGATGTGAAAAGCCGGTTTGAAGACTTTGAGGCAGCCCTTCGTTCAAGTATTGCGTTCTCTGTTATGTGGAGAGCCGCAATAGGGGGGACATCAACCACCATAGACACAAAATACAGGCAAGTTCTTTCCGAAAAAATTGATGGCAAGTATGGTCCTCTGGCAGTCAGGCCCAAAAAGCATACCGGCTCTGTATCAATCTCCAACTATAAGAAGTCCTTAATTCATTTTCTAGAAAAAGATACCATCTGGAGCAAAGCCGATTGGGTCGATGCTGTAATTAAGCAGCCAATATACAGTCAGAAAACGATTGCTAGGTTCCTTTTGTTCCTCGCCTCGCACGATGCGGTTACAGACAGCAAGGAACCTGGACTCATTGAACGTGGGCGCGCAGGGGTACTTCCACTCCTGACCACGCAACACTGGCATGATAAGAGCTACCTAACATTGGAGCACATAGCTCCACAGAGCAACTCTGGCGACTGGGAAGAAGAAATTTATGCCGACCCAGTTACCGTAGACTCGCTTGGAAACTTGACCCTACTCCCGGGGCCCGAAAACTCCATTGTAGGGAACAAGAAGTGGGAGCACAAAAAAGCATTGTATAGAATTCTCTCCGCCAAGAACGAAGAAGAGTTTAAGTCTAGGAAACATGAGTGCAGTAAAATCGGTCTTTCGATTAGTCTGAAAGCTCAAGACGTGCTTGACAATGCAAAGTATCTGCCAATGTGCGAAAGCTTGGCAGAAAAGACGGACACATGGGATGCTGACTTTATCGAAACTCGGTCAAAACGACTTGCTGAACTAGTTTGGGACCGACTGAGTAAATGGCTTGACTAGTGAGCAGCTGCCTATTTGTGACAAGCAAGGCAGCCTTTGGTCTGCCCGAAAAGCTCGTCAATGTCGATATCCTCACCATCGCTTCGCAAAGGATTGGCTTGGCGCTTCGCCTTCGCGCGCTCAAGCCTTTTCTCGTAGTCTTCCTTAATCTGCTTTACCCGCTCCGGGCGCGTAAGCTCGTCCAATGATTCCCCTTGGGACCAAGTGAACGGCGACCCCTGTGCGACTGCGTCTTTCTCATATGACTTGGCTTCTTCAAACGCCTCAGGATGTTGTTCTTTGAGGCGTACCCACTCGATTTTTTGTTGATAAAAGCAAAAAGTGCAGCCGCTTCGAGAACGCCAATCATAGTATTTAGGTAGACCCAAGCCTGATGATTCAAGGATTTCGTGAACACCTGGCTTATCAATGCCATCGTCTTTGAATGGCAGAACGATCTTCAGGTTTTCATGCTTAGAACTGTAACCTTCCCGGTACTCCTCGTCCCCGCGAATTGCTACGTAGCTGTAGACCTTTTTTCCTTCTTCCAGCATTGGTTTGAGCCAATGCTCGAATGGTCTAAGCTTAAGTTGTCTCGTGCACCACCGCGTTTGCGGTGACGGCAGGAAATTATTGTACTGTTTGAGCCAGAAGTCGAAGTCTCTGTCAGGATTTAGTCTTAATATTGATTTCCCAAGAAACCCTTCGAGCCGCCCAAGGAACTCGTAGACTTCGGGGAGTTCTTTGCCCGTATCGGTAAAGAAGTAGTCGATATCGAGCTCGGGGTGGTGCTGGCGCATATAAACTGCGAGGGCGGCGCTGTCCTTGCCACCCGATAGGCCCAATACATGCTTTTCTTCGGCGTCACTCATTATACCACTCGTTCCACTTCCTTTTTGTTGCCATCAATTTCTTCGTCACTCATGTAGCGGGAACTCAACTCCGCGAGTGCTGCAAGAAGAAGGTGGCGGTTCTTTGGGTCTTCGACATCGATGACACCCTCAAGTCTATCGATTATGTCTTCTACCTTCTTGCGCTCGGCTTCTGACACTTCAAATTCTGCGTGCATGGGGGCGGGTCGGCCGTTGAGACCAACGACAACCGCCATTGAGCTTCGCTTGTCTACTCGCCCCTTTACTCGCGCAAAGTTTTCCGCTCGGATGAACTTTTGTGAAAAGTCCGCAAGTTCGACTGAAGCGCGGTCAAGGTCCGGATCGGTCCAGTCTCTAGCGGGCTTATTTGCCGCAAGACTCGCAATGCCTTCGAGGTCTTGTTCCCGCCCCTCGAACTGCGAAAGTCGTCCGATAAACGCGTTGAGTCGGAAATCACCACCAATCTCCCGTATGTTTTCGGCACGTTCGCGAAGCTCGCTGAGTGCCTTTGGTGAATCGTTGGGCACCTGAAGCTCCGCAAGCATGAGGTCATGCAGACGACGGAGCATCGAGGGGTATGACCTGATCAGCTCTTCGAGGCCCTCCCGCACTTCTTTGACGATGCGCTGCAGATTATGTTCATCATCGAGAGCGCCGCGCTCGCCAAAGGCTGCGGGAATGTCATCGAACAAGAACTTATTCGGGTCATTGGCATGCTTAAACAAGTCCCGCACACGCACCGCATTGGAAGAGAGCTGCATGGTGCGTTTCGTCCACGGATGCAATCGGTCAAAAATTGCAATAAGGCCGCGGGCTACGTCGATGGGTGCAAGATAGGCCAAGCTGTTCGATGCATCTAGATCACGCACGACTTCAGCCATGCTCGACAGCAAGCGACGAGACAAATCGGACAAGTCCATCCAACGAAGCTGAATATCACCTGCATTCTTTGCAAGGATTTCAACGTCGATATCTTTAAAGCGCGCCTGGAAGATACCTTCTCGGTATAAGGCTACATGCTCTCGTTGCGTTAATATGAATGCCACCGCCATAACCGGCTTGAGTCCATCCTTTAGACCAAATGGAGGTTTTCCCCAGAGTTCATATAGTTCCGCGACTGTAACCGTTCTGTCTTTAGACTCCTTAAGGTGTTCGGCCGCGGCATCCCAAAGAGGTGCCAGGTTACTTGGGTCGCGTTTTTTGGCCGGTGCAATAAACTGCCAATGACCTTGCACCTTCCCATACAATCCAGTCGCTTCCAGAACAGATGCAAACAGACCACCCTCGGCTGGATAACCTTCGATGCCAAGTCGCGGCTCACCTTCTCTGCTGACCATTGCGCGCAATAGAGCGTTTTGTCCGGCAACAGCGTTGCTGGAAGGTTTGATGCGGTTCAGAAGCTCATTGTTTATCTTGGGCGATAGAGGGAAGCGCTTGGCTGCCAGGTCAGAAGCTGCATTGTTAATTTCAGCTTGGTCCCACTTCTGCGGTTTGTGGTTTTTTAGGTACCAAGTTGCATGGTCGAATGCGCTTCTGAGTTCTTCTTCAAGCTGACCCTGCAAAGCTGTCTTCCGCGCCAGGACTTCACGCTGCGCAACGACATCACCTGCAAGATCAGGGTGTTCTTCCTGTACTTCGCTCAGTGCGATGAGCTCTCTTGCAAGTTCGACGATCAGCCAGGCCCGCTGTGACAGGCCAGTAACGACATCCCAATCTACGGATTCGCGTGCGGCGTCCCGGCAGACCTGCTCCGCATCTTCCTGGCTTTCACCTTCGGTTGGAATAGCGAGAAGGAAAGCACCAATCGTGCCTGAGTTTGGTTTGTAGGAGCGGGATTGCTCGATGAGTCCGTTCAACGGCGCAACTTCCACATCGAACCAACGGAGCGCCCCTGTGTCATGGTAATGCCGTTTCGCAAGGATTGGCTGCAAGCCTGCTAACTTCTGGAGCGTTGTAAAGTCTACGTCGCGAACGCGCTGAAGGGCATCCTCGATCGCACGATCTATATCGAAGTCACTTCCTGCGAAGATAGCATAGGCATCGGAAAACTTCCGGAAGATCACCAGTGACCAGCTTTTCAGCTGAGCCAAACCGTCTTTTACATTCTTCTTTGACGCGCCCTGGACACAAGAGGTGAGCAAACCCTCCGTTGGCATCAGCCCCGACCGCTCTTTGAAAAGGTCGATCAATGCAATTGTTTTCAACAGGCGTATGTGAAGTTCACTTCCGCCCAAGGCCTCACAGCGCTCGACGGCCTCCGCTGCCATTGCCCACCGGTGGCCATCCGGAGACGCAAGTATCGACGGCTCCAAGTTCACTCTCAGATAGTCCCAAAGCCTGTCCGGCTCGTACAATACACTTTCGTCATTGTGGCGAATGAAGTCTTGAAACCCGTGTGGCTCAGCGGAGTTGAGAAAGCCAAATATGCTGCGTTGGTTCTGCCCAAATCGGCGACGTGAAATCGGACCTAATAAACATGCAACAACTGGGTGCAAAGGCCAGCAACCCTCCACCGTTTCAGCAAGGTGTTGAGAGGCTGCAGGCCGCTGGCGTCTAATTTCGCTTGCCACTGCTTCCGATAGTGAGCCGGGTTTAACCGGCCCGCGCCCATTCTCAATCGCACGTGAAATAAGTTCTATCTGTTCTTCACCTGCCGCGTTTACCGCCAGATCAATGAACCGACCCTGGATTTTAGACCACTCGTCCCGCATTTCCCGAGATAACCGGTTAGCATAATCCTCAAAAGCCTGATGGAGGATGCCAATGACGATCAATCGGCCATTACTGCGAGAGGCGGCTTCTGCGAGAAGCTGAAAGAGATAGACGTCGGCGCCGTCTTGAGCTGCGGCTTCAAGGAATTTGCCCATTTCGTCGATAAAAAGAATGACCCCGCCATGGCTGCGCGGTGCCTTTTGGGCTAGTTCAGTAAGAGACGTTACAACATCCTCGTCTGTCCATTGCGCATGATCAGGTTTGTTGGGCGCTTTCGCCTCATCAAGTGCGCGCCCAATTACACTAGCAGCGTCGGCCCGCTTGCCAACAACAGGGATAACGTGCCAACCTTTTGATGCGGCAGGTAATGAGGCGAGCACCTCATCCGCTGTTTTGCGCCCAACGGCAATTTTTGCCTTCGCGCGCAACTCTTCATCACCTCCGAGCAACGCACTTAAAGCCACAACAAGACTAGACTTTCCGCTGCCATACGGCCCAGTCCATGTGAAGGCTCCGTGTCCGGTATCGGAAACATGATGTGCTACCGAGCGAAGAACATCAGCCGAAGATTTCGGGCAAACAAAGCCCTCAAGAGCTTTGATGTCATTATAATCGCTATCAATCTTGATCGATTTCTGAAAGCGGCGTCCGATATTTACTGTGTCTGAAAGCATATTTAAGCCGCCTTTTTACCCTCAATTTTCTTCTTCTTAAAATCACACATCGCATAAATGAGCGCCGCATCCATATCCAAATCAACATCTCGGATTACTTGCTTTAGACCGGCGGTTTCCGACCACCTAAAAAAGCCTTTCGTGAAGTCTTCGAGTGCGAGGAGACGGTCAGCAATGTCATTCTCGTCTAGCAAGAAAACGCGCCCGGGCGATCCAGGCTCATGCGCCACCGCTTCGAAGGACAACGTTTGTGCCGATGTGTAACTCGACCAAAACTCGATCAATGCATAAAGAAAAACGCCATGACCCAAGGATGATTTGGGGCCTCGGACAAACCTGAAGCCATCTCGGCGGCCTACCGCTTTAACGAGGCCGAGCTCCGCTAACGGCGATTCCAGAGAATCCTCGGGAGACGCAGCGCCCCCTGCTGACTTAGCGACGTAGGTCCGAAGAAAACACTCAACATCTCGGCGAATGGTGGTAGCAGAAACTCGCGGCCACTCGCGATCTGCTGCGACCTTTTCCAACGCGCGAACAAGCTGCTCACGCTCAAAAGTCACGCCGAAAAAATTATTAAAACTCCAATACCACGTCGTTTTTTCAGGTCGTCCCGCTAAATTCCAGTGAATAAGCCAAAGCGTTGCGGGATGTTCTACATAGCGATCAAGGCCGTCCTCACCGAACAATTTCGCCCCAAGATTTGTTGTAACGAGAGCGTTGGGGCCCTCTCCCTCTTCGATAATCCCGGACGCTGTGGCCCAATGGCGCATCGATGACACCATGTTTTTGCCAACCCCGAATCGTGCTATGGAATCTTCCCGAGTGAAGGCGAGCTTGCCATCCGGACCATCCTCACGCTCACAGACCGCATCGTAGGCTTTCTTCAGCCACCCGTAGCGGAGCGGAAAGGTTTCATGGCCTGAAAATTGTGGCTTATAGCCGTCGTCGTAGATAGGTCCCCGTGGCATTGCATCTCGTCCTGGAAGGTTGATCCAGCTCGACACTAACCCACAAAATATGGTAGGGTCAAACCTCTTCCTGGAGATATCCTCCAGAAAGACTACAAACCTTGCTGAGAGCGGCTTTTGAGAATGAAGCAAGTCCAAAACACTGGAAAGATTATGAAAATCGACGGCACCATATATTTGGATCATCAAGCGACGACACCGCTCCATTCGAGTGTTTTTGAAGCTATGAGGCCATATCTTGAAGGTGGGTTCGGCAACCCGCACTCGACCGAACATGCCTTTGGCTGGCGCGCCTCTCAAGCCGTGGAGCGCGCTGCTACCGAAGTTGCGTCTTTCATCGGCGGCGACCCTGACGAGATCATCTTCACCTCAGGTGCTACCGAGGCTAACAACCTCGCTCTTCTTGGTATTGCTCGTGGAGAAATTGCGAAGAGTCGCCATCGCATTCTTCTCAGCTCAATCGAACACAAGTGTGTGTTAGAGATTGGGCGCGCTTTAATGACTGAGTTTGACCTCACTGTTGAGCTTATTCCGGTGGACGGCGAAGGTCGCGTTGATCTTGACGCCCTTGAGTCAACTATCTCTGATGACGTTTTGCTCGTTTCTGTTATGGCGGTAAATAACGAGATTGGCACGATCCAAGACATTGAGCGAATCTCCAAGGTCGCTTCGACAGCGGGCGCTTTGTTCCATTGCGATGGAGCGCAGGCGCCGTGCGCAATGGACGTTTCCCGGCTGTCTGATCACGCCGACCTAATCAGTATTTCAAGTCACAAGATGTACGGCCCACCTGGCATTGGCGCACTTTTTGCGCGGCGCGAACTACAGCCGATGCTACGGCCAACAATCCTTGGCGGAGGCCAACAAAACGGCCTGCGCTCCGGCACGGTCCCGACAGCGCTCTGCGTGGGCTTCGGAGCGGCAGCGAAGATCATGGGTTCTGAAGAAAGCAAACATCACCGCACTGAACTCGCCAAGCTCAAAGGCGAGTTTCTTTCACGGTTGCGGAATTTGCCCTGCAATATTTGGGTGAATGGATCAATGGATGTTAGACAACAGCACCCTGGCAATCTGAACATCGGGTTTGAGAACATCTCCGCAGCTGACCTACTTAGTCGATTGCAACCCTTTCTAGCGGCCTCATCCGGTTCAGCCTGCACAAGCGGAATACCTGAGCCGTCTCATGTGCTTCGAGCTATAGGCCTTGATAATGAACGCGCGGCATCGTCGGTACGGTTTGGCTTGGGCAAGGATACGACCACCGACGATATTCGGGAAGCAACGGCACTAGTAGAACAAGCCGTCGATGACCTGATAGACAGCGGTCTTTTGATAGCTAGTTAGGCATCATCGTCTGCTTCGCCGGAGCCATCCTTCACACCTTTTAAATGAAGATGTAGTGACGAAGTCAAAGCCGATGCGGCTCTCAGTTTAAACGCCATCACTGACCTATTCGATAATGATTTTTCTCCGGGCAAGTTAGGCTGGTGTGCCGAACAGCAAATCGATTTACTCCAGCAGCCAAAGATGGCAGCATATTGTATGGTTTTATCTAAATCTGACTATATGCTGTATTTGAGGCATCCAGCTTGGCTCTGGCTCAAGAAGCATGCCAAGCATCTACTCCCGCCGGTCGATGCCGCCCTGCAAGCCCGCTTTGATGAGGGGCATGAATTTGAGCCCTATGCGGAGTCACTCTTTCCGGGCGTAGTGCGCCTCGGGTTTTCGGATTTTTCCAGCTACCAGGCTCTTCCCGATGAGACCCTGAGAACCTGGCAGAATGGTGCCAATGTCGTCGCGCAAGGCCGTTACGAGGACGGGCAGATCACGTGCATCTCTGATGTTGTCAGCCGCAATGGTGACGGCTTTGTCCTCACAGAAATCAAGAGCGGCACGTCAGCCAAACCCGAGCACACCTTCGACCTAGCGTTTCAGCGAGTAGTCCTTGAGGCTGCGGGCTTCCCGATCACCCGCTGCGAGGTTGCGCATGTAAATCGTGAGTATGTCAGAGACGGTGCCATCGATCCTGCGCAACTAGTCGCCATCACCGACATTACCGAGGCCGTCGAAGAGCAGCTGGAAAGCACGCGGGCGCGGATCGACCACGCGCTAAGCGTGGCCGCCAGCGGAACCATGCCTGATCCGGCTCCGGAGCGCGCACGACTAAATTCTTATGATGAGTGGCTTACAATCCGTGAGGCGCTCGATCCGCCACTTGCAGATAACAGCATCCATCGCCTCCCGTTCATGAGTGCAGACAAGGCAACCAAGCTCATCGAGACGGGGATTACAGAGATTGGTCAGATCGAGGACGCGTCGATCCTTGGCAAGTCGACTAGGCGATATCTAAGCGCCCTCGCTCAAGGCGGGCGCCGTGTAGACAAGGTCCGGCTGGATAGATTCCTGGGCGATATCGTCTATCCGGTGCACTACTTTGATTATGAGACATCACAGAGCCTGCTGCCGCCGTGGGATGGCACGCGCCCGTATCAGCAAGTGCCGTTTCAGTATTCACTGCACATTCAGCACGAGCCGGGCGGTGAGATCGAGCACCGCGAGTATCTGCACCGCGATGGCAGTAACCCGATGCCAGCACTTCTTGAAAGGCTGCGAGAGGATGTCGGCGACACGGGTTCTGTTCTGGTTTGGTATGAGGGGTTTGAAAAAGCGCGCAACAATGAGATGGTGGCGGCGTTCCCGGAATATGCCGCGTTCCTGGATGATCTGAACGAGCGCGTAATCGATTTGATGAAGCCCTTCGCGGATGAGACGATCACCGATCCGGCTTTCAAAGGCAGTGCTTCGATCAAGGCGGTGTTGCCCGTCTTGGTGCCGGAACTCACCTATTCTGATCTTGGAATCCAGGAAGGTGGAAGCGCCTCACGGCTCTGGAAAGAGGTCACGCTCACCAATCCGGAAGCTGCCGAACGCGAGAAGGTTTACGCCGATCTTGTTGAATACTGCACACTCGATACCTGGGCGATGGTTGCTATTCACAAGACGCTTCTGGCGATGTGATGGAGCACGGCAGGCAGCGTACCTGTCGCCCTGCTTCGCCGGAGCCGTCCGTCACCCCTCACTTGCTGATGGGGGTGCGGCGGCGCAGAAGATGCAGCGCACTGAACCCCGCCCTGCTTTGCTGGTGAGTCAGGAACCCTTTGCCTATGAAAGCTCTTCCAAGATGGGCACCGTCTTCATGTGGGTTTCAACGGCTGATCTAACCTCATCACTCATCGGCAGGTTTGCCGCTTCCGCTTCCCAATGCTCCCGAAAAAGCTGAACGGTCTCTTTAGCAGCGTCGATTGCCATTTTCTTCGGGATCGATGCTTTCACCGCAAGGTGGGTCAGCTCATCGACCGAGAACGCCGAGAACACCTTGGCGCGGCTTATCTTCATGTTGGTGGCATCGCCTGGAAGATAGGGCACAGTCGCCACAAAATCATAGGCGGGCGCGAGCGAGACATGACGCCTATCCGGATAGATCAGTGACCAGTTCTTCATATGCATGTCGGCGTTACCGATCAGCATGTTGAAGGTCAGGCGCCGAACATATTCGATGATGTCGGCATCATTACCTTCGGCGGCGATCACCTGGGCGATGTTGCGGAATGTGCCATTGCCGTATTTGCCTTCGGGATAGAGCCCATAGACCTGCGCAAAATCCTCGATATGCACGCGCGACCCGTCGGAAAGGCGATCAAAGCGCTCGATCACGAAGGCATGGTTGCCGATCTTATCGATGCCTTCGGGCAAGTTCTTGATCGCATCGATACTGACCAGATCGATGGCAGGGACGTTCATCCCGATAAGGCTTGCCAGCTTCATCATCGAGAATTCATTTTCGGGGACGCCCGCGAATTCACGCGAGGGTAGCTTTACGATCCAGGAGCCCCCAACACCGGAGGCGGGAATGGTCAGCCCGCCACTTGCTTCCATCACTGCGGAAAACTTGAGCTGGACACCTGCCAGCGAAAACCGCAAAGCGTTCTCGCGCTGATCATCACCTTGATCATCGCTTCCATTGGCAGCGTCTGGCGGCCATGCCTCGCCATCGGCAGGGGTGATTGTGATCGCACCGGGCAAATCATGGCCAAGTGCCCAAAGCAGATAGAATTCACGTTCGGAATTCACGCCCGCCTGTTCGGCCAGGTATTTGCGCAGATGGCCTTCGGGAAGAAGGTTTGAGAAGAAGGGCATGACGCGCTTCTGATAGGGTCGAAAATCCGTATAGAGCTCCCCGAATTCATCTTTGAAGGCAAGACCAAGCGTCGGCCTGTCAGGATCGGCGACGTACTCATCGGTGAAGGCAAAGATGGTGCGATCGCCGCCGAGATTGGTGAGCGTGCCAATGGGCTCGCCATACAGGTTTACATTCAGCACGGAGACACTACTCATCGTTGTCTCCATCAAGTCGATAGGCAGGACGCGGCAAGCGCGTCCGCTCCTCATCGGCCATGCCATGGGCGAGTGCGTTGCGGAAACTGTTCATCTGCTTTGACGCTTCCTGCAGCGCGGCAACGCCACCCGCGTCTTCCACGGCTTTGAGCGCTTCACGTACGCTGCGCAATGTGTCGGTATTCCGGATCAGGTTCTCGAACTGTCGCATCTCGCGAAACTGCCGCTGCAGGTTTTCGAAGACGGGACTATCGATCTTGAGCGACTGGATGTGCTCAAGCTGCTTGGCGAGCCGGGCAATCTCTTTACGCGCCTCCGGCGTGGCCTTCGGCACGTCGTTTACGCTACGGGTGATCGTTCTTACGGCAGGCGCGGCCTTGCGCGGAACAAGCGCTAGCTCCAGATCAAGGGCGTTGGCGATGGCGGTCAGACTTGAGACGGTGAGGTTCACAGCGCCGCTCTCGATCTTGGAGATATGCGACTGCGGCACGCCTGCACGGGCGCTCAGCGCGCGCTGGCTCAGCCCCTTCTTTTCGCGCGCAGCTTTTAGTGTCGCCGCCAGTTTCTCGCTCTCATAGCTCATTTTGATATAATCCTGCATATCAAGCAAAGCGCTTGATCTACTTTAATGTATCATATGAAGCTTGAATTTTCAAGACGTGATCTATTTTGACATATCTTAAGCTAGAAACGATCTATTCCTATAGATCAAACCATGGGGCATTGCTAGCCCAACCACGATGAACCCGGCGTGCGGCTCACCATACGCATACCTGATGCTTCCGCGTTGCTGTTGGCCTAGGGTCAGGACCTATAAACGAACGACCGCTTCTCTAAACAGCGGACGTTGGCCGAAAACGGGGCAAGGACCACAGTACGGACGAAGCGTCAATTCGCTACGGTCGCGCCAATGTCTGCTCCGGTGGGCAATATGCGGCGGGACGTTCTTCCGAGCGCAGCCTCAGCTCCTCGAAGGCGAAGCTGGACGAGTGCCGATGTGCTGCATGAAGCGCAGCAGGTAGCCGTCAGGGTCTTGAACCAGAAATTCGTCCTGGCCGTTCTCGTGCTCGCCTTCGCGGTACCACGACCGGCGAAGCGGACGGAAGAGATCGATACCCGCCATCGCGAGCCGGTCATGGATCACTCGCACGTCGGCGACCTCAATCTGGAGGTTCAGTCCCCGACCGAGCGGGGGTGCAAGTTCGCCCGTCACCCAGACGTTCGACAGATCGTCCGGCATCGCCTCCAGCATAATCTGCGCATGCCCCGTCTCGATGTAGACGAAGCCGTCTTCCGGGCGGCCAAATTTCTCGGTGAACCCCAAGAGATCGCAGTAAAAGACGAGCGACCGGGCCAGGTCGCGCACCAACATCTCCGGTACGAGGACGGACCAGTGATCGGGGTCTGTTCGAAATTGGTCTTCATGGGGCATGATCGAAACATATCGTAAATCTTCAGTTTTGCACGGGGGCAGGCACTCAGAACGCGCTAATGAAACCATAAGGCCGTTGCACGTAGGTCATATCCCTCCTTCGAACCATACCGATCGGCAGGCATTGGGCCTTACAGAACACCATTCCGCGCTCGCTTCACGCTCAGCAGAAGCCGACATTGGTGCATCAGACAGCATCGGCCACCTTGGGCTCGACTCGGTCATCTGAGGCTTTTCGTCGGATGACCGGTTCGCCGTTCTGAGCGGCCATTGCATTGGCCGATTCCATCCGCAACACCGTCGTGATTCAAGGGCGGCAGGAGGATTGTCTATGTCGCACTTGTTCTGGCTCGACCTACAGCACCTGAAACGCATCCAGCACCTGTTCCCCAAACCGCGCGGGGTGGCGCGTTCCGACGACCGTAAGGTTCTCAGTGGTATTATCCACGTCATTCGCAATGGCCTGCGCTGGCGAGATGCTCCGGCTGAGTATGGGCCGCACAAGACACTTTACAATCGGTTTGTCAGGTGGTCCCGACTTGGTGTCTTCGCTCGTATCTTCCGGGAACTGGCACAACCGGGACCGGACGGCGAAACCATCATGATCGACAGCACCCACCTGAAAGCGCACCGAACGGCGGCAAGCCTCTCAAAAGGGGGACTCACCCGAGGGCCATCGGTCGAACCAAAGGCGGCCTGAACAGCAAGTTGCACACGGTTTGTGACGGCCGGGGAAGACCGCTGACGTTCCTCCTGTCAGCCGGGCAGATGAGTGACGCCAAAGGTGCGTTGGCTTTGCTGGGCAGCTTGCCACAGGCCAAGGTGCTTTTAGGGGACAAGGGGTATGACGCAGACTGGTTCCGGGAGGCACTGGCCGAGCGCGGCATCAATGCGTGTATTCCGCCGCGCCGAGGACGACGAAACCCTGCCGATCATGATACCAAACTGTATCGCAAGCGGCACCGGGTCGAGAACTTGTTTGCTCGACTAAAAGACTGGCGTCGCATCGCGACCCGCTATGACCGATGTGGTGAACTGTTCCTGTCGGCAATCTGCATCGCCGCGAGCGTCATATTTTGGTTATGAGTCCTGACCCTAGGCAGTTGGGAATCGCTCGCTCTTCGGTTTACCGATATCTCAGCACTTGAAACGCATAAGACGCCTCAGCAAAAAACAGTCGAATTGTTGAGTTCCCAACCCCAATTTGGAAACAACAACAATGAAGACAAAAAATCACCTGATATTGGGTGGTTTGTCAAACGAACTCAGAACTGGGTAATTCGAGGGCCGACTGACAGAGCTTCCTCTGCTGCAGGCTCAGGTTCCTCACTTTGGCTAGAGCTGGATTGGATTGCTAAACTTGCCTCCTGCAAAGCCGGATCGAATTCTCGTTTGAGGACAATAGGTCTTTCTGCCTTTATCGCCTTTCCAAAGGCCAAAAACTCGAACCGCCCAAGGTTTGGAATAAGCCGTGTATGTTGGGCGCTATAAACGCTCTCGAGGAAGTTGAGGCTCGTTTGGTCGATCAAGCTATGGGTCAAAAATGTATTGCACTGTGACAGAATAGTCTTGCTGACTAATGCAGTGCGCTGGCTGATCACCATAAGCCCAACGCCATATTTTCGACCTTGCAAAGCAATTTGCCCGATGCGGCTAACTACAAACTGCGTGTTTGCGTCAAAGCCCGCCCCAAACACCTCAGGGACGATTGTGTGGGCCTCTTCCAAGACGATCAGGATTTGCCTTTCACGACGGTTCCTTTGAGCCCAACGCATAATCGTCGACAAGTACAACTCGGTCAGCCGGAGCGTGGCTTTTGTATTGGCGATTTCTGCCAACTCAAAAACCCCAAGGTAGGTGTCTTCGGACCTCAGAAACTCATCAACTTGCGCTTCAGCGTGCGCTTTAAGCGCGTCTACGCCCTCTTGCAGAGCTTTCTTTTCCGCTGGGGCACCGTAGCTTCCAGTCTCAACTGCAAAAAGCTTTTCCTCCAATTCAGCGGCCTGTGCTGGCGTCGGAGATGGGAAAGCTGGGTCCAATTCAGCGAGCCGCGCCCGATAGTCGCCGGTGAAATCGACGCAAAAGACTTTTGTGCCTCTCGCAACTGCCTGCCGAACTACGTCGAGAGCCAGTTCAGTTTTCCCTGTACCAGTCACACCAAGTACGGCCGTGTGATACTCTACCAGCTCATCAATTCTCGCAACCGCTTGGACATTAGTAGATGGCACCGTACCAATAGGGAATTCACGGTCGCCCACGACAGGATCGTCAAACTGCCTGCTGCCAGCGGAAAAGAGCGGTGTATTCATGGAAGGCAGCCAAGTGTATTTGGTGAAACCGTCTTTTGGCGTAAAAACGCCAAGTTGAGATGCCTTTACTATGTGAGTTCCGCGTGGATTTTGATCGAAGTTTTCTTCGTACGTCTCTGCACCCACGATCTGATAAAAGATGTCTTGGCCCTCGACATGCGCAAAAATCACATCGCCCTCATGTAGCCCCGAACGGCTGGAAACTTCAAAATGCAAAGTCCCGATTGTTGAATTTTCAACGACGAAACCGACCAACTTGCCATCTTTCGCACCGCTGAGGTTCTCCAAGAATTCGACTGTCTTCGCTTCGTCGTGGCTGGCGCAGACGGAACCCACAGGCAGGCGAGCAGGTTCAGCCAGAGTCGCTACGCATAGTCCCGTTCCAACCACGTCAGAACCCTGCGTCTGCGAAAACAACGAAATTACGTAACGCTGCGATCCATCAGGTAGGCTAGCAGTAAACAAGTGGTTCGGTTTCCACGCTCCCACCGAGTTTAGTTTGACGCGGACTATGTCTGGATGATCGACTCTTGCGATAGAACCAACCGTCGGCTGTTTTCTTAGCTCATCTGTGTCAGACGAAAGTTGTCTAACAGCAGAGAGCAGGCGTTCTATAGGTTTCCCAACCACTATCAGGATCCAATAGAGAATAAGCCAACTCATTTTTTCAAACGAGGTCTGATAGTGCGCGATGATGCTAACAATAGCTGGTGCGGAAAACAGGATTTCGCCTCGCCCAAACACACTGGTCAGCTTGAATGCAAAATGACCCGTTGGGGACCTTTGATCCTTATCATGTAAAACCAGCGCTGTGACGGCCGAAAACACAACCGCACAGGCGAAAAAAACGGTTCCCCATCGCACATGTTCGAGTTGCGCTGCAAACAACTGAACATTGGTGAGGTCCATCGTTGTAAGCACCAAGATAGCGCCCACAGCGCTGATGATTGCATCCCTTGGCGGGACAAACCATGGCGCTGATAACAGCGCTAGAAACCAAAGTGAGATCGCACTTATGAGCCATACAGATTCTAGCCCGCCAGTTGGTAACATTTGGCCGGTCGCCCAGAAGAAAACTACGTACGCAACAAGTGTGTTTAGCAGAAGCGCAAGAAAGCGTTCCTTAATAGATGGATAAGACAAATCAATTCTCGTTCAATTCTTGGTTGTGGATGATCCTAGTGCTTATCAGCCGGAGGGGGAAGCGCTGAACATCCTATAGGTATACTTTTTGCGTCTAGCGCCAGCTATTGGTGGATGTCTCCTTGGGCTCTCGAAGGCGTCGAGCAAGAGCGTCAATTGACGCGGCTGTTTGGCGGATTTCGGGAATACCACTTTCGAGATCATCTAGGTTCATCTGATCAATGGAGCGAAACTTCTCGTCGACAGAACGCAACATTTGGGCTCCATGAGCGCGAAGCGCGCCGGTTTCCTGTTCCTCCTTCGTTGGTTCAAAAGGATTGGCGCTTAGCATCATGCCTTTGGACCGTTCGTGTTGCTGCCACTTTTCGAGATTCAAATCGCAGTCCGATGCCAGCTTTTGATAGCTCCCTCGGACGTCAGCCAGCGCTGAGCGGGCTTGTAGCCTGACGTCCCGCTCATGTGCCGTGTCAGCGGACAGGACTGATTGTCTCGCGACACCCAACGCCAGAATTGCAATGCGCACGGCAAATATGCTCGATACCACTGCTATCAGAGTGGCGGTCAGCATAATTGCTTCCATCCAGTTGTACTGAAACCATGAGATCAAATTCGACACGACAGCACCTTATTTAGATATTTTCGTTTAACTGTATCTACATATGGTGCCGTAAGCGCACGATCACAAGCCTAACCCACTATGCATAGTGCGACCTTTGCAAAATCCTTGTACCGCTCAGCGCCCAAGCATCCGCCTTGTCAGCAGAGCAAGGCAAAATGATAGTATTCGAACAACGCTCGAATTTTTCCTAGCGCAAAGGCCTTGTCAGGTGCACCCAGAGAAAAGCTTCGAAGATGTAGCTAACTTTAGCGGCGGCAAAGCTGTCCATAGAGCTGTACATTTCCGGAATACGGAAACTTAATAAATTACTGATATATAATAGATTATCTTGATGAAATGGTGCCCGGGGGCGGAATCGAACCACCGACACGAGGATTTTCAATCCACTGCTCTACCCCTGAGCTACCCGGGCACGGGAACGGAGTTTTCCGTTAGGTGCAGGCCTTCTATGACTTGCCAAACGTGGTGTCCAGAGGCTTTTTCAGATTTTTTCAGTGCGGGCGATCCTTGATTTCGACAGCATCCTGAATCTCATCGTCCAGGTCATCCTCGCGCTGCGACGGAACCGAATAGGAGCCGTTCAGCCACTTGGCCAGATCGATATCGGCGCAGCGTTTCGAGCAAAACGGACGAAACTGTTTGACCGTATCTTCTCCGCAGATCGGACAGCTCATTTCAGGACCTCCGACAAAGGGATGCGGCCGCGTTTTCGCTGCAATTCGAAATGCCCCAGCGGCGTCCAGCCGGCAAGGATCGTTTCTTCGCTGTCAGCCCTGAAGGCAGCGCGGAGTGCGGATTCGAACCCGCGCCGGTCCTTTTTGGGCATTGGCGCAAGGTCCAGCGTGATCTGCCCGCCCAGCCCGCGCACGCGCAGGGCGCGCGGCAGTTCCTTGGCGCAGGCGAAATTGGCCTTTGTCCCCGCAGCCAGCGAGCCATCCGAACCGGTATTCACATCCACGGCCACCAAAGCCCGGGTTAGTTCGACATACATATGCGCCCCACCCGCCAAAGGATGGGATGCGCCACGTGCGGCGTCCAGCGCCTCGAGCACGCCATGGTCCGCGAAACCGCCCGCCTGGGTCGAGACCTCGGCCGGCTCCACCCATTCGCGCCAGGCGAGGACATGCGGTCCGTCGCCCTCGGACAGCGTTTCCAGCGCGTTTCCGGTGTCGTTCACGACCTGCTCGGCCAGCGCTCGCATGGCGGCGATGTCTTCGGCGATCTCATCGGCATCCGCGCCCTGGCAACCGGAGCGCAGGATCAGACCGAAGGGGCTGCCGTCCATCTGCTCATGCGCGATCACCAGCAGCCGGTCGCGCTCCTCATCATCGCGGATCGAGCGGGAGATGTTCAGCCC
This sequence comes from Ruegeria sp. BJ5, assembly GCF_056537865.1. Taxonomy (NCBI): domain Bacteria; kingdom Pseudomonadati; phylum Pseudomonadota; class Alphaproteobacteria; order Rhodobacterales; family Roseobacteraceae; genus Ruegeria; species Ruegeria sp. BJ5. The sequence continues at coordinate 1,425,958 of NZ_JBQFSH010000001.1, forward strand.
GGGTGCGTCCGGCGTGACGATGGCATAGCGGCTTTTGAACAGGATGCGGTTCGTCACCGGCAGGGCTTTGCCCGGTTCGGCATAGCCCGTGACCTGCACCAACAGCATCTCACCCGGCGCCAGTCCCTTGACCTGCCGAAGGAAAGCCGGACCATCCGGCGTTGTCAGGAACATCCCGCCCTGCCCTTTGATCGCCCGCTCGGCCCGGGCACGGTAGATCGTACCAGGGGCAGGCGCATCGGCGGCGATCAGGAAATCATCCAGTTTGCCATCCACCATCAGGGCTGCGGCTTCGCGGCCTTGAATGTGATCCAGAATGATCGTTCGACCTTTCATAGTGCCTCGCGATACAGGGGGTAACCGATGCCTTGCAACAGTCCTGCGGTTTCGGACAAAGGCAGCCCGACGATACCGGTGAACGAGCCCGAGATCCACGGAATGAAGGCGCCCGCGGGCCCTTGGATGGCATAGGCACCGGCTTTGCCCTGCCAATCGCCGGTGGCGAGATAGGCGTTGATTTCCACGTCCGAAAGACGCTTGACCTTGACCTGGCTAACGACGTCACGCTGCAACACCCGATCGCCGCGACGCACCGCGACAGAGGTGATCACACGGTGGCGACGGCCCGACAGGGCGTGCAGAAATTCGGCTGCCTGTCCCGCATCCTCGGGCTTGCCCAATATGCGTCGACCCAGCGCAACCGTCGTGTCGGCGCACAGGACGATATCATCGGGCGCCGCAGTCACGGCATGCACCTTTTCAAGGGCAATGCGCGCGCAATACGGCAGCGGAAGCTCGCCCTTTTGGGGGTCTTCGTCGATGTCGGGGGCCGAAATGGCGTCGGGCTGCACGCCAAGCTGAGCCAGCAGGTCCAGCCGTCTGGGGCTGCCCGATCCTAGAATGAACGCCATTGCGGCAGGCGTTACTTGAAGCGGTAGTTGATCCGACCCTTGGTCAGATCATAGGGGGTCATCTCGACCTGAACCTTGTCGCCGGCCAGAACACGGATGCGGTTTTTGCGCATCTTGCCTGCCGTATGTGCGATGATCTCATGGCCGTTTTCCAGCTCGACCCGAAACGTCGCATTAGGCAGGAGTTCCTTCACGACACCGGGAAATTCGAGCGTATCTTCCTTGGCCATGTTGTCTCCATCTTTGCGTTGCCCTGCAGAATCCGCAGGTGGCGCTTAAATGAGCCTATTTCGGCCTTATTTCAAGGGTGGAATAACTTAAAGGCGCGACATTGTGACCGATTCGACTCGGGGCGTCTGCTCGGTCCAGTGGGATCGGTTCAGGACATGGCCATCCGCCCGAACCTCGGCGATCGCCGACAGATCGACGTCTGCGTAGGTCCAGCCTGGCTGGTTGAGCACGCCTTCTGCCAACACGCCGGTTTGTGGAAAGCCCTTGTCCGGCGGGCCGAAAACGCCTCCGGTCCCAGTGTTGGTGTCTACGGACTGAGACCAGTCGTTGTTGCCCACCAGCGACGCCATGACCGCAACGCATTGATTCTCCAGCGCCCGCGCCATCGCGCCGATACGGACACGCCAATAGCCCGACAGGGCCTCGGTGCACGAAGGCACAAGGATCACGTCGGCCTCTGACAGGGCGCGGCCCAGCAGGGGAAACTCGCTGTCATAGCAGATCAGAACGCCGATCCGGCCCAGCGCCGTCTCGAAGATCTTCAACGGTCCGCCCGGCGCGATGTCCCAGTCTTCGCGCTCGAACCGGGTCATGATCTGCTTGTCCTGATGATCCTGCGCGCCCGAAGGGGCGTAGAATTCGGCCCGGTTCATCGGGCGGCCTGAGCCGGCCTGAACCGGGGCGGATGCGCCCAGAATGTACAAATTGTATTCGGCCGAGAGGCACCGATGCAGGATTTGTACATCTTCCATCCGCTCGGATACCGCCTGGATCGAGCGCTCGAGATCCCCCGCAACCTCGGCCCCGGCCAGCGTCGAAAGCTCCATCGCGCCGTACTCGGGAAACACCAGCAGTTCGGCCCCCTGCCCCGCGGCCTGCGAAACCCAAGCGTCCAGCTTGTCTTCGTAATGCGCCCAGCTGTCGAGCCAGTCGAGATTGTAGGCGGCCGTGGCGATTTTCATGATGCGGGTTCCAATGCTGTTCTTGCGAAGAAGTAAATAGCCGTTGTTGCCCGGTGTACAGGCCAATCGGGTTGTTCGCCGCAACAGAAACTATTGGTTCGGTGCATAGCCTTTCAAAGCAAGGGTCCGGGCCGGTAGAGCGCCGGACCCACACCCAATCTGGACATTGCCGATCGGCCATGCGCACTGTGACCCATGTCGCTGATCGATGACCTGGAGCTCATTCTGGAGACTGTTCTGCCAAACGATCCCAGCTTTCAGCGGATCGAAAGGGCGGCGATAGACAGCTGTGTCAGTGACAGTCGGCGATACGCACTTGAGAGCTCGGTCGATGCATTTCTCCTGTCCGCGATGCGCCTTCTGGCACTTCCCAGCAACGGGCACACCCGGCTGATCCCGAATGATGCAATCTCGGTGTTGCCTCTGCGGTTCGTAAGCGTGGGGCGTTCCGTCCAAGTCCTTGGGTCGGCATCGGGGGTGATCGCTCCACAAGGCGCGCTGCTGGCAGTCAATGGCGCTGCTGTAAGCGAAATCGAGGCCGCGGCGGACAAATTTCTGGCGGGAACGCGCCAGAGGAAGCGGGTCATCGGCCCGATTATTCTGGCTTGGCCGCAGGCGTTGGAACGGCTGGGATTTTCGTCCAACGACGGTACGACCGAGTATCATTTGCAGGACGAAAATGGGCAGACAACCAACCTGAAAGTAGCAAATGGAAACACCGTTCCTGCGTCGACGCTCTACCCGAGAAACGAGCGCGGCAAAGCCGATCCAGCATGGGAACCCGAGAGCTTTGTGGAAATTGAGGATTGGCAGGCACTTGGGCTTTTAATTCAACTGCCGAGCTTCTTTGACCCTGACAACGATGCGCTGCGCAAAGCCATATCCGAGGCAGCGGGTCGCGTGCGCGCTTGCTCTGGCAAAACGCTTTTGATTGACGTTCGCGGAAACAGCGGCGGTGATTTTCTTCTGACGATGCCTTTGATCGACGCAATCGCGCAAAGCGCAAGTCAGCGGGTCGTCGTAATTGTCGATAAATTCACGTTCTCCGCCGCGATCGTGTTTGTCGCTATCCTCAAGCATCGCTTGGGTGACAGGCTCAAACTCATCGGGGAAGAAATGGGAGACAGACTGACGTTCTTTGCCGAGGGTGGGTTGCTTGACTTGCCGGCGAGCGGCGCGGTCGTTCGATACTCCACCGCCTTTCACGATTGGAGGACGGGAACGTCTGACGAAACGACACCGCCCGAAATCGCGCGGCAGATCGTGCCCGCGGGGGAATTAAACCTGGATCGGGAATGTGTCGCAGGACCCTTGGGCGCTGGAGCACGAGGAGCGTTCTATCGACGGATCCTCGAAGATTTTCGCGGCTAGACGAACGGCTGTCGGCGCGCGTGCCGGCGGCACAAACAACGCGATAGGGCGGGTTCACAAATCCCTGATCCAGAACTGCAACGGTTTGAGGGTTTCCGAGTCCTCGCCCAGATCCTTCCACGAAAACTGGGCGATAACGCCGGGCAAGGGCGCATAGCCCCGCGCGCGCCAGAACGGGTCGAGCGGCCGGTAGCCGGCTGGCCGCATCGGGTGGTCCGCCGGACGCTGCACGCCGCAGAAGGCGCATTTGGCAAAGCCCAAGGCACGTGCATGGTCTTCGCGCAGGTCAAAGAACGCATGTCCAACGCCCTGCCCCCGATAGTCGGGCAGCAGCACGGATTCGGCACAGTAGAAGATCTGCGACAACTCCAGCCGGGTGCCGTCGAAAGCGGCTGCGAAATCCTCGGCATGGTCGGCCAGCGGCGCGCCGGTCGCGGCCCCGACCAGTCGGTCGCCGTCAAAGGCCCCGACCACGATCGCCCGGTCGCTGTCGCGATAGGATTGCAGGTATCTGCGCTCGTAGGCCAGATCGCCGTCATAGAGATAGGGCCAGTCGCGGAACACCGCGATGCGCAGGCGCGCCACGTCGTCCAGCGCCGCCTCGAGCGCCGGCCCCGTCAGCGCGCGGACCTGCGTGACCTCAGCCACCCGACACCTGTTTCACCCAGTCGGCCAGGTTGTAATAGGTTGTCACGCGGGTGATCTTGCCGTCCTTGAGGTCAAAGAACGACCCGGCGGGCAGGCGATAGGACTGACCTGAGGCCGCGGGCAGGCCGGCATCGGTTTCCAGATAGGTGCCGTTGACGATGTATTCGGCGGCGGCGCGGGTGCCGCCCTCGGCCTCGAAGATCACCATGTCGGTCAAGGTCTCGCGATAGCAGCGGTTCATATGCGCGCAGAATTCGGCGAATTTCTCTTTGCCGACGCGGATCTGGCCTTCGTTCACGTGATGGGCCACGTCGTCGGACAGGCAGGCCAGCATGCCGGCCACATCCCCGGCGTTGAAGGCATCGAAATAGGCTTGGACGGTCTGGGTCATGCGATCTCCGTAGGTTTCCCCCAGCGATCCTTCAGGTGTTTGATGATCTGATCGCGGGTCTGACGGTAGTGGTGTAGCTTTTCCTCGCGCGTCTCGCCCAGCCCGGTAGGGTCCATTATTGGCCAATAATCGACATCGAGGTGAAAAACCCGCGTCAGCTCCAGCGCCTTGCGCTGGCTGGCAGGCGACAGGGCCACAATCAGGTCGAATGACCCCAGGTCATCTCCCCATTCCTGCATCTCGTCGAACGACCGCGACCGGTGGCGCGACAGCTCCACGTCGATCTCCTGGCAGACGGCGATGCTGAACCCGTCGATTTCCAGGTCGTTGTGCACCCCGGCCGACTGCACATATGTGCCCGTGCCGTAGAATTTCTTCATGATGCCTTCGGCCATGGGCGAGCGCACCGCGTTGTGGTCGCAGCAGAACAGGACCGAATGCGGCAGAGGCTTCACCCGTCAGCCTCCGAAATGCAGCACGCAGATCAGCGTGAACAGGCGGCGGGCGGTATCGGTGTCGATCTCGGCCTTGCCCTCCAACCGTTCCTGCAGGACTCGGCTGCCTTCATTGTGGATGCCGCGCCGGGCCATATCGATGGTTTCGATCTGGCTGGGCGGCAGGGTCTTGACCGCATCGAAATAGCTTTCGCAGATCTGGAAATAGTCCTTGACCACCTGCCGGAACGGACCCAGCGACAGGTGGAACTCGGCGGCTTTCTGGCTGTCTTCGGTGGTGACGTCGAACACCAGCCGCTTGTCGCGGATCGACAGCTGCACGTGATAGGGGCCGTCGGGCACCAACCGATCGTCGCGTTTGGGCAGGGCAAACGAGTTTTCCTCGAGCAGGTCATAGATCGCAACCTTGCGCTCCTGCTCGATCTCGGGCGTGGGCGGCGGCAGGTTTCGATCGTCCAGTTCGATATGCGAAATGCGGGTCATTGTCATCGACTTCCGTTCAGGTCAGGCCAGACCTAGCGCACCTATGCCCGCGGGACAACGCGGGAAACGGGCTGGACGCAAGGTCAGATGGGGTGCTCGTTGGGGTCGATCCCGTGCTTTCGCAGCAAGGTGTCAACAAGCGAACCGGGATTGATATCGCGATCTTTGAAGATCCTGCGAAACCACGAGCCGTAGAAATGGATCGAGGTTTGGTTCTGCCAGTCCAGGAACTCAAGCTTGTCCTGATCCGGCTCGTTCCACAGTGCCCGATGGCGCAGCGGAACCGCATACAGCGATTTCCGCGAGACGGCCTTGGCATGTTCCGGCGTCGGAAAAAGGTAGTGAAACAACATCGGCGGGCCAAGGCTGAAGATCGGCAGGCTCCAATAGGTCGAGCGCCCGAAGATCTGAAGATAGGCGCGCTGCTGTTCCTCGGGCCACCAGGGCGGCACCAGATCGCCGTCAAAGGCAAAGGCGCACATTTCGGCCAAGGCCGGGCTGTCGCTCGGCAGGGCAAGAACGCCATTCATGATGCGTTGTCGTCTGCGGTTGGCCGCTGGAAACAAATAGCCCTGATCGGTCTGGAAAGGTTTGACCGCATAGGCATCCGCATCCACCCATATCTGATCGGTCTGCTGCAGCAGTTTCAAGCGGAACAGGTCCGCATGTACGGCGACCGACCGCGTGATCGGATCGCGATAGATTTCGGACGCATCGAATACCTCTCGCGCATCGCGGGCCTCAACATAGCCCGGAATGTCCTGCAGATCGCCATAGTGGTAGACGATCGGCTTTTGGTCCAAGTCCGCAAAGGATTTCAGGCACAGATGCTCCAGAAAGCTGAAGCGCTCTCCGATCCAGAGGGTTGCGACACGTTCCAAATTCGGCTCCGGGTTTGTCCTAAGACGTCACCGGTTAAAACGCACGGGTCGGACGACCACCGCAAGTGGTTTTGCACGCGCCGCGGCAGTCGCAAGCCGGATGTGACCCCGCCGCCATGATGCCAAGGTCAACCATTCAGCCGCTTGAGCCGCGCGCCCACGGATAGCCCGTGCGCCTCCAGGCTTTCCGACCGCGCCAATTGCTCGGCCGCCGGGCCGATGGCGCGCAGGGCCTCGGGCGTCATGTGGCTGAGCGTGGTGCGTTTGAGGAAATCCATCACGCTGAGCCCCGACGAAAACCGGGCCGAGCGTGCGGTGGGCAACACGTGGTTCGGGCCACCAACATAGTCGCCGATGGCCTCAGGCGTGTACTGGCCCAGGAAAATGGCGCCGGCGTGGATCGTCTTTTGGCTGAGCGCCACCGGATCGGCCACGCACAGTTCAAGGTGTTCGGGTGCGATGCGGTTCGACAGCGCGGCGGCTTCGTCCAGGTCGCGCACGGTGATCACCGCACCATAGTCGCGCCAGCTGGCCCCGGCGATCGCACGTCGTTCGAGCGTCTCCAGCCGTTTTTCCACCGCTTCGGCCACCGCCCGGCCGAAACCGGCATCATCAGTGATCAGGATCGACTGGGCGCTTTCGTCGTGCTCGGCCTGGCTGAGCAGATCCAGCGCGATCCAGTCGGGGTCGTTGTCCTTGTCCGCGATCACCAGAATTTCGGAGGGGCCGGCGATCATGTCGATGCCCACCTTGCCGAACACCCGCCGTTTGGCCGCCGCGACAAAGGCGTTGCCCGGTCCGGTGATCTTGTCCACCGGCGCGATCGTGTCGGTGCCATAGGCCAGAGCGGCAATCGCCTGCGCGCCGCCAATGCGATAGATTTCGTCGACCCCCGACAGACGCGCGGCTAGCAGGACCAGCGGGTTGACCTGTCCGTCCGGCGTGGGCACCGCGATGGCCAGCCGCTCGACCCCGGCCACCTTGGCCGGAATGGCATTCATCAACACCGAGGACGGGTAGGAGGCCAGCCCGCCCGGCACGTAAAGCCCCGCGGCAGACACTGCCGACCAGCGCCAGCCCAGGGTCGCGCCCGCCTCGTCGGTCCATTCCTGGTCCTGCGGCATCTGGCGTTCGTGATAGGCGCGGATGCGCGCGGCGGCCAGTTCCAGCGCCGCGCGGTCATCGTCGCTGACGGTCGCGATGGCCTGCGTCACCTCGGCGGCGCTAAAGGCCAGAGTGTCCGGCGTCAGTTGCAACCGGTCGAATTTTGCGGTCAATTCGATCACCGCAGCATCGCCACGCGACCGCACGTCTGCGATGATCTGCGCCACGACGGCGTCGACATCGGGGCTGTCTTCGCGTTTGGCGGACAGAAGGGCCAGGAATCCGGTTTCGAAATCGGCGGATGTCGTGTCGAGGAAAACGGGCATTTGCGTACTCCGGGGCGTTTTAACGGGTCTTATCGCCCGCCGGGGCGGGCCTCAACCCTCAGCCCGAGGGGTGCAGCGATTTGCGCAGGGGAAATTGGGGAATGCCGTTCCAGTCCGCGGGCTCTCCCGCCGCGACCCAGCCGTTCCGGCGATAGAAGCCCAGCGCGGTCCGGGTGGACATCAAATGACCCGTGGTGGCCCCGGACAGGGCCAGTTCGGCCTCGAGCCGGGACAGCAACGCCGCACCGACCCGCTGCCCCGCGTGGCCCGGATCGACATAAAGCAGCGAAATCTCGGCCGGTGCGCGCAGCCCGCCGACGGCGACCGCTTGCCCGCTCCGCTCGGCCATCCAGATCTGGGCGCCCGACGCGATCCAGTTGCGAACGGACTGCGGGTCCTTGTTGGCAGTCCACGCTGCGATCTTGTCTGGTTGATTTCCGTGGTCAGCTTCACACAGCCGGGTGATGGAGCGGACCAGAACCCGGCTCAGGCCGAACACGTCGAACACGGTGGCCCGGCGCAGCGACACGCCGGCCCGCCCCTGAGACAGCGCCTGCGAAATGCCACGCTTGTTCTGCATATCAGTCCGGGTGCCGAGGCGCCTTGCCCGAAGGCGCACGATAGGGGCGGGTCACATCCTTGAGCGTTGCATCAACCGCTTCCACCGTCAGACGGATCGCGCCATCCCCGGCCAGAACAAGCAGCACCTCGCCCGTGCCGTCATCCGAAGGGTGGAACTCGATATCAAGAACCGAGAGGATCAGGTCCTTGTCGGATCGATCAACCCCCTGGCTGGACACCGACAGGACCGAGTCGAATACCAGCAGCGACTGCACGCGTTCGAAATCCCGGCCACGGCGCTCGGCTGCTTCCTTGTCCTCCCACCGGAACCGGTTGAGCAGCAAGGCAAAGCGGCGGCGGGCTGGTTGCCAGGTCATTTCGCTGACCGGAAAAACCGCATCCTGCGTCAGCGTTGCGATCACCTTGAGGTCCTCGACATCCAATGCGCCAAGGTTCAGCGGCGCCTCGCGCCCATCTTCGAATGTTGCGTCTGCCATCAGCCCTTGATCCGTTCGATTTTCGCGCCCACGCCTTCCAGCTTGCGGACCACATGCTCATATCCGCGGTCCAGATGATAGACCCGGCTGACGGTTGTTTCGCCCTCGGCCGCCAACCCGGCCAGGATCAGCGAGACCGAGGCCCGCAGATCGGTGGCCATCACCGGCGCGCCTTTCAGGCGCTCGACCCCCGTCACCGTCGCGGTGCCGCCATGCACCTCGATCTGCGCGCCCATGCGCACCAGTTCGGGGGCATGCATGAAGCGGTTCTCGAAAATCCGCTCCTCCAACACCGAGGTTCCCTCGGCCGTGCACATCAGCGCCATCATTTGCGCCTGCAGATCGGTGGGAAAGCCCGGGAACGGCTCGGTCACCACGTCCACGGCGCGCACCCGGCCATTCTTGCGAGAGACCTTCAGGCCCTGTTTCGTCTCGGCAACGTCCACCCCTGCGGCCGTCAGCTTCTCGACGAAGGATTCGACCAGTGACAGGCGGCCGCCCAGCAGTTCGACCTCGCCGCCGCAAATGGCAGGGGCCAGCATGTAGGTGCCCAGTTCGATCCGGTCGGTGACTACCTGGTGCGTGGCCCCATGCAGGCGGTCGACACCCTGGATCTCGATGGTCGAGGTGCCCTCGCCCTCAATCTGCGCGCCCATGCTGCGCAGGCATTGAACCAGATCCACGATCTCGGGCTCGCGTGCGGCGTTTTTCAGAACCGTCGTGCCCTTGGCCAGCGTCGCGGCCATGACGATGTTTTCCGTGGCACCCACCGAGGCAAAGCGCATTTCATGCACCGCCCCCTTCAATCCACCTGGCGCCTTGGCGTGCAGGTAGCCGTCCTTCAACTCGATTTCGGCGCCCAGGGCTTCCAACCCCTCGACATGCAGGTCCATCGGCCGCGCCCCGATGGCACAACCGCCCGGCAGCGACACCACGGCTCGCCCGAAACGCGCCAAGAGCGGCCCCAGAACGAGGTTCGAGGCACGCATCTTGCGCACGATCTCGTAGTCCGCCGTGTGACTGGTCAGATCATGACTGGACATCGCCAGAACCTGCCCGTCCTGCAGGGCCGACACCTCGGCCCCCAGCGACTGCAGCAGCGCGGTCATGGTCTTGATGTCACTCAGACGCGGCGCGTTGGTCAGCGTCAGCGGATCTTCGCTGAGCAACGTGGCCGGCATCAGCGTCAGGCAGGCATTCTTGGCCCCCGCGATCGGAATTTGGCCGTGAAGCGGCCCGTTGCCCGTTACCAGAATCGAATCCATCTGCTCTTAGTCCTTGTGCTGTCCCGGCCGGTCATCCTGTGCGCTGCGCGCCTTGGCCTGCGCCTTGCGCCGCGCCAGGTTTGCCTTGAGGGCAGCCTTGAGCCGATCTTCGCGCGCGGATCCGGATTGTCCGTGTTTTTTGGGTGATTTTTTCTCTGCCATGATCTTTCTCTACAGGAGGCGAAAAAAACCGTCCAGAGACCCTTGCGCCCCGTTTCGTTTGAGTCTAATCACCCGCCCACAGCGCTGCTGTAGCTCAGAGGTAGAGCACTCCCTTGGTAAGGGAGAGGTCGAGAGTTCAATTCTCTCCAGCAGCACCATCTTCCAGTTTTTACCCGGATTCCGCTGCACGACGCCTCGATATCTTTGCAGGCGCAACTTCCCCGACGTCAACCACGCATGGCCGGAAATCACACACATCTGACACCTTCCCGCAATACTAATGCCAATATTGCAATACATAGCGGATCAATCCTGCCGATCCGTTTGATGGTGTTTTTTTAACGAGGGGGTACTTCGGTAGGACCAGGGGTGAGGCCGAAGCGCCGAATTCAAGACCGGGGCTTCCGGTCCTCCCCCGCCGATTTCACGGGGCTACCCGCCCCGCAACCTCTGCATCAGATAGACTTCGGCACCTTCGGGAATGGGTTCGGACAGACCCGCTGCAATGATCCGGCCATTGACGGCAACGGACACGCCCGCGTCGATCGGCGCCTGCAGTTGCGGATGAAGGCGCACCAGTTCGCGCAGCAGCTCGCCGGTTGTCGCAGCCTGAACCTGCACCACTTCCTGGCCCCCGGTCAGCGACCGGAGACCGGACCAGAGATGGACCTCAACCATTGCCCTTGAGGGCGGCCAGAATGCGCGGCGGCGACATCGGCAGTTGTCGCATCCGCACGCCCGCCGCGTTCGAGACCGCGTTCGCGATGGCTGCCAATGGCGGCACGATGCCGGTTTCACCCACGCCACGCACGCCGAACGGGTGGCCTGGGTTGGGCACCTCGACGATCACCGTGTCGATCATCGGCAGGTCGCTGGCCACAGGGATACGGTAGTCGAGGAACACCGGATTCTGCAGCCGGCCATCCTCGCCGTAGATGTATTCCTCGTTCAGCGCCCAGCCGATGCCCTGCGCCGCGCCGCCCTGGAACTGGCCCTCGACATAAGCCGGGTGGATCGCCTTGCCTGCGTCCTGGATGACCGTGTAGCGGGTGATCGAGGTCTTGCCGGTTTCGGGATCGACCTCGGCATCGACGATATGGGTGCCGAAGGACACGCCGGCGCCTTCGGGGGTCGCCTCGAAATGGCCCGAGATCGGCCCACCTGTGCGCCCCATGTCGGCGGTGATCTCGGCCAGCGGCAGCGGGTCGAAATCGCCCGCGTTGGGGCCGGACGGCACCGCGCAGCCGTTTTCCCATTTCACCGCGTCCACGGGGATGCCCCATTTGGCCGCCGCGCGTTCGCACAGTTTCTCGACCGCGTGCTGCGCCGCCTTGATCGTGGCCAGACCGCTGGCATAGGTCACGCGCGAGCCGTGGCTGACGTCGTTGTAACCCAGCGTGGCGGTGTCGGCGATGGTCACGCGGATGTTCTCGTATGGGATGCCCAGCACCTCGGCCGCCATCAGCGCCATCGACGCGCGCGAGCCGCCGATATCGGGCGTGCCGACCATCAGCTGCGCCGAGCCGTCCTCGGACAGGGCCAGCGACACCGAGGTCTCGCCCCCGTGGTTGAACCAGAACCCGCAGGCGACGCCCCGCCCCTGCCCCGGCTTCAGCGGCGCGGAATAATGCGGGTGGCCCTTGGCGGCCTCGAGCGTCTCGACCAGGCCGATCCGGTCATAGGTGGGGCCATAGCTGGCCTTGGTGCCCTCGCGCGCGGCGTTCTTCAGGCGCACATCGACCGGATCGAGGCCCAGTTTCTTGCACAGTTCGTCGATGACCGATTCTACCGCAAACGCCCCCATCGGCGCGCCGGGCGCGCGATAGGCGGCCTGTTTCGGGCGGTTGGACATGACGTCATACCCCACCTGCCGCACGTTGGTCAGGTTGTAGGGCGCAAAGGCGCACATTGCGGTCATGTCGCCCGGCGCACCTGGAAAGGCACCGCCTTGCAGGCGGAACACGCCTTGGGCGGCGGTGATGGTGCCGTCTTTCTTCATGCCGATCTTGACGTCCATCGAGGCCGAGGCCGTCGGCCCAGTGGCCCGCAGAACCTCGGACCGGGACATCACGATCTTGACCGGACGGTTGGCCTTGCGCGACAGCGCCAGCGCCACCGGTTCGATGAACACGGTGGTCTTGCCGCCGAACCCGCCACCGATTTCCGATGCGGTCACGCGCAGCTGCGCGGTTTCGATCCCCAGCAATGCCGCGCAGGTCTTCTGCACGATCCAGTGGCCCTGGGTGCAGCACCACAGCTCGCCCTTGCCGTCAGCGCCCAGCGATGCAAGGCAGGCGTGCGGTTCGATATACCCCTGGTGGGTGGCCTCGGTGACGAAGTGATCCTCGATCACCAGATCGGCATCGGCAAAGCCCGCCTCGACATCACCGTGGCCGCTTTCGTGATAGCGCACGACGTTGGGGTGCATCCCCTCGGGCACCGAATAGTCGGCCGCGCCCTCGCGGATCACCGGAGCGTCGGGCGCCATCGCCTTGTCCACGTCGGTGACATGGGGCAGCACCTCGTATTCGACCTCGATCAGCTTGAGCGCATCCCGCGCCGCCAGCGCCGAACTGGCCGCAACCGCCGCCACCGCGTGCCCGTCATAGAGCGCCTTTTCCCCGGCCATGATGTTTTCCAGAACGTTCCAGAACTCGCCCTCGAGCCCCGGCTTGAACGGGACATCGGCAAAATCGGCGCGGGTGACCACGGCTTTAACGTCCCGATGCGCCTCGGCCTTCGAGGTGTCGATCCGAACGATCCGCGCATGGGCGTGGGGCGAGCGCAGGATGGCGCCGAACAGCATGCCCGGCGCGGTCACGTCGGCTCCGAACCGGGCGCGGCCGGTGACCTTGTCCAAACCGTCGGGACGGTTCGGGCGGGTGCCCACGAAGGTGAAGTGCGACTTGCGATCGTCGAGTGCCATTACGAAGCCTCCCGCAGCTCGGCGGCCGTCTCCAGAACGGCGCGGATGATCTTGTCATAACCCGTGCAGCGGCACAGGTTGCCGGCCAGCCAATAGCGGGCCTCTTCCTCGGTCGGGTCGGGGTTCTTTTCCAGCAGCGCCTTGGCGGCGACCAGAACGCCCGGTGTGCAGACCCCGCATTGCAGCGCGGCATGGTCGATGAACTTGCGCTGCAACGGGTGCAGGGTTTCACCCTCGGCCATGCCTTCGATGGTTTCGATCTGCTTGCCCTCGGCCTCGACCCCCAGCACCAGGCAGGAACAGACGAGCCGCCCGTCCAGCGTGACCGAGCAGGCCCCGCAATCGCCGGTGCCGCAGCCCTCCTTGGCCCCGGTCAGGTTCAGCTTGTCGCGCAGACAGTCCAGTAGGGTTTCGCGCGCGTCGCACAGGTATTCGACCGTATCGCCGTTGACGGTGGTGGTGACGTGATGCTTGGTCATGCGGTCTCTCCCTTGGCGCGGGCATAGGCGATTTTCGCGGCGCGTTTTGCCAGAACGCCGGCCACTTCGGTGCGGAATTCGATCGTGCCGCGTTTGTCGTCGATGGGTTTGCAGGCGGCCGAGGCGGCGGCGGCCAGTGCCGCCGACGCGGCATCGTCCAGCGTGGTGCCGATCAGCGCCCGGGCGCAGTCTTCGACAAGCAGGACGGTGGGCGCCACGGCCCCCAGCGCAACGCGGGCCTCGGTGATCGTGTCACCATCGACGCGCAGGTTTACGCCCACGCCGACCACGGCGATGTCCATCTCGGTGCGCGGAATGAAGCGCAGATAGGCGTCGCCGCCATTTTCGCCCCGCGCCGGGATATGCAGGGCCGAGATCAACTCGCCCTTCGCCAGCGAGGTCTTGCCGGGGCCGGTCGGGATGTCCTCGACCGCCACGATCCGATCACCGCTCGGACCGGTCACCGTTGCTGTCACGCCCGCAGCAACCATGGCCGGGACGGAATCGGCGGCAGGCGATCCATTGCACAGATTGCCCGTCAGGGTGGCGCGGCCTTGGACCTGGGTCGAGCCGATCAGGTCCATCGCCTCGACCACTCCGGGCCACTCGCGTCCCAGCTGGGGGTGTTCGCTCATCTCGGCGCCGGTGACGGCCACGCCCAGCGTCCAGCTGCCATCGGCGTGGCGGGTGATGGCGTGTACGCCGTCGATGGCCTTGATGTCGATCAGGGTGTCCGGAGTCACGATCTCGGACCGCAGTTGCACCAAGACGTCGGTGCCGCCGGCCAGAAACCGCGTGATGCCCGTTGCATGGGCAGCCAGATCTGAAGCTTCGGCAAAGCTGGCGGGGCGGTGATATTGCATGATTGTACCTCGCGCCTGTTGGTCAGGGTTCACTGGGTTTGGGGCGACGTTAGAGCAGCCGCGCGGCGGCGTCCATGGCCCGCGCGACCTATTTTTTCACCTGAAAATGTCGCTTTCCGACCGAGGTCAGAGGTCGATCTCGACCACCCCGCCCGGCTCGGCCGCACGGCTCTGGCAGAGAATCAGCGCCGATTCCCGCTGCTTGCGCGACAGGACGAAATCGCGATGCTCGACCTCGCCCGCGATCAGCCCGCATTTGCACACGCCGCAGATGCCGTCGGCGCATTTCACGTCGACATGGATGCCGGCCTCGTTCAGCACCTGCGCCGCGTCCTTGTCGGCGGGCACCTCAAGGTCACGCCCCGAGCGCGCCAGCCGCAGGGTGAACGGGTGGTTTTCATAGTCGGGCTGCTCGGGCACCGAGAAATACTCCAGATGCCGGGCCTCCTCTGGCCAACCCTGACGTTCGGCAGCCTGCATCACCGCCTCCATGTATCGGTCCGGGCCGCAAGTATAGACATGCCAGCCGTCGCTATAACCCGCCAGGATTGTGTCCAGATCGGCGCGGGTGCCCTCGTCCGAGACATGCAGATGCACGCGGTCCGCCCAGGGAGCGGCGGCCAAATCGGCCAGATACCCGGCCTTTTCCCGTGAGGGGACGGAATAATGCAGGTCGAAATCGCGCCCCAGCGCGTGCAGGTGATGGGCGAAGGCGATCATCGGGGTGATGCCAATACCACCGCCCATCAGCAGGGTGCGGGTGGCGGTCTCGTCCAGTTCGAAATGGTTGATCGGCTTTGACACGAACACCTTGCGGCCCGGCGTGAAGATCCGGTGCAGCAGGGCCGAACCGCCGCGGCCCTGATCCTCGCGCAGTACCCCGATCTGATAGGTCATGCGTTCGGCTGGGTCACCGGACATCGAGTATTGCCGCAGGAATTCCGGCGCCACCAGCACATCCAGATGCGCGCCGGCCGTCCAATCCGGCAACGGTGCACCGTCCGGGGTGGAAAACTCGTACTTGGTGACATCCGCCGTCATCTTCTCGACCTTCGACAGCACCAGCTGCATCACCGGCGCATCGCCCGAGATCGTGTAGCGGTGGATGACCGACACATCGCCTGCGGCCAGACGGGCCTTGTATTCGTCGGCGGTTACCATGGCCTGATAGGCGGCGATCCCGGCCTCGCGGTCCATCGCAAAAGGATAGGGCCAGGGATGCGGCGCGAGCGGGGCGGGATAGACGGCCAGCGTCTGATCCTCGTATTTCAGATCCAGATCCTTTTGCAGATCGCGCCGGTTCAGCGGGTGCGCGGTGGGGCGATAGGCGCCGTCGGGCTGTAGCTCCAGATCCCACCACCACTTCTTGGTGTCGTTCAGCCCGCCATTGCCCAGCACATCGTCCAGTTTCGCCAACGCGGGTGCCGCGGCGGGAATGGTCATCGCGGCCCAGCGGAACGGGCGTTCGGCGAACAGCCCTTCCAGGTTCCACGGGCAGGTCTTCATGCAGCGCCCGCACATCGCCCCGCCGGGCGTGGTGATCCGGTAGGTGGCACATTTCTGGCTGTCGGATTTCCAGATCTCGTAGCCGTTGAACATCAGCTTGGGTCCGGCGGTGATCGCCCCCGAGGGGCATTCGCGGGCACATTTGTTGCAGCTTTCGCAGAACCGCTGCAGGCCGAAGTCGATGGGCTTGTCATGGGTGATGGGCATGTCGATCGTCACGACCCCCGATTTCAGGCGCGGGCCAAGGAACGGGTTCAGGATCACCTCGCCGATGCGGCTGACCTCGCCCAGCCCCGACAGCAACAGCAGCGGCGGTTGCAGCACTTCGCCATCCATCACCGTATGCGCCTTGGCCTTGTAGCCCAGATTGCGGATCTGACGGGCCAATACCCCGCCCAGCAGCGAGAACCGCAGATAGGCGCGCATCGACTGGGCAACGCTGATCCAGTCGTCACCGGATGCGCCCTCCATCGTCTCATAACCCTGGTCGATGATCATGCTGACGGCCTGATCGTGGGGCGGCACGATCTCCTCGCCGGTGGCGTCGTGGGAATACCACGCCCATTCGGGGCAGCGGCTGAGGCCTACGGCATCGACGCCCAGGAAATAGCTGGCCGCCTTGATGTTCGCCGCGTTGCGCTCGGCATCGGTGGGTCTGGCGACCTCGGCGCTGTCGCCGTCCTGCAGCAAGACGAAGGCCCCCAGCGCGCGCCGTTGCGCAAAGCTGGGCGCGGATTTTCGGACGTAGTGCCCGCCCTTGGCCGCATCCTGCAGCGGCTTGCCCATATCGCCGAACTGCGCCCGCGCGAACATGTCGGCCCGTTTGGGCACGCGGGCCACGTTCGCCTCGTCGATATAGGTGGTCGGGCTGTCCACGCGTTTGAGCGTCTCGAACGGGTGCGCGCCATCGGCATAGCGGCGGCGGGCGAAAGGGTCGCGGTTCAGCGCGCTTTTGGCAAAGCCCGCGCCCAGCCACCACGCGGGGCCTTGGGTTCTGAACCACGGCTGCCGGTCGCGCGGGGCCAGCGGGCGATCATGCGCGATTTCCAACTCGGTGGTCACGACGGCCAGGCCGAACCTACGCCCCAGCCACGGGGCCACGGCGGTGCCATCCTCGGCCCAGACCAACCCGGCTGCGGCGGCAAGGCGAGGCAGGTCCACGTCCGAGGACATCACCGAATGCGCCCGCGCGTCATACCCCAACAGACGGATGTAATTGGCGATCACCACCGCGTTTTCGGTGGCCAGCAGGCAGGCGCGGTGGTCCTGCGCATCCAGGATCCACTCAGCGCCCGGCTCGGACGGATCGGGGTCGCGGTGATGTTCGTACAGGAACACGATGGCATGACGGTGGGCGGTGATCGGCCCCGGTTGGGCCGCGACGCTGTCGCGCAGATCGGCCATGATCACATCAATCCCCGAGGCCAGGGTCTTCGTCTGCCGGGTCTGCAGCGCATGGGCCAGCCGGTCGATATCGGGGTTGCGCCGGGGCCGGTTCAACAGCGCCTGCGGCGGCAGAGGCCCACAGCCCATCATCGAGGCATCGTTGAAATAGCCGAACGCCTTCAGGTGGTTGGCGCGTTCAGCCGGATCGCGGGGCATCTCGGCCCGGGCCAGATTGACGAAGCCATCGCGGATGGTGTCCAGCATCGCCTGAAACTCGCCCATCGCGTTGACGATGCTGTGGGGCTGCTCGGGACGGTCGAAACTCAGCACCGGCATGGGCGCCAGCGCCGACAGATCGGGCAGCGCATCCTGTCGCCGCAGCCGTTCCAGCGGATAAGGACCCATGTGAACGGGTCGGTTCTTGTCCGAGAAAAAGCGGATCCCCATCGCGTGCCTCCTGTTGCCAAGCTTCCCCTAGCGCGGCATGAACAGCAATACCATTCATGACGGATCATAAACGGTATGAGGAAAATTGATTTCACTGATCTGGACGGCAAGGTCCTGCGCACCTTCCTGACGATCCTCGAGGAAAACTCGGTCTCGAAGGCCGCCGACCGCCTGGGCGTTACGCAATCGGCCATCAGCCACACGTTGGCCAAGTTGCGGCATGTGCTGGGCGATCCGCTGTTCGTGCGCTCCGGTCAAGGGCTTACCCCGACCGAGCGGGCGCTGGCGCTGAAGGAGCCGGTTCAGAAGGTGCTGGACGGGATGCGCGCCCTGACCGACGAGCGGCCCTTTGACCCGCTGTCCGAAGAGATCGCCGTCCAGATCGCCACCAACGACATGCCGCGCGAGCTGATCTTTCCGAAGTTGCTGCGCAGGGCGCGGGCCGATGGGGTGCGGCTGCGGCTGGGGTTCATGCCCTCGGGCGTGCCCGACCCGGAACTGCTGCGCAGCGACCGGTGCCAGTTGATGCTGACCCCGCTGCCGCCGGATGGCCCCGACATCTTTCAGAAGCTGCTGGTGAGCAGCCCCCTGATGGTGTTCTACGACGCCGAGCGGCGTGATCCGCCCGCCGACTGGGCCGACTATTGTGCCTCGGATCATGTCGAGGTGCGGTTTCCCGATGGACGCAACGCGCGAGCAGTGATGCGCGGCGTGGATCAGAGCCAGATCCGCCCGCCCACCGTGACCTTGCCGCATTTCAACGCGATCCCTGCCTTCGTGAAAGGCAGCGACCTGATCTCGACCGACACGGCGCTGATGAAACAAGGGCCTTTGGCGGCGCTGGACTGCGCGCCCCTGCCCTTCGATTGTCAGCCGGTGTCGATCTACATGGTCTGGCACCAGCGGTTCGCCAACGATCCCGCCCATCGCTGGCTGCGCGGACGGATCGCGGCGATTGCCGCCACGCTTCAGGCCTGAGCCCGCAACCAGTCGCGCATCAGCGCCACCAGATCCGGCTGCCACGGCTTGCGCGGGGTGACGATATGGAACCCCAGATCGTCCAGCAGCACCTGCGCCAGCGGTTGCACCAACCGCCCCGCCGTCAGCTCGGCTGCGACCAGTGGCGCATTGGCCAGCGCAAAGCCCTGCCCGGCCACGGCGGCATCGATGGCCAGGCTGGTCTGGCTGAAATTCATCATCCTCGGGCGCCCCTGCACGCCGGCGCGTTCTAGAAACAGGGGCCACAGGCCATGAGAATCGCTCAGCAGTACATGCGCCAGCAGGTCTTGCGCCGATGTCACCTGCGCGGCCAGGTCGGGGCTGCCGACGACGACGAATTCGGTGGGGAACAGCGGCTCGGCCACCAGGCCGTCGCCAAACGGCGCGCGGCCCTGCCGCACCGCGATATCCACCCCGTCCGTCTGGAAATCAGCCAGCCGCTCGCGCGCATCGACCTGCACCGAGACATCCGGGTGGCGCGCGGTGAAATCGCCCAGCCGCGGCACCAGCCATTTCGAGGCAAGGCTGGGCGTGACCGACAAGGTGATCTGGCGCTGGCCGGACAGGTCTTCGACCGCCTCTTCAATCAGGCGAAAAGCGCGGCGCAGGGGCGCGTGGAACCGCCGTCCGGCCTCGGTCAGGCGCAGGCCGCGCGGCAGTCGGTCGAACAACGGGGTGCCCAGCCGCGCCTCGAGACCCCGGACCTGCTGAGCAACCGCCCCTTGGGTAACACCCAGTTCCTGCGCCGCCAGCCTGAAGTTCAGGTGACGGGCCGACGCCTCGAAGGCGCGCAGGGCGTTCAGCGGAGGAAGGGCAACCATGACGTCCACGCAATAGTTTTTCTACACCCTTAAGGCAGAAGAACTGATTGGTCAAACGGCCTGCGACGCTTCATCTTGGCAGCAGATTGAAACGGAGAACGAAGATGACGGAAAAAGTGGCTCTGATCACCGCCGGCGGCAGCGGCATGGGTGCGGATGCGGCGCGGCGGCTGGCGGCGGACGGGTTCAAGGTGGGCATCCTGTCCTCGTCCGGCAAGGGCGAGGCGCTGGCAGCCGAGCTGGGCGGCGTGGGCGTGACCGGCTCGAACCAGTCGACTGACGACCTGCAGAGGCTGGTGGATGCGGCGATGGCCCATTGGGGGCGGATCGACGTGCTGGTGAACTCGGCCGGGCATGGCCCGCGCGCGCCGGTGCTGGAGCTGACCGACGAAGACTGGCATCAGGGGATGGACGTCTATTTCCTGAACGCGGTGCGCCCCACAAGGCTGGTGACGCCGATCATGCAGGCGCAGGGCGGCGGGGCGATCATCAACATCTCGACCTTCGCGGCGTTTGAGCCGGACCCGGTATTTCCGACCTCGGGCGTGTTCCGGGCCGGGCTGGCGGCGTTCACCAAGCTGTTCGCCGACAAATATGCCGCCGAGAATATCCGCATGAACAACGTCCTGCCCGGCTTCATCGACAGCCTGCCTGAGAAAGAAGAGTTCAAGGCCAAGATCCCCATGGGCCGCTATGGGCGCAGCTATGACGAGATCGCCTCAGTCATATCGCTGCTGGCCTCCGACGGCGGCGGTTACATCACCGGGCAGAACATCCGGGTGGATGGCGGGATCACCCGCTCGGTCTGACCGGTCAGACCCTTGCCTTGACCAGATGCGTCAGCGCCGCGCCGGTTTCAAAGAAGGCGCGGCGCAAGCCTGTCCAGCTTTCGTGATGGGCGGTCACCGGTTGCAATGGCAGGCGGGCGGGGTCGCCCGTCAGCAGGCTGTCGGCCATCATGCGGCCGAACACCGTGCCTGGCCCGATCCCGCGACCGGAATAGCCATGCGCAGACAGGGCGTTCGGCCCGATTTGCACCAGTTTCGGGATGTGGTCCGAGGTCATGGCGATGCGCCCGTGCCAGCCGTCCTTCAGCGGTTGGTCGGCCAGCGCAGGGAAAATCTGCGCCAGTTTCCGCGTGATCCAGCCGCGATGTGCAAAGCTGCCCGCATGGCCCAGATCACCCATCGCCCCGATCACCAGCCGCCCGGCCTGATCCATGCGGAACGAGGTCATGATCAGCCCGGTATCCCAGCAGCCCTCGCCCCCCGGCAGCAGGGTGGCGCGGATGACCTCGGGCAGTGGGTCGGTGGCGTATTGGAAGTAGTAGACCGGCACATAATCCTGACGGGTGTCGGGCAGTCCTGCATGATAGGCGTTGGTGGCTTGGATCAGCGCCTTGGCCCGCACCAAGCCTTGCGGCGTCTCCAGATGCCATAGCTCGCCATCGTGGCGCAGGGTCTGCACCGGGCTGTTGGCGTGGATCGCCGCCCCGGCCTGCTGCGCGGCGCGGGCGAGGCCCTGCACATAGGCCAGCGGCTGGATCGTCCCGGCGCGCGGATCGAAGATAGCGCCGTGAAACGCCTTGCTGCCAGTGCGGCGGGCGGTTTCCTGCGCGGACAGCAGTTCAACCGGAGCGCCGTCGGCGGACAGTTGTTGGTGGCGGGTCTGCAGGTCGCGCAGACCTTTTGGCGAATGGGCTAGGTGCAGGGTTCCGGCCTGCACCGGCTCGCAGTCGATGGCGTGGTCACGGATCAGGCGGAACACCTCGGCTGGGGCCTGCGCCAGCAGGGCGATCAACCGGTCGCCCACCTCGCGGCCCAGATGGGCGCGGATCTCGGCCGGCGGAAGCCACAGCCCGGCATTGGCCAGCCCGACATTGCGGCCCGACCCGCCATGGCCGATCTGGTGCGCCTCGAGCAGACAGACCGAGGCCCCCGCCTGCGCCGCGTGCAGCGCCGCCGAGCAACCCGTGTAGCCGCCGCCGATCACGGCGAGGTCCACCGTGACGGACCCGGTCAGGGGCGGGGCGTCCACCCGCTCGCGGCTGGTTCTGGTCCACAGGCTGATTTCCGGGTCGGTGGTCATGGGCGGGATGTCCTTGAATGCGCGCGCAGATTTCCCGAGGGCTCAGCCGATGGCAAGAGGTCTTTGATCCTCGCGCCCCAGCGCGATCAGGAACGGGTCCTGTGCCTGCAGGGCCTGAAAGCTGTCCTTGTCTGACATGCAGCGCCAGTTGGCCAGCACCAGCGACTGCGCCACAGCGCCGCCCAGCGTAGCGCTGGGGCCGGTCACGATGAACAGGTCGGGCGCGAATTCGCGGGCGGCGGTCTGCACCGCGCGGGTAAAGTCGTAAGGCTCGGTCACTTGATGGCCCAGCGTGTAATCCCACAGCGCGCCCGTGTCGGTGGCGCCGGGCCACCAGATCTTACCGTGCCCGTCGATCATCGGCAGGTCCGGCTGAGTGAACAGCGTGGCGGGCAGTAGGCGGCGGCCTTCCTGCGCCACGGGGGCCTGCAGGCGCGTGTGAAAGGCCGCGTGATTGGCCAACCGCATCGGGAACCGCTCCTGCACCACGGGTTGCGCGGCCTCGAAGGCCCTCAGCCCGGCCTCGTTGCCGGCCAGCACCAGCATCCCGCCCAGATCGATCGACAGGGCGAGGTCATGCTCCGGCAGGGCATTGATGCGCGCCACCTCGACCAAAAGCTCGGCCTTTCGGGCCGAGTCGTCGCGCCAGTCGTCGCCGGTGAAGGGATAGACCAGCTGCCCGCCGATCAGGTGGGTCTGCATCAGCGTGCCCATGATGTTTACCACCCGGAACCCGTTTTCGGGCGACAGCGCCCCCGCGGCGGCCAGCGCGATATACCAGCCCATCGAGTTGCCGGTGACGGCCACCACCTCGATATCCTCGGACAGCGCCTGCGCATCGGCCAGCGATGCGGCATAGATCAGGGGCGAGGCCACGTCGCCACGGGAATACTTGCTGACCGAGAAACGCGACGCGCCGTCCAGCGCGGTCACCGCCTCTTGGTCCGTTTCGGCGCGGATCGCGTCGAACTCGCGGAACAGCTCCATACGGCCCGCGTGGTGGCGGTGCAGGTAGCCCAACTCGGACTTGTTGTAGGTGCCCCGGCCGGGGCAGATCACGACGGCGGTGCGGGTCATTTCTTGGCTCCGGTCAGGGTAAGGGCGGCGGCCACGATGCCGTCACGCGAGGGCAGCGGCGCGGCATAGGCGGGGCCGGTGGCGATGAAGCAATCCTCGGCCACGACGCGGGCGGTGGGCAGGTCGGTCTGCTCGGCAAAGAGCGTCATCAGCGCCTCGGACTGGCTGCCGGTGCGGCGGCATTCATCGACGATCAAGACGTGCTTGCAACCCTTGGTGGCCTTCAGCAGCGCCTGTTCCGGCAGCGGCGCCAGCCAGCGCATGTCGATGATGCGGGTGTTCAGCCCGGCACCCTGCAGTTCGGGCAGCGCCTGTTTCGACAGGTAGTGGCCGTTGCCGTAGGTCACGATCGCCAGATCTTTGCCGTCGCCATGCACGCCGACCTCGCCCAGCGCGATGCATTCGTCGGGGGCGGGATAGCGGGTCATCCAGGCGCCGTCTTGCCCCTCGTGCAGGTCGCGCATCGGGTAGAGCGCGATGGGTTCGAGGAACACCACCACCCGCTGCTCCTCGCGCGCAAGGCGCACGCATTCGCGCAGCATCCGGGCCGCATCTTCCCCGGTCGAGGGGCAGGCGATGATGACGCCCGGAATGTCGCGCAGCACGGCCAGCGAGTTGTCGTTGTGGAAATGCCCGCCAAAGCCCTTCTGGTATCCCAGCCCGGCGATCCGCACGACCATCGGGTTGGTGAACTGCCCGTTCGAGAAGAACGGCAGCGTGGCGGCCTCGCCCCGGATCTGGTCCTCGGCATTGTGCAGATAGGCGAGGAACTGGATCTCGGGGATCGGGACAAAGCCGTTGTGGGCCATGCCGATGGCGAGGCCGAGGATCGACTGTTCGTCCAGCAGCGTGTCGATCACCCGGTCCGGGCCAAAACGCGCCTGCAGCTTCTGGGTTACGCCATAGACGCCACCCTTGCGGCCCACATCCTCGCCCATGCAGACGATCTCGCCATGTTCCAGCATCAGGTCGGTCAGGGCCCAGTTGATCAGGCGGGCCATCGGCTGCGGGTCGTCCATCGCGCGCAGGTCGCTGCCGAAAGCTGCGGCGCGGGCCTCGGCGCTGGGGCCGTTGGTGGGCTTGCAGGGGCGCTTGGGCGGGATCAGGCTGGCCGCGACCTCGGCGGCGGTGGTCAGATGCGGACGGGTGGCGGCCTGCGCCGCGATGCGGTCGGTGCGGGCGCAGGTCTGTTCATAGATCTTCATCGCCTGACCGGGCGACAGCGCCCCGGCCTGATCCAGCAGGCGCACCGAATGCAGCAGCGGATCATTGGCCTCGTCGGCCTCGACCTCGGCGCGGCTGAGATAGGTGGTCGGCACATCCGCCCCGGCATGACCATACAGGCGCACGGTTTTCAGGTGCAGGAAGGCCGGTTTGCGCCGGGTGCGGACATAGTCGGCCGCCTGCTGCGCCACCGCGAAGGTCTCGAAGATGTCCAGCCCGTTGGCCTGAAAATACCTGATGCCCGGTCGATGCTCCATCGAGGCCTGAATCCAGCCCTTGGGCGTCTTGACCGAGATGCCGATGCCGTTGTCCTCGCACACGAACAAGAGCGGCAGCGGGATCGACTGCACGCTGGTCCAGCCTGCGGTGTTGATCGCCCCCTGCGCGGTGGAGTGGTTGGCCGAAGCGTCGCCAAAGGAACACATGGCAATGCCATCCTCGGGCAGTTGCCGGTGCTCGGGGTCGTGCCGCCGCGCCGCGCCCAGGCTGTAGGCCGCGCCCACCGCCTTGGGCAGGTGGCTGGCGATGGTCGAGGTCTGCGGCGGGATCATCAGCGCCTTGGACCCCAGCACCTTGTGCCGCCCGCCCGAGGTCGGGTCCTCTTTGGAACACGCGAAACTCAGCAGCATGTCCCAGGCGATCTGCTGACCGGGCACCTGCTCGGCGCGTGCGATCTGAAAGGCGGCGTCGCGATAGTGCAGAAAGGCGATGTCGGTCGGCCGCAGGGCATGGGCCACGGCGGCCATCCCCTCGTGCCCCGAGGATCCGATGGTGTAGAACCCCTGCCCCGCCTTCTGCATCGCCCGGCTGGTGCGATCCAGCGCGCGGCTGAGCACCTGCGAGCGGAACAGCGACACCGCCTCGGGCGCAGTCAGGCCCGGGCGCGGCGGCGCGCCTTTGGGCAGGTCGCGATTGGCGACGCGGGTCAGGAAGTTTTCGTGAACGATCTGGGCGCGATCCATCTGGGTTCCCCGGTCAGGTCAGAGTTTGGCCGTAGCGTCGGTAATCCGGCGCAGGCCTTGGGTCAGGCTATCGGTGTCATAGGCAAAGGAAAGCCGAAAATGCCCCGGCATGCCAAAGGCCCGCCCCGGCACCACCGCGACGCCCGCATGATCCAGCAGGTGGCGGCAGAACTCGGGGTCCGAGGGCATCGCAGCAGGCGTCCGCGGGAAGACGTAAAAGGCCCCGTCGGGCGCCGCGCAGTCCAATCCGGCGGCATTCAGGCTTGCCACCACCAGATCGCGGCGCGCGCGCATGGCCTCGCGGCGTTCGGTCAGCAGGTCCTGCGGGCCGGTCAGCGCGGCCAGCGCCGCCGCCTGCGCGATGGAGCAGGCGCCTGAGGTGATCTGCCCCTGCACCGCCACCATCGCCTTGATCAGCGGCGCGGGGCCGATCCCCCAGCCGATGCGCCAGCCGGTCATCGAATAGGCCTTGGACACGCCGTTCACCGTCAGCGTGCGGTCTGCCAGCGCCGGAACCGCCTGAACGAAGGGTGTGAAAGGCACATAGGCAAGGTGCTGATAGATCTCGTCCGAGATCACCCAGACCTGCGGGTGCTGCTCCAGCACGTCGCCCAACGCTCGCAATTCGCTTTCGGTGTAAACCGCCCCGGTCGGGTTCGAGGGCGTGTTCAGCAGCAGCCAGCGGGTGCGCGGGCTGATCGCGGCATCGAGCTGTTCGGGGGTCAGCTTGAAACCCTGTTCACGCGGGCAGTCCAGCACCACCGGAGTGCCGCCCGCCAGCTTCACCATGTCGGCATAGCTGGTCCAGAAGGGCGCGGTGGTGATGACCTCATCGCCCGGATCGAGCGTCGCGAGGAACGCGCCGGCCAGCACCTGCTTAGCCCCGGTCGAGACGATGACCTGCGCAGACTCGACCCCGGCCTGTTCCGCGATGGCGGCACGCAGGGCCGGGGTTCCGGCGGTGGCGGGATATCGGGTCTGACCGTCCAGCGCCGCCTTGTGCGCGGCCTCGACCACATGCGGCGGGGTCGGAAAGTCGGGCTCGCCGGTGCTGAGCGCGATCACGTCCACGCCCTGCGCCCGCAGCTGCGCGGCCCGTTCCGAGATCTGGACGATCTCGGACAATTCGATCCCGTCGAGACGGCCCGCCCTCCGAAATCCGCTCAAACTGTTCTGAATGGTCATAATCGCCCCGCTGCACTTTTCTACGGCTGCGCCTTTTTGCTATTGGATTGGAGGATCCACCAGTGATATTCCCTCCACAAGCCATGAGGGAAAATCATATGCTGGCGCCGCGTCGATTTCTGCCGTCTATTTCTTCCCTGTTGGCGCTCGAAGCCGTCGACCGCCTAGGCAGCGCTTCAGCAGCAGCCGATGAACTCTCGCTGACCCAAAGCGCGGTCAGTCGCCAGTTGAAGGCCGTCGAAGAACAGCTGGGCGTCGCGCTGATCCAGCGCGACCAAATGCGCCTGCAACTCACACCCGCTGGCAAGGAATACGTGGAAACCGCCCGAACAGCGCTGCAGCAACTGGCGCAGGCCTCACTGAAGCTGAAGGCCAACCCCTCTGGCGGTTCTTTGCAACTGTCGATTCTGCCCGCGTTCGGCATGCACTGGCTGGCACCGCGCCTGCAGGATTTCGCGCAGCGCCACCCCGAAGTGACGATGAACCTGAGCACACGGCTCAAGCCTTTCGACTTCGGCACCGAACCTTTCGACGCGGCTATCCATTTCGGCCAGCGAGACTGGACCGGGGTGAACTATCTGCCGATCATGTGCGAAGAGGTTCTGCCGGTCTGCGCGCCAGCGCTGCTGCCAGCCGAAACCCCAAAGGTTGAATGGCTGGTCGACGCACCACTGCTGCATCTGGATACCCGGCCCGATGCGTGGGAACGCTGGTTCGCCGCGCAAGGCACCCCTGTCGAGGGCGTCCGAGGCATGCTGTTCGACCAGTTTTCGACCATTATCCAGGCCACGATCCATGGGCTGGGCGTTGCACTGCTGCCCAGCCATCTCATCTCAGCCGAGCTCGAGGCCGGCCGGTTGGTTCCGGCCTGCGCAGCTCCGCCGGTCAGTCTGGGCGACTACTATCTTGTATGGCCGCAAAATCGCACGGAACCGGCCCCGCTTGTCTCGTTCCGCGCTTGGCTGCAGGGGCAGCTGACTTAGCCGATCCGGCACCGCCGCGGCCGAGCATCGCTCGGGCGCGGCCGGGCCCAACCGGAGAAGGCGGCCCGCAAGTGCCGTTGACGACGGGCGGGAGCCCCGGTCAGACGTCGATCGAGCGGGCGATGAGTTCCTTCATTACCTCGTTGGTGCCGCCATAGATCATCTGCACCCGCGCATCCGCGTAAAGCCGCGCGATCGGGTATTCCATCATGAAGCCATAGCCGCCGAACAGCTGCAGGCATTCATGCATGATCTCGTTCTGCACCTCGGACCCCCAGTATTTCACCATCGAGGCGGTGGCCGCATCCAGCTGACCGGCCTCCAGCTTGCCGATGCAGTCATTGACGAAGCTGCGCAGCACCTCGGCCTTGGTCTTGCATTCCGCCAGCTTGAAGCGGGTGTTCTGGAAGTCCATCACTCGTTGGCCGAACGCCTTGCGCTCTTGGGTGTATTTCACCGTTTCAGCGATGGCGAAGTCGATCGCGCCCAGCGCCATGATGCCGATGGTCAGACGTTCCCACGGCAGTTGCTTCATCAGCTGATAGAAGCCCTGCCCCTCCTCGGAGCCTAGCAGGTTGGTCATCGGCACCTTGACGTCCTCGAAGAACAGCTCGGCCGTGTCATTGGCCTTCATGCCCAACTTCTTGAGGTTGCGCCCCCGGCGGAAGCCCTCGGCCCCCTCGGTCTCGACCGCGATCAGCGACACGCCCTTGGAACCCAGCGACTTGTCGGTCTTGGCGGCCACGATGATCAGGTCGGCGGTCTGGCCGTTGGTGATGAAGATCTTGGACCCGTTCATCCGGTACGAGTTGCCATCCTTCTCGGCGGTGGTGCGGATCGCCTGAACGTCCGAGCCTGTGCCCGGTTCGGTCATGGCCAGCGCGCCGACCATCTCGCCCGAGGCCAGCTTGGGCAGCCATTTCTTCTTTTGGTCCTCGCTGCCATAGGCGGTGATGTAATGGATTACGATCGACTGGATGCCATAGCCCCAGCCCGCATCCCCCCGCGAGGTCTGCTCATAGATCGTGACCGCATCAAAACCCATACCGCCGCCGACACCGCCGAATTCCTCGGGGATGGCCCCGGCCATCAGCCCGGTTTCCCCGGCTTTCCGCCAGAAGTCGCGATCGACCACGCCCTGCTCGGCCCACGCTTCGATGTTGGGCACCAGCTCATCATCCATGAACCGTCCGGCCATTTCGGCAAACATGCGGTGTTCGTCAGTGACCCAGGAAGCGGTCGAGGTAAAAAGCGACATGATTGGTTCTCCGGAATTCTGTTGGCGGAAAGGGTAGCTTTCGCCGCCGATTCCGCCAATCCGGGTGACGCCGCGTCGGTTTGCGCTGCTACGCAACGTCCTTTGGCGTCAATGCCCTACGCAATGCCGGGCACCGGGCGGCGGCGGCGTTTCGGGGGCGCCGGCGAAACACTGGGCGATGGCCAACCACTCCTGCGCGACCGGCCCCTGCACCGACAGGCCGGTGTCCGCCACGTTTCGGGTCTGGGTCACCACGCGGGCAAAATCGACGGCCAGTCCTTCGATCAGGTCGGCACCGGGCGCGCCGAATTCCCACAGCTCCCCCGAGGGCGCGGTCAGGCGCAGATGAGGTGCCACCGGTGGCACCGGGCGGCCATGTACCGTGAAGGTCCAGCCAAAGGTGTTCACCCCCAGCACGACGATGTTGCGGATCCGGGCGGTCTCGGGCCGGGTCAAGCCAAGGGTGTCGAACACCTCCTGACCATGCGCCCAGGTCTCCATCTGCCGGGCGGTCATCGAGGACCGCACCGACATATCCGGCCCCACCCATTTGACCCGCGCCTTGGGGTCCAGGCCCAACCAGTCGCGGCCCATTCGGCTGCATAGATCAGACCATGCGGCGCGCAGTTCATGTCCACGCTCGGTGATTGCAACGTTTTCCGTCGCACGGAACCCGTCGGCCTGAATACGCGGCATCACCTGCTGCACCCTTGCGTCGAACCCATCCGGGTCACGCTGCGACAGATCGGCCATCTGGTTCCAGAAATGCAGGTGCACCAACACATCGTCGATCGTCCAGTCTTTGAACTGGGTCACGATTTGCCAATCCGCGGCACCCAGCCCCTTCAGAGCGTCATCAAGAACCTGACATTCTTCCAGAAAATCCGAAGCCTGCTGCATACGCCCCCCCTTTTGCCTGCTTCAGGGACTAAAGCGGGTTTTCATGGGTCAAGCCAGCGCGTTTTTCAGCAAGACGGCAGCGGCCTCTTTGGCGTCGCGCGCGGGATCGCCGTTGCGGAGCAGCACGGCGGTGACGATCGCGCCCTCTTTCAACAGCAGCAGCTGGCAGGCCAGCTTGTCCGGGCCCTGCGCCCCGGCCTTGCGACACAGGTCGGTGAAATACTCCAGCAACAGGCGCTTGTGCTCGCCTGCCTGCACATGGATCGGGTGGTCGGGGTCTTGGTACTCGGCCCCGGCCTTGATGAACATGCAGCCGCGGAAATTGTCCTCGCGGAACCATTCGTCCAGCGCATCGAACGCGGCCAGCAGTTGATCGGCGGGGGTGTCGGCCAGTTCTTCGATCCGGCGCACGAACCAGTTGCGAAAATTCTCGTCCCGCAGGCGCAGCACCGCCAGGATCAGCTCTTCCTTGGTGCGGAAATGCTTGTACATCGAGGTCTTTGAGACGCCGGTTTCGACCACCAGCCGGTCCATTCCGGTGGCGTGAAACCCGTCGCGGTAAAACACCTGCAGCGCCTTGCGGACCAGCTCATCCCGTTTGTTCGGACGCATGATTCGGCTCCTTTGCGTACAGATCAGTACATAATACCTTTTCCGTTCAGGTGCAATTCACACCGTTGAAGTCGCTGTTATTAGGTCTTTTTCTCTATACCACCGGCCATATCGAAAAACTTTTTTTGACCCAAGGGTTGAAAGTGGTGACCGATCTGTACACCTTATCAACGCAGTTTACTGATCTGTACACCCAAAGGATTTGACCGATGCGACGCCGCGCCAGCCCATTTCCCGCAAGCTATGTTCCCTTCCTTCTGACTGTGGCCCTTCTGGCCGCCACCCTCGCCTGAAAGCCCCCCATCATGCCGCGCCCTCCTCTGCCCCCGTTCACGACGCAGACCGCCATCGAAAAGGTCCGCAAGGCCGAAGACGCCTGGAACAGCCGCGACCCCGACATCGTGACCCCGGCCTATACCGAGGACAGCCAGTGGCGGAACCGGTCCGAGTTCCTGACCGGCCACGCCGAGATCCACGCCTTTCTGACCCGCAAATGGCGCACCGAGCTGGACTATCGCCTGATCAAGGAGCTGTGGGCCTGTGACGGGAACCGCATCGCGGTGCGCTATGCCTATGAATGGCACGACGACAGAGGGCAGTGGTTCCGCTCCTACGGCAACGAGAACTGGGAGTTCGCCGCCGATGGCCGGATGGCCCAGCGACATACGTCCTTGAACGATCTGCCGATCACCGACGCCCAGCGCCTGTTTCACTGGCCCCTGGGGCCACGGCCCGCCGACCATCCCGGCCTGTCCGAAATGAACCTGTGAAAGGAGGCACCCAATGCCCCGCGCCTTTTCCGAACTGACCTTCACCCCCGCCGTCCGCGCCCATCAAGAGCGGATGGGGTCCGCCGCCTCTTACTCCAAGTTCATCAACGGCGGCCCGCAGCAGGGTCACCTGATCGGCCCCACCGAGCGGGCCTTCATCGAGGCGCGCGACGGGTTCTATCAATCCACCGTGTCCGAGACCGGATGGCCCTATGTCCAGTATCGCGGCGGCCCGGCCGGGTTTCTGAAGGTGCTGGACGACCGGACCATCGGCTATGCCGATTTCACGGGCAACAAACAGTATATCTCGCGCGGGAATCTGGACGGCAATGACCGGATCGCGCTGATCCTGATGGATTATGCCAACCAGCGCAGGCTCAAGATTCTGGGCCGCGTGGACTTTCGCGAAGGGGCCGAGGCCGCGCGCGATCTGTTTCCCGATGGGGCCGAGGCCGAACGCGCGGCGATCATCCATGTCGCGGCGCTGGACTGGAACTGCCCGCGCCACATCACTCCCCGCTTCACCGAGGCCGAGCTGCGCCCGCATCTGAACGAGCTTGGCCGCCAACTGGCCCAGCTGAAGGCCGAGAACGACCAACTGAAGCAGACCCTGGCCCGAAAGGCCTGAGCCACCCCTAAGACCCCGAACCCGTCAGCAACAGGAGTATCAATGCCATGCTACGCGCGATTA
The DNA here is from genome assembly GCF_056537865.1 of Ruegeria sp. BJ5. Classification (NCBI taxonomy): domain Bacteria; kingdom Pseudomonadati; phylum Pseudomonadota; class Alphaproteobacteria; order Rhodobacterales; family Roseobacteraceae; genus Ruegeria; species Ruegeria sp. BJ5. Next base: position 1,457,383 of record NZ_JBQFSH010000001.1, read on the forward strand.
CCAACACACTTGCCACCCTGACCGCCGGATCGGTCTTTGCCGTCTCGGTCGTGACCGTCGGCTTTTACCTCTCGCCCGAGGCCGTGCGCGCCGACGAGCCAGACCCGTTCCAGAACCAGTTCCGCGCCCAGACCATCGACGGGATGCAGGCCGTCTATCCCGGATTTGCCCCCTACACAGAATCCAAGGTGCAACCAAAGCCCGAATCTTCACCCAAGCTGCCGACAAACTGACAATTGAGGACCGAGATTTTGAATCCGTGCGCGTCCCGGGAACCGCCCGCGCCATCGACTGAGCCGGGTCAGGGCCGAGCGTGGCCAGAGTGCACCATTGCGTCGATCCCCGCGGCGCAGAACTCGACCAGTTGGTCGATCCCGGACAGATCGCCCCCCTGTGACAGCGCCTGTACCCGCCAGGCGCTGTTGATATGCGCCAGCATCGCCGAGACCGAATAGACCTGGCCCGTGGCCAACAGCGCCGGGTCGGCCTGCGGATACAGTGCGGCGATCTCACGGATGAAGAACTGGGCGGTGGGGTCGAAGCACTCGGCCGCGATGTGGCGCCAGCGCGGATCGACCGACACATGCGCCACCAGCCGCCCGTAGGCCATCCAGCCCGGGCCGCCGGATTCGGCAAGGCTGACATAGGGGCGGATGAAACAGTCCAGAATGTCCCGCAGGGTCAGCGGGCCCTGCGCGCGCCGTTCCTCCAGCGCCTGCATCCGGATCCGGGCAAGCTCGTCGGCGCGGCGTGCGACGGTCTGGAAGAACAGCTCTTCCTTGCCGCCGCCATGATGGTGGACCAGACCCACCTGCACCTCGGCGCGGGCGGCGATGTCACGGATCGAGGCGCCCTCGAATCCCCGCTCGGCAAACAGTGCCTCGGCCGCGTCCAGAATCCGCGCCTTGGTTTCAAGCGACCGGGCCGACGGCGCCCTTTGCCTTTGTTTTTCAATGTATTTCGCGCTCATGTTTTTCATCTTGCCTTATTTTGTACGATCGTTCAAGTTAAGCGCCACGAGCAGGGGAGGGTTCATGACACAAGCGCGCAAGGCATATGCCTTGATCGGCGCAGGTCCGATGGGGCTGGCGGCGGCCAAGGTGCTGAAGGAACAGGGCATCCCGTTCCAGGGGTTCGAGCTGCATTCCGATGTGGGCGGGTTGTGGGATATCGATGCGCCACGGTCGACCATGTACGAATCCGCGCATCTGATCTCATCCAAGTCGATGACCGAATTTGCCGATTTTCCGATGGGCGACGACGTGGCCGAATACCCGTCGCACCGGCAGATGCGCGACTATTTCCGGGCCTTTGCCGATCATTTCGGACTGCGCGATCACTACAGGTTCAATGCCGAGGTGATCGACGCATCGCCGCTGGGTGCGCCGGGCGATGGCTGGCGGCTGACTTGGCGGGACGACCAAGGCACGCATAGCGGTGAGTTTGCCGGGGTGCTGATCGCGAACGGCACCCTGTCGGAACCTAACATGCCCGATTTTCCCGGCCGGTTCGACGGCGAGCTGATCCACGCCTCGCAGTACCGCTATCCCAGCCAGTTCGACGGCAAGCGGGTGCTGGTCGTGGGCGCGGGCAATTCCGGGTGTGACATTGCGGTCGACGCCATCCATCACGCCGCGCAGTGCGACCTGTCGATGCGGCGCGGATACTATTTCGTGCCGAAATACGTCTTTGGCAAACCCGCCGACACACTTGGCGGGATGATCCGCCTGCCGATGTGGCTAAAGCGCCGGATCGACGGGATGATCCTGCGCTGGTTCGTGGGCGATCCGCAGAAATATGGATTCCCCAAGCCCGACTACAAGCTCTACGAAAGCCACCCGGTGGTGAATTCGCTGGTCTTGTACCACGCGGGCCACGGCGACCTGCGCATTCGTCCCGACATCGACCGGATCGAGGGCCGCACGGTCCACTTCAAGGACGGCAGCGCCAGCGACTATGACATGATTCTGGCCGCGACCGGGTACAAGCTGCATTACCCGTTCATCGACCCGAACCTGCTGAACTGGTCGGGCGATGCGCCGCATCTGTACCTGAACGCCATGCATCCCGAACGTGACGATCTGTTCGTGCTGGGCATGATCGAGGCCACCGGGCTGGGCTGGCAAGGACGCCACGAGCAGGCCGAAATGGTGGCGCGCTATATCAAGGGTCTTCAGTCCGGCTGCCCCGTGGCCGCGGCGCTGAAGGCGGAAAAACAAAAAGACTATCAGCGCGCCACCGGAGGCATGCAGTATCTGAACCTGCCCCGCATGGCCTATTACGTGGACAAGGCGACCTATCGCAAGGCGGTGACGGATTGGATCGCGCGGTTCCGGAAAGCCCGCGCATGACCGGCATCGACGAGATCACGCTGAATTTCAACCCCGGCTCGCTGACCCTGCTGAACGCGATCCTGGCGATCGTGATGTTCTCGATCGCCATCGACCTGTCACCACGCGACTTCGACCGGCTGCGGCGCGCGCCCAAGCCGGTGGTGGTGGGGCTGGCCTCGCAATTCCTGGTGCTGCCGGCGCTGACCTTCCTGCTGGTCTGGCTGACCGAGCCGCGCCCCTCGATCGCCTTGGGGCTGATCCTGGTGGCGGCCTGTCCGGGGGGGAATATCTCGAATTTCATCACCCATCGGGCGGGCGGAAACGCGGCGCTTTCGGTGTCGATGACCGCCTTCGCCACCATCGGGGCCATCGTGATGACCCCGTTCAACATCGCGCTTTGGGGCGGGCTGTACCCGCCGACCCGCGCCATTCTGCAGCAGACCCAGATCGACCCGGTGCAGATCGCCATCATCGTCGGGTTGATGCTGATCCTGCCGCTGGTTCTGGGCGTGACGCTGAACCAGAAGCGCCCCGCCCTGACGGCGCGGCTGCGCGGGCCGCTGCAGATCCTGTCCATGGCTATTTTCATGGCTTTCGTCGTGCTCGCCCTGGCGGCCAACTGGAGTTTCTTCCTGGGCTACGCCGGGGCGGTCGCCGGGCTTGTGATCGCTCACAACGCACTGGCACTGGGGGGCGGTTGGGTTGTGGCCACTCTGACCCGGCTGCCCCCCTTTGACCGGCGTGCAATCACGATCGAGACCGGTATCCAGAATTCGGGCCTTGGACTGGTGCTGATCTTCGCCTTTTTCAACGGCTTGGGCGGCATGGCCGTGGTGGCCGCCTTCTGGGGGATCTGGCATGCCATCTCGGGGCTGGCGCTGGCGCAGCTGATGGCTCGGACCAAGGCCGCCCGATGACCCGCATTCTGATCACCGGCGCCGCGGGGCTGGTCGGCCGCGCCCTGTTGGACGAGCTGAGCGACCACGAGGTGTTTGCCACCGACCTGCGCCGCCCGGACACGCTGCCGGAAGAGGTTCCGTTTCTGCGCATGGATGTCACCACGGGCGACTTGGCACGGGTGATCGCCAAGGTGAAGCCCGAGGTGATCGTGCACCTGGCCTCGATCGTCACGCCGCCGCCGGGCATGTCACGGGCCGAGGCCCATGCGGTGGATGTGGGCGGCACGCGCAAGGTGGTCGATGCCGCGCTGGCCCATGGCGTACGGCGGCTGGTCGTCACCTCGTCGGGAGCGGCCTATGGCTATCACGCGGACAACCCGGTGCCGCTGCGCGAAACCGATCCGGTGCGCGGCAACCCCGAGTTTCCCTATTCCGACCACAAGCGGCAGGTCGAGGAATTGCTGGCCGAGGCCCGAAGCGCCGCGCCGCAGCTGGAGCAGGTGGTGCTGCGGGTGGGCACGGTGCTGGGCGACGGCACCGACAACCAGATCACCGCCCTGTTCCGCAAACCCCGCCTGCTGGCGGTGGCGGGCAGCGACAGCCCCTTCGTGTTCATCTGGACCCGCGATCTGGCCCGCATCCTGAAACGCGCGGCCACCGACGGGCCGCCGGGGGTGTACAACGTGGCCGGGGACGGCGCGCTGAGCGTCGACGATCTGGCCCGCGCGTTGGACAAACCCGTGCTGCGCCTGCCGGCCTGGGCACTCAAGGCGGCGCTGGCCGTGGCCCGTCCTCTGCGCCTGTCGCGCTACGGGCCTGAACAGGTGCGGTTCTTGCAATACCGACCGGTTTTGGACAATACGGCGCTGAAGACCGTGTTCGGCTATGTCCCGCAGAAGACCAGCGCCGAGGTGTTCGACCTTTGGAAAAGGAGTGTGGGTCTGTGAAAACCGCAGTGATTTCGGGCGGGGCCGGCGGGCTGGGTCAGGCGCTCTCGGCCGCGCTGCAAGAGCGTGGATGGCGCGTGGTCCTGCTGGATCTGAAGGTGGACGGGGTGCAGGACACCGCCACGCAGATGGCGATTGCCTGTGATCTGACCGATCCGGCCCAGTTGGCGCGCGCCGTGACCGATACGCTTGCGCATTGCGACAGCATCGATCTGGTCGTCTACAACGCCGGGATCACCCAGATCTGCGGGTTCGATCAGTCCGACGACACCAGCCACCGCAAGGTGTTCGAGATCAACTATTTCGCGGCCGTCTCGATGGCCCGCGCCTTTCTGCCCGCGCTGCGCCGGTCGCGCGGTGCGCATCTGGCGATCTCGTCGGTGGCGGGGTTTGCGCCTCTGTACCACCGCACGGCCTATGCGGCCTCGAAACACGCGCTGGAAGGTTTCTTCAAATCACTGCGGTCCGAAGAACGGCCCCATGGCGTGCGGGTTCATATCGCGGCGCCCTCATTCGTGGCGACCAACCCGGGCCGGGCCGAGCGGCAGCCCGACGGCACCGCACGCCCCGGATCGGCCAGCGACGGCATGGACGAGATGACCCCCGAGGCGGCCGCCCGCGTGATCCTGCAAGGGCTGGATCGCGGGCGGCCCGTCATCCCGGTGGGCCGGGTGGCGCGGCTGGCCTGGTGGCTGAACCGGCTGGCCCCACGCCTGTACCAGCGCCTGATGGAGCGCAATATCAGCGGCGCGTGATGCGCGGCCATTATTTGCGGCCTGTCTCCCGGTGCGGGGTTGCCCTTTGGGCGCGGCTTTGCTTTGTCTCTGGCAAGCATTCCGGCCAGTGGGCGTTTTCTGCCTTGGACCGGTCACAGGGAGGATCTCGAAAATGGCGAAAGTTGCATTCCTTGGCCTGGGCGTCATGGGCTATCCGATGGCCGGGCATCTGCAGGCGGCCGGGCATGAGGTGACCGTCTACAACCGCACCGCGGCCAAGGCGGAGAAATGGGTGTCGCAGCATGGTGGCCAGATGGCGACCACGCCGCGCGGTGCCGCCGAAGGGGCCGAGTTCGTGATGGCCTGCGTCGGCAACGACGACGATCTGCGCATGGTCTGCACCGGCGAGGACGGCGCGTTCGACGGCATGGCGGAAAGCTCGGTTTTCGTTGACCACACCACCGTTTCGGCCAAGGTCACGCGTGAGCAGTACGCGGCGGCCAAGGCGCGCGGGATCTCTTTTGTCGATGCGCCGATCTCGGGCGGTCAGGCCGGGGCCGAAAACGGGTTCCTGTCGATCATGTGCGGCGGCGATCAGGCCGCCTATGACCGGGCCGAGCCGGTGATGCAGGTCTATGCCAAGATCTGCCGCCGCATCGGAGACAGCGGCGCGGGCCAGATGACCAAGATGTGCAACCAGATCGCCATCGCAGGGCTGGTCCAAGGCCTGAGCGAAGCGCTGCATTTCGCCGAGAAGGCCGGCCTGGACGGGCGCGCGGTGGTCGAGGTGATCAGCCAGGGGGCCGCCGGAAGCTGGCAGATGTCGAACCGGTATGAGACCATGCTGGACGACCATTTCGACCATGGCTTCGCAGTGAACTGGATGCGCAAGGACCTTGGCATCTGCCTGGACACGGCGGACGAGACCGGGGCATCGCTGCCGGTGACCGCGCTGGTCGATCAGTTCTACAAGGATGTGCAGAAGATGGGCGGCGGCCGCTGGGACACCTCGTCGTTGATCAAGCGCCTGCGGGCCATGGGGTAAACGGGGGGCTGTCTGCCCCCCATCGCGCCAAGGCGCGATTCCCCCCGAGGATACTTTTGGCCAGATGAAGAGGGCCCCGGCGCGCGCGGGGCGGAAGTTTGAATGAATGATGTCAGTGAGTTTTGGGCGGCCGCGCTGCGGCGGGTCTGGGGACTGGACGCCCGGCTCTCGCGGCTGGATGGCGAGTATGACCTGAATTTCCTGGTGCAGGCCACCAATGGTCGGGACTATGTTCTGAAGGTCATGCGGGCCGGGTGTGACCCGCAATTGGTGGATCTGCAGATCAAGGCGTTGGAGCATATCGCGGCCGAGGCCCCCGGGCTGCCGTTTCCCAAGGTGATCCCCGGGCTGGACGGAGGTTTGCTGCCGCAGATCGACGACGACGCGGGGCGGCCGCGGCTGGCGTGGCTGTTGGAGCGGCTGCCGGGCCGCTGCTATGCCAAGACGGCGCCGAAATCCGAGGACCTGATCCTGAAACTGGGCCGGGTATTGGGGGCGACCGATCGGGCGCTGGAGCGGTTTTCGCATCCCGGCCTGGAGCGGCCGGAGTTCAAATGGGACCTGACCCAGGCCCGCTGGATCGCTGACAAGCTGGATGCGGTTGCCGACCCGGATCGTGCAGCCCTTCTGCGCGAGATTTGCGCGCAGTTCGATGCCGTCTCGGACATGCTGGCCGAGTTACCCCGGCAAGCCATCCACAATGACGTGAATGACTACAACATCCTGGTCGAAGGTGAGCTGTCGGAGCGCCGGCAGGTTTCGGGCCTGATCGATCTGGGTGACATGTGCGCCGCACCGCGGGTGTGCGAACTGGCGATCGCCGGGGCGTATGTGGTGCTGGATCACCCCCGCCCCGAACGGGCGCTGGCCGCGCTGGTGCGGGGCTATCACGCCGCAAACCGGCTGCGCCCGCAGGAAGTGGACCTGATCTGGCCCCTGCTGCGGATGCGGCTGGCCGTGTCTGTCGTCAACTCCACGCTGATGGCCGCCGAAAACCCGGACGACCCGTATGTGACGATCAGCCAGGCACCGGCCTGGCGGTTCCTCCAGGATGGTTCGGTTAATGGCGAGCTGATGCCCGCGCGGCTGCGGGCGGCCTGCGGGCTGCCCGTCACCGACGGGGCCGAGCGCATTCACGCGTACCTGTCCGAACATCGTGGTCAATTTGCGCAGCTGTTGGGACAGGATCTGTCGGACGTTCCGATGGGTTCGCTGTCGGTCGAAAACTCGACCTGGCCGCAGAACCCGTATCACATGCCGCTGGACGAGGCCGCGCGGGTGGGCGCGGAATTCGGCGACGGGTTGTGGCTGGGCTATTACAACGAACCGCGCCTGATCTATGCCGAGCCGACGTTCCGCAAGGGTCCGTGGAAGGCGTCGGACCGGCGCACGGTGCATCTGGCGGTGGATGTGTTCGCGCCGGCGGGGACGCCTTTGCTGGCACCGCTGAGCGGTCGGGTCGAGGCGGTCGAGAACCGGGCGAACCATCTGGACTATGGCGGCGTGGTGATCCTGCATCACGAAACCCCCGAGGGTGACTCGTTCTATACGCTGTACGGGCATCTGGACCCCGAGGTCTGTGACCGGCTGAAACCCGGCGATCCGGTGGCGCAGGGGGCGGCGTTCGCCCGGCTGGGCGATGCTGGCCAGAACGGCGGCTGGGCGCCGCATGTGCATTTCCAGCTGGCCCTGACCACGACCGGCATGCAGGCCGACTGGCCAGGCGTCGCCGACCCGAACGAGCTGGACCTGTGGCACGCGGTCTGCCCGAACCCGGCGGCCCTGCTGAACCTGCCGGACGAGAAGGTCTTCTATCGCCCGACCGACAAGGCCGAGATCCTGAACAAACGGCGGGCGCATTTCGGCGGCAACCTGAGCCTGACATATGACGACCCGGTGATGCTGGTGCGCGGCTGGAAGCATCACCTGTTTGACGAATGGGGGCGGCCCTATCTTGACGCCTACAACAACGTGCCGCATGTGGGGCACGCGCATCCGCTCATTCAGGCCGTGGTGGCAGATCAGTTGAAGCGGATGAATTCGAACACCCGCTATCTGCATCCCGCGCAGGTGGAATTTGCCGACAAGCTGCTGTCGAAGCTGCCCGACCACCTGCAGGTGTGCTTCTTCGTCAATTCGGGCACCGAGGCCAACGAGCTGGCCCTGCGTCTGGCGCGGGCGCATAGCGGGGCCAAGGGCATGGTGACGCCCGATCACGGCTATCACGGCAACACCAATGCGGCGGTGGCCATTTCGGCCTACAAGTTCAACAAGCCCGGCGGCGTGGGTCAGGCCGATTGGGTCGAACTGGTCGAGGTGGCCGACGATTATCGCGGCCGGTTCAAACGCGACGACCCCGACCGCGCGCGCAAATATGCCGACCTTGTGGACGACGCGATTGCCGCCCTTCAGCGCAAGGGGCACGGGGTGGCCGGCTTCATCGCCGAGACCTTCCCCTCGGTCGGGGGGCAGATCATCCCGCCCAAGGGCTATCTGCCAGCGGTCTATGAAAAGATCCGCGCCGCCGGTGGCGTCTGCATCGCCGACGAGGTGCAGACGGGCCTGGGCCGGCTGGGCGAGTACTACTTCGGATTCGAACACCAGGGCGCGTCGCCCGATATCGTGGTTCTGGGCAAGCCCATCGGCAACGGCCACCCTCTGGGCGTGCTGGTCACAACGCGCGAGATCGCCGACAGTTTCGACAACGGGATCGAGTTCTTCTCGACCTTCGGCGGCTCGACCCTGTCTTGCCGGATCGGCAAAGAGGTGCTGGACATCGTCGATGACGAGGGCCTGCAGGAGAATGCCCGCATGATGGGCGCACGGCTGATGGATGGTCTGCGCGCGATCGAAGCCGAGTTCGCCTGCGTGGGTGATGTGCGGGGCATGGGCCTGTTTCTTGGGGTCGAACTGATCAACCCCGACGGCTCGGAAGGCACCGAGATCTGCCGATACGTCAAGAACCGGATGCGGGACCACCGCATCCTGATCGGCAGCGAGGGGCCGAAGGATAACATCCTGAAGATCCGCCCGCCTCTGACCATCGAAGCCGAGGATGTGGACATGATCCTGTGGACGCTGCGGTCTGTATTGGCCGAGGTGGGCGACTATGCCCCTGCTCCGGTTTGCGACCACACCCATCACCATGACGGGTGCGGCTGCTGCTGAGATACGCCCCGGCCGGGTTCGGCCAGGGCACTGAACCGCGCTGTCAGTGCAGCACGGCCGAGGGGGTCTGATGGCCGGTGCTCGGCAATGGGATGGCGGTGGTCATACGCCGCAGGGCCAGCCCGAACTCTTCGGACAGCGACGCCAGCGCGGGCGCGAAATCGGGGCGTACGATCAAGGCGGCCAGCATCATCGCATCCTCGCGCGCCCCTTCCGAGGCCGCGGCGATCATCTGCGCGAAACAGCTTTCGTCCGCGCCCAGGCAGGTGCAGCCCAGCCCGTGCCGGATCAGGGGACGGCGGCCGTGATGGGCGCACAGGCTGCACAGACGATCCAGCGCCAGCATGGCCAGCTGCCCATGATCGGCGCCCAGCGCGATGTCGAAATCATGCGCCGTGTCGGCACGGCCGGCGGCGCCGTCGCTCCACATCCGCAGGTACATGACGGCGCCAGCCTCGATCGGGGTCAGATCCGCCAGCCGCCCGACCGGGGCGCCGCCCCGGGTGGATGCGCCGCTCATTTCGTCAGGATCAATTTGCCCGCGCGGGTGATGCGCAGGGTGTACAGCTGGTCGCCCAGTTCGATATGGGCCAGGTTGCCGCCCTGCGTCAGATCCTCGGCCTTGTGGGCCGGCAGCATCGAAACGGCATAGGCTTGGGTCGGATTCGGGTTCTGCGCGTTCATCGGGTCATCTCCGGTTGTGTTCAGGCAAAGCGCCTTTTCCGTTCAACTTTCATGGATCTGGCTGGCCCGGAACCGGGTTGGCTGCGTGTATTCGCGTTTAATCTGATAAAAATACTAAGGTATGTCAAGTGCCGGTTTCCTGCTATTCGTACACCGAACCATTGCGCCCTTGCGGCAGGCCCGCTAGGCCGGGTCTCGACACTGAGAGACGGGAGCGGAGATGACGGCGGCAATCGTGTTTGATCTGGATGGCACGCTGGTAGACAGCCTCGCCGACATTGCGGCGGCAGCGAACCGGATGCTGGCCGATCAGGGCCATGCGCCCCTGCCCGAGGAAACGATCCGGGGATTCGTCGGCAATGGTCTGCCAAAACTGGTTGAACGCGTGATTCTTCACTGCGGACTGAACATTGAACGCCATTCCGAACTGACACAGGTCACGCTCAACCACTACAGCCAAGCATCAAGTGCGATGACCAGGCCTTATCCAGGTGTCAAAGATGCTCTGCGACGACTGCAGGCTGCAGATATCGCGCTAGGGGTCTGCACCAACAAACCGGAAGCGCCCGCGCAGCACATCCTTGAGGTTCTGGATCTGGCGCAGTTCTTCGACGTGGTGATCGGCGGAGATACTTTGAAATCTCGCAAACCCGACCCCGCCCACCTGTCCGCCACGTTCGAGGCACTGGGCACAAACGACGCGTGTGTCTTTGTGGGCGACAGCGAAGTAGACGCAGAAACCGCCCAACGTGCCCAAGTCCCATTTCTTCTGTATTCGGAAGGGTACCGAAAGTCGCCGGTCTCGGAACTTCCCCATTTGGCCAGCTTCGACGACTTTGCGCGCCTCCCTGACCTGGCACTGCGCATCATAGGCTTATCTGGCACCGGGCTCTAACGCTTTGGCTGCCAAGGGATTCAACTGATTTCTGGGGTTTTTTTGAGGGGCCGGCTGAGGGGGTAGGTAGCCAGCCCCTCTTCGGGGAAAGTGGTAGGCCAAGTTTGACCTTGGTTAATCAGACAATAGCCCAGCCCACCTCTGCCCGAAATTGGGGGTTTCCCGTAGAGAGCCAGTTTTTGCGAAAAATTCGCCGAAGACCCTTCGCTGACGTCTACCGTCTGATCAATCAGGCCCCGAACCATCTGCCGGGGGCGGCGCGGCTGGGCTCGCTTTGTCCAAAAGCGTCTCGTACATGTGCGGATAGACGAAGCGAGCAGCCGCACGGGCGATCACCAGTTCCTCGTTGGTGGGGATGACCATGACCTGAACCCGGGACAACGGTGTTGAGATGATCCGGGCGTGGTCCGTATTGGCATCATGGTCCAGTTCAATCCCCAACCACCCCATGTTGACGCAAATCCTTTCGCGCACCAGCGCAGAGTTCTCGCCAATCCCACCAGTGAACACCACCGCATCCAGCCCACCCAGCACAGCCGCAAGGGCACCGAGTTCACGCCGCGCACGGAAATTGAAATAGCTGATGGCCCGGCGCGCGCTGCCGCTGTCGGACTTTTCCAGCGTGCGCATGTCGCTGGACAGACCGGACAGACCCAGCAGGCCGGATTTACGATACAGAAGTTCGGTGATCTCATCTACGCTCATGCCCTTCTGGTCCATGAGGTAGAGAACGACACCGGGGTCCAACTGGCCGCATCGGGTTCCCATAGGCAGACCGTCTATGGCCGAAAACCCCATACTGGACCCGACCGAGCGGCCGTGGATCATACCGCACATCGACGCGCCGTTGCCCAGATGCGCCACGATGACCCGGCCGCCATGCAGCAGCGGCGCGGTCTTGGCCAGATGACCCGAGATGTATTCGTAGCTGAGGCCGTGAAACCCATAGCGGCGAACGCCCTTGTCATAATACTCGGTCGGCAAGGCAAACGTATCATTGACCCAGGGGTGACTACGGTGAAAGGCGGTGTCGAAACAGGCAACCTGCACCGCATCGGGGAACCGTTCGACCGAGGCACGAACGCCGCTGAGGTTGTAGGGCTGATGCAATGGCGCGAACGGTGAGAGTTCGTCAAGCGCCGCAAGGCTTTTCGGCGTCAGCAAGATCGGTTGATCGTGGTCAGGACCACCATGAACGATGCGGTGGCCGACGGCTGCAATATTGGCCGCGGGAAATTGCTGGATGATCAGGTCCAGAACATGGTTAAGGGCCTCGTGATGATCGGCAATCCCGTCTGCCACATCACCGCCCAACGTGCGGCCATCCGACGTTTTGGCGCGGATGGTCGCGCCCGCGGCGCCAATGCGGTCGACGATTCCGGTGCAGATTGCCACCGGGTCATCGGATGGCAACGAAAACAGCCCGAACTTCAGAGACGACGAACCTGCGTTCAGCGTGATGACATGGCTCATGACCGCCCCCCGGCAATGCGGGCGGCGTGCAGGGCAGCCACGGCGCAGGATGCCAAACGCGCCTTGTCGTCATCCGCGCGGCTGTTCAGGATGATCGGCACCTTCGCCCCTAGAACCACCCCTGCCGCTTCGGCGTTGGCGATATATGTCAGCTGTTTGGCCAGCATATTGCCCGCATCCAGGTTTGGAACCACAAGTATGTCGGCCTGTCCGGCCACTGGCGAGACAATTCCCTTGATCCGTGCTGCGGCCATGCTGACCGCATTGTCCATTGCCAGAGGACCGTCGACCAAGCCTCCTTTGATCTGGCCACGTTCAGCCATTTTGGATAGCAACGCCGCGTCGATCGAGGACCGAATGGCCGGGTTCACCGTCTCGACCGCCGACAATACGCCAACCTTGGGCGTTTCCATCCCGATCGAGATCGCCAGATCAATCGCGTTTTGGGTGATGTCGATCTTGGTTTGCAGATCGGGCTCGATATTGATCGCGGCGTCGGTCACCAGCAGCGGATGCGGTTGCCCGGGCACGTCCATGACGAAGACATGGGTAAAGCGCCGGCCCGCGCGCAATCCCTGATCCTTCCGCAATGCGGCCCTCAGCAGATCATCGGTGTGCAGATGCCCCTTCATCAGCGCCCCGGCCCGGCCTTCGACCACAAGGTCGACGGCGATGCGGGCGGCTTCGCTGTGCTCTTCCGCGGCGACAATCTCGAAACCATCCAGCCTTTCGCCCAGTTCCTGCGCCGCCTGCCCGATCAGGTCCGGGCGACCGACAAGTATCGGCTCAATGATCGTTTCCCGCGCAGCCAGGATCGCGCCGCCCAGCGAGTTCGGGTCCTCCGGCGCAACGACGGCGGTCGGGATGGGGTCCATCGGCCGGGATTTCTCCAGCAACGCGTCGAAGTGACGGTGCCGCTGAACGATCAGGCCGGGAACCTCGACTTCACGGAACGACAGGGCGCGGTCCGGCGCGATTACCACGGCCTTGCCGCTGACGATGACCGCGTCATCCCTGCATCGGGTGACGGTGGTATCCAGGACCACCTCCCGGTTGGCGCGCTTTTCGGTGACGACCACACGCGCCAAAAGCTCGTCCCCGGCCATGGCACGGCCCACGAAGTCGAACTGTTGCGATTTGTAAAGCGTCCCGGCCCCGGGAAGGATGTTTCCCAGAACCGCCGAGATCAGCGCGCCCACGAACAGCGATGGCGCTACCGCCTCGGGCCGATCGTCTCCGTCCCCGTCTTCATGGGCCAGGTGCAGCGGGTTGTGATTGCCCGAATTCGCGGCAAAGGCATAAAAATCATCCTCGGTGCACAAACGTTTCAGTTCGGCCGTGTCCCCGATGTTGAGCTGATCATAGGGTTTGTTGTGATACTGCATCTGGTTCAACCTGCGAATGCTGCGCGCCGAACGCGGCCATGCAAGGGCCGAGCGACCGGAGCTGTGTTGCCCGGAACCTGATGGATTACACGCGAAATGTCCAACTCATACCCCGGCACGTCACGTCATATTGGCGTGCAGGAAGACCTTTCACGAAAGATGGAACAAGACGTTGACAGCCAGCCGGTTTTTTGGGCGCGCGGGCCATCTGGCTTCGGAAAAGGCGATGGAACGCGGCATAACCAAGCGCCAGAGTTGAACGGGATACCGCTGATTGGTAAATCTGAGCGACCTTGGATGCCGGTACACATACCATGATCGCCTCTTCAGCGATTGCCCCCCACCAGCGGCGTCCCGAAGAGCACTAGCGAGGCAGAACCCTTCCCTTGACGACCGAGTTGCAGAATACGCTGATCCTGTCCGCGGTCGTGGTGGTCTTGGCCATTCTGGTTTGGCCGGGTGTCGCCAATTCCCGGATGTGGCGAGCTTCGATCACCCCGTTGGCGTCGATCATCGGCAGCGGGTTCCTTGTTCTTGGTCCGATCCTGGACGTCAGTTTTGGCGATCTGGCCCCGCTTGCCATGCTGGGCCTCTGCGCCGCGGCCTGGGGGTTCGGAAGCGCAATTCGATACAACATCCGCGACATGGCGCACAGATCCGACCGCGGCGCCGGTATCGAGCGGGCCGAAAGAGTCGCGTCGGCAAGCCTGGCTTTTGCCTACTTCATATCGGTCGCCTACTACCTGAACCTGTTCGGCTCGTTTGGCGTGAGCCTGACCCAAGTGGACGACGCGTTCCATGCCCGCCTTGTGACCTCTGGCGTACTTGTGCTGATCCTTTTCGTCGGCTGCACCCGGGGGTTTTCCGCGCTGGAACGGTTGGAGCAGATTTCAGTCGGCCTGAAACTGGCAATCATCGCCGGGCTGCTTGTCGGACTTGCCACGTATTTTGCCGAGCAATACAGCCATGATGCACTTGTCTTTGACCCGCCGGCCGAGCGTGGCTCGCACGCGTTCATGTTATTGGCCGGGCTGATCGTCACCGTGCAGGGATTTGAGACCTCGCGCTACCTCGGCCACGCCTATGATGCGGAAACGCGAATTCGCTCCATGCGGTGGGCCCAGTTGATCGCAAGCGCAGTTTACCTGATCTATATCGGCCTGTTGACCTATTCGGTCGAACCGGGCGGCTTGGTTCTGGACGAAACGGCAATCATTGACCTGATGCAAGTCGTCGCCCCGATACTGCCCGTTCTTCTGGTTATTGCGGCCCTGTCGGCCCAGTTCAGCGCCGCCGTCGCGGATACAAGCGGGTCCGGTGGATTGCTGTCCGAGATTTCAGGCGGGCGCGTCTCTGAACGGACCGCCTATACCGTTCTGGTCGGCGTCGGGTTGATACTGACCTGGACATCGAATGTCTTTGAAATCATCAGCTATGCGTCGCGCGCCTTTGCAGCCTATTACGCGCTGCAGGCCGGCATCGCGGCCCGGTCGGCGTCTCAGCAGAACCTGCGCCTCCGCGCGTTGATGTTTGCTTTGTTCTGCATTCTTGGCGCAGCAATCGCGGTATTCGGATTGCCGGTCGAATGACGCTCTGACCCTACCGAGCCAAAAACCGACCCCCAAACACGGCGTCAGCCGCTTCCCGCGATCAGATCGCTGGCCTTCTCACCGATCATGATGGCGGGCGCATTGGTGTTTCCGCTGACGATTTCCGGCATGATCGAGCAATCCGCAACGCGCAACCCCTCGATCCCTTTCACCTTCAAGTCAGGACCGACAACGGCGGCGTCGGTCGTGCCCATCGCACAGGTTCCGGTCGGATGATAGATCGACACCGAATTCGAGCGCGCCCAGTCCAACGTACCTTCATAGTCATCACAGGACAGATCGGCCGTCGGTCGGAACTCCTCGGAGATTTTTGAGGCCAACGGATTGTGGCGCGCAATGTTGCGAGCGATGTTGACGCCAGCGACGATCGTTCGGCAATCGGTCTCTGTCGACAGATAATTCGGGATGATTTTGACATAGCTGGCGGGGTCCGGTCCATCCAACCGCAACTCTCCACGACTTTCCGGCCTGAGTTGGCAGACCGACATCGTGAAGGCCGAAAACGGGTGCACGCCTTCACCCGGGCTGTCCGCCGACCAGGGCTGGACGTGAAATTGGATGTCCGGGGTTTGAACATCGGGACGGGTCTTCATGAAACCAGTTGCCAGACTGGCCGCCATGGTCATGGGACCGGCCCGGAACAACGCGTATTTCAGCGCGATGCGGGCCTGGTTGAACAGGCTCCGCACCTCATCGTTCAGGGTCGGCTCGTTGCACTTGAATACCAGACGCGCCTGCAGGTGATCCTGCAGCCCCTTGCCGACGTTCGGCAATGCGTGAACGGGTTCGATTCCGTTTGCCTTCAGATGATCGGGGTCACCAATGCCCGACAGCATCAGGATCTGCGGAGAGTTGATTGCCCCCCCGGACAGGATGACCTCGCGCCGGGCTTTCACCGTTTTGGTTTCGCCCGACCGATCGCGGTAAACAACGCCTGTTGCGCGCTTGCCGTCCATGGCCACCCGCGTCACCAGCGCGCGCGTGATGATCGTCAGGTTCTGCCGGTTGCGGATGGGCTTGAGATAGGCGACGGCCGCACTGCAACGTCGCCCGTTGCGCGTGGTCAGCTGAAAATACCCGACACCCTCCTGGTTGGCGCCGTTGTAGTCGGGATTGAACGGATAGCCTGCGGCCTGTGCCGCAGCGACCCAAGCATCGCAGATCGGGCGCTGTATGCGCATATTGGAGACGGACAATGGCCCACCTACGCCATGATACTCATCCTCTCCACGCTCTTGATCTTCGCTGCGTTTGAACAGGGGCAAAACATCGTCCCAGCCCCACCCGACGTTTCCCATCTGGCGCCAGCGGTCATAGTCCTCTTTTTGTCCGCGAACGTACAGAAGCCCGTTCAACGACGACGACCCGCCCAACACTTTTCCGCGCGGCCAATCAATGGAACGCCCATTCAATCCCGGGTCAGGCTCGGTCCGATAACACCAATCGACCGAGGGGTTGTGCATGGTCTTGAAGTACCCGACCGGGATGTGAATCCACGGGTTGGTGTCCGGTCCGCCCGCCTCGATCAATGCAACTTTGGTTTGGGGATCAGCACTAAGCCGATTGGCGATGACACATCCCGCAGAACCGGCACCGACAATCACATAGTCCACTTCCATGATCGGCTCCTCCCGAAGTTGCTAAAAAAATCCTATGCAAGATGCATGAATTAAGCTAGCATTTTTTGATACAAAACGTCTCAATAATTGCGAAACGGGAGGATAGCAATGGAGATCGGACGAAAGTTAAGTGGCATTTCACGGCGGGACTTTTTCCGCGTTGCCGGACGCTATGGCATGAGTTCCACTCTGCTGGCAGCAGGGGGTTTCGGTGGGGCCATGAGCCTTGCCAATCTCGCGCAGGCGGCTGAATCCACGTATGAAAAACGGTTCTCGAAAGAGCCTAAGCATACGCTGAAATTCGGCGCGGCGGGCTTCAACACGCGCAACCTTCTCATCGAACGGGCCGGCGCCATCGAATTCGCCCGCGACCTCGAGGAACGCACGGACGGTGAGATTCGCATCGAGTTCATCGGCGACAACCAGATCTGCGGTCAGCTGAGCTGTGTCGAGAAAACCCAGCAGGGCATCGTGGACATTTACGCGGCCTCGACCCAGAACTCGGCCGGTGGCGCACCCTATCTGAACGTGTTGGACTATGCCTACATGTTCCCAAGCCGCGCAGCGCAATATCATTTCTTCTACAGCCCCGCCAGCCAGCGGATCCTGCGTGAGCCGCTCGAGAAGCGCCACGGGTTGAAGTTCCTGTTCACCCACTGCGAATTGCGCGGGCTGCAGATGGGGTCGACATTTGCGGACAAGCCCACCGTCACCAAACTGGAAGAGCTGTTTGGCACCAAGAACCGCGTGACCGGCACTCAGCTGGGTCGGATCGCGATGCAGCTGCTGAACCTGAACCCGGTTCCGGTGGCTTGGGAAGAAACGCTGGATGCGCTGAAGACCGGTCTGATCGATGGGGCCGAAACCTGGGCATCGGCGGTGGCCTATGCGAACATGGCGCCAGTCGTTTCTCAGTCGGTCAACCTCAAGTTCTTCTGCGGTACCGAACACACGTCGATGTCGGCCAAGGTCTTCGACAGCCTGGGCGGCGAGTTGCAGGATGCGGTCATGGAATCGTCCTACTTCACGCAGGCCCTGATCCAGGGTGCAAACGAAGCCGCGCTGCTGAACACGGTCGGCTTCTCGGATCCGCAGCTGCCCAACACGATCTTTGCCGAGAACGGAGTGCGTGCGGCCTTCCTGCCGGACGACCAGATCAAGCTGGCCGAGGAAATGTGTGCCCCGAACTTCAACCCGGAACCCTGGGCAGAATGGCGCGAGCGCCTGAACAAGTGGGCCGGCGGCATCGACACCTATCAGGAGATCTACGACATCGCGCGCGAGATCCCAGCAGACACCCTGCCGGAAAATGTCGAGCCGCGCCGTTGGTGGATGGGCCAAGCCTGATAAACTGATTTGAACCGGCCCCGCGTCGGCCGGTTCATCCGAAGACCGACTGGGAGGACGGGGTTCATGTCATTTTGGGCAGACATTGGCGCGATATTCAGCGCCTTTCTCAGCCAGGATTCCTTTGAAATTCAATCAGCGTTGGAGTCCGACGCAGCGTGGGTTGTCGGCGCCGTCGTCGCTGCGCTGGGCGGGCTTCTGGTCATGCTGATCTATCGCAAGGTTCCCTTCATCGAGCGCCATCTGGAACGATCCGTGATGGTGTATTCCTATCTGGCCATTGCGTTGATCATCTTCTGGGGCGTGATCGACAGGTTCGTCTTCAATGACCAGGAACCCTGGTCCACAACGATTCCACCCTTGCTGTTCATGGTGATGGCGTGGTTCGGGGCCTCCTACAACGTACGCCTCAGAACGCATCTGAGCTTCAGCGAATTCCGGACCGCGATGCCACGCGGCGGGCAGTTGGCCTGCCTGATCCTGGACGCGGTGCTGTGGTTCATCTTCGCGGTCATCGTCATCGTGACCACGTCGCGGCTGGTGGCCTTGTCAGCGTCCAACTTCCAGATCGTTCTGGGCACGGACAACGTCATGCAGTGGTGGTTCCTGCTGGCGGCACCGTTGTCATTCTTTCTTATGGTCGGCCGAGTGTTCCAGAACCTGGCGGACGATCTGCGCAACTTCAAAACAGGCGAGCCGCTGATCAAGCAGGCCGTGATCGGGGCAGACTGATGGCAGACGGAACTTGGGTTACTTTGATTTCGCTCGGCGTGACGTTCCTGTTCATGTTGGGCGTGCCGGTCCTTCTGGTCATCGGCTACTGGGTGATCGGCTGCTCGTTTGTTCTGGGCCTGACGCTCGACAACATGGGCGCTGAGCTTTTGAACGTGTTCAACAAGGGCTTCGCGTTGCTAGCCATGCCCCTGTTCATCCTGACCGGAGACCTGATCAACAAGTCGGGTATCGCCCGAAGGCTCAGCGATTTCGCCTATGCCTGTCTCGGCTGGATACGCGGCGGTCTGGCGATGGCTTCGCTTGGGGCCTGCGGGTTGTTCGCAGCGATCTCGGGGTCGAACTCGGCCACGACAGCCACGATCGGATCGATGCTGCACCCCGAGATGGTCAAGGGCGGGTATGACGAACGCTTCAGCGCCGCGACCGCCGCGGCGGGCGGCACTGTCGGGATCATCATCCCACCATCGATCATCTTCATCGTTTATGGCTTCCTGATGAACCTGCCGATTTCCGAGCTGTTCGTGGCCGGCATCCTGCCCGGCGCGCTGATGGTCATCGGGATGCAGTTTGCCTGCTGGATCATCTGCCGCATGAACGGCTGGGGTCACCTGATCCCGCTGCAGCTGAACCGCGTTCTGAAAACCGCCTTCGGCGCGTGGCTGGGCTTTTTTGCCATCGGGCTTGTGCTGTGGGGCATCTACACCGGCAAGTTCTCTCCGACCGAGGCCGCCGGGGTCACCGTTGGCTTCTGCGTCATCGCCGGGCTGGTGAGTTATCCGATCAACCGGATCATGGGCGCCCGCGACGATGTTTCCCCAACGGACAAGAGCTTTGCCGAAATGCTGGTGGTCGAGGGCTTCACGATCCCCGAGATCCCGTCAATCGTCATCCGTTCGGCACAGATCACCGGGATCCTGGCGCCTCTGATTGCCATCTCGGTGGTAATGCAGCAGATCCTTTCCTTGCTGGGGGCCCAGGAAACGATCGGCAATTTCGTGACCTCGATGGGGGGCTACCATGCTGTTCTGTTCACCTCGATGGTGATCGTGTTTTTCTCGGGCATGGTTCTGGAGAGCCTACCTGTGACCATCATCCTGGCTCCGATTCTGGCGCCGATCGCAGCTTCGGTCGGGATTGATCCGATCCACTTCTCGGTGATCTTCCTTGTCGGAGCATCCATTGGCTTCATCACGCCGCCATACGGGCTGAACCTGTATGTCGCCTCGGGAGTTACAGGCGTGCCGTATTTCCGGCTTCTGCGGTATACGGTGCCTTATCTGGTGGCGTTGCTCTCGGTCTGGATTCTGGTGTCACTGGTGCCTGATCTGGCCTTGATACTACTGCCGAAAAACTAGACTGTAGCCGGATGACCGCGACGGACACACAAGACAAGGACACCCAGATTCCAACGAACCTGCGCCTGTTGCTGATCTTGGAAGAGGTCGCGCGGCGCGGGGTCGCGGTCAAACCGGCAGATCTGATCGAAGCGTTGGGTCTGGCAAAGCCGACGGTCCACCGGCTGCTGCAGACGGCCGAGGCCGAAGGGTTCCTTCAACGAGATCTGGACGGCCGGTCCTATGGGCCCGGCCCCCGGTTGCGGCAGATGTCCGTGAACACCGTGTCGTCCGAACATCTGCGCACGGCCCGACTGGCCATCCTGCGCGGAGTAGCCGACGAAATTGGTGAGACATGCAACTTGGCCATCCCCGACCGCGAGGGGATGATCTATCTCGACCGGGTCGAGACCAAATGGCCGCTGAGAATCCAGCTGCCGATCGGGACCCAGGTGCCATTCCACTGTACCGCCAGCGGAAAGATGTACCTCTCGACCCTGCGCCGAAACACCTTGGATGGGTTTCTCTCGGCCCGCGGACTGACCGCGAACACCGAGAAAACCATTACTGACCCCAAGGCCATGCGTGCCGAGATCGCCAAAATCGCCCAAAACGGTTACTCGACCGACGACGAGGAGTTCATGCCCGGCATGGCCGCCGTCGCGGTTCCGGTCTTTGACGAGAATGACCGGCTTGCGGCCACTCTGTCCGTGCACGCACCCACACAACGTCACGATCTGACAAGCCTGAAGCAATTCCTGCCACTGCTGCAGTCCGGGGCACTCAAACTGTCGGGTCTGCTTGCCTCGTAGGGTGGGCCGGCACGGGATCCAGCCGTGCGGAGGCGAGCAGTGATCTCGCCCCACCGACTTGGGCAGACACAGAATTGACGCGCCTACCCCGGCCAATAGTCAATTGCCTGCCTGATGTTCCGCTTCCGTGCGTTGGCGTTGAATCGCGCGTTCACGCTCGGGCCAGCTGTTCTTGATGAACGCGAGAATGTCCCAGATATCCTGATCGGACAGGCTGTCGGCAAATCCCGGCATTCCGCTTTTGCCCCCCGAGACTCCCATTCGCTTGAGCATCTCCTCGCCGCCCAACTTGGTATAGTCGAACAAGAGGCCATCGCCATGATGCCAGGTGTGCCCGGTTCGATCATGTGGCGGTGCTGGAAGGACGCCGTCCGCATCAGGCGTTTGCCAATCGGGCTGACCGTCCAGGTTGGCCCCGTGACACGATGCACAGTTCTCGGCATAAAGCGCCGCCCCACGTAGCGGATCGCCGGATGCTCCGTCAGGCACCCCTTTCGACATCCACCATTGAGCGCTGGCCAAGCCGATGATCACAACGGCCACCGGTGTACCCCATTTCATCATTGGCGAGATCGTTCCGCGCGGCGGCTCCACCTTTTCACCCTCCATCATGGTCATCGAGCAGATAGGTGGCCATGGCGCGGCGGTCTTCGTCCGTAAGGAAGCTGGTGCCGTAGGTCACGACCTCGCCCATTGCGCCGCCGAATACGTCACCGTCGGGCATGATGCCGGTGCGCAGGGCATAGGCCAGGCTGTCGACGGTCCAGCCCCGCATCTGCAGGATTTCAGAGTCGATGGCCGGCGCCTTGTCGCCGCCCGGCAGTGCATCACTGCCCTTGAAGTGCTCGGTATCCGACTTGCGGGCGCCCAACAGATTGCGCCCGGTGTGGCAGGCGGCGCAGTGGGTGACGCCTTCGACCAGCAGCCGGCCGCGGTTCCACACATCACCTTTGCCGGGGACCGGATCGGTGTGCGGCGGCTCAAGGAACGCCGCGCGCCACAGTTTCAGCCCCCAGCGCTGGTTGAAGGGAAAGGCCATCTCCTGCGCGCGGGACGGCGTGGCCACCGGCGGCACGGTCTGGAAAGCCGCCCACAGGTCGGCGATGTCCTGATCGGTGAAATCGGCGTAGAACGGGTACGGGAAGGCCGGGTAATAGGGCTGCCCGTCCGGCGCCACGCCTTGACGCACAGCCTTGGCAAATTCCTCGATCGTCCAGCCGCCAATGCCGTGGTCCGGGTCGGTGGTCAGGTTCGGGGAATACAGCGTGCCAAAGGGCGTCTCGAGCTTGACGCCGCCGGCCAGAGGCGCGCCG
Source organism: Ruegeria sp. BJ5 (assembly GCF_056537865.1). Taxonomy (NCBI): domain Bacteria; kingdom Pseudomonadati; phylum Pseudomonadota; class Alphaproteobacteria; order Rhodobacterales; family Roseobacteraceae; genus Ruegeria; species Ruegeria sp. BJ5. The sequence goes on from NZ_JBQFSH010000001.1 coordinate 1,479,698, forward strand.
CCCTCGGCGAAGTTGGTGTGGCAGGCGATGCAGCCGCCCGCCCGCGCCAGGTAGGCCCCGCGGTCAACCTCGCCTGTCAGGTCGGGCAGTTGCGGCGTCAGGCCGATCGGCCACGCGATCACGGCGGCCAGCCCCGCCGCTGCCAGAACGGCAGAGGCAAGGCCCAGACGATAGATGCGTTTCATCGAAATCCCCTATTCCGACCGAAACCGCGTGTGACAGGCCGAGCAGGTCTGGCCCAGTATCATGAACACGCCATCGGCGGGCATCTCTGACAACTCCTCGCGCCCGGGGGTTCCACCCATCATGGCCCCGCCCCCCATAATCGAGGCGCCGCCCATCTTGCCCGATCCGCCCATCATGCCAGACCCTTGCCCGGCACCGGCCATCATCAGCCCGTTGTCGGCCGCAAGGGCCAGGCCCTCGGCATAGGTCTGCAGCTGTTCGGCCAGTTCGGCGAAAGCGTCCCAGTCCTGCCAGATCGCAGGTTTGGCCTCGGAGGGCATGCCGTTGCTGCCTTCGGGGAACAGCCGGGTCATGCTGTCGCCGGCATGGCGGCCGATCGTCTCGGCTGCGCGCCGGACGGTGGCGGCGTCATAGGGCGTCTTGCCCTGCATCATCGGCGTCAGGGTCTTCATGGCGTCCTTCATGGCGGACATGCCGTCCATCCGTTCCTTCACGATCCCGGTGGCGCCACCATGCGCCAGGGCGGTCAAGGCAATCATCGACGCCAGCACGGCGCCCGTCGTCAGTTTGAAAAGGGTCATCGTCTTGTCCTGTATGTCTGCTTCAACTCGCCCGCCGAAAGGGGCCTTTCATGACTCAGGACACGGCGCGTGGCGGGGGCGGATCGAACAGGGCCACCGGCAGCATCCGGTACCGGCCCGGCGGGATGGCACGACGGCTGATCCTTGATACCAGCGCGGAAAGGACTGGCGCGGCGACGGTCATTGCCACGCCGTTGCAGAAGGCCCCGCCGTGGCAATGGCCCGGGTGGCCCTTTTCGACGTGTTCGGGGTCGGGTGCTCCCAGATCGACGACGGCATGTGTGCCCCCATCGCCCCCATGCGCAAAGGCGGGTTCCGAGAACACCAGAATACCGGCCAGAACCAGGCCCAAGGCCAGAATCCACCGTCCGATCATCCTGTCCGCCCAGCTGTGCAAGGTTCAGTTTATCCCGTTCTCGCGCTGCAGTTCCCTGACATAGGCAACGATGCCCTGCACGTCTGCACGGGTCAAGCCAGCGACCGGCGGCATGTCGCCAAAGCGCCAGTGGTGGGCCTGAACACCATATTGAACCGCCCGCTGAAAGGCCTCGTCCCCGTGGTGGCTGGGCTCGTAGATCTTATGCACCAGCGGCGGCGCCAGGCCTTCCAACCCCGTGGCATTCGCCCCATGGCAGACAGCGCATTTGACGTCAAAGGCAACCTTGCCCATCTGCGCCTGCGCACTCAACGTCGCTGGCACCCGGACCTGCGCGATTGGTTCCCCTTGCGACAGCGACGACGTGTCGGGCACCACCATCGAATGGCCCGCAGGCTGCTGGTTGTAGTTGTAGACAAATACGGCAGCGCCTGCGATCAGAACGCCGCCTACCAATAGCGTCAGTTTGTTCATCGGCTCGTTTCACTCGGTTGTTTTTTGGCTTGGCGCAGGCGACACCGAAACGGTCTGACACTGATCAAACCTGCTTGACCTGCCGGTTTTGCCGCCTTGCGCACAGTTTCGGGGGGACTGTCTGCCCCATTCCCGCGCTGGAAGGTCAAAAGAAGTTTGCTGCAAATTCCCCCAAAGCCGACGAAGGACTGCAGCACCGTACCGAAAGGTCATCGCCGAGCTAAGCCGCCCGAGGATTCCAATCGTGAGAAACGGCCGAATCCCCCATCGCTGTGGTCGAAGTGTAAGCCGGATCCGGGATGCACAGCGCAAATCTCCCGGACCGTTCATGACGCCGTCAGTTGAAACTTGAAGACTTCTGAATGGCGCCGGCTGCGACGGGCTTGTCAGTACTTCGCCAGAGATTCGAGTATCTTCTTCCACATATCGGCATCACCCGGAAAAATCCTTTGCACCAGAAATTCGGACGGAAAATCCGGCCACGTGGTGTCCAACTCGTCAACAAGTCTTTGTGCTTCGTCAAAATTGCCCAGCCGATCATGAGCGACGGCCTGGAATAAAAGTGATGGCCCGCTTACGGGCGCTCCAGCAGCCGGTGCGCCCTGAAAGGCTTCGACAACGTTTTCGTAGTTCCCGAGCACAAGCTGGGATACCCCCCAGATATTTCTCGCCCCAAATCGGCCGGATCCGGATCTGACCCGCGTCGGATTACTGACCTCGGCCGCAAGTTCAGGCTCGTTCGCAATCAGGGCGGCAATCCCGACAAGGTCCAGAACATGGCCATCTTCAGGCGCTAGTTCAGCAGACAGGCGCGCATATTTCAAAGCCTCATCCGCGTCGCCCGACACCGCCAATCGCCAACCGTTCGAGGCGTTGGCCCAAGCACCCGACGGGGACAACTCAAACGCCGTTCCTGACATCTGGGATGCTTGCCGCAACAGATCCTCTCGTGTGTCCTCGTCTTGAGACAGCAGAGCCAGTGTGGCCAAGACCTGAGCCATTCCCGCATAGCCATCGGGCAAGGCCGGGTCGAGCTCGGTGGAATGCTGGAACATTCCCAGGGCGATCTGCTGGCGTTTGACATCGAAGACCGGAAAGAACATCCCCCGCGCCTGATCCGCCAGGTTGGCCGCCTGCAATCTGGCAAGCGATTGCTGACCAAGCGCAGCCCGTTCGGCCTGCCGGGTGGTGTTGGTGGGTTGCCCGGCCTCGTCGTTGCCGGGTCTCAGCCACATGCCCAGCATGACGATCATGGCCACAACGCACAGCCCGACCAACAGAAGTCCACGCAGGTGGCTGGGTCCGCCGGACGGGCCGTGGCTTGCCAAGTCCGACTTGGGATCATCCAGGGAAGCTTGGTGTGAAAACCGCGGTTTGTATCCGCCTGGATCGACGAAGATCCGAACGCCCTGACCGTCCCAATGGTCTTCGTAAAACTCACGCAGCAAACGCCGTAGTCGCCTGGCCTCTACCCGAACCAGATTTCGACCGCCGCTGCCATCAATGCTGCGACCGTACACTTCGACGGCAATGGCCTTGCCGCGGATCTGGGAACCGCGACCGGCGAGGGTTTCCTCGACGACATAGGTGAGGAACTGCTGAAGCCGGGGCGACGTTTGGAACTCGGCGCTGGCAACAACGTCACGCAGCGCCTGCCGAACCAGGTCAGGTGATGGCAGCCCAACATCTTGATCTATCGATAAATCATTGGCTTGGTTCACTGCAAACTCACCCCCAACTCACGGTGACTCACTTGGCCGCCCCGGTCAACCGCACGCATCTTGATGCGAGAATAGATAGTGGGAATCGGGCTTTATCCAGTGACGGACGACCTCAAAGACGAGCTACCCGAGCTTTCGACTGCGCTTTCCAGCCAGTTCAAACCGGACGCATTTCTGAGCGAGGCCATCGAGGACTTCGGCAAAGTCTGCGCAAAGCTTAAGGATACGTCGATCACCGCGTCCGAGCGCGAGGAATGGGCCCACATCAAATCTGAACTTGTGAACGAGCTTCGTCGTCTGGCGAAGCGCAATCTTAGAAACGCATCCGACTGAGGGTATCGCAATGACCGACAAAGACCAAAGCAACGATCACGAAAACGAGCAAAACCAGCCAGCGGATGAGATCGAAAACCCTTCGCGCCGGCATGTCATGCAGGGGCTGGCGGCAGGTGCGGTGGCAACGGGCGCTGTCAGCTACGGCTCCGGCGCAGCACAGGCGCATGAGGGGGACGGCCCTCTGGGTGAAAGCCTGAAGAACCCCTATGGCGGCCGGCCTGCCGGCGGCATCACTCTGCCCGAGTACTTCCGGCCGACGAAATACATGACCGGGTCGAACGCAAACTATTTCCCGCTTTCCGAGGAATTGGGGCCAGACGAGATGCGCATCTCGTTCTGCGGGTCCACGCCGTTTCCTCCGCGTGAGGATCAGGCAGGCACCTGTGTGATGGTCGAGCTGGGCAATGGAAAACGGTTCTTCTTCGATTTCGGGTCGGGCTGTGTGCGCAACATCATCGGGATGCAGGTTCCTGCGCAATTGATCAACGATATCTTCATCACGCATCTGCATGTCGATCACTACGCCGACATCCCCTATATCTACCCGTTCAGAGCCTGGTCGGGTGGCTACACACCGCTGCGGATCTACGGCCCGTCCGGTCGGACCCCCGAGCTTGGGACGGCGGGCATGGTGGACGGCATGAAGCAAATGCTGAAATGGCATCTGGAGGCCTTCGACGTATTCCCGATCGGAGACGGTTACGAAATCGAGGTCAACGAGTTCGATTTCCGTCAGGAAGGCGGCATCGTCTATGACGAAGATGGCGTCACCGTGCGCTCTTGGCCACGCAGCCACGCCAAGGACGGCGCGGTCGGGTATCGTCTGGATTGGAACGGCCTGAGCTTCGTTTGGACCGGGGACGGCAGACCGGATGAATTGAGCCTTGAATACGGCAAAGGCGTTGATGTGTTCGTCACCGAAATGTCCGGTCAGGATATCGGCCAGTTGATGACCTACAAATACGGCCTGCCGCAGGAGCTGTTCAACTACACGATCGATACCCATCACACCTCGCATTATGCGGTTGGCAAGATGATGGCTGAGGCACGCCCCCGGCTTGCGATGGTGACCCATTACACGCAGGACGAGGACATTGATGCCGAGATGCTGGCGGGTATCCGGGCCCATTATGATGGGCTGTTCGCCTGGGGTCTGGACGTGGCCGTGGTCAACGTCACAAAAGATGCGATCTGGTATCGGAAGGCGACACTGCCCGGTAAGTCAGGCTCGGTCGCACCGTTCCGTGAATTGGGCAAGATGGAAGCCGAAGGCAAGATCACCTTGCCCGATGAAATCAAGCCACCTGCCCCTCGGTCATCGCGCGCCGAGCAGCAGGACCAAAAGTACCGCGACATGGAGATCGACCCCAAGGAATACTACCCCTCCGACGTGTTCCGTGCGCCCAATCCCGAATGGCCCAGCGACTTCGTGATCAAAACCGACGACGTCATTCCAAACCGCAAGAAGAAGACGGAGTGACACTATGATCGAGTTTGGTTCGACTTCGGCAATTCCGGTCACAATTCTGACCGGCTTTCTCGGGGCGGGGAAAACTACCCTTCTGAACCGCATCCTGACCGGCAATCATGGTCTGCGGGTTGCAGTTCTGGTCAACGATTTCGGCTCGATCAATGTGGATGCTGATCTTGTGGTTGGCCTGGAAGATGATGTGATGAGCCTGGCGAATGGGTGTGTGTGCTGCTCGATCCGGGATGACCTGATCGAAACGGTCGAGGCCGTTCTCGCCCGGCCGGAAAAACCGGAATACATCGTCCTCGAGGCCAGTGGCGTATCTGATCCGTCTTCAATTGCGATGACGTTCACGGACCAGAAGTTCCGGGACATGATCCGCCTCGACAGCCTCATGTGCCTTGTCGACGCCGAGCAGCTGTTCGCCGCACCAGAGCAGATGGAGTTGAAACTCAGGCAAATCGCGTTTTCCGACATGGTCATCTTGAACAAGGTGGACCTGGTCAGCAGAGAAACAGTTCAGAAAGTGCACGACTGGCTCGGCTCGCGTTTCCGCAGGTATCGCCTGGTCGAAGCGGTCAATGCGGATGTCCCGCTGGACATATTGCTGTCGGTCGGCCGGTTTGCTGCCGAACAGCTTGAGACAGAAGTGCCGGAGCATCATGAGCATGGGCCTGACTGCGGGTGCCAACACGCTGACCATTCTGACGGATTCTCAACCACGATGATGAAGGCCGAGCAACCCATCAGCCTGTCATCGCTGAGAGGCGCAATTCGAAAGCTACCGGGCGACGTCTATCGCCTCAAAGGATTTGTTTTCAGCGAGGAGGACCCGGATCATCGCATTCTTGTGCAGGTCGTCGGAAAGCGCATGGACATTTCACGGGATGGCGCATGGGGTGATCGAAAACCCGAGACGCGGCTTGTGGCGATCGGCGCGCCCGGTGCGCTTTCGGAACACCTGCTCACCGACGCCCTGTTCGAAACAGCCTAGCGATCACGCCGGTGGTTTGCCCCCAAACGGGGCGACCGGCCCTCGTGCCACCGCCCCTGAATTTGATTTAGAGGCCGAAATAATTAGACTTGTCGCAATCGCAACCTTCCTACAGCGGGGAACCCTTTATGTTCACAAGACTTTTTTGTTTGGCGCCGGCCATCTCGATCCTGTTGTCTTCCCCGCTTTTTGCGCAGGACACGCCGATCATCCATGACGCACAGTACTATATTCTGGAAGCGCAGAATGGCGAGCAGTGGATTGAAGACAACGCTGCCGTCGATGCGTTACTGGCCGAGTTTCGGGAAGGCAATGCTGGCAACCATCCCAACATCGTGTCCATTCTGATCGACGATCTGGGTTTCGGCGACATGGGCATTCCCGAACTGAATGCGGTACGCGGAATTGAAACCCCCAACATCAATGCGTTCTCGGACGAAGCCATGCGCATGGTTCGAATGTATACCGAGCCGTCCTGCACGCCGACGCGCGTGGCCCAGATGACCGGGCGGCTGCCGGTGCGCATGGGTATGGGCGACACTACGGTCGACATTGCCGGCTTTGGCCTTCCCGGAGATGAGGTCACACTGGCAGAGGTTCTGAAAGAGGCCGGCTATGCCACCAGTCATGTCGGCAAATGGCATATGGGTGATATCGCCGAAAGCTGGGCGATGAATCAGGGTTTCGACTATGCGCAGCATGCCATCCATCAACAGGGTCAACTGACAATCTTCAACGATGATGCGATCCGCGAGCAGGTCTCGGTCGGCATCCAGGACTTTGAAGAGGACTATATCGTAGACGATTGGTTCCGCCCGGATCCTGCCGCCATGGCCACCGTCATCGAAGGTGAGGCTGGCGGTCCAATCCGCGAAATCCGCATGCAGCCCGGCGAGCGTTGGGACGCAGAAAAATACGATGAGATGAACGAACAGTTCCAGCTCAAGGCGCTGTCTGAACTGCAGCGGCTGGCAGGCGGTGACACCCCCTTCTTTCTGCAATACTGGCCGATGATCCCGCTCGACAACACGCGCGCCGGACGCGACGGCCCTGAAAGCGTGAATGGCGGCCTTTATGCGGACAAGTTGCAACTGCTGGACGAATATCTGGGCGTGCTGTTTGACGAGATGGAGACGCTTGGCGTAGCCGAAAACACCATTGTGGTGCTGATGGGCGACAACGGGCACTTCACGAAATATTCCCCACAGTCAGGTTTCACGCCGATGATTTTCCGTGGCGGCAAGGGAGATACGACAGAAGGCGGCGTACGTGTGGATGCCTTTATCCGTTGGCCCGGAATGATCGAGGCGGACTCGATCGTGAACAACATCATCCATGTGTCGGATCTGTATACGACCCTGTCCCGCCTGGCTGGTGCCGACGCGTTCATCCCACGGGACAGGCTTGTGGATGGGGTGGACCAATCCGCGTCAATCCTGTTCGGCGACGAGTCGAAAACGCGTCGCGATCATGTGATCATCTATTCGGTGGCATCCCCGAAGGCGATCGTGAAGGATCAGTTGAAACTGAACCTTCCGGGTGCCGGAGAAAGTGCAATTCTGGCGAATTTCTTCGATATTTATCGGGATACGCATGAAAAGTACCCGGTTTCGACCGAAGTTGGCGCGTGGGGCGGCCAGGAATTCCAGCGCATTCTGGGACGGCATCTTGCCCGAAAAAAGCTGTATCCTGATACCGAACCTGCGCGCGGCGTGCCGTATGAAGGCATCGAAAACCTGCGCCCAGAAACCGTTGCCGCGGTCGAAGCCTTTCTGACCAAACAGACTGCGGTCGAACGCTAACTGCAGTCCGACCTCACCTCGGCCCGCCACGTTCAAGAGGCACCTCCATGCTTGCCAATCTGATCTTCTATACTGGCCTCGCTATCTCGCTCGGGATTGGCTTTGTCTATTTCCGCGACCTCGGTGACGTTTCCCAGATGTTGCTGAAGGTAAAGCGAGAAAACATGATCCGCTTCATTCGCAACGAATATCGGTTGATCGGGCTTGGCCTTGCGGCTTTTGCGGTTGCGACCATAGCCCACTTTGCGTTCGGTGCCGGCATCGGCGCGATCTGGTGGTTGGGCGCGGCTCTGGCATTGGTTCTGTATGGCTTTCCCTATGTGTGGGTCCATTTAGGGTTGAGAAACCAGCTCAACACAGCCCGGTATTACAGCATTGCCGAAGCCGAACGGTTCGTCGGACCGACCGCGCCCGTGATCGTGATAACAAACGGCGATCTCGCCCGGGCACATCCTGACGCCCAGATCATGCGGCCGCATCTGGCCGGCGACGCCAAGGGGCTTGGGGGCGAAGACGTGGTCATGACCTATTGCGCAATGGCCAATCTTGGTCAGGGTTACAGGCCATCCATCGAAGGAAAACGGCTTAACCTTCAAGTTCTAGCGCAACATGGCAACAACTTGATCCTGCGGGACAACGACTCCGGGGAGCCAATCCAACACATCTATGGGTTCCGAGAAGCGGATCGGGACACCGCGTCGGACGGGCCCGCCTGCCCATTGCGTCCGGAAGCTCAAATGGAGCCATGGCCAACGTTCCGCATGACATTCCGTGGCTTCAAGAAAGCCTACCCGGACGGTGAGGTCTTTCTGAACAAGCCGTCGAGCAACCCGTTCCTGAGACTGCTGGACATGGTGCTGGAGATCGTTTTCGGATGGGGGATCGCCAGGCAGCATCAGGAGGCTGACCCCGTCATGGACAACATGGAGCGCGCGCCTGACACGCGCCTGCCCAACAAGACACCTGTTTGGGGCGTGACCATCGGGTCGGATGCCGTGTGTTGGACCGACGACTTCGTGGTTGACCAGAACTGGCTGGTGAACACACAAGTCGGAGGGCGTGATCTTGTGGTTCAAATAGACCCACATTTCGAAAGCCTCGGGGTCTGGTACAACGACAGCGGCAAACCAGTAAAGCGTTGTGACTTTTGGGGAAATAGCGATCAGGGGCAACTCACGCGGGTTGAAACCTTGCGTGCCGGTTTGTTCTGGCACGTCTGGGCAGAGTTCTTTCCCAACACAGATGTCAATCGCATCGACGGTAGCGCGAACGTAAGTTAGGCGGATTGGCTCATCGGGCGTGAAGGTGCGTCGTTACAGTGGACCACTTTCGCTGAAACACTCCCAAAGCGCTTCTGCTTGGCGCCCCAAGGCATTGCCTTATCGGAATAGGGCCGACCTTTGCCCACAGCTTGGTTTTTTGGGCGCTAGTTTGATTTTTTGAGTTTGGTTGCGGGAGGGCGCAACCACCGTTTCCGAACGCAATTGAGATGTCAGGTTTATTCGCCAAGCGGACGTCAGTGTTGCCACTCTTAGAATTACGTTGTGCGGACAAAGCCGTCATCGAAGGCTGAACAATCAAGGAATGTTCGCAACCCAAGGGAGACAATATGAACCGAGTTTTTTGCTAACCAAATGCCGGAGGTAACCGCGCTTTGCAGTTGCAGTTGATGCCGGTGTTGATCGACCTTCAACGCGATTAAGCACATGTGGCCCGGCCGCGATCAGACTAGCGACTGAGCTGACGCAGCGCGAGTTTCCGGCCCAGTTCGTTTCTTATGAAATTCACCTTACGCCCGCTCGCTAGAAAAAGTACTTGATACCAATGTATGGACCATGCTGATCGACGTCATAGGCAAATTCACCGGAACTCAGTGTGTCGCTATAGTCGACGCTAAAGTAACGATACCCGAATGTCAGTGAGGTTTTCTCCCAGGGCTGATAGTCAAAGCCAATACTTGTGCCAATCTGGAGATCATTTCCACCGGCACCAAAACCGCCAAGTTCCACAGACGCAATCCCAGTCCATTTCTGGTTTAGCCGCCACATTCCGCGTATGCCGACGACTGGTTCTATCCAACCCTGATCTCCGTCCAATGTTGGTGGGTTTCCCAGACCTGGGGTCGCTATGTCGATTTCCTAACGGATGGAATTGTACCTCAGGCCGCCCTGGAGATCGATTGTACATCTCTGGCCGCTGCTGCTGTATTCGCCATCTGAAATACAGTAAGGCCACAGTTCACCAAACCATCTTTGACGAACGTCAACGTTAACCCCGGCTCCCAGGGGGCCAGGCAAAGTGGTATACTGTTCGATCACCACTTAATTCGCATCTACGATTATCCCAAAACCCCCGTTCCATGCCTCGTACTGGCCAGCTGCCGCGAAATCGAGCACATCCAGAACGTCACCAAGGTCCAGATCCAAATCCGCGGATTGTCCAGCCACGGTTGACTTACCCGTGATTCGCAGGGGTGTGAACAGATAGAATGAGGCTCCATGCCGACAGCCTGTTTCGTTTTGACCTGGCGCAGGTAGAGTCTGAGCGCGGGAAAGCCCGGGCATAGAAAATACGCCGGTCAGAACTACGAGGGCGCTAATTCATCTGAGGTGGAGCATCAAAGCTTCCTTGCATATTGGCGGTGCTTAGTAGTTGGACCTGAGACCTATCCCGGCACCTTGGTCGTAGGGTCTGTTAGCACCAATACCGACCAACACATCGGTGTAGAGAGCAGTTCCAGGGTTGAGGTTTTTACCGATCTGGAACTCGGCGGTCGCGGGCCACGCGTCATTTTCCCAATCGTATGGCGCTTTGATATCTGCTTTTGCCCAATACCCGTCACCAAATGGCTGAAGCGCAATCAGGCGCAGCGCAATTTGGCTGATATCAAGTAGAAGCGTTATGCGAAGCAAAGTGCTGGACCAGAGGGATCAGAGTCAGCCCAGTATTCGTGTTTGCAAAAGCGAACCCACCAAATGGGGCGATCTGATCCGTACCGATGCCGATGCCTTCGTCGGGGTCACCAAAATCGAGGATCCACTCCAAACCAAGTGCGGATTTTTTGCTCCAGGTGTCAGACAAGGGTTTCTGTGAGGGAAAGTAGATCAGCTTGAAGCTGGTCTTTTCGAACCCGTTGAACCTTTCGCCAGTCGCATTCGTTGAATTTTAGTGGAGCTCGTATTTTAGTTTTAGATCAGGGCGCAGCATGTATGCACCATCGACAAAGGAATCCTGAAGGTCTGTACCCCCTCCCAAATCAAAATACTGATATCGAATGTCGGTGTTGTTCACCACAGCCAATGGAATTGACGCGTTTCCTCAGCTTCGGCTGCATAGCCCACCACGAGCAGCGCAGAGATCAGGGGAACAAAACACAGGAAGATGCGTGGCATCATATGCCTGAGAGAAATTGAATGGTCTGGTTAGACGGCGACGGGTTTGCGCCGCCGTCTACATTCATCATTGCCAACTGGAGAAGACTTCTCGGGTCAGTTCGCTTTCAGGACGAAGGTTCTCGATCCCCTCATACGGAACGCCCTTTCCCAGTGGCAGATGCGGGTGCTTTGCTATAGTTTTCTGATGGCGCTTCACCATGTCTTGGAAAGATGCACCGGACCATAGTGAGTACCCGACAAGCGGATGTTCTTCACGTGGGTCTCGATAGACATTGAAAACGGGGGCCGCAGCGCCGGGCTGGCCGGGGGCCGGCAAATGCATCTTGAACTCTTGCTTCACAACTGAGCGCAGAACAGGCCCTTCGTACACGTAGACGTAGTCACGGCGCGAATTGCCTTCTCCCTCAAGCAACAATGCCGTCTGGTCGATGCCATCAATCACACGGTCCCGTGGAATACGGTCAGTCGCACCTGCTATACGGGCGAAGGTGGTGAACAGGTCAGATACGTGCACGATGTCACCTGCCGCGCTGCCCGCCTCAATGGCGCCGGGCCAGCGGATAAAGGCATCGGTTCGCACTCCGCCTTCAAGGTGCTGTGTCTTTCCGCCGCGATATATCAGCTGGTTCAGGCCGGATGTACCTTCGTAGTGGTACATCAAACCATTGTCGGCCATGATCATGACGACGGTATTGTCTGCCTTGCCGGTTTCATCCAGCTTGGCCAAAACCTCGCCGATCCAACCGTCTAGAACCTGCAATTTGTCCGCATGGAAGCCGCCGTTGCGAGATACGGCCTGCTCAGGATAAGCAAAGTTCAGCGGATAGAGTGGCCAGTATTGCATAAAGAATGGCGCGTCCTGCGAAGCCAGCCGCTCCAGCTGCTCCAATGCTTGAAGCTGATAGCGCAAGTTCATTTCCTCGTATTTCGCTTGGGTCCATTCTTCGCCGGGCTCCATTTCGACTTCGCGAGCCAGACCACCCGCTTCACCTTCTACGCCGGTCACAAGGCCATAGGGTTTGAACCGCTCGTCCAATTGAAATTGGTTGGACTGCCCTGACCAATGGTAACCAAGCATATTGTTGGCGACCATCGCATCACGTGTCATCAAGCTCAGCTGAACCTGCTGATGCAAGGGAAAAGCCGCCCAGTCGAAGCCCTGATTGTGCGGATAGGCCTGTTCAATATCGCCTTGGTGCCATTTCCCGACGTGCGCGGTGTTGTACCCTACTTCCTTGAGGATTTCGGCGATGGTGACTTCCTCGGACGCAAGACCTTCGCCGACCAGGGCGACCTTGACCTCTTCCACGCCCGCGCGCACCGGATGTCGACCGGTCAACATCGCCGTTCGAGTCGGTGTGCAGGATGGCTCCGTGTACATTCGCATCAAAGACATGCCTTCTGTGGCAAAGTCATTGATGTTGGGCGTATCGAAACCGGTGACATAGTTCATCGTCCGGTTGCCCATTTGACCGAAACTCACATCGTCAATCAGAATGTAGAGAATGTTGGGTGGTTGTCCTCCATTCGCGCCACGGATCTCGGCAAGCTTAACTTCTACCTCCGCATCCTGAGCATCCCATTGCTCGCCAAACTGCGCGCGGAGAAACTCGAACTCGCCGTCGTGTATGATAGGCGCTTCTTGGGCAAAACCCGCGCCAGAAATCAGCACCATGGCTGTGGCATGTTTCAATATTGATCTCATCGGTTTCCCTTCCCCTATTTGAATTATATCTTCCCTGCACGCCGCAGCGATTCAGCAATTTCATCCCGAAGACCATCCAAAGACTCGCGGATGTCGCGGGCAATCGTGTACGACCGACTTCTCGGCTCAGTGTTCACGGAGAGGTACTCGTCACTTAGAAGCTGATAGTCTCGGCAGATTTCATCGAAAACGGTGTCCGCCCGCCTTAGGTCCGCAATCGCGGCCCGATGGTTGGGAAACAGGTTATCAAGGGCGATGCCTTTCATTTCGGAGCTCGTTCAATGGATCAACTGGTTTAGGGGAGTGTTGGACGAATTCACTTTTAACAATAGGTATATCGGGGCATAATACGGTGTAATCAGATGCGTAACTTACTGAAAATATGGGTTTAACCAAAGACACATCTTCTCCACTGAATGAGAGCGGGTCACCTGCTGCAAAAGATGTTCGGGCGGCACTTCAGCGGCTTATCAGGTCTTCGACTTTCACGGGCTCGCAGCGCTTGCAGGACTTTCTTGCGTATGTGGTCGAGGAGTCTCTCAATGGAAGGGCCGATAAAATTCGCGCCAAGACGATTGCAATGGATGTCTATGGCGGATCAATGTCCGAGATGGCTCGCCGTGAAAATGTGGTGCGAGTGGACGCTGGGCGCCTGCGACGCAAGCTTGCCGAATATTACGCTGCAGATGGGCACGGGGAAAAAACGGTGTTTGAACTGCCAAAGGGTGGTTACGCACCTCGGATTACGAGGAGCGGCTCCGAAACGGCTCACCCCCACTTCTCCGAGCTGGACGCCAGTGCTCGTGCATTGGCACGGCCAGCTGTTAGGATTGTCGGGATCACAATTCTAGGCTGTTGTGCGATTGCTTTTTTGGTGAGCTCGACAAAGCAGGATGTTCCAACTGACTTATCGGTCGATGGGCTGAGCCGTGATGAGCGCAGCGCCATTTTTGATGCATCCCCAATGCGTCTTCAGGCTGTAAATCTGGCCCATACTGGTCGGGACCTGATCTTTCCGGCCTTGGAACCTGCGCGTCTTGACGCGGCCTTAACCATATTCCAGGGAGCAATTGAAAACGACGACAGCTATTTCGGCGGCCATGCAGGCGCTGCACAAGTCGCCGCCACAATTGCAGTGCTGACATCCGACGTCGACCTAGCTCAGGACATGTTGAACTACGCGGACACTCAGGCCAACAGGGCCATCGAATTGGCTCCGGAAGCGGGGTGGAGCCAAGCCGCAATGGCTTGGGTCAAATTTGCCAAGGGAAACTGGCTTGAAGCCATAGAATTTGCGCAAAGAGCACGGCGTTTGGCACCACACGATGTACATGTTTTGGAGTTCGTGTCGCTGGTCCTGCTCTATTCCGGTTCGTTTGAACAAGTCGTAGAAATTAGCGAGGACGCACTCTCAAAAATCGAGCTAGAGCGGGGTTATGTTTTTCAGAACGCGATGGGGTCAGCAAAGTTCCATATGAAGGACTACGAAGGCGCTGTGTCAGCCTTTGAAAGCGTAGCTGAAAAAGGCGGCCCTGTGGGACCAGTAACCGTTGCTTACCTTATGGCGTCACATCAGATGTTGGGGAATAAGGCAGAAGCTCAAACTCTATCTGAGCAACTGTCACGCGAGTGGCCTGACAGTCGCGTGGATGCGCTCTTTGAGGAGCTATTTGTAGATTCGAAATACGGCAAAGACCTCAGTTACGCCATGAGACAAGCCAATTGGAAACCACCAAGTTAGGAGTTTGAATTCAAACTTCGGCCAATAGTGTTTCTCACAATGTCATTGAGACCGAATGCTCAGCGACTGCACCATGCCCGCTTCATGTGCATTGCTGTAATTTGAGCATCGCGCAGCATGCGGCACTTTTGTCGCTGCACTGCTCCTGATGACGTCTGGCCAATCATCTATAGACACCTGGAAACCTTGATCACGTACAGCACTTTCGCGGCGCTCAGGCCCGATAAGGGCGACGCGAGACAAAGTTGGTATTCGCTGTTGGTCCAGTCCGAAATCTCTACAACGTCAGACCGCTGCCAGTTAATTTCTTTCGGAGGCTTGTTTGGCAACTTGGTCACCTGCAGTTTCAATTACTACCTGCCCTAACGGTGCTGCCACGGCGACGAAGGAAAGTTCCTTGACTCTATCGCTGCCACGAACCACAAAAGTGTATTGGTGAAAGTATCTCGTCGCCGCGATGCTGCCGGTTACGATAAACCAATGGCCTTCAGACTAACTGTAGCATGTGCCCCAGCATAGGAACGGGTTTCGCTGGGGTCTTCGCTATGAGCTCGTTCCTCGCAAGCATTTGCAACTGTCACAGGACATGCACCTGTCATCGCGTGACCAAGGAAAGAAGGCGCCGCATGAACAGCACTTGGCACATGAATTGCGTGTTTGATGCCCGATAGATCAGGTCTCTGGCTCCGTTTGGATCAGTCACTCATTGGGTTTACGCGCTGCATACTTTGTTTGATCTCGACACTTTTGGTGTCGCTCTCAGGAACGCAGCTTGCTGCCCAAGTCGCAGGCAATGCCAGTGCAACGGTTTGTGACGAAGGTTTCGAAAACAGAAACGGATCCTGCCAAAGTCCAGACGTACCCCAAAACGCATATTTAACGGGTAGCTCCTATGACCGCGGGTGGGAATGCAATCACGGTTTTCAGAATGTCGGAGAACTCTGTGAGAAAATAAGAGTTCCTGAAAATGCCTACCTGGCATCAACCGGAGATCAGTGGGCGTGCAATCGGCTGTTCCAGCGTGCCGGAGAAGAGTGTGAAGAAGTGATTTCGCCCCAAAATGGGTACGTCGAAACTCGGTTTGGCGTGCAGGAAATACACTGCAACTGGGGATTTCGTAAAGAGAGCCAGGATTGTGTTGAAATAGATGTCCCAAAAAACGGTCGTCTGAGCGACAAAAGAAGCTCGGATGGATGGGTGTGCCTCAGAGGTTACAGGGCGGCGGAGAGCAGCTGTGAACCAGTGGCAATTCCACAGGATGCATATCTCGCCCCTGAGACTTTTTCCGGATGGAAATGCGAACGTGGTTTTCGCGCAAACCGGAACAGGTGCGATAAGATTCAAGTTCCTTCCAACGCTCATTTGAACCGAAGAGGTGACGGTTGGGAATGTAATCGTCCATTCACAAGACAGAACGATACGTGCACGGAAAATGTGCCATAACAATGCGTTGGTGGAAACCTATGCCGCATGAGAAATCAGGAAGGACAAAGCCGTGAACAATGACTCGATTGATGAAAACCTGGGCAAGAGCATCAAGGCTGAAAAGGCGCGCCGCCGGTCCAATGGGATAAAGATATCTATTGCATCGGCGGTGTTTGTCGCAGCGATAGTTGTAGTGGTGTTTCTCTGATGCGCAAAAATACCCCTCAAATTACCCTTTCCGGTTCAAAGATGTCAGCTCGAGGTCTGGAACAACGAGCATTTCAGGACCGCAGTGTTCGTAAGTCGCGGAACGCTGACGTATCAGGAGTGATTGAGGAAGAGTTTGGAAAGTACTTGATCAAGGCCGGCGTTCTGAGCGGCGATAGTGTTGCACGGGCATTTCCCAAACCGCCGGCCAAAACGCAGACAATGATTGCCGATGCAGTTGGAGAAACACCAGCATTGGCTATAGAAGCCTTGAAAGAAATTCTCGAAGCACGAGACAGGAAGCGTAGCGGTCAACGCCGTTTGGAGGGAAACTCCGGAACCCTCGTTCCCAGTGAAAGAGAATATGCCGAGGCATTGCGCCAGATCAGGCTCACCCCTGCGCAGGTCAGGTTGCTGAAAGCACTTACAATCGCAGGCAAGGACGGTCTGACCATTGGTAACTTGTCTCAGGCGGCCGGTTACAAATCGCGCGAAGCCTCTATCAAGGTCTTCAAGAAAATCGGGCTATTGATTGCGGAATATCTGGAGCTGGATCTTCCCGAAGCCGGATCGGCACAGAATGATGGAGCCGCACAGGTTCTGGCATTTTCTTACATCGAAAGTGACGACGAGCCCGCAACTTGGATTATGCATCAGGAACTGCGCGACGCTGTTCGTTCAGTTCTATGACGCACGTTCCAGCCCCTGCTTTTGAAGTGAGCTCTAAATCGGAACAAATGTACGAAAGGTTGGTCACGTAGCTTATGTTGGAGAAACGACCATATCCGCTCGACCTGATTTATGTACCTGTGAAACGGGCAAAAACGCTTGATCAACAAAAAGTTCTGACGCTGGCCGAAGATATTTTGAAAAACGGCCAGCAAACCCCGATCCAGATACGCTCGGACAACAAGAGATTCGTGCTGATTGAAGGCCTTCACCGGTTAGAGGCCATTCGTGCCTTGGGCGGTGATACAGTCGAAGCCTATCTGGTACGCGCCAGGCTACACTAAATGCCTATTGGAATTGGCGTTCGACAAAGCCTCGGAAAATGTCAGCAGGCGCTGGCTTTTTTCGTCCCAAAGATGCAATCGTGCACAGTGAAGGCTCTCATATAGAGTAATACGTTGGCAATTTTCCAACTCGGAATGGTCCCGCAAAACTTCGTTTAGCCGATAAAACGGTATGCGGCTGGCAAGGTGGTGAACATGGTGTACGCCAATATTTGCAGAGAACCAAAGCAGGATGCCTGGTAAGGCATAATGAGAACTTCCATAGAATGCGGCGTCCTGAAGGTTCCACTCTTCTTCCCGTTCCCATGTCGTGTGTTCAAACTGGTGTTGAATATAGAAAAGCCAAATACCAATCGAGGCGGCGACGATCATGGTCGGCAGGAATACATAAACCAGCACATCCAGGCCTCCGGTCCAAAAAATCAGGGCCAGGACCACCGCAATCGCGGCGTTTGTTCCCATTGCGCTTGCCCAATACAGCCAGCCTGACCGCATGAAACCAAAGGGTAAGCGATTTTGCAGAAAGAACGTGTAGACAGGCACGATACAGAACAGGAAGAAGGGGTTCCGGATTAACCTGTAAGCGGCACGCCCGACCCACTTTCGCTTCAGATATTCCTCTACAGTTAACGTAGGGATATCGCCCATCCCGCGCCGATCGAGGTTGCCGGTTGAGGCGTGGTGAATCGCGTGGCTTTGCCGCCAGACGTCATAAGGTGTGAGGACGAGAACACCCAAGACCCGGCCTGTCCAATTGCAAACGGTACGGTTTTTAAAAAATGATCCGTGACCACAATCATGCATGATGATGAAGAGACGCACCAGAAATGCAGCGTTAAGGATTGCCAGTGGAATAGCGACCCAGACACCAAGGGAAAGCGCAAACCACGCTGCGCCCCATAGCGCGAAAAAAGGGATAACAGTAATAGTCAGTTCAAAAACACTACGCTTCGTATCGGGTACGCGGTATTGAACGAGCGCCCGGGTCAATTCCTGCTGTTGCAACTGACTTGTTCTCCAACGGCTCTTGGGAACCCTCTGAGCAACCGGGCACCCCAGAAGGATGCCCGTAGCAGGCTATGCGAGTGCCAGGTTGGAAGCGCTGTCGCGTCCGTCACGGCCAGCTTCGACGTCGAAGGTAACCTTCTGGCCGTCCTTCAATTCGCTAATGCCGGAACGCTCAAGTGCGGAAATATGCACGAACACGTCGCGCTTCCCATCGTCAGGCTCGATAAAGCCAAAACCTTTGGTTGAGTTGAACCATTTTACTGTGCCATTTGCCATGGTGGAAGTCTCCTAATGCTTGTCGCCCGCATCATTGCGGCGACTCGGCGTGGTCGGTCTGAATCGAGAGACTGAACGCCGAATTGAGGAGACAGCAGGTCGAAAAAGAAAAACGTAAGCCGTGTGTATATGGACTTTGGGTACGCACGATACAAGCCCTGATGCTTTCGAAGTTCATCTTTCGGCTGAGGACACCAAAGACAAAAAAGAGCGCTGGTTTCCTCTACCCAAATTACTGGTGCAACCGATGGTGTCTTATCTGGGGATCTATCGTCCGATCCTGGTTGGACCCAAGACATCCAATGCGCTGTGGATCAGCCAATATGGAGACCCGATTACCGCCAATGGCCTGTCTCGTGAGCTGCCGAAAGCGGCAAAACGCTTGCTGGGCGTTAAGTTGCGCACACACAATTCTCGGCACATTGCGGCGACCAGCCTCGCAGAGACAGACCCGGAAAATGTCAACATCATCCGGGATATCCTCGGACATGCCACGCTGGACATGTCTCAGAAGCATTACAATCGCTCCATCGGACTGTAAGCCTGTGACGACTACCAATCTCTCCTGCAGTTAAAGATGAAGACCTTGGGTCGCAAACGGCAAGTTATCGCACCCTAAAGCCGCTCGTCGGTTCGGCCAAATACCTATGACCGAAGCATCTTTCATTGCAACGGGTTGCAATGAAAGTACAAAACACGGCCCAATCCATGCCTATAACGGGTTGGACCAACCAGCTCCTAAGGCCGAAAGGCCCGACCCATGCGCGCCGCTATCCACGCCGGCTACTCCACCGATCTTCAAAGTGACGCCTCCATTGAGGACCAGCATCGGCTGTGCCTGCGCTTGATCAATAGCAATGGTTGGCAGGAGGCCCAGACCTTTTCCGACCGAGGACTGAGCGGAGCATCTCATCTTCGCTCTGGCTATCAACGGCTTTTGGAAGACGCCCGGCTTGATAATTTCGAAGTCGTCGTAGCCGAAGGTCTCGACCGCTTAAGCCTAGATCAGGAACATATCGCGGCCTTTTTCAAGCAGATGCGGTTTCAGGGCATCCCGATTGTAACCGTGGCAGAGGGAGAAATTTCTGAACTGCATATCGGTCTCAAAGGCACTATGAGCAGCCTGATCCTGAAAGACCTGGCTCAAAAGACCCATCGCGACCTTGAAGGACGTGTGCGTAAAGGTAAATCAACCGGTGGTATCACATACCGTTACGACATTGCGCTAGATATGGACGCAGACGGGTCTATCACCACAGGGGAACGGCGGATCAATGAAAGCTAAGCCCAGATCGTTCAACGTATCTTTCAGGACTACAGCCATGGGCAAAGCCCACGCAACATCGCTGCTCAACTGAACAATGAGGGCATTCACGGCCCCCTTGGCACATGGGGATCATCGACGATCTACGGCAACTACCAGCGTGGCACCGGCATCTTGAACAACGAACTCTATATCGGGCGGTTGGTTTGGAACCGGCAGCGTTTCGTCAAAGACCCAAACACCGGCAAACGACAGGCGCAACTGAACCCGCCCGAAGACTGGGTAATAGAAGAGGTGCCCGATCTACGGATCATGTCCGATGACCTGTAGAACGTTGTGAAGGGGCGACACGAAGAAACGCGCAGCGCCGCAATCGGCCTATCCGGCGGATCGGCTGCCGATAGCGACAGATCATCAGGGTCTACTTTCACCCATCGGCTTGTGATCGGACTGTCCCGTTCCGAGGGCAGACACCGATATTTTGGTTACCGTGACGGGTGTGCCAAGAGCCGCGGAGCTGACGAGGGTTTCGAAAAATTCCAAGATTTCTTCGGCGGCGCGCTGCACTTTTCGCGCAGTGACTACGCGCATATCTTACTTACTTCCCGTTGGCCGTTTGGGTTTTCGGGCTGTAGTTTGATTTTTTGAGTTTGGTTGCGGGAGCAGGATTTGAACCTGCGACCTTCAGGTTATGAGCCTGACGAGCTACCGGGCTGCTCCATCCCGCGACACTTTGGTTTGGTCTGTTGCCTAT